>CAVQCX010000018.1:0-414598 GCA_963711095.1 uncultured Gammaproteobacteria bacterium | reverse complement strand
CGCCGATTGGTCTGGCACGCCGTGTTGGCGCTGACATCGCCTTGCCACCTCGGCGGCGCCGATGCGAACGCCACCTCGGACCGGCCGCTGCTGCGCGACGGCGACGATCGGCCCTATCTGCCCGGGTCCAGCTTGACGGGACTGCTGCGAGCGCTGCTGGCCAGAGTGCGCCCGGATGCGGCGCACGCGCTGTTCGGAGCCGAGTGGGGTAAGGAAGAGGACAAGCGTCAGGCCCGCCTGCTGATCTCCGATGCTGCGATCGAGGTCCTGTCCCCCGCCCCCGACGCCGGTCCGGCTAGCGCTGCGACCGAGCTTCGCGACGGCGTGCGCATCGACTCTGCCACCGGCGTCGCCGACGACAAGAAGAAATTCGACATCGAGCTGCTGCCGGTGGGCACGCGGTTCGCTCTGCGCTGGCAGCTGGATCTCCGGGGCGATGAGAGCGACGCCCTGCTTCTGTGCGGCGCGCTGCTGCTGGCCAGGGCCATAGAGGCCGGCCGCCTGGCACTGGGGGCGCGCAGCCGTCGCGGGCTGGGCGCCACGACCCTGGTCGAGGCTCAGGGCGGGCGCTGGCGGATCGAGGACTACCGGCTGGACCAGATCGACGGCTGGTGTGCCTGGCTGGCCCAAGACATGCCCGCCCTGCCGGAAGATTGGCCGGCCATCACGCCCCGGGTATTCGGCGATGCTGCCGCCGTCGCCGAGCACTTCGGCGTGGTGCTGCCTGCGGACGCTGCGCTGTCCTCCTTCTCGGTGAATCTCGAGCTGTGCATCGCTGGCTCTCTGTTGGTCGGCTCGGTCGGGCAAGAGCCCGGCGGGCCGGATCGGGGGCCTTTGGAGCGGCGCGTCGAGGACGGCGGGGGCGCGGCACGGCTGGAGCCCGTTGTCCCGGGGACGGCGCTGGCCGGCGTGCTGCGGCACCGCTGCCTGCGTATCGCCCGCACCCTTGCACCAACCCGCTACGAGACGCGGGCGGACGAGCTGGTGGACCTGCTGTTCGGTCCCGCAAGAATCAAACGGCGCGGCCGCAATAGCGCGTCCTGTGTGCGGATCAGCGAGGTCCCGATCCGCAACAGTCGCCGGCTGAGGCATACCCGGGTGCGGATCGATCCCTGGACGGCGGGGCCCTTGAAAGCCTGCTGCTCACCGAGGACGCCCAGTACGGTGGAGAGATCGCGCCCAGGCTGGTCGTCGAGACGGACCGTATGGACGAGACAATGATCGGCCCGCACGGGCGCTGTTGCTGCTCGCCCTGTGCGACCTGGCTTGCGGCGATCTCTCGATCGGCGCGAGGGCGGCATCGGCCGCGGTCGCCTCCGGTCCCCGCCCGGGAAGCCTTTCGCCATTACCTTCGGCCCGCCGGCCCAGCTGCATCCGAAGCCGATGGCAGCGTGCGTTGCGAGCCGGAGGACGCCTTCACGGCCCTGACGTCGACGCTCTGCACCGGTATCTGCAAGGCGGGGCCTGGACATGAGCGAAGTACGCCTTGAGACACTTTACCTGAACTGCGAGACGGTGCAGCCGATCGGCGACTTGCAGGAGCTGGTCACCAGCGTCTGGGGCATGTCCCAGGGGTGGCTGGTGGCCCAGACGTTCGGGGGTGCGGTCTGGGGCCGGGCCGCGGGCGGGCGACTGGAAGCTCGCGACCACTGCCGAGGTCGCGGCGGAGCGCCTGCTCCAGGCGTCGACACTCATCGGCCTTCGGTTGTTCAATGCAGAAAAGGAGCTTCGACTCTGGCGCCGGGAGCCGGAGCTGGCGGCCTGCCTGCTGAGCGAAGCCAGCCAGGGCGAGCCTTTCGATGCGTTCCAGCAGCGCAGCTATGCCCTGCACTTGCCGGCGGCTTTGCCGGAAACGGCACGGACGGCGGTTCGCCGGGCCGGCGCGCGCGAGCACGGCTCTCCGACGTCGTCGGGGCTCGCCGGCCGCAGCTGATCGCTTCGCCACATCTGCCCCACGTGGCACACCTGGATCTGCTGCGGGTCGCCGAGCACCGTCTGCTTGATGTACAACCCTAGCCGGAGGCCGAGATGTCCTTGCCCGAGCACCAAACCCCGGTTTCCGCCGAGCGCCGAGGTCAGGCGCCTTACAATTTCGTGCCGCTGCCGGAGGCGGTCTACCATCCCGACGACCCGATCTCGCGACACGATCGTTTCGATCCCAATCGGCTGCACGGCCAGGTCAGGGTCCACATCTTTACCGAGACCGAAGCTCTACACCCGCTGCGCCTATCCGCCGAGCGAGGAAGCGAAGAAGGTCCGCGATTCCGAGCCGCGCCAGGACTTTTATCACCACGGTGATCCCTTGTATCCGGTCATTCCTGGGGCCAGCCTGCGCGGCATGGTACGGGCACTGGTCCGGATTCTTTCCTACAGCCGTATCTCCCGCCGCGGCGGGTTGCTCGGGGTCCATGACCAGACGCTGGTGTATCGCGCCGTCGCCGATCAGGACACCGGAGTCGGCAAGGCATACAACCAGAAATTTCTCCACCGCCGGCGGGCCAAGGACTTCGACTACCCCAGCGAGCGCCTGCGCGGAGGCTACCTGGAGCCGGATCCCCGCACAGGCGGCTGGCGCGTTCGCCCTGCGCGCCGGATCCAAGGTGCGGACTTCGTGCGCATCAATCTTCGCGATCTGGAGCGCAATGGCTTCCCGACGCACGATGCCGACGGTGCGATCATTGCCAATCGGACGGAACGGGTCTGGGTCTGGACCCGCACCGGTGCAGCCCCATGCACACCGCAGCGGGCTGACGCTGCATTACGCGCGCACCGATCGGCTGCAGCCGGAGCGCCGCTCCGGGCCTGGTGCTCGGTACCCTGGTCTACTCCGGCGAGATGCGCAGCCGCCACATGCATACGGTGATCTACGAGCCGGACTCGGAGGCGGCGCCGATCGCCATCGACGAGACCCTGCGGGAGCAGTTCTGCGACGACCGCGACCACCAGCGTGGCATCCCCTGTCGCAAGATCGGCGAACGCGACGACCCTCTATTCTACCTATTGGCACCCAATGGCAGGGACATCGAATTTCTCGGTCCGACCCTGTTCTTCCGCGTGCCCTATCCCCACCGCACCGGGGATTACCTGCCTGCCGAGTGCATCGACAATGAAGGGCCCTTGGATCTCGCCGAGGCGATTTTCGGCACCGTCGACACCGGATCCCGGGAAGGCTTGGCCGAGACCGGGGCGCTGCGGGGCCGGGTCGCTTTCGACGACGCATTGTGGCAGCCGGAAGATGCGGGCGACTCGCCCTTTCTCGATGACGCCGATGGCCGTCGATGGCCATCGATCCTGTCCGCACCCAAGCCGACTTCTTACCGAGAGCTACCTGGTCCAGACCGATCTGGAGGGCGCCAAAGATCGCCTCCTGAGCTACGCGAGCCCGTTGCCCGGGAGCGCTTCGCGGGCGGCCACCGCCCTGCGCGGCTTCAAGCAGTACTGGCACCGCGGGTCGGCGGCAGACGCAAACGATCTTAGGGTCGAGGGTCCGACCGAGCATGTCGACCAGTACACGCGGATCCGCCCGGTCCGTCCGGGCGTACATTTCCAGGGGACCATCCGTTTCGAGAACTTGCTGCCTCTGGAACTGGGGGTCTTGCTGGCGGCGCTGGAGCTGCCGGCCGATTGCCGGCACCGTGTGGGTATGGGTAAGCCGCTGGGGATGGGCTCGGTGCGCCTCGATGCGGAGATAGCGTTGTTCGACGCCGGCGTCCGGTACCGCTCATTGCGCGCTGGTGGATGGCTGGGGCCCGAGGCCATGGAGCGGAAGGCAACCGAGGCACGTCAGGCGTTCCGCACGCAGATCGTCGGGCACTACAACGAACGTGTGGCCGCCGTGCGTTTGCCGGAGACGGCCGACATCTGGGACATCCCCCGACTCGCCGTCCTGCGGACTCTGCTCGACTGGGAGCACCGGCCCGCCCGCGCGGACACCGCCTATCTGCGTGATCCGCGGGGACAAGACCTGAAAGAGTTTCGGGAGCGACGTGTTCTGCCGACGCCGGTAGCGGTCCCCCGTCCCGTTGAGCCGACCGCAGGGAGCCCCGGGAGCTGCCGCCCTGCCGGGGAATCGGAGCCGGATGCGTCGGCCGCGATTACCTCGTCTCCCGTCCTGCAGGCCTTGCAGGTTCTTCTGCAAGACCAAGCCCGCAGCCAGCGAGCGCGGTTGGACGCCATCGAAACGACCCTGTTGGAACAGCTTGCGAGCCTCGACGCTGCGCTTCAACGCCAGGCCTGGCGAATGATCGATGCCGTCATCACCAGCAACCATAAGACAAGGGAGCGCTTGAAGGCCATCGACCGGCGCCTTGGTGGAGGCCCGACATGAGCGCGTCGGGCATCGACCGGCTTCGGCTCGTCGCCTTCGCCGCCCGGGACTTTCGCAGCCTGCGGGACGTCCGTATCGGCGAGTTTCGGGATGCAGGAGGGGAGCCTCGCGACGACCTGCCGCCGGTCGTCCTGCTCTATGGCGAGAACGACACCGGCAAGTCCAACTTGATCGAAGCGGTCGGCGTGTGGCTGAGGATCGTGCAGGCCCTGGCCTGGGCGACACCCTTGGGCCTGAGGCGTGGTGATCGGACCTGGCTGGATCTGTACGAGCAGCACGAGGCCGATTGGTCCGATGAGCGAGACCCCGGTGCGCCCGATCCCGCAACGATCCTCGGCCCCGACCCGGCGGGCCTGGCTCGTTACGGCAGCGCCGGTTTCGAGCTGAGGGTGAGCTACTGCTGTCGGGGTCCTCCGGCGAGCGGCGGTTCCGCTTCGCTTTCCGCGTGACATCCATCGACGCCGAGCTTCACTGCACGGTGTTGACAGCTCTTTGGCCGAGCGGGCGCATGGACAAGCCGGTGCCCCTCGTTGACGACGCAAGGCGATTGCGTAGGGCGCTGAGCGATGGCTGGCAGCAGGTGGGTGCAGAGCGTCATTTCACCGCGGAGCGCCTCGCCGAGAGCCCCGGCGCGGTCGCTCAATGGCCGCTGGATCCTACCGGCGCCAACCTGAAGCTGGCGCTCTTTCGCGCCGCCAACGGCATCGACTCCGAATCCCGCCAGCTCGTCCGGGAAAGATTTGCGCTGCTGCTCTCCGGACATCCGTTCGATCTCCCGCCACCGTTGCCGGTGCTCGACCCCGCCGGCGGCCTTCGCCTCCTGGTCGGCGATCGGCCTATCGAGCACCGCGGCAGCGGTCCTCAGCAATGGGCGCTGATCGCGGGTTTGCTGACCCTGAGTCGGGCACCCATCGCTGGCCTGGAGGAGCCCGAGGCGCACCTGTCCCTGAACGCCCAGGTACGGATCAGCGAGGCCCTGCGCACGCTCGTCGCGGACCCGTCGAGGCCGCCGTTCCAGCTGTTCGTCAGTAGCCATTCGGACGTCATGCTGGACTTGCTCGAGGGCACAGAGCCGTTCTTCGAGACCAGCCTCGTGGACGGAGCGACCCGTATCGAGCGCCAGCAGGACAACGCACGGATCTTCGCCCGGTTTCAGAAGCCGCGGCTCGAGGATGGCCGTTGCCGCCGTTTGCTGGGTGCCAACCACGTTCGCCTGTCGGACGAGGCAGTGCGGCATCTCAAAGCCAGGACCGGGGACAAGCTTTTCGAGGAGCTGCGCGATGATGGCTCTCTGGGGCTCGTCACCGTGGAGGGAATGGACGACTACTTCCGACCGAGCTCGGCAGCCAAGGACGCCGCCGATGACGGCTAATCCCTTCCTGGGGCGAGGGAATGTTCCCCTTTGCTTCGACACCTGTGCGATCTACGGTGACGTCGAAGGGCCGAGCCTGCTCCGGAGGGTCAGGGATCGGTTTCCCGAACGGGACCTCATCATCCCCGCCTGGGTCGTCGCCGAGAAGCTGCGGCAGATGAAAAGGGACAAAGGTGCGCTATTCAGCATGGCGCGTGTTCGTGCATTTCTCTTGGACCAGGACATCAGGCTTTGGGTGGTCCCTTTCGGCCTTGAAACCGCCACCGATGCCTGGTTGGAGGTGGTCGGGAATTTCAGGGACGATGAATGGCGGTGGGAGGGTCTCTCCCAGGAATATACCGAGCGCCCTTGCGTCCAGCGTTGCCGCAGCGGCGATCACATCGTCTATGCGACCGCCCGCATGCATAGGGCTTTGCTCGTCACTCAAGACAGCGGGCTCATCGACCAGGTGCGTCGGGACGCCTACGTACCGGGAGTCGTCCTCATCCCGGCGTTACGGAGCATGCTGGCCTGACTGGGTCTGATCGGTTCGGTGGGCTCGGGTAAGTGGGCTCAGCTGGCGCGAAGGGATACCTAGTAGATAGCCACGTTGGAACAGAAGGGTATACCCGCGCAGTCTTCCGTCAGAAAGTTACCTCTGCGTCTTGCCGATTCAAGATGACTGTCTGCTAGGGCATGTCAAGCGGAATAACGGCTGGATTACGCTAAACTAGAGACCGCAATAGAAAGGGATTGAGACCGAAACTGTGCTGCCGTAATTGCTCACGGCTAAGGTCGGATTGGACGCCCGAATGGAAGGGGATTAAGACGAAACTGTGCTGCCGTAATTGCTTACGGCTAAGGCCGGACTGGAGACCCGAATGGAAGGGGATTACGACTCCGGCATCCAGGCAGGGTGGTCGTTCATGATGCGTGAGATCAGGGATGTGAAACGAAGGGGATTAAGACTTGGCTTAGCCATCGCCGTTGGGGGTGTCCGGTGCGCAGAGATCCGCCCTGGGGGTGGCTGTTGAAACGGCTCCCCAGGGTCGGTGACCTCACCGCTGAATTGACCACGGGTCACCGCAAGTGGTCCCCACGTGGTATTTCTCTGTGACGCGCCGCCACGGCTCAGGCATCCGCGAGGCGATAGAGTCGGTTGAAGCTAAATTACGATGGGGCTAAATCTATCTCAGCGGAGCAACGCGAGTCGGCCAGGACCGTTCCGAAAGCACAGAAGGGACCTTGTACGTGGCCGTTCCGAGCGAGCCCCGTGGCTATGGGAAACGATGCCCGTCGTCGCCAAACGACCGGCAGGTGGGTGAAATTGAAAACTAACTCCGAAATCGAAAAACTGTGTCGTTTTGGAGACAGTCTAACTGATTGCTTAAAAGAGGTTTTTCGCGCCGCTGGCGTGTCGGACTAGAGACCCGAATAGAAGGGGATTAAGACGCGACAGATCGTTGCACGCTGTCTCACTGGACTGGTGTCGGATTAGAGACCCGAATAGAAGGGGATTAAGACCGTCCGCGCATGCAGACGACTTCATCGATCGCTGCGTCGGATTAGAGACCCGAATAGAAGGGGATTAAGACGACTCAAGCGCGTGAGTGCGGTTGGGTCTTGTCGTTTCGTCTTTGCTAAAACAGCGAAAAACACGACGGACGGACTAAATGACGAACAGTTCGCAATCGAGGGGAGCCAGGAATCAGTCGGTCGGATGGCGCTAACTCGTTGAAGCGAAATTAAATCAACCCGTAGCCTGTGCGGCGGGATAGCGAAAGGGAACGAGGGGCTGGCGTTGTCGAAAGACCGTATTGACCGACTCCCGCCCCGATCACTTTTGACGCGGGGTTTCGAGACGATTCCGGCTGCCCACGAACGCTTTTCTCGGGCGGTGCGCGGGACCGCACGTGAGCTTCTCGGGACGCGGCCCCTGGACAGTTGCCTCCCTGCGCTGGGCGTCTTAACCTCCTCCCATGGCCGACCACGACAACAGCTACCGCCAGTTCTTCTCCCACCCGCGCATGGTCAAAGACCTGCTCGAGGGCTTCGTGCACGAGGACTGGGTGGGGCAGCTCGGACCAATGGAGTCTGATCCCATTGGTCGGATCGGTACAGCAATGGGCGCTATGCGTGTGGATTCTTCGGAATGCGGTGGGTTATGCTTGCCGTGGGCCGTACCATGCCGCGGTCGCCATATTCCCGTGCCGAGCTTGGCCGGTGCCCCGGCTCCGCGGCCCATCCATATGGAACGCCCAACGACGAGGCAGTATCGCAGTGACTGAGCCAAGTGCCGAGATCGACACGATTGCGGAACGCTACGGCTGCGCTCCGACCTCGCTTCTGCAGATCCTGGTGGAGGCTCAGGAGCTCGAGGGCTGGCTGCCTCCGGCGACGCTCACCCGGGTGGCGAAGCGGCTCGGCTTGCCGCGGGCGCGTGTCGTCGGCGTGGCCGGTTTCTACAGCTTCCTGCATCTCAAGCGTGCCGGTCGTTACCGGGTGCTGTTCTCGGACAATATCACCGATCGCATGGCAGGTAATCTCGAACTGCTCGATCGCTTGTGCAGCAGTCTCTGGGTGGAGCGTGGCAAGCCCTCGGAAGACGGCCTCGTCCTGGTGGATACCACGTCCTGCACCGGCATGTGTGATCAGGGCCCCGCCATCCTGGTGAACGGCCTGGCCATCCCGCGCATCACCCCGGAACGGGTCGATGAGCTGGCCGAGCTGATCCGCAACTGTCGGCCCATCGAGGACTGGCCCGCCGGGCTCTTCGCGATCGAGGGAAATATCCATCGCAGGGATATCCTGCTCGGAACGGATCTTTCACCGGGCGCGGCTATCCGCGGCGCCATCAGCCGGGGGGCAAGCGCGACGCTGGAGCAGATCAAGGGATCGAGCCTGCGCGGACGTGGCGGCGCGGGCTATACTACCGGACTTAAATGGGAGGCCTGTCGGAACGCACCGGGGGAGGCGCGTTATGTCGTCTGTAACGCCGATGAGGGCGAGCCAGGCACCTTCAAGGACCGGGTGCTGTTATCGCACTATGCGGATCTTGTGCTCGAGGGCATGACCGTCTGCGCCAGTGTCGTCGGCGCCCGCCAGGGCTTCCTCTACCTGCGCGGCGAATACCGCCATCTGCTCGCCCCCCTGCGGGAAGTGCTGGCCCGGCGCCGTGACGCCGGACTGCTCGGCGCCGGCATCTGCGGCCAGGCGGATTTCAGCTTCGACATCGACATTCACCTTGGCGCCGGCGCCTATGTCTGCGGCGAGGAATCCGCCCTCATCGAATCACTCGAAGGCAAACGCGGCGTTCCGCGCAATCGTCCGCCGTATCCGGTCACCCACGGTTATCTGCAACAGCCGACCACGGTCAACAATGTCGAGACCTTCTGCGCTGCGGCGCTGATCGCCCTGCAGGGCGGTGAGTGGTATCGCGGCATCGGTACTGCAAAGTCCACGGGCACCAAGGTGCTGTCGGTCTCCGGCGACTGCGCCCGTCCCGGCATCTATGAATACCCGTTCGGTGTGACGGTGCGCCAGGTGCTGGAGGACTGCGGTGCGGAGCAGACCCAGGCGGTGCAGGTCAGCGGTCCCTCGGGAATCTGCATCGACGAGACCGAGCTCGACCGGCGCATCGGCTTCGAGGACCTGCCCACCGCGGGTGCCTTCATGGTGTTCGACGACTCGCGCGACCTGTTCGAGGTGGCCCGCAATTTCACGCATTTCTTCGCGCACGAGAGCTGCGGCTTTTGCACGCCCTGCCGGGTGGGCACCACGCTGCTGTGTAATGTCATGGACAAGATACATGGCGGCAAGGGCTCCCAGTATGACCTGAACCGGATTTTCCGTCTCAACCGGCTGCTGAAGGATTCGAGCCACTGCGGTCTGGGGCATACCGCCTGCAATCCGCTGACGGATACCATCAAGCGGTTTCGTCCCGCCTACGAGCGTCGTCTCGAGTCCCTGGAATTCGAGCCTGCGTTCGACCTTGACGGCGCGCTTGCAGAGGCGCGGGCGATGACCGGACGGGATGACGCCGGCGCACACCTGGGAGGTGATGAATGAACGGGGAGACAGAACTGCGCGAGACATTCCTGCTCGACGGCGAGGAGGTGCCTTTCGATCCGGGGCAGACCGTGATTCAGGCCGCACTCGCGTCCGGACACTACATTCCTCATCTGTGCTACCACCCGGAATTCAAGCCTCACGGCAGTTGCAAGGTCTGCACCGTCGAGGTCGACGGCCGGACCACCGCCGCCTGCACCATGCCCGTCAGGGCGGGCATGGAGGTGGTGAGCCAGACCGAGGAGCTCAACGAAAAGCGCCAGACGCTGGTGCAGATGCTGTTCGTCGAGGGTAACCATTTCTGCCCGTCCTGCGAAAAGAGCGGGAGCTGTCTGCTGCAGGCGGTGGCCTACGATCTCGGGATGATGTCTGCGGAGCTCGACTACCTGTTCCCCAACCGTCCGGTCGATGCCTCGCATCCGGATATCCTGCTCGATTTCAACCGCTGCATCCTGTGCGAGCTGTGCGTGCGCGCCTCAAGGGAAGTCGACGGCAAGCACGTATTCGCCTTGTCGGGCCGGGGTATCACCAAGCACCTCATCGTCAATGCCGAGTCCGGGCGGCTGGCCGATACCGACATCGCCCTCGGTGACAAGGCGATGGAGGTCTGTCCGGTCGGCGTGATTCTGCACAAGCGCGTCGGCTTCAGGGTACCGATCGGCGAGCGGCGCTTCGACCGGAGCCCGGTCAGCGACCAGGCCCTGGAGGATGCCCCGCGTCGTCCGGCGACCAGAGGCGAGGAACCGGCATGAGCGGAGCGGGAAAGCGGAAAATACGTGTCGCGACCACGTCGCTCGCGGGTTGCTTCGGCTGCCACATGTCCATGCTCGACATCGACGAGCGGCTCTTCGATCTGCTCGAGCTCATCGAGCTCGATCGCTCGCCGCTCACCGACATCAAGCACTGCGGCCCCTGCGACGTCGGCCTGGTCGAGGGCGGTATCTGCAATGCGGACAATGTCCATGTGCTGCACGAGTTCCGCAAGTCCTGCAAGATCCTGGTTGCGGTGGGAGCCTGCGCGGTGAACGGCGGGCTGCCGGCGCAGCGTAATCACCTCGACCTCGGCGCCTGCCTGCAGGAGGTCTACGTCACCGAGATCAGCCTGGCGAAGGGCTGCATCCCCAACGACCCCGAACTGCCGCTGCCGCTCGACAAGGTGCATCCGCTGCACGAGGTGGTGAAGATCGATTACTTCCTGCCCGGCTGTCCGCCGTCGGCGGACGCCATCTGGAAATTCCTCACCGATCTGCTGGCGGGGCGCACGCCGCATCTCGGCCACGGCCTGATCCAGTACGACTGAACGCGAGCCCGGAGGTTGCCTGATGAGTTTTGAGCTTGAGACCGCCGCTAATCCCGCCGGCCTGCAGCGGGTGGTCATCGAACCGGTCTCCCGCGTGGAGGGGCACGGCAAGGTGTCGATCCTGCTCGACGACGACGATCAGGTGAAGCAGGTCCGGCTGCACATCGTCGAGTTCCGCGGTTTCGAAAAATTCATCCAGGGCCGTCCCTACTGGGAGATCCCGGTGATGGTGCAGCGGCTGTGCGGCATCTGCCCGGTCAGTCACCACCTGGCGGCGGCCAAGGCGCTGGACCAGGTGGTCGGCGTCGACCATCTGAGCCCGACTGCGGACAAGATCCGGCGACTCATGCATTACGGCCAGATTCTGCAGTCGCACGCCCTGCACTTCTTTCACCTGTCCTCGCCCGATCTGCTGTTCGGTTTCGACTCGGAAGTCGCGAAGCGCAACATCGTCGGCGTGGCGGCCGAGTTCCCGGACATCGCCCGGCAGGGCGTGTTGCTGCGCCGCTTCGGTCAGGAGGTGATTCGCGTCACCGCCGGCAAGCGCGTCCACGGCACGGGCGCGATACCGGGCGGGGTCAACAAGGCGGTGACTCGCGAGGAGCGCGATGAGCTGCTGAAGGATATCTACCACATCATAGGCTGGAGTCGCTCGGCCGTGCAGCTCGCACAGCGACTGCATCTTGCCAACGCCAGTCTCTACAACAGCTTCGGCGCCTTCCGTTCCAATCTGCTCAGCCTGGTAGGTCCGCGTGGCGCACTGGATCTTTATCATGGTACGTTGCGCGCCCGTGACAGCGCCGGAGAGACCATCTTCGACGGGGTCGACTACAGCCGCTACTGGGAATACCTGACGGAAGAAGTCAAGCCGTGGTCCTATATGAAGTTCCCCTACATCCGGGATCTGGGCGCGGAAGAGGGGTGGTACAAGGTGGGCCCGCTGGCCCGCGTGCAGAACTGCGACTTCATCCCGACGCCGTTCGCCGAGGCGGCGCGGCGCGAATTCGTCGATTTCGGCGGCGGCCAGCCGGTGCATGCAACGCTTGCCTACCACTGGGCGCGCATGATCGAACTGCTGTTCTCGGCGGAAGCGATCAAGGACCTGCTGCACGACGACGACATCCTGGGTGATGAACTGGTGGTCGATGGCGAGCATCGCGAGCGCGGGGTCGGGGTGATCGAGGCGCCGCGTGGCACCCTGATCCATCACTACCGGGTGAACGAGGATGACCTGGTGGTGCGCGCCAACCTCATCGTGTCGACCACCCATAACAACCAGGCGATGAACGAGTCGATCCGTCAGGTCGCGAAGCGCTATCTCAACGGCCGCAAGCTTACCGAGGGCCTGCTGAACCATATCGAGGTGGCGATCCGGGCCTTCGATCCCTGCCTGTCCTGCGCCACCCACGCACTCGGGCGGATGCCGCTCAGAATCGAACTGTTCGACGCCGAAGGAGCGTGCATTGACACCCTGGTGAAGGACTCGCACGATCGATGCGGCTGAGCCCGGCGCCCGGGATTGCTCCGCGGCTCATCATCGGCATCGGCAACCCGAGCCGGGGAGACGATGCCATCGGTCCGCTCGCCATCGAACGGCTGGCGGCGCTGGATCTGCCCGGCGCCGAACTGCTGACCGATTTCCAGCTGCAGGTCGAGCATGCGCTGGATCTGATCGGGCGTCGCGAGGTGGTGTTCATCGACGCCGCCGCCAGCGGTGTGGCCCCGTTCAGTTTCGAGTCGGCGGTTCCGGAGGCGGACGCAAGCGCCACCTCTCATGCGCTCTCCCCGGCGGCCGTGCTCGCGGCGTTCCTGCGCGTCACCGATGAACCGCTGCCGCCGGCATTCGTGCTCGCGGTGCGCGGCTACGAGTTTGAGCTGGGCGCGCCATTGAGCGCCGCCGCCGCGCGCAATCTCGATGCGGCGCTGGAGATGCTGGTTTCACACTTCACCGCCTGACGCCTGGCCGACGAGAGCTTCAACGGGTGGTCCAGTTGCTGCTGCACTGGCTGCATGCCCCGGAGCAGGGGAGCCTGCGCCTCGCTTTCACCGTGTGGCTGGGTCGGGTGCTGTTGCCGGGCAAGCTCAAAGGGATAGACTTACCGGTATCACACGAGCTTGAAGAGGTCGATGCGATGTTGGCCGAGCGGGTGCTGTTTGCTGAGACCATGGAACAGGTCTTCGAGGACTGATTGCGCCCGCGCTCCGCTACTCGGAACGCCAGAAGGCGCCGTTGAAGCTGGGCGGGCAGGTCGGCGAGCCATGCCTGTAAGGCCCCGATCGGGAGGTCTTCTGGCCCGCCCTCTGGCACGGCCGGTGTCTACCGGCAGAATACGATCCTCGAGCACGGGAAGCACTTTCCTCTCCAGCCAGGCGCGTAGGCTCACGCCCTGCCAAGGGTCTCTGCGCGCGATCAACAGGATTCCGATCTCCAGCTCCTGCACCGCGATGGCCGAGAGATACAGGTCAGTCGTTTCCACATTTTCGGCCCAGACCGCCACGCGAGCGTCCCCCTTGCCGGCGCGCAGCTTGCGCAGGTGGGAAACAACATGAGAAATGCGCGGCGCCGACCGTCACCCGTTGACCGATTCCATGCCGCAAACGGACGGCTGCCTTGCAGTCCCGGGCCAATTCCTTGCCGCCCAAGCCCCAAACAAGTTGTGCAGCATCACACTCGGTGCTGCTCTTCCCACCAGACGGGCAGGTCCGCTACCGAGTCGACCACGGCGTCCGAGCGAATCGCGCCCTGCAGGTCCGCGCGCCGGAACTTGCCGGTGCGTACCAGCATGGCCTTGAGTCCGGCCCGTTGGGCGCCTTCGATATCGCCGCGGATGTCGTCGCCGATCATCAGGCTGTCCTCGGGCTGACTGTGCAGGCGCTGCAGGGCGCTCTGGAAAAAACCGGGCGCGGGCTTGCCGAGCACCAGTGGCTCGGCCTCGCTCGCGTATTGCAGGGCGGCGACGAACGGACCGGCGTCGAGCTGCAGCCCGTCGGCCACCTTCCAGTAACGGGTCATGCCCAGGGCGACGAGCCGCGGCCTGGGCTCCGCCATCAGCAGCCGGAAGGCGCGGTTGAGGGTCGGAAAGTCCCATTGTTTGCCGAGATCACCTACCACCACTGCCCCCGCCCCGGTCTGGGCGTCTTCGGGCAGCTGGTCGAGGCCGGCGAAATCCTCCCGGGTGGCCTCACTCACGAAAAGCGCCGCGGGCCCGGGCTGTTGCGCTTGGATCCATTCGGCAGCGGCCAGCGCCGGGGTGAGCAGCTCGTCGCGGTGGATGTCTATGCCCATACGCGTGAGCTTCTCCAAGATCGCGCGGCACGGGCGCGAGCTGGTGTTGGTGACGTACAGGTGCGGGATGGCCTGGCGCCGCACCCAGGCAATGACCTCGGCCGCCCCGGGCAGGGGGTGGTCGCCTTCGTAGATCACGCCGTCCAGGTCGAAGAGGATTGCCTTCATGTCCGTCCTGCGCGCGCCGCTTTGGCGGATTATCGGGCCTCCCTTGGCGGTTGCAACCGGGCGCGCCATAGGCGCTTAGAATGCCGCCCATGCAGATTCATCTGATCGCCGTGGGGACCCGCATGCCAGCCTGGGTCGAGCAGGGCTACGCCGAATTTGCCAAACGCCTGCCTGCTGAGTCCGCCCTGCGTCTGGTGGAGATCGCCCCCGGGCGACGGGGCAAGGGCGCGGACCTGCAGCGGGCGGTGCGCGAGGAGGGCGAGCGGATGCTCAGGGCCATCCCCAAGGGGGCGCGGGTGATCGCCTTGGAGGTCACTGGCAGGGCCTGGAGCACCGAGCAGCTCTCTGCTTCCCTGCAGGACTGGCTGCGCGACGGGCGCGATCTGGCGCTGCTGGTGGGCGGGCCGGACGGCCTGTCCGAGGCCTGCCGGAGGACGGCCGAGCTGGCCTGGTCGCTCTCGCCGCTCACCTTGCCGCATGCGCTGGTGCGGGTGCTGATCGCCGAGCAGCTCTACCGCGCCTGGAGCCTGCAGGTGGGGCACCCCTACCACCGCGCCTGACCACCCGGCCCGGGCGGGCCTGTCACACACCGTTCACGCTCGCGACCTAAAAAGGCCGTTCTGCCTTCACCGCGAGCAGTGCCAGTGCGCATCCTGATGATCTCCGACGTCTATTTTCCCCGTGTCAACGGGGTGTCGACGTCCATCCAGACCTTTGCGCGCGAGCTCGCCGCGGCCGGCCAGGAGGTGACGGTGATCGCCCCCGAGTACGCCGCTGCAGCGCCCGCGGAGTCCTTCGAGGTGCTGCGCGTGCCCGCGCGCGGCTTGCCGGTCGATCCCGAAGACCGCATGCTCAAGCGCCGCATGATCCGCCGGCATCTGCCGAGTCTCGCCGGTCGGGGGTACGACCTGGTGCACATCCACACGCCGTTCGTTGCCCATTACGCCGGTGTGGAGCTGGCCCGCGCCCTGGGGGTGCCGACCCTGGAGAGCTACCACACCTACTTCGAGGAATATCTGGACAAGTATCTACCCTGGCTGCCGCGCCGAGCCCTGCGCTTCGCGGCCCGGCGTTTCTCCGCCGCCCAGTGCAACGCGGTCGGCGCGCTGGTCGTCCCCTCCTCGGCCATGCTCGAGGTGCTGCGCGGTTACGGTGTGCGCACGCGCGCCGAGATCATCCCGACAGGGATCGATTTGCGTCTCTTCTACCGCGGCGATGGCCGGCGGTTCCGGGCGCGGCTCGGCATCCCCGAAGACCGGCCGGTGATGGTGCACGTGGGGCGCATCGCCCACGAGAAGAACATCGGCTTCCTGATCGACCTGGTGGATCGTCTGCGCCGGGATCTGCCCGATGTGCTGCTGCTACTCGCCGGCGAGGGCCCGGCGCGCGCCGCCCTGGAGCGCGAGGTCCAGCGTCGCTCGCTCGGCGCGAATCTGCGCTTCGTCGGCTATCTGGCCCGGGACGGGGAGCTGCAGGACTGCTATTGCAGCGGCGATTGCTTCGTGTTCAGCTCCCACACCGAGACTCAGGGTCTGGTGCTGCTGGAGGCCCTGGCGCTCGGCGTGCCGGTGGTCTCCACCGCCCGCATGGGGGTGAAGGACGTGCTGCGCGATGGCGCGGGGGCGCTGATCGCCGAGGACGACCTGGACGATTTCGCCGCCAAGACTCTGCGCCTGCTCACCGATCGGGAAGCTCAACCAGCGGCTGCGGGCCGAAGCTCTGGTCTACGCCCGGGCTTGGACGGCCCCGATCCTGGCCGGGCGCCTGCTCGACTACTACCGGCGCATTACCTCCTCCTGAGCGCGCTCAGCCGGCCGAGGCCCGTGCCGGCTGCGACTGCGGCTGCTCCGCTGCGCGCGCCAGCTCCTCGGCCCAGTGCAGTATCTCCAGGCGGCCGCCGTGGTGCTCCACCAGCGCGGTGCAGCTCTCCACCCAGTCGCCGCAGTTGCAGTACAGGGTCCCCTCGATGTGGCGTATGCCCGCATGGTGGATGTGACCGCAGATCAGCCCATCGACCCGGTGGTGGGTGGACTCGCGCACCACCGCATGCTCGAAGTTGCTGATGTAGTTGACCGCGTTCTTGACCTTGTTCTTGAGATAGGCCGAGAGCGACCAGTGACGCATCCCCAGCTGCCGGCGCACGGTGTTCAGCCAGCGGTTGCTCCACAGCAGCAGGGCGTAGGCACGGTCGCCCAGGAAGGCAAGGAAGCGGCTGTACTGGACGATGCGGTCGAACTGGTCGCCGTGCATCACCAGCAGGCGCCGCCCGTCCGCGGTCTCGTGGATCGCCTGCGCCTCGATGGACACATTGCCCAGGCGTAGCCCGGCGTGATCTCTGAAGACCTCGTCGTGGTTACCCGGGACATAGATCACCCGGGTGCCCCGTTTGGCCTTGCCGAGCAGCGCTCGGAGCACGTTGTTGTGCTCCTGGGGCCAGTAGATCCCCCGGCGCATGTTCCAGACGTCGATGATGTCCCCCACCAGATAGAGGCGCTCGCACTCGGTGGCGTGCAGGAAATCCAGGAGCACGTCGGCGCGGCTGCCCCGGAGCCCGAGGTGGACATCCGAGATCCATACGGTACGAAACTGCAGCGGACGGAGGACGTGGATGTTCGACATGCGCTTGCAGCCTCCCATATTGGCTCGCAAGAGCATGCCTGGTTGGCGTGTCCCCTGTGTGTACGGACCGTTGTACTTGTGTGACAGGGCGATGGGGCGCGGGACCGGCGATCCCGGCCCGGCGCCGGCCGGTCTGTTATATTGGGCATGAACCTCCTGTCGAGCCGTAAGGCTCCGAGACTCCAACGGCTGTGATCTGTCCCGCGATCTATCTCGCCTCCCAATCACCCCGCCGGCGCAAGCTGCTCGCCCAGATCGGGGTCGCGTGTCGGACGATCCCGGCGCAGGTCGACGAAACCCCCTACGCGGACGAGCCCCCCGAGCTGTTCGTGCTGCGCACGGCGCTGGCCAAGGCCCGGGCTGGCCGGGGGGGACTGGCCGCGTCCGCGGCCCTGCCGGTGCTTGGCGCCGACACCGCGGTGGTGGTGGACGGGCGCATCCTCGGCAAGCCGCGCGACCACGCCGAAGCGCTCGCCATGCTGGGTCTGCTCTCCGGGCGTGCCCACCGGGTGCTGACCGGGGTGGCGCTGTGCGGTTCGCAGGGCGAGGCCAGCCGCCTGAGCGTCAGCCATGTGCGCTTTCGCCCCATCGCCCCGGCGGAGGCCGAGGCCTATTGGGCGAGCGGCGAGCCCCGGGACAAGGCCGGGGCTTACGCCATCCAGGGGCTCGGGGCGGTGTTCGTGGAACGGCTCGAGGGCAGCTATTCCGGTGTGATGGGGCTGCCGCTGTTCGAGACCGCGGAGCTGCTGGCCGGGGCCGGGGTCCGGGCGCTCGGCCCGGGGCTCGGGAGCGTTCCGGCATGAGCGAAGAGATCCTGATCAACGTTACCCCTCCGGAGACCCGGGTCGCCGTCATCGAGAACGGGGTGGTGCAGGAGGTCATCATCGAGCGCGCCCGTCGGCGCGGGCTGGTGGGCAACATCTACAAAGGCCGGGTCTCGCGGGTGCTGCCCGGCATGCAGGCGGCCTTCGTCGACATCGGACTGGACCGGGCCGCCTTCCTGCACGCCTCGGATATCCTGGCCGCGCCCAGCGGCGAGACCCGCAGCGATGCCATCACCGCTCTGGTGCGCGAGGGCGGGGATCTGCTGGTGCAGGTGGTCAAAGACCCACTGGGCACCAAGGGGGCGCGGCTCACCACCAACATCTCGATCCCGTCGCGCTACCTGGTGTACATGCCCGCCCTCAGCAACGTCGGGGTGTCCCAGAAGATCGAGGACGAGGGCGAGCGCCAGCGGCTGCGCGAGATCCTGAGCGCGCTGGCGACCGACTCCGAGCAGCTCGGCGGCGGGCTGATCGCCCGCACTGCCGCCGAGGGCTCGGAGGCGGCCGCGCTGCAGGCCGACCGGGGCTTTCTGCTGCGGCTCTGGCAGTCCATCGAAGAGCGCTGCAAAAGCGCCCTGCCCGGGCAGCTGATTCACGAGGATCTGCCCCTGGTGCTGCGTGCCCTGCGCGATCTGGTGGGCCCCGCGGTGGAGAAGATCCGCATCGACTCCAGGGAGAGCTGGGACCGGGCAGTGCGCTTCGCCGAGGAGCTGATCCCGGACCTGCAGGCGGTGCTCGAGTACTACCCGGGCGAGCGCCCGGTCTTCGACCTCTACGGCGTGGAGGACGAGATCCAGAAGGCGCTGCAGCGCAAAGTGGAGCTGAAGTCCGGGGGCCACTTGGTGATCGACCAGACCGAGGCCATGACCACCATCGATGTCAACACCGGGGCCTTCGTCGGACACCGCAATTTGGAAGAGACCATCTTCAAGACCAACCTGGAAGCGGCGCAGACGATCTGCCGGCAGTTGCGTCTGCGCAACCTGGGCGGCATGATCATCATCGACTTCATCGACATGACCGACCAGGAGCACAAGCGCCAGGTGCTGCGCGCCCTGGAGAAGTGCCTCGCTCGGGACCACGCCAAGACCCACATCACCGAGGTCTCCAGCCTTGGCCTGGTGGAGATGACCCGCAAGCGCACCCGCGAATCTCTGGAGCATGTGCTCTGCGAGCCTTGCCCCCATTGCCGGGGCCGCGGCACCCTCAAGACGGCGGAGACCACCTGCTACGAGATCTTTCGCGAGATTCTGCGCGAATGGCGCCAGTACGACGTGGAGTCGTTGCTGGTGCTCGCGTCCGCCGACGTCATCGACCGCCTGTTGGATGAGGAGGCCACCCATCTCGCCGAGCTTGAGCAGTTCATCGGCAAGCCGATCAAGCTGCAGTCCGAGGCGCTCTACAACCAGGAGCACTACGACGTAGTGCTCATCTGACGGGACTCGATGATCCGCCTGATCAAACCGGTCGCCCTGTGGATCTGGGTCGGGGTCCTGGTACTGGTTGTCGCCGTGGGAGTGTTGGTCGGCGTGGCACGCCTGGCGCTGCCCGCACTCTCCCAATACCGTGGCGAGCTGGCGGCGCTGGCCGCCGAGCAGCTGGGCCACCCGGTGCGCATCGGGGCCCTGCACGCAAGCTGGCGCGGGCTGGGTCCCGAGCTGGTGCTGGAGGACGTGGCGGTGCTCGATCCGGGGTCGCTGCAGCCACTGCTGCGGCTCGCCCAGGCTCGGGTCGGCCTGGGCCTGCTCGATAGCCTGCGCTCCGGGCGGCTCAGCCCCAGCCGGGTGACCCTGATCGGGGCCCGGCTGCTGGTCAAGCGCCGCTCCGACGGCGCGGTGGTCATCTCCGGCCTGGAGAACCTCAAACACGCTCGGGCGGAGGGAGCGGTGCGGCTGCCTTCGCGCATCTGGCTGCGCCAGGGCGAGGTCTGGTGGGAGAACCAGGCCATTGGCGGTCATCCCATGCGCTTCGATGACGTGGAGGCTCGCTTTTGCCGCTGACGGCGCGCGCTACCAGCTCGACGCCAGTCTGGGATTGCCAGGGGCGACCGGTGGGCGCATGACCCTGGCGGCCGATCTAACGGGCATGCCCGACCGGGCCGGCGGATGGGCGGCGGACCTCTATCTGCGCGGAGACCGCATGCCGCTGCAGCGGCTGCTGCGCGACCGCCTGCCGCGCGGCTATGGCTTCGCCTCGGGCCTGGCGGAGCTGGCCACCTGGAGCCACTGGCAGGGCGGGCGGCTCGCCGGCGTGATCGGGCGGGTGGGCGTCTCGGATGTGCTGCTGACCGGGCCTGATGGGCGGCGGCTCGATCTGCCGCGCGCCGGCGGGCGCTTTCGCTGGCGGCGCCTGGCGACCGGCTGGCAGCTGGAGGCCGCCGACATCGAGCTGCAGCGTGCCGGGCACCGCTGGCCGCGCAGCGCTCTGGCGCTGGCCAGCGAGCTGGACTCCCAGGGGCACGCCCGGGTGCGCTTGGGCGCCGATTTTCTGCGCATCGAAGACCTACTGGCGATGGTCGATATGTTCCCCACGCCTGACAACCGTTTCACCCAGGCCCTGGCTGTAACAGCGCCGGCCGGCGACGTGCATGACCTGCGCGTGCAATATGCCGACGACGGCGGGCGGCCCCGCTGGTCCGCCCAGGGGTCGGTGGCCGGGCTGAAGGCCGGGGTCTGGAAGAAGGCGCCGGGTGTCGCCGGACTGGACGGGCGGTTCTGGGCCGACCAGGACGGCGGCCGGGCCGAGCTGGACAGCTCAGATCTGACGGTGGAGCTGCCGCGGCTGTTCCGAGCGCCGCTGAGCCTGGAGCGGCTCAGCGGCCGGGTCGACTGGCAGCGCGGAGCCAACGGCGGCTGGCGCATCGATGCCCCGGATGTCGCGGCGTCGAATCGGGACATCCGCACCCGCAGCCGCCTGCGTCTGGACCTGCCCGCGGCGCCCGAGGCCTCCCCGGTGCTGGATATGCAGACCAATTTTTACGATGGCGATGCCGCCGAGGCGGGTCACTACTACCCGACCGGCATTATGGGCCCCAAGTTGGTGCGCTGGTTGGATCGGGCGGTGGTGTCGGGGCGGGTGGTCTCCGGTGGCGTGATCGTGCATGGGCCGCTGCGCGAATTTCCGTTCCACCGGACCTACGGCGGGCGCTTCGAGGTGCTGTTTGGCGTCACCGACCTGGTCCTCGACTACCACGAGGACTGGCCGCGCCTGAAAGGCGTGAGCGCCGACGTGCACTTTCTCGACAACAGCTTCGACGCCCAGATCCACCGTGGCGACATCCTCGGCAGCCGGGTGCTGCAGGCCCGGGCCCAGATCGACAGCCTTCACCCGGTGAGCGCCGCGCATATCCAGGGCCGGGTGAGCAGCTCCGTGGGCGATGACCTGCGCCTGCTGCGCGAGACGCCTTTGGCCGGGACCTTCAAAAGGCTCACTGCTGGGGTGCGGGGCAACGGGCCTACCGGGCTGTCGATCGACCTGCACCTGCCGCTTGCTCACCGCGAGATGGGCCATCTCAAGCTCGACGGCACGCTGGGATTCGAGAAGGCATCGCTCAGCCTTCCCGGCTGGAAGTTGGACCTCGATCAGATCCAGGGCGATGTACACTTTTCCGAGTCGGCGGTGCAGGCCCAGGGCGTCACGGCCAAGGCCCTGGGCTCGGCGGTGGTGATCGATGTCGAGACCCCGGGCGATGAGCCACCGCGCACCCGCATCAAGGCCCGCGGGCCGCTTTCCGCGCAGGTGCTGCTGGGGCGCGTCCCGGTAGCCCGCGTCGCCGAGCCCCAGGGTCGCTCCGATTGGCTGCTCACCCTGGACATTCCGCGGCGCGAGGCCGGCCAGACTCCGCGCCTGACCCTGGCGTCGGACCTGAAGGGGATCGCGCTAGGTTTGCCTGCGCCGCTTGGCAAGCCGGCTGAGACCGCCCGCCCGTTGCGCGTGGAGACCGAGTTGGTGGATGCCGGACCCTTCTCCCTGCGCCTGAGCTACGCTGCTCTGCTCGACGGCCGGTTCCTGCTTCAGCACGATGCGGACGGGGTGCGGCTGCTGCGCGGTGGGGTCGGCCTTGGGGGCGCCCAGGCGGTGCTTCCGACCCGCGACGACGGGCTGGAGGTGCACGGCAGCATCCCAGCGCTCGATATTGTCCCCTGGCTGGCCTATGCCAAGCGCCAGCTCGGGCAGCAGGCTGGTCAGGGGCCGCCGGGCCTCGCCACCATCGATCTCGGAGTCGGGCGCCTGGCGTATGGGGATGCCTTCTCCCTGGAGAAGGTCGTGCTCAAGCTGCAGCCCGACGGCGATGCCCTGGCCGGTCAGGTGGCCTCGGACCGGCTGAACGGCTTCGTGAGTATTCCCCGATCCTTCGCGAGCGCCCCGATCCTGGCGCGGCTGGACAGCCTCGACTTGGACTTCGCGGTGGCCGCGGAGATCGGCAAGGAGGCCCGGCCGCGCTCCGACCTCGATCCCAGGGCATTCCCTGGCCTGGATGTCAAGGTTCAGCACCTGAACGTGAATCAGACCGATCTGGGTGAGCTGGCCGTGTTTGCGACCCGCGTCCCCGACGGGCTCAGTTTCGATCGCCTGGAGCTCAGCACCGAGCACCTGAAGGCCCACGCCGAGGGGCGCTGGGTGCGCAACCCGGACGCTGGGGCGCGCTCGAGCGTCAGCTTCGATCTGGAGACCGGCAACCCCGCGAAGGTGCTCGCGGCGCTGGGCTTCTCCCCGAACGTCAAGGCCAAGCGGGCGAGCCTCGCGGGCAGTCTGGAGTGGCCGGGCTCGCCCGCCGACCTGGAGCGCAGCACGGTCGCCGGCAGGGTCGAGATGGGGGTCGGCGAGGGCCAGTTCCTGGAGCTTGAGCCCGGGGTGGGGCGCGTGTTCGGACTGCTGAGCCTCGGCACCCTGCAGCGGCGCCTCAGCCTCGACTTCACCGACTTGGTGGGTAAGGGGCTGAGCTTCGACAAGATCGCCGGCAGCTTCGTCTTGAAGGATGGCGACGCCTTCACCGATGACCTGATCATCCAGGGCCCGTCGGCGCGGCTTGCGCTGATCGGGCGCATCGGGTTGGTGGGCGAGGACTTCGACCAGGTGGTCACGGTGACCCCCGAGCTCAGCTCCACCATCCCGGTGGCCGGTGCCATCGCCGGCGGGCCCGCCGTGGGGGCGGCACTGCTGCTGGCCCAGCGCCTGATGGGAGACCGGGTGGATCGGATCGGCCGCTATAGGTTCAGCGTCACCGGGCCCTGGGGAGAGCCGAAGGTCGAGCGTCTGGCCCGGGCCGAGGCGGTGGTGGCGCCGACCGGTCCGGCCCCTGAGCCGCCCGGGCAGACGGCGGAGAACAAGCCGGCGGCCGGCAGCTCCCAAGCGCCGGCCCAGGGTGCCTCCGAGCCGGGCGGGAAGGGGCCGTAGTCCCCCGCAGCACGCTCGCCAGAGGCCTGGTGCCTGGTGGCCGCTGCGCCGGGATAGGTGCTATTCTCAGGGGGCGCGAATGCCGTCGGCAGTCCATTACCAATGAGTGTGCCCCGCGTGAAGATCGCCGCCATCCAGATGGCCAGCGGCCCCAATCTCAGTGCCAACCTGCTCGAAGCGGAGCGGCTGGTCGCCGAGGCCGTCGACAGCGGCGCCCGGCTGGTGGTGCTGCCGGAGAATTTCGGCTTCATGGGCCAGGGCGAGCGCGACCTAGTGACCATCAAGGAGGCGCCCGGCCAAGGGCCGCTGCAGGGTTTTCTGGTGCATCTGGCGCGACGCTTCGGTATCTGGGTGGTCGGGGGCACAGTGCCCATGGACGCGAACGACGTGCACCGGGTGCGTGCTGCGAGCCTGGTCTACAACCCCCAGGGCGAGCAGATTGCCCGCTACGACAAGGTTCATCTGTTCGATGTCCATCTGCCGGGGACCCAGGAGCGGCACGCAGAGTCCGAGACCGTGGAGCCGGGGGACCAGGTGGTGGTGGTCGACACGCCCTTCGGGCGCCTGGGCCTGGCCGTATGCTACGATCTGCGCTTCCCGGAGCTGTTCCGGCGCCTGGTCGACCGTGGCGCCGAGATCATTTGCCTACCCGCGGCCTTCACCGCACTGACCGGCAAGGCCCACTGGGAGATCTTGCTGCGTGCCCGCGCTATCGAGAACCTGGCCTACGTGATCGCCGCCGCCCAGGGCGGATTCCACGTCAGCGGGCGCGAGACCCACGGTCAGAGCATGATCGTAGACCCCTGGGGGACGGTGCTCGCCCAGCTCTCGCGAGGTCCCGGGGTGGTTTCTGCCGAGGTCAATCCGGAGCTGCTCGCCGCCACCCGGCGGACCTTTCCGGCCCTGGAGCACCGCCGACCCGATCTGTACTGAGGGGTCGCGGTTGTAACGGGCGGGCGGTGCCCTAACCTTCTTATTTCCTGACCCGCGGGCTGCCAGGGCCCGTCCCGAGAGCGCTGCATGAATCCGACCGACATCGCCTGCAATACCCTGCTTGAGCCCGCGTCGCTGGCCGAGCGCAGCCTGGATCGGGTGCTGGGCGGCCTGCTCAGTCCGAGCATCGACGCCGCTGACCTGTACTTCGAGTCGAGCCGTCTGGAGTCCTGGGTGCTCGAGGACGGCATCATCAAGGAAGGCAGCTACAGCATCGAGCAGGGTGCCGGGGTGCGCGCCATCAGCGGCGAGAAGACCGGCTTTGCCTACAGCGACGAGATCGGCAGCAAGAGCCTGCTGGAGGCGGCGCGGGCGGCACGCGCCATCGCCCGTGGGGGGCTGGAGGGCCGCGTCCGAATCGCCCGCGCGGGCGCCTCGGCACGCAGCCTCTACGCGCCTTTGAGCCCGCTCGAGACCCTTACGGGGCAGGAAAAGGTGGACCTGCTGCGGCGCGTGGACGCAGAGGTGCGCCGCACCGATCCGCGTGTCAGCCAGGTGATTGTCAGCCTGGTGGCAGCCCACGACGTGGTCCTGGTGGCCTCCACCGACGGCTCGCTGCACGGCGATGTGCGCCCGCTGGTGCGCCTCAACGTAAGCGTGATCGTGGAGCACGACGGCCGTCGCGAGCAGGGTACCAGCGGCGGCGGCGCGCGCCGCGGGCTGGACTTCTTTATCGATCAGGACCGCGCCCTGGGCTACGGCCGCGAGGCCGTTCGCCAGGCGCTCACCAATCTGGAGGCGGTGGATGCACCCGCGGGGACCATGACCGTGGTGCTGGGCCCCGGCTGGCCAGGGGTGCTGCTGCACGAGGCGGTCGGGCACGGGCTGGAGGGCGACTTCAACCGCAAGGGCACCTCGGCGTTCGCCGGGCGGATCGGACAGAAGGTGGCCTCGGAGCTGTGCACGGTGGTCGATGACGGTACCCTGGAGGGCCGACGCGGTTCGTTGAACATCGACGACGAGGGGACGCCCAGCCAGCGCACCGTGCTGATCGAGGACGGCCGGCTGCGCGGCTACATGCAGGACCGTCTCAACGCGCGCCTGATGGGCCAGGCGCCCACCGGCAACGGCCGGCGGGAATCCTACGCCCACCTGCCGATGCCGCGCATGACCAACACCTACATGTTGCCTGGCCCGCATACCCCCGAGGAGATCATCGCGTCGGTGGATCGCGGGCTCTACGCGGTGAGCTTCGGCGGTGGACAGGTCGATATCACCTCGGGCAAGTTCGTGTTCTCGGCGAGCGAGGCCTATCTCATCGAGAAGGGCAGACTGACCCGGCCCGTCAAGGGGGCCACCCTGGTCGGCAACGGCCCGGATGTGCTGACCCGGGTCAGCATGGTGGGCAATGATCTCGCCCTGGACGAAGGCATCGGCACCTGCGGCAAGGAAGGCCAGAGCGTGCCGGTCGGGGTGGGCCAGCCTACCCTGCGCATCGAGCGCCTCACCGTCGGCGGCACCTCGGCCTGAGCCGGTACCGGGCGCACGCCGGGCCGGCCGGCCTCCCAGTGGGATCTCACAGAGCAGCCTATGAGCGATATCGATCAGCGTCTGGCGGACCTCGAGCAGATCGTGGCGGACCTCCTCGGCGAGGCCAAGCGCCAGGGGGCCAGTGCCGCCGAAGCGGGCGTGAGCAGCGACTCGGGGCTGAGTCTGACAGTGCGCCTTGGAGAGGTAGAGACCATCGAGCACACCCGCGACAACGGGCTCGGCGTCACCGTCTACTTCGGGCAGCGAAAGGGCTCGGCGAGCACCACCGACCTGCGCCCCGAGGCAATCCGGGATACGGTCAGCGCCGCCTGCAGCATCGCCCGCTACACCCAGGAAGATCCGTACGCCGGGCTGGCGGACGCCGACCTCATGCCCCGGGAGATCCCCGACCTCGATCTGCATCATCCCTGGCCGATCCAGGTGGATGCCGCCCTGGAGCTGGCGCTGGCCTGCGAAGGCGCGGCCCGTGCGGTCGACCCACGGATCAGCAATTCCGAAGGGGCGACGCTCAACACCCAGTCCGGCCTGCACGTCTACGGCAACAGCCACGGTTTCATCGGGGGCTATCCGGTGAGTCGCCACAGCCTGAGCTGCGCCGTCATTGGCGGCGAGGGCGACGCCATGCAGCGCGATTACTGGTACACGGTGGCGCGCCGTCCCGAGGATCTGGACGAGGCCGAGCTGGTTGGGCGCAGGGCCGCGGAACGGACCCTGGCGCGCCTGGGTGCCCGCAAGATCGCCACTCGCAGCGCCCCGGCGATCTTTCAGGCCGAGGTGGCGGTCTCGCTGCTGCGCAGCTTCATCGGTGCCATCCGCGGGGCCAGTCAGTACCGGCGCGCCTCCTTCCTGCTCGACGCGTCCGGCCAGCCGGTGTTCCCGCCCTTCGTGCATATCCATGAGAATCCGTTGCTGCCGCGTGGCCTCGCCAGTGCGGCCTTCGACAACGACGGGGTGGCCACCCGGGCGCGCGAGCTGGTCAGCGAGGGGGTGCTGGGCAGCTATGTGCTCGACAGCTACTCCGCCCGCAAGCTTGGCCTGCAGACCACGGGCAACGCCGGGGGGGTCCGCAACCTGCGCATCGAGCCCGGCGATAGGGATCTGGACGGGCTGCTGGCGCAGATGGGCGAGGGGCTGCTGATCACCGAGCTCATGGGCCAGGGGGTCAATCCGGTGACCGGCGACTATTCCCGGGGTGCGGCGGGTTTCTGGGTGGCGGACGGGCGCATCCAGCACCCGGTGGAGGAGGTCACCGTGGCGGGCAACCTCCGGCGCATGTTCTCGGGCCTGCTCGCGGTGGGATGTGACGAGGAGTGCCGGGGCAGCATCCGGACCGGGTCCTGGCTGATCGAGACGGTCACCATCGCCGGAGAGTGAGTCGCGGCGTACGCTGTGGACTCGGATCGCCGCCCCGAGCCCCGCCGTATCCACTGCCATCAGGGCGTGGCGCTCGCTCAGACTCGGCATGGGCAGGCCGAGCCCGTGGCCCTGGGCCATGTCCACGCCCATCTGGCGCAGCCGCTGGTCCGGCGCTTCCCTGCCAAAGCTGCTGCGGGGCTGGACGGTCAGCCGTGCCGGACCGCCTTCTTCGGTACCGACTTCTTCGGGGAGGCGTTCTTCGGGGAGGTCTTCTTGGGGCTGGCCTTCTTCGGGGAGGCCTTCTTCGGGGAGGCCTTCTTCGGGGAGGCCTTCTTCGGGGCGGCCTTCTTCGGGGAGGCCTTCTTCGGGGAGGCCTTCTTCGGGGCGGCCTTCTTCGGGGAGGCCTTCTTAGGGGAGGCCTTCTTAGGGGAGGCCTTCTTGGGGCTGGCCTTCTTCGGAGCTGCCGGGCTGCGGACGGCCGCCGGCCCAGGGCGCTCGATGGGGATTGGCGCTTCGCTTACCGGGACCGTATCGATGATCGTCGGGGGCGTCTCGTCGATGATGGCCCGGATCTCCGCATAGACCTCGTCGATGCTCCGCGCGCCCGCGACCCGTCGCAGCTTGCCATGCAGCCGATAGTGCTGGATCACGGGGGTGGTCTGGTGCTCGTATACCCGCAGTCGGTTGCTGATGGTCCCCTCGTTGTCATCCGTGCGCTGGTGCAGCTGCCCGCCGCACTTGTCGCACAACCCATCGACCCGCGGCGGATCGGTGTAGATGTTGCACGTCTGGCCGCAGGCTTCGCAGGTGCGCCGCCCGACCAGCCGTTCCATAAGGCTGTCGGTATCGATGTCGATGAGCAGCACCAGGTCGATGGGCTGGCCCAGCTCGTCGAGCAGCTGATCCAGGGCATCCGCCTGGGCGGAGCTGCGAGGAAACCCATCGAGGATGAAGCCCGTGCCCGCGTCCGGCTCGGCGAGCCGCTCCTGGATCATGCCCAGCACCACAGTGTCGGAGACCAGATGTCCCGCCTCCATTGCCGACTGGGCCTGGAGCCCCAGGGCGGTCGCCTGGGCGACCTGGGCGCGTAACAGGTCCCCGGTAGATATCTGGGGGATGCCGTAATGCTGAGCCAGGCGCTTGGCTTGAGTCCCCTTCCCCGAGCCAGGTGCTCCGAGCACGATAATTCGCATAGCGCTTTCCCCACTCCCATCGGTTTTTGTTGCGCACGGGGTCTATGGGTGCATCAAGTCCCCCGGTTTATTAGGGGATCAGCAAATTCGATAGCGTCATCCGACATTTGCATTAGCCGCTCTTCGGCAGCTTCGGGTAAGCTAATCTGATCGTTTGCGTCAAGTCAACGTACTTCCTTATCGATCTCGACCGGTTTTCGGTTAAGATTCCCGGCCCGCCGGTCGAAGGCCGCCCGGGTGCCGGAGACAGGGCCATGAAGCTGATTCCCGACATCACCGAGGGTGAGCTCTGGGTCGTCAGGACGACTCTCAGAGAGCGTTTCGGACGCGATGTTGACGTCGAGCTGGCGGACTCCGAGATCCGGCTGAGCGCCTCCGACCGCGAGCTTACCGCCTGTCCGGTTGTCTACTGGCAAGCTGACGGCTGCAACTTCGTCGTATTCAAGACCGGCGATCGCCGTTACCGGTGCCAGTTCTTCTATCGCGGCTTCCAGCAGTATGGCACCGGGGTGAGCGAGTACGACGACCTGACCGAGTGCGTGGTCTCGCTGCTGCAGGCCCAGGCCGACCACGCCGCACGGGAGCGGGGCGACCTGCCGGAGAAGCGCCGCTGAGCTCGCGCCGCTTGGCCTGAGATCCGGCGAGTGGTGCGTGCGGCGCGCTTTGCCAAGCGCCTGAATCGAACATCAGAAAAGCGAATCGAGGGAGATCCTGAATGACAGCCAAGAACGCCTTCTATGCCCAGTCCGGCGGTGTGACTGCGGTTATCAACGCATCGGCCTGCGGCGTGATCGAGACCGCCCGCAAGCATCCGGACAAGATCGCCAACGTCTACGCGGGCCGCAATGGCATCATCGGCGCGCTGACCGAGGACCTCATCGACACCAGCCAGGAGTCGGCCGAGGCGATCGCAGCGCTGCGCTACACGCCTTCGGGCGCGTTCGGCTCCTGCCGCTACAAGCTCAAGAGCCTGGAGAAGAACCGGCGCGAGTACGAGCGTCTGATCGAGGTCTTCAAGGCCCACGACATCGGCTACTTCTTCTATAACGGCGGCGGCGATTCGGCGGACACCTGCCACAAGGTCTCGCAGCTCTCCGAGACCATGGGCTACCCGATCCAGGCGGTGCATGTGCCAAAGACCGTGGACAACGACCTGCCGATCACCGACAACTGCCCGGGCTTCGGCTCGGTCGCCAAGTACATCGCGGTCTCCACCCGCGAGGCCAGCTACGATGTGCGCTCCATGGCCAAGACCTCCACCAAGATCTTCGTGCTTGAGGTCATGGGCCGCCATGCCGGCTGGATCGCTGCGGCCGGCGGGCTGGCCGCTGACGCCGAGAACGACATCCCGGTGGTGATCCTGTTCCCGGAGGTGGAGTTCGACCAGGAGCGCTTCCTGGAGACCGTCCAGCAGAAGGTCCAGTCCCACGATTACTGCACCATCGTGGTCTCGGAGGGCGCCAAGTGGCCGGACGGCAAGTTCCTGGCCGAACAGGGCACCCGCGATGCCTTCGGCCACGCCCAGCTGGGTGGCGCCGCCCCGGTGGTCGCCAACATGATCAAGGATGCCTTGGGGTACAAGTTCCACTGGGCGGTGGCGGACTACCTGCAGCGTGCGGCCCGGCACCTGGCGTCCAAGACCGATGTGGAGCAGGCCTACGCCACGGGGCGGGCGGCGGTCGAGTACGCGGTCGCCGGGGACAATGCCATCATGCCGACGATCGTGCGCAAGTCGGCCCATCCTTATGTCTGGGAGGTCGGCAAGGCGTCGCTGTCCCAGGTGGCCAACGTCGAGAAGTTCATGCCCCGGGAGTTCATCTCCGAGGACGGCTTCGGGATCACCGCGGGCTGCCGTGACTATCTGGTGCCCCTGATCCAGGGCGAGGACTACCCGCCGTTCGAAAGCGGCATGCCAAAATATGTCACGCTCAAGAACGTTGCGGTGCCCAAGCGGCTCAATAGCGTTTTCGAGATCTGAGGTTGGAGAATCGGGGGCCGCAAAGCCCCCTTTCTACAATGTCGATCGGCCGCCGCCTGAGAGATACCAACGATGACCCCCGAGCGAGCTCGTGAGCTGATCCGCCCGCAGCTGGCATTCGGTGGCGGCTATAACCGCAACGCCGTACGTCTGATCCTGGGGGACGTGCAGCGGGAGCACGGCCAGGGTGAGGTCAACCGCCTTATCATCGAAATGGGCCTGGAGGAGGCTTTCGGGCTACGACCCGGCACGGATTTCTCGCGGGTCGGCCGCTGAACGGTACTCAATGCTGCAATTCCTTAACTTTTCGGAGAGGAGATCACGATGAACGAGGGTCTGATTTTCGCCCTGGTCTGCGCGGTGCTCGCGCTGGTCTATGGCATGGTGTCGGTGCGGTGGATTCTCGCCAAGCCGAGCGGCAACGAGCGCATGATGGAAATCTCCGCGGCGATCCAGGAAGGTGCTAATGCCTATCTCAACCGCCAATACACCACCATCGGCATGGTGGGCATAGTCCTGTTCGTTGTCATCGCCTACTTCCTCAAGTGGCCGACAGCGATCGGATTCGCCATCGGTGCGATCCTTTCCGGGGCCGCGGGCTATATCGGGATGAACATCTCGGTGCGCTCCAACGTGCGCACCGCCCAGGCCGCCCACGATGGGCTGAACGCGGCGCTACAGATCGCCTTCCGCGGCGGTGCCATCACCGGACTGCTGGTGGTTGGCCTCGGCCTGCTCGGGGTGGCCGGCTACTACGCCGTGCTTCACGGCATGGGGCTCGAGGAAGAGAAGATCCTGCATGCCCTGGTCGGCCTGGGCTTCGGCGGCTCCCTGATCTCGATCTTCGCCCGACTCGGCGGCGGCATCTTCACCAAGGGCGCCGACGTCGGCGCCGACCTGGTGGGCAAGGTGGAAGCCGGCATCCCGGAGGATGATCCGCGCAACCCGGCCGTGATCGCCGACAACGTGGGCGACAATGTCGGCGACTGCGCCGGCATGGCCGCCGACCTGTTCGAGACCTACGCGGTCACCGTGGTCGCCACCATGCTGCTCGGCTGGCTGCTGATGAAGTCGACGGACGCCATCATCTATCCGCTGGTGCTCGGTGGTGTGTCCATCATCGCTTCGGTCATCGGCACCTACTTCGTCAAGGCGAAGGAAGGCTCCAAGATCATGAATGCCCTCTACAAGGGGGTGCTGGTCTCCGGCGGGCTGGCCGCCGTCGCCTTCTACTTCGTGACCGACATGTTCATGGGCAATATTCCGGGCTACACCGTCTGGGGCCTGTACGGCTCGGCGCTGATCGGCCTGGTGCTGACCGCCGCCATGGTGGTGATCACCGAATATTACACGGCCACCGAATACGCGCCGGTACGCCACATTGCCTCCGCGTCGACCACGGGCCATGCCACCAACATCATTGCCGGCCTGGGCGTCTCCATGAAGTCCACGGCGCTGCCGGTGCTGGCGGTCTGCGCCTCGATCTGGGGTGCCTATGACCTGTCCGGCCTGTACGGGATCGCGGTGGCCGCGACGGCGATGTTGTCCATGACCGGCATCATCGTCGCCCTGGACGCCTACGGTCCGATCACCGACAACGCCGGGGGCATCGCCGAGATGGCCAATCTCGACGAGAAGATCCGCGCTATCACCGATCCGCTGGACGCCGTGGGCAATACCACCAAGGCCGTGACCAAGGGCTATGCCATCGGCTCTGCCGGCCTGGCCGCCCTGGTGCTGTTCGCCGACTACACCCACGCCCTCGGCGACGCCAAGGTCGACTTCAGCCTCAATAACCACATGATCATCATCGGCCTGTTCATCGGCGGTCTGGTGCCCTTCCTGTTCGCTTCCATGGCCATGGAAGCGGTGGGCCGCGCCGCCGGGGGCATAGTCAACGAGGTGCGCCGCCAGTTCCGCGAGATGCCGGGGATCATGCAGCACACCCAGAAGCCGGACTACTCCCGGGCGGTCGACATGCTGACCAAGGCGGCCATCAAGGAGATGATCATCCCCTCGCTGCTGCCGGTGCTGGTGCCCGTGGTGGTGGGCCTGGTGCTGGGCAAGGAGGCGCTGGGCGGGCTGCTGATCGGCACCATCGTCACCGGCCTGTTCGTCGCCATCTCCATGACCACCGGCGGCGGTGCCTGGGATAATGCCAAGAAGTATATCGAGGACGGCAACTACGGCGGCAAGGGCTCCGACGCCCACAAGGCCGCGGTCACCGGAGACACCGTCGGCGATCCCTACAAGGACACCGCCGGCCCGGCAATCAACCCCCTGATCAAGATCATCAACATCGTGGCGCTGCTGATCGTGCCCCTGCTCTGAGGCATTGCCCGGACCCGGGCGGCAAGGACAGAGTGCGGTCCAGTCCTTGCCTGCCCGGTTTGCCATCCGGTATCTTTCCGAAGAGGTCGGCGTAGAGCCGGCCTCTTCGCGTCTTCAGGGGGCACCGCATGAACCTCGATCGAGTCCATTCCGGGCGGGACGTGCCCAACGAGATCAACGTCATCATCGAGATCCCAGCCCATTCCGATCCGGTGAAATACGAGCTCGACAAGCAGACCGGGGCGATGTTTGTCGACCGCTTCATGTCCAGCTCCATGCACTATCCCTGCAACTACGGCTACGTGCCCCACACCCTGTCGCGCGATGGCGATCCGGTGGATGTGCTGGTGCTCACCCCCTATCCGCTCATTTCCGGCTCGGTGATCCAGTGCCGTCCGGTGGGCGTTCTGAAGATGACCGACGAGTCCGGCGACGACGCCAAGGTGCTCGCCGTCCCCCTGGACCAGCTCTGCAAGAGCTACCGCAATGTCGCGAGCTTTCGCGATCTGCCGGAAGACCTGCTCAGCCGCATCGCCCATTTCTTCGAGCACTACAAGGACCTCGACGAGGGCAAATGGGTGCGCGTCGACGGCTGGGCCGGGGTCGACCAGGCCCAGCAGGAGATCCTGGACAGCGTCCAGATGTTTAAGGATGCGCCGGAGAAGCCGCCGTTCTGATAAAGAGGTAGACGGTAGACGGCAACCGGTAGGCAGGATACAGAGCAGCCGAAGCCCCCTTGTTTCCCCCGTCCACCTTCCGGCGTTTACTATGAAGATCTGCATCCTCTCCGACAGCCATGACCACATCCCGCTGCTCGATGCCGCCGTCGCGCAGGCCCGGACACTGGGGGCGGAGGCGGTGATCCACTGCGGCGACGTGGTGGCGCCGAGCACCCTGCATGGCCTGGAAAAGCATGGGCTGCCGGTCCACGTGATCCACGGCAACAACACCGGTGACCTCTATACCCTGGGCCGCCTGGCGGGACGCCCGGGTGGGCTGATCCACTATCATGGAATGGACGCGGCGATCGAGCTCGGCGGGCGCCGTATCTTCGTGGTGCACTACCCTCACTATGCCCGGGCCATGGCGCTGACCGGTGACTGGGACCTGGTCTGCTGCGGCCATAGCCACCGTCCCAAGATCTCACGGGTGGTCAACGTCCTGGGGTCCGAGACGCTGCTGGTGGATCCCGGTACCGTCGGTGGGGTCGGCGGCGTCCCTGCCACTTACGTCCTCGCGGATCTGGCGCGCATGGCTTTCGAGATCCATGAGATCGCCCCGGCGCTGGCTCCGCCGGTCGCGCACGAGGCCGTCTGAGACCATGGCGAAGCTGACCCATTTCGACGCCCACGGCCAGGCGCACATGGTCGATGTGGGGGCCAAGCAGGCCACCCAGCGGGTGGCGGTGGCCGAGGGGCGGATCCGCATGGCTGCCGAGACCCTGGCCTTGATCCAGGCGGGTGGCCACGCCAAGGGGGACGTGCTCGGCGTGGCGCGGATCGCAGGCATCATGGGCGCCAAGCGCACCGCCGAGCTGGTGCCTCTCTGCCATCCGCTTGCCCTCACCTCGCTGCAGGTCGATCTCTCGGCCGAGCCCCAGGGCCCCTGGGTCCGCTGCCGCGCGACCGCCCAGACCGTTGGCCCCACGGGCGTGGAGATGGAGGCGCTCTGCGCCGTGCAGATCGCGCTGCTCAGCGTCTACGACATGTGTAAGGCCGTGGACCGCGGCATGGAGATCGAGGGCGTACGCCTGGTCGAGAAGCGCGGCGGGCGCTCCGGGCACTGGAAGCGCCCGGGACCCGGCCCAAGCTGAATAATCCTAGAAACAGCAGTTGACCGCTTCGAGCAGCGATCCAGTGACTGCGCGGCCTGTGTTTATGGAAAAACTTGATACTCACCCGTCGGGTGATGGCCGCTACGCCCACCAGGGCACGCACCGCACGGCGCCTGGCTGCGTTATAACTCGTTGGAATAGAATGACTATTCCGCCTCGTCATGCCTTGCCAGACACCACGCGGCACGCACCCTGGCGGCCGTTCAACTGCCGCTTCTAGGATAATAGGCAGTGCCTGCTTCGACCGGTGCCACCCCGGGGTCGGGACACCGGCTCAGGGGCGGCGCGTCTCGAAGCGGAACGCCGCCGCTACCCGTCCCCGGGGCGTCTCCGCGAGCACCTGGCCGTCCCAGACCATCCGGCTGCGCACGCACACCGGCAGCATCGCCTGCCCGGTGAAGCGGCCGGGCTCCGCCGGTTGAAGGCTGGCGCGGTTGACGCCCATGTCCATGTTCACGCCGACGAAGTCGACGCTGACGGCGTGCGCCTCCACCCCCGCCAGGTGCACCTCCAGCGCCAGTGGCGTCATCGGGCGGATCTCGCGCGGCTCGACCGAAAGGCTGATCCGCCCGCCCCCGGGCAGGACCGAGCTGCAGGGGCCCTGGTGCAGGTCGCAGGTCGTGTTGACCGGGGCGCTCGCAATTACGGCCGGGTGCAGCAGGGGCCTCAGGCTGTAGAGCGCCCCCGCCAGCAGCGCGCCGGCCAGGATCAGGGCGACGGGCCAGAGGTCTCGGGGCTGCAAGTGGGTTGGACTCATGGATGGCTCGACACTGTCGGGAATGGCGCAGACTGCCGCTTTGGCCCCGGTCTGGCCATGACATCCGTCAACGCAGGGCCTTGGCGGGACCGGTGCCGGGGGAGGCCGTACAATCGGGGGCCGATGTCCCGAGCCTGTGCCCGCGAGGCCGACCACCCATGAGTCCCTATTACCGCAGTGCTCGATTTCTGACCAGCGCGGCCCGGCCTTCCCAGGCGCCCATCGACGAGGGCCGGGAGGTGGCATTCGCCGGGCGCTCCAATGCCGGCAAGTCCAGCGCCATCAACGCCCTGTGCGATCAGAAGGCGCTGGCGCGCACCAGCAAGACCCCGGGCCGCACCCAGCTGCTGAACTTCTTCGCCCTTGACGAGCAGCGCCGCCTGGTGGATCTGCCCGGCTACGGCTACGCCCGGGTCCCCGGGGCGCTCAAGCGCGAGTGGCAGGGTGCCATGGTCGATTATCTGGCCCAGCGCCGTGCGCTGCGCGGCCTGGTGCTGGTGATGGACATCCGCCACCCGTTGAAGGAGTACGACCGCCAGATGCTCGACTGGGCCCGGCATGCAGGGCTTCCCGTGCACATCCTGCTCACCAAGGCGGACAAGCTCAGCCGGGGCCAGGCGAGCGCCACCCTGCTGCAGCTGCGCCGAGCCCTGGCTGCCGGGGCCTATCCGAGGGTCAGCGGGCAGTTGTTCTCTGCGCTCCGGCGCGAGGGAATAGACGAGGCCCATGTAGTGCTCGACGCTTGGCTGGAGGCCCCGTCGGCGCAGGATCACGCCCCGTAAAAGAAAAACCCCGGCAGAAAAGGGGGATTCTGCCGGGGTCCAATTACTCCCGGTTGGGGCGACCGGGAGGATGGGCCGCCAAGGGAGGGAGGTGCGGCCCTGACGCCTGTTCGGCGTACACATCTACAGACCACGTCCCGCCGAAAAAGTTTTCCGCCAGCCGATTTTTTCGCTCCGTCGTCCCCGGCGCGAGGCTCAATGGGCCTGGTCCCAGTCGCTGCCCACGCCCAGGTCCACCAGCAGCGGAACGCTCAGCTGGGCGGCTTCCTCCATGTGCCTGCGTATCCCGGCGCTGACGGCCTCGATGTCTTCGCCACGCACCTCGAACACCAGCTCGTCGTGGACCTGCATGATCATCCTGGTCGCGTGGGGCTCTGCCTCGATCCAGCGGTCCAGCGCGATCATCGCCCGCTTGATGATGTCGGCCGCGGTGCCTTGCATGGGCGCGTTGATCGCGGTGCGCTCGGCAGCGGCGCGTCGCTGCCCGTTGCGGGACGCGATCTCCGGCACATAGAGGCGCCGCCCGAACAGGGTCTCCACGTAGCCCTGCTCGCGCGCCTGCTCGCGCACTCGGTCCATGAACGCGCGTACTCCGGGGTAGCGTTGAAAGTATAGATCGATATAGTCCTGGGCGAGGCTGCGGACGATGCCGAGCTGCTGGGCCAGGCCGAAGGCCGACATCCCGTAGATCAGGCCGAAGTTGATGGCCTTGGCCGAGCGGCGCTGATCCGGGCTGACCTGATCGGGGGTCAGGCCGAACACCTCCGCGGCGGTGGCCCGATGGACATCGAGGCCCTGCTCGAAGGCGCGCACCAGTCCCGGGTCCTGGGAGAGGTGCGCCATGATACGCAGCTCGATCTGGGAATAGTCCGCTGCCAGCATTCGGTAGCCCTCCTCGGGCACGAACGCCTGGCGGATGCGCCGGCCTTCCTCGGTACGCACCGGGATGTTCTGCAAGTTCGGGTCCGAGGAGGAGAGTCGCCCGGTGGCGGCCACCGCCTGGTGATAGGAGGTGTGCACCCGCCCGGTCCGGGGGTTGATCATCTCCGGCAGCTTGTCGGTGTAGGTGGACTTGAGCTTGGAGAGCGCGCGGTGCTCGAGGATGCGGGCCGGCAGCTCGAAGCCCTGGTCGGCCAGGTCCTGGAGCACGTTCTCGGCGGTGGACGGGGCGCCCTTGGGGGTGCGCGAGAGCACCGGCAGGCCCAGCTGATCGAAGAAGATCTCGCCGATCTGTTTGGGCGAGCCCAGGTTGAAACGCCGCCCGGCCAGCTCGTAGGCGGTCTGCTCCAGGGTGTGGATGCGCCCTGCGAGCTCGTGGCTCTGGCGGGCGAGCATGGCCCGGTCGACGCGCACCCCGCGGCGCTCCATGCGCGACAGTACCGACACCAGGGGCATCTCGATCTCCTGGAACAGCCGCGCAAGTGAGCCCTCACTTACCACCCGCGGCCAGAGCGCCAGGTGCAGGCGCAGGGTTACCTCGGCGTCTTCCGCCGCATAGGGCGTGGCCTGCTCCAGGGGCACCTGGTCGAAGCTGATCTGGGCCGTCCCCTTGCCGGCGACGTCCTCATAGCCGATGGTCTTGTGGCCGAGGTACTTCAGGGCGAGCGAGTCCATGTCGTGCCGGGTCGCGGTGGAGTCGAGCACGTAGGACTCCAGCATGCTGTCGTAGCGCACCCCGCGCAGCTCGATCCCGTAGCGCGCGAGCACGCTCATATCGTACTTGAGGTTCTGTCCGACCTTGGGCTGCTCAGCATCCTCCAGCAGCGGCTTGAGCCGAGTGAGCACCCACTCCGCGTCCAGCTGCTGCGGCGCACCGGGGTAGCGGTGGGCGATCGGCAGGTAGGCGGCGCAGCCTGGCTCGACGCAGAAAGACAGCCCGACCAGCTCGGCGCGCATGTAATCGAGACTGGTGGTCTCGGTGTCCACGGCGAACAGCTCCGCCGTCGCGAGGCGCTTCAGCCAGGCCTCGAAGCTGGCCTCGTCGAGGATCGTCTGGTAGTCGGCGCCGGCGGCCGCGATCTCCCCCGGTGCATCGGCCTCCTCCGGCCCCCCCAGGGCCGACAGCAGCCGCCGGGCCTCCAGCCGGGTGTACCAGGCGCGCAGCGTCTCGGTGTCCGGCGGGCGCCGACGCAGGTCCTCGGGGCCGACGTCGAGCGCCAGGTCGCAGCGGACGGTCACCAGGTCGCGGGAGACTGCGAGCTGTCCGCGGCTCGCCCGCAGGTTTTCCCCCAGCTTGCCCGGAATCTGCTCGGCGTGGGCAAGCAGGCTGTCCAGGGACCCATGCTCATGAAGCCACTTGGCCGCGGTCTTGGGGCCGCACTTGGGCACCCCGGGCACGTTGTCCACGCTGTCTCCGACCAGCGCGAGGAAGTCCACTATCCGCTCCGGCGGGACCCCGAATTTGTCGATTACCCCCTGGCGGTCGAGCAGGGTGTCAGTCATGGTGTTGATCAGGGTCACATGGGGTCCGACCAGCTGGGCGAGATCCTTGTCTCCGGTGGAGATCAGGGTGCTCAGGCCGGACACGGCGGCGCGGCTTGCCAGGGTGCCGATCACGTCGTCCGCCTCCACGCCCGCGACGGCCAGCAGCGGCAGGCCCATGGCCTGGACGATCTCGTGCAGGGGCGCGATCTGGGCCCGCAGCTCCTCCGGCATCGGCGGCCGGTGGGCCTTGTACGCGGGGAAGATCTGGTCGCGGAAGGTCGGTCCCGGGGCGTCGAAGACCACTGCGATTCGCTCCGGCGCGTACTCGTCGAGCAGGCGCTGGAGCATGTTGATGACTCCGACCACCGCCCCGGTGGGCTCGCCCTGAGAATTAGACAGCGGCGGCAGGGCGTGGAAGGCCCGGAACAGATAGGAAGAGCCGTCGACGAGGATGAATGGGGGCTTGTCGGTCATCGCTGGGCCCGGGGTGGAGGGATCGGGAAGGACGCCCGCTTGGGCTCAATCCTCCAGGTAGGTATAGCCATAGAGTCCGGCCTTGAGCTCGGTGAACAGCCGCTCGCGCTCCTGGTCGCCCAGCCCGGCGGCGGCAAGCTTGCGCCTGTAGCTCACCAGCATGTCCCGAGGGTCGAAATGGACATAGCTCAGCAGCTCGTCCACCGAGTCGCCTCGCTCGGGCCGGCTGAGCCGGTAGCCGCCCTCGGCGTCGAGCTCCACGTTGACCGCATCGGTGTCGCCGAACAGGTTGTGCATGTCGCCCAGAATTTCCTGGTAAGCGCCGACCATGAAGAAACCCAGCAGATAGGGCTCGCCGGGGCGGATATCGTGCAGCATCAGGGTGCGCTCCACGCCGTTCTCGTCCACGTACTGGCTGATGCAGCCGTCGGAGTCGCAGGTCAGATCCTGCACGATGCCGCTGCGGGTCGGCCGCTCATCGAGCCGCTGTAGCGGCATCACCGGAAAGATCTGGTCGATGGCCCAGACATCGGGCAGGGACTGGAACAGCGAGAAGTTGCAGAACACCTTGTCGGCGAGACGCTCGTTGAGCTCGTCGAGCAGGGTACGGTGGCTGCGGGCGCTGCTGCTGAGGCGTGGCTTGAGGCGCCGGCACAGGGCATAGAACAGCTCCTCGGCTCGGGCGCGCTGCTCCAGGGCAAGCGTGCCCTGACGAAACGCCTCCCGCGCGTCGTCCAGGTCGTGAACGGCCTCGCCGTAGAGCTCCAGGGGCGAGCCGGCGTCGACCCGGCCGAGTGCCTCGGCGAGCCGGCGCAGCGGGCCCGGTGCATGCTCGGCGGGCGGGGGCTGATCGCCGTCCCCCGGGGCCAGCTCGCACTCGGTGATGTTCGCGATGAGCACCGCGTGGTGGGCGGTCATCGCCCGTCCCGACTCAGTGATGATGTCCGGGTGGGGCAGGTCGTGCTCGGCGCAGATCCGCGACAGCGCCTCCACGACGGTGGAGGCGTAGCGCGCGAGGCTGTAGTTGATCGAGCAGTAGTGGCGCGTGCCTGTGCCTTCGTAGTCCACGCCCAGCCCGCCCCCCACGTCCACCACCTGTAGCCGCGCCCCGAGCCGGGCCAGCTCGGCGAAGAAGCGTGCGACCTCCTCCATGGCCCCGGCGATGTCACGCAGATTCGGGATCTGGGAGCCCAGGTGGGAGTGCAGCAGCTGCAGGCAGTCGAGCCGCTCGGCTGCCTTGAGCCGTTCCACGAGCCGGAGCACCTGGATGGCGGACAGGCCGAACTTGGCCTTTTCCCCGCCGCTGTTCTGCCACTTGCCCGCCGCCGAGGCCGCCAGGCGTATCCGCACCCCGATCAGCGGACGCACCCCCAGATCCTCCGACTCCTGCAGGATGGTGTCGAGCTCGTTCGGTTTCTCCACCACGATGTAGACCCGGTGGCCGAGCCGCGTGCCGATCAGCGCAAGGCGGATGTACTCGCGATCCTTGTAGCCGTTGCAGACGATGATTCCGCCCGGGGGCGCCTCGGCCAGCACCGCGGTGAGCTCGGGCTTACTGCCCGCCTCCAGGCCCACGCAGGCCCCGCCGCCGGCGAGGATGTGCTCGACCACGCTGTGCTGCTGGTTGACCTTGATCGGGTAGACGGCGGTGTAGCGGCCCCGGTAGCCTTCGCGCTCGCAGGCCTGCGCGAAGGCTCCGCACATGGAGCTGACCCGGTCGTGCAGGATGTCGTTGAAGCGCACCAGCACCGGCCAGGCGAGGCCATCCTCGCGCGCCTGTTGGGCCACCCGGTACAGGTCCACCTCGGCTCCAGCCCCGCGCCGCGGACGCACGCTGACATGGCCCTCGGCATTGATGCCGAAATAGCCCTCCCCCCAGTTGGCGAGGGAATAGGCCCTAGCGGCCTCATCGATGCTCCACATGGCGTCACCTGGTCTTGCGGTTGGGGGCCCATTGTCCTTGAGCGGCCCCGGTCTGGCCAGCTTGGAGCGAGGACCGGCAACGCACCGAACGCCGCGAGGCGCCGCGGTGCGAGCGTGGTCACTTCTTGGCTTCGACGGTAAGGTTGACGGTGATCTGGTTGCTGTCGTCCGAGCTGGCCAATACCGTAAGCCCCCGATCCTCCTTCTTGTAGACATAGGTGTGCACTTTGCCCATGTCCATGCTGGAATCCTGCTTCCAGCCCTGGGCCTTTATCTTGTCGTCATACTCTTTGGCGGTGTCGGCCAGGGAGCCATTGGAGACCAGCGTCAGGACGAAACCTTCCGGGGTCTTCATGGCCACCTGTACCTTGGCCTTGGTGTCCACAAAGACATCTGTGGGAAAGTCCGCGGGAATCGAGGCCGAGCCACCTTCCCCGGCGATCTCCATTTCGCCCTTGTCGGACTTGATCTTCATGCCGCCGTTGGAGATGTCCACGTGGGCATTTTCAGCGCCGTTCTGCCGCATGCTTGTTTCGATGGCTTTTTCCGTCGTCTGCTCCGCCACTTTCTTCCCGCAGCCGGAAATCGCCAGTGCCATGCCCATCATTATCGAGCATGTCAACCACAGCATCGTTTTCATCAATTTATTCCTCAACGTGGATGGATGGCGCCACTGCCGCCCGGCAGCTAAATCGAGGTAAAAGAAAATGATTCGTTGGCGGCAAGAATCCGCGACCGCCCGGGTGTACCCGAAAAGCCCTCTCGAAGCGAAAACAGTATCTGAAGCGCGTTGCAGGCGTCAAGGCGAGCGAGGATGCCCGCCGATGGCCGCGGAAGCCTCGCCCGGTCTTGGTGGTTGCCATTGCCCTGGTTTGGCGGTCCTGAATCTGTGACCGGCATAGCGCCGAACGCTACATCCCGCCTTTTTGGGCGGTCAGGTTGTTGGGCGCTCGCAGCTCGGCGCCGCTCAGAAACGGCAGGGAGGCGACCATGGTCTACGGGGGCAAAATCGTGGTCTGTCTCCGATTGCTTCTCAACGAGGTCGGCACCTATGACGTGATTTCCATCCTTAGGTCCGTTGCCGCTACGTCCCTGTAGCATTCCTCGGAGCTCAATGCTGAGCCTATATGATCGACCTCAGGCCAGATCAAAGCGGTCCAAATTCATCACCTTGGCCCACACGGCAACAAAGTCCTGGACGAACTTCTCTTTCGCGTCCGCCATTCCATAGACTTCGGCCAGGGCGCGAAGCTGTGAATTGGAACCGAAGATCAGATCGACCCGGGCGGCGGTCCATTTGACCTCACCGGTGCGGCGATCGCGCCCTTCGAATAGGTCCTGCGCATCCGATGTCGCCGTCCACTGGGTGCCCATGTCGAGCAGGTTGACGAAGTAGTCGGTGGTCAGGGCGCCGGGCCGCTTGGTCAAGACACCTTGCTGGGAATGTCCGAAATTTGCGTCCATGGCGCGCATGCCGCCCACCAGCACGGTCATCTCCGGAGCGGTCAACGTCAGAAGTTGAGCCTTGTCGACCAGCCGTTCTTCGGCCGATACCTCGTTTTGACCCTTCTGGTAGTTGCGGAAGCCGTCCGCAATGGGCTCGAGCACCGCAAAGGATTCCACATCGGTTTGTTCCTGCGTGGCATCCGTTCGTCCGGGTGTGAAGGGAACGATCACTTCGTACCCGGCATTCCTCGCGGCCTGCTCGACACCTGCGCAGCCGGCCAACACGATCAGATCGGCCATGGAGACTTTCTTGCCGCCGGTGTTGAAGCCCTTCTGGATGCCTTCCAGGGTCGCCAGAACCTTGGCCAGCTGATCCGGCTGATTGACTTCCCAATCCTTCTGGGGAGAGAGACGAATCCTCGCGCCATTTGCCCCACCGCGCTTGTCAGAGCCCCGAAAGGTGGACGCGGAGGACCAGGCTGTATAGACGAGCTCGGAGACGGATAGCCCGGACGCCAGGACCTTGTCCTTGAGAGCGGCGACGTCCACCTCGTTGGCCAGTTCATGACCGACGGGGGGAATCGGGTCTTGCCAGATCAAGTCTTCCGCCGGCACTTCCGGCCCGAGGTAGCGAGTCTTGGGACCCATATCACGGTGCGTCAGCTTGAACCAGGCGCGGGCGAACGCGTCCGCGAATTCATCCGGGCTCTGGTGGAAACGCCGGGCAATCGGCTCATAGATCGGGTCCATCCGCATGGCCATATCCGCGGTGGTCATGATGATAGGGACGCGCTTCGATGGGTCGTCCGCAGCGGGTGCCTGGTTCCTGTCCGTAGCGACTTTTGGTGTCCACTGCACGGCGCCCGCGGGGCTCTTGGTCAGCTCCCACTCGTTGCCAAACAACATGTCCAAGTAGCTGTTGTCCCATTGGGTCGGGGTCGGTGTCCAGGAGCCTTCCAGGCCGCTGCCGATCTGGTCGCCACCCTTGCCGCTGGCGTACCGGCTGATCCAGCCGAGGCCCTGTTCCTCGATGCCGGCGTCCTCCGGCTCGGGACCAACCAAAGCTGCGTCACCAGCGCCGTGGCACTTGCCAAAGGTGTGGCCGCCACAGGTCAGGGCAACGGTTTCCTCGTCGTTCATCGCCATGCGCTTGAAGGTCTCCCTGACGTCCCGTCCGGCGGCAATGGGATCAGGCACACCGTTCGGCCCTTCCGGATTCACGTAGATCAATCCCATCTGCACGGCGGCCAAGGGGTTTTCGAGCTCACGATCGCCGGAGTAGCGGTGGTGGTCCGCCAGCCACTTGGTTTCCCTGCCCCAGTAGGTGTCTTGCTCGGGGCCGTAGACGTCCTCGCGGCCGCCGCCGAATCCGAAGGTCTTGAAACCCATGGATTCCAAAGCGACGTTGCCCGCGAGGATCAAGAGATCTGCCCAGGAGATCTTGCGCCCGTACTTTTGCTTGATGGGCCAAAGCAGTCTGCGCGCCTTGTCTAGGTTGACGTTATCCGGCCAGCTGTTGAGCGGCGCGAAGCGCTGCTGTCCCGTACCCGCGCCGCCTCGGCCGTCGTACGTGCGATAGGTCCCGGCGCCGTGCCAGGCCATCCGAATGAACAAGGGCCCGTAATGCCCATAGTCGGCTGGCCACCAGTCCCGCGACTCTGTCATCAGCGCGGTCAGGTCTTTCTTTACCGCTGCCAGGTCGAGGCTCTTGAATTCCTCCCTGTAGTTGAAGTCCTCGCCCATGGGATTGGACTGCGGAGGATGCTGGTGCAGGATTTCATGCTTCAATTGGCTCGGCCACCAGTCCCTGTTGGAGGTGCCGAGGCCCGCGGTTTGCTGAACCGGGCATTTGCTCTCAGTCATTTCAGTAACTCCTATGGTATTCACGACGTGATCGCGTTTTGGCAGTTGTTAGGTATATCCTTGTGCCGTACATTGATCCAATCGTTTGATCCGACTACTTCGATAGGTTTTAAAAATGATGTAATTCAAGAAGCGCATAATGTGCTCATCAATAATTTTTATAAGTTGGGCGCGTGTGCGACACCGGCCGTCAGCGCCCCGGAGCGGTCTCAAGAGCCGCTAGGCTCGCCAAGAGACAGGGAAATCGGTCTGGATCGCCCGATTTGGCCAAATTCCGGCTAAGGGCTGACCTCGGGGCCAACGGGCCCTGGGCGGAGGTAACCGGGGTCGGACCACCATAAGTACCGGATTTGTCGCATGATTTGCGTCAGAAAGAGCGGTTGTTGGCTCTTAGACGGCGATTTCGCGGTCCAAAATGCACTTGCAAGCTCTACGGGGCGGTCTCGCAACGTCGACCAGCAACTTGTCTCCGAGATGGCCGCGAGCCTGCGGCGGTCGCGCCGCTCCCGCAGAGGACGCGCGCCCCCAACGAATGGGGACGCACCACGGATTCGCTTACGCACGGATGACTGCAACTGGCCGACATGAGAGCAGCAGGCTTCTCTAATATAAGCCGTTTTTAAAGGACCGCTGTCGACCTTGGGGAGACATCGCCCAAGCGGCGCGGCGGAGCATAGCGCCAACCTGGCGCACGGGCCAGGGTGGCCAAGTGCCGCGGGACGCCGGTGCGTGGTAGCTGCTGCGCGAAAGGTCGTGCAGCCTGCCGCTGTGACTGCCTGGCGGGCATCAGGCTACTCGTCTGCGATGCGGCGCAGGTTGGGGATGTCGAGGAGGAAGAGGTTGGGGATGGTCTCGACCGGCAGGCTCTGGCGCTTGTAATCCGCGATGGCCCGGCAGGTGATTTCGGTAGTGATGCTCAACATGACGCCCATGTCTACGCGCCTGAAGAGCTGGCACTTGCTGGTGGCATTGTTACCTGCCAGACGCAAGAGTAGCCGGGCGACCCGTTGGCGTGCCGAGCCGGGGGACGGCTCCGTGAGACAGCTATTGGCCTCCGATTGTGCCCACTGCCAGCGCGCGATCAGCACGTGATGGAGCTTGGGTGGCTCCTAACCCAGGCGGCGTACCTGGCGCGCCCGAAACCGGCACAGCACCAAGGCCTGCTGGGCGTCGGCATCGTGCCGGTAACGCTCGCCCAGCAGCGCGTGCCCAGGCAGGATGCCGATGATGGTCAGCGGTATGGGTGCCATGATCACTACCGGCAGCAGGTCGCTGATTTGGCCCTCGTCGTCGGGCCCCTGGAGTCATTACAAGTTATACTTCCGCGATTTTCTCGGGCGTGAGCCGTATCCGCCCCTTACTTCGGCAACCCCTCGGCATGCGCAAAAAACGCAAGAAGCATCCAGCGGCTCCCGGCGGGCGAACGCCCGTGCCCTCCCTTGAATCCGCCCTGGCGGATCTGGAGGCCGGGCGTTTTCGCGAGGCGATCTCGGCCTACAAGGCGCTCGCGAAGCAGGATCCGGCGCTGAATGAAGGCCTGGCGGCAGCCTACCAGGGCCGCGCCCGGCAGCTGGCGGCCAAGAGGATGGACAAGGAGGCGCTGGTGATGTGGGAGAACCGCGCCCTGCTCGGCGATCTGCCCGTGCATTCCGAGCATCTCGGGCTGCTGATTCGGCTGGGGCGCACCGAGCGTGCCCTGGATCTGTACCGGCATCCGAGCGTGGCGAACGACGCGGCCCTTGGCTCGTCGGTGCGGGCCCATCTCGCCGCCCGCTACCTGGCCGGGGGCGAGGAGATCGCGAATCGGCTCGTCGCCGATGACCCGGTGCTGGTCGATGGGCAGGCGGCGCGCCGGGCGCTGAGCGCCTACTGCAGCGGCGACGACCCGACGCTCGGCGAGGCGCTGGGGTCGATTGCGTTTCGCTCGCCCTATCGGGACTTCGCCCAGATCCTCAAGGCCCTGGCCCGGCAGGCCGAGGCCCCCCAGGAGGCGGCGCGACAGCTTGCGCGCATCGACCAGGACTCCCCCTTCGGGGGGCTGGCCGTTGCCGCCGCGTTGGCCTTGCTGCCCGAGCGCGAGCTCCCGGCCGCCTCCGGGGCCTGGATCAGGCGGGCCGGGAGCTGGTGTTCGCGCTGCGGGGGTGGTCTGCCGCGCGCTGCGAGCTGTGGCGAGAGCTGAGCACCCTGGGAGACGATCCTTCGCCCCAGGCCTTGGCCGGCGTAGTGCAACGCAATAGCCAGGCGCTGGGGGCCGACTGGTCGCGTCGTGCTTTGCTGAGGCTGATGTTTCAGGCCGCCCGGAGCGGCACGCGCCGCCTGCCGGGCCTGAGGCTGACGCCGTCTGAGTCGGGGCTGCTGCAGGCCTGGCAGAGAGAGGAGGAGCGGGACCCCTGGGACATCCTGGAGGGCTGGGAGCACTATGCCGGACCGATCATCGAGGACCTCAAGCCGCGCCCCGGGACCGATGCGGCGCTCGCCCTCGCCCTGGTGCTGCGTCGCGCCGATCGGCTGCTCGGGATACTCGAGCCGCAGCGGGCCCATGGCGAGGGGTCGGACGAGCTGACGCGGTTGGCGGCGTCGCAGCTGGAGTCCAGCTTGGCGTACGACCCCGATGATCGCGAGACTTGGCTGAGGCTGATCGATCATTACCGGCGCACCGGCAAGCTCAACGAAAGCCGTCGTCTGCTCAGACACGCGCGGGCGCACTGGCCGGCCGACAAACCGGTGCTGATCGCGGCCATGGAGACCGCGCTGGCCGGTGGGGCCTTCAAGAAGGCCGCGGGCATAGGTCGCGAGATACTCTTGGTCGACCCGATCAACACGGGGGTTCGAGAGCGTTTGGTGGACGCCCATGTCGCCCATGCCCGCAAGAGCCTGCGCAGCGGGCGCACTGACCTGGCCGCCAAGGCGCTGGATGAGGCCGGCGAATGGGTCCGTGGCGAGCGTATGGGCGACAAGGTGGAGCTGCTGCGTGGCTTTGTGGTGCTTGTCGAGAGTGAGGCCGAAGGCCTCGAGCGGCTGCGCTCCCTGGCCGAGAGACTCGGCAATGGTCTGGCCGCAAGGCTCACGCTGGGCGTGGAGGCCGCACAGAGCGGCGTTTCCACGCAGGAGCTGTTTGCCGGGCTCGGCTGGTCCAAGCCCCCGCAAGTGCGGCCTGACGACCTGCTGGGCTTCCTGGCCCGGCTGCGCGCCTACCAGGATGCCGGCGTCGCGCTGCCGTCCCGCTTGTTGGACGGCTTTTCCGCGCCGCTGCAGTCCGCCGCCCGGCTGGAGCTGGAACGGGGCCAGTTGGAGTCCGCTTGCGAGACCCTCGCCCGTGCAGACATGCACAAGGCACGCCTCGGCTTCGCCCGGGGCGCTTTGCGGCGATATCCGGGAGAGCCGCTGTTCGAGCTGCATCTGTTCGAGGCCAAGCATGCCGAGCGTGGCTACCTGGGGATCGAGGAGCGGGAGATCGAGCGGCTCGAGGACGCCGAGCGACGGGCACGGGAGGCCGGGGACATGCGCCTGGCGGTCAGGCTCGAGGAGGTGCTGGAGCGGGTCTGGGAGGTGAGCCACCCGCCCGAGCCCTGGCTGCCGCACGGACCGGGCGAAGCCGGCCCGGCCGCTCTGTTCGCCAAAATGGTCGAGATGCTGGGCGTCGAGGGCGTCCTGGCGATCATGAACGCGGGCGGCCCCATCGCAGAGGCATTCCGCGAGATTCAGCGTGACCTCGGGCCCGCCAGGTTCCGCGCCCTGCTCGAGGCCGTAGACGCCGACCCCGCCGCATTCGCCGGCTTTCCGTTTCCGGGGCTGGCCATGCCTCCATTGGACGAGCCGCGGCGATCCTCGGCGCGCAAGCGCAAAGGCAAAGGGCAGCAGCCACCCGATCTGGAGCAATTCGACTTGGACCCGTTCTGATGAGCGATCCCTATCTGATCCTCGGGGTGGCGGAGGATACCGACGACGCGGCCGTCGAGGCTGCCTATCGAGAGGCCATACGCCAGTGTCCGCCGGAGCTCGACCCCCGGCGCTTCGAGGGCCTGCGCGAGGCCTTCGAGAAGATCCGGACCCGGCGTGAGCGCCTCGCATACCTATTGTTCGACCGCACCCCGCCTTCGCTCGAGGACATCCTGGAGCGCGCCGCGCCTGCCAGTCAGCCGCGCCGGCCCGCACGAGTCGTGATCGAAGCACTGCTGCGGGGTGGGGGCTGACCATGGACAGCACCACCGAGCAGCTGGTCACCCGCTTCCGGGCCCTGCTGGAGGCGCCGGGGACCGTCGAGGAAGAGCCCGCGACCCCCGACCTGTTCACCCTGCTGGCGGAGCTGGCGGCGCTCAAGAGCGAGGTCAAGATCGAGTCCCGCCAGGTCAAGTCCGCGCTGGAGCAGTTCGGGGTCCTGTTCGATACCCTCAAGCAGACCAACGAGCGTCAGGCCGCCGAGCTCGCCGGCAGCCGGGAAGCGGCGCAGGCTCAGGCCCGCAAGGCCGAGCGCAGCCTGCTGCTGGAGCTGGTCGAGCTGCGTGACCGGCTCTGGGACAGCCAGGCCCATGCCGAGGGATATAGGGCGGGCTGGCTGGCTCGGCGAGGCGGGGCGGACCGGTTCGTGGCGGGCATCGCCGAGGGCCTGGGGATGAGCCTGCGTCGGCTCGACGAGACTCTGCTGCGCCGGGATGTCCGCCCCATCCCCGTGCTGGGCCTGCGTTTCGACCCCGCGCTCATGCACGCGGTGGAGGTGGTGGCGGACCCGGCGCACGCACCCGCGGAGGTGGTGGCGGAGCTGCGCCTGGGCTACAGGCGCGGCGACGAGCTGCTGCGCCTGGCGGAAGTGGTGGTCAACAAGATCGAGGAGCATTCCAAGTGAGCGAGATCATCGTCGGCATCGACCTGGGCACCACCAATTCCGAGGTTGCGGTGGTGGAGAACGGGCGGGTCCGGGTCATCGCCGTGGACGGCGGCGAGATCATGCCCTCGGTGGTGGGCCTGTCCGACGAGGGCAGCCTGCTGGTCGGCACCCAGGCCCGCAACCAATACACCCTGCACCCGGAGCGCACGGTGCGCTCCGTGAAGCGGCGCATGGGCGAGCCGGTCAAGCTCCCCATGGGCGATCAGGCGTACAGCCCGCAGGAGATCTCGGCCATGATCCTGGGCCGGCTCAAGGCCGCGGCGGAGGTGGACCTGGGCACGCGGATTCACAAGGCGGTGATCACCGTGCCGGCGTTCTTCTCCGACGCCCAGCGCCAGGCCACCCGTGACGCCGGCGAGCTGGCCGGGTTGGAGGTGGTGCGCATCATCAACGAGCCCACCGCTGCCGCCCTGGCCTATGAGGTCGACCACCATGAGCCCAAGAACATCCTGGTCTATGACCTGGGCGGGGGCACCTTCGACGTCTCGGTGGTGCGCCTGAGCCGCGACGTCACAGAGGTGCTGGCGAGCCACGGCAACAATCACCTGGGCGGCGACGACTTCGACGCCAAGGTGCTCGATCACCTGATGGCCCAGCTGCGGGAGCAGGGCACCGACCCGAGCCAGGACCGCGCTGCCGTGGCGCGCCTGGGTCGCGCCGCCGAGACGGCCAAGATCGCCCTCAGCGATGCCCCATACGCCCGGGTAGAGGAGGAGTATCTGCTCGGCCGGGGCGGGCAGCCGCTGCACCTGTCCTTGGAGCTGGCGCGCGTCGACTACGAGGCGATGATCGCCCCCTTCATCGACGAGACCCTCGAGGCGGTGCACACCGCCCTGGAGGGAGCCGGGCTCGCCATCGCCGATCTGAGCGAGGTGCTGCTGGTCGGCGGTGCCACCCGCACCCCCCTGATCCAGCAACGATTGGAGGAGCTGCTCGGCATGCAGCCGCGCAGCGAGGTGAATCCGGATCTCTGCGTGGCCGGCGGCGCGGCCATCCAGGCGGCGGTCATCGCCGGGCAGAAGGTCTCCGGCGTGCTGGTGGACGTCACGCCCTACACCTTCGGCACCAGCGCCATCGGCCTGCTCAACGGCCAGCCCTATCCCTTCACCTTCGTGCCGCTGATCCGCAAGAACACGCCCATCCCGGTGACCAAGAGCGACGCCTTTTCCACCGTGGAGGACGGCCAGCCGGCCATAGACGTGCGCATCTACCAGGGCGAGGACCCCGATGCCTTGAACAACACCGAGATCGGCTCCTTCCGGATCGAGGGCCTGAGCAAGGTACCGGCGGGCAATGAGATCATCACCACCTTCTCGCTCGATGTGAACGGCATCCTCAAGGTCAGCTCCAAGGAGAAGAAGACCGGCCTGGAGAAGCAGATCACCATCGACAACGCCACTGCCCGCTTCGAGCAGGAGGAGATGGCGGCGGCGCGCGAGCGCCTCGGGGCCTTGATAGACGGCCAGGCCACGGCCCCCGACGGTCACGACCGCGAGGCGGTGCAGGCGCGGGCCCTCATCGAGAAGGCCGAGCGGCTGATGGAGGCTGCGAGCGCCGAAGACCGGGAGGACCTGGCGGACCTCGCCGAGGCCCTGCGGGATGCCCTCGAAGAAACCGACCAGGCGGCCCTGCGCAAGGCCGGCGACGAGCTGTCGGACCTGATCTACTACCTCGAATCCTGATCCTGTGGAGCGCTGCCCCAACTGCCGCGCCCGTCTCGATGACGGGGACAGCTGCCGGCGCTGCGGCCTGGAGCTGGCCACGCTACGGGTCGTCGAGCAGGCCCATCAGAGCCTGGCCGGCCGCGCGGCGGGGCACCTGGCCAGGGGCGAGATGGGCGCTGCCATCCGCACCCTGAGCCGAGCCCAGGCGCTGTGCCGCGATCCCCTTGTGTCGGCGATGCTCGCACTGGCCAGGGCCGAGGTCGGCAGGGCGCCTGCCACCCAGGCGCCGAGCCCGAACTGATCTGCGCTCCAGGACTCGGCTGGCTGCTCAGTGCCCGGGAGGTGCGCATGCCTTGCACGGAGGCGCGCGGCCTATCATCCCCGTAACGCTCGGGCCAGTCCCCTGTACCGCTGTGTCATCCTTTCCGCCTCACCCAGGCGGCCGACGGCGCCGACAGACTCATCCCCGGACCGTCCGAGACTGATGCGGCTTTACCAATGACTTCGGTGCTCACTCATCATGCGCGATCACTATCTGCTGCTCATTCTACTTTCCAGTATGCTGTTCACCGGTACGGCGTTCGGAGCCGGCAAGGTCGGCGCAGTGGTTTTTGTGAAAGGCCATGCGATGGCTCGAGACGCTGCGGGCGAGCATCCTTTATCTATGAGCAGCCCAGTCCATGAAGGCGATACGCTGATCACTACAGCGGGAGCGCGATTGGCCGTAAAGATGATCGACGACTCGTTGCTCACCTTGGGGGGCCAGACGCAGATACGAGTGCAGCGATTCCGTTACAAAGTGTCGAGCAAAACCGGTGAGGCGACGATGCGCCTGTTGAAAGGCGTGTTTCGCGCAGTCACCGGCATGCTTGGGAAAGGATCTGATCCACGGTTCACGGTGATCGCTCCAAACGCCACCCTCGGCATCCGTGGTACCGACTTTTGGGTGGGGTATGGGTATTTTACGCGTGGCAAGCTGGAGGTGGCGCTGATAGGTGGTAAGGGGGTATATCTGAAAAACCAAGGTGGGCTTACCGAGCTCAGCACGCCCGGAACAGGCAGTGGCACCAGCGCCAGGACGGAGCTGCCGAGCCCTGCAGTGCGCTGGCCCGACGAAAAGATGAATAGGGCTCTAGCGTCGGTGGCCTGGAAATAGGGCCCGGTTTCCTTGCTCGGAATCCCTATGGTCACCTTGATTATTGCCACGCGAAACCGCTCAGCACAGGTAAAAGCCTGCTTGAGTAGCGTCGATGAAGCGGGGATGAGGCGGATCGGCGCCGAGCTGATTGTTGTTGACAACGGCTCCACGGACGACACCGCTAAGATTCTGAGCCAGTTCAGAGACGCAGCGGGCTTTCCCGTGTCGATCGTTTGCGAGCCCGTTCCAGGGAAATCGCGGGCCCTGAATGCGGGACTGGCTGAGGCTGTGGGCGATACCATTGCCTTCATAGATGACGACTGCTATTTGGGCGAGCGCTACCTGGAAGTCGTGAATCGGCTGTTCGATACTGCTGAGTATCAATACTGCGGGGGGCGCGTGTTGCTCTATGACCCGACTGATGCAGGCTACGCCATAGTGGTTGGAGACCAGTTTAGATTCATACCGCCGGGTCGATTTCTACGGGCAGGTTGCTTGCTAGGCGCCAACATGGCATTCAAACGACACGTGATCGAGACAGTCGGTCCTTTCGACCCGATGTTCGGACCTGGCACAGAGTTTCGCTGTGATGACATTGACTACCTCGCGCGTGCATCTACGGCAGGATTCACTGGCGCGTATGTTCCACAACTCGTTGTATACCATCACCATCGGCGGAAACGCGGCCCGACACTTAGACAATGGCGACGCGCTGATAGCGTTGGGCGCGGGGCATACTACGCAAAATTCACGCTGGCCGGTCGCCATACATTTCTTTGGCGGTGGCTACTTGAGGCCCTGAAGCGACCAAACCCAAGTCGTTTGGTCACAGAGCTGCGGGGAGCCGTCCGGTACCTGCGTCGGCGGCGGATAGAGGGCTCTCAATACACCGAAGCGCCAGCAGTCGTGGCGCCAGTGACTATGAAGCTGGATTTCAGAGGCGTTGCCTTCGTGGATCTTCCGCGTATTGAAAAGAAGATAAAGCGAAATAAGCCGGGTAGATAGAGCTGGAAGCCTGTCTCGGTCGGTGCGATTTCCAACCGACCGCCCGGTGGTGGTCTGTCACCGACGGGGCCGTGACTAGCTCTGAGCAGAGATCCACACCTCAACATTTGTATAGCCTGCCAGCTGTGAGAAAGGTTATGACTGATACCCTTGCTACGATCGCGGTGGTGCCTCGGGAGCGCCATAGCCTGACCATCGAGACCATACAGGGGCTTGTTGAGCACACCTCACCACCGTATGAGCTCTTAGTGGTTGACGGAAACTCTGCAGACTCTATTCGCACACGGATAGAGTCACTAGCAGACCGGCATGGCTTCAAGGTGATTCGTAGAGACAGCTATTTGACGCCAAATCAGGCGCGCAATTTGGCTTGGTCCAGCGTTACCACCAAGTATGTCGTTTTTGTTGACAACGACGTGATTGTTACGCCGGGCTGGCTCGGTGGTCTGGTGGCGTGCGCCGAGGAAACCGGAGCCTGGGCGGTAAGTCCGCTGTATCTGGAAGGAAAAATCGACGGTGGCGTTGTGCACATGGCAGGCGGGACCGCGCATATCGATGAGGCTCACGGACGCCGCCTGCTTCACAGCCGGCATCGCTTTGCAAAGACGCCGCTTGCCACAGTGCGCTCGCAAGTCACCCGTGAGCCCACGGAGCTGTTCGAGTTTCACTGCGTGCTGATTCGCAATGATGTGCGTGAGACGCTTGGTCCCTTCGATGACCAGTTGATGAGTCTGCATGAGCACATAGACGCCTCCATGCAGATCCGAGCCGCTGGAGGCTCTGTCTATCTGGAACCGGAGGTTCTGATTGCATATGATATATCGGCCCGCTTCGACAAGCTTGACCTTCCATATTTCGAGCTCCGTTGGAGTGACGAATGGAACAAGCAGAGCACGTACCGTTTTCGTGACAAGTGGAAATTGGCTCACGACGACCCCTTCATCGATAATGCTATTGGGTGGGGACGTAAACATCGTCGCCTGGCGACAGTATCCAAGGTGCCATGGCGGCTACGGACTGTCGCCGGGAGGTGCGCGCGTGCCGCCCGCTGGGTGAAGAAAGCGGTGGAAGGCCTTATTCGTGAATAGCGGGGAATCGTTGCTGAAGGGATTTTCGCCGATATCGCTGGAGCGTGTGCCACAGACAAATTTGCAGTTATTTCAGCAAATGCGCGCAGCCGGCTATGAGCAGGGCGACGTATGGTGCGTCGCCGACGCCTATGGCCTCGCTATTGAACTGTTTTCCGCACGATTTCGCGCGTATGGAAAGCCATTCGTCGACCACTTGGTTGGCACCGCGGGTGTGCTGGTGTCCCTGGAGAAGCCCGTGGCCGTAGTAACGGCAGGTCTGTTGCACGCGGGTTATGAGCAAGGCGATTTCGGCTTCGTTTTTCGTGGTAGCAACAAGGCCTCAGAAAGGAAGCGGCGATACCTGCGCGAGCGGGCTGGATCAACCGTGGAGGACTTGGTTTACCGGTATACAAATCTTCGGTGGGATATGCGCAATATTGGGCTAATCCTGGGTGACATCGATACGTTGGATCAAGTGGAGCGGGAAGTGCTCACGATTCGATTGGCGAACGAGCTGGACGATTATCGTGATTTGGCAATGCTGCACATACAGGACCACGAGAAAAGGCTTGGGCGGTTGCGGTACGCCGCTGATTCGGTTATTGCCATAGCGCAACGACTCGGGCACCCCCAGCTGGGTGACGAGCTTCGAGAAGTGTTTGAAGAATCTATGGCAGCTAACCCCAATGACTTTCCGCGTCGTCCGTACAAAAGGTCATATGTAGCAATGCCGCTTTCGTACCGACGGTCCGTTGCACTGGCAACGCGCAATATGCTGGGAAGGATGCACAGGAAATTGTTCGGTCGGCCTTAGCCGCCGACGTAGCGCGGGGTCATAGCGCGGGTCAGATCTTGCAATCAACATAGCGGGGGGTCAGATCTTGCAATGAAGCATCGTTGTTCTGTGGTGTTCAGGCGTGGCAATGCCATCTCTAACGGCGAGGAGAGGGCAAGGCCGTCCGAAGAAATTGACGTGGACCCCAACCCCTGGACAGGGATCTGGAGTCTTGATGAGGGAGAGCAGTCAAGTCCCTGCCCTCTGGTCTACTCTTTAAAGCCGTTTTAAACCCGGGCTGTGGGGGCCGGAAATGAACCTGGACGCGCAGAACCTTTGAAGCGGCGCGTCAATGACTGCCGAACACCGGTACGCCTAGGGCGGCGGCCGCGGCCGATAGTTGGCTGTCGTAGACCGCCATTTCAAAGTGCAGCCCGCGGGACGCATTGTAGACGGCTTCAGCCCCGGCCAAGTGCACGCTGTCATAGCCTCGGAGGTCAAATTGCTCGCTCAGATCACCCGCGCGCCGAGCCATTGCCTCGTCGGGATCGATGACGCTTAGCGTCTCCCCGTCGGCCTCGAAATCCACAATCAGAGCGCGAAGGCGCTCGGGAAGAAGTCGGTGCATGCCGACGCCCTTCGCAACGGCCGCTCGCATTTCGACATACGTGATGAGGTGGGTGCACGCGATGGTGGAGCGGGAGAGCAACTCGCGGACAGCCTCGGATTCTGGCTCGGCAACGTAGAGCTTGAGGAAGGCCGAGGTATCCAGGTAAACGATCAGTCCCTTAGCCACCGAGCCAGTTCCCCGGAGCTTATCGCTGTCCCAGTCAGTGGCTCGGTCCCGCCGGTGGGCCTGCCCTCGCGCTTCGGCCGACGCATCCAGGGCATGGCGTCCAAGCGCGCGAGCGCCTCGGCCTTTGCCCCCGCCGCACTTGCCGTTTCCGGTAACAACCGCGCAATGCGTCGCCCGCGCAGAGTCACATGGACCTCTTCGCCCGACTGCACGCGGCGCAAGAATTCCGAGAGGCGGTTTTTCAATTCGCGGACGGAGATGTCCACCGGCAGTTACCTAAATGGAGCCGCATCGGCTCTATCGTAGCCACGAGTCGACTGCTTTCCAACCGGGATCCAGACCGGGGCAGGAAGGTGTTGGCGGCTGAGCGAACCCGCGCATAGATGGCGAACAAAACGAGCGACTCGAAGGCAAGGGTGCGGCAGGCGTCATCGCCTAGCGCACCCGTTTCAGAAAGGCAGGTCGTCGTTGAAGGAAAAGAGCGCTAGCTGCGCCTCGTGGTCTTGTGGGTCACTGTGGGCTAGGAGCTGCTCGATGATGGGCTGTTGGTAGCGGTTCCAGACACGCTCACGCAGCTCATCGAGGAACGCGTAGACGGCTCGGGCCTGCTCAGGGGACCCGTCCTCGGGGATGATGGGAACGGGGTACATCAGGACCTCCGTGGTTCAGGGTTGGCGATCGCTACGGGGCTTGGTGTTGCGCGCTGTGCGTTGTTTGCGCCGCGCCTCGCTACGCTCCTTGGCCTCCTTGAGCCGGTAGGACTCGCCCTCGATGGGGATGATCTCGGCGTTGTGGACCAGGCGATCGACCAGGGAGACGACGCAGGCGGCGTTGGGAAAGACCTCGCCCCACTCGGCAAAGGGCCGGTTGGTGGTCACCAGGGTGGATTTTTCCTGGTAGCGGCGCGAGACGATCTCAAAGAGCAGATCGGCATGGCGGTTGGAGTAGGACAGATAGCCGATCTCATCGATCAGCAACAGCCGGGGGCGGGCATAGATCGCGAGGCGACGCTGTAGGGCGTTGTCGCCATCGGCGCTGGCCAGCTCGCCGAGCATCTGTGCGGCGCTGGTGCACAGCACCGTGTGCCCGGCCAGCACCGCCTGGTGGGCGATGTTGCGGGCAATCGTGGATTTGCCCACCCCGTTGGGCCCGACCAGAACGGCGTTGGCCGCTTCCTGGAGGAAGGCCAGGCCCATCAGCTCTTCGATGGCCTCGCGCTCACAGCGCTTGGGCCAATGCCAGTCGAAATCGGCCAGGGGGCGGAAGCGCCCGAGGTGGGCGTTGGCGAGGCGACGCTCGAGCGAGCGATGCGCCCGTTCTTGCTCCTCCCACTGGATCAGCGGCTCGATCCAACCGGTCTCGCCGATCTCATCCCAATGGGCGAGCATGCCGTAGAGCTTGAGCGCCTTGGCCCTTGCCATGAGCGGATCATTCATCGGCAGCTGACTCATCATCGGTCTGCGGGTGGCTTTGCAGTTGGTCGTAGTCGTCGAGCCTGTGGGGCAAGACCACCAGATCGCGCACCCGCTTGTCCGCCGGCAGGGCGATCGCCAAGGGTGGGGGCTGGTGGCGTTGCTCGCGCAACCGCTCCAGGGCCAGACGCACCGCGTTGGGATGGGGCACACCCCGGTCGAGAGCCTCGTCGATGCCCGCCTGCAGATCGGCGGCGCCGTAGCGCTCGAGCAGGCGCAGCAGCGTGGCGGTGATCGAGCCGAGGTTATCGCCGCGCTCGGCGGCCCGGGCCAGCAGGGTGCGGCTGCTGGGCGCGGCCTGGGCGAGACGGTCGACACCGCGATGCTGGCGAGCCTGGTGTTTGCGCGCCGTTAGCGCGGCGATATGGGCCTCGTCCTCGATCTGCTGGCCCTTGTCGTAGCTGCGCGGATGCGAGGCGAGGACCTCGCCGGCGTCGAGGATGCGCACCTCGGTGGGACTGGCCAGCACACTGAGGGTACGGCGCACATGGGTGTAGGGGATGCTGTAGTCGTTGCAGTCAAAGCGCACATAGGGCGTTTTGCCGACCCGCACCACCTCGTGCTCATCGGTGGGAAATGGGTTATCGGGCAAGGCAATGAGCTGGGGCTGCTCCTGCTCGAAGGCCTCGCGCACCGACATCGAGCGATCCTCCGGGCAGGCCCTGTCGGCGGCCTGGCCCTGGCACCAGGCCGTGGCTTGGGCGTTGAGATCGTCGAGATCGCGCCATTGACGGGCGGCGAAGAAGCTGTCTCGGACATAGCGAATGGCCCGCTCCACACGCCCTTTCTCATTGCCCCGTGCCACCGCGACCGGGCGTGGCTCGAAGCGATAGTGAGCGGCCAGCTCCAGCAGTGTCGGATGGAAGCGGATCGCCTCGGCCTGGCGCTCGAGCACCGCGCTCTTGAGGTTGTCGTAGAGCAACACCCGGGGCACCCCGCCCCAGGCGCAGAAGGCCGCCTCATGAGCGCGCAGGAAGCTGGCCATGCGCGCATCGAGGAAGAAGCGTAGAAAGATCATGCGCGAGAAGCTCAGCACCATGACAAACGCCATCAGGGCGTGCTCGGCCCTGCCGATGGTGATCTTGCCGAAATGCCCCCAGTCCACCGCTGCGCGCTATGGAGAGCGAAGCGAAGGCGCGTAGTCCCCGGCAGGCCGGCAGGGTACGAGATACCCGCACCGCAGAAAAACACCACACGCGCTTCCTCGTGCGCCTGCAAAAGCGCATCCGGAATATCAGGGCCGTGGGTGATGAATTGCATTCCTTCAGCTTCCTATCCAGTGCGCACGTGCATGCGAGCAACTGAGCTCTCAATGGGTCTAACGTTCGACATGAGCAGCATCCCAAAAGCGCAGCTTTTGGGATGTCTGCTTGATGGAGGGGTTAGGCGTATTCAAAGTACACTTGTGAACTTGTTAAGAGTTTCTTCGATTGAGGTGATATTTTCTTTGCCTTCAAGTGACGCATAGATGTCTCCTCCAAGATCAGCTGGCATCTTGGCGTCGCGCTCAAGAACAATGAGTACCCGGCTTTTGCTTTTGGCTGCACTGAAGAAGCCTGCCTCAAATACTACGTTGTCCCTCGGTGCGGCACGGGCCTTTCCGCCCTTCCCTGCAAGGACGTCGTCCTTTGTGAAGAGGAAGATTCCTGCGCCACATCTTCTTGATGCCTCTTCAATCTGCTGCAAGATCGTCGTGGCCGGGCTAAAGTCCGTTTGCCAGTCAAGCACCGATAGAGCGAGGCTGTTCGTAAGGTAAGCCTTAATCTGAGCTGCCACGCTAGATGCTGCGCTGCAGTATCCGAGAAATATGTCTCGCCGCGACTCGATTTGCTCTCTCCAGTACTTGAATGGCACCCTGAAACCATTCGTATCAATCCATGCTCCCCGCGGCTCGTTTGGAATAACTCCCACATACCCCTTGTAGGATGGGTCAAAGACGACGCGACGTTGCACCCCTTCTTGTACAAATACGAGCAACGGGAGACCAAGCGTGTATGCCACGGCTCCCTCGTAGTGATTGAAGTCGGTCGGCAGCCAGAATGGCTGAGAGCCTTGATTGAGACGCCATCGAGCGAAGCCGAGAAGTAGGCATCCATCGCATCGGCGCATTACGTCTTCGCAGTCGATTGCGCTCCATGCCTTTGAAGCCGAGACGGAACTGGTTCCTCGCGGATCGAAGAAGATCTCAGTCGTATATCCGAGGCTCTCTACTTGGGTCACAATTGTCCACTTAGTTTCGTTTTCCTGGTCAGTCAGCCACTGATCGGCTGGAAGGCTTACGAAGATACGTCGCGTTTTCAAATTAAACCTCGATTGAGATACCAAGATCGTTGGGCGCGAGTGATTAAGACGGTCGGGATAGAAATGTGGCGCATGATGTTTTAGGTCAATGACTTCCGAAGTATCCGCCGTTTCCGGCTGCGTAGCAAAAGGCCATCAGACCATGACACCACGATTCCACAAGCCCCCCTGCGATCCCGGACGGCCGGATTTCCCGGGTCCGGTTCTGACCCTGATCTACCATGGACCAGCCTACCGGGGTCGGACCAAGCTAACCTTCTGATTTACCGTCGTTCTTGGCCCAGAAATACGTGTTTTTTGGCCTTAAACAGTCCATTTCTGGCCCATAATGAGCATTGTAAGCGACTGCAGGCTCCCGCAGCTCGCAGTGGTCACCAGCGTCCTTCACCTGGCGACTCGTCCCTTGGGATTTCAGGGACTCCAGAACGCCACTGACGAACGCTTCGCTTCCGACCGCAACACTCTCAGTCCATTTTGGCCGCCGCGATAGTGCGATCCTTCTCTCCCTAACCATACGTTTTCGGCGCCAAAATGGCCCTTCTAAGCCTGTTTCCTGGCCGATTGTCAAGGCTTTTTTATCGTTTATTCAATATGTTAGCTTGGTTCGACCCCGTTGGTGACCCGCGCATTGCCTGGCGCCACGATGACGGGCGTGAGCACGTGATGGGAATAGGTGACGGTGCCGTTGGCATGCTGGGTTACGCTGCACTGCGGGCAGTGGATTTGGCTCGAAGTGAAGTATTGCGTGCCGTCCATGGCCACCAGCAGATCCCCGTTGATCGAGCGATAGGCCTGCAGATGCCCCTCGCGCTGCAAAGCCTCCAGCACCGCCGAAAACACCGGAAACACCGCGCTGGGCGGGACCGGATCGAGCAGATTGCGCACCTGGTTGTCGCTCGGAATCTGGGTAATCCCGAACAGCGTCAGGGCGTTGTTGCACCCCTTCGCGAGCTGTAGCGTGCGCTGAAAATCCAGGAACGATGGGCTTTGCGTGAAGAACACCGAGAACGCCCCTAGGGCAGCATCGGCCATGGAATACACCGTATTGGCCGCCCGTGCGCACATCCACAAAGCGCTCCACAACCGAGCGCAGCTGCTCGACCAGAAGGCTGAAGGTATCCGGGCGCACCTTTGCTCGAAACGGGAAGCTCATCGGCGTTGGAAACTCCCAGGGGCTTTCCCACCGTCTTAATACGGCCCATCACCGCAAATGTCCCGCATCACTGTCGATAATCGTTCGCATTTGCATTGAGAACTGCTGGGGACAAAGGAGATGCGTTGACATCATCGGTGATGATGCTATGATGCCTCCATGCGAACGACGTTGAACATCGACGACGACGTGCTGGAGCGCGCGAGGGCCCTCTCTGCAACACTCCACTCTCCGTTCAAGAAGATCATCAACGAGGCATTGCGGGCAGGGTTGGAGCAGGTCGAGAAGCCCGCCAATCAGCGCCCTTATGTGACCAAGCCCCACCCCATGGGGCTCTTTCCTGGCCTTGATCTGAGCAATATCCAGGACCTGTTGGCCCAAGTGGAGGGAGAAGACGCCCGTTGATACTGGTCGACGCGAACATACTGCTCTACGCCGAAGACTCCCTCCGCCCGCTCCATCGACAAGCCCGATCCTGGTGGGACACCCAGCTGTCCGGATCAAGCCCTGTCTGCCTGAGCTGGGTCGTGGTTTCCGCGTATATTCGTATCGGCACCAATCCCCGCGTCTTCCAGCAACCCCTCGCGCTCGCCCAAGCCTTGGCACGAGTGCAGAGCTGGCTGGACCAACCGTGCACCCGCCTCGTTCAACCCACGCAGAGGCACTGGGTGGTCTTTCAACAGATGCTCACCGACGGCCAGGCACGGGGGAATCTGGTGACGGACGCCCACTTGGCCGCGCTGGCTGTCGAACATGGCTGCGTGCTCTGTTCAACCGATGCCGACTTCGCACGATTTCCGACCCTGAAATGGCAGAATCCTCTCGCGTAGGGGGTCATCCCCTGTCACAAGCGCAATCGCCGGAGTCTTGGAGTCAAGCGGAATAATCGGGGACGCACCACGATTTCGGGGCGGGCGAATATGTCCGGAGTTGTCCGGGGCCGGGCTTCCGCAGCCAGGAATATAAGCGGCCGTTGAAGGACTCCTTTTGGCCGGGAAAGGACCTAGCCCGATCTCTAATATAAGCCTTCTCTACAGGACTCCTCTCGACCCGGAGCGGTCATCCGCTCGCCGACGGCGAATCGTCGGGACAAGGCGAGCAGCGCCGCGTAGCGGCCGTTGCCGCCCGTCAGGACTTGGTGGGCGGCGACGATCCGCCCTCGACGGACCTATCCGGCACCCGGGCCCCGCCACGAAAAAGCCGAACGGCAGCCCGGCGCCGGTTCTCGGCTCGACGCGCCTGCTCGGCCGACTGTCTGGGGGTCGCAGGTGGCGGCGGCCCGCCGCCGGGGATACGCGAATAGTAAAGCCGCTCGAAATACCGCAGGATCGCGGCGTGCCGCATCGCGTCGATGGCGGGGGGTTTGGGACCCGCCCAGTGCAGCAAGACCGGAACCGCCGAACCCCCATCGAGCTCGCCTGGAGTCACCCGCCCTTCTTCCAGCCACTCCGACCACCACATGAACTCATCGTGACGCAGGGAGATGCCGCCTGCTTGGCAGCGCTTCAGGAGAAGATAGTTCAGCAAGCCTTGTTCCGCGGCCTTGAACACATCGGGACGCCGTACAGTCCGTGGCTCCCGGTCGGTCAGAAACGGGGCCAGATCGGCTTGGTCGAACATCCCGGTGGTTGCAACGAATTGACCCGTGTTGAATGCCCCGCCGCCATAGCGGAAGCTCGGGTCCAATCGGCCGAGCAAATCGAGAACGAAAAAGTGGCGCTCAATTTCCTCGGGCGGACCCGCATGACAGGCGACGATGAAGTCTTCGTCGAAGCGCTCGAGCCGATCGATGACTTCGCCGAGAAAGACGATGTCGTTGTCAAGCACTAGGCACCGCTCGTGCCGAGGTTGCGTCAGCGCCTCGAATTTGCTCATTCCCCTGCCGAAACGCGAGTGCCGCGTTGCCAGCACGTCGACGCCCCAGTATTCCTGCATATCGTCGGTGCCGTAGGGACCGTCGAGCTCATCCTTGATCAGGCTGATGGGGATCAGGGGATACCAGCGCCGGATACTGGCTACGCAGCAACGGGTAAGATGCACGCCGCCCCTGTAGCAGGCGATATAGACCCGGTCGATCTTCATTCCGTTCTCTTGGTAGTGGACAAAGGTATTTTCGGTGCGAGCCAGCCGAAGCCCCGTTGCCGAGTCGAGCCGCAGCCCCTGGCGTTTTGCCCCTGGTGGCGCACGCTGTCGCCGAGCGCGGCGGATGCCGACCTGGCCGCCACCAACCTGCCAGACCAAACCGATCCATAATACCTAAAAAAGGCGCCGCATCACCGTGTCGCGTGGGTGACCCTATGATACGTCCGGACTTGGCCGGGGAGAGACCCATGCGACCCCAAATATAAGCGCATTCTGAAGGACTCCTATCGACCCGGAGCGGTCATTCCGCTGAACGACGCGTGTGACGATGCGAGATCTGAGCCCCGTTCCTCGCGCGCAACTCCTGGCGTTATACCGACACGCCAGGAATGGGCACGAACCAATCGCAAAGCTCACGAAGCCTTCGCTGCTTTCCTTTGCTGAAGTTACCCCAGACTTGGCCATGGTAGGGATTCTCCTTGGTCGGGTCGAATCCAACACTGAATCCTTCCGCGCGAAGCGACGCAGCAACAAAGCGGATGGAGCCTACCCAGCGAGGCGTCGTCACAAACTGCTTGGCGTCTAGTCCAGCCTCCTCGATCTGCTGTTGGAGGTCAATGGACATACCGCCATTCGTCCCAGAAGAAGCCCGGAAAGCGAGCGACGAGAGCCTCCGACCGCCAACTGCTCTCTCGTCGTCGACGACCCACTGTTCCGGGACCCGCCTTATAATTCCATCACTTGGCTGAATTCCTGCGTGGTCATGGGATACCACGTTTCCCGCCCCGTCATACGGTGGTGCGTCAAGCGCCGGCATGGTTTTCCGCGATGTCCCTCACCCACTCGGCAACGATTGAAAAATCGGTCTTCAACGACTTTTCGTCGCCATCGGGATTATCGTCGCCAACCTTGGCGTGCCACGCGTGGACGGAATTAGGAGCCAGAACGTGCAATTCGATATCGCCTTTAGCAGTGTGCCACTCAAGCTGAAGGTCTCCGTCAACCCCTGGAACGATTGCTGGTAACGGAGTACCGGGGCGGCAAATCTTCTCTAGCATTCGGAGCGCGAATACCGCGTTTGTGAAGCTCACAGGCATTGCCCGGTATCCATCCCAACCCTCTTCCAACTTAACAAGATCGTGCAACTTCTCCGTGATGCGCTCATCCCATAGCCCCTCAACATCGTCAATAAGGACGCGCCGTTCGTGCTGGAGCACCTTGAGACCGGCCGGCCTGCTCGTCTTGAGGGACGACACATTATTGTCGTAATTCAACGCAGCTTTGCTCACTTGATTCGCCCCCATTCCAGATGAGCCGCGTCGGTCGTAAGGTCCGCAAATCGGGACACGATCAAACGGCGACCCTTAGTCAAGAAGTCGAAAGCCGACTCCTTGGTCGCAACCGCTGGAGCCCCGCGCGCAGTGAGGGACATGAGGATAATGCGCTCATCCCTTGGCGTGATGGCAGTATTGAATTCACATGCCAGGCGGCCCTGAGGCTGACCAAGAGCGTCCCGGATGACCTCTCGAAAACTCATAGAAAAGTCCTCCGGTTCACGCTCCCCAAAGTTGACAAAGCGCAACCAGTCGGAAGCCTTCCGCCCGTCAGTGAGTTCGAAAGGAATATGATTAACGTATGAAATTTCGCACTGATTGATCAGCAGCGACTGCGAAGACAACCCGCCGAAGTATTCCTCCAGCTTTTCAAGCTCGTCGCAGAACCGACTCATGATCCCTTCAAATCGGGGATACCTGCTCTCCTCTTTCCCGGCTTTCCGCCAGTTGTGAAGGAAGCGATCCTGCTGGAATTGAATCAGCTCAGTGCCATCGGGCCGCACGAACCAAAACCTGGCGTGTGACGGTCCTGCCATCATCCGGAACTGGACCCCACTTGTCGGACGGCCAAATGTCTCAAACACTGGAGCAAGCGGCTCGCGCTCTTCAACCTCCGAGAACTCGGAACGAAACAGCCCCCAGACTTCTCCGGCATTGATTTGCCGATAGCCCTTCGGCGGATTGAACTGCACGCCGAGCACCACTTCGTTGAGCGGAGGCGACTCAAAATCAGGCAGTTCGTCAGGTCTCTCTGGAAGATTAGCCACAAACGATGTCCTGGCCGTTTTTTGTACGGGAAGCGCGCGGCTGGGTGCGGTTGCGATCACTTCCAGCTCGTCTACCCCCCATTTTGCTTGTTGCGCAGCGTAACTGCAATTTCCGAGAACGATCCACCAGAGGCCCCGGTGGGGCCATTCCCCCGCTGGTGTGGGTAACCGGGGCCAGCGGGGCCCGCGTGTGGTCAAGAGCTGGCGCGTTCATGGGCTCCCCATGGCATGGGGCCTGGCCAACTACCGGCTCGAGCGGAAGAACTGTCAAGGACGGGACCCTAGCGAAGCGAACTCCTTGGATAGTTCAAGAGCGGAAGGCGTGCTGTGGCCCCTGCCCAATCTCATGAGTCGCATCCGCCTGCCCCTCAGCAAGCGGGCCGGAGCGCGCAAGGGCCAAGGGCCGGCGTCCAATCTACCCGCACGATCAGGGGAGGATCTCAGGTGGGGTTACCCCCTAGCGTCTTGGGAACAGTTTAGTAGATTCCCTATCGACCTGAGCGAGATCTAGCGTTGCCAGCCTCATGCCGCTGCGAAGGTCCGCTCTTGGCCGATCTCGGACATTTGCCCGGGTGGGAGCGGCGCAGGTCGGGTCAAGTGGCCAAGGGGAGGTGCCCGGCCGTTTCCGGCTCCGCGATCGCTAACGCGCCACAGCGAGCCTCAGTCCTTCATGACCAGACAGGAGCCGCCAGCTTCGGTCAGCCGCGCGCAGAGCCGGTTGGCCTCGGGGCGAGTCTTGGCGCCGAGGCGTACGGCGTAAATGCTGGCCTGACCGAGCGGCGAGCGTCGACGCTGCACGAACGGCTCGTGGCCGGCGAGCACGGAGGCGAACTGATGACGCAGGCGTTTCCACTGGGCGATGGCGGCGGAGCGCTGGTAACTGCCGGCGACCTGGATGACCCAGGGCAGGCGGGGACGGCGCGACAGGGGCACAGTCGCCGCCTCGATCACCGGCAGGCGACGGCAGGCCTCGTGGAAACTGAGCTTGGCCCGGAGCGGCCGTTCGGGCGCTTCATTCGCGCGCTCGATGAAGTGGTCGACCGGCTTGCCGGTGATGGACAGGACATAATCCTCGGTCTCCAACGGAAGGAAGCCACCGCGCGCGAGCCAACGCGAGAGGCGATCCTCCCCCGCGTTGTAGCCGATGGCGGCCAGCCCGAGATTGCCATAGGTCTTGCGCATCTCGGCCAGATACGCGGCCGCCGCGGGGATCGCCTGCTCGGGGTCGAACGGGTCGTCGAGGCGGCGCTGTGTGGCCGTTGCGGGCATGAACTGGGCGATGCCCTGGGCGCCCGCGGGGCTGACGGCCTTGGGGTCGAAGCGGCTCTCCTTCCAGATCAGGCGCGCCAGATAGCTCTCCGGCAGGCGGTGGCGCCCGGCGCTCTCGGAGATCAGGGTGCAGACGCGGTCGACGGGGTCCTTCTTGGTTGCGGCACTCGCGGGGGGAGCGCCGGCGCACAGGAGCCCAACTGCAAGCACCGCGCACAGTTGCGCCCGAGCCCGTTTTGAGCCGTCCTGACGCGGACCGGCGCGCCGCCGCGCACTTCCTTCCCGGGAGGTCGGGGCACTGTGCGCCATGATCGAGTCAGGGGGTTGCATGAGATACCGTGCCGAGCCCGGTAATCGGGCCACCTAAGCAAGAAGCGTAACCATTGAGCGCCCGGCATTCTGGCCATGGATTGGCCAGAATCCAGCGCCAGGGAGGGTAACTGGTCGTTCGACTGGCCGTCCGTGGCATCTGGATTCCGGCCTCCAAGCCGGAATGACCCTTGACCCTAGAAAGATCATTTGAACCGCCAAGGCGCCAAGATCGCTAAGCGTTTCAAGGCAATACCCTCGAAACCCGCGTCACCCTGCGGGTGAAGAAGGTGCTTTTGCATTTGGTGCGCATCTGTCCTAACGTCCTTTGCGCCTCGGCGGTTCCAACTGCCGTTTCTTGGTTGACGGGTCGACACCCTGAATAATGACTAAGATGCATACCCGGCGTGATAGTGGGACCAAGGTGCGCGTCGAGGACGCAGACGCGGGAGGTCAATGGGACCCGAAGGCCGTCGCCGGGTATCAGCCCTCGGTGGTGATCCGGTACAGCCGGGTGCGCATCACCGCATAGTAGACCACCGGGATCACCACCAGGGTGAGCAGGGTGGAGACCAGGATGCCGAAGATCAGCGACACGGCCAGCCCGCTGAAGATCGGGTCGTCGAGGATGAAGAAGGCGCCGGCCATCGCGGCGAGGCCGGTGAGCACGATCGGCTTGGCGCGCACCGCCGCCGCCCGCTTCACCGCATTCTCCAGGGCCAGGCCCTCGCGCACCTGCTGGTTGACGAAGTCCACCAGCAGGATGGAGTTGCGTACGATGATCCCGGCCAGCGCAATCATCCCGATCATGGAGGTGGCGGTGAACTGGGCCCCCAACAGCGCGTGCCCGGGCAGGATGCCGATGATGGTGAGCGGGATGGGCGCCATGATCACCAGCGGCACCAGGTAGGAGCGGAACTGGGCGACCACCAGCAGATAGATCAGCAGCAGACCCATCGAGTAGGCGATGCCCATATCGCGGAAGGTCTCGTAGGTGACCTGCCACTCCCCGTCCCATTTCAGGCTGTAGTCGTAGGGGCTCTCCGGCGGATGGATGAAATACTGGGCGAGTCCGTTGTGGCCGTTGAGCTTGGCGGAGATGGCGAACAGGCCGTAGAGCGGGCTGTCGGTGCGCCCGGCCATGTCGCCGGTGACATAGACCACGGGCAGCAGGTCCTTGTGCTGGATCGAGTGCTCGCGGGTGGAGTCGACCACCTGCACAACCTCGGACAGCGGCACCGAGCGGCCCTCGCGCCCCTGAAGGCGCAGGGAGAGCAGGGCGTCCAGATCGGCCTTGTCGGCCTCCCGGTACTCGAGCCGGATCGGTATCGCGTGCTTGACGTTTTCCCCGTGCAGGTAGCTCACGTCCTCGCCCGCCAGCACGGTGCCCAGGGTGCGGGCCAGGTCGCTCTGGGAGATCCCGAGCAGGGCCGCCTTCTGGCGGTCCACGCGCAGGATCAGCTTCTTCGACGGATACTCCACGCTGTCGTCCACGTCGACGATGTCGGGGGTGGCGGCGAATACCGAGCGCACCCGCCGGGCAGCCGCGATCTGGCCCTCGTAGTCGAGCCCATAGATCTCGGCCACCAGTGGCGAGAGCACCGGCGGGCCCGGGGGCAGCTCCACGATCTTGAGGCTCGCGCCGTAGCGCGCAGCGATCGCCGCGAGCGGCGCGCGCACGGCGAGTGCGATCTCGTGGCTCTTGCGCGCCCGCTCGTGCTTGTCGACCAGGTTCACCTGGATGTCGCCCAGGTTGTCGCCCCGGCGCAGATAGTACTGGCGCACCAGCCCGTTGAAGCTGATTGGGGCGGAGGTGCCGGCATAGACCTGGTAGTCGGTGACCTCGGGCACGCCCGAGAGGTACTCGCCCATGTCGGCCAGGGCGGCGGCGGTGCGCTCCAGGCTCGCGCCCTCGGGCATGTCGAGCACCACCTGAAATTCGGACTTGTTGTCGAACGGCAGCATCTTGAGGACCACCGCGCGGCTGGCGACCAGCGCCATCGACAGGGCGATCAGCAGCAGTATCCCGCCCAGCAGCAGCCAGCGGTTGCGCCCGCCGCGCGCCCCGATGAACGGGTCGAGCGCCCGGTCGGCCAGGCGGTCGAGCCAGGTTCGGGCCGGCGGCTCCTCGGCCGGATGGAAGTGCCGCTCGGCCACGTTGGCCAGCGCCCGGTTGGTCAGCCAGGGCGTGAACACGAAGGCCACGGCGAGCGAGATCAGCATGCCGAGGCTGGCGTTGATCGGGATCGGGCTCATGTAGGGGCCCATGAGGCCGGTCACGAAGGCCATGGGCAGCAGCGCGGCGATCACGGTAAAGGTGGCCAGGATGGTCGGGCCACCGACCTCGTCGACCGCGCGCGGGATCGCCTCCAGCAGGTGCTGAGCGCCCAGCGCCAGGTGTCGGTGGATGTTCTCCACCACCACGATGGCGTCGTCGACCAGGATGCCGATGGAAAAGATCAGCGCAAACAGCGAGACCCGGTTCAGGGTGAAGCCCCAGGCCCATGAGGCGAACAGGGTGATGGCGAGCGTCACCACCACCGCGGCGCCGACGATCAGCGCCTCGCGCCAGCCCAGGGCCGCCAGCACCAGCAGCACCACCGAGCCGGTGGCGAACACCAGCTTCTCGATCAGCTTCTTGGCCTTCTGGTCGGCTGTGACCCCATAGTCGCGGGTCACGGTGACCTGTACCCCGTCCGGGATGAAGGTCCCTTTGAGGGCCTCGAAGCGGCGGATCACCTGGTCGGCGATGTCAACGGCATTGGTTCCGGGCTTCTTGGCGACCGCGAGCGTTACCGCCGGAAACACGCCCTGGTCGGTCAGCCCCTTGGCGTGTGCCGCGGGACCCGTACCGAGCCAGACGTAGGACTCCGGGGTGTCGGGTCCCTGCACCACCTTGGCCACGTCGCGCAGGAACACGGGCTTCAGACCGTGGGTGCCGACCACCAGGTCCCCGATCTCCTCGGGACTGGTGAGAAAGGTCCCGACCTGCACCAGCACCTCCTGGTTGTCGCGGGTCAGTGAGAGGTCGTCGTGGATCGCGTTGCCGGCCTCCAGGGACGCCCTCAGGCCCTCCAGGCTGATCCCGTAGCTGGCCAGGGCCTGGGGATCGAGCAGTACGTGCACCACACGCTCGGCGCTGCCGATGGTGTAGATGTTGCGGGTGCCGGGGACGCGCTTTAGCTCCGCCTCCACGGCGTGCGCCACCTGGCCCAGCTCGTAAGCCCCCACCGCCGGGTCTCGGGTCCACAGGGTCGCGGTGACGATCGGTACATCGTCGATCCCCTTGGGCTTGATGATCGGCTGGCCGACGCCCAGGTTGCGCGGCAGCCAGTCCTGGTTCGAGAAGATCTTGTTGTAGAGGCGCACGATCGCGCGCGTGCGGTCCTCCCCCACCTTGTATTGCACCGTGAGCACTGCCATGCCCGGGCGCGAGGTGGAGTAGACGTGCTTGATGCCCTCGATCTCCGAGAGCACCTGCTCGGCGGGGGCGGCCACCAGGTGCTCGATCTCGCTCGCCGAGGCGCCTGGGAAGGGGATGAAGACGTTGGCGAAGGTGACGTTGATCTGGGGCTCTTCCTCGCGCGGCGTCACCAGTACCGCGAATACCCCGAGCAGCAGCCCCACGAGGGCCAGCAGCGGGGTGATCTCGGTGCGCAGAAACTTCTTGGCGACCCGTCCGGCTATGCCCATCTCAGCCACCCGGGGCAGGCGCCGGGCGCCGCTTGAGCTCGACACCGGCGGCGATCGGGTCCAGGGCGACCCGCTCCCCCGGGTCCAGCCCCGAGAGCACGCTGATCATGCCGTCGGGGGTCTGGCGCCCGACCCGGATGTGCCGGAAACCGATGCTGCCGTCCGGGCGCACCAGGTAGACGGCGGTGACCTCGCTGCGGTACACCACTGCCCCCGCCGGCACCAGCAGGCGTTTCTCGGTGCCGATGGGAAACACTGCCTTGACGAACATGCCGGGCAGCAGGCCCGCGGTCCCCGCCGGCAGCTCCAGGCGGACATTGAAGCTGTTGCTGCCCGGCTCGGCATAGGGGAACACTGTGAGCTTGGCGGCCTCGACCGAGTCGCCGCTCGGCAGCAGCACCCGCGCCCGTGCCGACGCCCTCACCGCCTGGATCAGGCTCTGGGGCACGTCGACATTGACCCGCAGCTCGTCCAGAGACAGCCCGGTCATCAGCGGCTGGCCGGGCTGCACGGATTCCCCGACCTCGGCCCGGCGCTCGGTGACGATGCCACTGTAGGGGGCGCGCACCCGGGTGTACTCCTGCTGCTCCCGGGCCTTCGCCAGCTCCGCCTCGGCGGCGTCGCTGCGCGCCCGGGCCGAGGCCAGCTCGGCCACCGCCTTGTCCAGATCGGAGCGGGAGGCGAGCTGGCGGCCAGCCAGCTCCTTGACGCGCTGCTGGCTGCCCCTGGCCTCCTGCAGCCGGGCCGCGGCCTCTTTGAGCGCGGCCTCGGCCCGCGAGACCTCGGCCTGCTGCTCGGTGCCGCGCAGCCGCACGATCACGGCGTCCTTGGCCACATAATCGTGGACGTCGAACAGTACCTCGACGATCTGGCCCTTGGTCTGGGCGGACACGGTGGCGCGCTTGACCGCCTCGACCGTGCCGTCCAGGCGCAGCTCCCGGGGCTGGTCGCGGTACTCGGCCGAGACGGTCTCCAGGGGAGTCTGGGCAGCGATTCCTGTCGCAGACAGTACCAGCGTCGCGGCGGTAAAGCTCATCAAGGTCCGTGTACGCATGGCGGGCGTGCCCTCTAAATATTAGAAAACACTAATATAGAGATTAGTCTTTCTTTTTCAAGGGCCGGCCCCTGCGCTATGGCGGCGGCTGCTGAGAAGACTATAGCCGGCCGCGTCCGGGAAGGGCCCCGGGGACCCGGCAGGCCTGCTCCGTCCGGCCCCGGATCAGGGCAGGTCAAACAGCAGCAGCTCGGTCTCGCCCAGGGCGCTGATGCTCAGCATCGGCTCGTCCTCGATGCGCGCGCCGTCGCCGCTGCCGAGGCGCTGGCCGTTCAGCTCGAGCGCTCCCTGCGCGAGGTGCAGGTAGCTGCGCCGGCCCGCTCCGGGCCGATGCTCCAGGGTCTGCCCCGCCCCCAGCAGGGCGCCGTAGAGCAGCCCGTCCTGCTGGGCGCCGAGCGAGCCGTCGCGTGCGTCGGGGGAGACCAGCAGGCGCAGGCGGCCGCGACGCTCCTCGGCGGAGAATTGCCGCTGGGCGTAGCCGGGCGCTATGCCCTGGCGGTTGGGCAGCAGCCAGATCTGCAGGAAATGCACCGGCTCGGAGGCGGATGGGTTGAATTCGCTGTGCTGCACGCCGGTGCCGGCACTCATGCGCTGCACGTCACCGGGGCGGATCACCGAGCCGTTGCCGAGGCTGTCCTTGTGCGCCAGGGCGCCCGAGAGCACATAGCTGACGATCTCCATGTCGCGGTGTCCGTGGGTCGCGAATCCCTGGCCCGGGGCTACGGTGTCGTCGTTAATGACCCGCAGGTTGGAGAAGCCCATGTGGCGGGCGTCGTAATAATCGGCGAATGAGAAGCTGTGGTAGCTGTCCAGCCATCCGTGGTGGCTGTGGCCGCGCTCGGCGGCGGGGCGCAGCTGGATCATGGTCGGTCTCCTGTTGGGCTGCCTGCGGTGCTCCCAGCATGGGGGCCACCCGGGCTTAAGAACAAGGTGCCGCGCCGGGAAAACACCCTTGCCGGGAATGCAACAATGGCCGGGCGCGGCTCAGTCTTGGGGCTCGCTCGAGCCGGGCGGGGTGCGCGCGGTCTGCCCAGGGACGCCTGCGGCCATCAGCGGACGCATGGCATGCAGCAGATTGGCGAACAGCTGCGGGATCGCCCGCTCCTCGCGCGCCAGCAGGCTCTTCATGTAGGCGCGCTGGGTGGGGGCCGAGAAGCAGGCCGGACAGCTGTCCGGGACCACCGGCAGGGCGGCCCGGGCCGCGAATGCGGCGGTCTGGGTCTCGCGACAGTAGACCAGCGGGCGGATGACGCGCACGTCGCCCGCATCGTTGAGGTAATGGGCCTTCATGGTACGCAGCTGCCCGCCGTGAAAGGCCGACAGAAGGAAGCTCTCCGCCAGGTCGTCCAGGTGCTGGGCGAGCGCGAGCACGTTGTATCCCTGGCGCCGGCAGATGGTGTACATGATGCCGCGCTTCATGCGCGAGCAGTAGGCGCAGAACGAGTCGCCGTCCATGTGCTCCTGGGCCTGCCGCATGATCGGCTGCTCCACATAGGCGTAGGGGACGCCGAGGGCCCGATAATGCTCTCGAAGCCCCGAAGGGTCGAACCCCTCGACTTCGGGGTCAACGGTGATTGCCGCCAGCTCGAAGCGCACCGGGGCATAGCTGCGCAGGTGATGCAGCAGGTGCAGCAGGCTCAGCGAGTCCTTGCCTCCGGAGACCCCGAGCAGGATGCGATCGCCGTGCCGGATCATGGCGTAGTCGGCGATCGCACGCCCGACCTTGCGAAGCAGCGATTTCGGAGGCTTGGGATAGGCGCTCATGGTCGATATCCTGGGCGGGTGCCAATTCTACTCCGCTGGCGCCGGCTAAACGGGTCGGTCCGGGCGCGCGCCAACGCCGTGGGAGGGCGGTGCGGGCTGCATATTCTTCGCGGTTCGCCCCTGCTATAGTTGTGCGGCCCAGGGGGTTAGGGCGACGCCACTGTCAGCGAACGCGAAGGTCCCCATGACAGAACAGAAATACCGGGTCGTACTGGAGGGTCGGCTCAGCGAGTCGGCGGACTCCAACCAGGCCAGCGCGCTGCTGACCGAGCTGCTGCACGTTTCGCCGGAGCGCGCGGCGCGGCTGCTCTCCGGTCGACGCATCCCGCTGCAGCAGGAGCTCGGGAAGGGTGAGGCAGAGGCCCTGTGCTCGCGGTTGGAGGCGGCCGGGGTGCCGGCGAGTGTCGAGGCGCTGGCCGAGCTCCAGCTGGAGGCTGTACTGGAGCCCGCGCCGGTACCGGGCCCCGCAGCCGCGCCAGACACCAAGCCGCCGGCGGCGTCGGGTGGGGGCGTCGAGATCATCGAGATCGAGGCAACCGCGTTCGGAGGTCTTGCCCAGACCCATGCGGACGGGCGCCCCAGCAGCGCGCCGGCAGCGCGCCGCGCGCCGCCCGAGGTGGAGCCGGCGCCTGCCTCGAAGCCGCCCGAGCATACCGACCAGGCATCACCGCCGGAGGCGGATGCCGGACACGAACAGTTCTTCGATACCCGCGCGCATGCGGACTGGGCCAGTGTCGCAGGCTCGGCCGAGGCGGCTCCCAAACGGGGCCCCAGCGCCCTCGTTCTGGGTGCAGGCGCCGCGCTGGTGCTCGCGCTGCTGACCGTTGGGGCCTATCTGTGGCTGGGGGGCGGCAACGGCGAGGCCCCTTCCGTGGTGGCTCCGCTGGTCCCGCCGGCGAGCCCTGTGCAGCCCCCCAGCGAGGCCGAGCAGCGACTGCGCAGCCTGGCCCGCTCGGTCAAGGTCTGGATGATCCAATTCGGGATCGGCTACGACCCCAGCCAGGTGACCATCGGAAGACTGCGCCAGGACATGGGCCTGCAAGACGCCGACCTGCAGGACCCTTGGGGTACGGCGATGCGTTACGAGCCCGCCGGCGCCGGATTCCGGGTGCTTTCGGCCGGGCCGGACCGTCACTTCGGCAGCGGCGACGATCTTGAGGTATCCGACAAGCTTTGACACCCCCCACGCGGCGCGGCTTCAGCTCCGGGGAAAGCGCAGAGACTCCAGCTCCCAGATCCCCTCCGCCACAGTCAAGAGCAGCAGCGACGGTCCACCGAAGGTGCGGCTGTTGCCCGCCGCGCCCGGATTGACGACCCAGGGCAGGCTGCGGCGATCGCAGACCAGGCGGTGGCTGTGCCCGTAGACCACCAGCCGGGCATCCGCATAACGGCGGCGCAGCCGCGCGTGGCGCTGGCTGGCCGGGTTGACCCGGTCGCCGTGGACCACCGCCAGGCGCCCACCGGGCAGCTCCAGAGTCGCCTCGTCGGGCAGCTGCTCCAGGATCTCCTGCTCTCCCACGGGCCACTTGCCGGGCGTGTCGTTATTGCCGCGCACGGCGATCACCTGGCCGCCGCAACGCCTGAGTGCTTCGAGAACCGTGCCGTTGCCGACGTCACCGGCGTGGACCGCGTAATCGCAGCCGTGCAGCGTTGCGCCGACCCGGGGATCGAGCACCCCGTGGGTATCCGAGAGTAGCGCGACCCGCACCACTCCGGCGGGCTCAGTCGTCGATCCTGAGCACCAGCTTGCCCCGCAGATGCCCTTGCTCCAGCAGCCGGTGCGCTTCGGCGGCCTGCTCCAGCGGGAAGGACTGCTGCACCTCGATGCGCAGCTCGCCCCGGTCGACCAGCTCGGTGCAGCGGCGCAGGATCTCGCCCTGGTGGGCGCGAGCCTCGGGCAGCGCCGCGAGCTGAGGGGTGAGCATCAGCTCCAATCCGATGCTCAGGTTGCGCAGGCGCGCCTCCTTCCAGTCCGCCTCGGCTCCCGGCTCCAGGATAGTGACCAGATTGCCATAGTGGGCGACCGCCGGGATGCTGCGCCGAAACACCTCCGGCCCCACGGTGTCCAAAGCGACATCGACCCCGCGTCCCCCGGTCCACTCGCGCACCGCATCCACGACATCCTGGTCCCGGTAGAGCACCACCTGCTCGGCGCCCAGGCTGCGCACCCGCTGCGCCTTGTCCTGGTCGCTTACCGTGGCGCACACCCTTGCGCCGGCGTGGCGGGCGAGCTGCACAGCGACATGGCCCACGCCGCCGGCGCCGCCATGGATCAGCACCGTCTGCCCGGCGCGCAGGTGCGCCCGGTCGAACAGGGCCTCCCAGGCGGTGAGCAGCACCAGCGGGGCCGCCGCGGCCTGCACAAAGTCGAGGGCGGCGGGCTTGGGCTGGGCGACCGCCTCCTCCACCAGGGTGTACTCGGCGTAGTTGCCCGGCTCGCCGCCCAGGCCGCCGTTGCAGAGCCAGACCGGGTCGCCGGGCCGGAAGCGCCCGACCTGCGCGCCCACCTCCACGACCTCGCCCGCGCCGTCGCAGCCGAGCACCGCCGGCAGGGCATCCGGGAACAACAGGCCGCGGGCGCGCAGCTTGGTGTCGATGGGATTGATGCCGGCGGCCTTGAGGCGCACCTTGAGCTGGGTCGGTCCGCTGACCCTGGGCTCGGGGATGTCCGCGTACTCAAGCACTTCGGGGCCGCCGGGGCGGGTCATCAGCATGGCTTTCATGGCAGTCTCCGGGGCATCAGCGCCGCTCGTCGAGCGGCGCCAGCAGGGCATAGAAGATCCAGACAAACCAGGACACGAAGAGCACGGCGAGGAGCCACAGCAGCTTCTCGGCGCCCGAGGTTCTGTCGGAGCGCAGGATCAGTAGAATGGGCACCATCCAGGCGAGCAGCGCCAGCAGCGCCGCGCCTATGCCCATCCCGAGCAAGGTTTCGATCAATTCGCGAATCCTTTGGCACCCTGACACAGAATGATGAAGTCCCTGTGGACGCCCTTCAAGCCATCCGTAAGCATCAGACCGCGCTCAAGGCCTGCCGGCTCTGTCCCGAGATGATCGGGCCGGTGGTGATCGGTCGGCCGGTGGTCTCCCCGGTGCTGCTGATCGGCCAGGCGCCAGGAGCCAAGGAGGGGCCGGCCGGCAGACCCTTCGCCTGGACCGCCGGCAAGACCCTGTTTCGCTGGCTCGAGGGCATAGGGCTGGGGGAGGAGGCATTTCGCAGTCGGGTCTACATGGCTGCGGTGTGCCGCTGCTACCCCGGAAAGGCCCTGCGCGGCGGCGACCGCGTGCCCTCGCCTGACGAGGTCAAGCGCTGCGGGCGCTGGCTGAGCGCTGAGCTGAGGATTCTGCAGCCGCGCCTGATCCTGCCGGTGGGCAAGCTGGCGATCGGTCTCTACCTGGAATGCGACCGGCTCGCCGAGGTGATCGGTGCCAGCCACCGGGTCGCCACCCTGCCCGACACCGACATCATACCCCTGCCCCATCCCTCGGGCGCCTCCACCTGGCACCGCACTGAGCCCGGACGGTGGCTGCTGGCACGGGCCCTGGACCTGATCGCCGCGCACCCCGCCTGGTGCGAGATCTGCGCGCCTTGAGTCCCTCCGCAGGCCCGGGCTGGCTGGTCGACGGCCCCGACGCCGCCTGGACCCTGGCCCTCGCCCACGGGGCCGGTCAGGGCATGGGCTCGCCGTTCATGCAGGCGATCGCCCAGGGGCTGGCGGCGGCAGGTGTGCGCGTGGTGCGCTTCGGGTTCCCCTACATGGTCGAGCGCTCGCAGGGTGCTCGACAGCGCCCGCCCGATCGCGAGCCGGTACTGCTCGCGACCTGGCGCGAGGTCATCGCCAGGGTGGTCTCCGAGGGCTGCCCGCGCGACGCCCTGGTCATCGGCGGCAAGTCCCTGGGGGGGCGCATGGCGAGCCTGCTCGCGGATCAGGAGCAGGTCGCGGGGCTGGTCTGCCTGGGCTATCCCTTTCATCCGCCGGGCAGGCCCGAGCGACTGCGCACTGCGCACCTGCAGACCATCCGTACCCCGACTCTGATCTGCCAGGGTACCCGTGACCCTTTCGGCAGCCGGGCAGAAGTGGCCGGCTACCGGCTCGCTCCCGCTGTGCGGCTCGCCTGGATCGAGGAAGGCGAGCACAGCTTCAAGCCGCGCCGGGCATCCGGGCGAACCGAGAGCCAAAACCTCGCGGCGGTGCTGGCGGAGACGCTGGTGTTTCTCCAAGGTCTGGCTCGGCCATAGCCGCCGCGCTGGGCGCCGGGCACGCCCCGCAGCAGCATCAGCCTATCCAGAAGCAGGAGCGACGGGCGAGCGATGCTGACCTTTTTCGGACCCCTGGCTGCGTTTCCGCTGCAGCGCCGGGGCGCCGCTCCGGGTCAACGCTGGTAGGTCCCCATCAGCTCGGCCTGCTCCAGGATGTGCCCATCCATTGCCTGGAGCAGCTTCGGCTTGGTCGGGCGATTCAGGTCGGGTAGGTGCGCGTCGAGGGCATAGAGCTTGTGGAAATAGCGGTGCCGGCCGATTGGGGGACAGGGGCCACCGTAGCCGGTGCGCTTCCAGTCGTTGACCCCCTGGCCGGTGCCTTCGGGCAGCTGCTCGTCGGGCACACCCTCGGGGAGCCCCTGCAGGTCCGCCGGCAGGTTGTAGAGCAGCCAGTGCACCCAGGTCATTCGGGGGGCCACCGGGTCCGGAGCGTCGGGGTCGTCGACGATCAGCACCAGGCTCCGGGTCCCGGCGGGGACGCCCGTCCAAGCGAGCGGCGGCGATCGATCCTCGCCGTCGCAGGTGTGGACCTTGGGGATAGTGGCGCCGGCTGCGAAAGCCGCCGAGGTCAGGGTCAGGCTCATGGCTGGGGTCTCCGTGGGTTGGAATGGCTGCCGGCCGGCGCCCGAGGGCGGGACAACATAGCCGCGCGGGCGACACCCTAATCATGGGCCCGGCTCGCGCGGATGCCCAGGGCCTCGGGCACGAACGGCTCAGAACAGCCCGAGCTGCGTCCCAGGCCCCTCGGGGATGCGGAACAGGCCGCAGTCGAGAGGGACATGCCCCTCGAAGCCCAACCGATGATAGGCGACACGGAAACGCTGGGCGATCAGGTCTGCGTAAGCCCCGGCACCGCGCATGCGCGAGCCGAAGCGGGGGTCATTGAGCGTCCCCCCGCGGGTATCGCGCACCCGGTTGAGCACCCGCTCGGTCATTGTGGGGCGGTGCTCGCCCAGCCATTGCACGAACAGCGGCTCGACCTCCAGGGGTAGGCGCAGCAGCACGTAGCCGGCCTCCCGGGCGCCGGCGTCGCGTCCGGCGGTGAGAATGCGCTCCAGCTCGGGATCGGTGAGTGCCGGGATCACGGGGGCGACCATCACCCCCGATGGGACACCCGCCGCGGCCAGGCGCCCCAGGGTCTCCAGGCGCCGTCGGGGTGCCGCGGCACGCGGCTCCAGGCGCCGTGCCAGGTCGGCATCCAGGGTCGTCACCGAGACCATGGCGTGGACCAGGCGGAGCCGAGCCAGCTCGCCCAGGAGGTCCAGGTCGCGCTCTACCAGCGCCGACTTGGTGATCAGGGTGAGCGGATGGTGGTGCTCCAGCAGCACCTCGAGCACCCGCCGCGTGATGCCCAGGCGCCGCTCCGCCGGCTGCCAGGCGTCGGTGTTGACGCCGAGCGCGATCGGCGCGCAGCGATAGGCGCGCGCGCCGAGCTTCCCGGCGCAGCAGCTCGGGCGCGTCGGGCTTGTAGAACAGCCGGGTCTCGAAATCGATCCCTGGCGAGAGTCCCAGCCAGGCGTGGCTCGGGCGGGCGTAGCAGTAGATGCAGCCGTGCTCGCAGCCCCGATAAGGATTGATGGAGCGGTCGAAGGGCACATCCGGAGAGCTGTTGCGGCTGATCAGGGTGCGGCTGGCGTCCGGCGTCAGCGTGGTGGACACCGACTCGGGCTCGGGCCCAGGGGAGCACCAGCCGTCGTCGAAGGCCTCGTAGTGGCGCTCTTCGTAGCGATTGGCCGGATTGCTCGCGGCGCCGCGGCCGCGGCGGGTGCCTGGTCGAAGGGATCGCTGGGTCATGGACGCATTGTGGCAGAACCGCCCGGGCCCGACGATCGAGGATGCGCTTCAGTCCTCGAAGGGCATCCACAACCGGTGCGCATAGTCCCTGGGCGGATTCGCTACCGCCAGGGGGCGCGAGCCCCCGGGCGCGAAAGAGCCTCACAGCGCCAGGCTGCGTCTTGACCGGCAGCCCGCGGGGTGCGCTGGCGTGGGCGGCACGCTCGGTGGCACCGAGCAGCTCGCTGCCGATGCCGCGCCCCCGGTCTGCAGCGGGACCCCGCCGATCCGGTCGGGCACTGGGATAGAATCGCAGCAGCCTGGCCGAGCCCAAGCCCAAGCCCAAGCCCAAGCCCAAGCCCCTATGCTGCCGCTTCCCGACGATAATCCCAGCGAGCGCCCGCCGCTCGTCGCCCTTATCTGCCGGCCAGCGTGGTGCTGGCTCTCTGGTTTGGGCTGCAGTTGCTAAACTCCTACCTCTCCGCCAGCCAGGAGGGCGGCGTGGCCTTCGGCGCCCATGTCGGCGCCTTTGTCGTGGGCATGCTGCTGATCCCGCTGTTCAAGCGCCGCGGCGTGTGGCTGCTCGCGCCGCGCCGGCGTTGAGTGTGTCTATCATCTGTTCGTTTCGGAGGCTGCCGTGTCGGAAGAAGGTTTCTTTACCATTCATCTGGAACAGCTCGAGGACTATGCTTTCAAGGTCAGATTCGATCTGCCGAAGGCGGCGGATCTGCTGATGGACGAGCCCCCGCCGCTGGGTGAGCGCGCCGGGCCCAATGCCGCGCGGCTGCTCGCCGCCGCGACCGCGAATTGTCTGAGCGCCAGCCTCATGTACTGTCTGGCGCGGGGAGAGGCGCCGGCCCAGGCGGTCAAGACCGAGGTGACCTGCCGGATCGTGCGCAACGAGCAGCAGCGTCTGCGTGTCGGCGGGCTGGAGGTGCGCATCACCCTCGGGCCCGAGCTGCTGGACTCCGCCCGCCTCAAGCGCTGCCTGGCGTTGTTCGAGGATTTCTGCGTGGTAACAGCGAGTCTCAGGCAAGGGGTCCCGGTCGAGGTTGCGGTGGTCAGCGCGGCGGGCGAGCTGTTGCACCAGAGCGGCGCAGCTTCCTGAGCGCGCGGCGTCGCCAATCGACCCGGAGGATTGACACCATGAACCGACCCCTGTTGCGCCTCCCCCTGGCCCTCCTGCTCGGCCTTGCCTGGATCGGTTGTACCGCGGCCTGGGCCGGGGATGAAGAGAGCCACTACGACCGGGTCAACCTGAGTGCCAGCGCCAGCGACGAGGTGGAGAATGACCTGCTGGTGGCCGTGCTGTTCGAGCAGCGCGAGGGCCAGGACCCGGCGAGCCTGGCCGCCCAGGTGAACCGTGCCATCGCCGCCGGCCTGGAGCGGGCCAAGCGCATCCCGGGGGTCAAGGTCCAGACCCTGGACTATCGCACCACCCCGGTCTATCGCAAGGAAGTGTTGAGCGGCTGGCGGGTGCGACAGTCCCTCCGCCTGGAGAGCCGTGACACCGCGGCCCTGGGTCGGCTGATCGGCGACCTGCAGGCGAGCCTGCAGGTGGAGTCCATCGATTACCGCATTTCCGAGGAGCGGCGTGCCCGGGCCGAAGACGGGCTGATCAAGCGGGCCCTGGCGGGCTTCGGCCAGCGGGCGAAGCTGATCGCCGGGGAGCTTGGCCGCCCGGGCTACCGGGTGGTGAGCCTGAACGTCGCCACCCAGGGTGCGCCGATGCAGCCTATGCGCCTGCGGATGATGGCGGCCGACGCGATGGCGGCGCCGGCGCTGGAGCCGGGGACCCAGCAGCTCAACGTGAGCGTCAGCGGTACCGTGGAGCTGAAACCTGGCGAATAGCGCCACCGCGCTCCGGCGTGTTGCAGCGACGGCCTGGTGGCGACCGGTCTGTCGGGCCGGGACAGATCGCGGCTGCGATGCCGCTCCTACGGGGCGTGCTATCGGCTGTAGGAGACGTTCCTGTCGCGACGAGCCTGTACGGTCCCGCACGATTGCGGCCGGCATTCCGCGGCTCGACGGCGGAGCCCCTTCAGGCTATCTCGGGCAGCTTTACGCCGCAGCCGCCCAGCCCGCAGTAGCCCTGAGGGTTCTTGGCGAGGTACTGCTGGTGGAAGTCCTCGGCATAGTAGAATGCCGGTGCGTCGAGGATCTCTGTGGTGATTCGGCCAAGGCCGCGCTCTTCGAGTGCCTGCTGGAAGGCGTCCCGCGTCGACTCGGCCTGGGCGCGCTGCTGGGCGTCGAAGACGTAGATCCCGGAGCGGTACTGGGTGCCGAGATCATTGCCCTGACGCATCCCTTGAGTGGAGTCGTGCGCCTCCCAGAACACGCGGAGCAGCTCGGCATAGCTCACCAGACTCGGATCGTAGGCCACCAGGACCACCTCGTTGTGCCCGGTGAGTCCGGTGCAGACCTCGTCATAGGTGGCGTTCGGCGTATACCCGCCCGCGTAGCCCACGGCGGTGCTGTAGACCCCGGGGACTTGCCAGAATCGCCGCTCGGCCCCCCAGAAGCAGCCCATGCCGAACAGGGCGACTTGGATCCCGCTGGGAAAAGGTGGCTTCAGTGGATGGCCGTTGACATGGTGGGCGGTCGGGACGGGCATAGGCCGGTCCCTGCCCGGCAGGGCCTCGTCGGGGGCCGGCAGCCGGGTCTTTTTCTGTTTCCAGAACATCGGGTGTGTCTCCATGGCGGTGCTAAGAAGGACCGGTCGGTGCTGAGATTGATTGCACGCTTTCGCCTGGGTTTAACTTAGCCACAGCCGCGCGGTCCTGTCAGCTCGTGCCGCATGGGGTCTTTGGCCTGAAGCAGTCTGCCAGGGATCGGGCGCCCGGAGCGGAGAAGACCATGCCAGAGACCCGAGATTGCGCTCCCACCCCGGATGTCGGGCATGGCTGAGCCGGTCCGCCACGGCGCGGGGGCGCTGCGCCTGATAACCATCGATCTCGACGACACGGTCTGGCCCTGCCGGCCGGTCATCGAGCGAGCCGAGGGGCAGCTTTATCGCTGGCTGCTCGAGCAGGCCCCCCGCCTGACCCATGGCCACAGCATAGACAGTCTGCGCGAGCACCGCTTGCGCCTGGCCGAGAGCCGCCCGGAGCTGGCCCATGATCTGACCACCCTGCGTCTGGCGTCTCTGGGCCAACTGCTGGAGGCGCACGGCTATCAGCGCAAATGGGCAAGAGCGGCGGTAGCCCTGTTCCTGGAGGAGCGCAGCCGGGTTGAGCCTTTCGAGGATGTGCTACCGGTGCTGCGGGCACTGGCGCGGCACTATCGGCTGGTCTCGGTCACGAACGGCAATGCCGAGGTGGCCCGCACCCCGCTCAGGGGCCACTTCCACCTCTCCCTGAGCGCCGCCGACGTGGGCGCGGCTAAGCCCTCGCCCGCCTTGTTCGAAGCAGCCTTGCGCTATGCGAAGGTCGCGCCGGACGAGGCGGTGCACGTGGGCGACGACCCATTCCTGGACGTGGAGCCGGCGCGTCGGCTCGGTATGCGCACGGTCTGGGTGAACCGCGCCGGCGCCGTCTGGCCGGACGAGCTGGCCCGGGCCGACGCGAGCGTGACCGATTTCTTCTCGCTGCAGCACTGGCTGGAGAGCGCCTAGCGCGTCTCGCTGCGGAGGGTGATGTCGTCGCCGGTCTCGAACAGCCGGTCGGGTCCCGCTGAGCGCAGGGCGAAGGACTGGGGATAGCCCTCGTACCGGATCGGGGTGTCCCAGGCATCCGCCAGATCCTGCTGCTTGAGGTTGAGATCCCGGCTGATCTCCACCCAGGTCACCTCGTCGGGGCTGCGCCCCTTGGCGCGACCGACGAGCCACATCTTGACCCCGAGCTCCAGGATGTTCAGGGAGCCCAGGGTCTTGGCCGCGCTCGGGTCGCGGGCCAGCTCGGGTGTGAGCTGGGTTTGGATATTGCCCTGCTGGTGGACCACCGCTTGGGTGATCCCACCGACCATGTTGGACCTAGGCGCGAAGATCGCTTTGAAGGCCCAATATTGGAGCAGCACGATGGCGACGATCGCGATCCAGACCGCCGTGGCACTGGTGCCGCCCGCCGCTGCGATCTGCTGGTCGATATTGCCGCTACGGTACACCCGGCGGAGGCTCGCGGTAGTCCCTCGGGCGTGCCGGAAATAGAGGTAGTTGGCCGTGAGCGCCCAGGCTACGTTGCTGATCAGAGGCAGCACCAGGCCGCTGACGAACATCAGCGCAGACCACAGCCACAGCTTGCGGTAGAGCGCCCAGAAAAAGGGCACAAACAGCGCCGGCCAGTGCCAGGTCAGCGCGAAGTGCTCGGCCTCCCGGTCCCGGAAGTTATCGAACTTGTCGAGATAGGTCCGCAGGTTTGGGCCGATGAACAGCTCCAAATCGGCGTCCGCCTTGCCTGGGGCACGGCCGCGACCGGCCAGCGCGCGCGCCGGCGGGGGCTGCGCCTGGGCTACGTCCTCGCGATTGACGGCTGCCTGGTGTTTGCGGAACACCAGGCCGCAGACCTCGCATATTTGTGCCGGCGTCTGCTCGTGGCCGCACTTCGGGCAGACGATGTGCTCGGGCTTCTTGAAAAGGAAGCTGTCCTCGGCGGCCGGTTCCGCCAGCGTCAGGCCTGAATCCATATCCGCGGCCCGCGCGAGCGGCGGCGGGCCGGCGTTGTTGGCGGGCGCCTTGGCGGCGGGCGCCTTGGTGGCGGGGGCCCCAAAGCTGACCGGCTCGAGCGACCAGGCCGAGGGTGCCAGCTTCTCGGTGATGGCCCCCAGCGGCTGAGACTTGGGACGCAAGGGGCTAGGTGAGTCTTCCGTCGTCTGCCCCTTGTGGATCGATCGAGGGAGTATCTCGTTGACCTGCTCGATGTAGCAATCTGCCCCGGCGTCTGAGAGCAGGCCCAGGATCTTTTCGGCCTTGGTCCGGGTCACCGGCCTGCCCACCGCCCGGGGTTTGCCGGAGAGCAGCCGCCGCACCTTCTCGGTCTCGAGCTTGAGCACCGGCTCCAGCCGCTCGATCACCTCGTCGGGCTGCTCGCCGAGCTTCGGCTCGCCAGTCAGGATGACACGATAAAGGGTCTTGTTGTCTGGCATTCCGGTCTCTCTCTGGCCGATGCCTGCCGCTCGGGCAAGGCCGCGCCCCGGCCTTGCTCCGACGAGCCCATTGCCACCCCGCAGTCAGGGGTGACCAATGTCAAAGATTACCGCATCTGGGCAACGTGGTGGGCGCGCCTGTCGGCTCCAGGGCGCCTTTCGGGCGCCGACCGGCCCGTCTCGGGAAGAATCGAGCCGGTGCACGCGATAGCCAGCGCGCGCCAGCCCCGCGATCGGCTCGGTCGTAAGGGGGGCACGGGTCCCCAGCGGCAGCTCCAGGCCGTTGAGGTGCAGGGCAGCTCGGTGATTTCAAAAACGGCTCGCAGCCGACCAGCACAAACGGTGTATGGGAGTGGCCACAGGCGGTCCGCGCGACCTGGCCCAGGATCGCCCCGCTGCGCATCGCGGATGCGCGCCAGGCCGGGCGCCCAGGGCCGTGGCGGGGTCAGTCCCTGGTGCGGAGGTCGATCTCGGGTCCGAGCACGAAGTCCACGGCCTCGAAGCCGTGGCTCTCGAGCAGCTCGGCGATATCCTCCCAGGAGCACTCCGGGTTGTCCTGCTCGGCCTGGGCGATCAGGCCGGTGGCATAGCGAAACGCCTCGTGCCGCTCGAAGTCCTCCGGAATCCGAACCAGTCGCATGTTCCGGAATTCCCGGCAGGGCAGCAGCATCAGATTATCGTTCATGGCTTCAGGTCCTCCCTCCGATCCTGTCGGGGGCCGCAAGCGCCCCTGGCGGCCAAGGTTACACGAGCGCGCGCCGGTGTGCCCCCGGCCGGTCTCCCACCGCTTGGCGTTGGTCGCCCCACTCCCTGCGAGAGGGCCCGGGCGAAGGGGTCCGAATATCGGCCCGGCCCGCGCCGTCTTCCGCGGCGGCCCTTGCTTGCACCCTCGCCCTTCCGAGACGGCTCGGGTGAGGGGATGGGCACGGTCTGTCAGCTCGCGTGCAGACTGGCAGCCGGTGATACGGTGGACAGTCCCTCGCGTCTGCCCGATCATGCGCCGAGGCTCGCCAGGCTGCCCGCAGGCATCGCTATCACGCAGCCGGCGTGCTGCACAGGCACGTCCGGGTCGGGCAAAGCGATGAAATCATCTTTCAACATGCTGTTCTCGCGCGTTTCGGAGGGCCTGAGGTGAGCGACCACCAGATCCTGATCGGCATGGGCGAGCAGCCGGTCCAGCTGCTCGCCCGCATGGCCAACCGCCACGGCCTGATCGCAGGGGCCACGGGCACGGGCAAGACCGTCACCCTGCAACTGCTCGCCGAATCCTTCAGCCGGCTCGGCGTGCCGGTCTTCATGGCCGACGTCAAAGGCGACCTCTCTGGGATCGCCCGGCCCGGCCACGAGCACCCGAAGATCAGTGAGCGGCTCGCGCGCATCCCGATTGAGGACTTCCGATTCGAGGGCGCGCCGGTCACCTTCTGGGACGTCTACGGCGAGCAGGGCCATCCCCTGCGCACCACGGTCTCCGAGATGGGACCGTTGCTGCTGGCCCGGCTGCTCGGGCTGAACGACACCCAGGCCGGCGTGCTCAATCTGGTGTTTCGCATCGCCGACGACAGCGGCCTGCTGCTGCTCGATCTCAAGGATCTGCGCGCCATGGCGCAGTTCGTCGGCGACAACGCCGCCCAATTCCGCACCGAATACGGCAACGTCTCCGCGGCCTCGATCGGCGCCATCCAGCGGCGCCTGGTGGGGCTGGAGGACCAGGGCGGCGCGCGCCTGTTCGGCGAGCCCGCCGTCAATCTCGCCGACTTCATCCAGACCGACGAGCAAGGGCGCGGCACGGTTAACATCCTCGCCGCCGACAAGCTGGTGCAGTCCCCCCAGCTCTACTCCACGCTGCTGCTCTGGCTGGTCTCCGAGCTGTTCGAATCCCTTCCCGAGGTGGGGGATCGCGACCTTCCCAAACTGGTGTTCTTCTTCGACGAGGCCCATCTGCTGTTCAACGAGGCGCCGCCGGTGCTGCTCCAGAAGGTGGAGCAGGTGGTGCGGCTGATCCGCTCCAAGGGCGTGGGGGTGTTCTTCATCACCCAAAACCCCCAGGACATCCCCGATGCAGTGCTCGGCCAGCTCGGCAACCGAGTCCAGCACGCCTTGCGGGCCTTCACCCCGCGGGACCAGAAGGCCGTACGCGCGGCCGCCCAGACCTTCCGCCCGAACCCCAAGCTGGACACCGAGCAGGTGATCATGGAGCTCGGCGTGGGCGAGGCGCTGGTCTCGACCCTGGACGCAGCCGGGCGCCCCTCGGTGGTTGAGCGCACCCTGATCAGCCCACCGCGCAGTCAGATCGGGCCGATCACGCTGGAGGAGCGCCAGCGCATCATCCAGTCGTCGGTCCTCTACGGCGTGCTCGACAAGGCGGTGGATCGTGAGTCCGCCTACGAGATCCTGAAGCAGCGGGCCGGAGCGGCCGCCGAGCGGGCCGCCGAGGAGCAGAAAGCCAAGCAGGAGCAGCCGGCCGAGCGCCACAGCTCAATCTCCTCCCGCGGCCGCCAGAGCCCCCTGGAGGCCATGGTAAAGAGCGCCGCCCGGGCCATAGGGAGCCAGCTGGGGCGCCAGCTGCTGCGGGGTATTCTGGGGTCATTGGGTGGGCGGGGACGCTGAGGGAATTGCACCGCCAGGCGTTGACAAGCCAAAGACCAATCATGTCGCGCCGCCCCCGTCACTACCCGGGCGGACTGAACGGCCAGGAAATCGGCTGGCGCGGGGCATCTCGGGAGGACGCGAGAGGCGCAGTCGGGAGCCGAAGCAGAACGGTTCTCGAGGCTTTAGGCGATTGCCGGAAAAGAATATACCCGATTCGGCAGGATTTTCGGTAATTGTTCAGCACCCCGATAAATCGACGGTCATTCCGGCATGGAAGCCGGGGAAGTAGCACACGGACGTGCTGTTTAAGCAGCTAAAGACGCAATCCAGATGCGATGGACGGCGGCGTATCCGTTCGAGCCTTTCTGAGGCTCAGGGTCATACCCAAGCGCGGTGGCCAGCGGGTGGAGAACGAAAATAGATCTTCCACACCCGGAATCGGCAACCGGTAGCGCTGGACCGGCGTGACGCGATGGGCGAGATCTCTGAGCCGGTCGAGCGTCGACCTGTGTGGCCCCGTCAGGGATGGACGCGTGAGACAGGCTCGGACGCCGGCACGCCAGGCGTGTAAATCGCAACGATTTGTGCCCGGCCGCCGACCATTCGAATCTGACGTAGCGGATGCCGGCGGTATTCGATCGGATCGAACGGCCGCGGTTCCAGCCTCAGCAGCGGTCGCCGTAGCACGCTTCCGTCCTCGCAATCGAGCAACAGATCGACCTGCACCGGCTCGTACGGCACGCGCACGTCAAAGTGATGCCCGCCGTCATCGCGTAGGGCCAGCGGCTCGGCCTGGGCGGCGACCAGCTGCCGTTTGCTGATCTCGGCGATGGGATGGCCATTGATCAGGTACCGGCCATCGCCGCCCAACTGCGACCAGCCGTCAGGGTCAGGTGAGTCCGGGCAGCGGGGAACGCCCGGCGCCGGTGCCGCGACCTCGAATACGGCGACGTCGGGTCGCAGTTGACGCAGCCGGCCGATGACTCGGGCCTGCGCCCGGGCGCCGTCGGGCTCGAACACCAGCTCGGTGCCGGCCGCCGGCACCTCGGCCAGCGGCAGCAGGCAGCCTTGGGCGACGCCTTGTCCCGGTGGCGTCAGCGCCAGCAGGGCGGCGATATGCTCGCGGCGAAGGATGTCCAGGTGTTGATCCGTCTTGCCCTGAGTGCGGTTGCCGGCGGTGACGAACAGCCCACGGCCATCGCTGCCGTATTCCAGCCGCGCCTGCGTATAGCCGTCGAGCCGCCGCGGCTGGCCGACGCCGCTACCGCCCGCGACGATGTCATGCGCCCCGACCCGGATGGACCGCGTGTCGGCCGAGCCGGTCAGCAAGCGAAAGAACCCTTCGGCGACGAGCGCATTGCCCCAGCTGCTGGGGTGAAAGGCCGGGGCCCGGTACGGAAAGTCGGCCGGCGCCGTCAGCATTGCCACCCCGACGCCGTCGGGCGCTTGGGCGAGCAGCCAGGGATAAAATGCCCGGTTGAAATCGGACAACAGCACCACCAGTTGCGGGCCGGCGGCGGCGATGTCGCGCACTATGCGAGGGTAGATGTCGCGAACCTCGTCCCGCCGCGAGCGGGGATCGTAGTAGAACGGGCTCTGGATCTCCCGCTCGGCCGGCAGCAGTGCGTCGACGACGCTGATCGGATGGCGGTCGTAACGGCGGTATAGCGGGGCGGGGATCGCCTGCAGGTAATCATCGCGCCGCTCGGTGCCGGTCTCACCCAGAGGGGCGAGCAGGCGCAGGCCGTCGCCGTCCGGAATCAGCCGGGCGTGCAGATACCCCGGATCACGCCGCTGAGAATGGTTGAAAGTGGTGTCGCGCTCGTCCCAGAAAAGCATCGGCAGCAGCAGCACGAAATCGCAGTCGAACCCGGCCGCGACGCGCTTCCACATCACATAGATCTGCGAGAAACCGTGCCAGCTGCTGCCGAAATTGACCACCTGGATGTGACCGTAGCCGTGGTAGTCGAACAGCGCCTGCAGCAGCGTCGGGTAGTCGTCGCGCTCGCCGACCTCGTCGCCGCGGGTGTGTGAGTCCCCGAGCGCACACACCCGGATGGTTCCGGCGGGCTTGCCCCGCTCGAAATGGACGAAATGGCTGACCTGGGACTGAGACACGCGTCCGAGCAGGCGCATGGTCTCCACATCGACATACCGCGGAGGCTCTGCGATGGTGGCGTTCAGGGACGCGGCCGACTCGCGTCCTGTCAGCTCCAGACGGTAGGGCGTCCAAAACACCAGATAGACGATTGCGGCCACTGCGAGAATCCAATACGCCAGCAGCGACAATGCGCGCAAGAATTTCATGTCCGGCAACTCGCAAGCTCGGGGCACCGCTTCCAGGCGGGCGCCCCTGTCGATGGTTCTACATCATGGGCTTGGCCGCTCGTGCCCATGATCCTAGAAACAGCAGTTGACCGCTTCGCGTAGCGATCGAGTGATTGCTTGGACTATGGTTCTGGACAAACTTGGTACTCACCCATGGGGTGATGGCCGCTACGACCACCAGGGCACGCACCGCGCGGCGCCTGGCTGCGTTATAACTCGTTGGAATAGAATGACTATTCCGCCTCGTCATGCCTTGCCAGACACCACGCCGCACGCACCCTGGCGGCCGTTCAACTGCCGCTTCTAGGATGATACACGCCTGGGCACGCCGAGCTGCCCGCACCGGGCCGGGGTGGAGGGCCTGCGCCTGGTGGCCAACCTCGATCTGGGCGACAACAACGTCGAGTCCTTGATAGCCGATGCGCCGGACGAGCGCCGGGCCGAGCCTGTGACCCTCGGTTGTCGCCTGGCCTGATGGGTTGCCTCAGAACAAGGTGTAGATGAAGGGAGCGACCGCCGAGCCCTGGGACACTACCATCAAGGTGCCCAGGAGCAGCATCACGATGATGATGGGGGCGAGCCAGAACTTCTTGCGCTGGCGCATGAAGCCCCACAGGTCTTTGAGCAAATCCAGCATGATGACAACCCTCGAGAGTCAGCGGGCCGCTCAGAACGGCCGTTTCATGTCGATGTCCGTGCGCCCCTCGCGGGATGTGCGGTAACTGGCGACGTTCTTGCCACGTGCGCGGCGCATAGGGTCCTTGCCCAGCAGGCGCATTAGCAGACCCATGGGCACGACGGCGAACCCCAACACCAGGCTCAGGACCACGCGGTTCATCACCCACCCGGTCACGAGTCCGACACGCATCCAGCCCCGGTAGATTGGGCGCAATGAGGCCGGGGCGACCAGGCCCCACAGGGCCAGCACGCCGGCCAGGATCCAGGGCCACAGGGGCCAAGCCTTGCCCAACAGCCAGGGGAAGAACAGGCCGAACAATTCGCAGACAATGGCGGCCGTGACCAGGGCGAATTCCCGCAGGTGCTTGGCGTCGATCTCGGCGATGGTGCTCATGCTCATGGCTCAATCGAGCTCAATCTCGTCCTTCCAGCGGTCGTCCTTTGCCCACGCCGGCTGATCCGCCTTGGCCAGGAGGTAGTTTTCCAGGACCAGGTAATCCATCTCCGTGCGCATGAAGCAGTGGTAGGCGTCCTCGGGAGAGTGACAGATGGGCTCGCCGCGTACGTTGAACGAGGTGTTGACCAGCACGGGGCAGCCGGTGCCCGCCCGGCCCGGGCGGGGTCGGACCACGCTAACCGTATGATTCCCGTTCGAATTCGTCCCAGAAAGATTCATTATTGGCCCTTAGACTGCCCATTTCGCCATCAGAATTGGCGTTGTAAGCGGCTTCCGGCTCTCCCAGCTCGTAGTGGGCGCCCGCATCTCTGACCCGCCTTCCCCCGGCCTGAAGCTTCAGCTTCTCCAGCACGCCGCCCACAAACGTATCGCTTCCCACGGCGACGCTCTCGGTCCATTCCGGCCGCCTCGCCCTTGCCGATGGCGGCCTCAACCAGGGCCCGATGGGTGCTGCGAAGCTGTGCGTCGCTCGCAAATCCACAACAGCCGATGAGCTTCTGCCGATTGATTAATCGATATCGCTCCGGGGGGGGGGCTCTGGATCTCGCTGTAGCCCCCGTGGGGCCACTCCCTGGGGTGTCGCACCACGCCGTTACGGACCATATTCAAGTCGATGCACAAGATCCAGCGCAGCAAATGCTCGCCCCTCTCCACGGCCGTGGCGTGATACCTGCCCTCCCAATATGCGCCTCTTCTCTGCTTCCTTGCGTTGCGCTCTTGAGCCGCTTTCCCCGCTACCAACTGAATGCTTTTCGGAATAACCGAGGAGTCCCCATCCAACGCCAATAGATGAACATGGCTCGAGGTGATCGTGTAGTTGAAAATATCCAGGCCGTATCGCTTCTTCGCTTCGAATAGCCATTGCAGCCAGCGTCTCCTATCCCTCGCAAACTTCAAGAGAAACTCGCACTTATGGCAGCGATGGGTGATGTGTCAGACTTGTCCCGGAATGTGGGAATTACTGCGACACCTTACCATTTACACTATTTTCGAAGAGGTCTATGAGGACCGGATGTCGCGACTTCCTAGGTCGACCCCGAGGCCTCGCGCGCTGCTCGGGCCCGGCTGATCAAGAAGCTGTACGAGGCCGATCCCTTGGTCTGTGCCGACTGTGGGGGGCAGATGCGCTTCCTGTCGGTGATCGAGGAGTCGCTGGCGATCGAGCGGATTCTGGGCCACTTGGGGCTCCGGGACCCGCGCCCGCCCAGCCAGGCCCCGCCCGAAGACGAAGTCTGGCCGGGCAATGGCCAGATCCCGCTGACCTACCAGCCCCTGCCCTCCATCGCCTGATCTTTTTCGAGCGTTGACGCGATGGTCCGCCGCGCTAGAATCGGGTGAAAGTCGGGGAAACCGCGCACAGAGCTGTCGGATCGGGCTACGTCCGGCTCCCGACGGCCTTACCAGGGGGGATTGGGGATGGTTTCGTGCGGCACGGGCGCTGGAGGACAGGCAGCTGGGGCCGATTCTGGGCTGGTGGTCCGGTCTCCGCCTGCGGCGCCTGAAAGCAAATTCCTATCGCTTGATAACGTCACATGGCCTCTCCAGCGGGGCTCCAAGCCCTAAGCGAACGGCCACGTCTATAAACCGACTTCTGCTCTTTGCTACTGTGATTCGTTGCTCGATCGAGTCGTGGACGGAATACCAGAAAGTCCTGTACAGTGGGAACTATTCCCCTCTTATCGAGAATGCCGTTCAACAGATAATCTCTGAATATTTCTTATGCTTCTAAGAACATGGAGATTGGCAAGAGTGCTTGGTTTTTATTTAAGACGCCTGACGGCTCCACTCAGAAAGCGTAATCAGTATTTGGCGTTCCAGCGGGATTTGCGACTACTGCATGACGTACTTGAAACGACGCCCCTAGCCGGCCGTTACTGGTTGCGGGCGGGATTGCTTCTCGGCTGGGCCAGGGAGGGGAGAGTCCTGACCCACGATGCCAATGACGCTGATTTCGGGTACTTGCAGACCGATCGCAAACACCTTCTTCAAGCGCTGCCAAGTTTACTTGAGGCTGGCTTCCACCCTGGTAATGTGTTCAGAAATAATGCTGGCATAGCCACTGAATACCGGGTTCTTCGTGGAGATGCTCGCTTTGAGTTTTTCGCGATGACCGAGGTAGGAAATGAGCTCGAATATTTACTCTATGCGCACCACGGTGCATATAAGAAGAAGCCCGTCCAGATTCGCTGTCGCGTCCCCCGGCACGGCCTCGAGAAGATAGAATTTATCGGGCGACAGTGGCACAAGCCAGACCGGCACGAGGAACAACTCGAAGTTATGTATGGCGCTTGGCAGCAGCCAGACCCGGAGCACCAATATACGGATTCGGGCGCTGCAGTTGAGCGAGTCCCGTGGTCGGTTCAGAAAGACTGGGTACTCGAACAATCCTAACGGTCGCAATTGTAACTGCGAGTTAATTCCTGCGATTTGTGTCATTCTTGATCGTTACGCCAAATTTTACGTTATGTGCGATCCAGGGGCTTGTGCTTCAGCAAGCACCCCGGAGATTGACGCCCGGAAACGGGGGATTAAATGATCGGTCTGATCCCGGCTCCGAACGGCCAGGCGAATCCAGGACTTGTCTTCAAGGCCTGCCTTGTTACTACAGTCCTTGACCAGGATATTACCGCTGACGAACAGGTGTTCCCTGAATGCATCGCTGGGGCAACCCAACGGTAATCTGATCAGAAAGTAATTGGCCGCGGACGGATACACCTTGATCCCTGGGATTTTACCCAGTTCGCCGTACAGATATTCCCTATCGGACATTACCCTACGACATGCATGGCGGAACTCTCTGCGGTATTTCGGGAGAATGGCCAGGAAGTATTCCGCGATACTGTTGATATTCCAGATGGGTAGTTCTGAACGCAGCGTGGCGATTATCCTGTTGTTGCTGCTTGCCGCATAACCCAGTCTCAGGCCAGGCACACCGAGGTCCTTGCTCAGACTGCGCACGATGACCAGGTTTGGGAGCTCGTCGAGGTCTGTCCGCAGCGATGTCTCGCCGTCGGGCGAGGAAAATTCGATGAAGGACTCATCCAGCACGATGATGTCGAGATCAGACAGTTGACCGCACAGTTCCTTCAGGTGTTGCCGCTGCATGAGGTGTCCCGACGGCAGGTCTGGATTGACCAGGACCGCCATATTGCTGTTCGACTCCCGCACGGCAGCAACATAAGCCGACGTATCCAGGCGAAAATCAGCTGTCTGCGAATAGTGAAAACATACCTGGCCACTCTCCAGGCCGTCGTAATACTCATTGAACGTCGGTACCGATATGGTCATCTTCCTGAGCAATTTTCTCTTCAGCGCCGCAATAATTTCGCTAGCCCCGTTTCCGACAACCAGTTTGTCAGCGTCGACAGATACCCAGTTCTGCAGATAGGTCAGGATCTCCCGTACCCCGGAAGGATAGGTACAGAGCAATTGCCGCATGTTTCGCTTGAGCTCCGTCAACAGCGGCGGGGTGGGGAAGTAAAGATTGTAGAGATACGAGTAATCTATAAAATCGTAACGCCAGAAACCGCCGTATAGCTGCTTTACTCTCTGGTATCTTTTCTCCGGCGTCGAAAACAGGATTTCGGCTCGCTCGAGATCAATAAAATCGTCGATTTCTACCCATTCGGCCTGATCTACCAGTATTGCGCCGATGCGTGTTTTGCCAGATCGTATGAGGGCGGCGATGACCAGTTCGTAGTAGATATCCCTGCCGTGTTTCTCTATGTACGCTGTTAGCGTCGGCAGAAAGACCTGTTCGAGGTAATGGCCCTGGAATGAATAGATATTGACTGTCTTGTACTTGTCCGTGTAGTCAAATTCGTCCGACTGCTCCGATTTGGGAATCATGTTATCGATTTCCCCACGCTCGTTGATCTCGACGACGGTGCCATCCATGTGCGCTTTGAACCTGTCTACCAACGCGATGTTTTTCACCGGGTCGGAAAACAGTGGCGAAACCACCGCGTGCTGGAAGTAGACGTCACCCTCCATCAGGATGGTGTCTCTCCGCAGGTAGTCTTTTGCCAGCCACAGCGAGTAGATGTTGTTGGTAGAATCGTATCTCGGATTGACCACGTACTCGATGGGCACGCCGTTGAACTGCTCCCCAACAGTTTGTTTTACACGCTCCCCCAGGTGGCCGACCACGAGGATGATTCTATCGAGTGGATGTCGAGTTAGGATGTTCAAGGCGTTGATGAGAATGGGCGTGCCGTTGACCTCGACCAGGCATTTTGGCGTCCTGCCGGTCAGGGGGTCGAGGCGCCGGCCCATCCCCGCCGCCAGTATCAGCAACTGCATAGGATCGATTCCACCAGACGGATTGTCGCCACCTTGTCTTTCAATCGTCACCGATGTCCTTCTGCGCCATGTATTCCGATTTCAGCAGTCCCCAGAAGATGCGGTCGTAGTAACGGCCGTCCCGATAAAATTCCTGTCGCCCCACGCCCTCCCGAGTATATCCCGCTTTCTGGTTCAGGCGTTGTATGGCCTCATTGTCAGAGCAGGTGGAGGAGATCAGCTTGTTCAGATTGAGGGTCTCGAAGGCGTAGCGGTTCAGCAATAGGATCACTTCCAGGGCATAACCTTTACGCCAGCAGCTCTTGTCCCCCAGTACCACGGCCCGCAGAGCGGTGCGTTGAACCCAGTCGATATCGTAGATGTGAGAATTTCCGATGTGTGCGCCGGACGACTTTTCGATTATGGCAAATAGCACTGAATTATTGCTGGCATCCTCCCGTTCGTAATAGTTGCGCAACCCGTCGTCGGTCTGGGGAAAGGCACCTACCTTGATGTAGTGAGTAACCTCGGGATCGTTGATCCAGTTACGGTATTCGCCGTCTAAATCACTGCGCTCGAAACCGCGGAAGTAGATGTTCTTTCCCTCAAGGTAGCGCTTGTTGTTTTCGATGGTCATGTTTTCTCCCAACTGTCAGCCCACTACACCCTCGGCACGTCCGTGGCAACCGTATAGGGTATGTCTTGAATCTATACCGCTGTCCCACGCATGCAATTGCACTGGCCTGGATATCACGATTGTTTCATCGATATATTATCAAGCAATTTTACACACGCATAAACGGCCTGTATGGCTGGAACGGGCGTCTCGGTTATACGTGCAAGCTCTACTAGGGAGCCGATCACCGCATCGATCTCCATAGACTTACCCGATTCCAAATCCTGTAACATCGAGGTCTTATGTGCTCCAACTGCTTCTGCGCCGGCAATTCGCTTTTCGAGTGGTACGCGAAAATTAATTCCCAGCTTCTTCGCTATTATCTGGGCCTCTATCATCATATCCCTTGTCAATTTGCGCGTATCGGGAAATTGACATATTTCCACCATGGTTGAGCGCGTGAGTGCACTGATCGGATTGAATGCCAGAGACCCCCAGGCCTTTAACCAGATTTCTGAACGAATGTCTTCGAGTACAAACGATTTGAATCCAGCACCGGTCAAGACATCAGCCACCCTGATGGCCCGCTCGGACACGCTTCCATTCAACTCGCCAACTGGAATTCTATTTCCTTCGGCATGTCTTATAACGCCCGGGCCGGCGACTTCACAGGCCGGGTAGACAATACTCCCCAGTATCCGCTCGGGTGGAATGTGGGCAGAGATTTTCTCCTCCTCATCCAGGGTCCGCAGGGTTGTTCCCTCCATCGGTCCGCCATGACGTTGAAAGTACCACCAGGGAATGCCGTTCTGGATGGTGAGTACTACGGTATTGGGTCCGTATAGCGAAGGGATAATGGAGGCAACGACGGGAATTTGATGCGCTTTTACCGCGAGAATTACCAGATCGACCGTGCCCACGCTGCCCAGGTCGTCTGTTGCGACGATATCTCGAGCTACGAGTTGATCACCGTCGGCCAGATCCAGCCTGAGCCCCTTACTCTGAATTGCTTTCAAGTGTATGCCCTGGTCGAAAGCAATTACGTGGTGACAGGCCCGGGACAGTCTCACAGCTAGCATCCCGCCAATGGCTCCCGCTCCAACAATGCAGATTTTCATGGCTTTCCCCCGCTGGAAGTAGAGGCGCAGGGAAGGAGTCAGGCCTTGTGTTTTGCCTGGGCCATTTTATCCCCCGCGCCGACGGGGCAAAAGGCAACGCCCGACCCCATTCTTTCGAAAGGCAAGGCCCGACCCCATTGCTCCGCAGAGAATAGCGATGAATAATAGGGCTCAGGTGCGAAATTCACGAGTTATTTTTCATCTGACGCGAATTGACCGATCCCTGCGCCGCGATCCAGGTGGGCCTGGATCTGTCCGAAGGGGAGGAGCGCGAGATCGTCTTCGGGCTAGCAGCCTGTCGACAGGCGTGCGACACCGGCCCTGAGCGCCCCCGGGCGGTCTCAATAGCCGCTAAGCTCGCCCAATAACAGGGAAATCGGGCTGGATTGCCCGATCTGGCCAAATTCCGGCTAAGGGCTGTCGTCGGGACCGACGGGCCCCCAGCGGATGAGAAAGCTCCTGTGGATCTGGAGCGGATCTAGCTCGGGGGAAACAGCTGTCGACAGACCCCGATGCCCCTCGCCCGCTGGTAGCCGAGCCCCTGGCAGGTCTGCCGGACCCGCTCGGCCTGCCCTATACCCAGGCGCCGAAGCTGGCTAGCGCTAACGGGACACCCACCGGTTGATACTCCCGCCTCGTTGCGACGGGTGTCCTCATATTTCCGGAGCTGGCGTCTACACGCTGGTTCTCCCGGCATTTCCCCCGGTATTTCCGGATTTCCTCCGACCCCGACTTCCGCGGTCGTCGCGTGACTGCCGAAAACGCACCGAGACTGCACCCCCGAGCCGCGCCTTGCGAGAAGCCAGACCGGGACCGGTGTGCATCAGGCCCGGTGAAGCGCATCGCAGCGGGATCTCAAGGTCTACTCTGACCCCAGACACCCCCGGTGTCAGTCGTATTTTCAGGCGCCGAGTGCCAGCGCTCTTCGCGGGTTGTCGGTGAACAGCTCCAGGAGCCGATCGCCGCTCAACCGGGAAGGCCATAGCGACTCCATGGCTTGGGCGAACCGCACTGTGCACTCGGGAAAGGGCCCGCTGCGGACCTGCCCGAAATCGGTCGACAGGATGACTTGGTCCGGGCCGGTGGCTTCGATGGACGCTACGAAACGCTTCAGCGGCACCTGCTCTATGGTGTGAATAGCGAAGCAATGCTCGATGAACACCCGGTCGTCGCGCACGAGCGCGACCAACTGCTCGTCGGACAGGCTCACCGAGGGGTAATGGGGGTGGGTGAGCAGCACCGCGGGAATGCCGGCGTCGAGCGCCATCGGCACCAGGCGCACGATCTCGTTGGCCGACAGGTGCCCGGTGGCCAGCCGTGCCCCGGCCGCCGCCACTGCCTCGAGTACGCCAGGCAGCCCTGGGTGGGGTGATCCGTCGGGCAGGAACACCGTCACCGGGACCTCCGAGTCGTCCGGGTGCTCTGTGACCGCCGCGTCACAGGCCGAACATCCTCCCCATCGCTGGTCGAAGGCGAAGCCCATGGTGTCGAGGTGAGCCGCCGCGTGAACGGTCGGCATCCAGACCAGGAAAGTGGGCTCGTCGTGCTGCTCGCGAACGTCAGTGTGGTTGCCGCTGGCGGCGGAAACGATGGCATCGGCGCTCAGCCCGCCCACGAAGCGGTTCAATACCGTGCCGCCGAGAAATCGCACGCCGGCGTGGCGGCGCGCATACGAGGCCAGCGGCGTTGTCGGGTAGGTGTGGTTCTTCAGCACCAGCGTGGCGTTCCAGCTTCGTGCCGCCTCGGCGAGCTCGGCGACGTCGTAGCGCCTCGGCAGCAGCTCGGGCCCGATGTGGAAGTGGGTGTCCACGATGCCAGCTTCGCGCAGTCGCTCCGCGAGATCCATGGCGCGGGTGCCGGGCCCGCTCATTGCGCGGCCTCCATCTTGCGGGCGAAAGCCTGGTACCAGATTTCCAGGTGCAGCAGTGACCACAGCCGCATCGCCAGCCCGGCGTCCGCAGAGTTGCGCATGAATCCCTCGATATGCTGTTCCGGGTCGACCAGTGTGCGCACCATCGCGCCGGCGGCAGTAACGGTGTCGCAGCAGAAATCCCGCAGCGGGCCGGCGAGCCAGCTGCCGACCGGAACGGAGAAGGGTTGCTTCTTGCGCCGTAGCAGCCATGGGGGCAGATCCGGTGCAAAGGCGTCGATCAGCATGCCCTTTGGGCGACCGGCGGAGCGCTTGCTCGCGGCCGGCAGCGACAGCGCCAGCGAGGTCACTTCCCTGTCCAGGAACGGCGAGCGTGCTTCGAGGCCGGCATCCATCGAAAGCTTGTCCAGCCGCGCCAGGTGGTAGTTGCGCAGGCGGTTGACCGCTTCCAGGCGCAGTATCCGGTCGAGCGCCGGCATGCTGCCAGCCGGCGGTACCTGCATGTCGTCCAGATAACTGCCGGGAATCCCGGCAAGTCCCAGCTCAGCGGGCTCAAAAACCAGGGTGCGCCGCAAGTAGACCTCCAGATCATCGGGGGGGTCATCGAAACGCGAGTAACCGCCCCAGAGCTCATCCGAGCCATCTCCGGTCAGCACCACCTTGGTCTCTGAGGCCGCCGCGCGCGACAGTGCCAGCGTTGGCACCGTGACCGGATCGTGCACCGGGTCTTCGAGCGCGACCGCCGCGTCGTGCAACAGGCCGGGTACCTGGTCCGAGGCCAGGATCACGGACCGGTGAGCGAGGCCGAGCTCTGCCGCCAGCCTCACTGCCAGGCTGTGCTCATCCTCCCAGCCACCGACGTCGTAGCCGACCGTGAAGACCTGAGGCGATGGGGTCTCCTGGTGAGCGGCGACGGTGGCTACGATACTCGAATCCAGCCCGCCCGAGAGAAAAATCGCGGCGCGGTGACGGGCCGTGCACTGCGACGCGATGGCGCGGCTGACGCTGTCCCGAACCTCCCGGGTACGGTCGGCGTCGGGTCCGGGGGCCGGCATTTCGAGCCAACGGCCCCGTTGCACTGTGCCACCCCGCGCGATGCGCATCCAGCCGCCGGCGGGCAGTTGCGAGACGCCTTCGAACGCGGAATGGTTGCCGCCGACGCTCTTGAAGACCAGGCACTCGTACAAGGCATCACGACGGATGCGCATGGCCCCGATTGCGGAGCGCAAGGCCGCGACGGTGGAGGCGAAGGCATATCCGTCCGCCATGCGCCGCAGGTACAGGGGTTTTTGACCCCAGGCGTCCCGCGCCAGCAGGACCGCGTCGCTGTGCGGGTCATACAGCGCCAGACTGAACATGGCGCTCACCGATCGCAACCCGTTCACGCCCCTGACCTGGAGCAGTCGCAACAGGGCCTTGCCGTCGCAGTCATCCGCATCGAATTGCCCGCCGAGGGAGGCCATGACCTCGGCGGGCCGGTACAGCTCACCGTTGAACACGAGCCGCCTGCCGTGCGCGTCGCGGATCGGCTGCCTGCCGCGCTTGGCGCTTCCCACCACCGCCAGGCGCACCATCCCCAGCCCGACCCGGCCATTAGTCCATACCTCCAGGCCGTCGGGCCCGCGCTGTCGCTGCGCCTCGCACATGGCACGCAAGGCTCGCAGCATGCTGCCCTCGTCCCGGGGCTCGTCGTAGACAATTCCGGCGATGGCGCACATGCTCAGCGCGCCCTGCGCCAGGGCATGGCGGCCACGCCCCACGACAGCAGCGAAACTGGCGTGACGAGCTCGCTCCACTCGAGCCGCGGCGCGCGGCCTGAAGCCTCGAAGCCGAGCCTGACGTCGATGGCGCCGCTAGGGTGGCCGACCCGCCATTGGTCCAGTGCGGGAGCGTCCTTGCCGTGCCTGCCCGCGAGATACGCGCAGAGCGCCATGGCGGCCGAGCCCGGGAACGAGCGGTGCAGCTCGCCCAGGTAATAGCTGGCAGCGCGCACTTCGGGCCGGTCGCCGGTGGAGACCACTCGATAGGGGATGACCTTGGGATGGTAACCGCGCCCGGGCCGGATGCCGGCCGCTTGAGCAGCACGCACGCCGGCGCGCGCGATCACGGCAGACGCATCGGCATCGCATCGAGCCGGGTCCAGCTCCGTGAACAGGAACAGGTTTCCGAGCCATACCAGGTGGAACGCCACCCGTTGGCTCCCCAGCAGGACCTTGTGTTGGCCACCCAGCCCCGCGAGCGCCCGGCGGGTGCGGGGAGACGCCAGGAAACGCACCGCCCACGCATCGGCCACGCCCTGATCCTTGCCCGGACGCAGCTCGATGTTCTGCCCGGTGGACAGATTGACCGCGCGCCACAGCGACTCGTGGCGGCGATGGCGGCCACCGAGCTGGGCGAGCGTGACGGCCGCGGAGGAGGAGTTCAAGCACTCCACGGGCAGCACCTCGCGCGTCGACGGGATGACCTGCAGGACGCGAAACCGAAACTGCGCCGACACTGCCTCGGGCCAGACCAGTGCAACCTTGTTCTCTTGCAGCGTGCGGCCACCGAGTCCGCCGTTTCCGTCGACGCCGAGCATGATGCGCAGCACGTCCTCGTGGCCCCTCCCACCGGGACGCAGTTGATGGCCGTCGAGGATGACGATGCGGCTGGTCCCGGAGCGTACCACCATGTACGTGGCGGACGGCACGTGATCGAGAAGATGGTTGAAGCGGGGTATCACCCTGTGCTGCCTTCTTCGATTCTGGCGGTTCCCGTCACGGAGCGCACTATCGTGACGCGTCGGCCGGTGCGTCGGCGAGCAGCGCGGTCCACCACTCAGCGAACGCCATTGGCGACCAGGTTTCCCAGTCTTTTCCCGGCGTTTGCAGCGATCTGCCCAGGCGCGCCGCGAACGCCAGACGCGGTGTATTGGCGGCCTGGCGTGCCCGGGCCCAGGCTTGCAGCCACGCATCCTGATCCTCGCCTTCCGCCGCCAGGGATGCCGCCAGCGCTGAGGTGTCCTGCAGCGCCAGAGTCACCCCGCCGCCCGCGTGGGGGATGGCGAGGTGTGCTGCATCGCCCGCCAGCACCAGCCCGGAGCCCAGTATCCTGTCGGCAAAACCGCTGAATATGGGCTGTAGGAACAGGGTCTGCGTTGCGTCCACCAGTGCTGCCAGCCACGGTGGGAGGCGCTCCGCGGCAAGGGTGCGCAGCTCGCCTTCGGTGCCCGCCCGCATGGCCCCCGCCGGCATCGACCAGCGATGGGTGCATCCGTGACGGTCCGTCAGCAGCCGGCCGAGCGCGCTTTCCGGGACATTCACGTACCACATCCAGTTGAGCGTCTCGTGCTCGCCCGGCAGGCCGTACATCGTGACATGCTCGCCGTCCAGGTGCACCTTGGCCATGGCATCATCGAACAGCTGCCGGGTCACCTCGGGCAAGCCCTGCGGTAGCCCCGCGAGTGGCACGAGTCCGCGCACGGCCAGGTAGCCCATGTAATGCGGGGCAAAATCCGGGTCGAGCCTGGCGCGCACCACCGATCCGATGCCGTCGGCGCCGATCACCAGGTCGAAGCGCTCCTCGCCGAACCGCTCCGTGCGAATGCGCGGGGGGTCGATGTCGACCTGCAGCACCGGGCAGTCTTCGTGGAGTTGGATATCGTGCGCGCGGCGGCGGAGCGTGCCATACACGTCGCCCCAGCCAACCGCGTGCTTCTCCACCGTCTGTTCCCACAGCACCCCACCTGACGCGCCCAGGCTATAGCGGCGCGTTACGCGCCGGGTGCCGTGCAGATCCAGACTCTCCACCGTCGGGCCGGCGACCATCAGGCCGGCGCCTTCGTGCGTCAGCAGCCCACCGGAGCGCTCGTAGACACGGGCCTCGATTCCGTGATGGCGCAGGGCCAGGGCGAGGGAGAGGCCGGTCACGCTGCCTCCCACGATGGCGATTTTCAACGGCTTCAGCCCTGCCTGCTCCGGCCTATGCACCGCTGGGCACCATCACAGTGGCTCCGGAAGGTGGCAACAAGAAGCGCTCGCGAACACGCATGCGATCGGCCCCTCCATGCCCGCGCGCCGCAGGCGTAGGGCGGCTTCCAGCGTGGCACCCGAGGACGTGCCTGCAGGCAGTCCAGCGCGTTGGAAAATCTGCCTGGTCCGCGCCACCGCGTCGGCGCTCGGCACCATGACGATGTCATCGATGAATTCGGGCACCAAGTGCGTTTCCCTGACCGGCGGCGCCAATCCACTGATGCCGTGGGCGCGATAGGGTGATCGCCAGGTCGGATCGAACTCCTCCGGCCATACGCCGATCACCCGGCAAGCGCTCCCACGCGCACGAACCTCGCGCGCCACGCCCATGATGCTGGCGGCTGTGCCAATGCCGACGACAATCGCCGCCACATCCGGCAGGTCGTCGAGGATCTCGCCGGCCATCGGACGGTAGTAGTCGACAATTCGCCGGTCGTGAAACTGGTCGACGACGTAGACCTGCGGATCCGCCTCGGCCTCCAGCATGTAACGCGTCGCCTGCTCCGGCTCGAGGCACTTGACCTCGGCGCCGAGCCGCGCCAGGATGCCGGCGACTTCCTCCTCCGCGTGTTGGGGTATCACGGCCTCGGCAGGGATCGCCAGCTTGCGGCACACCCAGGCAGTGGTGATCGCGGCACATCCGGCGCTGCGTATGACGATCTTTCCCGCGCCCGCAATCTCGCCCGACTCCGCCACCGCCAGCAGGTGGGGTGCCAGGGCTCGAAACTTCGCCGAGCGCGTGGGATGCACGTATTCCAGCTTCGCGTGGAGCCCCTGCCCGAACGCGGTCATTTTCGTCAGGGGTGTCGGCCGGATGCGAAGCGCTGCGGTCATCCTAGAAGCGGCAGTTGAACGGCCGCCAGGGTGCGTGCCGCGTGGTGTCTGGCAAGGCATAACGAGGCGGAATAGTAGCTCTATTCCAACGAGCTATAACGCAGCCGGGCGCCGCGCGGTGCGTGCCCTGGTGGTCGTAGCGGCCATCACCCGGCGGGTGAGCATCAAGCTTGTCCGAAACCATGGCCAGACCAATCATTTGATCCTCACTCGAAGTGGTCAACTGCCGTTTCTAGGATCATGTCTCGGGCGAACGCTCAGATCCTTAGGATGCGCGGCACCTTCACCCCGTTGGTGCGGCGCAGCTCGGTCTCTTCGAGCTCGCGCAGTGTGCTCTCCTCGATGGTCGCCACCTTGGGCAAGACCGGCACGTGCCTGGTCAGCCTGGCCTGCAGCTGTTGCACAACCTCGTCGCCAGACAGGCCGGCACTCGGAACGATGAGGATCGTCGCCTCGTCGGCCTGCAGCTCGTTCTTGCGGATGCCGATTGCGGCGTGCTTGGCGAGCCGCGATTCGTCCACGATCTGCAGCAACAGCTCCGGGAAAATCGTCTGCCCCTTGATCTTCAGCTGGTGGTCCCGGCGCCCGATGATCGGCCCCAGGCGGGCGGATCGACGGCCGCAGGGACAGGGCTCGTGATCAATCCAGGCAGCAATATCATTGGTGCCGTATCGAATCGGCAGGAATCCGCGTGGCAGTGACAGGGCCGTGATCACGACCTCCCCGGCGCTGCCCGGCGCCGTCGGGGCTTGCGTTTCCGGGTCGATCAGCTCAATCAGGGTGTCGGTTTCATTGACGTGATATCCGCGGTGATACATGCATTCATGCGCGAGGGTGCCCGCCTCGCTGCAGCCGTACTGCGAAGTGTAGGCCTCGATGCCCCATAGCTCGCAAACCTTCTCCACGACCGGCGCGGGCGCAAGCCCGCTGTCAAAGGTGGCCGCGACCGCGAACACAGCGGCTTTCGGCAAGCTCGCCCGATCGGGCCAGAGCCCGGCGGCGACGGCCTCCTCGGCCATGCTCACCAGCACGTGCGGGTTGCCGATCACGAACTGCGGCTTCAGGTACCGGATGACGTCGAGAACCCGCTTCAGACGGGGTGCCTGGCAGCGGATGGCAAGCGCCTCTTCGGCCTTGATGGCGAGCCACATCTGTGGTCCAAGCGCAAACATGTCGTTGAGACTGAGAAGATCGAGAACGCGTGAGCCCCTACTCACTCCGATCTCGCGAATCGTCTTGCGCACGCGGTCAACGCGGTTGCGCTCCTCGTCGGCCAGCAGTGGGATGTCCACCGGTCGGCCGGTGGTGCCGGACGAGCTCACGACGTCGACGGCCCCGTCCCACTGCATGATCGCCTCGGCATGCTGTTTGAGATCGTCCTTGCGAATGATCGGGAGCTCGCTGAAACTGCCGCCGGCGGCCAGCTCCTGGAGCCGCTCGCGAGAGGACAGGCCGTGCCGCATCCACAGATCGCGATAGAACGGGATGTCCCACGCGTGTTCCAGGATGGCCAGCAAGGAGGCATGCATAGACAGCTCCCTGTGTTCTCCGGAGCGGCTCATGTTGGTTGCAACTGGTATCGGACCGCCAAGGTTTCGGCGCGGTAGAACTCCTCGAGAAACGCTTGCTGGGACTCATAAACTCTGGTCGTCAGCCAGCGGGCCACGTAGTGGATCGGCAGGGGGTCGATATCGAACGGGTAGGGGTCGAGGGCGAGGCGGTGGTCGTCGAGGACCTTCAGGGTCAGGCGCACGTCGGGTACGCCAGGCCTGACCGGCACGGGAAGCTCGGCGAACACGCGGTTGGGATCCTTGCCGCGGTTTGGGTTGTCGAGCGGAAAACGGTTGCACAGGAACTGCGCCAACGCGTCGCAAACCTCCACCAGCTTGCTGTTGGTCTCGAGCCGCTCGTCGCTGCTGTGCTCGCGAAGCTCCGGCCAAGCCCGCAGCTTTTCGACCAGTGCCTTGCGGACTTCGCGCTGGTCGTCCAGGTAAGCCTTGGCAATCGGGTTTGCGCTCACGTCCTTGCGAAATGAAAAGGCTCCGTTGCCTGCCGTGAGCAGGCCCGTGAGGTGCTCGAGCATGAGCACCGCGGCGTACGGATCGAGCGGCGCGATGTCTTCAACGGCGCTGCGGTAGATCGTCGTCCGCAGCGCCCCCAGGTGATGCAGCGTGTCGTTCTGGTAGTCGAGCGGGCCGCCCGCGTCGCTCAGGGTGGGTCGGCACTCCCATTGCCACCACCCGCGGTCATGCTCCTGGGCGGCAAGCACAACTGAGCTCCACGGTTGCGGTGTGGCGAGCTCCGAATTGCCCCAATGAGCAGCAAGGAAGCCTGCGACGCGCGAGTGATCGGTCTGCATGGTCGCGAACAAGCGCTCGCCGTTGTACTGGGTCACCATCATGGGCGTGAAGAACCTCTGCCTGGCCTACGGCGCAAGGGTAAGCGCCGGGTACCTGATACGTTATCACATCAGTCAGAATCTGGCTGCGACGCAGGATCGGCCTCTGGGTCGATGGTGCCGCGTGTGTGGCATGCCCCCGCAAATAGCCTCGCCCAGCCGGGCTTCGCCCTAGGACAGTGCCGGGCCGGTCAACGGCCAGATTCCCCTGACCTAACACCCCCCTGCCCCCATCGCCCGATCATCCTTGACCCGCGGCTCGATAGGCCTAGAATCGGGCGAAAGTAATGGAAATCGCGCACCCAGCTGGCGGGCGGCGCCGCTGGGAGCTTGCGGCGGCCTCATAACGGGGGAACCGGGAGGGCTGCATGCCGCAAAGGCGGTGGCAAACTGGCACCTGGCGTCGTTTCCGGGCTGCTGGCCGTGTCTCCGCCTTCGGCTGCTGAAAGCAAGCTCCTATGGCCAAAAGGCCGCTGAGCACTGCTTTATTTGAATGCGTTTGGGACGTTTCCTGAAGAATAAGGAATACTCTGCGACCTTGCAGTCGTTGTAACATACCCGCTTTTTTGACGAAATCAGTGAATAGATCATGAATTTTCTAGCCATTTGCCTTCACTGCGCGGATATGCGCGATTTTCACAGCAACTTGAGAAACACTCCGTTCCTGGACAGCTTGCGCACAAGAGCGGTATTTATTCCCATGGGCCGCGGGCAGTCGCATCATCACGGCGATTCTCTTGTCGCTGAATTAACAGGGGTATGGAGCGCCCGCCAATGTAATTCTTCCCTTGATCGAAAAGGATATCATACCGCCGATAACTGGTGGCTTTCCAAGACACTGTTTGAGTACTTGAGGGAAGCCGACTACGATATTTTTACTTTGGTTGGTCTCGGTGGCAAGGATAACCTGGGAACATGGGCGGTCAACGGAGGGATGAGACAGTGCTGGCTGAAAAACGAGCCGGAAAGGCTAAGTCAGTTCAATTTGCCCAAAATAATGAGCTTATCGGAGTGTTTAGAGAATATTAAGAATTCCAGCCCGTTTTACGCCCACATCTTCCTTCGGGATACCCACCGCCCCTGGAACCAGCCAGTTGAGCTTTGCGGCTTGCTCGGGTGGCGATCCCGGCTTAAAGCCCGCTTACGGAAATTAAGGGGCCTTCCGCTGCACTGGCCCTATGATGCCTATCATTCCCGGCGGGCCGCTCTGGAAAGCCCTGACGAATTTGCGGCGCTCAGGCGACGTGCGCTCACCCAGGCTGATAAGCGCATTGCGCAAATATTTGAAGCGACCAAGGACATTCAGGACCTCACGTACATAATTTACAGCAATCACGGAGAGGTATACGACCATTTTCGTTATAATGAACCTCATCGATATTCAGTCGTTGACGGCCTGAAAATGGTCGAAGGGACATCACACGGAAATTTTCCCTATGAGGTCGTGTACGCGAATACGCAGCTTTGGATCATTCCGGGCTATACGCCAAAAGTCATGAAGGGCACAGGGCGGAGCATCGATATCGCCCCTACGGTTCTCGACCTGGCCGGAATTAAGGCAGAGGAGATGGACGGCGCCAGCATGCTGGAATCCTTCGCGAGCGGATTTTTGCCCGACCGGGACCGTTATGCGGAGACCACGATCGGCGGGGGTGCACTGAGCATGGTCCGCAAGGACGGGTATAAATTCTTATCGGTGGGCCTCTCCACGGCAAATGATGGGAGAGAGGAACCGGGCAGCTTCCCCGATCACCGGTTGGCGGTGTTTCACCTGCCGTCTGATCCGTACGAATATGTGAACCTTATCGACACTGAACAAGGGCAGGAGATCCTCGACTGGGCGGTGCAGACTCACCGGCAACTGAAGAAGCGCTCAAGCAAAAATAATAACGCAAAAGTGACCTGCTAACGCTCGCTTAGGACCCTGTCCGTTGTTGGTGGCTAGGATCATTTTGTGGCTACTGTCCGAGCGTGAGCACCACTCGAAAGCGCGCCTTACCGCTCATCATGCGGTCGTAAGCGTCCGCGACGCGCTCCAGCGGATAGGTCTCGTTCATCGCCCGCACGCCGGTTCGCGCGCTGAACGCGAGCGTGTCCTGGGAGTCGATCGACGTCCCGGAATACCAGCCCTTGACCGACCGGCAGCCCGCCAGCAGCGCTATGGGAGACACCTGCATCGACTGGGCGGCGCCGACGATCAGTAGTGTGCCGTTCGGCGCCACGCCGCCCTGCACCGCGCTCATCGCCTCTCCACTGGTCGCCGTCGCCAGGATGACCTTGGCGCCGCCCAGTTTGAGGAGCTCGGCCGCGGGATCTTGGGTCAAGCTGTCGATGTAAACCGACGCGCCCAACTGGCGGGCGTGCGGTTCCTTGTCCTTGCCGCGCGCGATGCCGACTGTGTGAAATCCCATCCTCGCAGCATACTGGACTCCGAGGTGGCCGAGCCCGCCCAGCCCGAGAACGGCGACCACGTCGCCCGGCCGAGCGCCGCTGTTGCGCAGCGCGTTGAACGTTGTGACGCCGGCGCACATCAGCGGGGCCGCGTCGACGGGCGGCAGGTCCGCAGGCATCAGCGCGACCGCGCTGGCGGGCGCGATCATGTACTCGCCGTACCCGCCGTCGTAGGTGATGCCGGTAATCTGGCCGCGCACGCAGGCGAAAAATGCCCCGCGGCGGCAGTGGTCGCAATACCCGCAATACCCGCCGTTCCATCCTACGCCGACCCGCTGGCCCGGGGCCCAGCCAGGCACCCCCGGGCCGATCGCGTCGATCACTCCCGCCACCTCATGGCCGGGAACCCGCGGATACTGGATCCCTGGGAACAGGCCCTCTTTCGTCACCGAATCGCTGTGGCAGATGCCACAAGCTTCCACCTTGATCCGGACCGTCCCAGGAACCGGCTCCGGCATCTGCCGCTCTACGATCTCAAAGTCCCCCCTCGGTCGAGAGACCTGCACAACGCGCATCGTCGCCATGGATAGTCCTTCTGCCTTTGGTCAGCCCGGCCGGCCTGAAGAGTGGCGCCCTTCGCTGTCGAACGTTTCTCACAGCGGGCAGCACGTCATCGAAATCGCTTCTTGTAATCGAGCATGCTGTGGTGAAGGTTGTAATACTTGTCCAGAGTCGGCGTCAACTTTCAGCCAGTGTACTGTCCGAGAAGAGGCTTTGCCACAGCAAAAAACGTAGACGAAGAATGCTTCATTGCAAGGCGCAGCTACTCTTAAGCGAGCCGTTCCGCTGTTCCGCCGTCCCTTCGATCCCGCCGGGCTCGCATAGAACTGCGGAAAAGTCGGAGCCAGTTCCCGCTTTGTGGCACGCAGCACACCGGCGCCGAAAACCGGTCGATGCTATCATGTCAGAACTGACCCGCCGACTGTTCAGAGCGGAATGACGAACGACCGGCTGAAAAGCCAGGGCTTGATCTCTGCGCGTGATCTCTCGATAAGGGCCCATCGTTATACCTGAGACCGTCGTGTGCTTCCTTCTCGTGAACCACTTAGTGTGGACTCGCATGCTAGCTGGTGTGGGGAGGGCGGGCTAAACACCCGCCCTTACCCGATAGGGGCCATTGCATAGAATATACGGCGAAAATTCTGTATGGGCCGGGCTCTGAGCTTCCAAACTTGCCCCTCTCCAGCAGTTCTTTTGCCCTCTCAAATGAGGGCAGTAAGCAATGTTCATTTGTCTCAATTTCGGACGCAAGAGAATTACATGACAATGGTGAGCATTCAGGACTCGTATGAGCGTAGAAAGTCACTACGTCATAGCCATCGAGTGTTTTTGCGTCAGGCCGGCTGACCTTTGTCTCGAACGATGACTCAGGAGCAAACGGCTTCCATGACTTATCTGCCTCATCGTATTCAAGCTCATAGACCTCATAGAAGAAAAGTTTTGTATCCGTGAGGTCTAGAGAGTGTTCTTCGGCAACTTCCCGAATCACTTCTGGCGAGTTAAACAGCCAGTAGCCATTGTGCTTCCAGTAATTAATGTAGTCAGCAAAATCGTTTGAAACACAATTGCTGACCGAATAGACATCGTTCACACGATTGGCTTTTAGCCAATCCGAACGAGCCACGACGTGTTTAGCCATGTATCCTGCTGGTATCATTTTGGCCTTAACGTGGAGCCAAGGGGCGCCACGCTTTAGCGGCGTCCCGTTTGAACGACGGGTTGGGCATCACCTACTTTGCAACAGTGGCGCGGACTGCCGAAGCTCGGGCAGTCAATGAAATCGATCCATTTGCTGCTGTCGGGATACGCTCTCGTATGTTGTTGCGCAGGCTCGCTCTCACAGTCTCATCAAGAGACATTGCGTAGGCGGGCGCTGGCCCTTGGCCGCCAAGGAAGGGCTGCCAGTAGTCGTCGAAATTTGTAAACGGCGTCGGAATGTCAATGGAATTCACCTCAACTCCTTTCAGACCGACATCTGTGAAGAGCCTCTCGAGCGCTTCTGCACGACACAGCGGAAAACGAATGCCTTCGTCAACCTTCGCGGCGTCCGGATTGAGCTCTACTGCTGCATCCCAGAAGATGCGCATAAGCTCCATCTTTCCTGAGTAATCCCAGACATATGCTCCGATGGTTCCCCCACTTACCGTTACTCTCGCCATCTCTGCGAGTGCGGCCTTTTGATCCGGGACGAAGTTTAAGACCAGGCCCGAGACTACAACATCGACCGCTGCATCTTCCAGCGGAATCGCAGTTGCGCTACCTTGGTAAAGCACCGCGCGGTCGACGAGATTCTCCTTGGCCGTTTTGAGAAATCCTTCCGAAGGCTCGACGCCAACAAGCGACAGCGGTGAGCAATAGTCCACAATCGCCGCGCACAGAGCACCTGTACCGCAACCCACGTCTAACGAGGCTCCGCCTCAGACCGACGAGCGGTGTGGTGCTGACGGATAGCGGGGTGCGAATCATGGGCCCCGATCGCCATCAACTCCGCAGTATGAGCTGCGGGCATTGAGACCTTCGAGAGGTCGGACCACAATGGGTCAAGTGGGTCGGAAGACCCGATGGCGACCGGAGCCAATGATGAACGTACCACAGACGGCGGGGGATGTCCTGCGCGATCACGTGACGCTGGAGTACGAATCGATTGACCGGCTGTATTTGAATGTGTATGTGCCGCATTTGCAGACGGTTGGCGGTGTCGTTGGGTATCTGCATGGGTGCAAAGGCCAGCGTTTCGCCTCGACCGCAGCAGTGGCGCCGATGACGGAGGCGTTTGTGAAGTCGGTGGACGAGTTTGTCGCGCGCACCGGTGTGGATGTGGTGCAGTTCAAGAAGGGCGAGCGCAAGGATGAGGTGACCCAGGAATATCTGGCGCGCTTCCGGGACACGGAGGGTGTGCTTTACGTGGGCAAGGCGCGGGTGACGCGCACCGAGCGGCGGCGCAACCCGCGCACGGGAAGTACGTATCCGTGGATCGTCGCGTCCACGGCGATGGTCAACCACATCTACTTCTATTGCGTGGATGAGGACTTCGGTCCGTTTTTCCTGAAGTTCTGCACCTATTTTCCGTACAACGCCAAGCTGTGCTTGAATGGCAACGAATACGCCAAGCGCCAGTTGCATAAACGGGGTATTGCCTTCGAGGCACTCGATAACGGGGTGCTCACGTGCGCCAATCCGGATGCTCTGCAGCGGTTGTGCGATGACTTGGATGCCGCGCGGATCGATCGGTTGCTGCGCAAGTGGCTGAAACGTCTGCCCCACCCATTCAGCAAGCAGGACCGCGCGTCGGGGTGCCGCTACGATATCTCTATCCTGCAGGCCGAGTTCTCGCTGACCCAGGTGCTGGACCGCCCGCTCGCTGGTCGCGTGTTCTTCGAGGACGTGATTCGTGAGAATCTCGACATCGGCCGACCTGCTCAGGTGCAACTGATCTTCAACCGTCGTGTCAGCAAACGCACCCCCGGGCGCTTCCGCACCCGCGTCATCACCGACGGTGTGACCCCTTCCCTGCATGTGGACTACAAGCACAGCCGCATCAAGCAGTACCACAAAGAGGGTCAGGCACTACGCACCGAGACCACGATCAACGATACCTACGACTTCGCCCTGGGACGACGGCTGCATAACCTGACGGCGCTGCGTCAGGTCGGCTTCTCGGCCAACCGACGTCTCCTTGACGTCCAAACGATCAGCCACGATTGCGCCTTGGGCGAAGACGAGCTCCAGCGTCATCAGCGTAGCCTGGAGATCAACGGGCAGCGGGCCTCGGCATTGCGCTTTGCCGATCCGCATATTCAAGCCCTGATGCAAGCGCTGTTGTTGTTTGTCCTACTGACCCGTGGCTTCTCCAACCGCGATCTGCGTGAGCAGATCTGCACCTTACTGGGCATCGATCCCAGTCAAATGCGCCCGGGCCGCATGACCTATGACCTGCGTCGCTTGCGTCTGCACGGATTGATCGAACGGATCCCGCACACGAATCGTTACCGGCTGACCGAGCACGGTCTCAAGACCGCGATGTTCTACAGCCGCGTCTACAATCGCGTGGTGCGACCAGGAATGTCGCTTCTCAATCCAACCGAGACCCAACCGGACAACCCTTTGCATCGACGCTTCAGCGCTATGAACGAAGCGATCAACGCATTCTGTGACCAGGCCAAAATTGCCGCATGAAATTGTGACGGGAAAAAACTTGACTCAAAAGGTCAAAAGACCATCGGTCAAGGAATCTAGCCACTTTCGTCCGGCTGGAATGCCCAGCCATGAGAGGAGCTCGGGGGCGACCCGTCGACTCCACCGGCCGATATACTGTTCATATTGGTCGCCACGCTCCCAGGTGTTGGATAATTGTGTCATGTTTATAGCCAAACGCTCCTATACGTTATGGATTGGCTTTTGCCCTTTGCGTGCCTTGAGATTTAAGGACAGGTCATGTTCGCCTTCACATATCAGAAAAAGTGACAGATATATTTTGCGCCATTTTCCGACGTCCTTGGGCGCCCTTGCTCTCTCCGATCGGTCCGGCGCCCGATGATCGTTGCCGCCTCTTCGGTGAAGCGCTCGGTCCCCGTCAACTGTCCCCGCCGGACGGCCTCGCGGATGAGCGCCCACCTGCCATCCGGGATCGCCCCGTGCAAGAAGTCCTGATACCGAGCCCGAAGTACTTCGTCCCCCTCTCACAAGGCCAGATAACATGCATCGCAATCTAGCCATTCCCAACCTGTATCGCCAAGCCGATGACAGGGGTCGGAGAAAAAGGGGAATTCAAGTGATTTGCATTTGTCGCCGACCCCTATTTGCTTTCGCCAACAGTCTTCGCTCGACGCCGGTATTCGAGCCCAACTCTGTGATCTATCTGCTCCACGGCCTGGCAGGTCTGGTACTCGTTTCCTTCGTGCACGGACGAGAGAAGCATCGCCGTTGATCGAGCGCCTGCGGTCGAGTTTTCTTGGGAACCTGCAGACGCCGGTACGGCGGGGAAAGGCGGGGCCCGCATCCCGCCGGAACCGCGGGATGCGCTGTGCTTTGCCGCCCTACGTCTTTGTTCGCGGGTTGCCGCGCACCGGCGTCACGCCGGTATTCTTCACCACCCCATTGTCCAGGACCATTTCAGCCAGCAGGTCGATGAACTGCTGCTGATAGCGGCGCAGGTACTTGTCGCTGTGATAAGCGACCCAGGTGGTCTCCCAAGGCAGCATGTGACTGAGGTCGCGCAGCGCCAGGTCTTTGTCTTGTTCGGGTGAGTAGGCCATGCTAGCGATCAGACCTATGCCCAGTCCCTCGCGCACATAGGTCTTGATGACATCGGTGTCCACGGCGCTGAGCACGACCTCCGGCCGCAGCCCGGCGCGGGCGAAGGTGGTCTGCATGTGTCCGGCGCCGGTGAAGCCAAAGGTGTAGGTGATCAGCGGATACTCGCAGACGCTCTCCAGCGAAAGAGGGCGGCGTTGCAGCACCGGATGGCGCCTGGGCGCGACCAGGCTGCGGTTCCAGCGGTAGCAAGGGATGGCGGTCAGGCCCGAGTGCTCGCCCAGCTCCTCGGTACAGATCGAGAAGTCGACGCGGTCGGTGAAGGCCATCTCCACCAGTTCCCGCGGGGTGCCCTGGTGGATCTGCAGGCTCACCAAGGGGTAGTACTGGCGGAAGGCCCGTATCACCGGCGGCAGCACATAGCGGGCCTGGGTGTGGGTGGTGCCGATGCGCAGCACCCCGATGGCCTCCTCGACGTGGTCGCGCCCGACCGCCAGGATGTTCTCACGCACCGCCAGGGCCTGGCGGGCGTAGCTCAGCACCCGTTCCCCCGCGGCGGTCAGCCCAATCAGGCGCTTGCCCTTGCGAACGAAGATCTGGGTGCCCAGCTCCTGCTCCAACCGGGCCAGATGCTGCGAGACCGCCGATTGCACCACGCACAGGCGCTGCGCGGCCGCGGTGACGTTGAAGCGCGACTCCGCCAGGGTCACCAGTGAGCTCAGCTCCTTCAATTCCATATCTTAAAAAGCGATAGTTAATCAGAATTAATTATTTCCAAAGATATACCGCCTTGCGCAGACTCGCTACCCAGAGATCAGGATTCTTTTCCGACTTCGGGTTAGCGAGCTCATGCAGAACAAGGCGCAAGCTGTCCAAGAGGGGCCAAGTGGACCGTTGACCGGGTTTCAGCTCTCGCGTCGGCGCCAGGCGGCGCAGAGCCTGAGCGCCACCCAACTGACCTGGGCCAGCGGCTATCTAGCGGGCCTGGGCGCCGGGCTCGGGGCGGGGCTTGTTGCCGCTCCCGGGGTCGGGCTGGAGGCGGCACTGGACGCCGCCACGCAGAGCGAGACCGCACCGGTTCTGACCATCCTCTACGCCACCCAGAGCGGCAATGCCCGCAGCATCGCCGAGGAGCTGGCGAGCGCCGCGACCGGGCGAGGTTTCGCCCCGCGGGTCGTATCGGTGGACGCCTACCGGGTGCGCGAGCTGGCCAGGGAGAGGCTCCTGATCGTGGTGATCAGCACCCAGGGCGAGGGCGAGCCGCCGGAGAGCGCCCGCGAGCTGTTTCGCTTGCTGGACGGCAAGAAGCCGCCCAAGCTCGACGGCCTGCGCTACGCGGTGTTCGGACTGGGCGACTCCAGTTACGCATTCTTCTGCCAGGCCGCAAGGGACCTGGACGGGCTGTTGCGCCGGCAGGGCGCGCGAGGCCTGTTGCAGCGGGTCGAGGCCGACGTCGACTTCCAGTCCGTGACCGCCGACTGGTACGACCGGTTGCTGGCCGAGGTGGAGCAGCTCCTGCCCGCGGCCGAGGCCGAGATCATCCAGTTGCCGCGCCAGGCGCCCGCCGCCCATAGACACGACCGCAACCATCCCTTCACCGCCGAGTTGGTCCACACCCGGCCCATCACCACCGCGGAAGCCGTAGCCGGCACGCATCATCTGTCGCTCGCCATCGATCCGCAGGCGTTCCCCTATCGTGCCGGCGACGCCGTCGGGATCTGGTTCCGCAACGATCCCGAGCTGGTGGCCGAGATCCTGCATCGCACCGGGCTGTCCGGTAACGAGCCGCTCGAGCTGCAGGGCCGTTCGCAATCCTTGAGCGAGGCCCTCAGCGAACGCCTGGAACTGACCCAGCTCCACCCCTCGGTAGTAGCGGGCTGGGCGGAGCGGACCGGCGATGCCGAGCTGGCCGAACTGGCACAGGACCGCGACAGACTGCGTGCCTACGCCGCCGAGCGCCAGTTCATCGACCTGCTGCAGGCCCATCCCGGCCCGAATTTCCGAGAAGCCTCGACGCCGCCGGCCTGGCCGAAGTGCTTCGCCCGCTGCAGCCGCGTCTGTTCTCGATCGCCTCGAGCCAGGCAGCCTACGAGGACGAGGTCCATCTGACGGTCTCGACCCTGCAGTACCGGTCGCACGGCTGCGGGCATCTCGGCGGCGCCTCGGGTTATCTCACCCGCCGGCTCGAGGCCGGCGACGAGCTGCCGATCTATCTCGCCGAGAACCCGGGCTTCCATCTGCCCGAGGACGGCGACACGCCGCTGATCCTGGTCGGCGCCGGCACCGGCATCGCCCCCTTCCGCGCCTTCCTCCAGGCGCGTGAGGCGCGCGGCGACCGTGGCCGCAACTGGCTGGTGTTCGGCAACCGGCATTTCCATTGCGATTTCCTCTATCAGACCGACTGGCTCGGCTATCGTCGGGCCGGCCTGCTGCAGCGGGTCAGCCTGGCCTTCTCCCGCGACAGCGCCGAGCGCGTCTACGTCCAGGACCGGCTGAGGGAGGAGGGTGCGGAGCTGTATCGCTGGCTGCAGGACGGTGCCCGACTGTATGTCTGCGGCGGCGTGCCGATGGAAAAGGCAGTGGCCGAGACGGTGCAGTCAATCGCTCGGACCCACGGCGGCCTGAGCGCAGACGGATCCGATGCCTTCATCGAGGACCTGCGCGCGCAGGGTCGCTACCTGAGAGACGTGTACTGATGGACAGCAAGCTTCACCCGAACGAGGCCATCAAGCGCAACAGCCGCTTCCTGCGTGGCAGCTTGAAAGACAGCATCGCCGACTCGGTAACCGGCGCGCTGTCGCCGGACGACGCGCAGATCAGCAAGTTCCACGGTTTCTACGAACAGGACGACCGCGATCGGCGGGCCGAGCGCCAGGAGCGCTTCCTGGAGCCCTATTACAGCTTCATGCTGCGCGCCCGCTTACCCGGCGGGGTGTGCAGCGCCGAACAGTGGCTGGCAATCGACTCGGTGGCGCGTGAGCTCGGCAACGGCAGCATACGCCTGACCACCCCGCCAGACCTCCCAGTACCACGGCATTCTGAAGCACCGCCTGAAGCCGCTGATCCAGCGCATCAATCAGGCCATGATCGACTCGATCGGCGGCTGCGGCGACGTCAACCGCAACGTGCTGTGCAATCCGAATCCCGAGCACTCGGCGCTGCACGCCGAGGTCTACGCCTGGGCCAAGCGCATCAGCGAGCACCTGCTGCCCGAGACCCGCGCCTATCACGAGATCTGGCTCGACGGCGAGCCGGTCGCCGGCGGCGAGTCCGAGCGCCTGTACGGCGAGACCTATCTGCCGCACAAGTTCAAGACTGCGGTCGCAGTTCCGCCGCACAACGAGGTCGACGTCTACACCAACGACCTGGGCTTCGTCGCCATCGCCGAGAACGAGCGGTTGCTCGGCTTCAACGTGTTGGCCGGCGGCGGCATGGGTACCACCCACGACGACCCGAGCACCTTCCCGCGGCTGGCCGACGAGCTCGGCTTCATCGCCCCGGAGCAGGCGCTGGCCGTGGCCGCGGCCGTGCTGACCACCCAGCGCGACTTCGGCGACCGGGTGAGCCGAAAACACGCCCGGCTGAAGTACACCGTCGAGCGCATGGGACTCGACGCCTTCACCGCCGAGGTGGAACAGCGATGCGGCGTCCACTTCCAGCCACCTCGGCCGGTGCGCTTCACCAGCCAGAACGATCGCTACGGCTGGGTGCGCAACAGCGACGACCGCTGGCACCTGACGCTCTACATCGAGAACGGCCGGATCGACGATCGGCCTGGTGCCGAGCTGATGAGCGGGCTGCGCGAGATCGCCAAGCGTCATCTGGGTGAGCTTCCGCATGACACCGAACCAGAATCTGATCGTCGCCGGCGTGGAGGAGGCGCAGAAGGCCGGCATCGAGGCCATCGCCCGTCAACACGGTCTGCTGCCCGAGGATCGCAGTCCGACCCGTCTGGCGAGCGTCGCCTGCGTCGCCCTGCCGACCTGTCCGCAGGCGATGGCCGAGGCCGAGCGCTACTTCCCCGATCTGCTCGGCAAGGTCGAGGCCCTGGCCGAACAGCACCGCATTGCCGAGCAGGCCATCGTGCTGCGGATGACCGGCTGCCCGAACGGCTGTGCCCGGCCCTTCGTCGCCGAGATTGGCTTGGTGGGCAAGGGCCCGGGCCGCTACAACCTGCTGCTCGGCGGCGACGGCGCCGGCCTGCGTCTGGCCCGGCTGTATCGCAAGAATCTGAACGAGACCGAACTGCTCGCCGCCCTCGACGCGCTGTTTGCACAGTACGCCGCCGAGCGCCAGCCCGGAGAAGGTTTCGGAGATTTCGTCATTCGCGCCGGACTCGTGCCGCCGGTGTTCGACACTCGTTCCAATACTGGGGAGAACTACCATGAGTGCGCTTGAGCCCGTTGCCACCCTGGACTTCGAGGACCCGGTCCAACTTGCGGAACGGAACCGGGAACTGGAAGGGCTGAGCGCCGAGCGCCGGGTTGAATGGGCGCTGCGCTGTCTGCCCGGCAATCATGTGCTGACCTCCAGCTTCGGTATCCAGGCGGCGCTGATGCTGCACCTGGTAACCCGGATTTCACCGAACATCCCGGTGATCCTGGTCGACACCGGACATCTGTTCCCGGAGACCTATCGCTTCGTCGACGAGCTCAACGATCGATTGAAGCTGAACCTGCACGTCTACCAGTCCGAGCGTTCACCGGCCTGGCAGGAGAGCCGCTACGGCCGGCTTTGGGAGCAGGGGCTGGAGGGTATCGAACACTACAACCGGATCAACAAGGTCGAACCGCTGTGCCGCGCCATGCACGAACTGGACGTCGGCAGCTGGCTCGCCGGGCTGCGCCGGCAGCAGTCCGACGGTCGTGCCGATCTGCAGGTGGTACGGATCAAGGACGGCCGCTTCAAGATCCACCCGGTCATCGACTGGAGCAGCCATGACGTCTATCGCTATCTGCAACGCCACCAACTGCCGTACCACCCTCTGTGGGAACAGGGCTATGTCTCGGTCGGCGACGTGCACACCACCCGACGACTCGAGCCGGGAATGCGCGAGCAGGACACGCGATTCTTCGGCTTGAAACGAGAGTGCGGTATTCACGACTAGCTCGAATCGGCCGTTGTAGATCCAAGCGAACCTCCCGATTCTCGCAGCTTGCCAGCCACCGGGCCAGCGTGCGCAGTTAGAGAAGCCAGGCTCGCTTTGATTTCGATTTCCACGATGCACAATATCGCCCTAGGTGGCATTATCCACATTAATACGACCCTGGCCGCTTTTAGTCACTTCTTCTTTCCGGACAAGTTGAGAGCGACCGCGGCGCGAATGATGTCCTCGAGTGCCCGTTCGTTCATCTTGTCGTCACGATGGATGTCGATGGCGCGTCGCACATTCCCATCGATGCTGGCATTGAATAAACCCGCGGGGTCCTTTAGCAAGGCGCCCTTGGCAAATGTAAGCTTCACGTGGTTTTTGTACGATTCACCCGTGCAGACGATCCCCTGGTGAGACCAAACTGGAGTCCCCCTCCATTTCCATTCTTCGATGATTTCTGGATCTGCTTCCTTGATGAGCTCACGCACGCGGCGGAGCATCTCTCCGCGCCAGTCGCCGAGCTCTGCAATTCTCTCGGTTATCAGCTCCGAAGGTGATTTTTCGTGTGTAGTTCCGGCGTTTTTCATCGTCTAAGTACCCTCGCGTAAGCACATGAAAGCCGTGCGATAGCCGGACATCAAACGATGTACCCTCTCGCCCATGGGCGCGATACGGTTTTGGCATCCCGCAAGTTAACGGGGCCAGGGTCGCTTTAATTTCGATTTTCACGATGCACCATATCGCTCTCGGTAGCATTATTCACATTAATCTGACCCTGGCAGCTTTTATTCCAGAAGCAATCGGATGAGACACGCGGGCTAGCGTTTGACAAGACGGTACAGCGCCAGCAGCACCACAGCCCCCGCGGTGGCGACGGCGAGACTCAACAGGTTGAAACCGGTGACAGTGCCCAGGCCGACGGCCGAGCCGACGAATCCGCCTACAAATGCGCCAGCAATTCCGATCAGGATAGTGATGAAGATTCCCCCGGGGTCCTTGCCCGGCATGAGAAGTTTTGCCAGCACACCCACGATGAGCCCCAGAACGATCCAAGATAGGATACCCACGATTTGCTCTCCTGATTCTTTGCCGGTGCCGGCGGCGGGCATGGTTCGCCACCGATAAGGCTGCGAGTGTAACTTGTTCCGTGACCCGCTGCAGCGGGCGATCACTCCGTCACCGAGCCGAGCAGCCACGAAGTCATTCAGGCCTGTGCGGTCGGATCGCTGGTGAAGAGCACGCTCAGCTCGGAGCCCGGGTCCCGGTTGGCCACCTCCAGTCGTGCGCCCATGCCGAGCGCGAGTTGCTGCACCCGGGCGAGCGCGATACCGGCGCCGACGGTCTCGCGCGTCAGCTCGGCCCGGGGGCGGGAGGCGGAAGAACTGCTTCGGATCTGGCGAATCTGGGGGCAGAGGAAACTTTCTCGTTCGGCTCCGGTGCCAGCCCCAGCCGCTTTCTGGGTCTGCCCATCTTCGCAGGACGCACTCGCCGCTTCAGGCTCGCCTCAATGACGTCCTTAAACCGCTCCGATTCCAGCGCCAAACCCTTGCTGACCGACTACCGAATTTCTTTGCTCATGCTTCCGTCGACATGCACAGCAATCAGCGCCCGATACGCCAGCTGGCCCGCCGCTAGCGACCGTCCCAGGCGCTCGTATTGACCACGAAGCTTTGGTTTGAAACCCCTTTCACCGAGTCCGTTGCTTCGGTAGCTCGACCACCGGTAATCTTAGGGGTCCCTCGCCATCCCCAGTTGCTGCAGAAATGCTGCTCTTCGGCCAAGCACATCTGGCGGTGATTGCCCCGCTGGATCGCGTCCTGAGCCATCCCTGGCGGGCTTATGCGCGGCAATCTTGCCGTGAAGCAACTGTCCTTATTCTTGCGGTGATGTCAAACCAGCATAAAAAGCCTACCCTGACCCCACTTCTTCCTTCCCTCGATAATCAGCTTGGTTTGGATGCGCACGTTCGGCTCCAATTGCTTGTTGATACGGCGTGGCGTCGATGAACCCGTCCAGGCTCATCGACATGAGGATCCCGGCCCGCACCGAAATTTCGAGGATTTTCTGGAAATCCAGTGGATTCGGTTCGAGATCGTCAAACGAAATACGCTCCACGGGGTTTTGCAGACCACTGGCGATCACTGCCTCGGAATAAGGCAAATACCTTTTGGAAGTCAGGCGGGCCACGTCCCGCGCCTGGTTTAGATTTTTATCCTGTTCGATCCAGGCACCGGCCTTGATCAAGCTCTCCACCCATTCTTGCACAGCCTGGGGATGTTGTTGCAACACCTCCTGTTTCAACACCACAATGCAGTCCACATGGTGCGGCAGGATTTCCCTGGTCAACACCAGCAGGTTGCCAATGCCCTCATCCTGAGCCATGGTGCCGAACGGTTCGGCCACGATGAACGCCTCGATCTGCCCCTTTTGCATGGCCTGGAGCATATTCGGCGGTGTAATGACCTTGGGCTGGATGTCCTTGAGCGACATGCCGTTGCTCCGCAAATAGGTGTCAAGCAGCGCGGTATGCGTGGATTTCCAGGCGGGGATCGCGACGGATTTGCCGCGCAGATCAGCTGCGCTGTGTATGCCAGCGCCTTTTTTGACCGTGATCGCCGAGCCGTCGCGGTGGGCCAGCAGCACGCTGCGGATGCCCACGCCCTGGCTGTATAAATCCATCGCCAGCGGTGCGAGAATGAAGGCTCCCTGGATCACCCCAGATTGTAACGCCCCGCTCAATTCATCCCAGGATTTGTATAGCTTAGGCTCGATATTCACTTCCTTGTAGTGGGCATTGTCATGGGCGTGGGACACCAGCAGGGCGAGATGATCGAGAATTGGCAGATAGCCGATATGCAACGTGGTGTTGGCTGCCACCGGCGACGCGCCGAGTATGCCCACCTAGGCCAGTAGAATCGTGGTCGCTTTCAATATGTTTCTCATGGTTGCCACCTCGTGCTTCGTCGGTTTGTAACGACCTAGCTAACAGCTTTCCAAAAACGGTCCGCCTCTGGCTGGCAGCGAACGCTCAGAGGAATGACTGTTTTTGCGCGTCGTGTTCTCGTAGAACGACTGGGGTCAGACTCGATTGGTCTCCGGATAACATGCTGTGGATTCGCCGGAAGGACGAATCGCGGTTGGCGTACTATTTGGCCTCATATCGCCCAATACTCCCGACTCCCTCAGCTTAGCACAAGGTTTTCCATCGAGTCTGACCCCATTGATCACACATTGAGGTGGTAATCGTTGCCCATCAGGCAGTAGGCCAGGGCCTCGGCATTGAAGCGCGAGAGTGCCTGCGCGACGACCGGCATCAAACCCTGCCTGTCCTCGTCATCGACAAAGATGTCTTCGCGCCGGTCACCACGGGAGGTGACGTGATAGACGGCGCCGGGGAATTCGATACGCAGTGGCCGAGCCATGGCAAAAGGCTACGCCCGTAGGCGGCAAACGACAAGGCCTGACCCCTTGCCTCCGGGCTCCGCTGCGCTGCGCCGGGGAGGAGCCCGGCGAAGACCTGGGGCAGCGCCAAACCGCTGCAATTGAAGCAACCAGTGCAGCTTAAACTCAGAGGAAAACTGTCCTGGACATGGGGTCCACTTTACTCAGTTGCCGGCAGCAGCCGCGCCAACTCCTGGCAGGCCTGTTTCCAGGAGTCGCCGAAAACCCGATCAGACTTCTCGCTAAAATAAAGAAAATCCATCAAATGCTTGCCAGAAGAATCGTCGCTCAAGTACTCCATTGTGGTATCGATGGAACTGCAAATGGCATCGAGATCCTGCCGCCCAAGCGCCGCGAGCTTGGCGCGTTCATTGGACAACCGCTCGCGCGCGATGTCCTTCAGCCGTGGCGGCAGAATCGCAATCGACAGATAGGGCGGCTCATACAAGGGGGTCAGCAGAGGCGCAGGAGCCACTCTGCGAAAATTTTCCGCCAGATAATCGAATAGGTCGCCCAGCTGCAACACATTGTAAACCTGGACCGTCGTATTGCAGAAGACATACCGCAGCTTCCACTCGTCGAAATTCTGCTCCAGCAGCCGGAGGTTCTTATCTATGTCGTCCCACTTGGAAGGCCGGCGTATATACTCGTTCAACTTTCCAAAGCCGTCGACGCTGCAAATCAGCGAAATACTGCGAAAGTGGGGCCACAAACGCTTCACGCGGTTCGGCAGAACCGTAATGTTCGTATTGTAGGAGAGGTCGATCTCGGCCGACCGACCGGCGCGGATGCAAAGCTCCAACGCGTCAAGCATTTCCGGAATGATCAGCGGCTCTCCGCCCGCGAAATGCAGGCCTTCGACAGACGGCAGAGACTGCTCGATGAGCGACTCGACCGGTTGCCTTTTGACCCAATTGCTCTCTTCTAGAGCGGCCAGGTCGGCCACGGGCAGCCGTTTCCCGATAGCCTGAACCTGATTGTAATGCTTGACCCAGCGGGCCGATGCACTGGGGTTACACATGCGGCATGTAAGGTTGCACGTGTTGCCCAGGCGTATGTCGGCATATCGAACCCGCGCTTCCGATAGCGATCCGTCCGGGGTGGTCTGTGCCAGCACCTCGGACTCCCAGCGGCCGAAACGCTGGTTCAGGTGTGTCCGGGTACTGACAGCCCCCGCCTCCTCGGAGCGGCGGCATCTTTCGCACATCGCCGGCCATTTGCCCTGCAACATCTCCGCACGTACCGCTCGCAGCGCGGGGGCATTCAGCACCGCTTCGTCAGTCAGTCTGCGACTCACATGCAGAAGCGCGCCCTCGGCGTCGCGCAGAAGATTGTCCGGGCCTGTAGCCGAGCAACACACCGCTTGGTAGCCCTGCTCGTTGGTGAAGCGATGCATCCAGAAAATCACGCAAAAGGTCTTCGACGCGGTCAAGAGCACACGCCTCCCGGCAGCCGAAGACGCCGACAGCCCCCCGTCTAAAGGTCGGGACGGGGATCCCTCTTGCTCGCTTCCACGGGCGATCCGTACCGCAAGACGGCCACGGGCACTCGCTCTCGGATGCTGCGGCCCGAGCCGAGGCTGTTTCCAGCGCGGCGATGCCACGCGCCCTTCCGCCATGACGTTTACTGTACACAACCTTCCCCGCGACCCTTGATGGGATCGCCGTTACGGCGACCCCGCCGGCGTTCAATAGTACCAAAAAGCTCCCGGTAACGAGCGGATCCACTCCCCGCAATGTCCTGTAAGGCCTGAGGGAACGCTGAAAAACGCCCGCTCAACGCGGACAGTCCCGGTCCCTCGCGGGCGGCTAAGGAAAGTCGTCGAAAAGCGAAATTAATCGATCCTGGCCTTTTTTCCCCGAATGTCCCTTGGGGATGGGCGCGAGGATATCTATGTGGACGACGCCCATCGGGACCAATGGCTCGCGGTGCTTGGTGAGGAATGCGCAAAACGCAAGACCTGACCCGTTAGGTCCTGCGCTTGGCTTTGAGCCGTTTGCCGCACCCCGGACAATCGGTATGCCGCTGGTGGCGGTGATGGCGATAGAGCTCCTGGGTCAGCGCCTGCAGGCAACCACCGAGAAAGGCACCGCGGGTTGCGCTCATCCGGGCGCTAAGCTCCATCAGGGTGGGCGCCCGGTCCTGCTCAAACAACGGCGCCAGGGTGTAGATCCATTGGTCCAGGGCATCATGGGCCATGCGCCGTACCTCCTCCAAGGGGGCTGGCTGCGCCAGTGTAAGACAGGCGCATGCCAATCCCATCGGTTAATCGCCCCGGCAAAGCCGCTGCCGCGCATCGCGCCGCAGGGGGTAGAGCCACACCGTTTTGGGCTGCGCCCCGTGGCGTCGATGACCCGTATCCTGCCGGCCACGCCCGGTCGTCGTGCCCACCTCGACCCAGTTGGCTGCCCGGTAGCAGGTGCCGGAGAAACGCGCCGGGTCCACCAGGGTCTCCAACAACCAGGGGGTGAGCCCGAAACCCGCCTGCCAATCCCGCGGCAGGCCCCGGGCGCCCTGGGACAGCACGTGACTGGCCAGATGGCGGATGCGCACCCAGGGCAGGATCAGAAACCGGCTGTTGTTGACGATCCGTTGCAGGTGCGTCTTGCGCTCGGCGTCGCTCCAACCGATCCATCGATCGCGGGCCCCCATGCGCCAGGCCCCACTGGAATATTGCAGGCAACCCACTACGGTCTGGCTGGGGTCTTCGATACGGATGAGGTAGCGCAGGTGCGCCCCGAAGGGAACCCGGTGACCGAGGTAGTGGTAACGCTCCACCAACTCCCGCCACAGGGCCCGTTCCTCGGCACTGCTCACCAAGGTGAGCGAAACGCCGGGATACTCTCCCAAAACCCCTTCCAGCGGCTCGCCACGGACCCCACTGGCTGTGCGGGCAACGCGCGTCTGCGATCCCCGCGGTCGTCCGGCTCGGCGTTGGGGTAGCTCAATGAGCGATCGGGCCTCGAGCACCTCCAGAAACTGCCGGCATTCGACGCTCTTAAGACCCCCATTAGGCCTGCGCCACTCGAGCAGCTCGCACAGCGTGTTAGCCAGCTCCGTTCGGCTCAGACCCGGATAACGCCCGATCACCTGCCGGATGAGCGCGATCCCAGCCTCCTCTACAGGTTTGCCGCAAAAACTGAGCGCCTGTTCGGCCATTTCGTGCATCTCGCTTTCCTCGATTTCCCAGCCGTACCTTACCGGAGTTTCGAGCAAATGTCCAGCGGTTCAGGTCAAAAATTCCCCTGGATTTGGAGACAAACGCGGAATGCACCCCAATCACGGACACGAAACGCATCCCACCGCCATAGCGGGGGCAGAGCAAGGGATCGGGCTCGTACACTTTCTTAATCAGCCGGACCTAGGCGGCCCGAGCGGCGCGCGAGGCCTCTGGATCTACCTGCTCCCGGGGTCAGCGGGGTTCAGTTTTCATATTATAGCATGCTATGATGCGGGAACTGACCCCTTCGCCGCGCCTTGCCTTTGTGCTAGGCCACCGAGTCATGCGGCAAACGTAATGCTTATTGGCTCCACAAGTTGTTCGCCCTCTTCGATCCGCTCCGCGATCACTCGAAGAGCAAGCGCTTCTGCGTGTGCGATGGCCTGTTCCTTGGTCTTGCCATATTTTATTGCTCCAGGAATCTCGATAACCTCGGCGATCCATCGCCCATCGGTCTCCTGTTCTGTTTCCACTGTGAATTGCATATTTCCGTTCTCCTTACTGCTTCATGCCCAACGACAAGTCTCAGGGGCGCGCGCCTTTGGCGCGTCCGCTGGCGGCTATTGTGTGTGCCCGGCATGGGCATGATCTTATGGGGTGCGAGTCCCCTGTACATATTCCGGGAAGAAGTCATAGTGACAACTTCAAAAAGTACTAGCCGACGGCAAGGGCAAAGGGGCGACCCGATGTCTGAAAGAAGCCCGAGTGCAAACCTGCGAGCTGACGAACAGAAATCGCATAGAAGGCCGAACCCCTGGGCGAGGGAGCACAACATTCCGAAGCCCGTCCGGAGAACATGGGGGCTGGTAAATGCGGCAGTTGTGCAGGGAGAGATCATGTCCTTACCCGGGGAGAGCTGCCTGCCTAAGCGCCGTAATGGGCGTGGTGGAACAGAGCCCGCGAGGGTGCGCGTTAACAGGGCAGCAGTCAGCCGAGGACGAGAACCCGAGGGTGATTTCGGGGAAAGGTCCGAAGGCAGTGTGATGGGGCATGCCCGTGAGCTCAAGTAACTCGCTAACCCCGACCGGGGACTTGGGTGCTTGGCGCGTCACGGAGCCATCTCCTATCGGTTTTGCATCGGTGGAATACATCGCATCGTCTGCGAGTATAGCCGAAGCGTGGAAACGGGTCAGAGCCAACAAGGGAGCGCCCGGTGTTGATGGTATCAGCATCGAGAGGTTCCCGAAGTGGGGACGACCCCGCTGGAAGGAGACCAAGAGGCAACTGCTGGAGGGGACCTACGTGCCCCAACCGGTGCTTCGGGTCGAGATTCCCAAGGAGTCCGGGGGGGTGCGCCTGCTGGGCATTCCCCGTGTGCTGGACCGGGTGCTGATGCAGTCAATCGCAGCGGTGCTCGGAACCCTGTTCAATCCTACCTTCTCAGACAACAGCTTTGGCTACCGCCCCAATCGGTGCGTGGAGCAGGCTGCGAGGCGGGCCCAGTCGTTCTATCAGCAAGGCTACATCTTCCAGATCGACATCGATTTGGAGAAATTCTTCGACACTGTCGACCATGATGTTCTGATGGCACGGGTGGCCAGGAAGGTGAAGAACAAAGGCCTGCTGAAGCTGCTGGGTCGGTTCTTGCGAGCCGGCGTCATGGTCGACGGGCGCCTACAGCCGACCCGACTGGGTGTTCCGCAAGGCAGCCCGGTCTCGCCGATATTGAGTAACATCCTGCTGGATGATCTCGACAAGGAGCTGGAGAAGAGAGGGCACAAGTTCGTCCGCTACGCCGACGATTTGGCGATCTTTGTCAAGTCCAAGCGCGCAGGTGAGCGAGTGATGGCGAGTGTGAGCCGCTACCTGGAGCAAGCGCTCAAGGTGAAGGTGAACCAAGCCAAAAGCAAAGTCGGTCATGTCAAAGAGAGCTGCAGTGCTCGGGTTCGAGATCCACCGTAAGAAGCTTCGAGCGCTCGACTGCAAGGTCCGGCGGTTCAAGCACGAGCTAAAACGGATCACGCGCCGATGTCCGGGTATCTCCATAGAGTCGAGAATCTTCCGCCTGAAGCAATACGTGCGAGGGTGGATGGGGCACTATGGATGCGGACTGAAGTATAATGATGCCATAGCACTTGACGGTTGGATCAGAAGGCGTTTAAGAATGTGCTACTGGAAGCAGTGGCGCAGACCGCGACGTAGAATCGGAGAGCTGATCAAGCTGGGAGTGAATAAGCGGGACGCCATTCGTCTCGGCCTCTCTCGCAAAAGCTACTGGCGGCTCTCCAAGACATTGGCTACCAACAGCGGATTGAGCAACGCACATTTCGAACGGATCGGACTCATTTCCGTGCGCACGCTATGGTGCAAGATCCACCATCCGGCTACGGCCCGATAGACACTTGACGTGAATTCGATTTGCCCGATGAAGCGTCGCTGCAAATAGCAGGCTAGGCGCCGTATACGGACCCGTACGTACGGTGCTGTGGGAGGGGGCCGCTTGAGCGGCTCCCTATCCCGATTAGGTTGTTTATGTCGCTGGAATCGGGTCTCCCATGGCACATGACACGCTACCCCCAACGGACCCAAAGATAGTCACCTTTTTCTTCACTACTATGGCGGAGCCAAAGCTGTCGCCGATAATAGTAGCGCTCCGGTCGTGCCTCATGCCTTAGCCTGTCGTTAATGATGTTACAAACCGCGACATGACCCCAACGATTCCTATCCCCTCGAAGTATAGAAAAACAGCCCCAACACCCCCCGGGACCCAAAATTTCAAAAAGAAAAGCTCTGCGCTAAAGCGATGGCCCTTCGAGTCACAAGAGATGTTGAGTTAGTCCGTGGTATTCCAGCGTGTTTCAAGATTTGCAACTGTTATGCGTGATCGCATCTGGTCGAGGATATATGTTTTAAGTTCACTGTCAGGCATGGTCTTTAAAGACCATTGTCTTTCCCACGTTCTTTCTCGAATGAGATCAGCTATCGTTTCCTTTGAAAAGGTGAGCTCGCCAAGGTCAACAATTATAACTGAGCCAGAACTTGTCACACCGTGATTCACAGTAAAGTTAAATACCGTATCTGCAATGCCACAACTCCACATCGCAAACATATGTGTGATATATGCATCAACTATTGTTTGATTCTCTGCAAATAAATGCGCTGAAAAGTAGTCTAGCAGTGTCACTGCGCTGTCTTGATGGTACGATAACGGATTCGTAAAGACTGGCTCACCGAAGAACTGTCTGTTGGCATCGCACAAGCGCGCCTTGAGGCCGGTAATTGATTGTTGAGTTGTTTGATTTGCGCTTATCACACTTCGTAAAATTTTCAGAGGGTTACGTATGCCCCAGCTCCATAGAATTCGGACTTTCTCTAAAGTTGTTGTTGGTCTTTTGAGCACGCGCCTTGGTTGACCTTGGTACACAGCATGTTGAAGGCCTATCCCAATGAGGGGATAGGCACATGGGCGGGTTGTCTCCATGGGTAACTCCATCTTCGTCAATATTGCTGTACATCGTCAAGTTAATCTGATGATCAAACGGGCATGCGCGGAGCTTTTTCAACTGCTGGGCCTGCGAGCCGCTCTGCCCTAGCGATGGTCGCTGGGGTCGGGTCTCCGATTGCACATGACACGCTACCCCCAACGGATCCAAAGATAGATCTGTCACCTCTTTCTTCACTACTATGGCGGAGACAAAGTTGTCGCCGATAATAGTAGCGCTGCGGTCGTGCCTCATGCCTTAGCCTGTCGTTAATGATGTTACAAGCCGGGACCTGACCCCAACGATTTGCCAACGATTTGTGCGCAACATGGGAATGCCCGTATGGTGCGACGGTCCCCTGTAAGAGTCCCTGTAGTGGCATTGGGTGCCAATATAACTACCAGCCGACGTCAAAAGCAATCTTGCGAGGCGAGGTCTGAAGGCCCGCGCCGAAGGGCCGGAAGGGGCGGAATCACCCATTACGCGTGACACTCTAACCCCAGCGGGACAGAGATGAATTTGCCACCATTTTTTTGCGCGGGACGGCTCAGCGGCAAACGACCTCCACTCGGCGATTCAACGAACGCCCGGCCTCCGTCGTGTTGTCGGCTATAGGCTGCCCCTCGCCGGCCCCCGTTGCAGATAGGCGTTTCGCTTCGATACCGCGTGTCACGAGCGCTGCGACTACGGACTCCGCCCGGCGCTGCGACAGCTCCTGGTTGTACGTATCCGACCCTTCACTCGACGTATGGCCGACGATCGCGATCGACGATTCCGGCGCGTCCTTGAGCCCCGCAAACAAAGCGTCGAGCACGGCATCGGAATCCGGCCGGATGATGGCCGAGTCGTAGTCAAAGTTGATGCCGTGCACGATTGCACCGCAACCGGGTGGCCGAGTATGGCTTTCCGAGCATTCCGTCTTGAGGGCCTGCGCACGGGCCCCGCTGTAGAGTCTGAATGGCGCCCCGTTGGTGGATCTAACGCCAGTGATTTCGCCGTTGTCCGTGACCGTGAGCACGAAGGTGCTTGGAATGCCGCCGCTGCGACTCTTTCCGGTAGCACGCAGAATGTTGCCGGATACGTTGCCGCTCAGGTCGCCCGTCCCGTCGTAGCAGCCGGTGACGGTGACGCCGTCCTGCTTGAGCTCCAATAAAACGCCGCGCCCCTTCCACTTGCCCGTGAATTTGGTCAGTAGTGGCGCCGGCTTTTGGGTGCCGTAGCCAATGATCTCGCTGAACTCGTAGAATGTCTTATCTCGCTGGATATCGATGCCACCCCGCAGCATGACCTTGACCCAAATTACGGCACTGCTGGTGCTGGCCGGGATCTTCGTGAACTGGTGCTTTCCCTCGTGTGTGGACAGAGTCGCAGCGGCTAGAGAGTCGAACGGCCCATCCGGGCCCCGCGAGCTACCGCTGATCTCGATGTCCTTGACAAAGGTCTGCGACGGACTCGGCGTTTCGAGCACATTGGGGATGGCGAATTCCGTAAAGACGGTCGGGGCCGGCAGCTTGTAGACGAAGAAGATCTCGGTGTCCGGCCCGCCGGGCTTGGGCGTCAAAACGTAGCCGCCGTCGTCGCCGTCGATGGCCGCGAGCGCCTGCTCCGTGCCCACTTTCAGTTCCGCTGCCGCACCACCGAGCTCAGCGACTAAGGCTCCATGAGCGAAACTCAGATAGTCAACCGATTCGGAATCCCCGCCGCTTGCGACCGGAGAAGCGGAAATAACAACCGCAGCTACCAACAAGCCATTGGTGAAAAGCCGTTTGAACAAATGCATGACAACCCGCTCCTTTGTCCAGTCTATTGAATAGGTGGTGCGCCGGATGCTTTGCAAGCGGCTTGCGTGTCTCGCGCCCGACATTACATGATGAGTCGCGCAGTGAACCTCCTAAGGTACCTTGGAATCTTGGAAAAGGCCTGCCCTACGGCCGAGTTGCCTCGATCTGCATGTTAAGCCGATCCGCTGATTCGAGACAAGAAGGCAAGATGAACGACCTGACGCCAAACTGGCCCCTCACCCGACCCTCTACCCTCGCGGGGAAGAGGGAGACGAAATCGACTGATTTCGTCTGTGAAGTCCACGGGTCGCGGCCTAGGTGAGGGCGATTCAGATCTGTCACTTTTTCGCATACGTGCTCAGTGAGGACAGATTCATCGGATCAACAGGAACGGGCCTAATCGTGCCTGACGGCTATGGGTGCAAGAGACGAGCGCTTCGACCGCTTCCATGCGGTCACCGGCACCACTGGTCCTCGCAAGGGACGCCGTCGTCGTCCCCGTCCATCAAAACACCCGGGCAATTCTTCAGGAAGAAAGTGGCTTCCTCGCAGGATGTCATCTGAGAGCAGCGTGTTCTGCCGGCGCACCTGAAAGCCGCAGCCGTCGATTCCAAACTCCGAGGAACGGCGGTGGCAGAGGGCCGGCCATGACTCGTCATGCCGGGAGCCACACTGGGAACCACTGTCAAAGAGCCCCCACGGACTCCGTCCTTTGGCATGTAACCCCATCGGGTACGGTTCCGTAGAGAACCCGTCCATCCTTCGTGATGCACTTCGTCGCGATCGACGCGTCGCGGTCACTCCTCTGCCAGAACGCACGGCCATGGTCCTCGTACCAGTGGCGTCCGTACCACCCGATGCCTGCGAGGACAGCAAGCACGGTAAGCATATATTTTCTCACAGGAGCGCATCCTTCAGTATTGTGCTTCTTCTTCTCTGCGAGCTATCACCGTGTCGAATAGGCGACGCCGAAGACCGAGACCGAGATGACCAATGCATGGCTGAAAAGCCGGTGCCTGTTCTCCCGGGGAATGAAATGGCATCACCATTACCTCGCGATTGGGCTGTTGTCGCTTCAAAACCTGGGCCTCGTCTTGCCGATGGTCGCTCTTCCCCCGGTCGATGGTGACTGGCTCGCGTCCAGAAAAATCCACGGGCCGCCACGCAATCGGCGTTCGCTTCGCCACGCTCCGGTACCCTGATCGTGCCTAACCCCGTTTCACGTATAACTGACTTTCATTTGCGACCGATAATCGCGGCGCTCCCGGCGTGCCTTATGCATTAGTCTGTCGTTAATGATGTTACAAAAGAGCCCCGACGACTCGTGTGACCCCCACGACTCGTGCTTGCTTGCAAGAGCTGACCCCGTCTTTCTGCACCGCGGGAGGTGACGTGATAGAGGGCGCCGGGGAATTCGATGCGCAGCGGCCGAGCCATGGCGGAAGGCTACGCTCGGAGGGGGCAAAAGACAAGGCCTGACCCCTTGCCGCAGGCCTGACCCCTGGCGGTTCCACTCCGTCAGGCAGTGGATGCCCTCCGCGACCTGGTGTGGGATCTGGTCCTGGCGCCGGGCTTCCATGGGCTCCTCCTTGGATTCAATGAGTTTACGTCAGAGGGGAGGGAAGGCAAGGGAAGGGTCTTGGGCGGTATCTCGGGGAGAAGACGGGGGCGCGCCGATGGATGGGGGGCTGAAGGGTGGTCGGCGACACAGACGGCGGAGGAGGGGTGGGCTGGGGCGTGGGAGATTCTGGGCCGGTTGGTAGGAGCGCTCGCTGGGCGCGAATGGGTGCTGGCAGCCGCTTCTACGAGTCGGGGCGGGGAGGGGTGGGGGTGGTTGCTGCGGGCGCGAGCGTTGGGTCAGGATCTGGACATTGGGGGGGAATGCGGTGTTTCGGATCGCGAGCGGGCGCTCGCTCCTACGCGGGGGGGCGAAGCGGCGTTGGGGGTCAGGCGGTGAGGCGCGCGTAGAGCAGGGGCAGGCGCGAGGGCAGCTCGGCGGGGCGGCGGATGACGACGTAGCCGTCGCTGCCGAAGAGATGGGGTAGGTAGTCGTTGGCGCGCTCGTCGATGGTCACGCAGAAGGGCTGCAGGCCGAGGGCGCGGGTCTGGCGCACGGCATGGCGGGTGTCCTCGATGCCGTGGCGGCCCTCGTAGCGGTCGAGATCGTTGGGCTTGCCGTCGGTGAGCAGGAGCAGCAGGCGGCGCCCGGCGGGCTGGACCTTGAGGCGCTCGGCGGCGTAACGGATGGCCGCGCCCATGCGGGTGTAGTAGCCCGGCCTGATCGCGGCGATGCGCCCGCGCACCCGGGCGTCGTAGCGCTCGTCGAAGCCCTTGATGAGGTGCACGCGCACCGGGTCGCGCTTGCGCGAGGAGAAGCCGTGGATGGCGAAGCGGTCGCCGGTGGCGGCGAGCGACTCGGCGAACAGGAACAGGCTGTCGCGGATCACGTCGATGACCCGGTGGTGGTCGTCCACCCAGGTGTCGGTGGAGAGCGACAGGTCGGCGAGCAGCAGGCAGGCGAGGTCGCGGGCGCCGCTTCGCATCTCGCGGTACAGGCGGTCTGCGGCGGTGCCCTGGCCGGCGGCCCGGTCGGTGGCGAAACGCAGATAGGCGTCGAGGTCGATCTCCTGGCCGTCGGGCTGGGCGCGATGCCAGGTGCGGGCCGGGGCCAAGGCCTGGAATTGGCTCCGCAGGCGTCGGGCGGGGCGGCGCAGGTGCTCCGGCAGGGGGCAGGGCGGGGCGTCGGCCGCCAGCAGCGGGATGATCCGGCAGTGATCGGGCAGCAGGCGCCCCCGGCGCCAGTCCCACTCGGGCAGCAGCAGGCCCTCGGAGAGCACCAGGTCGTCCTCGGACTCCGCCGGGAGATCGAGATCGAATCTCAGGCGCGCGCCGCTCGTCTTGCGGTCCCGGGCGACCGCGATGCGGTCGAGGTCGCGGGAGACCGCCTCGGCCCGGTCCAGATCCTCCTCGTCCTCGCTGCTGCGGTCGACCCCGACGAATTCCCCCCAGGACAAGATGTTCTCCATGCGGATGGTTACCAGGCCGCGCTCGCCTTCGGGGGTGTCGACCCGCTCGGCGCGGCGCCGGCCCAGGTCCTCCAGGGTGCGGCTGCGCCGGTCGGAGCCGCTGCGCTCGCCGTCGCCCTGCGGGGTGGTGTCGCTGCGCGGGGTCCGGGGAGGGTCCGGATGCAGCCACAGGGGGACCGGGGCGGGGTCGCCCGGCGCTGCGGGGAGCGCGCCGTCGCTCGCCGGGTCGGCGAGGGCACGACGGATCGCCCGCTCGCGCTCTGCGGCCCGTCGCTCCAGGCGTGCGGGGTCGGGACGGCCCTGGAGATGGGCCTCGACCAGTCGGCGGTAGCGCGGGCCGAGCCCGGGAAAACGTCCGAGGGCCTGACCGGTGAGTGAGCGATTACTCTCGAGCCAGTCGCCCCCGGCGCCCTGGTCCAGGGCCGCGAGCGCAGCCAGCCAGAGGTAGATGTCGCGGTTCAGGTCCCGGGTGGGAAGCCAGTCCACCACGGGGGGCAGGTGCAGCGCACGCCCGTCGCGCCAGGCCAGAGAGACCTTGGCGTTGGCGCCGGCGAGGCGCTCCAGCCAGCGGCGCGGGCCGCGGTGGGCGGTCGCCTCCGCAGCCTCAACCTGTAGGCCGCCGTCGCCGCCCAGTGCCCGGAACACTATGCCCACCCGGTGGCGCAGCTCCTCCAGGCGCACCGCCTCCTCCGGGAAGCGGGTCTCGGCGAGCCGGGTGACCAGCCGGTGCCAGAGGGCGCCGACCTGCTCTTCCATCTCAGGCGTCCAGGGCGCTGACCGCCGCGGGCTGGCGGGCGCCGCGGCGCTGCAGGCGGAAGAAGCGGAAGGGCTGCTGGGCGCCCTCCGGCGTGCGGTGATCCTCCGCGCGCTGCTCGCGCAGCACGAAGCCCTCGCCGAGGGTCTCCAGCAGCGCCGGGGCGTCGTAGCGCATCACCGGCAGGCCGCTGCAGCGCTCGGGCCCGTCGGGACCGAAGGTGGCGATCACCAGGTGCCCGCCCGGATGCAGGGCGTGCTCCAGGGTTCGCACATAGCGGCGGCGCTCCGCCGGGTCCGTGAGGAAGTGAAACACCGCCCGGTCGTGCCAGAGCTCGAAGCGATAGGGCGGGACCCAGCGGGTCGCGTCCGCCTCGTACCAATCGACCTCGTCAGCCTCGGGACCGAGCCGCTCCTGGGCCTGGGTCAGGGCGAGCCGGGAGATGTCGAGCACCGCCGGGCGCACGAAGCCCGCCCCCAGCAGCCGGTCGACCAGTCGCGACGCCCCGCCGCCGACGTCGATGATCGCGGCCGCCGGACCCAGGGCGCAGCCTGTGATCAGCTCCAGGGAGAGTCGGGGGTCCGCCTGGTACCAGCTCGCCTCGCTCGGTGGGCGTTCTGCATAAATATGTTCCCAATAGGCCTTTGCGTCGGTCACCGGTCTTCTCCTCGCTAGTGCTCTCCCTTGGTCCGCAGCAGCCCCGCCAGGCGGTTGCCCTGCTTCTGGGGTCCGCCCCGGGGGAACAGGTCGTGCAGGTAACGGTTGCTGCCTTGCTCCGGTCCCCAGAGCGCTCGGAAATGCTTGATGATGTCGCGCACCTGGCACTGCACCTGGGTGCGCTCGTAGTAGGTGCGCAGATAGCGGATGATCTCCCAGTGCTGGTTGGTCAGTTCCAGGCCTTCGGCGGCGGCCTGGGCGCGCACGAAGCCTTCGGACCAGTCGCTCAGGCGCACCAGGTAACCTTCGGCGTCGGTCTCCACCGGCCGGCTGTCCACCATCAGCGTGCGTGTCTGCATGCTGGGATAGGCGGTGCTGCCGGTCTCGCCGCCACCCGGGGCGCCGCGCTCGTCGAGCGAGCTGCCCTCCAGCACCGACCAGATGCCGATCTCGATGTCGCCGCCGATCCGCCCCTGGTAGCGCACCACGTCGTTGACCAGCACCTTGCCGCTGCCCGGAGGCAGATCGAAGCTCGCCGTACCGGTGCGGTCCGTGGACAGGGTGACCGGCTCGGCCTCGTCGAGCGCGACGGTTACCGGCGTGCGCTTCAGAGGCTCGCCGGTGGCCCTGACCTTGACCTGTATCCGAATCATCGCCTCACACCTCCTGGGAGCAGCCCCCGCACGCAACGGAAAGACCGTTCCGGGAGGCTCGCCCCCCGGTGTCCGCCGGCCGTGTCGAGGCACCGTCGAAACAGCCCGCCGGGCCCGCGGAGGCTCGGCCGGTGACTACGGGCAGCGCACACTCGTTTTCCACCCATCTGAGCAGGCTGCGGCCCGGATCCTTCCCTTGGATCTGGATGCAGGCCGAGATGCACTCGGCGCACTCGGTGCAGGTGAACATCCGGCGCTTGAGGGTGCGCGGGTGCAGGCGCATGGGGCAGGCATTGTCGCAGGCATTGTTGCACTGCCTGCAGGCCGCGGCCCGGGCGGTATCGAATCCGACGACCATCGCCCTGCGGTTGGCCATCCAGGCCAGGCTCTGGAACAGCCCGACCGCGCAGCCGAAACGGCAGAACAGATGCCGGGCGAGCAGGAATTCGACGCTCAGCGCCGCTGTGGCCGCGACCAGGAAGAGCGTCTGGTTGCGGGTCAGGCTGGCGCTCAGCAGGTTGGCGTAGATCTCCCTGGGGGGCAGCAGGTAGGTGAGCAGGCTGAGCGCCCACACGAAGGCGAAGCCCAGCACCGCGGCCAGGGTCGGCACCCAGTACCAGGGATTGGGTCGCTCCAGGGAGCCGTCGGGCTGGCGCTGCGGCAGGGGCTTGCGCTCCCACAGGCTCGGCTTGCCGCTGGCGCGCCGCATCAGACGGTTGATCAGCTCCACAACGGAAAAGTGCGGGCAGAGCCAGCCGCAGTAGAGCCGGCCCCAGCGCCAGGCGGTGTAGATGAGTCCCCCGCCCACCAGCAGGATGGGCAGGAAGCCCCGCAGCAGCAGGTTGACGGCCGCCTCGCCGGGTCCTGCCTCGCCGCGCAGAAAGGGGTCGAGCCCGAGCGTCCAGTCGTGCCCCAGCAGGATGAAATGGCCCAGGCTGAGATCGAGGCGGAACAGGTCGAGCGGCGGGGCCAGCACGAACAGCAGGAAGAGCCCGGTCTGAGTCCAGGCGCGGCAGCGTTGCAGGGTGGCGAGTGTTCTACGAGACATCGACAGGACCGCAGAGGTGCGGCGGCGCGCTGCCTGGCCTGGATGGAGTGTCGCGCCACCCAGAACATAAGGCAAACGCAAAGCCCGGCTCGCGGATTTCGCTTCGCTGCACCCGGGCTACGGCATCTGCGCTGCCGGATTTGATCATCGGCGGCACCCGGGCGGGAGCGGTCGGCCGAGCAGCGGGTAGCGCCAGCATTGCCCGGCCATGGCCTTGGCGAGGCCGACCACGCCGAGCAGCACCAGGGTCGAGTGACAGACCGTGAAGTAGACGATCAGCACCACCCAGGTGACCGGCGCGGTGTAACCGCCCAGCGCGAGGATCAGGGCGTTGGCCAGGACCAGCAGCACCCCGCCCCAGAGGCTCGCCGAGACGGTCTGGGCCAGATGCGCGGCGGCCAGGGGCGGTGCCGACCGGTGCTTGGCGAGGGACAGGCCGAGCAGGGCGAGGAAGGCCAGCACCGGCAGCAGCAGGAGGTTGGCCAGATACAGCAGCTCCGCCAGGGTGGCCAGGGTCTGTCCGGGTGCGGGCATCGGCGTCTGCTCAGGCCCCGAGGGTGGCATCCACCACCTCCAGCAGGGCCTGGATGGTCTCGGCGTCATCGCTCAGGGGCTCCACCAGCGCGGCCCGGCAGGCCTGCCCGAGCGCCATGCCTCCCTGGGCCAGGGTCGCGGCGTAGACCAGCAATCGGGTGGAGGCGGCCTCTTCCAGGTCGTGGTCCTTGAGGGCGCGTAACGCGGCGGCGAGCCGCACCAGGCGCTCGGCGAGATGACGCTCGCAGCCCGTCTCGCCCATCAGCACCGCAGTCTCCAGCTCGGGCTCCGGAAAGCTGAAGCTCGCGGCGACGAAGCGCTGGCGGGTCGAGGGCTTCATGCCCTTGAGCAGGTTCTGGTAGCCCGGGTTGTACGAGACCACCAGCATGAATTCAGGCGGCGCCTCGAGGGTCTCTCCGGTGCGCTCCAAGGGCAGGATGCGCCGGTCGTCGGTGAGCGGGTGCAGCACCACGGTGGTGTCCTTGCGGGCCTCCACCACCTCATCCAGATAGCAGATCGCCCCCTCGCGCACCGCGCGGGTGAGCGGGCCGTCGCTCCAGAAGGTACCGGCCTCGCCGATCAGGTAGCGCCCCACCAGGTCGGCGGCCGTGAGGTCGTCGTGGCAGGCGACGGTGTACAGCCGCCGGCCGAGCCGGGCGGCCATATGCTGTACGAACCGGGTCTTGCCGCAGCCGGTGGGGCCCTTGATGAGCAGCGGCAGGCGGTGGCGCCAGGCATGCTCGAACAGGGCGATCTCCGTGCCCTGGGGATGGTAGAAAGGCAGCTGCGTTTGCGTGTCCAGGGTGCGGGCGGGCTGCGCGCTCATCGGGGCTCTCTGTTTCGCGCTCGCTCAGCGTGCGGCAGGCCGGTGGATGCGCGCCGCCGGGAAAAATCGGCAGCCAGAGCCATCCCTGTCCCTGGCTGCCGCCCTGGGTTAGGAGGAGTCACAAAGCCCCCCGGGGGAAAATCGACCTCAGGCCGCCGCCGGCTCTCGGCCGGCGGCGCTGAGAGCCCGCTCGGCGTCACGGCTGCCGACGAAGAAGCTCGCGACATAGCAGCCCAGACCGATCAGGAACACCACCCCGGCCCCTTCGCGCATCCAGTAGAAGAGCGCGATCTTGTCCTGCACCACCATGAACGGCTGGGGATTGTCGCTGAAACGCTGCAGAAACACCTGCAGGATGCCGGCGCCGGTCAGGAACAGCGTGATGAACACCATCGAGACGGTCATCAGCCAGAACGACCACATCTCGAGCACCTGGGAGCGCTCGCTGTTGGCCGCCGCGCGCCCGCGCAGCATGGGCATCGCGTAGGAGATGATGGTGAGCACGATCATCACGTAGGCGCCGTAGAAGGACATGTGGGCGTGGGCCGCGGTGATCTGGGTGCCGTGGGTGTAGTAGTTGATCGGGGAGAGCGTGTGCAGGAATCCCCAGACTCCCGCGCCGAGGAAGGCCATCACTGCCGTGCCCAGCGCCCAGAGGGTGGCCGCCTTGTTCGGATGGTCGCGCCGGCGGCGGTTCACCATGTTGAAGGCGAACACGGTCATCATGAAGAAGGGGATGGGCTCAAGGGCGGAGAACACCGAGCCCCACCACTGCCAGTACTCCGGCGTGCCGATCCAGTAATAGTGGTGGCCGGTGCCGATGATGCCGGTGATCAGCGTCATGGCGATGATCACGTACAGCCACTTCTCGATCACCTCGCGGTCCACGCCCGTGGTCTTGATCAGCACGAAGGCCAGGATGGCGCCCAGGATCAGCTCCCAGACCCCTTCCACCCAGAGGTGCACGACCCACCACCAGTAGAACTTGTCCTTGACCAGGTTCTCCGGGTTGTAAAACGAGAACAGGAAGAGCACGGCGAGGCCGAGCAGGCCCATCAGCAGGATCAAGCTGACGGCGGTCTTGCGGCCCTTCAGGACGGTCATGCCGATGTTGTAGAGGAAGGCGAGCGCCACCACGACTATGCCCAGCTTGGTGATGGTCGGCTGCTCCAGGAACTCCCGTCCCATGGTCGGCAGCAGGGCGTTGCCGGTCATGTCGGCGAGCCTGGTGTAGGGCACCAGCAGGTAGCCGAGGATGGTCAGCGCGCCCGCCGCCAGGAAGATCCAGAACATCGCCAGCGCGAGCTTGGGGCTGAACAGCTCGCGCTCGGCCTCCTCGGGCACCAGGTAGTAGGCCGCGCCCATGAATCCGAACAGCAGCCAGACGATCAGCAGGTTGGTGTGGACCATGCGGGCCACGTTGAAGGGGATCTCGGGGAACAGGAAGTCCCCCACGACATACTGCAGCCCGAGGATCAGCCCGAACAGGATCTGGCCCACGAACAGCCCAATCGCGGCGATGAAATAGGGCTTGGCAACGGCTTGAGAGGCGTATTTCATGGCTCTGAGCTCCGGCTGGGATCAGCCCTGGATGTTCGGCGGCCACTTGGCCGTGTTGATCTCGGAGGAGTACTTCAGGAACTCCGCGATATCGTCGAGCTCTTCATCGGTAAAGTTGAACTGTGGCATGCTGCGCCGCCCCGGGATCCCGTCCCGCGGCCGGCTCTTGATGAAGCCCATGATCGCATCCTTGCTCTTGCCGAAGCGTTCGTAGACGTTGCCGAGCTCGGGGGCGAAATAAGCCCCTTCTCCGAGCAAGGTATGGCAGCCGATGCAGTCGTTGTTCTCCCACAACCGCTTGCCGCGGGCTACCTTCTCAGTGAGGTTCGCGTGGTTGTCCCGTTTCGGCAGCGCGGTGGCGGTGTCGAAGGTGAGGGCCAGAAACAGCAGGATGAAGAACAGGCTGCCGCCGTAGAATATGTTGCGTGCCATGGCCTTGGTGAACGCCTGGGACATCGACGGGACCCTCCGGTTTGGAATCGACGTGGGCCCATTAGATTTTCGCGAGCGCGCTTGGGCCTTGACCTTTGTCAAGCTCGCCGGCGCGCGGGGTCCGAGCCTTGAGAGGAAACCCTATGACTGAAGCGGTGCCAGGTGAGACGCTGCTGGAGGATCTGCGCCGCGGCATGCTGTTCGCACGCCTGAGCGCCGCGCAGCTGCTACGGGTGGCAAGGCTGGCGCGGCGAGTCCGACTGGCGGAGGGGCGCTCGTTGTTCGAGCAAGGCGACGTAGCCCAGCGCTTCTACCTGGTGCTGGAGGGGTATATCAAGCTATTCCGCCTCTCCCCCGACGGCAACGAGAAGGTGATCGAGGTAGTTTCTCCCGGCAGCACCTTCGCCGAAGCGCTGATGTTTCTGGAGCGCCCGCGCTACCCGGTGAGCGCCGTGGCGCTCGGCGATGCCGAGCTGATCAGCGTCGATGCACGCGATTTCTCGGGCATGCTGCGCGAGTCCATCGATACCTGCTTCCTGCTGCTCGGCGACATGAGCCAGCGCCTGCGCGGGCTGATCCGCGAGATCGACGACCTGAGCCTGCAGAGCGCCACCTGCCGGGTGGCCGGCTATCTGCTCAAGCGGGCCCCCTCGGACGCCGACTCTTTCGCGCTCGAGGTGCCCAAGGGGGTGGTAGCCTCGCGCCTCTCGGTCAAGCCCGAGACCCTCTCGCGCATCCTCAAGAACCTCAGCGGCCAGGGGCTGGTGGCGATCAAGGGCAGCCGCGTGGAGGTGCTCGACCGGACCGGCCTGGAGCAGACCGCCGATGTCTGCGCCATGGGCACCGACGCCCTGGAGGACACGTTCATGTACCCCTGCTCGCCCCAGCGGTCGGGGTAATCGCCTGCTGGTGGCTATCTATTGCGCCTGGATTGGACACGCGGTCGTGATACAAGGGCTCGTCACGCCCCGGATGGCCCGAGAAGCAATCTCTGGCTTGCAGATGGACGCCGACGTCTGTGCCCGACAGGGCGCGGGAATGGTCGAGCGCCGCCGGGGCGAGATGATGGCCGGCGCCTTCGGACCGGGCGATCTTGTTGTAGGCGCTGTACTCGCCCCGAAGTTTTTTGCTGGGTCTCCGCCCGGCCGTCGCGGATCACCGGGGCGGCCGCGTCCTTGGACATTCGGCCGACGCCGAGCGGCCGCAGGGTGCGCGTGGCTCCGGCATGGCGCGAGGCCGAGAGCCCGATTTCCTGGACCCTGCCGCGCGACATCTCCGACCGGGGCGGTGGCTCGGTATGAAGCGGCGGCATGCGCTCTGTTTTCCCTCCCTGCGGCTGCAAGGCTCGCGGAGCCCGCTTGGGACGCCTGTCAGTCGCGGCAGTATCTTGCGACGTAGCCTTTTGCCAATTGCAAATCGTGTGCCGATGTGCGTGCCGCTGGCTCCGATATCTTAGCGAGCGAGTCGGTCGAGAGCCTGCACATGAACGCTCTGTAGCGCTTCGTGAAGGCCTCTTTGAATTCCTGGACGTCGGTCTCGCAATACGATGCGCGCTCCTGGGTGTATCTTGCTATTTCTTCGGCCCTCCCGGGATCGTCGACAAATATGCGCTCGCCCTCCGGGGCTTTCTCGATGAATATGGGCTGGCCGAAGGCTCCGTACGTCAGCCCCGCGCGCTCCCCGCGAAACTTGACATAAAGCTTCTCGCCCTTTCCGGCGACGCGGTAAACTGGCCTTTGCAATTGCAATTTCAGGACCTGCTGCTCGACAAAGATACATCGGTCCAGCTGGCGCTCGCGCTCGTTCGTGGCGGCCTGCTCCGCTTGTCTGTGGCGTTGATCCTCGGCCCTTCGTGAGCCCTCCTGCTCTCGCTGTTTCTCGAGCAGAGATTTCAATTTCTCGTTGGCGCGCTGGATTTCCTCTGGCGCTGGACCTGGCTCCGTATCTATTTGCTGTGCGCCGGTCTCAGGTGGGCTGTCGGAGTAGTGGGCTCGGCCTTGCTCGTCCACCCACTTATAGACCCCGGCGCTGGATATGGCGGTGGCCAGAGATAGGGCGAAGATCCATGGCAACAACCTTCTCCGGTCCCTTTCCATCGCCTGCGCCTCCATTGTCGACGGGCAGTCAGCTTCCGGATTGCGGTCTTTGGCGGCCCTATACGGTCGTTGGGCCTCGGCGTGTTGCCGTTGGCGCGGCCGCATTTCGATAGCTTAGCCGCAGCTCCGTAGCGCAAACAAGCGGTGGCCCAGCCGTGTCGGGGGCGGCGTCTTGAGGTAGATTGGGGGCGCCTGGTCCAGGAGCCAGGACTCGGGCTCGTTGCGGGGGAGGTGGGAGATGGAAGCTGTCCTGCTCGGTTTGGTCGTCATCGCATACCTGATCGTCTTGCCGTTCCTGCTCGCCGGGGCGCGCCAGCGCATTCGGGTGCTGGAGCAGCGGGTCGCGCGCCTGCAGCAAGCGGTGAGGAGTCTGGGGGGGGCTCGGTCCGAGCGCGAGGAGGCCCCTGCAGGCGCGGGCGCGCGCTCCCTGCTCGGGACCGATGTGCCCGCCCAGCCCAGACCCTTGCCGGCGGTGTCTCCGGCTATTGACCCGGTCTCGCAGGGGCCGGCGCGCCCGGCGGAGACCGGGCCCGAGGCGGAGGTCACGCCGGCGCCTGCGGTCCGGGCCCCCGGCCGGGAAGCGTCCGGGTCCGCGCCCTTCTTTCGGGACGATATTGAGGTCCCCAACGCGCCCGGCGCCGACTGGGTGGAGCGGGCCAAGGCCTGGCTGCTGGGCGGCAACACCGTCGCGCGGGTGGGGGTGGTGATCCTGTTCTTCGGGGTCGCCTTCTTCCTCAAGTACGTGGCCGAGCGCGGTCTGCTGCCCACCGAGCTGCGTCTGGGCGCCGCTGCGCTTGGCGGCCTGCTGCTTGGCGGCATCGGCTGGTGGCAGCGCGAGCGCCGGCGGGGCTACGGGCTGGTGTTGCAGGGCGGCGGGGCGGGCATCGTCTATCTCACGGTGTTCGCGGCGGTGCAGCTCTATGAGCTGCTGCCCCCGGGGCCCGGGCTGGGGCTGATGGTGGTGCTGGTGGCCCTGGGCTGCGCGCTCGCGGTGCTCCAGGATGCGCGCAGCCTGGCGCTGCTGGCCATGGTGGGCGGCTTTCTTGCCCCGCTGCTGATCTCCCGGGGCGGCAGCCATGTGCAGCTGTTCGCCTACTATGCGGTGCTCGATGCCGGCATCCTCGCCATCGCCTGGCACAAGGCCTGGCGCGAGCTCAACCTGGTGGGCTTCGTGTTCACCTTCGTAATCGGCGGTGTATGGGGCTATGAGTATTATCAGCCCCGGTATTTCGCCAGTACCGAGCCCTTCCTGGCGCTGTTCTTCCTGCTCTACGTGGCGGTGCCCGTGCTGTTCGCCGAGCGCCAGGCGCCTAACCTGAAGGGCTACGTGGACGGCTCCCTGGTGTTCGGCGTTCCGTTGGTGGCGTTCGGCCTGCAGGCTGCACTGGTGCGCAATCTCGAGCACGGCCTGGCCTGGAGCGCGCTGGCGGCCGGGCTGTTCTATGCGCTTGTGGCGCTCGCCCTGCGCTGGCGCAGGCGCGAGCATCTGCGGCTGCTGAGCGAGGCGTTCGGCGCGTTGGCCGTCGCCTTCAGCACCCTGGCCATACCGCTGGCAGTGGACGGGCGCTGGATCGGGACCGCCTGGGCGCTTGAAGGGGCGGCCATGGTTTGGATCGGCCTGCGCCAGGGCCGGGCCCTCGCGCGCGCATTCGGTCTGCTGGTGCAGTTGGCCGCCGGCATCAGCTTTCTGGTCTCCGCCCCCCTGCCCGCGGCAGCGGTGCCGGTGTTGAACAGCCTCTATCTGAGTGCCCTGATGATCAGCCTGGCGGGGCTGTTCTCCGCCTGTCAGCTCGCTCGCCTCAGCGAGGCGCCGGGCGCGCGAGAGCGGAGGCTTGGCTCCCTGATGCTGGTCTGGGGCCTGGTGTGGTGGTACGGGGCCGGGGTTAATGAGATCCGCGAATATGTACCCGCAGCGGGCCACTATGACGCGCTGCTCGGGCTGGTGACCGCCAGCTCCCTGGCACTGGCCCTGCTGGGGCGGTGGCTCGACTGGGCCCAGCTCGCCCGAGCGGCTCTGCTCCTGCTGCCCGCCATGGTGGTCATCGCCCTGGTGCAGTACATCGAGCCGCTCGCGCCCCATCCGCTGGCACACTGGGGCTGGCTCGCCTGGGGTGCGGCCTTCACCGGTCACTACTGGCTGCTTCGCCCGTACGAGGTCGGGTGGCCCGGCAAGTTCTTTAGCTGTCCCTTGCACAGTGTAGGGCTCTGGCTCCTGGTGTTTCTCGCCGTCCAGGAGGGATGGTGGGCCGTCGGGCAGGTGGCTACCCTGGGGCCGACCTGGCGCTACCTGGTGCCGGGGCTGATCCCGGCCCTGGTGGTCCTGTCCGTGCCGCCCCTGACCGAGCGGGTGGCCTGGCCGCTGGGGGCCTTCAGGAACGCCTATATAGATCGCGGTTTGGTGCCCCTGGTGGTTGTGGCGGGCCTCTGGGTGCTGCACGCCAGCCTGCAGCCGGGCGACCCCCGGCCGCTGTCCTACCTGCCGCTGCTCAATCCCCTGGAGCTCGGCCAGTGCATCGCCCTGGCCGCGATCTTCGCTTCGGTGCTGCGGGACTGGCGATGGGTGAGTGTGCCGGCGCGCTGGCGGGGCCTCGGCCTGCTCGGCTTCGTGGCGGTGAACGGGGCGATTGCCCGGGCGACCCATTTCCTCGGCGGCGTCGCCTTCGGGCTGGACCCGCTCTGGGCGTCGCCGCGCTATCAGACCGCCGTATCCATCAGTTGGACGCTGATCGCCCTGGCGGCCATGGTGGGCGGCAGCCGGCTACGCGAGCGCTCGGTCTGGATACTGGGCGCCGGGCTGCTCGGCGCGGTGGTGGCGAAGCTGTTTATCGTCGACCTGGCGGGCACAGGGACGCTGGCGCGGATCGTGTCGTTCATTGGGGTGGGCCTGTTGATCCTGGTGATCGGCTTTCTCTCGCCCTTGCCGCCTCGCGCCGAGCAGCGCGCGGCCCCCTGAGCCCGGGTGCCGGCGGCCCGGGAGGCCCGGACCCACCCCGTACCCAACGGATCATGCAGATCGCGCTGCTTTCCTGGAAGCCGGACGGCCTATTCGGGGTCTGTTGCGGCGCCGCTCGGGTGGGCCTTTTGCACGGCCGCTGGGCGGGCCCGGGGAAGGCGGCGTCGCGTCAGCCGACGCTCGACGGTGGCATGGTCTTCATCCAAGCAAGCCGGGGGCGATGCGAGACCCGGGGCTCCGGATCGCGTGTCGGGGGCCGTTTCCGTCCCAGGCGAAAGGGGTGTTCCCGCTCGGCGGTCTGTGTACGATAGTCGGCCGGACCTTTGAGCAACCTGCCGTTGTGGACAGATGAGGATCAGACTGCCCGCCGTACCCCTGCTGCGCTTTTCGCTGCTCGCGATCCTGACCGGGCTGGTCGCCGGTGTGGGTGCGATCCTATTCCGGGCGCTGATCGGCTTCTGCCATAACCTGTTCTTCCTGGGCGAGGTGTCGCTGGTCTATGACACCAGCGTGCATACCCCGCCCGGCCCCTGGGGCGCCTGGATTATCCTGGCGCCGGTGCTGGGTGGCCTGATGGTCGCCTTCCTGGTGAAGAACTTCGCCCCGGAGGCCAAGGGCCACGGGGTTCCTGAGGTCATGGACGCGATCTATTACGGGCGCGGCATCATTCGCCCGGTGGTGTCTGTGGTCAAGGCGCTCGCCTCGGCGATCTCCATCGGCTCGGGTGCGGCGGTGGGCCGCGAGGGCCCGATCATCCAGATCGGCTCGGCTTTCGGGTCGACGGTGGGGCAGCTGGTGCGGCTTCCCCAATGGCAGCGCACCGCCCTGATCGGCTGCGGGGCGGGCGGCGGCATCGCCGCGACCTTCAACACCCCGATCGGCGGTTTGCTGTTCGCCATCGAGCTGATCCTGCCCGAGATCAGCTCACGGACCCTGATCCCGGTGGCGCTCGCCACCGGTGCGGCGACCTATGTCGGGAGGGCCGCGTTCGGCGCGTCCCCGGCGTTCGACATCCCGTCGCTGATCATCGCGCGGGCCAGCCCGCTTACCGAATCCACCCTGGTCGCCTATCTATGCCTGGGGCTGCTGCTCGGTCTGGTATCCATGGTCTATATCCGCTCCATCTATCTGCTCGAGGACTTCTTCGACCGGCTGCCGGGCAACTATTACACGCGCCACGCCCTGGGCATGCTGGCCTGCGGGGTCATGATGTATCTGTTCCTGCGCTACAGCGGGCACTATTACGTCCAGGGGGTGGGTTATGCGACCATCCAGGAGATTTTGACCCAGCCGCTGTTGAGCCCCGCGTTCTTGCTCCTGCTGTTCGCCGCCAAGCTTTTGGCGACCTCCCTGGCGCTGGGCTCCGGGGCCTCGGGGGGCATCTTCTCCCCGTCGCTGTTCCTGGGTGCGACGCTCGGCGGCGCCTATGCAATCCTGGTCAACGATCTACTGCCCGGCGTGCCTTTGGACGTGCCGGCCACGGCGATGATCGGCATGGCCGGGGTAGTGGCAGGGGCGACGGGTGCCGTGGTCACAGCGATCGTGATGATCTTCGAGATGACCCGCGACTACAACGTGATCATCCCGCTGATGATTACCGCCTCAGTGGCCTACGGGGTGCGCCGCGGGGTGCTGGGCGACAGCATCTATACCCTGAAGCTCACCCGCCGCGGCCATACGCTACCGGAGTCGTGCCAGACCAACCTCTATCTCATGTACACGGCGCGCGATGCGCTCGACGTGCCGATATTGCATCGTCACCTGGCCGATCCCACATCGCTGGAGCATGCGCTTAAGGAGCTCAAGCGGCCCCCGCATATCGTCGCGGTGCAAGACGGCCGCGTGGCCGGGATACTCGAAGAGGTCAAGGTAGCGCAAATCAACCCGGCCACATCGCTGGCGCAGAGCTTCGCGGTGCACGCCACCGGAGAATTCCTGGTGGTGCGCGCCGATGACAATCTACTCGATGTGTTCATGCGCCTGCGCGACGCTAAGCAGGATATCGCGGTGGTCACCGAAACGGGCACCCTGGATCGTGCCGAGGAGGTGGTGGGTGTGCTCTCCTGGCCCCAGGTCGCCCGGACCAGCAACTTGCCGCTGCGCCTGCGCAGGCGCAACAGCGAGCGACAGCGGATGGGCTGACCCTGCTTCATCGTCGAGCAAGGGCCGAAGGGCAGGCCGCCGGCTTATTCCAGCTTGTATTGCTTCAGCCGGCGGTAGAGGGTGCGCTCGCTCATCCCGAGGGCCTTGGCCACATCCCGCCGGTGGCCATGGTAGCGGTGAAGCAGCTCGCGCATGTAGCGTCGCTCCGTGTCAGAGCCCGGTGGCGGAGCGCCGCTCTCGGGAGGGGGGAAGTGATCCTCCTCGGAGATCGCCCCCGCGAGGCCATCCGGGCGAGCTGACCCGTGTCCGTTGCATGGGGGGCATGGCGGGTCCTGTGCCACCACCTCCAGGGGGTCCCCCCAGCCCTCGAATTGCGCCAGCGCCCGACGCACATCCGAGGCGTCGATGTAGCTGGCACCCGTGGTAGCGGCGACCTGCAGGAGGTTGCTCAGCTCGCGGATGTTACCCGGGTAGGTGTAGGACTGCAGCAGTGCAAGGGCCGCCGGACTCAGAGTGGGCCGCGCCGCTCCGGACTGGAAGTGAGGGCAGCGGCGGAGGATCTCCCCGGCCAGCAGCGGCAGGTCGCCCAGGCGTTCCCGCAACGCCGGCGTCCGGACGGTGAAACAGGCGATCCGGTAGTAGAGGTCGCTGCGGAAGGTGCGGGCCTGCACGCATTCCCACAACGGCCGGTTGGTCGCGCAGACCACGCGCACATCGACCTTGATCGTCTTCTCGGCGCCCACCGGGCGGAATTCGCGGGTCTCCAGCACCCGCAGGAGCTTCGCCTGGCAGGATGGCGGCATCTCGCCGATCTCATCCAGAAAGATGGTGCCGCCATTGGCGAGCTCGAACAGGCCCCGCCGGGCTTTGTCGGCACTGGTGAAAGAGCCTCGCTCGTGGCCGAAGACTTCGCTCTCGAACAGGCCTTCGGAGAGTACGGTGCAATCCAGGCAGATGAAGGCGCGGTCGCGCCGCTCCGACTGGTAGTGGATGAAGGCGGCCGCCAGCTCCTTGCCGGTACCGGTCTCCCCCTGGATGAGCACCGGGCTGGCGGTGCGCGCCGCCAACCCCAACCGTTCTATCATGGCGAGGTAGGCCGGGGCCTGGCCTACCATCCTCGGGCCCGCCGCCCCGCCGTCTTCGCTGCCCACCTTCTGGACGGCGATCTCGCATACCCCCTCGCCCAGGAAGACCTCACCGGTGGAGGAGACGATGCGGTGACCGCTGACCCGTACCCAGCGCGGGTGCCCCTGGCCGTCTATGTGGGTGTGCAGGCACTGGCGTAGCTGCTTGCCCTCGAACACCAGCTGATGGGGACAGTCTTCGCCGTGCTCGCAGCAGGGTGAGGAGTGGTGGTGGGTGACCTGGTAGCACCGCCGACCGACGACATCCTCCGCCTTCACCTGGTAGGTGAGCTCGTAGGCCTGGTTCACCCCGATGATCCGGTGGTCCTTATCGATTACCGCGAACGGGCGGTCATGGGTTTCAAGCCAGCTTGCGATCTCTTTCTCGACTGGCATAGGCCCTCACTCGACGTCAGTTGGTCTCAGCTCCTTCGCTGGGCTGGCGTCCTCGTTCCGGGGCGCCTGCCAGCCACAATTACTGCGCTGCCCAAGTATGGCAGATATTTGTGCCACCGTGCCTGCCATCAATGGCAGTCGAGCCCGGCTCTTTGCAAGGGATAACCCCAATCCTCGGCCGGCTCTCCCCTTAGATATTGAGTGGCCCGGGGGGCGACAGAGGCTGCCAGGCGGCGGTGGCATGGTCTATGCCTCTCCTTTTGTGCGGGGCAGGAAGAGGCAGAATCTGCACCCGCGTTGCTTATAAAAACTGCCTCGCTTGCCACCATCGTCAAGGAGGTTATTATGACCCGTCTCGTCATTCTCGGGGCCGGCGTCGCCGGCCACACCGCCGCCTCGTTCGCCAGGAGCTGGCTGGGCAAAGAGCACGAAGTCGTCGTGGTCAGCCCGAATAGCTACTATAACTGGATTCCCTCCAACATCTGGGTCGGCGTCGGCAAGATGGCGCCCGAGCAGGTGGTCACGCCGCTGCCCCCGATCTACGACAAGGCCGGGATCGATTTTCGGCAGGCGAAGGCCACGGCCCTGCACCCGGAGGGCGACTCAGTCGAGGGGCGACCCTATGTCGACGTGGAGTACACCGAGCCTGGCAGGGTGGGTGTCACGGAGTCTATCCCATACGATTTCCTGATCAACGCCACCGGCCCCAAGCTCAACTTCGGCGCCACCGAGGGGTTGGGACCGGACAAGAACAGCCTGTCGGTGTGCACCGTCGGGCACGCCAAACAGGCGGCGGACGCCCTCGGCGAATCGATCGAGCGCATGCGGCGCGGCGAGCGACAACGGTTCGTCATCGGCACCGGTCACGGCCTGTGCACCTGTCAAGGGGCGGCCATCGAGTACCTGTTCAACCTCGACCACGTCCTGCGGGAGCAGGGTGTCCGCGACCGGGCCGAGCTGCACTGGCTGTCCAACGAGTACGAGCTGGGAGACTTCGGCATGGGGGGCATGCATATCCGTCACGGCGGCTACATCTCCCATAGCAAGAGCTTCACAGAATCCCTGATGGCGGAGCGCGGTGTCCACTGGTACCTGCGTGCCCACACCAAGGCAGTGGAGCCGGGTGTCGTCCATTACGAGACCCTGGAGGGCACGGAGCACGAGCTGCCCTTCGACTTCGCCATGCTGATCCCGCCCTTCGCCGGCGCCGGCCTGAAGGCGTATGACTACAAGGGGGACGAGATCACCCAGCGTCTCTTCAACCGCGCCGGGTTCATGCTGGTGGACGGCGACTACACCCAGCGCCCCTATGAGGAGTGGTCGCCGCGCGACTGGCCAAGGACCTATCAGAGCCCTCTGTACCCGAACATGTACGCTGCCGGCATCGCCTTCGCGCCGCCCCACGGCATGTCCAAGCCGATGCAGAGCGCTAACGGCACTCCGATCTTCCCCACCCCGCCGCGTACCGGTATGCCATCCGCGACGATCGGCAAGGCGGTAGCCGCCTCCATCGTCGACAGCATCAACCACGGAGTCACCGAGGCATCCCATACAGCGTCCATGGCCGAGATTGGGGCAGCCTGCGTCGCGTCGGCCGGCTGCGGCTGGCGGTGCGGCATGGCCGTGGCGATGGCGGTTTATCCGATCGTGCCGGACTTCGAGCGCTACCCCCGCTTTGGCCGCGACACAGACCTGTCGTTTGCCGAGATCGGACTGGCGGGCCACTGGATCAAGCACGTGCTCCACTTGATGTTCCTTTACAAGGTGCGCCAGAAGCTCGGCTGGCGCCTGATTCCGGAGTAGCCGCCATGTCCGCCGCCTACTTTCCAGCTGGCTGTAGCCCCAAGTGTTGCTCCGCGTGTGCGAAGCAATCCCCGTTCTCTGGAGGAGCTCCAATGACCACCACTCAGCAGCCGTACGACCAGGCATTCTTCCAGTCCGTGCCCACCGATGCCGCCCTGCGCTCGCGCCAAAGCGTCCCGTACCAGCTGTGGCGCTTCGTGCAGATCAACCTGAAGATGATGCGGGTCGTCCGCCGCAGCCACGCACCAGCGGCCGCCAGGAGATAACATCCCTGCACGAGCATGAGTTGGTGGCGCATGTCCCCGGGGCAGGCCGTCCATGAGGACGGCCTGCGATCCAACCCAGTTGCGTAGTCGGCGCGGCCGACCGTCGGTGGTCCTCCGGTGACGCTGAGCGCCTCGCGTGCCGGCAGGCGGCGATTGGTACGGCGCCGGCCGGCAGAAATCATTCCCGCGCTTGTCTAAGGAGGATAAACCAGATGCTTTATCATCGAATCTTCGGTCTTGCGGGTCTGTGGTGCCTCGCATTGCTCCTCGGGGCGGGCCGAGCGATCGGCGCCACGGAGCAACCGATAGACTGCATGGCTTGTCACAAAGACGCCGTGGTCAGCTCGCCGGCGCACGGCAAGCTGGCGTGTACGGACTGCCACGAGGGTATCACCCAAGTGCCGCCGCCCGGTAAGCCTCACCCGGAAAAGGTGACTACCGATGAGTGCGGCGACTGTCATGCGCGCGAGGCCAAGAAGCTCAAGGCGAGCGTCCACGTCAAGGACACGCCGTGCCAGTCGTGTCACGGTGCGGCACATAAGATAATCGATCTCAAAGATCTCGATTCCCCGCTGGCGCCCGCTAACCAGATCCACACCTGCGGCAAGTGCCACGAAAAGGTGATGGGCAGCTACCTTGGCGGCATCCACGCCAGGGCCTTGCTCGGGTCCGGCCTGGTCAGCGCACCCACCTGCACCGATTGCCACGGGGATCACTCGATCCAGCCGCGGGACGACAAGAGCTCCCTGGCGTCGCACGAGAAGGAGCCGGAGGTCTGTGGCAAGTGCCATGCCGGTATCTTGCGGACCTGGACGGCAGGGAGCGCCCATGGCACGGCGTGGAAGGAGCACAATAGCAAAGGACCGGTCTGCACGACCTGTCACGTAGCGCACTCGATGGGCGACCCGGCGCTAGCCAGCACTCGCCTCGGCTTCCCGAAGGAATGCGCGAACTGCCACAGCGCCCGCTATTCCTCGTATCGCGGCAGTTTCCATGGCAAGGCGACGGATCTGGGCTTTCAGGCCAGTGCGGTCTGCTCCGACTGTCATACGCCACACGCAGAGCTTCCGGCATCCGACCCTCGGTCCAGCATTAACCCGGACAATCTCGGTAAGACCTGCGGTAAATGCCACAGTGGTACCACCGCGGCCTTTCTGACATTTCAGCCGCACAGTGATCCTACCCATCCCGAGCGCACCCCGGCGCTCTATTACGTCTGGCTCTTTATGACGGTGCTGTTGTTCGGCGTGTTCGGCTTCTTCGGGCTGCACGATGCGCTGTGGCTGCAACGCGCGCTGGTCGGCTGGGTGCGTGGTGAGTTTGGGGTCTGGCATGCAAGTGAGGGTCCGCATATCCGCCGCTTCGCCAGGCAGCATATCTGGACCCACGTGGTCATGGTGACCACCTTCCTGCTGCTTGCCGCAACTGGTCTGCCATTGAAGTTCCACGAGGCGGCCTGGGCGCATACCCTGGTCAGCGCCTTCGGAGGGGTTGAAAGCACGCGGATCATTCACCGCGTCGCGGCGGTGGCGACCTTCGGCTATGCCTTCTATCACCTGGCCTTGATCCTGTTCAGGGGACTCCCGAAGCTGGGACGCGGGCTGTTCTGGGGCCCCGACTCGCTGGTGCCTCAGCCCCGTGACCTCGTGGATGCGGTCCAAAACCTGCGCTACTTCCTCTACCTCGGGCCGAAGCCGCCCAATGATCGCTGGACCTACTGGGAGAAATTCGACTACATGGCGGTGTTCTGGGGGATCCCCATCATCGGGCTCTCCGGGCTGATGGTCTGGTTCCCGGACTTCTGCACCCGCTTCTTACCCGGTTGGATGCTCAATGTGGCCTATATCGTGCACAGCGACGAGGCGCTGCTGGCTACGGGATTCATCTTCGTGTTCCACTTTTTCCACACCCACCTGCGGCCGGAAAGCTTTCCCTTGGATCCGGTCATCTTTACGGGTCGGATACCGGTTGAGCGCTTAAAGGAAGAGAGGCCACTCGAGTACGCGCGACTGGTTGCAAACAATGAGCTCGAAAGCAGGCTGGTCGAGGCACCGACTTGCGACGAGCTGTCAAGCGCCCGAATGTTCGGGTTTACAGCCCTCACCATCGGTGTGCTGCTGGCTATCGGGATCTTCTGGGCGATGATCGCGGAGCTACCGCCACTGCTGCCATAGGAGGCCGGCAATCCTGAGCGGTCGATGGTGAGACCGAAAGGGATGGGCCCCGGCGGGGCCTGTCTCGGCCGAAGGGGGCTTGCCAAGGATGGCGAGCCCTCAACCGCGAGCGACAGGCAACCGGCGGTTGCCGGCTATCGGAGATTTGTCGCCGAGGGTATCCAAGCCGATAGCCTCTGGGGAGGCCTGAAGAATCCACTGTACCTGGGGTCGGACGAGCTGGTCCGAAGCTGCGCCGGTGCGCTCGCTCAGAACGAGCCTTCGGCGGCTTGGCAGAGGCCCGGCCACGCAGGCCGGTTGCGGGGGTTAACGGTACTGCCCCCGCCATTTCCTACGAACCTGTCGGGCTGGAGCCGGTCGGGCACGAATGGACGCTGGTGTGCCTGGCGTGGAATCGGAAGCGCATGGCCGTATTGCGCCCAAAATCCGTCCAGCTGGCACGAAATGCGGCGAAATCTACTCGATCTGAGCGAATCCGCGCTATAAGGGCCTAAACCGCGCACCACGATGGGGCGAATCCCGTCGACGGGTGGCTCTTGGTGGCTATGAGAACCTCAGATCCGACAGGACACTCCGAGGCAAGCCCTGTCGACGGCCGGTAGACGGTAGACTAGAGCCCAGTTCTTGCCAATCGGCGCTCAATATCTGTATGATTCGCCCTCTTTAGCGAGGCCGGCTTCAAGCTGTGCCGTCCCGCCACGGATGGCAAGAGTAAGCAATTTCAGCAGGCGCGTAGCTCAGCTGGTTAGAGCACCACCTTGACATGGTGGGGGTCGTTGGTTCGAGTCCAATCGCGCCTACCAAACGCCAGCTGTCAGTGTGCAGCTCTCAGTGGTCCGCCGAGCCGGCGCGGGTCGCGGAAGGCTGGACGCTGGCGGCTTTTTTCGTTCATGTGGTCCCTCGTATCGACCACCACTGGCAGCAGACGAGAAGCCCGATGCCCGTAATCACCCTTCCCGATGGCTCCCAGCGAGCGTTCGATCATCCGGTCAGTGTCCACGAGGTCGCGTCCGCGATCGGCCCCGGCCTGGCCAAGGCGGCGCTGGCCGGGCGTGTCGACGGTCGGATGGTGGACACCTCGTTCACGATCACGGCGGATGCCGCGCTCGCGATCGTCACTGGCAAGGACGAGGAGGTGCTCGAGCTGCTGCGCCACGATGCCGCGCACGTGATGGCCCAGGCGGTGCAGGAGCTCTATCCCGGCACCCAGGTCACCATTGGCCCGGCCATCGAGGACGGGTTCTATTACGACTTCGCCCGGGATGAGCCGTTCACGCCCGAGGATCTGGCGCGCATCGAGGCGCGCATGCACGAGATCGTCAAGCGCGATCTGCCCATCGTGCGCGAGGTCTGGGACCGAGAGCAGGCCAAGCGGGCCTTCGGCGAGATCGGTGAGCACTACAAGGTCGAGATCATCGAGGACATCATCCCCGAGGGCGAGGAGGTCTCGGTCTACCGCCAGGGCGACTGGCTCGATGTCTGCCGCGGGCCGCACCTGCCCAGCACCGGCCGGCTCGGCAACGGCTTCAAGGTGATGAAGGTGGCCGGGGCCTACTGGCGCGGCGATGCGCGCAACCAGATGCTGCAGCGCATCTACGGCACGGCCTGGCGCGACAAGAAGGAGCTCGGCGGCTATCTGCACCGGCTGGAGGAGGCCGAGAAGCGCGACCACCGCAAGATCGGCAAGGCACTGGATCTCTTCCATACCCAGGAAGAGGCGCCCGGTATGGCGTTCTGGCACGACAAGGGCTGGCGCGTCTATCTGCTCATCCAGGACTACATCCGCGGCAAGCTGCGCGCCAACGGCTATCAGGAGGTGCACACTCCCCAGCTGATCGACCGCAGCCTGTGGGAAAAGTCCGGCCACTGGGAGAAGTTTCGCGACGACATCTTCGTCACCGAGACCGAGGACCGGGTCTACGCCATCAAGCCGATGAACTGCCCGGCGCACATCCAGATCTACAACCACGGGCTGCGCAGCTATCGCGATCTGCCGCTGCGGCTCGCCGAGTTCGGCTCCTGCCACCGCAATGAGCCCTCCGGCACGTTGCACGGCCTGATGCGGGCGCGCAACTTCGTGCAGGACGATGCGCACATCTTCTGCACCGAGGAGCAGATCCTGCCGGAGGTATCGAGCTTCATCGACCTCTTGTTCGAGGTGTACCGGGATTTCGGCTTCGACGAGGTGCTGGTGAAGCTCTCCACCCGGCCCGAGAAGCGGGTCGGCTCGGACGAGGTCTGGGACAAGGCCGAGAAGGCGCTGGCGGACGCACTGGACATCAAGCGCCTGGATTGGCAGCTGCAGCCCGGCGAGGGGGCCTTCTACGGTCCCAAGATCGAGTTCTCGCTCAAGGACTGTCTGGGCCGGGTCTGGCAGCTCGGGACCATCCAGCTCGACTTCTCCATGCCCGAGCGCTTGGGAGCGCACTATGTCGCCGAGGACAACACCAGGAAGGTGCCGGTGATGCTGCACCGGGCGATCCTGGGCTCCCTGGAGCGCTTCATCGGCATCCTCATCGAGCACTATGCCGGTGCACTGCCGACCTGGCTGGCCCCGCTGCAGGCGGTGGTGCTGAGCATCACAGATCGCCAGCAGGCGTATGTGGGCGAGGTTACCAACTCCTTGCGGGGCAAGGGTTTTAGGGTCGAGTCCGACTTGAGAAACGAGAAGATTGGCTTTAAAATCCGCGAGCATACTCTGCAGAGGGTGCCCTACCTGCTGGTTGTCGGCGACCGGGAGGTGGAAAATGGCTCGGTCGCTGTACGGACCCGCCGGGGCGAGGATCTCGGCACCATGACGGTCGAGGAGCTCGCAGGGCGCCTTGCGGAGGAAGTTGCCGGCCGTCGGCACTGAATTCTGGGGCCCTACCCGAAAGCATCGGCACCGACCGATGCTTTCGTGGTTTGCGGGGTTGGCCTTTTTGGGAGGAACCGGATATCGCTGCGAAACAAGAGAAGCACCGCCTGAACGAGGAGATCGCCGTCCGAGAGGTGCGGTTGATCGATGCCGAAGGCGAGCAGCTGGGGGTTGTATCGATCGAGGCGGCGCTGGAGGCTGCTGTACAGGCCGAGATGGATCTGGTGGAGATCGCTCCGCAGTCCGATCCGCCGGTCTGCCGGCTGATGGACTACGGGAAGTTCATCTTCGAGCAGAAAAAGCAGCGCCAGGAAGCGAAGAAGAAGCAGAAGCAGGTCCAGGTCAAGGAGATCAAGTTCCGCCCGGGCACGGACGAGGGCGACTACAAGGTCAAGCTTCGCAACCTGGAGCGCTTCCTCGTAGAGGGGGACCGGGCCAAGGTCACCATGCGCTTCCGGGGCCGCGAGCACGCGCACCGCGAGCTCGGGCTGAGTCTGCTCAAGCGCGTCGAAGGCGATCTCACGGAATTCGCCGTCGTCGAGCAGGAGCCGCAGATGGAAGGGCGTCAGATGGTGATGGTGCTCGCGCCCAAGAAAAAGAAGTAGCAGCGGCTGCGAGCCGCGACCGGTTCGACACCAGGGCCGGGTGCCCGGTAGGTGACGCCCAGCGAGCGCTTCTAGCGCAGGGCACGGAGATATATGTAGGAGCGGCTGCCAGCCGCGAACGGACTGTTTCGCGGTGTTTGCACCGCACCGGGGCCCGGTCTGCGAGCTTCGGGTCTTGCCAAACGGGGCGGCCAATCGTCGCCCCGACATCGGCGGCCGGGCGCCAGGCATTGCCTGGGCCGCTTGAGTGAAATCACAGACGGAGAGAGAAAATGCCGAAGTTGAAGACCAATCGGGGTGCGGCCAAGCGGTTCACCAAGATCGCCGGCGGCTTCAAGCGAAACCAATCGCATCGCCGCCACATCCTCACCAAGAAGAGCACCAAGCGCAAGCGCCAGCTGCGTGCGCCGGCCTTCCTGCATGGGTCGGACGTCAGGTCCGCGCGGCGCATGATGCCGTATTGCTGATCGGGTGAGGAGTCAGTCATGTCCAGAGTGAAACGCGGGGTCACCGCACACGCCCGCCACAAGAAGGTGCTGAAAGCGGCCAAGGGCTACTCCGGTGCCCGCAGCAAGGTCTATCGGATTGCCAAGCAGGCGGTCGTCAAGGCGAGCCAGTATGCCTACCGTGACCGCCGCCAGAAGAAGCGCCAGTTCCGCGCCCTGTGGATCGCGCGCATCAACGCCGGCGCCCGGGAGCTCGGGCTCAACTACAGCCGCCTGATCGACGGCCTGGGCAAGGCCGGTGTCGAGGTCGACCGCAAGGTGCTGGCCGATCTGGCGGTGCACGACAAGCTGGCGTTTGCCGCGCTGGCAGAGAAGGCCAAGGCCAGTCTCTCCGCCGGCTGATCGCTGGTCGGCGTCGCCCTCGGTCGACGCCTCGCCGAAGTCGAAGGGGAAAGGCCTGACGGTCTTTCCCTTTTTTGTGTCGCTGAACGGACCAAGCTGAGCCGGCCGCGCAGTCGCGCGCAAGCCGATCGGGAGTACGAGATGGGGACAGACGATGCCGGGATCGACGCCGGGCAGGTGCTCGACCAGGCCGAGCGGGAGGTGGCCGGTGCCCCGGGCCTGCGGGCGCTGGACGAGATCCGCGTACGTTACCTTGGCAAGAGCGGGGTGCTCACCGGGCTGCTCAAGCAGCTCGGCGGCCTGCCCAAGGACGAGCGCCCCCGGGCCGGCCAGGCCATCAATGCCGCCAAGGACGCCCTGCAGGCGGTGATCGAGGCGCGCAAGCAGGCGCTCGACACAGCAGCGCTCGACGCCCGCCTGGCCGGCGAGCGGGTCGACGTGACCCTGCCCGGGCGGGGGGGCGCCAACGGCGGACTGCACCCGATCACGCGCACCCTGGAGCGCATGGAGCGGCTGTTCGCCAACGCCGGCTTCACGGTAGCCGAGGGTCCCGAGATCGAGGACGACTACCACAACTTCGAGGCCCTCAACATCCCCGCGCACCACCCGGCGCGGGCGATGCACGACACCTTCTATTTCGACGAGCACCTGCTGCTGCGCACCCACACCTCGCCGGTGCAGATCCGGGTTATGGAGGGTGCCCAGCCCCCGCTCAAGGTGATCGCCCCGGGGCGGGTCTACCGCTGTGATTCGGACCTGACCCACACCCCGATGTTCCACCAGGTGGAGGGCTTCCTGGTCGACGACCGGGTGAGCTTCGCCGATCTCAAGGGCATCCTGTACGACTTCCTGACGAGATTCTTCGAGCGCGAGCTGGCGCTGCGCTTTCGCCCGTCCTATTTCCCGTTCACCGAGCCCTCCGCCGAGGTGGACATCCAGTGCGTGATGTGCGGCGGCTCCGGGTGCCGGGTGTGCAAGGGCAGCGGCTGGTTGGAGGTGCTGGGCTGCGGGATGATCCACCCGGAGGTGCTGCGCCACGTGGGCATCGACAGCGAGCGCTACACCGGCTACGCCTTCGGCATGGGCGTGGAGCGCCTCACCATGCTGCGCTACGGGGTCAACGACCTGCGGCTGTTCTTCGAGAACGACCTGCGGTTTCTCAGGCAGTTCGCATGAAGATTGATGGAACCGCAAAGGCGCGAAGGGCGCCAAGGATGTCGCTGGCAAGCGCTATCTTGCGGCTGCGCACGTGGCTGACGACTGATCACTGACAGCTCGCGAGCAACATAGCCATCTTTCTCGGCGTCCTTTGCGCCTTTGCGGTTAAACAACTTTGAAGAGCAACCAACCATGCGATTCAGTGAAGCCTGGCTGCGTGAATGGGTCAGCCCGAACGTGGGCACGGCCGAGCTGGCCGAGCAGCTCACCATGGCGGGCCTGGAGGTGGACGCGGTGGAGCCGGTGGCCGGCAGCTTCGAGGGCGTGGTGGTCGGCACCGTGCTCGAGCGCGTGCAGCACCCCGATGCGGACAAGCTCAGCGTCTGCACCGTGGATGCCGGCGGCGGCGAGCCCCTGAAGATCGTCTGCGGGGCGGCTAACGTGGCCGCAGGCATGCGGGTGCCGGTGGCGACCGTGGGTGCCCGGCTGCCCGGGGACTTCCGGATCAAGCGTGCCCGGCTACGCGGGGTCGAGTCCTTCGGCATGATCTGCTCGGCCAGGGAGCTGGGCCTGGCGGAGTCCTCCGAAGGCATCATGGCACTGCCTCAGAACGCCCCTGTCGGCGAGGACCTGCGCAGCTATCTCACCCTTGCGGACTTCGCCATCGATGTCGATCTGACCCCCGACCGGGGGGACTGTCTGAGCGTCGCGGGGATCGCCCGCGAGGTGGGCGTGATCAACCGCTGTCCGGTCACCCCGCCGACCATCGAGCCGGTCGCGCCGACCATCGAGGATCGCGTCGTCGTGCAGCTGGAAGCGCCGCAGGCCTGCCCGCGCTATGTCTGTCGGGTGCTGCGCGGGGTCGACCCGACGGCGGCGACGCCGCTCTGGATGCAGGAGCGTCTGCGCCGCTCCGGACTGCGCAGCCTGGGTCCGCTGGTGGATGTGACCAACTACCTGCTCTTGGAGCTGGGCCAGCCGATGCACGCCTTCGACCTGGCGAGCCTGGCAGGCGCAATCCACGTGCGCCTGGCCGGCGCCGAAGAGCGCCTGGTGCTGCTCGACGGGCAGGAGATCGCCCTGCGCCACGATACCCTGCTGATCGCCGATGACCGGCGGGCCCTGGCCATGGCCGGCATCATGGGTGGTGCCGGCTCCGGCGTCACCGAGCGGACCCGCGACATCCTGCTGGAGAGCGCCTTCTTCGCGCCGGCAGCGATCATCGGCAAGCCCCGCTCTTACGGGCTGCAGACCGACTCCTCATACCGCTTCGAGCGCGGCGTGGACTCGGCCCTGCAGCGTCCGGCGATCGAGCGGGCCACGGCGCTGTTGCTGGAGATCTGCGGTGGCGAGCCCGGGCCGGTGGTCGAGGTGGCCGCGCAGGCGCAGCTGCCGCCGCGCCCGCGCATCCGCCTACGGCGCGAGCGCACCGCGCGGGTGCTCGGCGTCGAGGTGCCCGATGCGGATCTGGTCGACATCCTGGAGCGCCTCGGGATGGCGCTCGAGCCCGCCGAGGGCGGTTGGAGCGTGAGCCCGCCCAGCAGCCGCTTCGACATCGGTATCGAGGTCGACCTGATCGAGGAGATCGGGCGTATCTACGGCTATCCACGCATCCCGGTCAACCGCGGGGCCTACACGCATACCACCATGGCAGCGGTGACGGAGACCGCCTTCGACTTGCCGCGGGCGCGCCGCGTTCTCAGCGCCCGCGACTACCAGGAGGTGGTCACCTACAGCTTCATCAGCCCCGAGATGGATCGCCTGATCGACCCGGACCACGCGTCCATCGCGTTGGCCAACCCGCTGTCCGCCGAGCTCTCGGTAATGCGCACCAGTCTCTGGCCCGGGCTCATTGCCACCGCGCGTTACAATCGGGCCCGTCAGCAGGAGCGCATCCGCATCTTCGAGTCCGGCCTGCGCTTCTACCGCGAGGCCGGCGCGATCCGCCAGGAGCCCATGCTTGCCGGCCTGGTGGCCGGTAGTGCCGGTTCCGAGCAGTGGGGCGAGCCGTCCCGGGGCGTCGACTTCTTCGACGCCAAGGCGGATCTGGAGGCGGTGCTCGCCCTGACCGGCGCGGCCGACGAATTCGATATACTGCCCGGCGAGCATCCGGCCCTGCATCCGGGCCAGAGCGCGCGCATCGAGCGGCGCGGCAAGCCGGTCGGCTGGCTCGGCATGGTGCATCCCGAGCTGGAGGGGCGCTTCGATCTGGGTGGCCACACCTTGGTATTCGAGATCCGTCTGGACGGCCTGCTCGCGGGCCGCCTGCCGGCCTTCCGCCCGCTGTCGAAGTTCCCTTCGATCCGGCGCGATATCGCGATCCTGGTCGACCGGGAAGTGGGTTTCTCGGCTGTCCAGGCCTGCATTGCCCGCGCCGCGCCGGCGATCGTCCGGGACGTCCGGCTGTTTGACGTCTATACTGGCGATAAGGTAGATTCCACGGAAAGAAGTCTCGCTTTCGGTCTGATTCTTCAGGACTCTTCCCATACCCTGACCGACGAAGAGGTGGATCGGGCGGTGCGTTCGGTGCTGGACGCATTGGCCCGCGACCTCGGTGCCAAGTTGCGGGAGTAGGTGATGGCGCTGACCAAGGCCGACATGGCCGAAAAGCTGTTCGAGGAGCTTGGGCTCAACAAGCGCGAGGCCAAGGAGATGGTCGAGATGTTCTTCGAAGAGGTCCGCATGGCCCTGGAGCGCGGCGACCAGGTCAAGCTGTCCGGCTTCGGCAACTTCGATCTGCGCGAGAAGAAGCAGCGCCCCGGCCGCAATCCAAAGACCGGCGAGGAGATCCCCATCTCCGCCCGTCGCGTCGTCACCTTCCGGCCCGGGCAGAAGCTCAAGGCGCGGGTAGAGGCGTATGCTGGAAGCGAGTGAGAGCACCGCCGATCTTCCGGCCATCCCGGGCAAACGCTACTTCACCATCGGCGAGGTGAGCGAGCTCTGCGGTGTCAAGCCACACGTGCTGCGCTACTGGGAGCAGGAGTTTCCCCAGCTCAAGCCCGTGAAACGCCGCGGCAACCGCCGCTATTACCAGCGCCACGACGTACTGATGATCCGTCAGATCCGCAACCTGCTCTACGACCAGGGCTTCACCATCGGCGGCGCCCGCCAGCAGCTCTCCAGTGACACCGCCAAGCACGACCTCAACCAGAGCCAGCAGATCATCCGTCAGCTGCGCGTCGAGCTCGAAGAGGTCCTGCAGCTGCTCAAGCGCTAGCCCGCATTTGTCGCTGGCGTTCGTCGCGAGGCGTCCGAGGTGCGCGTGGATGCAAGGCGCGCGACAGGCCGGGCGCGCAGGCGTACTCGACCGTACGTCGAGCACCCGGTCCGAGCGCAACGCAGCACGCGCGGGCAGATCGGGCGCCACAGCAGGAGGCTGGCGACAAATGCGGGCTCGACCCGCCCCGGCGTTGCAATAAGCAGCCGATCCGCCTAGAATTCCGCCTTCTTCAACGGGGTGTAGCGCAGCCTGGTAGCGCACCTGAATGGGGTTCAGGTGGTCGGAGGTTCAAATCCTCTCACCCCGACCAGATAAGTAATTGAAATATAAGCCGGAATCGTTCATGCGGTTCTGGCTTTTCCGCGTTCTGGGGGCCATTTCCGACAATCTTTCCGACAAAACGTTGCGCTGGGGGCCCCGACGCAGCCATATTTCCTAAGTCGAGCGCTCTCGCGGGCTGTCCGAGCGCACGTCACAATCCGCATCGCTAGACAGGGAGGTGACCATGCTAGCCTTCATCCGCAAGCCCGGCGAATCGTTCCGCGTCGGCGACCACATCCGGGTGCCCCTGCTCCGCGTTCAGGGTGGCGAGGCTTGCCTGGGCGTGGAGGCGCCCCAGTCGGTCAGGGTGCTCCGGAAGGAGCTGGTGCGCCGGCCGCCAGAGTACAACCTGCGTGGCCCCGGCGGGGGGCGGCATTTCGCTGATCTCCAGGACCTGCTCCAGGCCGTGAAGCGGGAGGCCCTGCGCGCGGGCGACGGGGACGAGGAGGTGGTTCGGCTCGAGGTGGAGATTCACGTGGAGCCGAAGTAGGCTTAGCCCGTGAGCCGCATCGTCGAATTCGGTCACCTGTGAATGGGGTCTGACCCCTTAACCTAGACCCCAGCCCTTTAAAGGTGACCGAATCACTTCTTGCGCGCTGCTATCAGTCGAGCGGTGGAAACATGAGGGTGCCGTGGATCGGCTTCGCGCTTTGTGGTGGGTTTCTTTGGTCCACGAGGGTGTTTTTGGAATCTCGATAGGTTTACGTGTCGGGCGAAAAAGAAAAAGGGGTCGGAGCCCTTTCTGTGCTACATTCAGAGTATTGCGGCTTGTCGGGTCACAGAAGGGGCAACGATGCCGAGAAAGCAGAGGTTCTTCCTGGCGGGGGTACCCGCGCACCTGGTGCAAAGGGGCAACAACCGCCAGGCGGTTTTTTACGATGACTCGGATTACCGAGCCTACCTGGGATGGCTTGTAGAAGGTGCGCAGCGCTATGGCTGCGCGATTCACGCCTATGTGCTGATGACCAATCACGTTCACCTGTTGCTGACGCCGCGGGACAGGGACTCGATCAGCCGGGTGCTGCAGTACGTGGGGCGGAGGTACGTGCCGTATGTCAACCACAGGTACGGGCGGACGGGGACCTTGTGGGAGGGGAGATTCAAGGCGAGTGTTATCGATGCCTCGGAGTATCTGCTCAGGTGCTACCGATATATCGAATTGAATCCGGTAAGGGCCGGAATGGTTGATTCGCCGCGGGGTTATCGGTGGTCGAGCTACCGCGCCAACGCGCAGGGAGCTGCGGACCCTGCGGTATCTCCTCATGAGGTGTATCTTGGACTGGGCAAGGATGCGCAGACACGAAGAGCGGCGTACCGGCAGTGGTTTCGGGGTCATGTCGAAGAGCAACACATCGACGAGATCCGGGCTTGCCTGCAGACCGGCACGCCACTGGGCAATGATCGGTTCCGGGGAGATATCGAGCGGGCGTTGAAGGTCAAAGTGGGGCAGGCGCGCCGTGGCCGCCCGAGGAGCCGGGAGCGGCCGAGCTCCAGTAAAGGGCTCTGACCCCTTTTATTTTTACCACTTGAACACGATACTCTATCAGTCGCCGATGAGCCTGCCCAGCACGTCATAGATCAGTTCATGCATGAAGGAATTCTCGCCGCAGTGGACAAGTTCATCATCGATCTGGAAGGTGAGATAGGGTTGAACTTCCATGCCGTCCGACTCTATCCCAGCGACGCCATCAATCATGCAAGTGATGCTGAACGCCAGCGAGCCGGTGAGCTCTTTGATTTTATCGCTTTCCAAACCTGCTTCGGCCAACTTGACCTGAATGGTTTTGGCAAGCTCATTGACAAAAATGGCTTGACGTTCTTCGAATCTTGCCAAATTCAGTTGCAGGTCCATCGTCAGTCCTATTCAAGAAATCGGGATACCGGCACAACCCCACCAGACCGCCAAGGTACCGGGTAGAGGGCGAGGTGACTCGTCCTGCTCCAGTCTGTACCATGTCCTCGATTTGACAGCCGCGCGCCCTCTCAGAAAACGCTGAAAAATGCCTTTCGGGGCCCGAACGGGAAACGCTGAATTCCAGCGTTTACGTCTGGGTCCGCGCGGCCGCAAGCCTTACGGCTTTTTTGGGGTGGTGTATTCGACTTCTTTCTGCCACGACTCCCAAATGGTATCGTAGCCGACGAAACCCTTGTCGTTGGGCGCTTTCTGACGGGTCGTCAGGTAACGCGTGTGGCCGTCTGGGATCTTTGGCTTCTCTTGCTTTTTCTCGCTCATCATTCACCTCTTGCTGAGTTTGCGGGATTGGCGCTGCAGGACACCGCAGTTGAAACCATCCCGACACCGTTGTCTTACCATCTTTCAAACGGAAAGATGGCGCCAGTTTGGTGAAATTTAGATCGGCACCTTTACGCCGCCGATCTCGGCACCGGGTTCGACTTTCCCTCCCGCCTCGATTTCTGCGCTAGTGGCATCACGGACGGTCAGTATCTCGAGCTTGAAAATGACTTCCCGACCGCAGAGCGGATTGTTACCGTCGATGGTCAGGGTGTTTTCGTCTACACGGGTGACGAGAAAGCTCTTAGTCTGGCCCTTGTCGTTTTCCATCAAAATGGCCGTGCCGACATGACGGTATTCGGCTGGAACATTTTCGATGTAATCGGTGATCACCAGGGATTCGTCGCGAGGGCCGTAGATCTTGTTGCAGTCGATGGAGACCTCGATGATATCGCCAACCGACTTGCCTTCCAGCTCGGCCATGACCTGGGGAGCCAGGACTTCATTGGTGCCGTGAACATAGCCCAGGGGAAACTCCACCGAGGTGAGGACGCTCCCGGTATGTTCATCGATCACCTTGTAGGTGAGCTCAACGAACTTGTTGGCTTGGATAGTCTCTTTCATGATCGCCTAGAAAATTGATGCGCCAAATATCTTGACCTGCCCTTTCTCATAGCCGAGTACCAGTCGCCCCAACCATTCACCCGGCTTCGTGGTATTACGCACCCGATACAGGACAGTGACGTGCTCTCCCCGGCGGATGATGCCGAGGAAATCTCGGTCTTTCGACAGGTTCCGAGCCAGATCACTGTGGGAAAACTGCCTTCCCGCTTCGACCTCATTGAGCCCCTGCATCAGAGAGTAAGCAAAATTCCTGATGAATTTACCGTACTGGCCCTTATTGGAGTATTCGACCAGCTCATCCCACCAGGGATCGGCTATCGCCAGGATCTCTTGGTCGGTGTTGTCGATGATGTTCATCTGAAATTCTCTACGCTTTCACTAGACCCATTTCGCTGGGGCCATAAAAAAAGACCAACATCCGATATGTTGATCTTTTTGCGGGTGCCTCGAGCGGATCGAGGCACCCTTGCTCCCCATTACTCCGCCTTGTCGTCCACCAGGTGGTAACACGGCGCCTTCTCCATCGTGTACTCACCGGTTTGCGGGTCACGGCGGGAAACGGTCAGCACATGCCAGTTCTCGTCGTCCACCATCATGTGGTCACCGCGATAGTAGTAGCCCGGCCAGCGGGTTTCCTTGCGGAACAGCGTGTGCTGGAAGACAGCCTCAGAGGTCAGATGACGGTGCTTCAACTCCCAGGCACGCAGCAGCTCGTGGATATTCTCCGCACCGATCTTCTCCAGATCCTCTTCCAGGATCTTCATCTTCTTCAGGCCGATGTGCAACAGTTTCTCGTTGGTCATGTAGCTGACGGTCACGCCACCTGCGTACTCGTCCATCAGCTTCTGCAGGCGATCCAGGCCCTGGCGTGGGTTGATGTAGTTGGGGTTGACCGTGCCCGCCGTGATCTCGTTCCGATAGGTCTTATAGTGCTCCATCGGCTTGTAGACCTCTTCCTTGCGACGGTTGATCTGCTCTTCGGAGACACGGATTCCTTCCGCCTTGCCTTCATCGATGTACTTGCAGGCCGCCTTGGCTGCGAGCCGCCCTTCGGTGAAGGAGCCGGAAGAGAAGGCGTGCGGCGTCCCGCCGACCGCATCACCGGCGCCGAACAGACCTTCGACCGTCGTCATGCGGTTGTAGCCCCAGAAGTACTCTTCCGGGGAAATATCCTCCGGACCGGAGCACCAGGCGCCGCAACCGGTGGCGTGAGAGCCCATGACGTACGGCTCGGAGGTGGTCAGCTCCGGATTTTCCTCCTTCGGATTGACATCGGTCGCCGCCCACAGCACGGCCTGGCCAACGGTCATGCCCAGGAAATTGTGCCAGCCGATCTCTTCCAAATGCGGATCCTGGAAGGATTGCATCGTCACCATGTGGATCGGGCCACGGCCGGCGTTCACCTCGGAGATGAAGGCGTGGTTACGCAGACAGGTCGGGATGGGACGATGGGTAAGGTGAGAAGCTTCGACATCCAGGTATCGCTTACCGACCATTTCCTCCAGTGCGGGGAACCACTTCGACTCGTACTCTTCGCCCAAGCCGTTCTGGGTGTAGGTCTTGAGGTGCAGGAAGTAGGCACCCACCGGACCGTAACCGTCCTTGAAGCGGGCCAGTACGATGCGGTTCTCCATCTGAGTCATCTTGGCACCGGCGCCGATCAGCAGACCGTAGGCGGAGCCGGAAGACCAGGGTGCGTACCAGACACGACCGGCACCCTCACCGACAGAGCGCGGCTTGTAGATGTTGGAAGCGCCACCGGCGCCGACGATCACGGTCTTGGACTTGAATACGTGGTAGTTACCGGTGCGCACGTTGAAACCCACAGCGCCAGCGACGCGGTTGGGCTTGCTCTCATCCATCAGCAGATGGGTGACGCAGATACGGTTGAAGACCTTGTCTGCCGACTTTTTCGCGGCTTCCGCGACGATCGGCTTGTAGGACTCACCGTGAATCATGATCTGCCAGCGGCCTTCACGCTGGTAGGCGCCGGTCTCTGGGTTGCGCATCAGGGGCAGGCCCCACTCCTCGAACTGATGCACCGCGGAGTCGACGTGACGCGCCATGTCGAACAGCAGGTCTTCGCGCACCATGCCCATCAGATCGATACGTGCGTAGCGGACATGGTCTTCGGGATTATTCTCACCGAAGCGGGTACCCATATAGCAGTTGATCGCGTACAGGCCCTGCGCCACAGCGCCCGAGCGGTCGATGTTCGCTTTTTCGGCGATGACGATCTTCTTGTCCTGCCCCCAGTATCTGGCCTCGAAAGCCGCACCGGTACCACCGAGACCTGCACCTGCAACCAGGATATCGATGTTGTCTTCTATGATTGTCTTGTAAGCCATTCTTAGTAGGCCTCCACCCCAGCTACCATCTTCAAACCATTGGACTTGAGAGTGTGGAGACCACCTTCGTCGAAACGAATGTATTTGGGCTCGTTGTACAGCAACTGGCTGTCACGCTGTTCCTTGGTAGGTGCAGGCACATCACGAAGCTGCGGGATATGCTTCCCCCAAGGCTTGGTCGTGATAGGCGCAAGCAGCTCCATGTCTTTTTCGCCATTCCGGAACTTGATTCTCCAAGCGATGACGCCTTTCTCCTCGTCACGCTTCACTCGTACCGAGTGGCCCAGCGGGGCGAAATCCGCATAACCGCGAACGTCGATTGCCTCGTGCGGGCAGGCCTTGACACAGGAGTAGCACTCCCAGCACATGTTCGGCTCGATGTTGTAGGCGCGCCGCACAGTGGTATCGATGTGCATGATGTCGGACGGGCAGATATCAACGCATTCCCCACAGCCATCGCAGCGGGTCATATAGACAAAAGTCGGCATAATTCAGTTCCTCTTCGTGATTCGATTCAACGCATCGATATCATCAGTAGTGTTGCGGTGCTTCACGCTTGATGCCAAGCCCCATATTGGGTGGGTTCTTGCCCATGTATTCGGGGATGTCTGGATACTTTGCCTGGACCTGGGGATCCGTCAGGTCGTATTCGGCGGGCAGATTCTCGCGCGACTCGTCGGCCATGATCAGGCGCTTCTGAAAGGCCGCCGCCGGCTTGAAGAACATGTGCGCGAACTTCGACCACAGCACGGTGCTGAACAGAAACGTTGCCGCAATGGCGAAGAGTGCGAAAAAAAGCCTGCTCCAGCCACTGGCGCCAGCGGACTGCACGAACGACCAGATCAACCCGAAGGTAGCCGTGGCAAGCAACGAGACGATGAACAGATCGGCGCGCACCAGGCGATACCAAGGATAGCCCTCGGCAGAGACATCGGCGCGAATAAAGAACCAGAACCAATAGCCGCCGAAGCACAGCATCAAGGCACCAACATGCCACAACAACGGCACGAGCGCCGGGGTCTGGCCGGCCGACGTCGGGAGGGAAAAGATTAGAATCACGGTCGTGACGACGAAAATGATGAACCCGTACATGGTGAACAGGTGAGATACCCGACGACGTGTCTTCGCGAACTCCGCCGAGGTCAGTACCTCGCTGGCCAGTGTTTGCAAGGCCATTGACACCTTCTCGCCGCCACTCACCGTGCGCTTGGCGCTCTTTTTCGCCCTTTTAGCATTCTCAAAGAAGTACTTGGCGCTGCCTTTGTGGATCATGTCGAGCACGGTGCCACCGATGACGAAGATGACCATCACGACCACCCACCCCTGCATGACGGCAACCGGAATGAACGACGAGAGTTCGGCGAAGGGATTACTCGTAACCATCTCTGCTGGCTTCCTCTGGGTGTGTAATTCAATATCTTAGCATGTTAAACGATTAGTATTTTGGCTACTAGCTAATGTTTTCTGCGCATGCCCAAAAAAATTTTTATAACTCGTATCTTATTGTTAACTATATCTTTTCCTCTTTTCTCCCGACAAGCATCCGACCCTCCATAAACCCAATTTATGGGAAAAAGGGGTCGGAGCCCTTTCTGTGCTACATTCAGAGTATTGCGGCTTGTCGGGTCACAGAAGGGGCAACGATGCCGAGAAAGCAGAGGTTCTTCCTGGCGGGGGTACCCGCGCACCTGGTGCAAAGGGGCAACAACCGCCAGGCGGTTTTTTACGATGACTCGGATTACCGAGCCTACCTGGGATGGCTTGTAGAAGGTGCGCAGCGCTATGGCTGCGCGATTCACGCCTATGTGCTGATGACCAATCACGTTCACCTGTTGCTGACGCCGCGGGACAGGGACTCGATCAGCCGGGTGCTGCAGTACGTGGGGCGGAGGTACGTGCCGTATGTCAACCACAGGTACGGGCGGACGGGGACCTTGTGGGAGGGGAGATTCAAGGCGAGCGTTATCGATGCCTCGGAGTATCTGCTCAGGTGCTACCGATATATCGAATTGAATCCGGTAAGGGCCGGAATGGTTGATGCGCCGCGGGGTTATCGGTGGTCGAGCTACCGCGCCAACGCGCAGGGGGCTGCGGACCCTGCGGTATCTCCTCATGAGGTGTATCTTGGACTGGGCAAGGATGCGCAGACACGAAGAGCGGCGTACCGGCAGTGGTTTCGGGGTCATGTCGAAGAGCAACCCATCGACGAGATCCGGGCTTGCCTGCAGACCGGCACGCCACTGGGCAATGATCGGTTCCGGGGAGATATCGAGCGGGCGTTGAAGGTCAAAGTGGGGCAGGCGAGCCGTGGCCGCCCGAGGAGCCCGGAGTGGCCGAGCTCCAGTAAAGGGCGCTGACCCCTGTCATGTTCTGCCCACATTCAAAAACCTGGGTGAGGCCCACGCTCTGCGACGGTCTCCGGTGCTGCTCCTGAAGTCTGGGTTGCCTTGCACTGAGCGACGGGAGCTAGAGAACCTGAGGGGGAGCTGCAGGGGTCGGTGGGTCCCCTTCTTGTCGGTCAAAGCTCTCTGAAGGACTCACCCAATGTCAACAGCCCTAGGAGGCGGGGCCGCGAGTCATCGTCCAACCAGGCCCGAAGATATCCCGCCAGTGTTTCAGCGGCCGACCAGCCAAGCCGAAGCTGGCTGCACTCTTCGAGAAAAGGTTCAGCTTCAGTGGGTCCGTAGCCTCTGTCCTGCAGTAGCTTGGTCACGCGATCCCGTATGGCTGTCCCCGCTTGGTATCGTTCAGAGCATAGCCAGCACAGATCAAAATCGATCAGTAACGTATTGATTATACATGCGTTTATTTTGGTGGTACCGGGGGCGGGACTCGAACCCGCACAGTGTTACCACTACCAGATTTTGAGTCTGGCGCGTCTACCATTCCGCCACCCCGGCGAGGGAGCGGCTTAGTATACGGGCTTGCCCCAACGGGTGAAACGGGGCCCCGTGGTAAGATCCGGCGCCCATGCGCCTGTCCGATTTCCGCTATGAGCTGCCCGGGGAGCTGATCGCCCAGTATCCGCCCGCCAAGCGGGGCGACAGCCGGCTGCTGTGTCTCGACGGGCCGAGTGGCCGGATCAAGGATCGGGATTTCTCCGCGCTTCCGGATTTGCTGCGCGCCGGCGACCTCCTGGTGTTCAACGACACCCGGGTGGTGGCGGCCCGGCTGTTCGGCACCAAGGACACCGGCGGACGCGTCGAGGTGCTGGTGGAGCGGGTCCTGGAGCCCCATCGGGCGCTGGCCCAGGTGCGGGCGAGCAAGTCTCCGAAGCCGGGGTCGCGGTTGCGCATCGGGGACGCCGCGGAGCTGGAGGTCCTGGGTCGGCGAGATGACCTGTTCGAGCTGATGAGCCTGGGAATTGGGTTCTTCGAGCTGATGGATCGGGCGGGGCACATGCCTTTGCCCCCGTACATCGAGCGGGCTGACGAGCCGGGCGACTTGGAGCGCTACCAGACCGTCTATGCGCGCCGCCCCGGGGCGGTGGCCGCTCCCACGGCGGGGCTGCACTTCGATGAGGCGATGCTGGATAGGCTCGCAGGGCAGGGCATGGAGATGGCCCGGGTCACGCTGCACGTGGGGGCGGGGACCTTTCAGCCGGTGCGCACCGAGCGTCTGGAGGAGCACCGGATGCACGCCGAATATGCCGAGGTGGATGCGGCGGTCTGTGCCGCTGTCGAGGCGGCGCGGCTGCGCGGCGGTCGGGTCGTGGCGGTGGGAACGACGGCGGTGCGCAGTCTGGAGACTGCGGCGGCTTCGGGCCGTCTGGCCCCCTTTCAGGGCGATACGCGGCTGTTCATCCGGCCCGGCTACGGGTTTCGGGTGGTCGATGCGCTGCTCACGAACTTCCACCTCCCGGAATCCACGCTGCTGATGCTGGTGTGCGCCTTCGCGGGCTACGACCCGGTGATGGCGGCCTATCGCCATGCGGTGAGCGGTCACTATCGCTTTTTCAGCTATGGGGATGCGATGTTTTTGACGCGCAAGACTGTAGACAGTAGACGGTAAACAGTAGACAGGGAAAGGCGGAAAACAAGAGGCGGTGGACGGGGAAAGGTGGGGCTGGGGGGCTCCCACTGGGAGGGGTGCGGCTTTAGATAGGGGAATCGCGGCGGGGGCGCCGCTCCCACAAGGGAGGCTGTTCCCGCGCGGGATTTGCTCCCGGGTGCGGGCTAGCGGATCGGCGGATAAAAAATGGCGCGGCAGGGGGTGCCGCGCCGAACCACCAAAGGAGGATGGAGGAGTGTACTGAAACAACTATCACAGCAACGCTGCGAATTCAGTACGTGAGTATATTCTAATAAACTTTTATTTTTGTCAAGAGGAAACTTCGTCTTGTCTCCCTCTGGAGCCCCCGATCCGATGAAATTCGAGCTGCTGGCCCGCGACGGGGCCGCCCGGCGGGGCCGGCTGAGCTTTCCCAGGGGGACCGTGGAGACGCCGGCCTTCATGCCCGTGGGCACCTACGGCACGGTCAAGTCGCTGACCCCCGAGGAGCTGCTGGTTCTGGGTGCGGAGATCATCCTCGGCAATACCTTCCACCTGATGCTGCGCCCGGGCACGGAGGTGGTGCGCCGGCACGGGGATCTGCACGGCTTCATGCACTGGCAGCGTCCGATCCTCACCGATTCGGGCGGCTTTCAGGTGTTCAGCCTGGGGGCGATGCGCCGGATCAGCGAGGCGGGGGTGCATTTTCGCTCCCCCATCGACGGCAGCCCGGTGTTCATGGGCCCGGAGGAGTCCATGGCGGTGCAGCGCGTACTCGGCTCGGACATCGTCATGATCTTCGACGAGTGCACGCCCTTCCCGGCCAGCGAAGAGCAGGCCCGGGAGTCTATGGAGCTATCCCTGCGCTGGGCCGAGCGCAGCCGCCGGGCGCACGGGGATAGCCCCGCGGCGCTGTTCGGGATCGTCCAGGGCGGGGTCTACGAGAACCTGCGCGAGTGCTCGTTGGACCGGCTGCAGCAGATCGGGTTCGACGGCTACGCGGTGGGGGGGCTGTCGGTGGGGGAGCCGCCCGGGGACCGCTGGCGCGTGCTGGACTTCCTGGCCGAGCGCCTGCCGGTCTCGCATCCGCGCTATCTGATGGGAGTCGGCACCCCGGCGGACATCTGCGCGGCGGTGGCCCGGGGCATTGACATGTTCGACTGCGTGCTGCCCACGCGCAACGCCCGCAACGGCCACCTGTTCACCCACCAGGGGGTGGTCAAGATCCGCAACAGCCGCTACCGCGTGGACGAGGGACCCCTGGACCCGGAATGCGACTGCTACACCTGCCGCCACTACAGCCGGGCCTACCTCCACCACCTGGACCGCTGCAACGAGATCCTCGGCTCGCGGCTGAACACGCTGCACAACCTGCACTTCTATCAGTCGCTGATGCGCGGGCTGCGAGAGGCGATCGCCCAGCGGCGCCTTGAAGTGTTCGCCGCGGCGGTGCTGGCCCGCGCGGCCGAGCCCGGCGGTCACTGAATTGTCCCGCGGTCTGTGTCATAATCCGCCGCTTGCGCTGGCTCGGGCACGTTCGAGCGCCGGACCTCCGGACGCCGAGGCGGCCTTTTGAACAGATTTCAGCAAACGGGTAGAGCGACATGAGCTTCCTTATCTCCGACGCATGGGCCGAGGCCCCGGCGGGTGGCGCACAGCAGACGGGCCTAGAGGGCCTGATCTTTCCCATCGGCCTGGTCGTCATCCTCTATTTCTTCATGATCCGTCCGCAGGTCAAGCGCCAGAAGGACCACAAGAAGCTGGTCGAGAGCCTGGCCAAGGGCGACGAGGTGCAGACCGAGGGCGGCATCATGGGCAAGGTCCTCGAGCTGGGCGAGAACTTTGCCAAGGTCGAGGTCGCCGATGGGGTGGTGCTGACCATCCGCCGCCAGGCGATCTCCGCCGTGATGCCCAAGGGCACACTGAAGGAACTCTGAGCGCGCAGCCGGGTCCCACTGGCCGCGCCCTGCGGCCGGGGCCGCACTGGGCGAGACCGTCAACGAGGCCGGCTGGTTAGAGCGCCATGAACCAATATCCCCTATGGAAGAATCTGCTGATCCTGGCGGTCGTTCTGATCGGGCTGCTCTATGCCCTGCCCAACGTCTACAGCCAGGACCCCTCGATGGAGGTCTCCGGTCAGCGCGGGGCCAAGGTCACCCAAGCGCTCGCCGGGAAGGTCGAGGACGCCCTCGATAAGGCGAAGATCCCGTACAAGGCGGTGGAGGACCGCGGCGATAAGCTGCTGGTGCGCTACCGCAGCTCGGGGAGCCAGCTGCGGGGCCAGGAAGTGATTGCGGCGGCCGTGGGCGATGACTACACCGAAGCGCTGACGCTGGCGCCGGACCTGCCGGGCTGGTTGGAGGCGCTCGGCGCCCAGCCCATGTACCTGGGCCTGGACTTGCGCGGCGGCGTGCACGTGGTCATCGACGTGGACATGGATGCCGCGGTCACCCAGGCGGTGGAGCGTTATGTGGGCGATATCCGCACCCTGCTGCGCAAGGACAAGGTGCGCTACCTGAGCGTGGAGCAGCAGCCCCAGGGCGTGTCGGTCAAGCTCGGCGATGCCGAGGCGCGCGACAAGGCGGCGGAGGTCATAGGTAACGAGTTCCGTGAGCTCAAGATCGACACCCCGGACAGTAACGGGGACTATCTGGTTAACGGCACCCTGAGCCCGGCCGAGATCCAGAAGATCCGCAAGTTTGCGCTGCAGCAGAACATCACGACGCTGCGCAACCGCGTCAATGCCCTGGGGGTGTCCGAGCCAGTGATCCAGCAGCAGGGCGAGCGCCGGATCGTGGTCGAGCTGGCCGGGGTTCAGGATCCGTCCCGGCTCAAGGAGATCCTCGGCGCCACTGCGACCCTGGAATATCGTCTGGTCGACACCGACCACAGCGTCCAGGATGCCCTGGAAGGTCGGGTGCCGGCCGGATCCAAGCTCTACAAGGACCGCGAAGGCAAGCCGGTGCTGTTGAAGAAGCTGGTGATCGTGACCGGCAATCAGATTACCGACGCCTCATCGGGCTTCGATCAGCGCAGCGGGCGCCCGGCGGTGTTCGTCAGCCTGGACGGTCAGGGCGCGCGGCGGATGCGCAATGTCACCACCGAGAACGTGGGCAAGCCGATGGCGGTGGTGTTCATCGAGAACCGCACGGTTACCCACGAGGTGGACGGCAAGCCGGTCAAGCGCAAGGAGCAGGTGGACGAGGTGATCAGCGTCGCCAACATCCTCGAGCCGTTCGGGGCGCGCTTCCAGACCACCGGCCTGGACAGCACCGAGGAGGCCCGTAATCTGGCCCTGCTGCTGCGCGCCGGGGCGCTGGCCGCGCCCATCGAGATCGTCGAAGAGCGCACCGTCGGGCCGAGCCTCGGGCAGGACAACATCGTGCAGGGCGTCGAGTCCGTGGTCTTCGGGATGGCTGCGGTGGTCCTGTTCATGGCCGTCTATTACAAGGCCTTCGGGCTGGTCGCGGACCTGGCGCTGCTGATGAACCTGGTGCTGATCGTCGGCGTGCTGTCGATCCTCCAGGCCACCCTGACCCTGCCCGGCATCGCCGGCATCGTGCTGACGGTGGGCATGGCGGTGGATGCGAACGTGCTGATCTACGAGCGCATCCGTGAAGAGATACGTCTGGGCAGCACGCCCCAGGCCAGTATCCAGGCGGGCTTCGAGAAGGCGCTCGGTACCATCGTCGACTCCAACCTGACGACTCTGATCGCGGCACTGGTGCTGTTCAGCTTCGGCACCGGCCCGGTCAAGGGCTTTGCCGTGGTGCTGTTCATCGGCATCCTGACGTCCATGTTCACCGCCATCTGGGGCACCCGGGCGGTGATCAATCTGGTGTTCGGTCACAGGCGTCTGAAGACGCTGCCCGTCTGAGGTCCAAGCGATGGAATTCTTCCGGTCAAACCTCAATATCGCGTTCCTCGGCAAGCGCCACGCGACCCTGGCGGCCATCGTATCGGCTGCGCTGGTGACCCTCTCGTTCGTCTCGTTCTTCGCGCGCGGCTTCAATCTGGGGATCGACTTCACCGGCGGCACCCTGCTGGAGGTCGGCTACCAGCAGCCCATCGACCTGTCCCGGGTGCGCTCGGCCCTCGAGGGAGGCGGATTCTCCGGGGCGACGGTGCAGTACTTCGGCACCGACAAGGACGTGCTGGTGCGTCTGCCGCCCCAGGGCAAGGAGTCGAGCGACAAGATCAGCGACCGGGCGGTCGGGCTGCTGCGGGGCAAGGCCGAGACAGCCGTGGACCTGCGCCGGGTGGAGTTCGTCGGGCCCCAGGTCGGGGACGAGCTGACCGAGAAGGGGGGGCTCGCGGTGCTCTATTCCCTGATCGGCATCCTGATCTATGTGGCGGTGCGCTTCGAGTGGCGGCTCGCTGTGGGCGCGGTGGTCGCGACCGTGCACGACGTGGTAATCACCCTGGGCGTGTTCTCGATCTTGCAGATCGAGTTTGACCTGCCGGTGCTGGCCGCGGTGCTGGCGGTCATCGGCTACTCGCTCAACGATACCGTGGTGGTCTACGACCGGATCAGGGAGAACTTCCGCAAGATGCGCAAGGGCAGGCCGGTAGACATCGTCAACGCGGCCATGAATCAGACGCTTTCGCGGACCATCATGACTTCGGGCACCACCTCGCTGGTGGTGCTCGCGCTGCTGATCCTCGGTGGCAAGATCATCTACGGCTTCGCCCTGGTGCTGATGGTCGGCATCATCGTCGGCACCTACTCGTCGATCTACGTAGCGAGCGCCGCGGCCCTGGCCCTGGGGATTAGCCGCGAAGACCTGATGCCGGTCAAGAAGGAGGGGGCGGAGGCCGATTCCTCGCCCTGAGCGGCGCCGCTCAGCCGGCCGGGGGCGGAGGGGCGCACTTGGTCGGGTCGGAGTCGCCGGTGCTGCGATAGGCCCAGACCGATGCAACCAGCCAAAGGACGGCGCCCAGCAGCATGGTTTGCCAGCCGGTGTTGCCGTGCTCGGTGGGGCCGCCGAAGATGCCGAGGATGATTGCGCTGACCGCCGCCAGCCAGACCACCGAGATCGGTGCAGCACAGGTGGCCTGGCAGGGTACCCGGCAGGCCACGGCAGGAGGCACCAGGCAGCACAGCACGAACTTTTTCATCTCGTCCTCGCATCCGAATTGTAGTTTTTTATTACAAGGACGTATAACACATGCCCCAAACACCGCCAAGGCGGGGCGTCCCGGAGGCGGGGCCCTGCTCAGGCGCTCAGGGTGCTGCTCAGCAGCGGGCGGATGGTCTCGAGCATGGCGGCGTGGACCTTGAGCCCCCCGGCGATCAGGTTGCCGGTCTCGATGAAGCGCTCGCCGCCGGACAGGTCGGAGACTATGCCTCCCGCCTCTCTGACCAGCAGGGCCCCGGCGGCAAAGTCCCAGGGCGCGAGGCCGAGCTCCCAGAATCCGTCGAGGCGCCCCGCTGCCACGTAGGCGAAGTCGAGCGCCGCGGACCCGGGGCGGCGGATGCCAGCGGTATCCGAGGTGATGAAGGCGCGGAACATGGCGAGGTAGCTGTCCAGATGGCGGTGGTCCCGGAACGGGAAGCCGGTACCGATCAGGGCCCCGTCTAGGGCCTTGCGGGCGCTGACCCGCAGGCGCCGGTCATTGAGCTGCGCGCCGGCCCCGCGGCTGGCGGTGAACATCTCTTCGCGCAGCGGATCGTAGACCAGGCCGTGCTCCAGACGTCCGCGATGCAGGCAGGCGATGGAGACCGAGAACTGCGGGAAGCCGTGCAGATAGTTGGTCGTCCCATCCAGCGGATCGATCACCCATTGGAAATCCGAGCGGCCCTGCTCGCCGCTCTCCTCGGCCAGTATGGCGTGGTCCGGGTGCGCCTTCTGGATGACCCGGATGATCTCCTGCTCGGCCAGGCGGTCCACCTCGGAGACAAAATCGTTGCGCGCTTTGGTGGTGACCTGCAGGCTGTCGGTGCGCTCGAAATAGCGCAGCAAAAGGTTGCCCGCGCTGCGCGCGGCGCGCACGGCAATGTTGATCATCGGATGCATGGCGGGCAAAGATACAGGAAGCGCCCTTGCCGATAAAGCGGCTCGCCTCGGGCTGTGGCCGCTTGGCGTGCTGCCGGGTTTTTCTCGCGCCTTGGCGGCTCCCCGGGGGGCGTTGAGCGCCGGCGGTCGGACCTGTGCGCCGGGTGGCCTCGGGGGGTCGAGAAATGCTGGGAAATATCCGCGTGATCCTGGTCGAGACCAGCCATCCGGGCAACATCGGCGCGGTTGCCCGTGCCATGAAGAACATGGGCCTCTCGGACCTGCGTCTGGTCTCGCCTCGGCACTATCCCAGCGCCGAGGCCACTGCTCGGTCCTCGGGCGCGGACGACCTGCTGGCGCGGGCCCGCATCCACCCCGACCTGGCGCAGGGGCTGCGGGGCTGCCGGCTCGCAGTCGGCGCCAGTGCGCGCTCCCGGGCGGTGGCCTGGCCGCACCTGGAGCCCCGGGCCTGCGCCGAGCGTCTGGCGGCGGAGGCGGTTGCGGGTCCGGTCGCGCTGGTGTTCGGCCGGGAGCGCACCGGGCTGACCAACGCCGAGCTTGATCGCTGCCAGCTGCTGGTCAGCATTCCGGCAAATCCCTCTTACAGCTCGCTCAACCTGGCCATGTCGGTCCAGATCCTGGCCTACGAGCTGCATCTGGCGGCGCGCGAGGGCATGCCTGTCGGCGCCCCGGAGCTGCGCGCCGTCGCCCCCGCCGAGGCACTGGAGGCATTCCACCGGCATCTGGCCCAGACCCTGGGGGACCTGGGCTTTGCCGATCCCGCCCAGTCCGCGAAGCTGTTGCGCCGCCTGCGTCGGCTGTTCGACCGGGCGCGGCCCGACCCGGTAGAGCTCAACATCCTGCGCGGTATTCTGAGCGCCGCCCAGGGGCGCAAGTCCATGCGCCGGGACTGCGACTGATTGCGGCCCCGGGGCGGCACACGGCAGGTCGTTCGCGCGGGCTTGGCCGACCATACCCTGGCTCGACGTGTGGCTGGGCGGACAATGCTCGTCCGGCGGGACAGCGGCCTGCTGACGCGAGTAAAATAGTCAGGATTGCAGACCCATCGGCCTCCGCCCGTCCCACCGGACTCCGCCCATGTTCTCCCGATTGCGCGAAGACATCCGCTGCGTGTTCGACCGCGATCCCGCCGCGCGCACCGCCTTCGAGGTGCTCGCCACCTATCCGGGTATCCACGCGGTCATCGCGCACCGGCTGGCGCATCGTCTCTGGGGCTGGCGACTGCCGTTCCTGGCGCGCGTGGTCGCCAATATCGCCCGGCTGCTGACCGGGATCGAGATCCACCCCGCTGCCCGGATCGGCCGGCGCTTCTTCATCGACCACGGGATGGGCGTGGTGATCGGCGAGACCGCCGTGATCGGCGACGACTGCACCCTCTACCACGGAGTCACCCTGGGCGGCACCAGCTGGCAGAAGGGCAAGCGCCATCCGACCCTGGGGCGGGACGTGGTCGTGGGCGCCGGGGCCAAGGTGCTGGGACCCATCGAGGTGGGCGACGGTGCCCGCATCGGCTCCAATGCGGTGGTAGTAAGATCGGTCCCTGCGGGCGCCACAGTGGTCGGGGTGCCGGGGCGGCTGGTCGAGCGCAAGCCCGAGTCTGAGCCCGCCGACCATGCCCACCGCAAGGTCATGGCCGAGAAGATGGGGTTCGACGCCTACGGGGCGACGCGGGACGCCCCCGATCCGGTGGCCCACGCGATCAACTGCATGCTCGATCATATGCACCTGATGGATCGCAAGATGCAGGACATGTGCGAGGCCTTCAAACGCCTGGGGATGGAGACCGGGGAGACCGAGATGCCCGACATCGAGCCTTGTGAGATCGTCTCGACGGCCGAAGAGCTCCAGCGCCTGACGGAGGCGGAGCAGCAGGAGCCCGACGATCACCTGAAGAGCACCTGAACGGCGGGTCAATAGTTGACTAATTTACTAAGCTATGTATACTAGAGGGCTCGCAGCAACAGGGAGCGCTCTACGGTGAGGCTGACGACCAAAGGCCGCTATGCGGTCACTGCTATGCTCGATCTGGCTATCCATCACGGGCATGGGCCGATCACGCTGGCCGATATCGCCCAGCGCCAGGGGATATCCCTGTCCTACCTGGAGCAGCTGTTCTCGCGCCTGCGCAAGCGCGCGCTGGTGTCCAGCGTGCGCGGCCCGGGGGGCGGCTACAGTCTGGGGCGCGCCGCCGGCGAGATATATGTGGCTGAGGTGATCGCTGCGGTGGACGAGAGCGTGGACACCACGCGCTGCGGTGGTGCGGCCAACTGCCAGGACAACGAGCGCTGCCTGACGCACGATCTCTGGTTGGAGCTCAGCCGGCGGATCTACGACCACCTCAGCGACATCAGTCTCCAGGACCTGATGAACCGCCAGGGCGTTCGCGAGGTGATGGTTCGCCAGCAGGAGCGCCGCGGCGAATCCGAGAGCGCGCTCGCCGGCCTCAACGCGGCGGGCCGGGCCTGAGCGACGCGCTGGCTTGACGACAAGTTCGGAGTACCCGATGAAGCTTCCCATCTACATGGACTACTCGGCGACCACGCCGGTGGACCCCCGGGTGGCCGCGAAGATGTGCGCCTGTCTGACGCCGGACGGGCTATTCGGCAACCCAGCCTCCCGCTCCCACAGCTACGGCTGGGCGGCGGAGGCGGCTGTGGAGCAGGCCCGTGCCCAGGTGGCGGCGCTCATCAACGCCGACCCCAAGGAGATCGTCTGGACCTCCGGGGCCACCGAATCGGACAATCTAGCCATCAAGGGTGCCGCACGCTTCTACCAGAAGCGCGGCCGGCATATCGTTACCGTCAAGACCGAGCACAAGGCGGTGCTCGACACCTGTCGCCAGCTCGAGCGCGAGGGCTTCGAGGTGACCTACCTGGACCCCGAGCCCGACGGGCTGGTGGATCCTCGCAAGCTCGAGGCGGCACTGCGCGAGGACACCGTGCTCGCCTCCGTGATGCACGTGAACAACGAGATCGGCGTCATCCAGGACATCGCCACCCTGGGAGAGCTGTGCCGTGACCACAAGGTGCTGCTGCACGTGGACGCGGCCCAGTCAGCGGGCAAGGTGCCGATCGACATGGACGCCCTCAAGGTCGATCTGATGAGCTTCTCGGCCCACAAGGTCTACGGCCCCAAGGGTATGGGCGCCCTGTATGTACGCCGCAAGCCGCGGGTCAGGCTCGAGGCCCAGATGCACGGTGGCGGCCACGAGCGTGGCCTGCGCTCGGGCACCCTGGCGACCCACCAGATTGTCGGCATGGGCGAGGCGTTTCGCATCGCCGGTGAGGAGATGGCCAGCGAGAACGAGCGGATTCTCGGCCTGCGTAACCGGCTCTGGGAGGGTATCAGGGACCTGGAAGAGTGCTACGTGAACGGCGATCTGGAACGACGGGTGGCCGGCAATCTGAACGTGAGCTTCAATTTCGTAGAGGGCGAGAGCCTGATCATGGCGCTCAAGGATCTGGCGGTCTCCTCAGGCTCGGCCTGCACCTCGGCGAGCCTCGAGCCCTCCTATGTGCTGCGCGCCATCGGTCGTCCCGACGAGCTCGCCCACAGCTCCCTGCGCTTCACCATCGGCCGGTTCACGACCGCTGAGGAGGTGGACTGGGCGGTCGCCAGGGTCCGCGACCAGGTGGGCCGGCTGCGCGCGCTGTCGCCGCTCTGGGAGATGTACCAGGACGGTATCGACATCGGCGCGGTGGAGTGGGCGGCGCACTGAGGCGCCGGGGCGGCACCGGCCTCGCCGGGCACGCGAGCAGCGGGCCTGCTCGGCAGTCCGGACACGGTCCAGGGACGGTTGGTTATCCCCGATCGGCGTAGCGGCTCGGGCATCCTGTCAGAGCGAAATTCTGGAGTCGGCAGACATGGCATACAGCGAAAAGGTCCTGGACCATTACGAGAACCCCCGCAACGTCGGCAGCCTGGACAAGGGCGCCCACAACGTCGGTACCGGCATGGTGGGCGCTCCGGCTTGCGGCGACGTGATGCGCCTGCAGATCCGCGTCAACCAGCAAGGCGTCATCGAGGACGCCAAGTTCAAGACCTACGGATGTGGATCAGCGATCGCCTCTTCCAGCCTGCTCACCGAGTGGGTCAAGGGCAAGACCCTGGATCAGGCGCTGCAGATCAAGAATTCGCAGATCGCCGAGGACTCGCCCTGCCCCCGGTCAAGATCCACTGCTCGGTGCTGGCCGAGGATGCGATCAAGGCCGCGATCCGCGATTATGCCAGCAAGCAGGAGGGCGACCAGGGCTGAGTGCGGTTTTTGCCCCGGTCGTTTAAGCGGAGGATTGCCGATGTCCATCACCCTGACCCAGGCGGCTGCTGAGCGCGTCACCAAGTTCCTCGCCAAGCGCGGCAAGGGTGTGGGCCTGCGCCTGGGGGTGCGCACCTCCGGCTGCTCGGGCATGGCCTATGTGCTGGAATTCGTCGACGAGATCGCCCAGGACGACCAGGTCTTCGAGGACAAGGGCGTGCGCGTGATCGTGGACCCCAAGAGCCTGATGTATCTGGATGGCACCGAGCTGGATTATGGGCGCGAGGGCCTCAACGAAGGCTTCAAGTTCAACAACCCCAACGTCAAGGATCAGTGCGGCTGCGGCGAGAGCTTCAACGTCTGATCCCGGGCGCGCCCGGCCCTGTTCCGTCGAAGAGAGCGATGCTGGATCTTTCGCGCAACTACTTTGAGCTGTTCGGTCTCCCCCAGGGCTATCAGATCGACACCGCTGCGCTATCGGAGCGCTATCGGGAGCTGCAGAGGGTGATCCATCCGGATCGCTTCGCCCGCGCCTCAGATCGCGAGCGGCGGTTGTCCATGCAGGGGGCGATGCGCGTCAACGAGGCCTTCGAGACTCTGAAGGACCCCATACACCGGGCGCGCTACCTGCTCTCGCTCTATGGTGTGCAGCCCGATGCGCAGCAGCAGACCACCACCCACGACACCGCCTTCCTCACAGAACAGATGGAGCTTCGCGAGGAGCTGGAGGCCGCGCGCAGCAGGCCGCAGCCGCTGCTCGCCCTGGAGCAGATCATGGACCGGGTGAATACCCGCATCCGCACCCTGGTGGCCCGGCTCGCCCTGCAGTTCGACACGCCCACCCCCGAGCATCTGGGAATCGCCGGCGAGCTGGTGCACAGGGTGCAGTTCCTGTACAAGCTCAGGGAGGAGGCCGAGGCGCTCGAGGCAGACCTGGAAGAGACACCCTGAGGGCCCTGCCATGGCACTGCTGCAGATCTCCGAGCCTGGCCACTCCGCCGCGCCCCACCAGCACCGCCTGGCCGCAGGCATCGACCTGGGTACCACCAACTCCCTGGTGGCCACGGTGCGCAGCGGCCTGGCGGACACCCTTCCGGATGCCGAGGGGCGCCACATCCTGCCGTCGGTGGTCAGATACACCAGCGGGGCACCGAGCGTAGGCTATCGCGCCCGGACGGCGGCGACCGAGGACCCCCTCAACACCATCGCCTCGGCGAAACGGCTGCTCGGACGCGCCGTGGCCGACCTCAAGACCCTGGGCAGCCGCCTTCCCTATGAATTTGTTGCGGGAGAGGGCGCGGTCCCGCGCATCCGCACCGTCGCCGGCGATGTCACGCCGGTGGAGGTGTCGGCTGAGATCCTGCGGGTGCTCGCGCGCCGGGCCGAGGAGACCCTGGACGGCGAGCTCGCGGGCGTGGTCATCACCGTGCCGGCCTATTTCGACGACGCTCAGCGTCAGGCGACCAAGGATGCGGCGCGCCTAGCCGACCTGAAGGTGTACCGGCTGCTCAACGAGCCCACGGCCGCTGCGGTCGCCTACGGGCTGGACCGCGCCTCCGAAGGCGTGCATGCGGTCTACGATCTGGGCGGAGGCACCTTCGATATCTCCATCCTGCGCCTCAGCCGCGGGGTGTTCGAGGTGCTGGCCACCGGCGGGGATTCGGCGCTGGGCGGCGACGACTTCGACCGGGTGATCGCCGGGTGGATCATGGCCAAGGCCGGGGTCAGCGACGATGTCAGCCACCGCCTGTTGCGGCGTCTGATGCGTGACGCCTGCGCGGCCAAGGAGGCGCTCAGCGACCAGGACGCAGCGTCTCTGAGCGTGGAGCTGGACAATGGCACCTACTGGGAAGGGGTGCTCACCCGGGAGTGGCTCGATACGCTCATCGAGCCGTTGGTCCGTAAGACCCTGACGGCCTGCCGGCGCGCCCTGCGCGATGCCGGGCTGTCCGCGGACCAGATCGTCGATGTGGTCATGGTGGGTGGCTCTACCCGGATTCCCCGGGTGCGCGCGCTGGTGGGCGAGCTGTTCGGCACCCGCCCGCTGGTGAATATCGACCCGGACCGGGTGGTCGCTATCGGCGCGGCTATCCAGGCCGACATCCTGGCCGGCAACAAGCCCGACGACGAGATGCTGCTGCTCGATGTGATCCCGCTCTCCCTGGGCGTGGAGACCATGGGCGGCCTGGTCGAGAAGATCATCCCGCGCAACACCACCATCCCGGTGGCCCGGGCCCAGGAGTTCACCACCTTCAAGGACGGCCAGACCGCCATGGCCATCCATGTGGTCCAGGGTGAGCGCGAGCTGGTGAGCGACTGCCGCTCGCTCGCCCGCTTCGAGCTGCGCGGGATTCCGCCGATGGTCGCCGGGGCCGGGCGCATCCGGGTGACCTTCCGGGTCGACGCCGACGGCCTGCTCTCGGTGGAGGCCGAGGAGCTGACCACCGGCGTCAAGGCGAGTGTCGAGGTCAAGCCGTCCTACGGTCTGGGCGACGCGGAGATCGAGCGCATGCTGCGCGACTCCTTCGAGCATGCCGGGGAGGACCTGGCCGCGCGCCGGCTGCGCGAGCAGCAGGTGGAGGCCCGGCGGGCGATCGAGGCCCTGCAGGCGGCGCTCGCCGAGGACGGCGCGGAGCTGCTGGACGCCGCCGAGCGCGCCGTGGTCGATCAGGCCCTGCAGCGGCTGGTCGAGCTGGCGGCAGGCGAGGACCGCGCCACCATCAAGCAGGCGGTGCAGGCCCTGGAGCGGACCTGCGAGCCCTATGTGGAGCGGCGCATGAACAAGAGCGTGCGCCGGGCCATGGCCGGCCGTCGATTGGAAGAATTCGAGTGACCCGACTCATGCCGCGACTGATTTTCCTGCCCCACGAAGAGATCTGCCCCGACGGGGCCGTGATCGATGTCGAGCCCGGCGTCAGCATCTGCGACGCGGCGCTCGCGCACGGCATCGAGATCGAGCATGCCTGCGAGAAGTCCTGCGCCTGCACCACCTGCCACGTGATCGTGCGCGAGGGTTTTGACTCGCTGGCGCAGGCCGAAGATGACGAGGAGGATCTCCTGGACAAGGCCTGGGGGCTGGAGCCGGAGTCGCGCTTGAGCTGTCAGGCCCTGGTCGGGGAGCGGGACCTGGTGATCGAGATCCCCATGTACACCATCAACATGGTCTCTGAGCATCACTGAGGGGGTCGGCATGGGACTGAAGTGGAGCGACGTGCAGGACATTGCCATCGAGCTGGATGAGGCCCATCCGGAAGCGGATCCGCTCTATGTCAACTTCGTGGACCTGCGCAGCTGGGTGATGGCCCTGGAGGCCTTCGACGATGACCCTGCCCATTCGGGGGAGAAGGTGCTGGAGGCGATCCAGATGGCCTGGATCGAGGAGCGCGGCTGATCCGAGCGTCAGTCCTCGGCGAACAGATCCGCGGTCGCTTGAGACGCAGACGCAGCTGGGGACAGGGCCGGGGCGATGATCGGCTGCTGTAAGGCCCCTCCGGCTCGGCTGACCCGATCCAGCAGCGTGGCCCAGGGCGAGCTGTCCGAGGAGCCGCGCCGCTCGGCCAGCTCGTGCACCCCGAGACCTTTCTCCGCGGCCCGCACGCGGCGGTGGCGGCCACCACCGGCCTGCTGAGGATCATGAGCCGAGAGGAGCTGGCTGGTGTCATGGCCCACGAGCTGGCCCACGTGCAGCACCGCGATACCCTGATCGCGGCGGTCGCCGCGACCCTGGGGGGTGCCGTCGCCTGATCGGTTTGCCAAGACCCCGGTTGGTTTGGAAGAATTGCGCCCGTCCGACGCCCCGGCGCTGACGGCGCCGCCACTGATCGACCTGAGCTTCGAGGTGCTCTGCATGCCGCTAGTCAAACCCTTCCGGGGACTGCGCCCGGTTGCCGGGCGCGCCGCCGAGGTGGTGGCACCGCCCTACGATGTGGTCAGCGCCGGCGAGGCCCGGACCCTGGTGGAGGGCCGGCCTTGGAGCTTTCTGCACATCTCCCGGCCCGAGGTCGACCTGCCCGAGGGCAGCGACCCCTACGCCCCTGAGGTCTACGACAAGGCGGCCGAAAGCCTGCAAGGGATGATCTCGGCAGGGGTGCTGGTGCGCGATCCCGTGGACTGCTATTACGTCTACCGCCTGACCATGGGCGAGCATGTGCAGACGGGCCTGGTGGCAGCGGCCTCGGTCGCGGCTTACGACAGGGAGCGCATCCGCAAGCACGAGTTTACGCGCCCGGTGAAGGAGGATGACCGGGTGCGCCAGATCCAGGCCCTGAACGCCCAGACCGGTCCGGTGCTCCTGGTCTACCGCGCCGAGCGCGAGGTCGACGGTCTGCTGGCCGGAATCGCCCAAGGCCCCGCGGAGGTCGACGTGCGCGCCGGTGACGGGGTCAGGCACCAGCTCTGGAGCCTCGCCGACCCCGCATTGCTGGCGCGCCTGACGGGCGCCTTCGACGCCATGGAGGCGCTCTACGTTGCCGACGGGCACCACCGCGCAGCGGCCGCCTCCCGGGTGGCTGCCGCGCGAGGCGCCGGCGAGCCGGGTCTCCCGTCCGAGGCGCCCTGGGAGTATTTTCTCTCGGTGGTTTTTCCCCACGATCAGATGCAGATCCTCGACTACAATCGGGTGATCCGCGATCTGCATGGCCAGGACGCCGAGACCTTTCTGGAGCGGGTGCGGACACGCTTCCTGGTTGAGGCGGCGGAAGCTGCGGTACACCCGACCCAACCGACCCGGTTCGGCATGTATTTGGGCGGGCGCTGGTATCGGCTCACCCTCGATCCCGCCCGGGTGCCTTGGGACGATCCGGTCAACCGCCTGGACGTGAGCCTGCTGGCCAACGAGCTGATCCAGCCGCTGCTCGGTATCAGCGACCCACGCCGGGACGAGCGCATCGACTTCATCGGCGGAATCCGGGGGCTCGGCGAGCTCGAGCAACGGGTCGATAGCGGGCAATGGGCGGTCGCCTTCTCGCTGCACCCGACGCGCATGGAGGATCTCATGGCGGTGGCCGACGCCGGGGAGGTGATGCCCCCCAAATCCACCTGGTTCGAGCCCAAGCTCGCCGACGGGCTGGTCAGCCATGTGCTCGACTGAGGGGGCAGCCCGGCGCCGCCGATGGTCAGCATAGCCAGCTTCTTCAGCGGCGAAGAGTCGGTCGAAGAGCAGGCCGTCCGCAACTGGCTGGCAGTGATCGCCCCCGGGCGCAACGCGCGGCTGCTGGCGGTCCTGGAAGACGCGGCGACCCTGGTGCTGCAATGCCTGCCGCCGGACGCCGGCCAGGCTGGGGAGTCCCGGCGCCGGGATCTGTTCGCGGTGGCGGAGATCCTCGCCGAGCTCGGGCTCGACTGCGAGACGATGGCGGCGAGCCTGCTGCATGGCGCGTACACCCGGACGCACCTCGAGAGGGGAGACTGGCCCCAGCGCTTCGGCGAGGCGGTGGTGCGGATGGTCGAGGGCCTGGAGCGGTTCAGTGCGGTCGAGAGCCTCTCCAACATCTCCGAGGGCACCGCCAAGGAGCACGCCGAGGCCCTGCGGCGCATGCTGCTGAGCATCGCCGACGACGTGCGGGTGGTGATCGTGGTGCTCGCCGCCCGCCTGCACCAGATGCGCATCCTCAAACACCTGCCCGAGGCGGTGCGCTGCCCGGTCGCCCAGGAGACGCTCGACCTGTACTGTCCGCTGGCCAACCGACTGGGCATCTGGCAGGTGAAGTGGGAGCTCGAGGATCTGTGCCTGCGCTACCTGGAGCCGGAAGAGTACCGCAGCGTCGCCGGTGCCCTGGACGGCAAGCGTCAGGAGCGCGAGCGCTACATCCAGGGTGTGATCACCCTGCTTCAGGAGAAGTGCCGCGAGGCCGGTATCGGCGCCGACATCACCGGGCGGCCCAAGCACATCTACAGCATCTGGCGCAAGATGAAGCGCAAGGCCGTGGACATCGAGGGGATCTTCGACCTGCTGGCAGTGCGGGTACTGGTCGACGGTATCGCGGACTGCTATGCGGTGCTCGGCATCGTCCATGGCCTCTGGCCTTACATCCCCGGCGAGTTCGACGATTACATCGCCACCCCCAAGGCCAACCGCTACCGCTCGCTGCACACCGCCGTGATCGGGCCCGAGGACAAGCCTCTGGAGGTGCAGATCCGCACCGTCGACATGCACCGCCACGCCGAGCTGGGGGTCGCAGCGCACTGGCGCTACAAGGAGAACCGCGGACAGGACGCGGAGCTGGAGCGGCGCATCCTGTGGATGCGCCGCTGGCTGGAGCAAAAGGGCGACAGCGACGAATTTCTCGAGCGGCTGCCGCCCGACGAAGGAACGGGGCGCATCTATGTCTTCACCCCCAAGGGCAGCGTCGTCGAGCTGCCGGCCGGGGCGACTGCCGTGGATTTTGCCTACGAGATCCATACCGACATCGGACACCGCTGCCGGGGGGCGCGGGCCGACGGGCGCATCCTGCAGCTGAATCAGTCCTTGCGCAGCGGCCAGACGGTGGACATCCTGACTACCAAGGAGGGCGGGCCGAGTCGCGACTGGCTCAACCCGCAGCACGGATACGCCCGCACCACCAAGGCGCGCAACCGCATCCGGCAGTGGTTCAAGCAGCAGGACTTTGCGCAGCACCTCAGCGCCGGTCGGGTTGCCTTCGAGCGCGAGACCGCTCGGATCAGCGTTCACCGGGCGGATCTGGAGCGACTGGCCCATCGGTTCAATTTCCACCGAATCGAGGATCTGTTCGCGGGGATCGGTCGGGGCGATCTGTCCGCCTCGCAGGTGGCCAATGCCCTGCAGCAGCCCGAGGCCGACGAATGGGCACCGCGCGCCGAGCGCAAACCGACCGGGAGCCACCACGCGGGTGAGGTCCGGGTCGAAGGGGTCGATGACCTGCTCACCCATATGGCGCGCTGCTGCAAGCCGGTGCCCAACGACCCGGTCGTCGGCTACATTACGCGGGGGCGCGGGGTGACGGTGCACCGCCAGGACTGTCCCATGGTGCGCAAGATGAGCGACAGCGACCGTTCGCGGCTGGTGCAGGTGGTCTGGAGAGATGCGCCGGGCTCGGGCAGCTATCTGGCCGACATTCAGATCCTGGCCGAGGACCGCAAGGGCCTGCTGCGCGATATCTCCTCGGTGCTCACCAACCAGGATGTAAACGTGCTCGGCGTGCGCAGCCAGTCAAACCGCCGCAACGATACCGCCGGATTCCGGTTCACGGTGGAGATCTCCGATATGGGCCAGCTGGGGCGGGTGCTCGACAAGATCACGCAGCTGCCCGAGGTGCTCGAGGCCCGCAGGCTTGTGTGAGAGGCTGTGGGCCCAATTGCCTGGAAGGGTGACGGCGGTTAAACTAACTGCCCGTTTTCTAATAGAAAAGCCTGCGCCGAGGCGTTTGCGACACCGGTGCCGCTTGCGGCGCCCGTGCCCGGGTTTTCCCCGGCCTCCTTGCCCATTCGGAACTCGCTGATTTTCTGTGAAATCTTGCATGCCATGTCTGCCCACCCCGACGCTCCACGGCTCGCCTTTGCCAGAGCGCGTCCGAAACCGGCGGGCAGCGCTCCCGGAGAGGATGATGCCGTGGCGGTGCTGAGCCCTGGGGGTATGGACGCAGGTCCTGCCAATCTGCTCGACCTGGATTGCGCGGGAGTCGAAGCGCTGTTCCGCGAGATGGACCAGAAGCCGTTCCACGGGCGCAACCTGTTCAAGTGGCTCCACAAGCACGGCATGCTCGACTTCGAGGCGATGACCGACCTGCCCAAGGGGCTGAGAGCCGAGCTCGCGCAAAGGCTGTCCATCCGCTTGCCCGAGCTGGTGTTCGAGCAGCCGTCCTGGGATGGCACCCGCAAGTGGCTGATCGAGCTGGCCGACGGCCAGCGCATCGAGACGGTGTGCATCCCCGACGGGCACCGCACCACGGTCTGCGTCTCCTCCCAGGTGGGCTGTGCACTCAACTGCACTTTCTGCTCTACTGCGCGCCAGGGATTCAGTCGCAATCTGCGCGTTGGCGAGATCATCGGCCAGGTCTGGCACGCGACCCGAGCCCTGGGCCGTCCGCCGAGCAACGTGGTGCTGATGGGCATGGGTGAGCCGCTGGCCAACTTTGACGCCGTGGTCAGCGCCATGGACATCATGCAGGACGACCTGGCCTACGGACTGTCAAAATACCGCGTCACCCTGAGCACCTCGGGGATAGTGCCGGCGCTGCGGCGGCTGCGCGAGCGCAGCGACGTGAGCCTGGCGGTGTCCCTGCATGCCCCGGACAATGCCCTGCGCGATGAGCTGGTGCCGATCAACCGCAAGTACCCGTTGCAGGAGCTGGTGCCCGCATGCAAAGCATTCATCGCCGGCGACAAGCGCCGCAAGATCACTTGGGAGTATGTGATGCTCGATGGCATCAACGATAGCGACGCCCATGCCAAGGCACTGATTCGCCTGCTGCAGGGCGTGCCGTCCAAGCTGAACCTGATTCCGTTCAACCCGTTCCCGGGCAGCCCGTATCGCAGCTCGCCCGCGCAGCGCATTGAGGCCTTCCGCCAGCGCCTGCTGCGCTCGGGGCTGATGGCGATCACTCGCAAGACCCGCGGTGATGACATCGATGCGGCTTGTGGTCAGCTGGTGGGGCGGGTGCGCGACCGCAGCCAACGCCTGTCCTGGGTCCATGGGGCGGCAGCGGAGGGCCGGCGATGAGCCGTCGAGGCTGGCCCATCGTCCCGGCGATCCCGGCGATCCTGGCGCTGCTGAGCGGATGCACGACCACCAGCTCAGCCCACATCGACTCTCCCGCCGTGATCAAGAGCGGCAAGCGGATGGCCAGCGCCGAGACCTACGCCAACCTGGCGGCGGCCTATCTGAGCGAAGGGCGGGTCGACGTGGCGCTGTCCAAGGCCAAGGAGGCGTTGGCGGTGGACAGCCGTAACGCCTATGCGAACAGCGTCATGGGGCTGGTGTGCCAGCGCATGGGCCATGCGGATCTGGCCGAGAAGCATTTCAAACGGGCCCTGGAGACGGAGCCGTCCAACTCTTACTACCTGAATGCCTATGCGACCCTGCTGTGCAGCCTGCAACGCTACGACGAGGCCCAGAAGCGTTTCGAGCAGGCCGCCGACAATTCCCTGAACCCCACACCCGCGGTGGCGCTGACCAATGCGGCGATCTGCTCGTCGAGACGCCCGGATCCCAAGCAGGCCGAGACCTTTTTCCGACGCGCCCTGGAGACCGATCCCACGTTTGCGCCGGCGCTGCTCGGGATGGCTCACCTGAGCTTCGACAACGGGGAAGCTCCTGGCGGCCCGGGCCTACATCCAGAGATTCGAGCAAGCGACCGAGCCGACACCGGAGAGCCTGCTGCTGGGCGCGCGCACCGAGCTCAAGCTGGGCGACGCCGGGGCTGCTTCGGTCTATGAGATGAAGCTCAAAGTCAAATTTCCCGATGCTCCCGAGGTCCAGACGCTGAGAGACCTGAAACGGCCATGACTCCTATCGAAAGCCACGAGATCGAAAAGCCCGCCTGGTCTCAAGGACCGGGGGCGAGCCTGCGCGCGGCACGTGAGGCCCGCCAGCTGGACATCGAGAAGATAGCGGTACAGCTGCATCTGAGCCGCGCCATGGTCGAGGCGATCGAGCGAGACGATTACGAGGTTCTCCCGGGATCGGTGTACGTGCGCGGCTACCTGAAGAACTACGCCCGACTGGTCGGCCTGTCGGTTACCCACGTGCTGCACGGTTATGATGCCCGGCGACCGGAGGAGACCATTGCCACCCCCGTGGTCAAGAAGAGTATCCGCAGCGAGGTGAGCAGCGGCCACGCGGGTGTGCGCCTGGTGACCTGGGGCATAGTGCTGATCCTGGTCGGGCTGGTGTTTGTCTGGTGGCGCGGCTATATCGACTGGGGCAAGGCCGGGCGGGCCTTCGTGCCCGGCGGTGCGCCGGCCCCCGAGCCGCGGTCGCTCATGCTGCCGAGCGAGCGGCCGGATCTGTCGCTGTCCGCTCCGGACAGCGGCGGGCCGGTGGAGCCCGCGCCGGGTTTCACCCCGCCGCCCGAGGAGTCGAGTGCCGCGCCCAGCCCGAGCCCAGCGCCGGCACGGACCCCGACTCAGGGGGAGGCCCCGCCCGAGGCGCCGCCGGTAGCGCGCTCGCCCGTGCCAGCGCCGGTGGCGGAATCCAAGCCCGCGTCACGGGTGGTGTTCCAGTTCCTGGCCGCCTCCTGGGTCGACATCCGCGACAGCACCGGTCGCTTCAGGATCTCCGGCCTGATCGACAAGGGGGAAAAGCGCACTGCAGAAGGGGTGCCGCCCTGGTCTGTGGTGCTCGGCAACAGCCATGCGGTGAGCATTACCGTCGACGGCCGCCCGTTTGACCATAGCCGCTATGCCAGCGGCAACGTGGCCCGCTTCAAGCTCAACCCCGACGCGCCCTGATCAGCGTCGGCGCATCTCCGCTACCACTGGCGCGAATCCATGGGCAAGCATGTTCAGGCCATCCGCGGCATGCACGACACACTGCCCCAGGAGACCCCGCTCTGGCAGCTCGTGGAGGGGTGTATCCGCCAGGTACTGGAGCGCTACGGGTACAGCGAGATCCGCATGCCCCTGCTGGAGGTGACCGAGCTTTTCAGGCGCTCCATCGGCGAGGTCACCGACATCGTCGAGAAGGAGATGTATACCTTCGATGACCGCAACGGCGACAGTCTGAGCCTGCGTCCGGAAGGCACAGCCGGCTGCGTGCGCGCGGGCATCGAGCACGGCCTTCTGTACAATCAGGTCCAGCGGCTCTGGTACCAGGGGCCCATGTTCAGGCACGAGCGGCCCCAGAAGGGGCGCTATCGCCAGTTTCACCAGGTCGGGGTCGAGGCCTACGGGATGGCCGGGCCGGATGCGGATCTGGAGCTCATCCTGATGGGCCGACGCATCTGGCAGGCGCTGGGGCTGGAAGGCCTGGAGCTGCAGATCAATACCCTCGGGAGCGCCGAGGAGCGCGCCGGCTACCGGCAGGCGCTCGTGGAGTATCTGCAGCGGCACCGCCGGCGCCTCGACGAGGACAGCCGTCGGCGGCTGGATTCCAATCCGCTGCGCATCCTCGACTCCAAAGACCCGGAAGTGCGGACGGTGATCGCCGAGGCCCCGAGTCTGGTCGATCACCTGGGCGAGGCCTCGACCGGGCATTTTCGGGCGCTGTGCGAAGGTCTGACCGAGGCCGGACTGGCGTACCGGGTCAACCCCAGGCTGGTGCGCGGGCTCGACTATTACAACCGCACGGTGTTCGAATGGGTGACCGATTGTCTCGGCGCCCAGGGCACGGTCTGTGCCGGCGGGCGTTACGATGGGCTGGTCGAGCAGCTCGGGGGCAGACCGACCCCCGCCATCGGATTCGCCCTGGGCCTGGAGCGGCTGGTCGAGCTGCTGCGGGTGGCCGGTACAGGTGAGCGACTCGGCAGACTGGACGCCTACCTCATCCTGCTGGGCGAGGCTGCCCAGCGCCGCGGGATGGTGCTGGCCGAGCGGCTGCGCGACAGCCTACCGAGCCTGCGCCTGGTCACCCACTGCGGGGGTGGGGGGCTCAAGGCCCAGTTCAAGCGGGCGGATCGCAGCGGTGCCGAGTTCGCGCTGGTGGTCGGGGACGAGGAGCTGGCGCGCGGGGTGGTAGGGGTCAAGCCGCTGCGCGCTGAAGGCGATCAGGAGGAGGTCGGCATCGACCGGCTGGGGGCATTCTTTTCCCGCCATGGCGGCGCCGAGCAGGCCCGACCGGGGCTACGAGGACAGCAGGCGTGAGCGTATATCAGACCGACGACGAACAGATCGAATCCCTGAAGCGGTGGTGGGCCGAGAACGGTCGCTCGATCGTCGCGGGGGTGGCGATCGGCTTGGCGGGCATCCTCGGCTGGCAGGGCTGGACCCAGTACCGGGACAACGTCGGCGCCCAGGGCGGCGCCCGATTCGAGGCGCTGCTCGCCGCGGAGCGCGCGGGGTCCGTGGATCAGGCCGTGGCCCAGGGCGAGGGCTTGATGGGCGGCTTCGCGGGGTCTGCGTATGCGGATTTCGCGGCCCTGCATCTGGCCAAGCTGGCGATTCGCGGCGGCGATGACGCGATGGCCCGCAAGCGCCTGGAGTGGGTGGTGGAACATTCCAAGGACGACGGCATCCGGCAGGTCGCGCGCTTGCGCCTAGCCCGGGTGCTGCTCGACGCGGGGCAGCTCGATGAGGCCCGGACGCAGCTCCAGCAACCCTTCGAGCCGAGCTTCGCCGCGGAGGTGGCGGAGATTAACGGAGACCTGGCCCTTGCCCGGGGTGACCACAAGGGCGCCCTGCAGGCATACCAGCAGGCACTGGCCGGCGATCCCGTCGATCTGGCGCTGCTGCAGATGAAGATCGATGACCTGGCGCTTGCGCCGTGAACACTCAAGGGCCCAAGGCGATGAAGAGACACCTGATCATACTGGCAGCAACGGCCCTCCTGGCCGGATGCAGCACGCTCAATCCCCTCAACTGGTTTGCGCGCGGAGACGACGTGGCGCCCCCGGCCGAGCTCAAGCCGCTCGCCAACCCGGTGGTGCCGCGGGTGCTCTGGTCGGCGGGCATCGGCGACGGCACCGACAAGGAATCGCTCAAGCTGCGTCCCTTCGTGCACCGTGGCAAGGTCTATGTCGCCGACGCCAACGGCCTGGTGCAGGCCCGGGATGCCCTTGATGGTCGGGTGGTCTGGAAGGTCGAAGAGAAGCTGCAGTTCTCCGGCGGTCCCGGCGGCGGCGAGGATCTGGTGCTGATCGGGAGCCGCGACGGCCAGATCCTGGCGCTGGATGCCGACAGCGGGGCCGAGCGCTGGCGCTCGCGGGTCGCCAGCGAGGTGCTGTCCGTGCCGACCAGCGCGGCCGGCATTGCCGTGGTCCATTCGGTCGACGGCACCCTCACCGGGCTGGACGCCCGCACCGGAGAGCGGGTGTGGAGCGTGCGCAACGAGGCCCCGAAACTGTCACTGCGGGCCAGCAGCTCGCCAGTGATCAGCGGTACGTTCGTGATCTGCGGATTTGCCGACGGCAAGCTGATGTCGCTGGACCTGGCCACCGGCCGGGTGCGCTGGGAGGCCAACGCGGGTATCGCCAAGGGACGCTCCGAGCTGGAGCGGTTGATCGACGTGGCAGCCGATCCGCTGGTGCTGGATGGGGTTATTTACGTGGTCAGCTTCCAGGGTGACCTGGTCGCCGTGGCCGAGGACACCGGTATTGTCCTCTGGCGTCGCCCGCTGTCTTCCTATGCGGGCCTGGCTGCGGACTGGCGCCAGGTCTACGTCACCGACAGCGGGGACAATGTCTGGGCGGTGCAGCAGCAGAACGGTGCCGCCCTGTGGCGCCAGCGCGACCTCTACAATCGCCGGCTCTCGGCCCCGGGTGTGCTTGGCGACTATATCCTGGTGGGTGATTTCGAGGGCTACGTTCATCTGCTGTCGCGCACCGACGGCGGCTTCGAGGGGCGCATCCGGGTCGGGGATGGTCCGATCACCGCGGCGCCCGTGGTGGTGGGGGACGTCGCCTACGTCTACGGGGACGACGGCAAGTTGGCCGCCCTGAGCGTCGCGGCGCCGGGCAGCTGATGCCCGCGCGGGACCGAGCCTTGTGCTGCCTGTCATCGCCCTGGTCGGACGGCCGAACGTCGGCAAGTCCACGCTGTTCAACCGGCTCACCCGGAGCCGCGACGCTTTGGTCGCGGACCAGCCGGGGCTGACCCGCGACCGCAAGTACGGCGTCGGTCGTCTGGGGCGATCCCCCTACCTGGTGGTCGACACCGGCGGTCTCAGTGGTGAGAGCGCCGGTGTCGGCCTGCTCATGGAGCAGCAGGTGCTGTGGGCGATCCAGGAGGCCGAGCACGTCCTGTTGCTGGTCGATGCCCGGGAGGGCTGCGGCGGAGCCGATCAGCTCATCGCCGAGCGGCTCCGACGCACCGGCAAGCCCTTGACCCTGGTGGTCAACAAGGCCGAGGGGCTCGACCGGGCCGCGGCCGCTGCCGACTTCCATCGTCTGGGTCTGGGCGAGCCGATCGCCATCTCGGCCGAGCACGGCCAGGGTGTGGAGTCGCTGATCGACCGGGTGCTGGCGACCCTGCCGGTCGCCGAGCCGGCGCCCGAGCAGGAGCGAGGGATCCTGGTCGCGGTGGTCGGGCGTCCGAATGTCGGCAAGTCGACTCTGACCAATCGGCTGCTCGGAGAGCAGCGGGTGCTCACCTTCGATCAGCCGGGCACCACGCGCGACAGCATCTTCATCCCCCTGGAGCGTGACGGGCGCGCCTACACCCTGATCGATACGGCCGGCTTGCGGCGCCGCTCCCAGGTCACCGAAACGATCGAGAAGTTCAGTATCATCAAGACCCTGCAGGCCATCGAGGAGGCCAACCTGGTGCTCCTGGTGCTGGACGCGCGCCAGGGCATCGCTGAGCAGGACGCGAGTCTCGCCGGCCACGTCCTGGGCAGCGGGCGCGCCCTGGTGGTGGTGGTCAACAAGTGGGACGGCCTGAGTCCGGACCAGCGCGAGCAGGTCAAGAGCGAGATCGATCGCAAGCTGTCGTTCCTGGACTTTGCGACGCGACGCTTCGTCTCTGCGCTGCACGGCTCGGGGGTCGGGGAGCTGTTCGAGGCCATCGACGAGGCGTTCACGAGCGCGAGCCGGGATCTGGGCACCCCGGAGCTCAACCGCATCCTGGGCGCGGTCCTGGAAGCCCACGCGCCGCCGCTGGTGCGCGGGCGGCGGATCAAGCTGCGCTATGCCCACCAGGGAGGCAAGAACCCGCCCGTGATCGTGGTGCACGGTAATCAGACCGAGTCGCTGCCGGACGCCTACCGGCGCTATCTGGTGAACAGCTTCAGGAAGGCGCTGGGTCTCTGGGGCACCCCGGTCCGGGTCGAGCTGCGCTCCGGCGAGAACCCCTACGCCGGCCGGCGCAATCCGCTGACCGTCCGTCAGGTGCGAAAGCGCGCGCGGCTCAAGCGGTTTGTGAAACGGAAGTAGGAGCGAGCGCCGGCTCGCGATGGGATCGAGCAGTCGCTGGATGGCGCCGCGGTAGACGGTAGACGCCGAAAGGCGAAGGGTCCGTCGGGTCACTTCGCAACCCGACCCACAAAAAGCGGAGGGCTTCGCAGGTGAGAGCCGTAGGTCAGGTTGGCGCACAGCGGCTACCTGACGCCGCACCTGCAGCGGTATCGCTGGCGGGGGCCCTGCTGCTGGTCGGTGCGGCGATGGCGGGATGCGCCGGTGTCCGCGGCAGAGCCCCGCCTGATCCCGAGCGGGACACCCCGATCCTCTATCCCAGCGCCGATCCCCGGGACAGCGGCCGGGTGGACTGGCGGCAGGTAGTGCTGACCCGGCTCCCCCGCCTGACGCATGGGCGCGGCGGGCGTTGGCCGCTGACGCTGTGGGAGCAACCGGAGCCGGCAGGCCTGGACAAGCGGACGGTGACCGCCATGCTGGAGCGGGGTATAGCGCCCGTGCTGCCGCTCAAGCGGGAGTCGATCCCGGTTGCGGCCGTAATCCAGGCGGCTGGCGGCCCGGTGATCCTGCGGGACACCCGCGGCGCGGGCAGCGTCTGGCCGTACGATCTCGCCGGCGACGAAAATGACTGGGCGCTGCAGTTTCCCCCGGATGCCGATATTCCCGAGACCTGGCGGCACCTGCCTTCGCCCTTGAGGATTTCCGGCTGGGCAAAGGCCGCCGCAGGGCTGCGCGCCCAGATGCGCTCGTTCCAGCAGCGCGGTGTCAAGGTGGACGCCGTATGGCTGGATGACGAAGGCGAGCCCCTGGGTGCGAGCTACCAGGCCGCCAAAGCCGCCACGGACAGCCGGGATCTGCTGCCCCGAAGCGCATTGATCAGCGCAGAGGAATACCGGCTGTTCACGCGACGGCTCTGGATGCAGCTGCTGTCCGCCTACATCGCCGCGCCGATCCGGGAGGTCTACCCGGAGGCCTCCGTCACCAACTGGATCGCCACCCTGTCGCTGCCCGAGCGGCCCTTGCTGAGCTGGGACAACCGCCGGCATCCGCCCATGGGAGCGACCCTATTCACGGCCTCCAATCCGGTGGCCTACGGCATAGATACCGCGTTCCTGCATAACGCTGAGCCGGCGCCCGCCAGCCAGCTGGCCGTGGATCGGATCTACATGGCGATCCTGCTGCGCCAGGTGTCCGCGGACAGCTATGCCCGGGAGCGACTGGCCCGGGAGGTCGAATCCGTTCCCTGGGTCGCCCGCTGGGTGGTGGATCATCCGGATACCAGGACGCCGATGATGAGCCGGGGCGCCTACCGCGAGGCGCTGCGCCATCTGTGGCTGCGGGGCGTGGACGCCATGCAGGTCTTCAATCCGGTGCGCAAGGGATACGATGAGCTGGCCATACAGGAAGTGGAGGACGCGGCCCGGGTGTACGACGAAATGCTCGGGTTTCGGCAGTTCCTGGATCGCGGCCAACCGATCACCTACGAGATTCCCGATGGCCGGACCGCCCGCCTGGTGTGGTCGGGCCTGCGCCTGAAACATAAAGCCCTGGTGCGCGCCTATCCCCTGTCCGGTCGCGATGAATCCGTGACCATCCAGCCCTGGCCGGGCAGTCGAGTGAAACTGGATGTGAGCCCGGCGGGCTCCACCTATCTGTTGCAACGGCAGGCTGGAACGGACAGGATCTCAGTCCACGAAATTTCCCGGGGCGAGCCGCTACCGGCGCCGGATGATCAGTCCCTGCCCCGACCGGCTATACGGCCGGCCGTGGCCGGACCTGATGAATATCTGAACAAAGAATAGAGCCCCGTCGGGTCGGTATAGATACGATCCGCGGCACTGAAACCGGCCTCGCGACCGAGGCGGATCCATTGCTCGGGCAGCTCCGGCTGGTCGAAGCCGCTGACGTGCTCACACACTGCATCGCGCTCGGCAGCGCTCAAGCCGAGCCAGGCTCTGGCGGCCACGTCTCTGAACCTGGCCCCATAATTCCCGGCATTGTCGTCCCTGCCGAACACCGGCTCGTAGATCAGAAACAGGCCGCCGGGCGCGAGCATTCGCTGCACCTTCTCCATGAACCGCTGCTTTTCCGCGGTGGGCAGGTGATGGATGGACAAGCCGACCCATACGACATCCGGTGCGGTATCCAGATGGTGATCGAGCTCTTCGAATCTTCCGGAGATCAGCCGACAGGGGGCATCGACTTTCTTCAGCTCCTGCTCGGCAAGTCTCAGGGCCCATTCGGACAGGTCAATCCCGATGTACTCCCTGAGCCTGGTGCCGACCAGACACCGCGACGAGGAATAGGCATCCCCACAGGCGAGATCGGCAAAAGAAAACGGCCGACCGACCTCCGAGGCCAATATGTCGGCGAGCACCCGATAAGCGGCCCTGTGGGACATATAGTCGTTTTCGACGACCTTGCGGTAGATATCCCAGTGGCGCCGGAACAGATCGGTCGCTTCCTCATGCGACGGGGCTTCATCGAGCGGATGGCAGGGGGCTGACATGGATGATCCTAGAAACAGCAGTTGACCGCTTCGCGTAGCGATCGAGTGATTGCTTGGACTATGGTTCTGGACAAACTTGGTACTCACCCATCGGGTGATGGCCGCTACGACCACCAGGGCACGCACCGCGCGGCGCCTGGCGGCGTTATAACTCGTTGGAATAGAATAACTATTCCGCCTCGTCATGCCTTGCCAGACACCACGCGGCACGCACCCTGGCGGCCGTTCAACTGCCGCTTCTAGGATGATACCTCGCGGGCCGGATGGGTGGCCCATTCCAAAGGTGGTTCGCGCCGCTTCGCCAAAGCTCAGTCGCCGGGCGGCGTGCTCCACGGGGGTTGGTCCAGGGGATCGACGGACCCTGATGGGCAGCGATGATCTGCCTGAACCGGGTCAAATGTCCTACCCGTCCTTTCCCGCCCTTCGGGCTCAGAAGCTCAGCGTGGCAGCGCCATTCTTGATCAGCTCGTGCATCACGCTGGCCCCGGCGATGACAACGCCGTCCAGGAGATCCTCCTGGCTATAGCCGCGGCTTTTCACGCAAACGGTGCAGGCCCACAGGTTTCCGCCGCGTGCCATGAAGTCCCGGATCATGTCGAGCAGGGGGTCAACGGGCTTGACCTGCGTGAGGTCGGCTGCGCCGCGCCGTACGATATCGACCCCGGAGCTGACCAGGAAGATAGAGACGTTCAGGCCGGCGGTCATCCCCCCCAGGGCGATGACGAAGCCAGCAGATGACAGCTCGTGGTCCAGGCCATGGGTGATCATGACAACCAAATCGCGCGTTTGTGCATTCATCGATCCGCTCCTCCAGTCCCGTGTCATTTTTTTTGCAGAGTGATGCTAGCAGAAGCGCACGGGAGCGACCATGAGCGAAGCCCCGGCGGTCTCGGCTGAGACGTCGCGGGATCGGGCTGGCGTCGCATGTATCTCGCCGATACGCTGCTGTCGGGTATCGGGCGTCGTGCGTCATCGTCCTCGTACGACGCCCGCGCTCTGGTCGATGGATGGCTCCCGCATCACCGCGGAAGGGTCGCCGAGGGGCCGGCTAGTCACCTCCGGTCTTCTCCACCCGCGCAAGCAGCCGGCCCTGGGCCAGGCGGGTCTCGACCAGCTCGCCGGGACGGACCGCCGTGGCTTGCTTGAGGATGGTGCCGTCCGCAGCCCGCCGGGTAATGCTATAGCCGCGCTCCAGGGTGGCCAGCGGACTCAGCACGTCGAGCCCGCGCGCGAGCGCGCTCAGGCGGGCCCGGCCGCGCTCCAGCGTCAATGCCGTAGCGCGATCGAGGCGATGTCGGACCCCGTCCAGGGAGAGCCCCGAGCGGTGCAGGCGTTGGCTCGGGGAGCCTGCCTGCAGGCGGGCGACGGCACGCTCCAGGCGCATTCGGTGCTGCTCGATCAGGCGGCGCTCGGCGCGCAGCTGGCGCTGCTCCAGGTCGTCGAGCCTCTGCTGGCGCTGTTCCAGGGCGCGGCGCGGATGCAGGTGCCGCAGGCTGCGGGTGGAATGCTCGAGGCGGGCCAGCAGCAGCAGGCGGCGCTGCTCGAGCTGTCTGCCCAGTCGCCCGGAGAGGCTGGTCACCCGGCGTGCCAGCTCCGCACGGTCCGGGCTGAGCAGCTCGGCGGCGGCCGAGGGGGTCGGGGCGCGCCGGTCGGCAACCAGGTCCGCCACCGTGATGTCGATCTCGTGGCCCACCGCCGAGCAGATCGGCAGGCGGGTCTCGAAAATGGCGCGGGCGACGCGCTCGTCATTGAAGGCCATGAGGTCTTCCAGAGAGCCTCCGCCCCGGGTGAGCAGCAGCACGTCGCATTCGCCGCGCCGATCGGCGAGGCGCAGCATCTCGACGATGGCCGCTGGGGCCTCCGCCCCCTGGACCGGGATCGGGTAGATGACGACCGGGATGGCGGGAAAACGCCGCGCCAGTACAGTCAGCACATCGTGGATGGCAGCGCCCGACGTCGATGTCAGCACGCCGATGCGCCGGGGAAGGGAAGGCAGCGCCCGTTTGTGGGCCGGGTCGAACAGGCCCTCGCCCGCGAGCCGGGATTTCAGCACCTCCAGCGCCTGACGCAACGCCCCCTCGCCGGCTGGCTCCATGTGCTCGACGATCAGCTGGTACTCGCCGCGGGCCTCGTAGAGGGAGATCCGCGCCCTGAGCAGCACCTCCATGCCGTCGCGGGGCCCGAAGCGCAGGTTGATGCGGCGCATGCGGAACAAGGCGCAGCGGACCTGGGCGGAAGGGTCTTTCAGGGAGAAGTAGAGGTGTCCCGATGAAGGCCGCGACAGGCCCGAGATCTCGCCCTGGACCCAGATCAGTGCAAATCCGGTCTCCAGCACTGCTCGCACCTCGGCGTTGAGCCGCGAGACGGTATAGATGTCGCGTCCGGCGCGCGGTCCGGCAGCAGCGGCCTCAGGGATGGGGCTCAAGGCTTCAGACGAAAAAGGCCGGGAGAGGGGACCCGGCCTCGGGGCAATCGGGCCAGCCCGTCGTCACTTCAGGTACGCTGGATTGCCGGCGGACTTCTGACTCATCGCCTGGGTGTAGCCCGCCTCCCCCTGGAACTTGGCCGTCGCGAGATCCTCGACCGCCGCGGCGTAATCGCCCTTCGCGGCGGCCGCCTCGCCGTCCTTGATCAGCTTGCCCAGGTCGCGCCATTCCCCATCCACCGATGCGGCCTTCTTCTGCGCGGCCTTGGCGTCGGCCAGTGCCGTCTCGTAGTCGGCCTGGGTGACGCTGGCTGCGGTCATGGACTCCGCTGCCGTGGCGGTCCTGGCGACGACGATTGCGCCGCCGCTCAGGGCGAGGATGCCGCACAGCAGCGTGGCCGAGATCGGAATCGCTCTTTTCATGGTGTGTCTTGCCTCCTCTGCGGATCTGCGTAGTCGGGCTCGGAAGCAGTCATCAGGATGGCGTGGGTACGTCCGCTCGCGGAGTCTTCGCCCCGTCGAGCGCCGGAGGCATCCTGAGCGACACCTTCCCGCCGCCCTTCTGCCGCGGCGATCACGGCAGCCGGGAAGCCGATGATGCGCGCCCGGACTAAATAGGCTACCCAGTTTACCCGGATATCGTCAAATCCTATAATTCGCGGCTCACCTATGCTTTGCCACTGGGATCAACAGCCATGCGCGTGATCGAAGAAGCCCTGACGTTCGATGATGTGCTGCTCTTGCCGGGCTACTCAAATGTCATGCCCAAGGACGTAGATCTCAGCACGCGGCTGACCCGCTCCATCGCGCTCAACGTGCCGCTGGTGTCCGCCGCCATGGACACGGTTACGCAGGCGCCTATGGCCATCGCCATGGCGCTCCAGGGGGGGATCGGCATCGTCCACAAGAACATGACCGCGGCAGACCAGGCCGGCGAGGTGCGCACGGTCAAGAAGTACGAGAGCGGGGTGATCCGCGAGCCGGTCACAGTCGCTCCGGGCGTCAGCGTGCAGGATGTCATGCAGATCACCCGCGCTCACAACATCTCGGGTGTGCCGGTGGTCGACGGCAATCGGCTGGTCGGCATCGTCACCAGCCGCGACCTGCGCTTCGAGACCCGCATGGACGCCCCGGTCTCGAGCATCATGACCCCCAAGGAGCGCCTGGTCACCGTGCGCGAGGGCGCCGGCCGTGAAGAGGTCGTGGGGCTGCTGCACAAGCACCGTATCGAGAAGGTGCTGGTGGTCAACGACGCATTCGAGCTGCGCGGCCTGATCACGGTGAAGGACATCCAGAAGGCCCAGGACTTCCCCTTCGCCTGTCGCGACGAGGACGAGCGCCTGCGCGTCGGCGCCGCGGTCGGGGTGGGCGCCGGCACCGACGAGCGGGTCGAGGCCCTGGTGGCGGCCGGGGTCGACGTGATCGTGGTCGACACTGCCCACGGCTTCTCCCAGGGCGTGCTCGATCGGGTGGCCTGGATCAAGGGTCGTTTCCCGGATCTGCAGGTCATCGGCGGCAACATCGCCACCGGGGACGGGGCGCTCGCGCTGGTGAAGGCCGGCGCGGACGCGGTCAAGGTTGGCATCGGGCCCGGATCCATCTGCACCACGCGGATCGTGGCCGGCGTGGGGGTGCCGCAGATCACCGCCGTGGGCAACGTGGCCAAGGCGCTGGCGGCCAGCGACGTGCCCCTGATCGCCGACGGCGGGGTGCGCTTCTCCGGGGATGCCGCCAAGGTGATCGCCGCCGGTGCCCACTCGCTGATGCTCGGCGGCATGTTCGCCGGCACCGACGAGGCGCCCGGGGAGGTGGAGATTTTCCAGGGCCGCTCCTACAAGTCCTACCGGGGCATGGGGTCGTTGGGCGCCATGTCGGGCAAGCAGGGCTCCAGCGACCGCTACTTCCAGGAAGGGACCAAGCGGGCCGAGAAGCTGGTCCCCGAGGGCATCGAGGGGCGGGTGCCCTATAAGGGCAGCCTGGTCAACATTGTGCACCAGCTGGTCGGTGGGCTGCGCGCCAGCATGGGCTACACCGGCTGTGCGAGCATCGACGAGATGCGCACCAAGCCTTCCTTCGTGCGGGTCACCGCTGCGGGCATGCGCGAGTCCCATGTCCATGATGTAACCATCACCAAGGAAGCGCCCAACTACCGCCTCGACTGACCGCGTCGGGCCAGTCCGCCTTGCGCACCCGGCCAAGTCCGGGTGCGCGCGACTTTGGGGACCGCTCAATGACCGCAAGCGATATTCACGCCGATCGTATCCTGATCCTCGATTTCGGCTCCCAGTACACCCAGCTGATCGCGCGGCGGGTGCGCGAGGCAGGGGTCTATTGCGAGCTGCATCCCTGGGACATGGACGCCGAGCGGATCCGGGCCTTCGGGGCCAAGGGGGTCATCCTGTCGGGGGGGCCGCAGTCGGTGCATGAGGCCGAGACCCCGCGTGCCCCGGTGCTGGTGCTCGAGCTCGGTGTGCCGGTGCTCGGTATCTGCTACGGGATGCAGACCATGGCCGCCCAGCTCGGCGGTGCTGTCCAGTCGGCCAGCCAACGGGAGTACGGCTATGCCCAGGTCCGGGCGCGCCACCACTCGCGCCTGCTGAGCAACATCGAGGACCACACCAGTCTGGAGGGCTATGGTCTGCTCGATGTCTGGATGAGCCACGGCGACCGGGTGGACGAGCTGCCTCCCGGGTTTCATGCGATCTGCGAGACCGACAACGCCCCGCTCGCCGGCATGGCTGACGAGCAGCGCGGCTTCTACGGCCTGCAGTTCCACCCCGAGGTGACCCATACCCACCAGGGCCAGCGGATCATCGAGCGCTTTGTGCACGAGATCTGCGGATGCGCCAGGCTCTGGACCTCCGGCAACATCATCGAGGCCCTGATCGCCAGCGTGCGTCGGCAGGTGGGCGAGAGCCAGGTGGTGCTCGGGCTGTCCGGCGGCGTCGACTCCTCGGTGGTCGGCGCCCTGCTGCACCAGGCGATCGGCGAGCAGCTGACCTGTGTGTTTGTCGACAACGGCCTGCTGCGCCTGAACGAGGGCGACCAGGTGATGCGCACCTTCGCCCGTCACATGGGTGTGCGGGTCGTCCGGGTCGACGCCGAGCAGCGCTTTCTGGACCAGCTCCGGGGCATCACCGATCCGGAGCAGAAGCGCAAGACCATCGGCAACACCTTCATTCACGTCTTCGAGGAGGAGGCCGAGAAGCTGCGCGGCGTCACGTGGCTGGCCCAGGGCACCATCTATCCCGATGTGATCGAGTCCGCCGGCGCCCATACCGGCAAGGCCAAGGTGATCAAGTCCCACCATAATGTCGGGGGCCTCCCCGAGGTGATGAAGCTCGGACTGGTCGAGCCCCTGCGCGAGCTGTTCAAGGACGAGGTGCGCCGCATCGGGGTCGAGCTCGGGCTGCCCGCGGATATGGTCTATCGCCACCCCTTCCCGGGACCGGGACTGGGCGTGCGCATCCTGGGGGAGGTCCACAAGGAGCTCGCCGATATCCTGCGTCAGGCCGACCACATCTTCATCGAGGAGCTGCGCATGGCGGGCCTCTACGACCAGGTCTCCCAGGCCTTCGCGGTATTCCTGCCGGTCAAGTCGGTGGGGGTGGTCGGCGACAACCGCCAGTATGAATACGTGGTCGCCCTGCGCGCGGTGGAGAGTGTCGATTTCATGACCGCGCGCTGGGCCCATCTGCCCTACGAGTTTCTGGACCAGGTGTCGCGGCGCATCGTCAACGAGGTACGGGGGGTCTCCCGCGTGGTCTATGACGTAACCGGCAAACCGCCCGGCACCATCGAGTGGGAATAGGCACGGGCGCGCCCGCGGCCGAGCGGGGGTGATCGCGGGTGGATTCGGCCGGCGGTGAAGCCGATGGGCAGGACGAGCACTGGATGGAGTGCGCCATCGCGCTGGCGCGCCGCGCCGAGGTGGCGGGCGAGGTGCCGGTCGGGGCGGTGCTGGTGAACGACGGCGAGATCATCGGCGAGGGCTGGAATCGACCGATTGGCGCCGCCGATCCCACGGCGCATGCCGAGATCCTGGCCCTGCGGGAAGGAGCACAGCGCCTCGGCAACTATCGTCTCCCGGGCACCACCCTCTACGTGACACTGGAGCCTTGTGTCATGTGTGCCGGGGCGCTGATCCATGCCCGGGTCGGGCGTCTGGTGTTCGGGGCGTCCGACCCCAAGGGCGGGGCGGCAGGCGGGGTGTTCGATTTGTTGCCCCCGGACGGGCGCTTCAACCACCGGATGGACTGTACGGGCGGGGTGCTCGCCGGGCCCTGCAGCGAGCTGCTGCGAGCGTTCTTCCGCCGGCGCCGCTGAGCCCCCGCGCCGGCGCCCTGGCCATCCCGGAGGTGCAAATGTCCGAGCTCAGGCGTGTGCAGGTCTGGAGCCCGCTGCTGCGGGCCACCCATTGGGCGATCGCCAGCGCGGTGCTGGTGCTGCTGGTCTCCGGCTGGCTCCTGGCCCGCGGGCACGATGCGGCTGATCCCGTGTGGCTGCTGGGCCGCGACCTGCACGTCCCGGCCGGGCAGGCCCTGGCGATCGCCGTGGCCCTGCGCCTGGGCCTGCTGCTGGTCGGTCGTGCCAGCGACGGCTGGCGCGATCTGCTGCCGCGCCGCGCGCAGATCGAGGGGCTCAAGGGCATGCTGCGCTTCTATCTCTCCGGCGGTCGCGCCGCACTGCCCGGCTACTACGGCCACAACCCGCTCTGGGGCCCGATCTATCTCGGGCTGCTGGCACTGCTTCTGGCGCAGACCCTCGCCGGGCTCTGGATGGAGATCGGCGCGCTGCAGGAGCGGTTGGCACTTTCGTATGCCGGGGTGCTCGCCCTGCATCGCTCGGCGGCGTCCCTGATCCTGGGTCTCACCCTGGCTCATCTGGTGGCCGTGCTGCTGCACGACTGGCGGGGCCGGCGCTGGGAGATCTCCGCCATGATCAACGGGGAGAAGGTATTCGAGATCCAACGTCCGCCGAAGGCCGCCCAGATCGGCGTAGCGACCGGACCTGGGGTGCGTTTCGATAGCATCCGTCACTGGAGGCCGCCTGGGAGCGGGCGCTGAGCCCTACAGGGCCGCCGCCGAGATCGTCAGGGCGCGGTGCCGGCTGCGCCGCGAGGCGGGACCCTCGATGATCCAGCGCAGCATGTCGTAGTAATTGCGGATGTTGTCCACGTAGACCACCGCATCGCGCCCCGGCGAATAGCCGTGCTTGACGGTGCTGTACCATTTTTCCTGGGTCAGCAGCGGCAACCGTTGCTTGATATCAGCCCACTTGTTCGGGTTGGCCCCCTGGCGCTGGGTCAGGATGCGGGCGTCCTCCAGGTGGCCGAACCCGAGGTTGTATCCGGCCAGGGTCAGCCACATGCGATCCGGCTGGGTGATCCGATCGGGGATCTTCTTGGCCACGACTTTCAGGTAACGGGCGCCGCCGAGGATGCTCTGCCGCGGGTCCGTGCGATCGTCCAGGCCCAGCTGCTTGGCCGTCGGGTGGGTCAGCATCATGACGCCGCGCACCCCGGTGGGCGAGACCGCGTCCGGGTCCCAATGTGACTCCTGGTAACCGATGGCGGCGAGCAGCTTCCAGTCCAGGTCGGTGGCGTCCGCCGCCTGCTCGAACATCGGGCGCAACGGGGGAAGCCGCTCTTTGACGTGTCGGCGGAAGGTGCGAAAATCCACGAAGGCGAGGCGGTGGACGTGCCCGAAATAGCGCTCGAGCAACTGGGCCAGTGCGCCGTTGGCCTTGATCTCGGCAAAGAACTTGACCGCGGCGTCATACAGGCTGGAGTCCTCGGACTTGGCGAAGGCCCAGGCGATCGGCTCCGGCTGGGTGAGGTCGAGCGCAACTGTGAGTGAAGGGTAGTAGCGCCGGTCGATGGCCACCTCCAGGGAGTCGGCGACCGTGTAGTCGATCGCACCTTCGCGAACCAGATAGAGCAGATCCTCGCTGCTCATGTTGGAGCGGGGATTCCAGGTGAGCGCGGGCAGCTGCTCCCGGGCCCGTTTCAGGGCCTCCTCCTGGCTTGAGTCGGCCACCACCTCCAGCTTGCCGCCCAGGACGTCCTTGATCGCCCGGGGCTTGGTGGTGCCCAGGCGGTAGACCAGCTGCTGGGAGACCTTGTTGTAGGTCGGTCCGAAGCGCACGCGCACCGAGCGCGACTCTGTGACGCCAAGTCCGGCCGCAGCCAGGTCGACATCGCCTTGGGTGACTTGATCGAGCAGCGCTTCGCGGCTGTGCGGCTGGACAAAGCGCGCTTTGACCCCCAGGTCTTTGGCAAACAGGCTCGCCAGATCATACTCCAGGCCCGTGAAACCGTTCGGGCCTTCGTAATAGGTCGTCGCGCTGTTACGCGTAGCGATCAGTAATTCCCCCCGGTGCTGGACGCGCTCGAGCGCCGTGCGCGAATCCCCGCACCCCGCCAGGAGGGTGAGCAGACCGAGGAGTGGAAAGAGTGGGCGACTCGTCATAGGAAGACCGATTCTAGCCCGCGTCAGCCCCTCCCCAGGGACAAAGGACTTAGCCGGCCTCCTCGAATCGTAGTAGACTTGCTCGCTCGCCTGTTTTGGGCTCGGCAGCCGATCTGGCGCCGGAGCTCCCGGGGCCGGCCTCCCGGCCCCGCCTATTGGCTGCCGGCTTGACACAGGTCAATGCGACCCCTGCCAGAGGGTCCCCGGGCAACGCCGCGTCGAGGGCGCGACCCGGCACGAGTGACCGGCCCCGGAGAGCACGCCGCGTAGCGGCGCCCGCAGGGCGAGGGCCTGGACGGCCCGAGTGAAATCCGTTGGGGAAGGCCCTAAAGGGCCTTGAGCAAGTCGAATGATCAGTTCTGGAGAGGTACCGAAGCGCTCATAACGGCGCGGACTCGACTCGGAGGCAGGATGCCGGAGAGCACGGCGCGTAGCGGCGCCCGCAGGGTGAGGGCCTGGACGGCCCGAGTGAAATCCGTTGGGGAGGCCCTAAAGGGCCTTGAGCAAGTCAAATGATCAGTTCTGGAGAGGTACCGAAGCGGTCATAACGGCGCGGACTCGACTCGGAGGCAGGATGCCGGAGAGCACGGCGCGTAGCGGCGCCCGCAGGGTGAGGGCCTGGACGGCCCGAGTGAAATCCGTTGGGGAGGCCCTAAAGGGCCTTGAGCAAGTCAAATGATCAGTTCTGGAGAGGTACCGAAGCGGTCATAACGGCGCGGACTCGACTCGGAGGCAGGATGCCGGAGAGCACGGCGCGTAGCGGCGCCCGCAGGGTGAGGGCCTGGACGGCCCGAGTGAAATCCGTTGGGGAGGCCCTAAAGGGCCTTGAGCAAGTCAAATGATCAGTTCTGGAGAGGTACCGAAGCGGTCATAACGGCGCGGACTCGACTCGGAGGCAGGATGCCGGAGAGCACGGCGCGTAGCGGCGCCCGCAGGGTGAGGGCCTGGACGGCCCGAGTGAAATCCGTTGGGGAGGCCCTAAAGGGCCTTGAGCAAGTCAAATGATCAGTTCTGGAGAGGTACCGAAGCGGTCATAACGGCGCGGACTCGAAATCCGTTGGGGCGCAAGCCCACGTGGGTTCGAATCCCACCCTCTCCGCCAAAAAGCAGAAGGCCCCCAAGCGGGGCCTTCTGCATTTTGAGAGGGTGGGTGAGAAGCCACGCTGGGTTCGACAAATCGGCAGGAAAGCCGATTTGGACGCCGCGCAGCGGCGCCCGAAGGGCGAGGGCCAGGGATGGCCCGAGTCAATCCCACCCTCTCCGCCAAAAAGCAGAAGGCCCCCAAGCGGGGCCTTCTGCGTTTTGAGAGGGTGGGTGAGAAGCCACGTTGGGCTCGACAAATCGGCAGGAAAGCCGATTTGGACGCCGCGCAGCGGCGCCCGAAGGGCGAGGGCCAGGGATGGCCCGAGTCGATTCCGCCCGCGTTCGGTCGGGAAAGTAGCGTCCGAGCCACCCATGGCGAGGCGTTCGCCGGGCTTCGCCGGTCCGCCGGGCGGAGGGTCCTCGCTCACCTCCGGTACCGTCGGAAGCCGCAATGCGAGGAGCGAGATCCGGCGCCGGCGGCGCCGCGAAGACGCGCTTTACCGCCTTTCTCGCGCATACCGCCGACCCCTCAGTGGCCAGGTGCCGCCGGTTCGGATACGCTAGCCTCTTCGAATATTCCCCCTCCAGTTGAAACCGTAGGTTGTGGGCATGCCAGAGGCGTTGCTGGGCTTAGAGGCGTCGGAGCCCGTTCGATCCGTCGTCGATGCGATCGGTAGAACCGAGGACGCGAGATTTTCTCCCAATGGGCGTTGCCTCGCCATCCTCGCGTTCAGCCGAGACGAGGTGGTCCTGCTTGCGCTCGACATCGCACCTGCGAGTCAGCTGCAGACGATCGGGATCACGGATTACCTGATACTTTTCTCTCCCGCCCTGCGCAAGCCGCACGGGATTGCGTTCGTCGATGACAACCGCTTTCTGGTGGCGAGCCGGGACGGCTATGTGGCGCTGTTCGAGATGCCCGATTTTGGACAGGACGCCAGGAGAATCCGCGTCAATCCATTGTGTGTGATCAAAGGGAATCTGTTTACGGCTGTCAGAACCCCCGGCTCGGTTGACTGCTATCGGCTGGATGCATCGCGCTACCACATCCTCGTCTGCAACAATTATCCGAATTATATCTCATCACACGTCTTGACCTTAGGCACCCAGGGCTGCATTTCCGCGACGCGCTTGCTGTTGCGAAAGGGTCTGGAGATTCCCGACGGGATCAGTGTCAGCGGAGACAGCCGGTGGATCGCGGTAAGCAATCACGTAGACGGAAACATATTCGTCTATGCGAACACTCCCGGGTTGAGCCGCAGATCCCGGCCCCGCGCAGTTTTGCAGGGGGCGGTCTGCCCTCACGGCGTGCGATTCTCGCCCAGCGGACGGCAGCTGATCGTTGCCGATGCAGGCAGCCCCTACCTGCACGTATTCGACAGACCGACGCCTGATTGGCGAGGGACGTGTAGTCCCTCGAGATCGATCCAGGTGCTCGACGACGAGACCTTCTTGAAAGGCCGCACGAATCCCCGGGAAGGCGGAGTCAAAGGCCTCGACATAGACCCCACCGGCCGGCTGCTTGTCACGACTTGCGAGCATCAGGCCATTGCCTTTTACGATTTCAACCGATTGTTGGATGCCCCCTCGGTCGCCAGACCGGGCGAGCTGGAAAGGCTGCGCCGGGAGAGGGATGAGCCTCTACCAGCGGCTCAGGGCGAGGCTTCTGGGAAAGCTGTACACCTTCCGCTTTGTTCCCCGCAGGTTTCTCGGAGCGTTCATGGGATAGGGGGCCAGTGACAGTCTGGATTTTCGCTAACTTGTTTGGACGCCCACTCCCACAGGGGAATCGGCTGCTCTTGCCGTCGGCTCGGGCGATCAGGTCTCCCTCCCGGAGATGCGGCGCAGCTGCGCCGCCTGCTCCCGGCAACCGAGGTTGTCACGGATAAGCCTGCGCATCGGGTCGTCCTACCGGCTCGCCGCAGGGGAGACGCCGTGATACAGCTTCACCAGGCCGTCTACATGGCGTTCCCAAGTGAACGCCGCTGCACGCCGCAAACCGGCGCTCCGCAAGGCTTGTCGCAGCGCCCCGTCGCTCAACACGGACCCTATAGCCGCCAGCCAGCCGTCGATGTCGTCCGGGGGCGCATAACATACGGCATCGCCACCGACCTCAGGCAGGCTGCTGGCGTTGCTCGACACCACCGGACATCCGCAGGCCATGGCTTCGAGAACCGGCAGCCCGAAGCCTTCGAATCGGGAAGGGAACAGCATGACATCGGCGCTGCGATAGAGGGCCGCCAGCGCCTTGCCGGTGCTAGTCGGATAGTGGACGACCGATTCCTCGACTCCCAGCGCCCGCAGGCTCTTGCGGTAGGCAGCGCTTTGCGTGCCGACGCGAAGCAGCACGGCGTCGGGATATTCCAGCTTCAGCCGCGCGAAGACGGAAAAGAGCATGTTTAGGTTCTTTCTCTTGACATCGCTGCCGACATGAAGCAATCGCGGCCAGCCCTTTCGGACGTCCCAGGTCGTCTCGCCGGCGGTCGTCTGCGCGTCAGGGGTGAATGTTTGACCGTCGACACCGTTGGGTATCAGATGAACTCTTTCGGGCGCCAGAGGCAGCGCTTCCAGGAGATCCTTGCGGGTCGCCTCGGATGGCACGGATATCGCGTCGGCCCTGAGAATGCCTTTACCCTGCATGAAATAGAAAAGGGCCCCTCCGCGTCCCATGAACGCAGGATTGTAATCGTGTACTGTCAGGACCACGTAGGTGCCGTGCGGCAGGAAGAGGGCGAGCGGGGCGTTGTTCTGATCCAGGATATGTGCTACGGAGCATGACAAGCGGCGTGCGGCGGGGAAATAGCGCAGATACCGATTGACAAATCCGCGCCCCACCCGAAGCGGCCAAGCATCCAGCATGATCTCGCGAGTCCGGATTTCCGGGTACCGTACCGCGAGAGCCGAGCGAACGGCGTCACGATAGACGGACATGCTGTGCGGCATCTGTCCGCCGATGCCGCTGAAAAGGGTCACTTCCACGGCCGGAGATTGCCTCTACCAAGAACGTTCCAAGCCTTGCCACATTCGCCGGCACGCCCATCACGAGCCCCGCCGGAGTGTGGCGCCCTTAGGCATCTGGGCTGCATGGCTCGGGGGGAGCGAGGATGCACTGAGCTGGAGGGCATTTATTCGGGAGGAGGCTAGGGTGAGGGTAATTCGATCCAGCAAACAGGTCGCTCCCTCGCCCCAAGCCCTGAGGTGGAGCCGTTGTTTTCATCGACCCACGGGTTACGGCCTAAGTAAATGCCAGTCCGAACTGACCGATGCCTGTGTATCCGGAGACTTCCAAGAGAGCGCTGCCGTTGACCCAATAAGCACTTTGGAGATAACTGATCTGAGGGGATCGGCGTTGAGTCAATTCCTTGTCGTAGACCGCTTGGAGTCAAAATCTCGGCGTGCGGTCTTGGCCTCCCGCGTGACCGAAGTCCGGAATAATAACGCCCTTAGTACGATAATGATGTGGTTTCCGATGTTGGCGATCCAACCATAATGGGAGCCCAAGATCCTGAAGCGGCCCCACATGGATCGGTACAAGTGCTTCTGGGACATCCCCCCGAGCGGGAATTCGGCGATGGGCGCGTCATAGTAGACATTCTTGCGGCTTCGCCTGAGGGCAGATATCACCCAGTCGATGTCGGCAGAGAGGTTGCCGGAGATGTAGTCCCCCACAATGGAGCGGCGCGCGATAAAGCCCTGGTGGCAGACGACCATTCCGTAACGAAAGTCGCTCCACGAAAGGTGTTTGGGCAGCTTGTGGGTGGTGATCCGGCTGCGGGTCCCGATCTGCTCCAGGCTCTGCGAAACGAGCACGACTTCACCGAACAGAACGTCGGTGCCGGTGTCTGCCAGCCTCGCTAATCGCTCCAGGGTGCGGGGCGAGTATACGCTGTCTCCCGCGTTGATGAAGTACACGAAATCCCCCGAGGCCCGGTGAAGCCCCTTGTTCATCGCATCGTAAATACCGTCGTCCTTCTCCGTGACCCAGTAATCTATCTTTTCAGCGCTCTGCTCGATGACTGACAGGGTCCCGTCGCTGGAGCCGCCGTCGATCACGAGCAGCTCGAAATTCGTATAGGTCTGTGAAAAGATGCTCTTGAGGGTCCGTTCCAGGCCAGGCTTGTCGTTGCGGACGACGGTGACGATGCTGAACAGGGGTTGCCGGTATCGGGCGGGGCGCGAAGGAGCGGCCTCATCCGGGGCGGCGCTCCGTTGTGCTGTATCGGGCGTCGGGTCGGCACAAGGCCCCCGTAGCGCGCCACAAAGTGACTTGGCTGGCAATCGGCGTCCTCCATCCACAGGCTTAGGGCACGTCCTCACCGCGAATCAAATAGGTTTTGTAGCAGCCTCGTTCCGAATCGTCCAGAGACAAAAGCTCGGTAGCGCTCCGTACGTTGAAGGGCGGCTGATCGAGATAGACTCCGGATCTCTTCCGCAGGCGCACATCCGGGCCATGGGGCATGTCAAGGTTTGGCCTGACCCGCGTGCCGTCGCTCGGGAGATGCTCGGTGACCAGAATGTACCGGTAGCGTCTGAGCTTGGGCAAGATCCGGACGATCTGCCGATTGGAGAGGTGTTGGAGGACTTGCCGCAACAGGCACACGTCCCCTGGGGGGAGATCATCCTGCGTGAGATCGGCGAGCACGAACCGGACGCGCTCGGGGCCGAGGTTAGCCTGTGTGCACAGCCACGCTCGGTGCATCGCAATCAGGCCGGGCACCAGGTCGACGCCGACATAGTGCAGATCGGCGCCGCCGTTTGCCAGGATCTGCCGCCCAATCTTGAAATCGCCGCATCCAAGGTCTACGAGCGTGACAGGGCCTTGCAGGTCGCTGAGAAACTTGCGTATGAGATCACAATAGGGGGATGCGTAGGGCTCGCTGGAGCCGGGTCCGGAGCAATACTCGCCTGGGCTTCCGCCCCAACGGTTTTTCGAATAGATCTCGGCAAACAGGTCGCTCGGCGACATGCGCCGATACCGCCGCGTGCGGAATGGCCTTGTCAGGGCCCCACAAGATCGCTGAAGCCACCTGGGCAGCGATTGTCGAATGCGGTAGTTGTCGAAGCGTATGCCCATGATGCTCAGGTTGCGAGATGAGGCCGAAGGCCAAGCGCGGGCGCTCCAAGAAGCGGCCTCAGGCCAGGGACGGAGACACGCGGTAAGCCTTCAGAGGCCGAATGCGGGCTCTCGGCTCGAACGGGACGCGAAGCGGCCGTTCAACCTTGGCCCGTCCTGCGCGCGACTGCTGCTATCCCGCCCGGCGTGGGCTTCCCAAGCTGTCTGCTGGCCCCGGTGCTGACGATCCGTCCAGCGACCGGGGCCCGATTGTTCAGTCTGGGTGCCCACAGCGGCCCTGTCCAGTACCAGTCAGACCCTGCTCGTGCGGTGCGCACCGGACAGTGATGAGAGGCCTGGCAGTGTCGAGGCGCTGGCTTCATGTCTGCTATCTGAGGCATTATCGCCCCGGACCCAACCTGCACAGAGGAGTCCGCGATGCATCTGCTTGGCAATCCACTGGCCTCCGCGACCTGGATTCCGGACCTGCTGCGGGAGGGCCTGGAGCGAAGCCCGGACGCCGATGCGCTGATCTCGATCCGGTACCGCTGGACCTGGCGGGACCTGGAGCGGACGGCCAATAACCTGGCGTTGAACCTCCTGACGATGGGGCTGGAGCCGGGTGACAGGATCGCCTCACTGATGCCCAACCGCGCCACGCTGCTGATCCATTACCTGGCCTGTATGAGGGCCGGTCTGGTGGCGGTGCCGCTGAACTACCGCTACATGGCGCCGGAGATCGATCACGCCCTGGAGGTCAGCGGCGCCAGGTTGCTGGTTGCCCACGCCGAACGGAATCCGGACCTCGCGCAGTCCCGGCTGGCGGTGGGCCTGGCCCTCGGGGTCCTCAATTACGAGGCCGTCGACGGGAGTCATGCGAAATTCAGAGAGCTGACGGATTCGGCGCCGGCCGGCTGCAGTCTCCCCGATCACAAGCCCGATGATCCCGCATTCATCTTTTTCACTTCGGGCAGCACCGGGCAGCCCAAGGGCGTGACCCATTCCTGCAAGACCCTGAGCACCATGTTCGCGAGCGTTGCAGATGCCTTCGAGATGACGCCGGAAGATGTGATGCTGCCAGGCTCATCGGTCTCGCATATCGGCGGCTTCATGTTCTCCTTTGCCGCCCTTTCGAGCGGCGCGCGCTGCATCATCGCCAGACACTACGACGACGATGAGCTGCTGCCGCTGCTGCGTCAGGAGAAACCGACGATACTCTGCATGCTGCCGTCGGCCTTGCTGCATCTGGTACGCGATCACGGCACCGCGCGGGAGGACTTCAAGTCCCTGAGGCTATGCCGTTCGGGTGCCGATAAGGTGCCGGCCGAGCTGCAGAAGGAATTCACCGAGCTCACCGGCATGGTGATCGACGAGGGCTACGGTATGACCGAGGCCGGGCTGCTTACCCTCAATCCGCCCTCGGGCCTGATCAAGATCGGCTCAGTGGGACGTCCGGTGCCCGGTGTCGCGCTCGCGATCCGGGATGACGGCCGGGGAGACCTGCCGGTCGGGGTCGCGGGGCGCCTTTGGGCTCGCTCGGATACGGCTACTATCGGGTACTGGAACAACCGGTCCGCGACCGAGGAGCTGTTCCGGGAGGGCTGGCTGGATACGGGGGACGTCATGGAGGCAGACGACGAGGGCTACCTGAGATTCCGTGGGCGCAAGAAGCAGATCATCGTGCACGATGGCTCGAACATCTGCCCCCAGGAGGTGGAGGAGGCGTTGCTCGAGCACGAGTCGGTCGAGAACGTCGGGGTGGTGGGTGTCCATGACCTGATGCACGGGGAGAACGTCCGGGCCTATGTCACCCTAAAGGATGGCTTTCCGCCACCCACCGCCAGAGACCTAATCGCCTTCGCTCGCCAACGGGTGGGCTACAAGGCACCCGAGCAGGTCGAGCTTCTGCAAGAGATGCCGCTAAACCCCACCGGCAAGGTCGATCGCATGGCCCTCAAGCGGCTGGCCGAGGAGCGGCATGCAGCGGACGGCGATGCCTGAGCAGGCGGCGCGCCGGCGGGGGTGCGCTGAATCGCCGCTGATCTCTCCCATCTCACCCCACTCGTAGGAATAGCCGTCATGGGCTCGACCGAGCGCAGCCTGGTGCTGCCGGAAGGGTCTTTGGCTCTGGATGTCTACCCGGGCCTGATCCTCGGTCTGACGCTGTTTGCGGAGTGGCAATCCGTCGTGATGCTCAGCGTCGGGCTGCTCGCGATTCGCTCGGGCCAGCTCGGCCGGCATCCGCGAGGCGCGGGACGGCCCTAGCGCCTGCTTTGGCTCCGGTGTTGTCTCGTCGCTCGCGCCCGGCCCGGGCACCCGACCCACTGTCTATCGCGCCGGTGTGCCTCAGCGGACGGTTGTCATCCTGTTTCTGATTGCGATTTCCCTGTAACCTGACGGTGTCTCAGCTGACCCGGAACGAAACCGGGGGGGAGGCCGCCTTGGGATATTCCCTGCTATTGGCGGCGTGTCTGTTGTTGGCGACCTCGGTCGCTACCGCCGCGGCGGGATCGCCCGGTTCGATGAACAGCGTTGGAGTCCCTGCGCCCACGGCGACGGACATCTGTCTACGCTCGGCTGCGGACGCGGCAGCCATCACGGAGGCGCTCGCCCTGATCGGCTCGTCACCGGACGCGGACGAGCGCATTTTCTGGGTCTATGCGAAGTATGGCTTTCACCCGATCTGGCACCGCGCGGGGCGCCTGACCGAGGCCGGATGGAGGTTGCGCGGGCGCCTGACGCGCGCCGGGCTCGATGGGCTGGACCCGGCGCGCTATGACCCGCTCTCGCTCTGGCCGGCGGTGCTGGTCGCCCGTCCCGGCGACTCGGCCGCCCGGCAGGCGGCACGCATGGACCTGCGACTGACCCAGGCGTTCCTGGACTTCGCCGACGACATGATCACCGGTCCGGCGCTGCTTGGGCAAGGGATCAAGGGGTGGCACATCGGGGCTCGGAAGGTCGATGCGGAGGCTGTGCTGGACGAGGCAGCGCGGAGCGCAGAGCCCGACGCGGCGCTGGCACGGCTGATTCCGAGACAGCCCGAGTACGGCCGTCTTCAGCAAGCCCTGAAGCGCTATCGCGCGCTGGCCGCCGAGGGCGACTGGCAGCCGCTGCCGCCGGGACCGATCCTGCGCCGGGGCGATAGCGACCCGGCGGTCCGGGTGCTCACCGCCCGGCTGTTGCGGACCGGAGAGATCGACCAGGCGAGTGCCCGCAGCGCCGACCAGCGTTTCGATCGAGGCGTGGAGGCCGCGGTCAAGCGCTTCCAGGAGCGCCACGGCCTCAAGCCCGACGGGCGGGTGGGCCCGGACACCCGCAAGGCGCTGAGCGCCCCGGTGGGCGAGCTGGTCCAGCGTATCGAGCTGCAGCTGGCGCGCTGGCGGGAGCTGCCCGCGGACCTCGGTGAGCGCTATCTGCTGGTCAACATCCCCGAGTACCGGCTGCGGTTGTTCGAGCACGGACAGGTCACCCTGGAGATGAAGGTCATTGTCGGGCAGGACGATTGGCCGACGCCGGTGTTTGCCGACAAGGTCGAGTACGTGGTCTTCAATCCGTACTGGACGGTGCCGCGCCATATCGCCGTGCGCGAGCTGCTGCCCCTGCTCCAGCGCGATCCCAGATACCTGGAGCGTAAGCACATGGAGGTGCGCCTGGGCGGCCAGAACGTCGACCCGAGCGGCATCGACTGGAAGGCCTACACCGCCCGCACTTTCCCCTACCAGCTGCGCCAGCGCCCAGGTCCCGATAATGCCCTGGGCCTGGTGAAGTTCCTGCTGCCCAATCCCTATGCGGTGTATCTGCACGACACGCCGACCGCCAAGCTGTTCGCCGAGGCCAAGCGCAATCTCAGCCATGGCTGCATCCGCGTCGAGAAGCCGGCCGAGCTGGTCGATCGCGTGCTTGACGAGTCCTCCCCGGAGGTGGGCCACCCCCTGGTCGCCGGCCGCAAGCCCCATTGGGTCAGGCTGCGCGAGCCGTTACCCATCTACATGGTCTATTTCACCGTCTATGTCGAACGCGATGGCGAGGTGAGGTTTTTTGACGACCTCTACGGCTATGACGCCCAGATGTACGCCCGACTGCGTCGGCCGCCGCGCCCCGAGCTGCGCTCGGCCAGCGGGGGCCCGAGCCCGCCGGCGACGCTCTGACCGCCATCCCCCGCGGGCCGCCGCCCTCGTAGGAGCGAGCGCCCGCTCGCGATCCCGTAGGAGCGAGCGCCTGCTCGCGATCCCGTAGGAGCGAGCGCCTGCGCGCGATCTCGTAGGAGCGAGCGCCCGCTCGCGATCAAGCCATCGAGGGCAGGGCCGCGCCGCTCTCGCGTTCGGCCCGGATCGGGGAGACGATTGACCGGAATCAAGGCGGGCCGTTCCCGGTGGGCTTCAATGGTGCCAACCGGAGACCATCGATGCCAACCATCCAGATCCAGGAGCCGCCGAACACCGGCGCCCTGCGGGGATTTGCCCCCTTCGCCCTCGGATTTCGACCGTTCTTCGCGCTGGCCGGCCTCGGCGCGTTCATCTTGATCGCGCTCTGGCTGCTGCTCTGGCACCGGGGCATGGCGCCTGACGCCTATTACGGGCGGCTCGGCTGGCACAGCCACGAGATGCTGTTCGGCTATGTGGCGGCGGTGGTCGCCGGGTTCCTGCTCACCGCCGTGCGCAACTGGACCGGCGTGGACACGCCCACGGGGGTCCCGCTCGCGGCACTTGCGCTGCTCTGGCTGCTGGGAAGGCTGCTGCCCTGGCTGCCCGATGTGCCGCCCTGGGCGATTGCCGGCGTGGATCTGGCCTTCCTGCCGCTCCTGGGTCTGGCGTTGCTGCGACCCCTGTGGCGGGGGAGGGGGCGGGTCAATCGGCTGTTCCTGCCCCTGGTGCTCGCCATGGCCCTGGCGAACGCCCTGGTCCACGCCGAGGCGCTCGGCTGGCTGGCGGGTGCCGGCCGCCGGGGCACCGAGCTGATGCTCGATCTGGTGCTGCTGCTGTTGATCTGGGTGGCCGGCCGGGTGCTGCCGTTCTTCACCGAGCGCGCCATCGCCGGGGCCCGCCCGCTGCGCCGGCCCTGGGTGGAGTGGGTCGGGCCGGTGCTGCTGATCGCCCTGGCGGCGCTCCACCTTGCCGGCGGCTCCGGGGCTCCGGTCGCTGTGCTCGCGTTGGCTTTGGGCCTGGTGCAGGCGGTGCGCCTGGCGGGCTGGCACCAGCGGCAGGTCTGGGGTATCCCGATCCTCTGGGTGTTGTTCAGCGGCTATGGCTGGCTGGCCGCGGGCTTCCTGCTCCAGGGGCTGGCGGCGCTCGGGCTGTTTCCAACCAGTCTCGCGACCCATGCCCTGACCGTCGGTGCCCTGGGGGTCAGCACCCTCGGCATGATGGCGCGGGTCGCGCTTGGGCACACCGGTCGGCCGCTGCGCGCCAGACCCGCCGTGGGTGCGGCCTTCCTGCTCGCCAATCTGGCCGCCGCGGCGCGAGTGCTGGGTCCCTGGGCGGTCCCCGGCGGGTACCTGGCCTGGATCATGCTTGCCGGCCTGTGCTGGCTGCTCGCCTTCGGCATCTTTTGCTGGGTCTACCTGCCCATTCTGGCGCGCGCGCGGGTGGACGGACGTCCCGGGTGACTGGATCTCGGTCAAAGGCCGAACGGCGGCGGCTGGTGGAATAGTCTCGCGGCATGTCGCGACCCTCGCGAGCCGTGTCAATATCCCGGGCAGCGACCTGCTGCGCCGTTACGGTGAGTGGCGCTTCTGCCCCTGCTTCCAGGCTTACATCAACACCTATGCCGAGGTTGGGGGTCTCAACCGGCTCTACCGGCCGACAGCCTGCCGGCCCTGAGCCGTATGTCTGCCCGAGCCGCGGCGGCCCTGGGGGCCCGGACCGCCGGAGCAATCCTCGGGCATGTCGGGCTGCGGCTCGCGCCTGTCGGGGGGAGGATCTCAGGGTTTGGCACGCGTGGTCCGCTTCGCCGCTATGATTAGCGTACGAGGGCATCGTCCGGGCAGGCTCGCGGGAAGCGGGCCACCGGGGCGGGGGAGGATGCGCCCTCGGACAGGAATGTCATATCCTGTCCAGAGCCCTCGCCGGTAGCGCTAGAGAACCGTCGAGCCAAAACCATGCGAAGGGGGCCGAGATGGGCTTGGTGTGTGAGCTCGATGTCACGTCGCTTTGTTGTCCGGTACCGCTGATCCGCCTGTCCAAGGCGGCCGGGCAGATGCCGCCCGGGGGGCGGCTGCTGATCACCGGGGATGATCCTGTCTTCGAGGAGGAGGTCCGGGACTACTGTGAAGAGAACGGACACCGGGTGTTAGAGGTGAGCCGGGAGGGCCGACGCGTCAGCATGCTGCTGCAGCTGTGAACGGCGAAGTGATGGACGATAAGAAAAGAGGCACGGTGATGTTGCTCAGCGGGGAGATGGACAAGGCCCTGGTGGCATTCATGATCATCACCGGCTTCGCCGCCATGGGGGTCGAGATGAAGGTCTGGTTCACCCTATGGGGCGCCAACTGCCTGAAGAAGCGTCGCGGGCTGTTCGCCCGTCGCCCGCGCTACGATCCGGTCAAAGAGTCCAAGTACCGCCAGCCGGAGACGGATTTCCTCTTGCAGAGGCTGGTCGAGGTGTTGAACCGGGGCGGTGCCGACTATCTGCCGCTGTCGCGGCTGAACCTTATGGGGCTGGGTCCGCGGGTGTTCAACATCATTCTGCGGCGCAAGCGTATGGCGACGTTGGAAGAGCTGATCCACGCAGCCTACGAGCAGGGCGTGCCCTTCAGCCTGTGCCAGATCTGCGTGGATGCCTTGGGGCTGAGTGTGGACGACCTGATCGTTCCCGATCTGCCGGTCAAGGGCGTCACCGCCTACATGAAGGACGCCATGAACGCCCAGTTCAACATCATCATCTGACGCCCGGCCGTGAATAGCGAGACGCCGTCCTTTGCGGAGTTGGAAGCTGAGGTCCACGACCTGCGCGCCAGGGTACGGCGGCTGGCGGAGACCAACGAGCTGCTGCAGGGGATCTGCGAGGGCGAGACCGGCGCCGAGGCACTGCTGGCGCGTGAGCGCGAGATCGATCTGCTCAAGGCGGTGGGCGAGGCCATAGTCTCGGAGCTCGACCTCGACCGCGTGCTGAGCCTGGTCGCCGAAAAGGCCCGGGAGCTGATTCAGGCGGATACCCTGGTGATACCGATGATCGAGCCCGAGCGCGACGCCTACGTCTATGCCGCGGCCGTCGGCGAGCACGCCGAGGAGATTGTCGGGGTGCGCTACAAGATCCACGTCGGGATGTGCGGGTGGGTGCTCAGCCATGCGCGGCCGCTGTTGTTCGGACAGCCGCGCGAATGGTGGATGCCGGACAAAACGCCCTGGGAGGAGGGCATGCGCTCGGCGCTGCTGGTGCCGCTGTTCGGGAAGGGGGCGATCATCGGCGGGCTGGCGGGTCTGGGCAAGCGCGGCGGCGGCAGCTTCCAGGAGCGCGACCTGAGCCTGCTGACCCTGTTCGCCACCCAGGTGAGCACCGCGATCGAGAACGCCCGACTGTTCGGCGAGCTGCAGCAGCTGGTGAACGAGCTGGAGAAACGAGTGGACCAGCGCACGGCTGAGCTGCAGGCGGCGAATCAGGAATTGGAGTGCTTCTCCTACTCGGTCTCCCACGACCTGCGTGCGCCGCTGATCAGCATCCAGGGCTTCGGCACCATCCTGCTGGAGGAGCATGCCGGACAGCTCGACGAGGAAGGGTGCGACTGTCTGCGGCGCATCACTGCGGCCAGCCAGCGCATGTCCGATCTGATCGACGGCCTGCTCAAGCTCGCGCGCGCGACCCGCGGGACCCTCGAGATCCGCCGTTGCGATTTCTCCGGTCTGGCCCGGCGAGTGGCTGAGCAGATCCAGGCCCAGGACCCGGGGCGTGCGGTGACCTGGGCCCTGCGGGACGGCCTCAGCGTACGCGGCGACGAGCGTCTGCTCGAGAGCCTGCTCCAGAACCTGCTCGGCAACGCCTGGAAGTACACCGCGGGGCATGCGGCAGCGCGTATTGAGCTCGGTTGTTTGCCGCAGGCTGAGCAGTCGGATGTGTTCTTCGTGCGTGACGATGGCGCGGGATTCGACATGGCGCAGGCCTCGCGTCTGTTCCGGGCGTTCCAGCGGCTGCATCCGGAGGGCCACTTCCCAGGCTCCGGCATTGGCTTGGCCACGGTCCAGCGGATCATCCATCGCCACGGCGGCCGGATCTGGGCCGAAGCGGCCGTGGAGCGAGGCGCGACCTTCTACTTCACGCTTCCCAGGGGCGAGCGTGAGCGCGACGATGCCCTGTCCGACCGACGCCCGGTGTGCGATGTCGGGGCCGCAAGGGGAGGGCGATGAGCCACGTGCTGGTTGTCGAAGACGATCCCGATCACCTTGCCCTGATCGGCAGGGCCCTTCGGACGTCCGGTGTGCGCTTTGCCGTGGACACGGTGCGCGATGGTCTCGAGGCCCTGGATTTTCTCTGGTGCGAGGGCCCTTATGCCGGTCGGCCCGCGAACGTCATGCCCTGGCTGGTGCTGCTGGACATCAACCTGCCCAGCCTCTCCGGGCTGGAGGTGCTGCGGCGCCTGCGTGAAGAGCCCCGCACCCGTCGCCTGCCGGTAGTGCTGTTCAGCTCCTCGCGCGAGTACTCCGACCGCGCCGCCGGGTACGATCTGGGCGCCAACAGCTACGTCTGCAAGCCCTCCGATTACGGCAAGCTGGTGGCCCTGGTCCGCCAGGTCAGCGAGTATTGGCTGACCGTGAACGAGCCTCCGCCGGCGTGAGCGACCCAGCTGCCACGCCCTTGCGGGTATTGTTGGTCGAGGACTCCGCGGACAGCGAGCTGCTGGTGCTCCATGCCCTGCGCAAGGGCGGGTTTGCCCCGACGCTCAGGCGCGTGGAGACCGAGCAGGGGATGCGCCGGGAGCTCGCGGAGGACCAGTGGGACCTGGTGATCTCCGACTTCAACATGCCTGAGCCTCGACGGCTTGCGGGCGCTTCAGGTGCTCAAGGACACCGGCCAGGACCTGCCGTTCATCATCGTCTCGGGGACCATCGGCGAGCAGCGTGCGGTGCAGCTGATGCGCGCCGGTGCCCACGACTATGTCATGAAGGAGAATCTTGCGCGCCTGCCCCCGGTGATCCTCAGAGAGCTGACCGAGGCCCGCCACCGGCGCGCCCGGCGCGAGGCCGAGGAGGCACTGCAGCATCAGGCGCGGCACGATGCGCTCACCGGGCTGCTCAACCGCTACGAGTTCGAGCGCCGCCTGCAGATGCTGCTCGAGGACTCCGGAGAAGGGGGGGCCACCCATGTCCTGGGCTACCTGGATCTTGATCAATTCAAGATCATCAACGACACCTGCGGCCACCTGGCGGGCGACCGGCTGCTGCGAGACCTCGCGACCCTGATGCAGCAGCGCATCCGCGGCGCCGATCTGCTCGGTCGGCTCGGTGGCGACGAATTCGGCCTGCTGCTGCAGGGCTGTAGCATCGAGCAGGCCCAGCGACTCGTGGCGCAGCTGATCGAGGCGGTCCAGCAGTTCCGGTTCGTCTGGGAGACCAGGAGCTTTCCCGTCCGGGTCAGCGCGGGTCTGGTGGCCATAGATCGCGACAGCGAAGATAGCGATCGGCTGATGGTGGCGGCGGACAGCGCCTGTTATCTGGCCAAGCAGAAGGGTGGCGGGCGGGCGCAGGTCTACCGCGCTTCGGATACGGAGCTGTCTCGGCGACGCAGCGAGATGGAATGGATCTCGCGCCTGACCAGGGCCTTGGAGAAGGACAGCTACTGTCTGTACCAGCAGCCGATCCTGTCACTGGCCGACAACCGGGTCCGGCATCACGAGCTGCTGGTGCGGATGCGCGAGTCCGACGGCAGCCTGATTCTGCCGACCCAGTTTATCCCCGCAGCCGAGCGTTACAACCTGATGAGTGTTCTGGATCGCTGGGTGGTGACCGAGGGCTTCCGGTGGCTGCGCGCGAATCCCGGCATCGCGCGCGGGCGCATCTTCGGTATCAATCTCTCGGGGCAGTCCCTTTCCGATGACCGTTTTCTGGCGTTCGTCAAGGATCAGTGCATGGGGCTCGCGGAGCTGGTCCACAGCGTGGCATTCGAGATCACCGAGACCGCGGCCATCACCAACGTGGATCGCGTCAGCCGCTTCATGGAGCAGATCCGCGCCCTGGGCTGCCGTTTCTTTCTCGATGATTTCGGCAGCGGCCTGGCGTCGTTCGCATACCTCAAGACCCTGCCGTTCGATTTTCTCAAGATCGATGGGCATCTGGTCCAGCATCTGCTCAGCGACCCGCTGGATTGCGCCATCGTCGAGGCGGTGCATCACGTGAGTCGCTCGGTGGGGCTGGGAACGGTGGTCGAATGGGTGTCGAGCGAGGCGATACTGGGCAAGCTGCGCGAGATCGGCGTCGACTATGCCCAGGGCCACGCCGTGGGCAGGCCCGCGCCGCTGGAGGAGCTTACCGGCGTCGCCGATTCTTCCCAGCTCTGCCGCTGCCGATAGTCCGCGGCGCAGGCTACCGCTGGCCTGCCCGGATCGGGCGTGTGCTCGGGGCGGCGCCCCGCGTGATGGCTCGGAAGGATTTCAGCTCCGCCGGGCCTTCACAAACCCCAGCATCATGGTCTGAAATATCCCACAGGTGCCTCCGGTCTGGTCTGGTACCCGGGCGAACGGCCCGTGGACCACGACGGGGCGGCAGAGAGGCACCAACCGGTGACTCGGGCAGGCCCTGCCGAGGCGACCCATTACCGCATCCACCCAATCGAGGATCTATCTATGAATGCCACCAAGACTGTAGGTGCCGCTCTCGCCCTGGCCGCTGCCGGCCTGTTCGCCGCCGCGCCGATGGCCGTCGCCGCGGGCGACACCGCGACGGTCGAGTGTTACGGCGTGAACGCCTGCAAGGGCCAGAACGACTGCAAGACCGCCAACAATGCCTGCAAAGGTCACGGCAGCTGCAAGGGCCAGGGTTTCCTCAACATGTCCAAGGATGAGTGCGACGCCAAGGGCGGCCACGTGATGGACGACTAAGGTCAATCGCAGGAGGGCGGCGAGGCGCCGCCCTCCTGCAGTTTCGGTGTGCAAAGGGGATCAGCTGATAATGCACAAGGGGACGATGGCGGACGCACGTCCGCATCCGGGCGAAAGGCCCTTTCTCGGCTTCGGTTTGGGGCTGCGGCCGACCTATTACGAGACCATCCTTGCCGCGCGGCCCGCGGTGGATTGGCTCGAGATCATCTCCGAGAACTACATGGTCGCGGGCGGCAAGGCGCTGCACTACCTCGATCGCATCCGCGAGCACTATCCGATGGTCATGCACGGGGTGTCGCTGTCGATCGGAGGGACGGACGGCCTCGACCGGGACTACCTGCGCCAGCTCAAGGCACTGATCCAGCGCGTCGAGCCCGAATGGATCTCGGATCACCTGTGCTGGACCGGTCAGGGCGGCCACCAGGTCCATGACCTGCTGCCCCTGCCCTATACCGGCGAGGTGGTGCGCCAGGTCGCCCGGCGTGTGGGCGAGGTGCAGGACATGCTCGGCCGGCGCATGCTGCTGGAGAACGTCTCGAGCTACCTGACCTACCGCCACTCGGAGATGAGCGAGTGGGCGTTCTACCGGGCGGTGGCCGAGGAGGCCGACTGCCTGATGCTGCTCGATGTCAACAACATCTATGTCAGCGCGGTGAACCACGGATTCGAGCCCCTGGAGTACCTCGACGCCATGCCGGCCGAGCGCGTCTGGCAGATTCATATCGCGGGTCACAGCGACTACGGCGATTATATCGTCGACACCCACGACCAGCCGGTCGTCGCGGCGGTCTGGGACCTTTATGCCGCAGCGGTGGAGCGCTTCGGCACGGTGTCCGCGATGATCGAGCGCGACGACAACTTTCCCCCCTTTGCGGAGCTGCTCGGTGAGCTGGAGCAGGCTCGCGCCATCGGCGAGCCGCAGACGAAGGTGCGCGCATGTCTGCCCTGAGCGGCCTGCAGGCCGCCTTCAAGGCCCACCTGTTCTCCGGCGAGCCCGAGATCGCCGCCCATGTGGTGGACGATGAGCGCCTGGGCGCCGAGCTTCGGCTCGGGATCTACCGCAACGCCTACGAGGCGCGCCTGGTCGAGGCGCTGGCGAGCGACTTCGAGGCGCTGCACGCGGTGCTGGGTGAGGAGGCGTTCGGCCAGCTGGGCCGGGCCTATTGCCGCGCCCACCCCTCCGTCGCGTTCTCGTTGCGCTGGCTGGGTCGCCATATGAATATGTTCCTGGCGCAGACGCCGCCCTATGCGCAGGCGGGGCACCTGGCCGAGCTGGCGGCCTTCGAGTGGGCCCTGGCGGGGGCGTTCGACGCCGCCGACGAGCCGGTCGCGGGCGAGCGCGATGCGGCGGCTGTGCCGCCGAGCGCCTGGCCGGCGTTGCGCATGCGCCTGCATGCGTCGGTGCGTCTGACGGAGTGCCGATGGAATACCCTGGGCGTCTGGCGCGCGTTCAAGGAAGGACAGGCTGTCCCGCCGGCGGAGCCCTTGCCGGAGCCGGTCTGCGTGCTGATCTGGCGCGCGGACCTGACCACCCGTTTCCGCTCCCTGTCGCCGGACGAAGCGGCGGCCCTGAAGGCGGTCGCCCAGGGGGCCGACTTCGCGGGGCTGTGCGAGACGCTGCTCGAATGGACAGCCGCGGAGCAGGTCGCCCTGCGCGCCGCGATTCTGCTCAAAGGCTGGCTCGCCGCCGGGCTGATCGCCGAGCTGCTCTGAGGGCGCGGTCCGCCCGTTCTCCCGAAAAAGGGCGTTGTCACCCGCACGCAGCGGGCCGGATCATTTCGGAGCCTGTCGGACTTGGGCGTTCGTAACGAGGGAAAGCGGGATCGAGTCGGATTTTTCGATCGATTGAGGAGAGTAGTGGCATCATGGATGTGCCGTTTACGGACCTAAGGATGGAATAGCCGTAGCTATTTGACGAGATGGATCGGGAAATCTGGCCGATATCCGCTTTTCCGCAGTAGGACAGTCGCAAGTCCGACAGGCTCCTACACTATTGCAGCGAGACGATCACCGACCGGAGGAGACCGACAATGAGCGGGAAACAGAGCACCCATGGGGTTTTCGGCTGGAACGAGCTGATGACCTCGGACCCCGAAGGGGCCAAGGCCTTTTATCGCGAGCTGCTCGGATGGCAGCTCGAGGATGTCCCCATGGAGGGCTTCATCTATACCCTGATCCGCAATGGCGACGAGCAGATCGGCGGCGTCATGGGCATGCCGCCGGACGCCGGTGGGGCGCCGCCGCATTGGGGCGCCTATGTCACCGTCGACGATGTGGATCAGCGCTGTGCACGGGCCCAGTCCCTGGGTGCCCAGATTCTCGTCCCGCCCACAGACATCCCGAACGTGGGACGCTTCTGCGTGGTGCGCGATCCCCAGGGGGCGGCCCTGTCGCTGATCACCTATCTGCCGTGCGATAGCCCCGCGGCATGAGCCCGCGGCGGTCCCAGGCGGGGCCCCGCGACGCTGCCTCCCTTGGCTCGGGCGGGCGCTGGCGCAACGCTCCGACACGCTGGGGTCACACGGCCGTTGGACTGCACTGGCTTAGCGCCCTGATGATCTTCGCACTCATGGTGCTCGGGTGGGTGGCGGTCAGCTGGCGCCTGTCACCGACCAAGATCGAGCTGTTCGTCTGGCACAAGTCGCTCGGGCTGACAGTGTTGGCGCTGACGGCGCTGAGAGTCGCGTGGCGGCTGCTCGATCCTCGGCCCGCATTCCCTGCCAGCATGCGGGCCTGGGAGCGGCGCCTTGCCGGGGTGAGCCACCTGGCGCTCTACCTGATCCTGCTGCTCATGCCTTTGAGCGGCTGGATCATCAACTCCGCCGCGAACTTTCCCTTGAAGTGGTTCTGGGTGCTGCCGGTGCCGAGCCTGGTCGGACCGAGCAAGGGCGTTCAGCATGGCGCCGAGGCGGTGCATCTGGCGCTGTTCTGGCTGCTGGCCGTCGCCCTGAGCCTGCATGTGGCGGCGGCCCTCAAGCACCATTTCCGGGACCGCGACGGCGTGTTGACCGGCATGCTGCCGGGCCTGGCCCGGCGCGGAGGGGCTCGCTCGTGAGCGTACCGCGGGGATTGCTGGGCGCGCTGCTGCTGACGCTGGCGGCCAGCGCCCTGGCGGGCCCCTGGCGGGTCGACCCCGGGCAGAGCCGCCTGGGGTTTACGGCCACCTGGCAGGGCGCGCCTTTTCAGGGGGTGTTTCGCCGCTGGAAGGCGGATCTGCAGTTCGACCCGGCACGTCTCGACCAGGGGTCCTTCGATGTCCGGATCGATGTCACCAGCGTCGACACCCAAAGCGAAGACCGAGACCAGGCTATGGGTGGGCCCGAGTGGCTCGACTTCGCCCATTTTCCCGAGGCCAGATTCGTCAGCACCCGATTCGAGGCGCCGGGCGGCGAGGGGTTCCTGGCCTGGGGGCGTTTGACCATCAAGGGGGTGAGTCGCGATATCGCGGTGCCGTTTCAATGGCATCCGCAAGGCACGCGGGCCCGGTTACGCGTGGACACCCGACTCAAGCGAGCCGACTTCAATCTGGGCGAGGGAGAATGGTCGAGCGGCGACGATATCGGGCTCGATGTGCAGGTGCAGGCGGACCTGGTGCTGACCCAGGGCCCCTGAGCATGTCGCGTCTGCCCGCGGTCCTTGCAGCCCTGCTGTTTCTGCTCGCCGGCTGTGCCGCGCCGCCGCCCCGGGAGGCTGCGCCGCCGATCGCCTATCCGGCCGGGTTTCCCTGGCAGGACTATACGGACCTGGAGGCGCGAGAACCGGGTCGGCTGTGGCGGATCGTGCCGGAGGACTCCGAGATCCTGATCTACGTCTTGCGCGGCGGGCGCCTGGCGCGGCTGGGCCACAACCATGTCATCGCCAGCCGCGATGTACGCGGGCTGATCTGGCTCGGCGAAGATTTCTCGACCTCCCGGGCGGACCTGTACTTCCCGACCGGGGACCTGATAGTGGACGACCCGGACATGCGCGCCGCAGCCGGTCCGAACTTCGACACCAGCCCTTCCGCGGCCGACATCAAGGGTACCCGCGCCAACCTGCTGGGGCCCCGGGTGCTCGACGTCGATCACTACCCGTTCGTGACCGCCCGTGCCTGGGTCGAATCCGGGCCCCCGCAACGCCCCCGGCTGAGCTTCGTCGTGACCGTCAAAGCGGGCTCATCCCGGCAGGTGGCGCCGGTGAAGCTTCAGATAGCCGACGGGCGGCTGATGGCGAGCGGCGATCTCACCATCAACCAGACCGATCTGGGTATGGCCCCGTTCAGCGTCCTGGGCGGCGCGCTGCGGGTCGAAGATACCCTGAGGCTTCACGTCCGCCTGGTCGCGCGGCCCGCCTCGCACACCCGGTGAGTGTCGGCGGCTGCACGTTGTGCACGCAGGGGCCAGCGACGTCGGCTTGCCGTAAGGCGGGAGGATTGCTCGTATGTTCCAGATCCACGAGCGGTTGCGCGAAGACTGTCATGTCCTGGGGCGCTTCGCCCTGTGTCACCTGCTGCTCAACCGCAATGCCACGCTGCCCTGGCTCATCCTGGTGCCGGAGACCGATGCCACGGACCTGCTGGACCTGCCCCCGCCCGTGCTCTCCGAGATCCTTTCGGAGGCCCATGCGGTATCGCACTTCATCAAGCATCGGCTCGACTGGCCGAAGGTGAACCTGGCGGCCATCGGCAACCTGGTGCCGCAGCTGCACCTGCATCTGGTGGGTCGCCGGCCCGGGGATGCCTGCTGGCCGCTTCCGGTCTGGGGTCATTTGCCCCCTGGGCCTGCATACCAGGGGTCGACCCTCAGTGACTGGGTCGCTATGCTTCGGACGGAGGCCGGACTGCGCGTCCCTTGAACAGGCTCGGTCGGCCGCGGGATCGACCGGGTCGACCAGCTGCATGAGGGGTGGGCGCGCATGGGCGTTGGCATCGACGGCTCTTTCGGGCAGGCGTTTGTCGCCCTCTCCCGCTACCCGGCCTCCGGCCTGCTCGGCCGATTGCCCGACGTCTGCCCTGACCGGGAGGCCTGCGGGACGGTGTCGCCAGGTGTGCCCGGGGCAGGGCGGGCGCATCCCCGGGCCTGCAGCTCGATGCAGTGGCCTCCGGCCAGCTCGAGGACGACTGTTTGGCAGCCCGCGCCCGAGACGCGAAACACCGCACTGTTGTAGTCGAGGGGCTCCACCTCCACCCGGGCGGCCGCGGGCGCCCGGTAGCTGTAGGCTGCCAGGGGACGCGGCGCCTCGGTGGTGGGTGGCAGGAACAGCAGGAACCGGTGGTCCGCAGGGATCTCCAGTCGGTGCTGCGCGCCTCCGGGGCTGAGCACCGGGACACCCGGGTCGCGGGTGGAGAAGCCCCACTTCAGGCTCAGGGGCTTGCCGTCGACCAGCGCGTGGACCTGGGCCTGGTAGCGCCGTCCCCAGCCCAGGTGCTCCAGCGGAAAGAAGCCGTAGTCGAGTGCCCCGAGCTTATGATGCGGGTCGCTGCGGGCGTTGAGCGAGCGCAAGGGGATCTCCCGCCGCGGGGTCCGAGCCTCCACCCGCCAGAGGTGATAGTCCTGGATCTGCACTGTGGCGACTCGGTCGGGATTGAACTGGATGGACAGCGGATCGCCGGCGGTCTCGAGGTCGGGCAGCGGATCGGGAGACTCCTCGTAGAACGCTGGGGGCACGTCCACGGCGCCGTCCGGGGGCCAGACCAGCTGGCGCGGCTGGGCGGTGCGCCGGAGCTTGTCCAGGCGTCCCAGCCATTGAGCATGGATGCGTAGCTCCGGGTCTTTGCAGACCTCCACGTAGCTGCCGTTGTAGGCATAGTCGGCGCTGGCCGGCAGACCGGCGCAATAGTCGTGCAGCCATTGCCCATCGAGCTTGCGGTTGTCGTCACACAGGCTGTAGTAGTGAGGGCTGCCCCGATAGCGGGCCGGGCCGGGGAGGTCGTCGCAGAAACGCCGCCACCAGTCTGCGGCGATGCGGGTGCCCGCTCCGCAGGGCTCGGTATAGGAGCCGGACCCCTCGAGCAGGGCGTCGGCAGGGGGCGAGGCGCACAGCTGCTCCATGTAACGGCGATCCAGGCGTACCCCGTGCGGGCAGCCGTAGCGGTAGGGTGGCTGGTAGTGCGCGGTCTCCGGCAGGGGTTTGCAGAGTGCCTCCACATAACGCGCTGCCACCCGCCGCCCCAGGCACAGGGCCGGAGGCTCGTAGCGTGCCTCCGGGATCTTTCCGCCGCACAGGTCCCGGTAGTCGGACCGCCCCTCGAGCAGGACGTAGACCGCGCCGGCGTGTCCGATGCCGATCTCGTCGGTGGTGCCGTCGAGCAGCGACAGGCGGTGGTAGATCGCGGTCATCAGTCCGTCGATCGCCGCCTCGGGGGCGCGCCGCCCGAGGCTGACGTTCTCGTCCACCTTGCGGTGCGGATACCCGGCCGCCAGGGCACGCTCCGCCGGGGTCTTGCCGGTGAAGCCCGGCGTGTCGGGCTCCTCGGTGTGTGCCGGAATCTCGGTGGGCTGCAGTGGCTCCGGGAAACGCTGTGCCAGGTAGTCCGCGTGAGCCTGGGCCGCGCGGGCAAGCTGCGGCGACCAAGCGAAGGCACCCAGCCCGGCGGTACGGCGTACGCGGCTCAGTTGCTCCAAGGCCCCGGCGACTGCCGCGTCCCTCGGCGTAGGGGCTGCGGCCGCGGCTGGGGCGATCGGGTGGACACCCCCCGGCACCGGCGAGGCCGGGGCGAGCATGGCTGCGACCCAGGCCAGGACGAGGGCGGTGTGCGCGGGCCGCCGCGCGCGCGGAGCGAGGATGGGGATGGGCTCAGACTCCCTGTGGCACCGCTCAGGCGCCCAGCCGGGCGGCGTACGCGGCCGGGTCGAAGCCGACCAGACGCCGGTCTCCCAGGTCGAGCACCGGCCGGCGGATGATCGAAGGAGTCTCGAGCATCAGCGCGATGGCACCCGCCTCGTCGATCCCGGCGCGCCGCTCCTCGGCCAGCTTGCGCCAGGTCGTGCCGCGGCGGTTGAGCAGGCTCTCCCAGCCGAGCTCCGCGACCCAGGCGCGCAGCATTGACGCGTCGACGCCCGCCTTCTTGTAGTCGTGAAACTGGTAAGCGACGCCATGCCCGTCCAGCCACAGGCGGGCCTTTTTTACGGTGTCGCAGTTGGAGATGCCGTAGATCCTGACCATGGTGCGTCTGCTCTCCGTGGGCTGGCCCAGGTGGGGGTGTCCCCCGGCCGACGGGGTAATCCGGGGGCGGGCTGGGGGCGATTTGCGGGCCATGATTTTAGGCGCCGCGGTGGTTGGAAGCCCCGCTATCGCGAGCGGGCGCTCGCTCCTACAACCCCCGGTCCACCGCCTTTCAGATATCCCTCAACAGCTCGTTGATCCCCACCTTGGCGCGGGTCTTCTCGTCGACCTGCTTGACGATCACGGCGCGGTAGAGATCGCGAGCGGGCGCTCGCTCCTACAATCCCCGTCCACCGCCTTTCAGATATCCCTCAACAGCTCGTTGATCCCCACCTTGGCGCGGGTCTTCTCGTCGACCTGCTTGACGATCACGGCGCGGTAGAGATCGCGAGCGGGCGCTCGCTCCTACAATCCCTCGTCCACCGCCTTTCAGATATCCCTCAACAGCTCGTTGATCCCCACCTTGGCGCGGGTCTTCTCGTCGACCTGCTTGACGATCACGGCGCGGTAGAGATCGCGAGCGGGCGCTCGCTCCTACAATCCCCCGTGCGCCGCCTTTCAGATATCCCTCAACAGCTCGTTGATTCCCACCTTGGCGCGGGTCTTCTCATCGACCTGCTTGACGATCACCGCGCAGTAGAGGCTGTAGCTGCCGTCCTTGGAGGGCAGGTTGCCGGCAACCACTACGCTACCCTTGGGCACGCGTCCGTAGGTCACCTCGCCGGTCTCGCGGTGGTAGATCTTGGTGGACTGGCCGAGGTAGACGCCCATGGAGATCACCGAGCCTTCCTCGACGATCACACCCTCGACGATCTCCGAGCGCGCGCCGATGAAGCAGTTGTCTTCGATGATGGTCGGAGCGGCCTGTAGCGGCTCTAGCACGCCGCCGATGCCGACGCCCCCGGAAAGGTGCACGTTCTTGCCGATCTGGGCGCAGGAGCCCACCGTCGCCCAGGTGTCCACCATGGTCCCGGAGTCCACGTAGGCGCCGATATTGATGTACGAGGGCATGAGCACGCAGGAGGGGGCGATATAGGCGCCCTTGCGCACCGTGGCCGGCGGAACGATCCGCACCCCCTCGTCGCGGAACGCGCGCGAGTTGTAGTCGGCGTACTTGGGCTCGACCTTGTCCCAGTAGTTGGTGAATCCGCCCTTGATGAACCAGTTGTCGTGGATGCGGAACGACAGCAGCACCGCCTTCTTGACCCATTCGTTCACCACCCAGCCGCTTTCGCGCCGCTCGGCGACCCGCAGCTCGCCGCGGTCCAGGCGCTGGATCGCCTCGGCGCAGGCGTCGCGCACCCGCGTCTCGACGGTGCGCGGGGTGATCTCGGCGCGACGCTCGAAGGCCTCGCCGATGATGGATTCGATCTCGCTCATGGAATTCTCCAGGGGTGGCTCAAAGGGATTCGGTAAAGGCGCGGATGCGCTGGGCCGCCTCGATGCACTCCTCCAGCGGGGCGACCAGGGCCATGCGCACCCGCCCGGCCCCGGGATCGGCGCCCTGCACCGGGCGCGACAGATAGCTGCCCGGCAGCACGCTGACGTTTTGTGTGGCGAACAGGCCGCGCGTGTAATCGGTGTCCGGCACGGGGGTGGCGGGCCAGAGATAGAAGCCGGCCGGGGGGCGCTCCACGGCCAGTGCGCCGTCCAGGATCTCCAGGACGGCGTCGAACTTGCGCCGGTACAGCTCCCGGTTGGCGCGCACGTGGGTCTCGTCCTGCCAGGCCTGGATACTGGCTGCCTGGTGGTGCGGGGGCATGGAGCAGCCGTGATAGGTGCGATAGCGAAAGAATGCCTCGATGATCGCCGCGTCGCCGGCTACGAATCCCGAGCGCAGCCCCGGGGCATTGGAGCGCTTGGACAAGCTGTGGAATGCGATGCAACGGCGATAACTGGTGTTGCCGATGCGCGCGGCCGCCTGCAGCAGCCCGGGGGGTGGTTGGGACTCGTCCAGGTAAATCTCCGAGTAGCACTCGTCGGCGGCGATGACAAAGTCGTAGCGCTCGGCAAGCTCGATCAGGTGGGTGAGGGCGTCGAGCCCCATCACCGCCCCCGTGGGGTTGCCCGGCGAGCACACATAGAGCAGCTGGCAGCGTCTCCAGTCGGCGGCCGGCACCGCCTCGAAGTCAGGCAGGTAGCCGCTATCGGTGGTGCAGGGCAGGTAGCGGGGCTCGGCGCCCGCCAGCAGCGCGGCGCCCTCGTAGATCTGATAGAAGGGGTTCGGCATCATCACCAGTGGTCGCTCGGAGCGCTCCACCGCCGCCTGGGCGAAGGCGAACAACGCCTCGCGGGTGCCGTTGACCGGCAGCACCTGACGTGCCGGATCGATGCCGCCGGCGGGCAGCTCGAAACGGGCGGTCAGCCATGCGGCTATGGCCTCTCGTAGCTCGGCGCTGCCGCGCGTGCTCGGGTAGCTGGCTAGGCCGTGCAGGTGCTCGAGCACCGCCTCGGCGATGAAGTGGGGCGTGGGATGGCGGGGCTCGCCGATCGACAGCGCGATGTGCGCCAGCCCGGCGGGCGGCGTCACGCCGGCTTTGAGGGCGGACAGCCTCTCGAATGGGTAGGGCTGGAGCTTGGCCAGATCGCTGTTCATGCCCGGGCCGATTTCAAGCGGAATCAAAGGGTTCTTCCCGGGCCGGTGGTCCGCGCGAAGGGGCGTAGTATAGGGGATAGGCCGAGGGCGCACCAAGGCACCGGCTCGACCGGCGGCGGTGCCGGCTCCTGGAAAGAGCGGTGGAGAACGAGCCGATGAACGGAGCAATCCCGCGATTTCACCACATCAGCCTGATCGTGGCGGATACCGCGCGCGCGCTCGCGTTTTATCGAGACCTGCTCGGTCTGCCGCTCGACCCGCAGCGGCCCGAGCTGGGCTTCCCGGGGGCCTGGCTCAGCATCGGCGGTGGGTCCGTCCACCTCTTGGAGCTGCCCAACCCGGACCCCGTCACCGGACGTCCCTCCCACGGCGGCAGGGACCGTCATCTGGCGCTGACCGTGGCGGACCTGGATCTGCTGGCCGCTGCCCTGCAGGGTGCAGGCATCGCATACACTCTCAGCCGCTCGGGACGCCGGGCGCTGTTCTGCCGCGATCCCGACGGCAATGCGCTGGAGCTGATCGAAGCGCCCTGAGGGATGGGCGGATGCTGGCCGGCGCCCGTCGCGTCCCGTCCCGTCTAGCGCCTCGGGCGGGGCCTGGAGCCCATTTAGGCGCCCTGAAGCGTGGGCGGGCGCCGGCCGCTGTCGCGAGCCGGCCGCTGTCGCGAGCCGGCCGCTGTCGCGAGCCGGCGCTCGTCCGAGCCGGCCTCTGTCGCGAGCCGCGCTACCGCCTACCGCCTACCGCCTACCGCCTACCGCCTACCGCCCGGCCCCGTCAGAATCCGTTGTAATACCAGGGGTTGTTCCAGCCGTAAGGGGTGTTCTGCAGCATCCAGCGCTGGCGGGCGTCGCGGATCTCGTCCATCTGCTTGCGCATGGCGTCGGCCTGTTGCTTGGCCTGGTCGCGCAGGGCCTGGGACTGGGCCTTCATCGCCTCCGTGCGCTGCTGGCTGAGCTCGCTGAGATACTCGCCCTGGGGGTCGTACCAACGGCGGCGGGCCCGTGCCTGGCTCTGCACCCAGGCGCGATGCTCCTCCATCTGCTTGCGCATGGCATCGCTGCGCTCTGATGCGGTTTCGCGCTCGCGGGCAATCAGGCTTTCGCGCTGGGCGCGCACCGCGTCGAGATAGCTGGTGGGGGCGGCCGGCATGCCGGAGTCGATCTGATCGTCTGCCGGGGTCTCGGTGGCCGTGGCCGTGGCCGCGGCGGAGGGCTCCGGCGTCGCCGCCTTGCTGGCCGGTGTCTCGGATTGCCCTGGGGCCGTCGCTGCGGCGGAGGGCTCCGGCGTCGCCGCCTCGTTGGCCGGTGTCTCGGGCTGCCCTGGGGCCGTCGCTGCGGCTGCCGGCTCGACCTCCGCGCTCCAGCCAGGCACTGCGCCGAGGGCGAGCGCGAAGGCGAGCGCTGTGGCCAATCCAAGCGGAGTGTCGTTCATGGCGCTGCTCTCCTAACACTGGGGGTGACTGGTCTGCGGCGGGCTGCCTAGCACTTGGCGCTGCGACCGCACGGGCAAAGAACTTCAGAATGCAATAATATTATGGAGAATTCGCAAATGGGTCTGACCCAGATCAACGAACCGGATCGCCTTTCTCGGGCAGCTCAGCGATCGGGTGTGGCGCGGCTCAGCCGATCCAGCAGGGCGTTGCGCAGGCAGTCGAGCTCGGCCTGCTCGTGCAGCGGGCGACCGCGGTGGTCGGTCACGAAGAAGACGTCCTCGGCCTCGGCACCGAGCGTGGCGATCTTGGCGTTGAGCAGCCGCACTCTGCAGTCGGCAAAGGCCAGTCCGACGCGGGCCAGCAGCCCCGGCCGGTCGCTGGTGCGCAGTCGCACCAGGGTTCGCTGATTGCGCAGGTCCTGGGAGAACTCGATCTGGGTGGGGGCCGTGAAATGGCGCAACCGACGGGGCAGTCGCCGGGTGGCCAGCAGGTCGACCCGCTCGGGCCGCCGCAGGCCCTTATGCAAGGCATCACGGATCTCTTCTTCGCGCAGCGGGCCGCCGATCGGGTCGCCGTTTTCTTCCAGTAACAGGTAGCTGTGCAGGGTGTAGTCGTTGTCGGCCGTCTCGATTCGGGCGGCGACGATATTGAGCCCCAGCTGATCAAGCATGGTTGTGACCAGGGCGAACAGCTGGTCCTGCTCAGGGCCGTAGATGAATACCTCGCTGGATCCGCGCCGGGTGGTGGGGCGCACGACCACCAGCGGCAGCTCATTCACATCTGAGCGGATCACCACCTGGGACTGCCAGGCGATCTCCTCGGGGGTCGCCTGTATGAAATAGTCCACGCTGAGCGTCGCCCAGAGCGAGACGGTGGCTTCTGCCGGGATGCCCTGGCGCTGCAGCGCCTCCATGGCGGCGGCCTGCTTGTCCTGGATCAGGGCGTCCTGGGCCTGCAGGCTGTCCAGGCCGCGCACCAGGGCGCGGCGGGTGGCGCTGTAGAGCTCGCGCAGCAGCGCATCCTTCCAGGAGTTCCAGCGGTTCGGATTGGTGGCGTGGGAGTCCGCCACGGTCAGCAGATACAGATAGTCGAGTCGCTCGGAGCTGCGCACTGTCTCCGCGAACTCGCGGATCACCTCCGGGTCGCTGATATCCTTGCGCTGGGCGGTCATGGACATGACCAGATGGCGCTGCACCAGCCAGGCCACCAGCCCGGCGTCGAATTCGCTCAGGCCGTGCTGCAGGCAGAAGTTGCGCGCGTCCGCCGCGCCCAGCTCCGAGTGATCGCCGCCGCGTCCCTTGGCGATGTCGTGGAACAGCGCGGCGAGATAGAGCAGCTCGAGCTTGGGGATGTTGAGCACGACCTCGCTGCACAGCGGGAACTCGCTGCGGTGCTTGGGCACCGAGAAACGGCGCAGGTTGCGAAGCACGAACAGGGTGTGCTCGTCCACGGTGTAGACGTGGAACAGGTCGTACTGCATGCGTCCGACGATGTTGGCGAAGGCCGGCAGGTAGGCGGCGAGGATGCCGTAGCGGTTCATGTGCCGCAGCTGGTGGGTCAGGCCGTGGCCCTGGCGCAGGATCTCCATGAACAGGCTGCGCGAGCGCAGGTCGCGGCGGAAGCCCTCGTCGATCAGGTAGCGGTGGTCGCGGATCAGCCGGATGGTGCTGGCGCGCACGCCCTGCAGGCCCGGGTGCTGCTGCAGGATCAGGAATACCTCCAGGAGCGCGAACGGATAGCGCTTGAAGACCTCCGGGTGCGTCACCTCAAGAAAGCCGCTGCGTGCCTGGAAGCGGGCGTTGATCCGGCTTGGAGGCTCGAGGTGATCGTGCAGCAGGATCGCCTCTTCGAACAGCTGCAGGAGCATCTCATTGAGGCGGCTGACCTCCATGACCGCGCGGTAGTAGCTCTGCATGAACTGCTCGACCGCTAGGCTCTCTTCCTGGTCGCGATAACCGAACTGCTCGGCCAGCGTGCGCTGGAAATCGAACAGCAACCGGTCCTCGCGGCGCCCATGCAGCAGGTGAAGCGCGAAGCGGATGCGCCACAGATGATCCTGGCTCTGCACCAGGGTCTGATGCTCGGACTCGGTGAGAAAGCCGTGCTCGACCAGCCCGCGCATGGAGTCCGTGCCGAAATGGCGCTTGGCCACCCAGCCGATGATCTGGATGTCGCGCAGCCCCCCGGGACTCTCCTTGAGGTTGGGCTCGAGATTGTAGGCGGTGTCGTCGTACTTGAGATGTCGGTTGCGCTGCTCCTGGCGCTTGGCGGGAAAGAAGCGCTCGCTCGGCCACATCCGGTCCGGGGCGATGGCCTGGCGCATCGCCTGGTGCAGGGCCGGGCTGCCCGCGAGCAGGCGCGATTCCATCATGTTGGTGGCGACCGTGAGGTCGCGCTCGGCCTCGCGCACGCAGTCCTCCACCGAGCGCACGCTGTGGCCGACCTCCAGACCTATATCCCAGAGAAACGTCAGCAGCTCGCCGATACCGGCCGCAAGGGACGGGGTTTCGTGCCCGATCAGGATCAGCAGGTCAACGTCCGAGGCCGGGTGCAGCTCGCCCCGGCCGTAGCCACCGACGGCGACCAGGCTGGCGTCCGCCGTCCCCGCCACGAAACGGGCCCAGGCCCGCGTAACCAGGGCGTCCGTCTGGCGCGCTCGCTCGCCGACCAGAATGGAGACCGGCTCTCCGGCCTCGAAGCGGCGGCGCAGCAGGGCTATGCCCTCGTCGATGGCGCGGCGGAAGGCAGCGATGGGCACCGCCGCCTGGGCGATGCAATGGTCCAGCTCGGCGGTGTCGAACGCGGCGGTGCTCACCGGTGCACGCCGGGTCAGCCGGCCGCGCGAGCGGCGGCGAGCTCTTCGGCGCGCAGGGTCAGGACCTCGTGGCCTTCCGCTGTGACCAGCACTGTGTGCTCCCACTGGGCCGAGAGCGAGCGGTCCTTGGTCACCACGGTCCAACCGTCGGGCAACAGCTTGACGTGGCGTTTGCCGGCATTGACCATCGGCTCCACGGTGAAGCACATGCCGGCCTGCAGTCGCAGGCCGGTACCCGGCGTGCCGTAGTGCAGTACCTGGGGCTCCTCGTGAAACGCCTTGCCGATACCGTGGCCGCAGTATTCCTGGACCACGCTGTAGTGGTGGGATTCGACGAACTGCTGGATGGCGTGGCCGACGTCGCCCAGGCGGGTCCCGGGGCGGACCTGGCGGATGCCGATCCACATGGCGTCCTGGGTGATGCGCACCAGCCGGCGCGCCAGGACTGAGGGCTCTCCGACGAAGAACATCTTGCTGGTGTCACCGTGGAAGCCGTCCTTGATCACCGTGACATCGACGTTGACGATGTCGCCGTTCTTGAGCCGCTTGTTGCCAGGGATTCCGTGGCAGACTTGGTGGTTAACCGAAGTACACACGGATTTCGGGAAGCCGCGGTAGTTCAGCGGGGCCGGGATCCCCTGCTGCACGTTGACGATGTAGTCGTGGCACAGGGCGTCGATCTCGTCGGTGGTAGTCCCGGGCCGCACATAGTCTTCAATCATCTCCAGCACCTCGGCGCCGAGGCGACCGGCGACGCGCATCTTTTCGATCTCATCCGGGGTCTTGATGGTAACGCTCATGCGCAGGGCTCGGCAGAAAAGCCGGGAAAATTAAGACCTTGTAGAGGGCAAGGCAATTGTCGCGGTGATCCGAGTATGGTATAAAACGCGCCGCCGAATCGCAAACGATTCGCGATTCGTGGGCCGGCCTGATGCCGTCTGCGGATTGGGGACCTGGATGTCCCGCTGCTCGATTAAGCGCGCAAGTGTTTGATTTTGCACTGCCGAGCCGACGTATGCGTCGGCCTCGGCGCGTCGGAGATGCGCGGGGAAGCGCGTTTCCTGCGCCTTTGGAATGAGATCCCACACACGCGTCGACACGGTCGGCCGGGTGCCCGCTGCGGCGGGTTGCCGTCCGGGGCGCGTGGAGGCCCAACCCGTACCAAACTTTTGGAGTCGTCCATGAGCAAGCTATCCATGCGCCAGATGATCGAGGCTGGCGTGCACTTCGGTCACCAGACCCGTCACTGGAACCCGAGGATGAGGCCTTACATCTTCGGTCAGCGCAACAAGATCCATATCATCAACCTCGAGAAGACCGTCCCCCTGTATGAGGACGCGATGAACTTCGTGGGCAAGCTCGCCGCCAACGGCGGCAAGATCCTGTTCGTCGGCACCAAGCGCTCGGCCCGCGACGCGGTGCGTGAAGAGGCGCAGCGCTGCGGTATGCCCTACGTCAACCACCGTTGGCTGGGTGGCATGCTGACCAACTTCAAGACCATTCGCCAGTCGATCAAGCGCCTGCTCGAGCTCGAGGCGATGGGCGCCGACGGGTCGCTGGACCAGAAGTTCAGCAAGAAGGAGGCGTTGGGGATTCGCCGTGACATGGAGAAGCTGGAGCGCAGCCTCGGCGGCATCAAGCACACCAACGGCCTGCCGGATGCGCTGTTCATCATCGATGTCGGCCACGAGAAGATCGCCGTCAGTGAGGCATCCAAGCTCGGTATCCCCGTGGTGGCGGTGGTCGACACCAACAATTCCACCGAAGGGGTCGATTACGTTATCCCCGGCAACGACGACGCCATCCGGGCGGTACAGCTGTATCTCCAGGGGGCCTCGGCCGCGGTGCTCGAGGGCCGCAGCGTGGCGGCTCAGACCGCCGGGGCATCGGGAGACGAGTTCGTCGAAGTCAACGAGGGCGCCGGCGCCTGAAGCGGCGCTGCCGCCGCCTTGTCGCTCAGACCAGCTCCGCCACGGTGTCGATACCGTGTGGGGCTGGCTTGCATCCCGATCCCAAGTTTCGAAGCAATGAGGTGACAGACCCATGGCAATCACAGCCTCCCTGGTAAAGGAGCTCCGCGAGCGCACTGGTGCCGGCATGATGGAGTGCAAGAAGGCGTTGGTGGAGACCGACGGAGACATCGAGGCGGCCATCGAGCTGATGCGCAAGTCCGGTCAGGCCAAGGCCGCCAAGAAGGCGGGCCGCATCGCCGCGGAGGGTATCATCGTGATCAAGACGAGCGAGGATGCCAGGAGCGCTGCGATGCTGGAGGTCAACTGCGAGACCGATTTCGTCGCCAAGGATGCCAACTTCTGCTCCTTTGCCGATGCGGTGGCCGAGCGTGCCCTGAGCGGCGGCGCAGAGGATGTCGCGGCGCTGCTGGGCCAGGCGCTGCATGAAGGCGAGCAGACCACCGTGGATCAAGCGCGCGAGGCGCTGGTGGCCAAGCTCGGCGAGAACATGACGGTGCGCCGTTTTGCCCGCTACCAGAGCGACTCGGGGCTGATCGCTAGCTATGTGCATGGGGTGCGCATCGGCGTGATGGTGGAGATCGAGGGTGGTAGCCTGGATCTCGGCAAGGACATCGCCATGCATGTGGCGGCCAGCAATCCGGTATGCGTGTCCGAGGCCGACGTCCCCCAGTCGATGCAGGACAAGGAGCGCGAGATCTACATGGCGCAGGCCCGCGACAGCGGCAAGCCCATGAATATTGTGGAGAAGATGATTGAGGGTCGGTTGCGCAAGTGGCTCGCCGAGATCACCCTGCACGGCCAGCCGTTCGTCAAGGACGCCGACACCAGCGTAGCCAAGCTGCTGGAGAAGACCGGCGCCCGGGTGGTGCGCTTCCAGCGCTTCGAGGTCGGGGAAGGCATCGAAAAGCGCAGCGAGAACTTCGCCGAAGAGGTGATGGCGCAGGCCCGTGGCGCCTGAGGGGGCGGCCCCCCGGAGGCCGATCGGCGAAGACATCCGAGACGAAGCCCGCATGACCGGTCTGGTCTACCAACGCGTGGTGCTCAAGCTCAGCGGCGAGGCCCTGATGGGCGAGGGCGACTACGGGATCGAGCCCACGGTCATCGCTCGGCTGGCCGCCGAGATCAAGCAGATGTACGAGGCCGGCGCCCAGATCGGTCTGGTCATCGGGGGCGGCAACATCTTTCGTGGTGCCGGCCTGGCCGAGGCCGGCATCGACCGTGTGGTCGGCGACCAGATGGGGATGCTCGCGACCGTCGTGAACGGCCTGGCGATGCAGGATGCCCTGGAGCGGCAGGGCATCGCCGCCCGGGTGATGTCGGCGCTCAAGATCAACCAGGTCTGCGAAGACTACATCCGCCGTCGCGCCATACGGCATCTGGAGAAGGGGCGGGTGGTGATCCTGGTCGCCGGGACCGGCAACCCGTTCTTCACCACCGACTCTGCGGCCAGCCTGCGGGCCATCGAGATCGGGGCCCAACTGCTGATCAAGGCCACCAAGGTCGACGGGATATACTCTGCCGATCCGGTCAAGGTGGCGGATGCTGTTCTCTATCCGCGACTGAGCTACGCTGAGGTGCTCCGGCAGGACCTGCGAGTGATGGATACGACCGCGATCGTGCTCTGTCGTGACCATCGCCTGCCGTTGCGCGTCATGAACATCAATCAGCCCGGGGCCATGCTCCGCCTGCTGCAGGGCGAGGCGATCGGCTCTCTCGTGGAGGGCGGGAACTGACTATGATCGACGACGTAAAGAAGGATGCGGCGGGGCGCATGGGCAAGACTGTGGAGGCTTTGGGCGTGGAGCTCGCCAAGATCCGGACCGGGCGAGCCCATCCAAGCCTGCTCGATCATATGCGGGTGAGCTACTACGGCTCGGAGGTGCCCCTCAACCAGGTCGCGAACGTCCGGGTCGAGGATTCGCGCACCCTGGCGGTGCAGCCCTGGGAGCAGGCTATGGTCAAACCGGTGGAGAAGGCAATCATGGAGTCGGACCTGGGGCTGAACCCCAACACCGCCGGCAGCGTCATCCGGGTTCCCATGCCGCCACTCACCGAAGAGCGGCGCCGCGACCTGATCAAGGTGGTGCGCCATGAGGCCGAGCAGGCGCGGGTTGCGGTGCGCAACATCCGGCGCGACGCCAATGGCGACCTCAAGGCCCTGGTCAAGGAAAAGCTGATCTCGGAGGATGACGAGCGGCGTGGTCAGGAGATCATCCAGAAGCTCACCGACCAGCACATCAAGGAGATTGACAACGTCCTGGCGACCAAAGAAACCGATCTGATGGCTGTGTAGCCGGCCGGCAGAAAGAGGTGTATGCGTGCCGGCTGATAGCCTAGGCGAGGAGGACGCCCGCAACGGGGCGCTCGCCGTTGCCCGGTTGCCGCGCCATGTGGCGGTCATCATGGACGGCAATGGCCGCTGGGCGCTCAAACGGCACCTGCCACGCCACGTCGGCCACCGGGCGGGTGTGGAGTCGGTGCGCACGACCGTGGAGCAATGCGCCCGCAAAGGTGTCCAGGTGCTGACGTTGTTTGCCTTCAGCAGCGAGAACTGGCAGCGTCCCAGGCAGGAGGTCAACCTGCTGATGGATCTGTTCATGACTGCCCTCTACCGCGAGGTGCGCCGGCTCAACAGCACCAACGTCAGGCTGTGCGTGATCGGCGAGCGCTCGGGCTTCCCCGGCAAGCTCCGGGGCCGGATCGCCGCAGCCGAGGCGCTCACCCGCGACAACACGGGCCTGATCCTGCAGGTCGCGGCCAACTACGGGGGTCGCTGGGACATCACCCAGGCGACGCGCCGTATCGCCGCCCGGGTCCTGGCGGGTGATCTGCTCCCCGAGCAGGTCGATGAGCAGACCCTGGCCGGCGAGCTGAGCTTCGCAGGACTGCCGGACCTGGATCTGCTGATCCGCACCGGAGGTGAGCAGCGCCTGAGCAATTTCCTGCTCTGGCATGCGGCTTACGCCGAGCTCTACTTCACCGATTGCCTGTGGCCTGATTTCGGTGAGGCGGAGTCTCGAGGTTGCCCTCGATGCGTTCGCCCGCCGTGAGCGTCGGTTCGGGCGCACCGGCGAGCAGGCGCAATCCCCGCCCCAGACCTCGCCGCGGACCTGAGCCGCCAACGGCACCCTCTTGCTCGATCAACGCACCCTCACGGCTTTCCTGCTCGCGCCCCTGGTCGCCGCCGCTGTGCTCTGGCTACCTAGCGCCTATCTGGCGGTCTTGCTCGGGCTGGTGCTGCTGCTCGGGGCGTTGGAATGGCTGCGTCTTGCGGGTCTGGTGGGGCGCTGGACGCGGGCGCTCGCCCTGGGCGCGCTCGCCCTCGGCATGCTCCTGTTGCTGGGCCTGCTCGGGGTCCCGGCACTGGGCGTTTGGCTGCTGGGGCTGGCGGCGGCCTGGTGGCTGGCGGTTGCCGCGCTGCTCGTGGGGGTGCGCCCGCCGGAGCCGCGTCCGGCCCGCCCAGACCTGGTCACTGCGCTCGCGGCCTTGCCGGTGCTGATCCCCGCCTGGGCCGGGGTGCTGCTGCTTCACAACAACGGTGAGGCCGGGCCCGAGATGGTGCTTTTCCTGTTGGTGCTCGTCTGGGTGAGCGACAGTGCAGCGTACTTCGTCGGGCGTCGCTGGGGCCGTACCAAGCTGGCGCCCCAGCTCAGCCCGGGCAAGACCCGCGAGGGGCTGTACGGGGCCCTGGCGGGGTCGTCCCTGTGCGCTGTGTTTCTCGTCTGGTGGGCGCCCGTGCCCGGCATCGCGGCCTGGACGACGCTGGTGCTGTGCTGGGCGACCACCCTGGCCTCGGTGGTTGGGGATCTGTTCGAGAGTCTGCTCAAGCGCCGCTGCGGGCTCAAGGACAGCGGCACGCTGCTGCCGGGCCACGGTGGGGTGCTCGATCGCATCGACAGCCTGACCGCCGCCGCCCCAGTGTTCACCTGGGGCTGGCTGATCCTGGGAGGGGCGCGGTGATCGGCGTTACGGTTCTGGGCTCCACCGGCTCCATCGGCGTGAGCACCCTGGAGGTGCTGGCGCTCCACCCTGAGCGTTTTCGCGTGGTCGCCTTGACCGCATACCGTGACATCGACAAGCTGCATGGCCAGTGCCTGGCCCATCGGCCGGTATACGCGGTGATGGCCGACCCCGCGCTCGCCGCGCAGTTGTCCCGTCGCCTGGCCGCCCTGGCCCCCGAGGTGAGCGTGCTCGCGGGCCCCCGGGCGTTGGAGGAGGTGGCGGCCCTGGCCGAGACGGATTACGTCATGGCCGCGATCGTGGGCGCGGCCGGGCTGCTCCCCGCGCTTGCCGCGGTGCGCGCCGGGAAGCGCCTGCTGCTGGCCAACAAGGAGGCGCTGGTGGTCTCCGGAAGGCTGTTCATGGAAGAGGCCGAGCGCCATGGGGCGCTGATTCTACCCATCGACAGCGAGCACAATGCGGTCTTCCAGTGCATGCCGGCGGGGTTCCGGCAGGGCCTGGACCGGGTCGGGGTGCGCCGTATCCTGCTCACCGCCTCGGGCGGGCCGTTTCGCACCCTGGCGGTGGAGCGTCTCCGGGAGGTGACACCGGAGCAGGCCTGCGCCCATCCGAACTGGCGTATGGGTCGCAAGATCTCGGTGGATTCGGCGACCATGATGAACAAGGGTCTGGAGGTGATCGAGGCCTGCTGGTTGTTTCACACCGGGCCCGAGCACGTGGAGGTGGTGCTGCATCCTCAGAGCGTCATCCACTCGCTGGTGGAGTATGCCGATGGCTCGGTGCTGGCCCAGATGGGCAATCCTGATATGCGGACCCCGATCGCCCATGCCCTCGCCTGGCCCGAGCGCATGGCCTCCGGGGTGCCGAGTCTGGATCTTTTCAGCGTTGCGCGGCTGGACTTCGAGCGCCCGGACAGCGCACGCTTTCCCTGCCTTGCGCTGTCCTACGAGGCGATCCGCCGGGGCGGCGTGGCGCCAGCGGTGCTGAACGCCGCCAACGAGGTGGCGGTCCAAGCCTTCCTGGACGGGCGCCTGGGCTTCACGGGGATAGCGCGCGTCATTGAGGCGACCCTGGGGTCGGCCGGGAGCGCCGGGGCGGAGTCCCTGAATGCCGTGCTGGCGGCCGACGCAGAGGCCCGGACCCTGGCCGAGGAGCAGGTCCGGGCCGGTCGCGTGGGGTATTCGGGATGAGCTCACTGCTGTTTACGCTGGCGGCCTTCCTGGTCGCGCTGGGGGTGCTGATCACGGTGCACGAGCTGGGGCACTTCTGGGTGGCCCGGCGGCTCGGCGTACGGGTGCTGCGCTTCTCGATCGGCTTCGGGCGTCCCCTGTGGAAGCGTATCGGACGCGTCGATGCGACCGAGTATGTGATCGCGGCGGTCCCCCTCGGCGGCTACGTCAAGATGCTCGATGAGCGCGAGGCCCCGGTGGCCCAGGCCGAGCTGCCGCGGGCGTTCAATCGTCAGCGACTGGCAGTGCGCGTCGCCATCGTGGCTGCCGGACCGATCTCCAACTTCGCGTTTTCGATTCTGGCGTTCTGGCTGGTCCTGGTGACCGGCGACACCGGCACGCGCCCTTGGATCGGCACGGTGACCGAGGACAGCCCCGCCGCCCTGGCCGGCTTCGCCCCGGGTGACGAGCTGCTCCAGATCGGCGACCGGGACACCCCGACCTGGGAGTCGGCGGTCTACGCGCTGCTCGAGGGCTCCCTGGAGGATCGGGCGCTTGTGGCTCGCGTGCGCGACGCCGGCGGTGTCGAGCGGCTACGGGTGCTGGGCGGCCAGTCGCTGGCCAAGCTCGGCGCGGACGGGGACAGCGACGTGCTGGCCACGCTGGGGCTTGCACCGAAGCGGCCCCAGGTGCCGCCGGTGATCGGGGGGATCATCCCGGGGGAGGCGGCGGCGCGCGGCGGGCTCAGGGCCGGAGACCGGATCCTCAGCGTGGACGCGCAACCGGTGCAGGATTGGGGCTCATGGGTCGATATAGTCCAGGCCCATCCGGGCCAACGTCTGCTGCTGCGCATCGAGCGCGACGGGCGCCCCCTGGACCTGACCCTGAAGGTCGGCTCAGCGGAGGCGGAAGGGGGTGGCACCATCGGGCGGATCGGTGCCTCCGCCGATGTCCCCGAGGGACTCTTCGACGAGTACCGCGTCGAGATCCGGATGGGTCCGGTGCACGCGCTCGGCGCGGCAGTCCGCCAGACCTGGGATCTCTCGCTGCTGATGCTGCGCATGCTGGGCAAGATGGCGACCGGCCAGAGCTCGATCAGCAACCTGAGCGGGCCTATCTCGATCGCCCAGACCGCCGGCAAGACCGCCAGCTATGGGCTGGTGTCGTTTCTGAAGTTCCTGGCCCTGGTCAGCAGCAGTCTCGGGGTGCTCAACCTGCTGCCGATCCCGGTGCTCGACGGTGGGCACCTGCTGTTCTACCTGATCGAGGCCGTCAAGGGATCGCCCCTCTCGGAGAAGGCCCAGATCCAGGGTCAGCGCATCGGCATGGCGCTCCTGCTGGCCCTGATGGCACTGGCGTTCTATGTTGACCTGAGCCGTCTGCTGGGCTAGGCCCAACAGATCCTTTATACTAGGCGCGCGTTTTTCGCCCCGTCAGTCCCGGGGCCGGCGAGGGTGCCTCGCCGAGGACTGAACGGCCGGCGGGCGCGCGGACTGCGGTCCCTGCGCCCGACCGAGAACCCGCACCCACAACAAGACGACAAACCATGGACCTGCGACTCAAAGCACTGTTGGTGATCTTGGTGGCGAGCCTGAGCTGGCTCCCCATGCCCGCGTCGTCCGAGACCTTCGTTGTGGATGACATCCGCATCGAGGGCCTGCAGCGCATCTCTCCGGGCACGGTTTTCAATTACCTGCCTTTCAAGGTCGGAGACCGCGTCGGGGTCGAGCGGGTTCAGGACATCGTCCGAGCGGTCTACAAGACCGGCTTCTTCAAGGACGTGCGTGTGGAGCGCGAGGGCAACGTGCTGGTCGTGTTCGTTACCGAGCGGCCCGCCATCGCCAAGATCGACATCAGCGGCAACAAGACCATCAAGAAGGACGACCTGCTCAAGGCGCTCAAGGACATCGGTCTGGCCGAGGGCAAGGTTTTCAACCGCTCGGTGCTCGAGCGCGTCGAGCAGGAGCTCAAGCGGCAGTATTTCGGCATCGGCAAGTACGCCATGACCCTCAAGACCACCGTCACCCCGCTGGAGCGCAACCGCGTGGGTGTGGCGCTGGACATCAAGGAGGGTAAGGCGGCCACCATCCGGCAGATCAACATCGTCGGCAACCAGGCGTTTGGCGAAGGCGACCTGCTCGATCAGTTCGAGCTCGACACCGGCAACTGGCTGTCGGTGTTCACCAAGAGCAACCAGTACTCGCGCCAGAAGCTCGCGGGCGACCTGGAGAAGCTGCGCTCCTATTATCTCGACCGCGGCTACATCAACTTCAAGATCGATTCCGTCCAGGTGTCGCTGACCCCGGACAAGCGTGACGTCTACATCACCGTCAACCTCACCGAGGGCGAGCTGCACACGATCAGCGACATCAAGCTCGCGGGCGACCTGGTGGTGCCCAAGGAGGACTTCTTCCCGCTGATCCAGCTACGCCGCGGCGAGCCCTTCTCGCGCAAGAAGACGGTGGAGAGCGCCGAGCGCATCACCCACCTGCTCGGCGACCACGGCTACGCCTTCGCCAACGTGAACAGCATCCCGGAGATCGATTCAACGACCCGCCAGGTGGCGCTCACCTTCTTCGTCGACCCCGGCAAGCGCGTATACGTGCGCCGTATCACCGTGACCGGCAATACCCGTACGCGCGACGAGGTACTGCGCCGGGAGTTCCGCCAGCTGGAGTCGGCCTGGTTCTCCACCGAAAAGGTGAATCTCTCCAAGACCCGTCTGGAGCGGCTGGGCTATTTCGAGTCGGTCAGTATCGAGACGCCCGCTGTTCCGGAGACCACCGACCAGATCGACATCAACGTGAAGGTCAAGGAGAAGCCCTCCGGCCAACTGCTGGCGGGCCTCGGTTTCTCCCAGTCCCAGGGCCTGGTGTTCAGCACCTCGATCAGCGAGAAAAACTTTCTGGGCACCGGCAAGCAGGTGACCTTCGCTTTCAACAACAGCTCTGCCCAGACGATCTACCAGCTTGGCTACCTCAATCCCTACTACACCGTGGACGGGATTAGCCGCGGCTTCAATCTGCGCTATCAGACCAGCAACTATGCGGATCTGAATATCGCCAATTACTCCACCAACCAGGCCGACGCCGGCGTGGTGTTCGGCATCCCGGTCAGCGAGGTCAACCGCATCGGGCTGACCTTCGACGTCACCAATACTGACTTCAAGATCGGGCAGAATGCTTCCGATGAGATCCAGAACTTTGTCGACACCGAAGGCGATCACTTCCTCGATTACAAGGTCGGCGTGTCCTGGGGCCACGACTCGCGTGACTCGGCTCTGTTCCCCACCAGCGGGGCGACCCAGGCGCTGACGCTGGAGAGCACCGTTCCGGGCAGCGATCTCACATACTACAAGATCAATTACCGGCACAAGCGCTACTTCCCGTTGACAGAAGACTTCACCCTGTCGCTCAATGCCGATCTGGGATACGGCAATTCCTACGGTGATTCGCCGCACCTGCCGTTCTTCGAGGACTACTTCGCGGGTGGTCACGCCACGGTGCGCGGTTTCAAGGATTACTCGCTCGGGCCCCGCGACTCCAACGGCGATCCCCTGGGCGGCAATGTCAAGCTGGTGGGCAATGCCGAGCTGCTGTTCCCGCCGCCCTTCATCGATATCGCTAAGAAATCGGTGCGCTTCGGGCTGTTCTTCGACGCCGGCGACGTCTTCGATACCGAGGGCTATGACATCAGGCGGCGGATCATCAACGGGCAGCTTCTCGGCAACATCGGTGCTGGCCAGGTGCTCGGCAACATCGGTAGCGGTCAGGTCCTCAGCAGCATCGGTCCGCGCCAGCTCATCAGCGCTATCAGGAGCCGGGCCTCGGTCAACGCCAACCAGCAGCCCGTCGGCGTCGACCTGGGTGAGATCAGGTACTCGGCCGGCATAGGTGTGAGCTGGCTTTCGCCCATCGGCGCGCTGACCTTCAGCCTGGCTCAGCCGCTTAACGACAAGCCGGGCGACGACGTGGAGAACTTCCAGTTCAATTTCGGCAAAACCTTCTGACAGGGTGCGCATACATATGTCGAACAAAACAGTGCTCGTCCTCGCGGCTGCCGGTCTGATCTCGTTCGGCGCTGCTGGCGCGGCCACCGCCGTGGAGCTGAAGATCGGATACGTCGACCTGGACAAGGTGCTGGAGCAGTCCCCGCAGCTCGAATCTGCTCGCAACGCCTTGCAGACCGAGTTCTCCCGGCGCCAGAAGGAGCTGCTCGATAAGCAGAAGCAGCTCCAGCAGCTCGAGGAAAAGCTCACCCGCGACAGTTCGGTGATGAGCGGCACCGAGCGCGATCGTCTGGAGAAGGACATCATCGGCCGCCGGCGTACCCTCAAGAACGAGCTCACCGCCGCCCAGGAAGACCTGAATCTGCGTCAGAGCGAGGAGTTCAACAAGCTGCGCCGCCAGGTGCTGGAGATCGTTCGCGAGGTCAGCAAGAACGAGCAGATGGACCTGGTCCTGAGTACGGGGGTCGTCTATTCGAGCAAGCGGACCGAGCTCACTGATGAGGTTCTGGCTCGACTCCGTAAAGAGTCGTCCAGGAAATAACCGCGCGGGGCCGGAGTCTGGTGAGCGTCCGGCTGGCGGATCTGGCGGAGCGCACCGGCGCCCAGTTGCGGGGTGACGGGGGCTGCGAGGTCGACCATGTCGACACGCTGCAGGACGCAGGTCCGGGGGCCGTCAGTTTTCTTGCCAATCCTAGCTATCGCAAGCACCTGGCGGTGACCCGCGCCTCGGCCGTCATCCTCAAGGCGGAGTGGCTGGAGGATTGTGCGGCTCCCGCACTGGTCACCGACAATCCCTATCTGCTCTACGCCCGGGTGGCTGCGATCCTGCATCCGCTGGAGCGACATCTGGCGGGCGTCCATCCGACGGCAGTGGTCGCAGCATCCGCCCAGATCGCGCCGGACACCTGGATCGGGCCTGGGTGCGTCATCGACGAGGCGGCCCGGATTGGGGCCCGCGTCGATATCGGGCCCGGTTGCTTTATTGGTCGGGGTGTCCAGATCGGTGATGACTCGCGGCTGGTGGCCAGGGTCACGGTCTGCCCCGGCAGCCGGCTCGGCCGTCGGGCGGTGGCTCACCCCGGCGTGGTGATCGGCGGCGACGGCTTTGGGCTGGCCAACGACGGCGGAACCTGGGTGAAGGTGCCCCAGGTCGGGGGGGTGCTGATCGGTGACGATGTGGAGATCGGCGCCAACACGACCATCGACCGCGGGGCGATCCGTGACACCGTGATCGGCGATGGGGTAAAACTGGACAACCTGATCCAGGTGGCGCACAACGTACAGATCGGTGAGCACACGGCAATCGCCGCTTGCACCGGCATCTCCGGCTCGACCCGTATAGGCCGGTATTGCAGCATCGGCGGCGGGGTGGGCATGGCCGGTCACCTGGAGATTGCCGACCACGTGTACATTACCGGCATGGCCATGGTCACCCGCTCGATTCGCGAGCCCGGCGTATACAGCGGCAACATGCCCGCCGAAGCGAACCGGCAGTGGCGTCGCAACGTGGCCGGCTTTCGCAGGCTCGATGAATACCTTCGCCGCCTCAAGGCGCTCGAAGCCCGCGCTGCGATGGCCGCGGGACAGGAGCCGGGGGCGGGAGACCGGCCAGACTGAGTCCTGTTTCCGGGCGGCACGGCCCGCGCCGACCGTACTGGGGAGATCGATTTGAGCGCTATGGACATCCAAAAGGTGCTGAGCCTGTTGCCGCACCGCTATCCGTTTCTGCTGGTCGACAAGGTGCTCGAGTGCGAGCCGGGCAAACGGCTGCTGGGCGTCAAGAACGTTACCTACAACGAGCCCTATTTCACCGGCCATTTCCCGGTCAAGCCGGTGATGCCCGGGGTGCTGATCATCGAGGCGCTGGCCCAGGCGACCGGCCTGCTGGCCATGGAGACCGCCCCCGAGGAGGTCGGCAACATGCTCTATTATTTCGTGGGCATCGATAAGGCGCGCTTCAAGCGGCCGGTGATTCCCGGGGACCAGCTGCGTCTGGAGGTGTTTCTCAAGGGCACCAAGCGCGGGATCTGGATGTTCACGGGAGAGGCGACCGTCGACGGGCGGATCGCCGCCACTGCCGAGATTATGTGCACGGCTCGGGACGTCTGACTTTGGTCGATCCCCGTGCCGCCATCGACCCCGCGGCCGAGCTGGACGACGGGGTCAGTGTCGGCCCCTTCGCGGTCATCGGCGCCGGCGTGCAGATCGGTCGGGGCACCTGGATCGGGCCCCACGCCGTGCTCAAGGGGCCTACCCGGATCGGGGCCGAGAACAAGGTCTACCAGTTCGCATCGGTGGGCGAAGACCCCCAGGACAAGAAGTACAGGGGCGAGCCGACGCACCTGGAGATCGGTGATCGCAACGTCATCCGGGAGTACGCCACCGTGCACCGGGGCACCGCCCAGGATCAGGGACTGACCCGCGTCGGTGACGATAACCTCCTGATGGCCTATTGCCACGTCGCCCACGACTGCGTCATCGGCGATCACACGATCCTGGCGAATGCCGCCTCCCTGGGTGGACATGTCGACATCGACGACTGGGCGATCCTCGGCGGCTTCACCATCGTGCACCAGTTCTGCCACATCGGCGCCCACAGCTTCTGCGCCATGGGCTCGGTGATCTCCAAGGACGTCCCGGCCTATGTGATGGTCGGCGGGCACCCGGCCGAGCCCCACGGCATCAACGCCGAGGGTCTGCGCCGGCGCCATTTCGGCGAGCCGGCGATCCTGCAGATTCGCCGCGCCTACAAGATCCTCTACAAGTCGGGGCTGAGTCTCACCGAGGCCACCGTCGAGCTGAGGGCCCTGGTGCAGCAGGCGCCGGAGCTGCAGGTGCTGGTGGACTCCCTCGAGCGCAGCGAGCGCAGCATTACCCGCTGAGCCCGCCCCCTGGCGCTCCCATGATCCGAATCGCCATCGTCGCCGCTGAGCTGTCGGGGGATTTTCTCGGTGCCGGCCTGATGCGGACCCTGAAGGGGCGTCTCGGCGAGGTCCGGTTCGAAGGCGTAGGCGGTCCGCGCATGATCGCCGAAGGCTGTGACAGCCTGGTCCCCATGGAGCGGCTTTCGATCATGGGGCTGGTCGAGGTGCTCGGTCACCTGCCGGAGCTGCTCGGCGTCCGTCGCCGACTGCGTGAGCGCTGGCTCGCCGATCCGCCGGATCTCTACGTGGGCGTCGACGCGCCGGACTTCAACCTGGGGCTGGAGGCGCGGCTGCGCCGGGCCGGCATCCCCACGGTCCACTATGTGAGCCCAACCGTCTGGGCCTGGCGGCCAGGGCGCGTCAAGACCCTGAGACGTGCCGTGGACCTGATGCTCAGCATCTTCCCGTTCGAGACCGAATTTCTCATCGAGCGCGGCGTCAAAGCCTGCTACGTGGGCCACCCCCTGGCCGACGAGGTGCCGTTGCACAGCGACCGGGCAGCGGCGCGCCGCCGGCTCGGGCTGGACCCCGAAACGCCCATGGTGGCGCTGCTGCCGGGCAGCCGCATGGGCGAGGTCGGCCGTCTGGCTGCGCCCTTTCTCCAGGCGGCGTGCTGGCTGCGCGAGCGCCGGCCGTCCTGCGGTTTCGTGATCCCCTGTGCCAGCGCCCGCATCCGAGCATGGATCGAGTCGCAGGTCCCGCGTTTTGCCCCGGGCCTGGGGGTGCTGCTCACCGACGGGGCTGCCCGCGAGGTGATGACCGCGGCCGACGTGGTGCTCACTGCCTCGGGCACCGCGACCCTGGAAGGACTGCTGGTCAAGCGCCCCATGGTGGTGGCCTACCGGCTGCAGCCGCTGACTTATTGGCTGGTACGCGGGCTGCGGCTGGTCAAGGTCCCCCATGTCGCCATGGCCAACCTGCTCGCGGGCCGCGAGCTGGCCCCCGAGCTGATCCAGGGCGAGGCGACCCCGCGAGCCCTTGGCGCGGCCGTGCTCGGCTTCCTCGACGACCCCCGAGGCGTGGCCGAGATCGAGCGGATCTACACCGAGATCCACGAGCGCCTGCGCCAGGGCTCGGACGCCCGGGCGGCCGACGCGGTGGTGGGGCTGCTGCGCGCGCGTGCAGGACATGCTGCAGCCTGAGCCCATCGCCGGGGTGGACGAGGTCGGCCGCGGTCCGCTGGCCGGTCCGGTGGTGGCGGCCGCCGTGATCCTCGACCCGGGCCGCCCGATCCAGGGCTTGGCCGACTCCAAGCGGCTCAGCCCTCGGCGCCGGGAAGTCCTGGCGGGGCTGATCCGCGAGCGGGCCCTGGCCTGGGCCCTGGGTCGGGCCGAGGTCGAGGAGATCGATCGCCTGAACATCCTGCACGCCAGCCTGCTTGCCATGCGCCGTGCGGTGGAGGCGCTGCGTCTGCCCCCTGTCAAGGCCCTGGTGGACGGCAACCGCTGCCCGGTGCTGTCCTGTCCGGCCGAGGCGGTGGTGGGCGGCGACGCGCTTGTCGCCTGCATCAGCGCCGCATCCATCCTGGCGAAGGTCGCCCGGGACGCCGAGATGGTGGCGCTGGATCGGCGCTACCCCGGCTACGGCCTTGCGATCCACAAGGGTTATCCGACGGCTGCTCACCTCGAGGCCCTGAGGCGTCTGGGCGCGAGCCCGCTCCACCGCCGCTCGTTTCGCCCGGTGCGCGAGCTGGCTGCCGTTTAGGCGACAATGGGCCATGCCCGGGTGTCTGCGCCGGCCGGGACGCCGGACGGCCGATCGGGGGCGAGGTGCCGGCGGACCGGCGCCCTGCGGGCGATATCCGCGAGCTGTGCGGGAGGGCAGATGAGCCGATGCAGACGAGTACCAGGGAGCGGCGGGCTTCTGATCCTGTGGGCGCTCTCCTGGGCGCCTGCGCCGGCCCAGGCGGGCGCACTGCTGGGTGGCGGTGCGGCGGCGCCCAAGGTCCATGAGAGCGCCGACGTGGTGCAGCCTGCACGCAGGCCCGCCGTCGTGTACGTGAGCGATTTCTACCTGGACGCCAATCAGGTGCAGCAGAAAACGCTGCTGGGCCGGGAAGGCCCGCTGCGCAGGCGCCTCGGCGCGTTGCTTGGGCATGATCCGGAGACCCGGGCGAAGAAGCTGGTCTCGGCGCTGGCCCAGACCATCACCCAGGCGCTACGCGACGGCGGGCAGCCGACGGAGTATCTTTCGGGTACCTCCCCGGGGGTTCAGGGGGCTGCCCCGGGCGGCACTGCGCTGCCGAGTCAGGGCTGGCTCGTGGGCGGCTGGTTCGTGTCCGTGAACGAGGGCAACCGCGTGCTGGCGGCGAGCGTCGGTTTCGGCTCGGGTGCCGAGACCGTGGAGCTTCAGGTGACGGTGTCCGATCTCGCCAGACATCCGCTGGAGCCCTTCCTGTTCATGGGCTCCGCGAGCGAGACCAAGCGGCGGCCCGGCGGCCTGCTCATGGGAAACCCTTATGTGCTCGCCGCCAAGTACGTGATCACCCGCGGTGCCACCGAGGCCGACGTGGAGAGGCAGGGGGAGGCGGTCGCGAAGGGCCTCCTGGAATACCTGGCGGGCAAAGCGGGCCCCAGGGGCTAGCCCGAGCGCGGATCCCGCGACGGTGGCCCGAGGCGGCTGCCGGGAGGCTTCGCGGAGCGCCCCTTGGTGGGGCGCTGATCCCTGAGGGAGCGCCGTCGTCGCCAGGCGACGCAGCGCGGAAGCCCCCTGATGGCTTGGCGCCTCGGCGTGGGCACCGGCATTTCTGTGGGCTGCACAGGGAGCGTCCTGGGCGGCCTTTTGCAACCTGAGTCGAAGGAGGTCGGTATGCGCAAGCGAATGATTGGCGAGGGTCTGGCGGAGGTTTCGGCCCCCGATGAGGCCTGGCTGGAAGTGGTGACTATCGCCGAGGCTGAGCTCAGCTCCGAGCAGGCCGGCTATCCGATCGAGTCCGCGCTGGTCCCGGGTGCGTCCCCGGGATGGCGGGCGGCGACACCGGGGGCTCAGGTGGTGCGTCTGTTGTTCGAGCCGCCGGTCGGGCTGCGCCGCATCCGGCTGGTGTTCAGCGAGACTGAGTTGGAGCGCACCCAGGAATTCGTCCTGAGGTGGTCCGGCGATGGCGGCGGTTCCTACCGGGACGTGGTGCGTCAGCAGTATCACTTCAGTCCGCCGGGGACGCCGCGCGAGGAGGAAGACTATCGGGTCGAGCTTCAGGGGGTCAGTGTCCTGGAGCTGCGGATCGTGCCTGAGATCGGCGGGGGCCCGGCATACGCATCCCTGGAGCAGCTGCGCCTGGCGTGAGCATCCGCGCCGCTGAGGCCCGGTGAACCGGCCGGGCTGCCCCGGGTCTGATGCCTATGCGATCTGATCCCCGTCTTCGATGAGCGAGCCGCGGGCGGGCCCCGCGCTGCCGAGGGGCGTCTGGGTGCTGGGCTTCGGCTCGCTGCTCATGGACAGCTCCTCGGAGCTGGTGCACAGCCTGCTGCCGGTGCTCATGGCCGATGTGCTCGGTGCCTCGATGATCACCATCGGCCTGGTCGAGGGTGTGGCCGAGGCGACCGCGGCGATCAGCAAGGTGTTCTCGGGTGCCCTCAGCGACTACCTCGGCCGGCGCAAGCTGCCGGTGGTGCTGGGATACGGCCTTGCCGCCATGAGCAAGCTGGTGTTTCCGCTGGCGAGCTCCATACTGTGGGTGTTTCTCGCGCGTTTCGTCGATCGCATCGGCAAGGGCATCCGGGGCGCGCCGCGCGATGCGCTGGTGGCGGACATCACGCCGGTGGAGCGGCGCGGCGCCGCCTATGGGCTGCGTCAGGCCCTGGACTCGGTGGGCGCCTTCCTGGGTCCGCTGGCGGCGCTCATGCTGATGGCCTGGCTTGCCAACGACATCCGGGCGGTGCTCTGGGCCGCCGTGGTGCCGGCGCTGCTGGCGGTCACCCTGCTCGCGGTGGCGGTTCGGGAGCCGCCACGTACCGGTGGGCGGCGGCTGCGACCGGTCATCACCCTGGCCGATGTCCGGCGCCTGGGTCACGGCTACTGGCGGGTCGTCGGCCTCGGGGCGCTGTTCACGCTGGCGCGCTTCAGCGAGGCCTTCCTGGTGCTGCGCGCCCGAGACGTCGGGCTGGCCCTGGGTCAGGTACCGGTGGTGCTCATCGTCATGAACCTGGTCTATGCGGCGGTGGCCTACCCGGCCGGCGTGGCGACCGACCGGCTCAGCCGTCGCGCGGTGCTGATCCTGGGTCTTGTGATGCTGGTGGCGGCGGATATAGTGTTGGCGGTCGCGAGCTCATCGGGCCAGGCGCTGGCCGGGGCCGCCCTCTGGGGCCTGCACATGGGCCTCACCCAGGGGCTGTTCTCGAAACTGGTCGCCGACACCGCCCCCGCGGACTTGCGCGGCACCGCTTTCGGCGTCTTCAATCTGGTCAGCGGCGGTGCGCTACTGCTGGCGAGCGTGATCGCGGGGACGCTCTGGAGCGCCTTGGGTGCGCCCGCGACCTTCGCGGCCGGCGCTGGGCTCGCCTCCCTGGCGGTTCTCGGGCTGAGTGTCGGCCGCAGTCCGGCGCCGGTCTCCGATTAACCTAGAAACGGCAGTTGACCGCTTCCAATAACGATCAAGTGATTGATTCGACCATGGCTCAGGACAAACCTGCTGCTCACCCGTTGGGTGACGGCCGCTACGACCACCAAGGCACGCACCGCGCGGCGCCTGGCTGCGTTATAACTCGTTGGAATAGGTCTACTATTACTCCGGGCATCCTGCCCTTCGCCCTGCGGGCCAGCGGTAGCTGTTCAAATCGCTCCCGGCGATTTAGTCCGCCTCGTCATGCCTTGCCAGACACCACGCGGCACGCACCCTGGCGGCCGTTCAACTGCCGCTTCTAGGATTAATGAGTCGCGCGGGCGCGTTCGCCCCGCGGGAGGAGCGATGATCAAGAAGGCGATAGTCTCGATCCTGGTCTGGCTGGCCGTTCTGGTCGGCGGCGGCTGTCAGTACCTCCCGGGAGGCGCAGGCGACCAGGTGCGCATCTCGCAGGCGCAGATCCAGGCACGGCTCGACCAGCGTTTTCCCCGGACCAAGACCTACCTGTATGTCTTTCAGGTCACACTCGAGCACCCCCGGGTTCACCTCGACAATGGCTCGCAGCGGGTCGGCGTGACGCTGGATTTCGTGGTCGGTGTCGGCCTTGGCGGCGAGGGCAACCGTTTCGCCGGCTCCCTGGATTTCAACAGCGGCCTGGCGTATGCGCCCGACAGCGGGGGGTTCTTCCTGACCGATCCGGTGATTGAGCGGCTGAGTGTAGAAGGCCTGCCGCCGCGACAGACCGAGCGACTGCGGGGGGCCCTGAGCACGGCCATCGCGGAACACGCGCTGAGCCATCCGGTCTACTCGTTGAAAGCGACCAACATCAAGCAGGCGGCGGCGCGTCTGACGCTGAAGAGCGTCGTCGTCGACCAGGGTGATCTGGTGCTCACCATGGGACTCTGATCCCGGGGCACGGTTGCCGCCGCCCGGGTTTTTGCCCGTACCCATAAAGGAGCCAAGCCCGACGATGGATACACACACCCGCCCGGCTGCCACCCAGCTGCTGCTGTTCGGGGCAGGCGGTGACCTGTCGCAGCGGCTGATCCTGCCCGCGCTCTACAACCTCTATCTGGACGGGCAGCTGCCCGAGCGGTTCGCCCTGCTGGGGGTGGACCGGCGTGAGATGGGGGACGAGGCGCTGCGCGAGCGGCTGCGCCAGGGGGTCGCGGCGCACTCGCGCCGGGGGACACCGGAGGCCGCCGTCTGGCAGGCGTTCGCCGCCAAGATCGGGTATCTGCGCATGGACCTCGCGGACCCCCAGGCCTATGCCGCGCTCGCCCAGCGCGTCTCGGGGCACGACCGGCAATGGGGGGAGCACAGCGACCACATCTTCTACATGGCCACTCCGCCGTCGCTGTTCGCCCTGATCGCCGGCGGTCTGGGCGGGGCAGGCCTGGCCAGGCCACGCGAGCGCGCCCGGTTGGTGGTGGAGAAGCCGCTCGGCAGGGACCTGGAGTCCTTCCGGACGATCGATCGCGCCATCGCAAAGCATTTTGTCGAGGCCCAGGTGTTCCGCATCGATCATTTCCTGGGTAAGGAGACCGTCCAGAACATTCTGGCGCTGCGCTTCGCCAACCCGATCTTCGAGCCGATCTGGAACCGGCGCTACGTCGACCATGTGGCGATCACCGTGGCCGAGACCCTGGGCGTGGAGCGCCGCGGCGCCTTCTACGAGCGCGCGGGGGCCCTGCGCGACATGGTCCAGAATCATCTGCTGCAGCTGCTTTGCCTGGTCGCCATGGACCCGCCGGTGGCCTATGAGGCCGACGACATCCGCGGCAAGAAGCTGGAGGTGCTGCGCGCGCTGCGTCCGATCACCCATGACGATGTCGCGCGGGTGGCCGCCCGCGGGCAGTACGGGGCCGGGTCGCTGGGTACCGCGTCGGTGGTCGGGTATCGCGCGGAGCCGGACGTCGATCCGGCTTCGGGCATCGAGACCTTTGCGGCGCTGAAGCTTCAGATCGACAATTGGCGCTGGCAGGAGGTGCCCTTCTATCTGCGCACCGGCAAGCGCATGGCGGCCAGCGTGTCCGAGATCTCGGTGCGCTTCCGGGACGTACCCCACCGCTCTTTCCCCGCAGCGTCCGGACTCAATTTCGAGCCTGCGCGGCTGGTGGTTCAGATTCATCCCGAGCAGGGCATAGTGCTCAAGTTCATGGCGAAGGAGCCCGGAGCCGTGCTGCGTCTGAGCCCGGTGGACATGCGCTTCAGCTACCGGGAGGCGTTTCGCACCGAGCCGCCGGCCGCCTACGAGACCCTGCTGTGGGACGTCATGGTCGGGGATGCGACGCTGTTCATGCGCGCCGACCAAGTCGAGGCGGCCTGGCGCCTGATCATGCCGCTGCTGGAGGTCTGGGCCGACAACCCGGCCCCGGATTTCCCCAACTATGCCGCCGGCACCTGGGGCCCGGAGTCGGCGGAGATGCTGATCGCCCGCGACGGGCGCAGCTGGCTCACCCCCACCGCACCGCGATCGGACAAGCCCGAGTAACCTGTATTGCTCGCCGAACGTCTGCTGGGGCGCCCGATTTGCCCGCGCCTGAGGCGTTGCGCCCGGAGTGGACGCTCGACGGGCCGTCAACGACGCTTGGGCGCTGTCGCCCGCCTCGTATCCGCCAGCACCTCGGACGCCCCGTAGCCTGGATGCAGCGCAGCGAAATCCGAGGCTTGCAGGAGCGGAGCGACGCTGCTCCCGGATGCTGCGAAAATCGAAAACAGACGACGAATTCTGGCGGACATGATTGCTGGAGATCGTGACCTGTCACTGGATAAGGTTAACTGCCCCGTACCGCCGACTCCTGCTGCCGAAATAAGTATACTGCCCACCGAATTCTCTCGTCTCGAATTCTCTCACGTTTAAGCGACTAATTCTCCGTTGAATTCCGATCGTATTTCGCCTTCGACTCCGCGTTGTCAGAAGCTAGGTTAGTAATCATTGATATTCGGCGCGTTTTCGTGCTTGCTAATACGCTAACGCGATCAGAAAGTACAAAACTTCAGACATCGCAGATATTGTGTGACGTCCTGAACGTTCTCTCGGTATACTGCCGGTCGGGTGGCTCGGCCTGCGCAGGTGCACCGTGCGCCCCTTTCGTCTTTGACCCAGCCATTGCACTTATCGGGAGACTTCGATGAAAATTTCCTTGCCGCATCCCCGCGCTGTTGCCGCAATCGCCGCAGCAGTGCTCGGGATGGCTTTTGAGACCCCAGTGTTTGCCGCCTTCTATAATCCAGCTCTGGAGAGCTGGAGCTCATGCACGGATACGCTCTGTATCGACGCTCCACCGCAGGGCCCCACGGGACTGGACGGGTCCGGCGGGTGGGGATGGGACAGCGCTGCCAACACCCCCGTATCCTCGCTCACCGTCGGTACGCCCGCAACTTTCACTGTGACTGTGCTGCAGCCTTCGTCTCTGCCGCTTTGCGGACAGTCTGGCTCGATTACGCTCACCTACAGCTCACAGGACTTCGACCTGAGCGATACCAGCTCACGCCCGGTAACTGCAACAACACCATTTAGCCGGGGCGGCGTCGCCGTATTCTCTTACACTGGCGATTTCTGGTGCCACACAGCCCAGAGCGACAGTTTCACGTTCACGCCCGTGAACCCCACGGGCACGGCCCCGGCACTCGTCACTGCAACGATCAAGATGAGCGAGCCGTCCCAGCAGCAGGCATCCTCGACATATCCCGTCGCAATCAGAGTCCCCTACACTAGGAGACATAGGTAGCTCGGACATGATCTCGTTGCCGTCTAAGGGCCAGCCTCGACTGCGCCGGCAATCATGCCTCTGTCCCGGCGGTGCGCGACATTTGGCTTCGTCGCGTACCCCAACCAGCTACCTGCGCGCGGGGTAAAAGTCGTCGCACATTCTTGAGCAGACCAAGATTCCAACTCTCCGCTGTAGCCACGTGCGATCCTTCTGAAATCTGCCGGCTACGTAGCCGGCACGCGGGTGTCACAGAGCAATCAAGCCTTCTTATGAATGGCGAGCAGAGGGTCGGGCGGCCGGGGTCAGGTCTCCCATCGCCCATGACACTCGACCCGCAACGGGCCAAAAATAAATCTGTCCTCTCGCGGGGAGTGCCCAGCCTACTCGAACCCCATTCTTCCCCGCGAGGCATAAGACACGACCAGATCCCATTCTTCGCGCTCTTCCGCTTCTTCGCGCTCTTCCGCGCGAGGCAAATAACAAGACCCGACCCCATTCTTCCCGCATTCTTCCCCCGCCCGCCTGAACCTCAGTGGCGATCGCCTGATCGATCTGGAACAGAAACTGATAAGACCTGGCATCGTTGAAAAAGGCCTGACACACTGTGGCGGTCTCCCTGGGTTTCTTGGTCGAAACACAGGGGGCAAGATCGCCACGCTGAGCGTCTCGTTACTGTCTTCAAACGCGATAGCCAACTCGTCGATGCTGTCCCCGTTGAAGTCCCCGGCGGCGATCTTCAGGACTTTGGCGTCCTGCGGGAGCAGGCTCGGAAAAGCGACCGGCCCGTAGTGGGTGTTTCCGCTCGGATCCCAGGATTCTACAACCACCTGTCCGCCGACCAGATAGGCACTGAAGTACTCGTCGTTCTGGGTCGTGTGCATCTTCCCCGTCGCCGTCGCGATGCTCGTGTCTGCGTCCGGGCTGCTCCCCGAGCTCGTCGATGACGCACTTCCTAGATCGAGCTTGTCGTCCGGGGAGTACACGCGGTTCGCGAGGCCGTTCGAGGCTGTGTACGACACCGCTATCTCGTCATCAGGCAGAAGCCGGTCCCCGTTCAGCGGGTCCGTCTCCGAGTCCGTCGCCGACACGTCTGGTCGGATCTGCGCATCCGCGACTCCGGGCATAACGCTCAACAACACACAGAACGCCAGAGCGTATCCGATCCACTTCGCTGTTTGGCTCATCATCGCCCCCTCCCGAAAACGACAATACCCTAAGACTCTCCCCTCGCCCACCGCCCCGAGGGAGGTCAGCCACGAATAGCCTCTCGATGGCAGCAGGGAAGAAGCCTTTTAGAAAACACCCTAACCAGTAAAGATAGTGCGGCATAGAGCGAGAGACGCACGGCCACCTCGGTTTCAAATGGCGCAATGATCTCGATCAAACAACGAGCCTTTTCATTCCGAGCCGACAGCTTCCGGCGCGCCCACAGCCCCAAGTCCTGCCGGGGGTGGTTACTGCCCATGCAGGCGGCGATGAGAATCTCGGCCACCCAAGCCTCCGAGGGGCTCCCGCCGGCTAGCACGCCGAGCAGCCGCCGCAGGTCTTCGGCCTCTCTCGCGCCAGCACCCGCGAGGCACTCCTCGGCATTCAGCCCAGCCAGCAGGGAGCCCCGTAAGCGGCGGGCGAGCATGGCGGTGAGATCATTCGGGGCGAGTCCGCGCCGCTTGGGCACGGCAAAAAACGTGGCAGATTGATTTTTCGTGAAAAAATGCCGACGGATCCATTTTTTTGCGCCCAGAAGAGGATAATTCGGGCGCGTCGTCGAGGAGCAAAGCCGTGCCAAGGACGGGTAGAGTAGTTTTGACCGGACGCGCGCATCACACAGTTCAGCGTGGGCACAATAGGCATGCCGTGTTTGCAGAGGCGGGGGATTGCCAGCGCTATTTCATCCGTTGCTATCTCCGGGTGACTCCAGAGAGATTGGGAAGCTGATGAAGGGGCTTGCGGGGCGGCAGACGCGTGACCATAACCGCCTCGAGGGGCGCAGTGGCACGTTATGGGAAGGACATTACAAGTCGTGCCCAGTGCAAACCGAGCGATATCTGTTGGCGTGTTGCCGGTACATAGAGCTCAATCCCGTGAGGGCGCGTATGGTGGGCGAGCCGGAGCCGTATCCGTGGTCAAGCTGTCGTTACCGACTCGGGGCAAGGGTGTGCGATTGGCTGGATTACGATCCATGTTATCTCGCCTTAGGCCGGAGAGATGACGAACGCCGGCTGCGGTATGGAGAGGTCTTGCGCTCAACCATCCCGGAAGGGGAGTGGACGCTGATACGGGAGGCGGTTCAGAGGGGACAGATGACCGGCTCGGATAAGTGTGCAGAAGAGGTAGCGCGGATGGTTGGGAAGCGAGTAGAGAGAAGAGGGCGAGGCCGTCCTAAGAAATCGGATAGGGAAGAATAGATCTGCCAGCTTTTGGAGTCCGCACTAGGCGCGTCACGAGAAGGGAGCACAGGAGGGTTGACGTCAACGTATTTTCGAGACAGGACACCAGCAAACGGTCGCTGGAGCGAGAACTCGCTTCGCGGACTCATAGCAGCTGCCCGGCCGCCAACCGCGGGTTCATCACGCGATACCAGAGCGGAGGCAGCATCGCCAGCAGCACCAAGCCGGGATACCCGAAGGGGGTCTGCAGAGAGCCGGCGACATTCTCAAGCGCGCCGTAGGCGCGCGCCGGCGCCAGGTGATGGTCGGCATGCAGACCGAGATTGAAGGTGGAGCGGTTGGATGCATGGTCAGACGTCCAGCTGTGCCGGGGCCGCACGCGCTCCAGGCGTCCGGGCGCTGTCTCGCGCCGCACCACGCCATAGTGCTGTGTGTAGTCGATCGTCAGGGTCAGGAAGATCGCGACCAGGCTCTGGCCCGCGAACAGCACCATCGCCGCCCAGCCGAAGGCCGCGCCGAGCGCCGCATAGAGCGTCGCTTGCAAGGCGAGCGCACGAAGAATGCCGTTGTTCCAGCGCCAGGGCGACTGGCCCTTGCGCGCCAGCCGCGCTCGCTCGACGCGCCAGCCGCTGCGCCAGGCCAGCATGAAGGCGCGCCCGAGGAAATGGCCGAGCGGCTCGTCGCGCTGCGACGTGCCGGGATCGAGCGGCGTTCCAACATGGGGATGGTGCACGCGCAGATGCACAAGCGGGAAATGGGGATAAGAGACCAGCAGCATGAAAGCCTGGGCGGCCCCGCGCTGGAAGGCGCTGCGCCGATGTACCAGCTCATGTGCGGCGCTGATGCCGATCGTGCCGCCAGAGAGTCCAAGCAAGATGGCCATCGCGGCGATCCGTCCCGGCCCGACGGGAGTCGCGGCGACGAGCCAGAGCGCATAGGCCAGGACGCCGGCCTGCAGGACAAGCGCCGCGAGGCACGCCAGTGTCGCCGTGCGCGCGCCTATGCGCGGCGCGCAGCCGATGCGGGGGCCCAGCGCATCCACAGCCAGCGCCAGTGCCAGCCAGCCGAGCCAGATCGCGAGCTCCGCCATCCGCCCGAGATCGGCCAGGATGCAGCCGAGCTCCAGTGCCGGCAGCAGCAGCACGCCAATCGCGCGCGCGATGATCTCGACCGCCATCCCCTCCCCTCGCCGACGTGTGCCGCGGCGCGCCAACTGGCCCGCTCCGCCCCGGGACTCATGCATGCTACCAGCCTCCCGTGCATCACGCGAGCAGGCGACCCGACCTGAAATGCAATCTGCAATCTGCAATCCGAGCAATATCTGTTGGCGTGTTGACGGTACATAGAGCTCAATCCCGTGAGGGCGCGTATGGTGGGCGAGCCGGAGCGGTGTCCGCGGTCAAGCTGTCGTTACCGACTCGGGGCAAGAGGGTGCGATTGGCTGGATTACGACCCATGTTATCTCGCCTTAGGCCGGAGAGATGACGAACGCCGGCTGCGGTATGGAGAGCTCTTGCGTTCAGCCACCCCGGAAGGGGAGTGGATGCTGATACGGGAGGCGGTTCAGAGGGGGCAGTTGACCGGCTCATATAAGTTTACAGAAGAGGTAGCGCGGGTTGTTGGGAAGCGAATAGAGAGAAGAGGGCGAGGCCGCCCTAACCCGGCCGAGCCGGAACCAAATGTTCTATAATGTACATTGCACTCACCCCAATGGGGTACATTTGAAATGCCATGATGCATTTCATATTTCTCGCTTACCCGTAATTGGTCGGGTACACGTAACCAACCATTGGTTACAGGTTGTGGCAGTATACATAGGCCCTCTCTCCAATTCGATGGGTTTTGGGCAAAGGGGTTTTTTATGCTCGAAAAGCAAATTGTTGGTCATTTTGTCCAAGATTTTACTGGTAAGGTACTAAGAAATAGGATAGGGAAAAGTAGATCTGTCACCTGTCATAGGCTTTTGTAGTCACCTTCTGTACTGGCCGCATCGGGTTGCGCTTCATCGCGATCGGCGTGATCACGTGCGTGTACCTCTCGGTGCTGCGACTCTCGTGCGAAGTCATCGGCGCCCGGCCCCTGCTGCTTCTCGGCGCTCTGCTGATCGCGGTCGGCGTCCAGCTCTTCACCATCGGTCTGGTCATAGAGATGATCCAGCGCTACTACCTTCGCCCCCGGGACGAGGAAGCGTGCTCACGTGTGGAGTGTGTACTCCGCTGAGCCTGAGCCCCCGGAGGCCCGCGTGCGGGTGATGTGGCTTGGGACGTACGACCGGGCCTACCCGCGGTCACGGGTGCTGATCGAGGGGCTGCGCGGGCACGGCGTCGAGGTCGTCGAGCACCACCGCCCGGTGTGGGAGCGGCGCCGCGACAAGACCCGGGGCCTACGGCCGCTGCCGCTCGCCGCCTCGGCGCTCCGCTTCGTCGGTGCGTGGGGCGGGCTGGCCGCGGCCGGCGCCCGGCCGCGCCGCCGCGGCTGGCCTGGTCGGCATCGACCGCGTGAGCATGCGGCTCGCCGACCTGGTGCTGGCCGACACTACTGCGGGCGCCGACTGGCTCGCCCATCGCTTCGCCGTGCCGCGCGACCGGATCGCCGTCGTGCCCGTGGGCGCCGAGCCCGACCGCTTCCCGCGGGCGCCCGAGCCCGGCGGCCCCCTCCACGCGCTCTTCTACGGCAAGCTGGCCCCCCTGCACGGCGTGGCCACGGTGCTGGAGGCCGCTCGGGCGCCGGGTGTGCCCCCGGTGCGCCTGATCGGCGACGGGCAACTCGGGCCCTGGCTCGAGGCCGAGCTCGGGCGCGACCGCCCGCCCGGCCTGACCTGGGAGCGGTGGGTCCCCTACGAGTCGCTCGGGGCCGAGGTCGCCGCCGCGGCCGTCTGCCTGGGCGTCTTCGGCACCAGCGATAAGGCCGCGCGGGTCGTGCCCAACAAGGTCTGGCAGGCGATGGCCGCCGGCCGGCCGGTCGTCACGGCGGACACGCCGGGCATCCGGGAGGTGCTCGAGGACGGCGTCAGCGCGCTGCTCGTACCCCCGGGCGACGCCCCGGCGATCGCCGCCGCGCTTTCGCGCCTTGGCGCCGACCCGGCCCTGCGGGCCCGTCTCGGGTCGGCCGCGCACGAGGTCTACCTGCGCCGTGGCGCCCCGGCCGCCGCCGCCTCCGCGCTGCTCCGGGCGCTGACCCCCCTAATCTCAAGGTCAACAGGGGTCAGATGAAAATTTCCGTGGTTATTATCCCGGGAAAACCCCCGGCTATGCCGGGGAGACAGCCAAAGTTTGACAGTACCGGGAGTCTGGCTTTGAGACTCCCCCGTAGCAAGGCGGACCGGCGTGGGGGGAACGAACGGTGGGGATTCTAGCTCCACACTCCGGGGCTCCGATGTTTTGACTTTCCGATTGCGGTTAGGCCCCTTTGAGGGGCCAGCAATCGTATAGCCACCGGCTTTGCCGGTGGATAGTTACTATTGATCTGAAGTTTCGTGTTTTCCTTATGCGACGAGCCGCATGATAATTGAGATCACAGGATTTCGATCTGGTTTACGAGTATTCTGGCAATCGATCCCTCTCGCTGGCGTGCTCTCCGCCTGCGGCGGCTGAAAGCAAATTCCTATCGCTTGGTCGCGTAGGGTGCGATGGACCGTGCGGATCGCACCTTGGGGTCGCGCCATCCGGTTTGGGACAACACGCTGCGCCATCGATCAACCGCCGGGCCTGATCACCCCGTTCTCCAAGGTCATCTGATCCAACAGCTCGATGAACCGCTGCTGGAAGCGGCGCAGGTATTTGCCGCGGTAATCGGTCGCTCGAGCACTCGACGGGAGCGCGACGGCGGACGGACCACGAATTGCCCCACCATCAACTTCGTGCGCTCACCCCGGCCGCGCGTGGGCGAGACCGTCTGCCTGTTGCTGCGCCGGGACTCCACCAGGTTCGGTCACGAGGCGTCGGGCGCAGCGACCACACCTGCGTGCCAGTGGCAGGGGCCAGGCTCGAATTGATTTTCGGTTGGCGCACTGATGCATTGGACGAGAAATATTCGAGCTTGGCCCCCGCCACATTGACCAACCGATGCTGGCGCAGATCCGTGCAGCGGCGAAACAGGGAATGGCCTCGGGCGATGACCGTTTCAAGGAAGAGGTCCCCGACCGTCATAGCCTGCCATAATACGAAAAATGACCCCGGCCCCCGCGCTCAGGGTCGAGAACAGTCTTTCATTAGTGGCTTATATTAAGGCCGCCTAAGAGGGCCTCAAAGTCCGCTTCCGGCAAATTCGAGCGTGCTCGCTCCCAAGATGGTCTCCGGCCAGTCAACAGCCAGACCCCCTGACCTACGAGCCTCTGCCAGCCATCGACTGATCCCCTCCCTTGACGTGAGGCGGCTTCGGGCTAGAATCGGGCAAGTGCGGTATTCAGTTCGCTCTCGCTGCGCGAGCCTGGGAGTATGACACAGTGAAAGTCGCCCCCCTACCGGTGGCGTTTTCCCCGTTCGCGCCGCCCGCAAGTCGCTCAATCGCGCTCTACACGCTTGGTTGAACACGCGGTTAGGGCAGACAGGAGAGACCATCCTCTCGGCCCGACCGGCCAATCCTAGGCACGAGAGGGAAGTGGATAGTCCATTCGGGCAATAATTAAGGAAATCGCGCACAGCGCCGTCGGGCGGGGCCAAGGGGGGCCGTCGGCGGTGTCATCAACGGGGAGATGGGAGGGTTTCGTGCGGCAAAGGTCACGGCAGACAGGCATTTGGTGCCGATTCCGGGCCGCTGGTTTTCTCGCCGTCTTCGGCGGCTGAACGCAAATTCCTATCCCCTTATCTCTCGGTATTAAGGGAATTGGGAGCAACGTAGTGAGCATGATTTCTCTACCTCGTCAACTGGCAGTCGCCACCCTCCTGCTTTTGGCGCTTTCACCGGCAATCTCGCCCGCGGATGATCGCTGCATCGATGCCTTGGCCGTGGTCGAAGACGCCATGGTTCGATTGGAGGCGGACCGCATCGACAGTGCATTCGATGCCGTCGCGGCCAGCACCCGCGCCCTAGGCGACTTCTACCGGCGGTTGGCCTCGGCACAGGGCGAGCAGGCAACGCCGGACAGCGAGCGCTGGCTGGCGCGGCGCACCACGCGGGGCAACACCACGGGTTTGCGGACTTGGCCTGCGGACCTGAAGGCACCGCCGTCCTATCAGGCAGCCTATCCGGGGTTCTACAGCTACAACGGTGCGAAACTGGATGATCAGGTGCTGCGGCAATTGAACCTTTTCGAGCAACTCGTGCCGACGTTTCGCGCTGCCTATGAGAGCTTCCCGTTCTCCTGGGTTTATGTGACGACCGTCGACGACGCGATGATGATCTATCCTTACCTGCCGATCGAACAGGCGTTAAACGACGGCACACCCACTCAAACGCCGTACTATCGTGCGGCTGATTTCGCGCACCACGCTGTCGGTTGGTCACCACCGTACCTTGACCTTGTCGGTGCCGGCATGATGATCACGGCCTCTTATCCGGTCTATGAGGGGGATTCGCTGCTCGGGGTGGTGTCGCGGGACATCACGCTGAAGCAGCTCACCAAATCCGTACTGAGGCATCTAACCAGCGTCGATGGTAGCGTCGCGTTGATTGTCGACAGCGATGGGCTCGCCATCGACGCCACGGACCCGGCGCTGGCTGCCGAGATCGACCGAGTTAACGCGAAAGCCGGCGCCGCGGTGCTCTACTACCGCAGCGCCGACGGTATGAAGACGATCACGACCAAGGGTGCTATCGGGTCGAGCTCGGCTGCGACAAATGCGCTGGTAGAGCAGGTGCTGGCCAAGTCGGGCGGCGGCAACAGCTTGCGACTCGACCTGGGCGGGCGACGTGTGTTGGCGGCGCCAATCGAGCGCACCGGGTGGCTCTTGGTGCTGATCCGGCCAGACTTAGGCTTTATTCCATCCGCAGACTGAGCACTTGCGTCCGGGGACAGTTCCCGTGTGCGTCCGGGGTCAGTTCTGCGTCCGGGGTCAGTTCCGGTATTGTGGCATGCTACGATACGAGAACTGACCCCCTGTCCGCTTACCTTTCCGCTTAAGGCACGTAACCCCGCTCGCTGATCTGGTGACATCCGCAACTGGGAGCCCGTTGGGCCGGTCTCTCTCAATCCTGGAAAGCCTGCTGGCAAGGGGGGGCTCAACTCAAACATCCTGACACGACCAACGCGACAACTTGCTTGACACCTCCCGGTGGAGTCAGGTCGAAGAACCTGCGGCACGACCGGCAAGCGCGCTGACGTAGTTGATGGGCGCATGATCGGCCAGGTCTCGAAAGGGGACCTTGGCGGAGCGGATGCGGTCATCTAAATATCCACGAAGCGTCTTGAGAGGATCGCTTGTGTCCTTGGCAATAGTTGGAGCGGTCTTGATGGCCGGGTAATCGGCCCGCGCCGCATCCTGATCGTACTGGACATCGGAGGGGGTGGGCGCAGGGTCGAGGATGCGGCCGTGTCGGTCGATGTATATCGCTTCGCCGACGTGCCGGAACTGGGCCTGTCCCGTCAACAGGCTTCCGGCTCTTGACAAGACTTCCGACAGGCCTGCCACAATGCCGTTCCGGCCGAGCAATCCAGCGAGAATGTCCTTGACGTGCGCAGGATCGAAGGTCTCTGGCGGCACCCGCGTCACAACGTCGCAGCAGTTGACGTGGCGGAGCACACGGACCTTTCCATCCATGGCGGCGGTGAAGTCCTGGTCGCCGACCCTGGGTGAGCCGAAGGTCACCAAGTCAGGGCCGCGCTCCCGCAGATCCGCGGCGGCCAGGGTGGCCACCGCCGCCCCGAGGCTGTGCCCGCCGAGCACGACATGTCCGGGGCGGGTCATTAGGGTCTCGGCGAGCTGGTCGTGGATCGCCCGATAGGCGGCGCTGAAACCTTCGTGGACCTTGCCGCCTTGCCACCAGCGGATGGGCCTGACGCGCAGATCGGCGATCACATCTTCAATCTTCCCTGCCTCGGTGCCGCGAAACACCACAAAGGTTGTGCCATCGGACCGGACAGCGACGAAACAGTCCGAGCCCCACGTCTTGAGTCGGTCCGGGATGCTTTCGCCACCGATCCAATCCAGCAATTGCAACCCGGCGCGGGCAAGAGCAACGCGAACGAGGTCTCTTTCTCCGTAGGCCAGTCGCGAGAGCTCGGCACAAAGCAGCGGGAGGCGCCCTTTGTCGGCGTCGGTCCAGTCCACGAAGAAGTCCGCCGGGCGCTTTCCCTTGACGGGGTGATACAGGGCGTCGGGGGTAGTGTCATAGTCATAGCGGTAAGCCATGGTGGCCCTCTCAGCCTTCTTCAGCGCGCCTCTGAACGAGCGCCTCTGCCGCCATCTCACCATTTCACCGGAGCGGGCGGTGCTCGATCTGTTCCGGAGCACGGTGGCGGGGGTCCCCGCCTACCGGGCGTTCCTCGCCGACCGGGACGTGGATCCAGGCACGGTTCTCACCATCGCTTGCCGTTGGCTCCCCACATCATGGCGTGGCCGCTACGCGCGCTCTATCCGTGTTTTTTCATGGCGGCGTACGTGGGAAACGGGCCAGGATGAAGAGTAAAGGCGGTCCCCTCCCGGATGGAGTACGCGCGGAATCTGCATTGCCGGATGTGGACGGCTGATCTGTGGTCTCTCGGCCGGCGGGATGGGCTCCGCTTTCCCGCCCTACCGGGTTGCCCGATCGCCCCGATGCGGGGCTCGCACAAGGTATGCGCCGGATCCCGGGCTACTGGGCTCATTTCCTGGACCCATGAAACCGCTAACATCGGCGCAGCGCAATATCGCTCGGTCTGTCGACGTCGAGATGCACGCCCGGGTCCTGGACATCCAGCAGGACCAGTTCCTGGACATGGTGATCCAGGATGGATCTGGCGCCCGTGTCCCCTGTGAGGGCGGCGAGAACCTCGTAGAAGCGCGGGGAGAATCCCACCGGATGCCCCTGCAGGCCGCCGTAGCGTGGCGCGGCAAGCGCGGCGCCAGCGGCGAGCGCGTCGGTGACGCGTCGCACCGTGCACGGTCGGATGCAGGGCATGTCCGCCAGGGCGATCACCCACCCGGCTGCGTCCGGGCAAGCCTGCACGCCGACGGCGAGGCTCGAGCCCATCCCGGTCGAGGCCCGGGGGTTGATGACCGCGCTCAGGCCGAGGGCGTGAAACAGGTCAGCCAGCGCCCGGTCTTCGGGCCGCACCACGGCGATGCTCTCGGGCAGAACAGCGAGCAGGGTACGGGCGGCGGGCTCGGTCAGGGGCCGACCGTCAGGCAGGGGCTCCAGGAGCTTGGGGCGGCCGAACCGGGACGATGCACCCGCGGCAAGCAGGATGCCGATGATCTCAGGCACTGGCCGTCTCGCGGAGCTGGGCGTGGTGGCCCGGCACGGCTCAGGCGTCGAAGCGGATCGGCAGCCGGCGCACCGGCCGGCCGGTGGCGGCGAAGACCGCATTGGCCACCGCCGGGGCGATGGGTGGGGTGCCGGGCTCGCCCACGCCGCCGGGGGGCGCGGTGCTGGGGCGGATGTGCACCTCCACCTCGGGCATCTCGGCCATGGTGAGCAGGGGATAGGTGTCGAAGTTGCCCTCGACCGCGCGCCCCTTCGCGATGCGGATCTCGCCCTTGAGGGCGGCCGTGAGGCCATAGACAATGCCGCTCTCCATCTGCGCCGCGACGATGTCGGGGTTGACGATGATGCCGCAGTCGATCGCGCAGACCACCTTCTGGACCCGCACCCGCCCTTGCTCCACCGAGACCTCCGCCACCTGGGCCACGAAGCTGCCGGCGTATTCGGCGACTGCAATGCCGCGATGGCGCCCGGGCGGTGGCGCCTTGCCCCAACCGGAGCGCTCGGCGGCCAGCTCCAGGACGCCGAGGTGGCGGGGCCGGTCGCGCAGCAGGCGGCGGCGCATCTCGAGCGGGTCTCGCCCGCCGGCGCCGGCCAGCTCGTCGAAGAAGCACTCGGTGATATAGGCGTTCTGGGAGCTGCCGACCGAGCGCCAGGCGCCGGTCGGCACCGGGGTGTTGGCCGTGGCGTAGGTGACTTCCAGGTTGGGGATGGCATAGGGCAGGTTGGCCGCGCCCTGGGCGTTGGAGCCGGCGATGCGATGGCGCCAGGCGATGGGCAAGCCCTGGTCATCCAGGGCGCCGGTCAGGCGGTTGTAGGTGGCGGGACGGTAGAAGTCGTGCCGCATGTCGTCCTCGCGGGTCCACATCACCTTCACCGGCCAGCCCGTGGCCTTGGCCAGCTCTACCGCCTCGACCACAAAGTCTGTCGCCCCGCGCCGCCCGAAGCCGCCGCCCAGGAAGGTGGTATGCACGTGCACCCGCTCGGCGGGGAGACCGCTGACGCGCGCCGCCGTGCTCTGGGTCCATGTCTGGCTCTGGGTCGGCACCCAGATGTCGCCGTCGTCGGGCCCGATGCGCGCGGTGCAGTTCATGGGCTCCATGGTGGCATGGGCCAGGAAGGGCACCTCGTAGACCGCCTCGACCCGTCGGGTAGCGGTGCGCAGCGCGCCGTCGACATCGCCGCGGGCCGCCGCACGCTGGCCGTGGTCGACCGCGTCGGCGAAGCGCCGGCTGATCTCGGCATTGGAGAGCCCGGCGGCTGGGCCTTCGTGCCATTCTATCTTCAGCCGCTCGCGCCCCTGCAGCGCCGGCCAGAAGCCGTCGGCCACCACTGCCACCCCGGAGGAGATCGGCAGGACCCGGAGCACACCGGGCACCTTGAGGGTCTCGGCGGCATCGAACCCCTTCAGCGTGCCGCCGAACACCGGGCAGCGCGCTACCAGCGCCGTTTTCAGGCCCTCCAGCCTCACGTCGGTCCCGAAGACGGCGCTGCCGTCGACCTTGGCCGGGATATCCAGGCGAGGCACGGGCCGGCCGATCAGGCGAAACTCCGAGGGCTCCTTGAGGAAGACCTCGGTGGGCACTGGCAAGGTGGCCGCTTTGGCGGCGAGCTGGCCGTAGCTCAGGCGTCGGCCGCTGGCGGTGTGCGCCACCACCCCTGGCTCGGTGTGGCAGCTTGCGGGGTCGACGCCCCAGGTTGCGGCGGCGGCCTGCAACAGCAGCTCCCGCGCGACGGCGCCGGCCTGGCGCGCCAGGTTCCAGAATCCGCGTACGGCGGTGCTGCCGCCCGTCCCCTGGGCGCCTAACAGGGGGTTCCTGAAGGCGGGGTCCACGGGGCCGTGCTCGGCCCTGACCGACTCCCAGGCCGCGTCCAGCTCTTCGGCCACCAGCATGGGCAGCGCGGTCATCACGCCCTGGCCCATCTCGGAGCTGCCGATGCGGACCAGGACCCGGTCGTCGCTGCCGATCAGCACCCAGGCGTTGGGGGCGAATGCGGCGGGGCTCGCCTGTGGATCGGTGCGATGGGCCGTTTCGTCCGGGTGGGCCTCGTCCCGACGCGATAGCTCGAATCCGATGAGCAATCCGCCGCCCACTGCGGCCGAGACCTTGAGAAACTCGCGTCGGCTGAGGCGGACGCGCTCCATCTCACCCGGTCCTGGCCGCGCGCTTGATGGCACGGCGGATGCGGTTGTAGGTGCCGCAGCGGCAGAGCACACCGGACATCGCCTCGTCGATGTCCGCGTCGCTGGGATGGGGCCGGGTGCGGAGCAGCGCGACCGCCGACAGGATCTGCCCCGACTGGCAGTAGCCGCATTCGGGCACACCCTCGGCGATCCAGGCCCGCTGCACCGGGTGCGAGCGGTCGGGAGACAGGCCCTCGATGGTCAGCACTGCCTTGTCGGCCACCATCGCCAGCGGCGTGATGCAGCTGCGCACGGGACGCCCGTCCACCAGCACGGTGCAGGCGCCGCAGGCGGCGATGCCGCAGCCGTACTTGGTACCGGTCAGGCCGAGGTGGTCGCGCAGGGCCCAGAGCAGGGGCGTGCCGGGGTCGATGTCGAGCTCGATGCCGCTGGCTGTTCACCTCGAGGCTGGTCATGGGTAAGGACTCCTCCCGCCGGGCCTGCCGTGTTTCAAGGAAAAAGCCTAGTCCGCCGGCTCGGCCGGGACAATCTGCTGGCTCACAGTTTCTGATAGAGTGGGGCAGCATTGCCGCCGAGCCCGGCCGGGGCTATGTTGACGTTCTGCGCGTCCCCTTGGCTTGAGTGCATGCAGGGTTTACCGATGGACCAGCGATTCGCCCGCCTCTTCGATCCTTTCACCCTCAGGTCGGTGACTCTGCGCAACCGCATCGGCGTCTCGCCCATGTGCCAGTACTCCTCCGAGGATGGACTCGCCAACGACTGGCATCTGGTGCATCTGGGCGGGCGCGCGGCGGGCGGGGCCGGACTTGTGATGGCGGAGGCGACGGCCGTATCGCCCGAGGGCCGCATCACCCCCGGCTGCGCCGGTCTCTGGGCCGACCGGCAGGTGGAGCCGCTGGCGCGTATCAACCGGTTTGTGAAGTCCCAGGGGGCGGTGCCCGGCATCCAGATCGGTCATGCCGGGCGCAAGGCCTCCGCGGCGCGTCCCTGGGAGGGCGGTCAGCATCTGCCCGATGACGCCGGCGGCTGGCCCACCCTCGCACCGAGCGCCCTCGCCTTCGGGGCGGGGCTCCCCAAGGTGCCCCGGGCGATGAGCGAGGACGAGATATCCTGGGTCCAGGGCGCATTCCGCGCGACCGCGGCGCGGGCGCTCGCCGCTGGCTACGAGTGGCTGGAGCTGCACTCGGCGCACGGATATCTCGCCCACGAGTTTCTCTCACCGCTGTCTAATCGGCGCGCCGACGCCTACGGCGGCGGCTTCGACAACCGCATCCGATTCCTGCTCGAGACCACCCGGGCGGTTCGCGAGGTCTGGCCCGAGCCCCTGCCGCTGGCGGTGCGTCTCTCGTGCACCGACTGGGTCCCGGGCGGCTGGGACATTGAGCAGAGCATTGATCTCGCCCGGTGCCTGAAGGTGGAAGGGGTGGATCTGATCGACTGCAGCGCCGGCGGCCTAGTGCCGGACGCGGTGGTCCCGGAGGGTCCGGGCTACCAGGTGCTTTTCGCGGAGCGCGTCCGTCGCGAGGCCAAGATCGCTACCGCTGCGGTCGGTCTGATCACGGGCCCGGCGCAGGCGGACGAGATCGTGCGCAATGGTCGGGCGGACCTGGTGCTGCTGGCGCGGGAGCTGCTGCGCGACGCCGAGTGGCCGCTTCGGGCGGCCCGGGAGCTCGGGCAGGCGGCCGCTCTTGCGCCGCCGGTACAATATGCCCGGGCCTGGTGAGGCCGCTGTGGTGGGTGCGCAGATGCAGAGCTGGTGGGCCGAGTATTCGGGTGATCTGATGTGGGTCGGTCTCGGGACCCTGGTCCTGGCCGTCTATCAGATCTATGTGAGCGCCTGCGCCCGGCGGGACCCCCACTGCACTATCCAGAGCGTCAACCGCGGCGCGCGCCGCGCCTGGGTCGAGAACATCATGGGCGACCAGGCGCTGGGGATCCTCGGCGTGCAGACGCTGCGCAACTCCACCATGGCGGCCACCTTCCTCGCCTCCACTGCGGTGCTGCTGATCATGGGGGTGCTCAGCCTGAGCGGTCAGGCGGCCAAGCTTGCCGACAGCTGGCACGCGCTCAATGCCTTCGGGTCCCATCACCCCGGTCTGTGGATCGTCAAGCTGTTGGCCCTGACCGCGGACTTCTTCGTGGCCTTCTTCAGCTTCGCGATGGCGGTTCGGCTGTTCAACCACGTCGGCTATCAGGTGACCCTGCCGCCGGCGCTGCGCCCCGCCGCGGTGACGCCCGAGCAGGTGGCCCGACACCTCAACCGGGCGGGGGCGTACTACAGCATCGGGATGCGCGCCTACTACTTCTCCGTGCCCCTGGTGTTCTGGCTGTTCGGGCCGCACCTGATGGCCGCCACCAGCGCGGTACTGGTGCTGGTGCTGTACCACATGGATCGGATTCCCCATCCCTGATCGAGCTTCTGGCTGCCTTCGACTTCGTGGCAATTGCGGGGACAGTATACTTATTTGCCGGAGTCTCCGGGGACAGTATCCTGCCGGGTCGCATGCGCTCGTCGGGATGGCGAATGGTTAAACAAGCGGGCGAAGGCAGAGCGCGCAATAGGTTCGTGGTACGAGAGGGCTTTAAAGCGCGATCTGCGGTGAGCCCGGTCAGCCAGAGGCTTCGCGCCGGCCCTCCAGGAAGAAGGTCTCCACGATGCCACGGCCTTTGACTTCCACCGGGCCCCGCCTGACCACCAAGTGGCTTGGGCCGAGCAGCTCGGCCGTGGCCCCGGACAGATGGATCTTGCCCGGCACGCCCGAGGACTCCATGCGGCTGGCGGTGTTCACCGTGTCGCCCCAGAGGTCGTAGGCGAATTTGCGGGTTCCGATGACGCCGGCGATCACCGCCCCGGAGTGGATGCCGATGCGGATCTTGAGATCCAGGGCGCGCTCGCGGTTGATCTCTGACACGGCATCCATGAAGTCCAGGGCGAGGGTACCGATGCGCTGGGCATGATCCGGGCAGGGGTCGGGCACGCCCGCTACCACCATGTAGGCGTCGCCGATGGTCTTTATCTTCTCGACCGCGTGGCGCTCGGCCAGGGTGTCGAAACGGCGAAATAACGCGTTCAGGCGGCCGACCAGCTCCTCGGCGCTGATTGCAGCTGACATGGGCGTGAACCCGACGATGTCCGCGAACAGGACGCTGACCTCGGCGCACCGGTCGGCGATGCTCTCCTCGCCCTTCTTCAGCCGCTCCGCCACCGAAGCGGGAAGGATGTTGAGCAGCAGTTGCTCGGACTTGGCCCGCTCACGCTCGATCTCTTCGAGGTAGGCCTGCTCGCGGTCCTGCAAGCGCTTTCTCTGCAGGGAGGATTCCACCCGCGCGGTGAGGATGACCGGATTGACCGGCTTGGGCAGGAAATCCTCGGCACCGATCTCTATGCAGCGCACGACGCTCTCGATCTGGTCGTCGGCCGAGAGCACGATCACCGGAATGCGGCGCAGGAGCTGGTCGCGGCTCAGCGCGAGCAGTACCTGGTAACCGTCCATCACGGGCATCATGATGTCGAGCAGGATGACGTCGACGGGCGACTCGGCGAGCCGATCCAGGGCGTCGCGGCCGTGCTCGGCCATGATCAGCCGGTGCCCGTCTTTGGCGAGGCGGCGGGCCAGAATCTCCCGGTTCATGGCGTTGTCATCGACGATCAGGATGGTGCCCGGCGCCTCCTTGCCCCCCTGCACATGCGAGTCGAACAGCTTGAGCGTCTCCACCATGTCGTGGAATGTCGAGGACTCGGCCGGCGTCGCGGTTGGCTTCGCCGCGCCGCCCATGACCTCGGCGAACGAGATGATCTCGCCGATCAGCTCGGGGAGCCTGCGGGCCGAGGTACGGATCTTGCAAATGTCCGACGCCGCGGATTCCTGGCTCGGGCCCAGGTCCTCGAGGATCATCTCGCTGTAGCCGATGACGGTGTTTATGTCGTTGCGAAGCTCGTGGTGCACCCGGTCGCCCAGGCCTTGCATGTCGGAGAGGTCGATCTCCCCGTCCAGGATCTTGGAGGCGTCGAGGAGCGAGCTGACCTTCGCCAGCAGCGACTGACCCGCCTGGAGTATTCGACCCAGGTCCGCAGTGACGGCGGAGAGTCCGACCTCCTCGCCCTCCTCCAGCAGCAGCTCGCTATAGCCGATGATCGCGTTGATGGGCGTGCGAAGGTCGTGGCGCTTGGTGGCGATGAATGCCTCGCGGGAGATGCGCGCGTCGTCGCCCCGGGCCGGTTGGCCCGGGGCCTCCGATCTACCCGCGGCGCTCTGGGATGCGTATTGGCTCTGTTCATCGTTCATGTGCTGCTCCCTGTCCGGCCGCTCGGCCGGCCTGGATCCAGGCGCACCCCGCGCAAGCGCGCGGCACCCCCTGCGGTTAGTTTGCCTCCCCGGGCCCGGCGCCGAAAGCCCGGGGCACGACGCGGGTGCCCGGCCGGCTCCGGAGGGCCTCGGCCGGTCGCGCCGGGACACCCCCATCATGACACCCGCCGGTGGCGAGGGCACGCCCGCGTCTTGTCCGCCCCGCGCGTGCCGCACAAGGGTAGCCCCGCGGCCGGGCGTCCCAGGGGCAGCAGAACCCCGCCAGCGGTACGGTCATTCGCAGCCCGGTTGCCTGCTATGCTCATTCGGCATCGGCGCTGCCGGGTGATTCGGCGGGGGATTGCTCGCGAGCCCGCGCAGGCTGGTGTCCAACCAATCAACGACGATGAGGAGAAGAATGCATGATCCGGAAAGTTTGGCAGATCATCGCGGGACTCGCCACAGCCTTGGCCGTGGGCGCCGTGCTCGCGGCGACCCCGGCGCCCAAGGGTGCCTCCGTTTACATCATCTCACCGGCCGATGGGGCGACGGTCAGCAGTCCCGTCACGGTCCGCTTCGGCCTCAAGGGCATGGGTGTGGCCCCGGCCGGCGTCGACAAGGAGGGGACGGGGCACCATCATCTGCTTATCGATGCCACCACTCCGCCTGTGCCTGATCAGCCGCTGCCGTCCGACGAGCACCACCGCCATTTCGGAGGGGGTCAGACGGAGGTGACGTTGGAGCTGGCCCCGGGCGCCCACACCCTGCAGCTGGTCATGGGCGACAAGGCCCACGTGCCGTTCGATCCGCCGGTGATGTCCAAGAAGATCACGATCCACGTGAAATGATCTCTGACGGGCCCGCCGCAGTGCGCGGCGCCGGCCCGTCCCTTCACGGTCGGGGGCGGTTTCGGCCCCTGACGCCCGCGGGTACAATCGGCAGCCTCCCTTCGCCGGCCGCGGCGCCGGCCCCCGCCAATTCCCCGCAGGCTGAAACATGGGCGATACGCTGGACCTTAACTTCGAGGGCGTGGAACGGCTTCCGCTCAGACAGTTCACCGAGAAGGCGTACCTCGACTATTCGATGTATGTGATCCTGGACCGGGCCCTGCCGCACCTCGGCGACGGGCTCAAGCCGGTGCAGCGGCGCATCGTCTACGCGATGTCGGAGCTGGGGCTTTCGGCCAACGCCAAATTCAAGAAATCCGCGCGCACGGTTGGCGACGTGCTCGGCAAGTTCCACCCGCACGGCGATAGCGCCTGCTACGAGGCCATGGTGCTCATGGCCCAGGGCTTCTCCTACCGATATCCGCTGGTAGACGGCCAGGGCAACTGGGGCGCACCGGACGATCCCAAGTCCTTTGCCGCCATGCGCTATACCGAGGCGAGGCTCACCCCCTACGCCCAGCTGTTGCTCCAGGAGCTGGGGCAGGGCACGGTTGACTGGCTGCCGAATTTCGACGGCACCCTGGAGGAGCCCGCGGTGCTGCCGGCGCGGCTGCCCAATGTGCTGCTCAACGGCTCGACCGGCATCGCGGTGGGGATGGCCACCGACATCCCGCCCCATAACCTGCGCGAGCTGGCCAGTGCCTGCATCCGGCTGCTGGATGAGCCGGACGCCTCCACCGCCCAGCTCTGCGAGCACGTACCGGGCCCGGATTTCCCCACCGAGGCGGAGATCATCACGCCCCGGGCGGAGCTGCTGCGTATCTACGAGACCGGCGCCGGCTCGCTGCGGGCACGCGCCTGCTACACGCGCGAGCAGGGCGACATCGTGATCACCGCGCTGCCCTATCAGGTCTCGGGTGCGCGGGTACAGGAGCAGATCGCCGCCCAGATGCAGGCCAAGAAGCTGCCCATGGTCGAGGACCTGCGCGACGAGTCCGACCACGAGAACCCGACGCGTCTGGTGATCGTGCCCCGCTCCAACCGCATAGACGTCGAGCGCCTGATGTCGCACCTGTTCGCCACCACGGATCTGGAGCGCAGCTACCGCGTCAACATGAACCTGATTGGCCTGGACGGGCGCCCGGCGGTGAAGAGCCTGCGCGAGCTGCTGGTGGAGTGGCTGAGGTTCCGCCTCGATACGGTGACCCGCAGGCTCAAGCACCGGCTGGGCAAGGTGCGCGACCGCCTGCATCTGCTCGACGGCCTGCTGATCGCCTTCCTCAACCTCGACGAGGTGATCCGCATCGTGCGGACCGAGGACGAGCCCAAGCCGGTGCTCATGCGCCGCTTCGATCTCACCGAGATGCAGGCCGACTACATCCTGGATACCCGGCTGCGCCAGCTGGCGCGTCTGGAGGAGATGAAGATCAAGGCCGAGCAGTCCGAGCTGCGGCAGGAGCAGGACTGGCTGGAAAAGACCCTGGGCTCCTCGAAGCGCATGCGCACGCTGATCCGCAAGGAGATCGAGGAGGACGTCCAGAAGCACGGTGACGCGCGCCGCTCGCCCCTGGTCCAGCGCGCGCCCGCCGAGGCCCTCGGCCAGGACGAGCTGGCCCCCAGCGAGCCGGTCACCGTGGTGATCTCCGAGAAGGGCTGGGTGCGGGCCGCCAAAGGGCACGATGTCGACGGCGCGACCCTGAGCTACCGGGCCGGCGACGCCTTCCTGGATGCGGTGCGTATGCGCAGCAGCCAGCAGGCGGTGTTTCTCGACAGCACCGGGCGCAGCTACTCCCTGCCGGCCCACAGCCTGCCCTCGGCCCGGAGCCAGGGTGAGCCCCTGACCGGGCGGCTGGCGCCGCCGCCGGGGGCGGGGTTCCCGGCGCTGCTCGGCGGCGATCCCGACGGCTGGTGGGTCCTGGGCTCGGACGCCGGCTACGGGTTCCTGGTCCAGCTCAAGGAGCTGTATGCCAACAAGAAGGCCGGCAAGACCGTGCTCAGCCTGCCGAGCGGCGCCCGGGTGCTCAGGCCTGCCTCGGTGCAGGACCCGCAGACCGACCGCCTGGCTGCCGCGACCACTGCCGGTCACCTGCTGGTCTTCCCGGCTGCTGAGCTGCCGGTGCTCAGCCGAGGCAAAGGCAACAAGATCATCGGCATTCCGTCGGCGCGCGCCGCGTCCCGTGAGGAGCTGGTGGTGGCGCTGGCCGCGGTGCCTCAGGCGGGACGGCTCACCATCTACTCAGGTAAGCGCCACATGAGCCTGCGGTACGCCGAGCTGGAGCCCTACGTCGCCGAGCGCGGGCGCCGCGGCGCCCGGCTGCCGCGCGGGCTCCAGAACGTGGATGACCTGCGGGCGGAGTAGCCGCTCTCGGTGAGTCAGCTTGTGGGACCCCCGCCCCGGGGCGATGAGGGTGAGCCGGGACCGAAGTGCCGGTGACACTTCGTAGCCCGGCGAACGCCCGGCCACGGGTGAGGCAAGCGCTGGCGAAGCAACGCTTCGCGCGCAGGCGAGCGCCGAAGCATCTGTGCTGGGAGGCTGGACCGGCCGGGCTGCGAATCATCGCAGCTGTTGTCGTCCTGGCAGGGTGCCTTCTCCACCCAATCGCGCCGGGGTGGCGCTCCCACATCGGGCAGCACTTTCACGGAGGGGTGTGGCCAGGGGCCGGGCAGCAGGCGTCAGTACGGGGATGGTGTGCGCGAGCCTCGTCATGGGTTTTCGCTCGCATTCCATCAGTCGGATTCCGGGTTGCCTTCATCCCCTTGCCTCAGTGGCGGCGTTAGACTATGGGTCTCGCAGAGGAGACCGGCCCATGACCGATGTCGCCGAGCTTGCTCAAAGGGCGCGCCAGATCGCCTTCGACCTGGAGGTTAAGTACGGCTGTTGTCCGCAATGTGTGCTGACCGCGGTCAAGGAGACCCTCGGCGGCGTCAGCGACGAGACCATCAAGGCCAGCCACGGTCTCTCCGGCGGCGGGGGCCTGACGGGGCAGGGGGCCTGCGGTGCCCTGACCGGTGGGCTGATGGCCTTGAGCACCCGGCGCGGGCGCGATGCCGACAAGCTGGACAAGGGCCGCGGCATGGGCAATTTCCAGATCGGCCGACAGCTGGTGGACAAGTTCGTTGCCGAGTTCGGCGGAACCTCCTGCACGCATCTCCAGGAGCGCTTTACGGGCCGTACCTGGGACATGTGGAGTCCTGAGGAATACCGGGCGTTCTCCGAGGCGCGCGGCGATCACTGCGCCCGGGCCACGGCCCTGGTGACCCAGTGGGTCGTGGAGATGCTGGCCGGGAAGTGACGGGGGGGCGCCGCAAGCCGCGTGGGCCTCGCCGGCAACGCCGGCGCCGGCCGAGTCGCCCATCCGCAAGCCGCCACGCGACGCGGGTCCGGCGTGGCGGGCCCGCAGTCGGTCTCGTCCGCCCGGCAGCGCGCATCTGATCAGCGAGAATGCGAGTAGTACCGAGCCCGCCAGCCTGCTCCCGGTGTTTATCGCCCCTAGCTGGGCACGATCGGAAGGATTTGACCATGACTAGGCAGTCGTATCGGGTGTGCTTGTCAGCGGCGGGAACGCTGCTGATCGTAGCTTCAGTCACGCGGGCCGACGGATTATGCGCGGATAGAACGGAATTCTCCAAGAACGGTTGGCAGCTAAAGCCGGTGCAGCAAGCGATGGACATCTATCTGCGCGACCATCGCATGCGGGTCAACTGGCTGAAAGAGCCTCGGCCACCCGATGCGGTGGGCAGGGACTATTACGAGTGGCTCTGGATCAACGAATTCGGCGCCAGGATGAAGGCCGAGCTGGTACAGCGTTACTGCGACGGCACGGCGGATTCGGGAGCCAGGCCCTAGAAATCACCGTCGAAGCCCCGTGGGTCGGTGTTCTGCAGGTGCTCGTCGATGAGCTCAGCCAGGCGCTCGCGCAGCGCCTCGAAGATCTCACCGCGCAGGCTCGCCTCGAGGTCCAGGACCGCGGGGCGCAGGGCCTCGTCGATCACTTCGGCCACGATCTGGCCGAGCTCGGCCTCCAGCTTGTCGTGTACGGTGGCAGCCAGCTCCTCCGCGTTCTCGGAGCGCGCGGGCCTCCGCGTGGGCTCGGACGGCGCGCGCCCCAGCGCCCGCTGCTCTTCGGGTAGGGACACCACGTCGTCCAGCAGGGGGATGCCGTCTTCGGGCTCTGGAATGCCGTCGGTCTCGAAGTCGATGCCTTCAGGAAACTCAGGCTGATCGTGAAGCACCCGGAAGCTGTCGATCGTGCCGGAATCTTCGTCGTCGTCGAATGGGAATCTTGGGCTCATCGGTTGATGTCGTGGTGTTGGAGGGGATAGCCCCGGTCGCGGTAGAAGCGAAAGCGCCGACGCCCCGCGTCCAGGCTCGCCTGCTCCTGATCGAGGGTCTCGGCGACGCGCTCGAAGCGGCTGAAGAACGGCGGAACGTCCGCGGCGAGATTGATCAGCACCTCCTGCTCGTCGCCCGCCGTCTCGCCGTGGCCGATCGTCACCGGGGTACGGCGGGGATCGGCCTCGCCAGCCAGTCCGTGGGGCACGAAGCTGCCGTCGCGGAAGCTCCAGAGCAGCCGGTCCAGGTGCCGGGCGTCCGTCTCGGAGCTGGTCTGCAGGTAGACGCGCCGGCCCTGCTGGTAGGCCTTTTCGGTCAAGCGGCAGGCGAGCAGCCAGCGGTTGCCGGGGGCGCCGGGCTGAAGCACGTAGAAGTCGATCTGGGTCATGGGGTCAGCCGCTCATGCCGCAGCGCTGCAGCAGGAGCTGGGTCAGCAGGGGCACCGGCCGGCCGGTTGCCCCCTTTTCCTCGCCGGTCTTCCACGCTGTGCCCGCGATGTCCAGATGGGCCCATTTCAGCTTTCTGGTATAGCGCGACAGGAAGCAGGCGGCGGTGATCGCGCCTGCCGAGCGGCCGCCGATGTTCGCCATGTCTGCGAAACGGCTGTCCAGAGACTTCTGGTAGTCGTCCCAGAGCGGCAGGCGCCAGGCCCGGTCCCCGGTGTGCTCGCCGGCGGCCAATATCTCCTCGGCAAGGTGGTCGTCGTTGGCCAGCAGGCCGGAGGCGAAGTGGCCCAGCGCAACCACGCAGGCGCCGGTCAGGGTGGCCATGTCGATCACCGCCTCGGGCGCGTAGTTGCGCTCGGCATAGGTCAGGGCGTCGCACAGGATCAGCCGGCCTTCGGCGTCAGTGTTGAGGATCTCGATGGTCTGTCCCGACATGCTGGTGACGATGTCGCCGGGCTTGTTGGCGGCGCCGTCGGGCAGGTTTTCGGACGCCGGCACCAGACCGACAACGTTGAGCGGCAGGCCCAGATCCGCACAGGCCTGCAGGGTGCCGATTACGCTGGCGCCGCCGCACATGTCGTACTTCATCTGGTCCATGTCGGCGGCGGCCTTGATCGAGATCCCGCCAGCGTCGAAGGTCAGTCCCTTGCCGACCAGGACGACCGGTCGTTGCGCGTCCTTGCCACCGTAGTACTCCATGATGATCAGCTTGGGGGGCTGGCGGCTGCCGCGGGCGACCGAGAGCAGGGCGCCCATGCCGAGGCCCTCCATCTCCTCGCTCTTGAGCACGCGCACTTGGAGCTTGCGCTCGTCTTTGGCCAGATCCAGGGCACGTTGCGCCAGGTAGGCTGGGGTACAGATGTTGCCCGGGAGGTTTCCCAAGTCCTTGGCCAGTGCCGTGCCCGCGGCCATGGCGATGCCGTGGGCCAGGCCACGCGCGGTCTGATCGGGATCGGTGTCGGCGCCCAGGATCAGCTCCAGGCGGGTCAGCGGCCGTTTGCGTGGCTCGGTCTTGGACTTGCACTGGTCGAAGCGATACAGACTGTCTTCGGCCGCCAGCACCGTGTCGCGGGCGTGCGTGTAGGCGCTGGCGTCCCGGGGCAGGGGGCCGGTCATGCACCAGCTGGCCCAGCCCGCATGGCTCTTCTGCAGCACACCGACGGCAGCTGCGACAATCCTGCGATACTGGGCCGGGGTCAGCGCACCGCGCTTGCCGCAGCCCACCAGCAGCACCCGCTCGGCCCGAATCCCCGGTACCTCGTAGAGCATCAGGGTTTGGCCGACATCGCCGTCGATGTCGCCGCGCTTGAGCAGGTCCTTGAGAAAACCGCCGCTGGCTTTGTCCACCGCCTGGGCCGGGTCCGAGAGCTTGTGTTTGGCGAAGATCGCCAATACCAGGCAGGGCGTGCGCTGCTTGGCGGGGTTCGCGCTCTTGACGGTGTACTCCATGGCTCCTCCCGCGGTTGGCGTGTCTCCTGGGCAGGGCGATCGCCCCGAGGCGACGGGGTGGCCGTGCTCGGGACCCGCGTTTTTGTTAGGATGCTGGCGCCCCAGCGCATTAAGTCTACTAGATCATCGAGTGAATGCCACGGACATCCCTGCAACGGCCGGCCGAGCGCGGTTCGTGGTCTCGGTCTCGCTTGCCGGGCCCGGCTCGCCCTGGGGATCGGTGCGGCTGCCCGCCGGCGGATCGCACCGGCTAGGGCAGGGGCGCCCTAGGCACCGCTGATGATCGCCATTCTCGACCGCTTTCTCGTTCGCGAGACCCTCAAGACGCTGCTCGCGGTGGTGCTTGTCATCGTGCTGATCCTGTGCGGCCACGCCCTCATGCGCCTGCTTGCCAGCGTCGCCGCGGGACTGATTGCCCAGGACGCGATGGCTCGCCTTATTGGGCTCGTGCTGCTGGAGGCGCTCGGTCAGATCATCCCCCCGGCGTTCTTCCTCTCCATCCTGTTCACCCTGGGCCGGATGTACCGCGACAACGAAATGACCGCGCTGCTGGCCAGCGGGGTGAGCCTGCGTCGGGTGTTTCGCTCGTTCCTGCTGCTGGCTGTGCCGCTCACCCTGGCCGTGGCTTGGCTCACCACCCAGGTTCTGCCCTGGGCCAAGCTGGCGCAGCGGCAGATCCGGGCGGAGCAGGAGGATACGGCCAAAGTCACCCGGGCGATGGCCGGTCAGTTCAACGAATTCGAAAAGGGCGGGCTGGTTTTCTACATCGAAAAGGTCGCGCCGGACGGCGTGGGGCTCGACAATATATTTGTGCAGAATCGACAGCACGGCACGCTCGGGCTGGTGCGCGCGGCCCACGGCTCCTATCTCCGGGACGAAGCGAGCGGGGACCGCTTGCTGGTGCTGAACGACGGCTACAGGTATGAGGGAACGCCCGGACAGCCGGATTACACCATCGGCCATTTCGCACGCTACTCCATGCGCGTCGCCAAGCCGGCGCCCCAGGAGGAGGACGTGCGCCGCAACGAGAGCACGGTGCCGACGGCACAGCTGTTCGGGTCCGATAAGCTGCGCTACCGTGCCGAGCTCCAGTACCGGCTGTCCTATCCCCTGGCGGTGCTGGTGTTCACCGTGCTCGCCCTGCCGCTCAGCCGCTCGGCGCCGCGACAGGGCATGTACGGACGGCTGATCCTGGCGTTTCTCGCCTATTTCGTGTTCATCAATCTCATGGAGATCTCCGGCACCTGGATGCGCGCCGGGGTGACGCCGGCCTGGCTTGGCAGGTGGTGGGTGCATGTGCTGATGCTGGCGGTGGCGGGCTGGCTGCTGGCCCGGGATTCCAGCTGGTGGGCCCGGCGCACCCGCGAGCGACGCCTCGAGCGGCGGCACCCATGAGTCTGATCGCCGGCTACATCGCCCGCCGTGTCGCCGCCGGTACCGCCTGGGTGTTGGCGGTGCTGCTCACGCTGCTGGGATTCTTCACTCTTGTCGAGGAGCTGGGCCACGTCGGGGAGGGGCGCTACCACACCGTCGACGCGGTGCTCTTCGTGGTGCTCACTCTGCCTCGTTTCGCCTATGAGATCTTTCCCGTGGCCGCGCTGATCGGCAGCCTGATCGGCTTGGGCGGCCTCGCCAACCATTCCGAGCTGACGGCGATGCGGGCGGCCGGCGTGTCGCTGACCCGCATTGTCTCGGCGGTGTTGGGGGCCGGGGCGCTCATGATGGTCGTGGTGATGCTGCTCGGCGAGGTAGTGGCGCCGGCGACCGAGCAGTATGCCCAGACCATGCGCGCGGAGAAGCGCTCGGAGCAGATCACCCTCAAGACCGAGTACGGATTCTGGGCCCGAGACGGCTCGGCGTTCATCAACATCCGCAAGATCCTGCCCGGGGCGCGCCTCGAAGACATCTTCATCTTCGAGTTCGAAGCCGACCGGCAGCTCAAGGCCGCGACCCATGCCGCATACGCCGAGTACCGCGACGGCCACTGGCTGCTGCACGACCTCAAGCAGACGTTGTTCGGCCCCGAGCGGCTGGAAACACGCAAAATGCAGGAGGCCACCTGGGAGTCCATGGTCGACCCGGGTCTGCTCAGTTTCGTGACCCTCAACCCCAGCGTGCTGCCGAGCTGGGGCCTGTACCGCTACATCCGGTTCCTGCGCCAGAACGGCCAGTCCTCGACCCGTTTCGAGGTGGCATTCTGGGGCAAGGTGCTGACCCCGCTGGTCACGCTGGTGATGCTTTTCCTGGCGGTCCCCTTCGTGTTCGGAAGCCTGCGTAGCGTAGGGATCGCCCAGCGCATCTTTGTCGGGGCGCTGGTGGGTGTCGGGTTCCTGTTGCTGACCCGGATATTCTCGTATCTGGCCGTGGTCTATCCCATCAATCCATTACTCGCCTCGGCGTTTCCGGGCCTGGCGACCCTCGGGCTGGCCCTGTGGCTGACCCGTCGGGTGCATTGAGGGGGAAGCTATTAGCGGTTAGCGGTTAGTGGGCCGGGTAGGGAGGACCAGGACCAGGCGGGTCCCGGACAGCCGGTCGTGCCAGGCGAGGTGGTCAGGGTCGACCAGGACCCAGAGATACCCCAGTCCGAACGGAGCCCAGGACAGCAGCGAGGTCGCCAGGCGCAGGGCGGCGCGGGCGGTGCCCGGGATGGCGCCCGTGTCCGTTACCAGCACCAGGCGCCAGGCCTTCATGCCGAGTGTCTGGCCGCCGTGGGTCCAGAACCAGAGGAAGAAGACCACAGGGATGGCGGTCAGGGAGAGGCTGAACAGCAGATTGCCCGGCTTCACCGCCTCACCCCGGTTGATGGCTACGGCGATACCCGCCGCCAGGAAGGCCAGCGCGATCAGCACCAGGCTGTCGTAGAGCACGGACGCCAGACGGCGCAACAGGCCGGGACAGAGGGCCCTGTGGATGTCGAGGACAGGCTCGCGGGTCATCGGGGCATTCTAACTCGGCGCCCCGCGTGCGGGCCCGGCGCGGGCGGATTTTGCCAGGAGGTTGACCGCGGTCATCTTTTCCCCGGGGTTTCCCTAGTTGCCGCCAGCGGTTGCCCCAATAGAATTGAAATTGGTGCCGTTCATACTCGCGGGGCCCGCAGGATTCTTTACGGTGCCTGATCCGTGTCCCGGAGAGACAGATCGCACGGACGCTCTGAACTACTACTAGAAAGCGCAGTGTCGCACAACCTGTTGGCCCGAGAGCCCCACAGCCCCCGGGACCAGCCGAAGGAGGATGAGAGGAGTGGAGCATCGATGCAATGTCCGACGTCCGGTGTCCCTGGACGCCGTCGTCGAATCGCGCGCCCTCGGGCGCATACCCTGTCGTGTCAGGAATATCGGTCTGGGCGGCGTGTTCGTCGAGACCCCGCGGCTGAAGCCGGCTGTCAACAGTATCGTGGAGCTGTCGTTCGTGGCGCCACTGGATGGCACCAGCCAATGTTGCCGGATGCTCGCGATCGTCGTCCATCACACCGAGCGCGGGGTGGGACTGATGTTCGAGGAGCTGAGCCCAGAGATGCGGATGGTGGTGAAGTGCTTGACCGAGTCCGCGCCTGACCAGTTCGCCTATACCTTGCCTGTCTACGCCGGTCGCACTGCGACCTTCGGCTGACCTCCCCCGCCGCCGCCAGCCCTCGCGGCTGGCGGCTTACCCACGGCCCGTTCATAATGCGGGTCGACTCATAATATCCGGGGGCTTTGCCCGGCCTGCCATGCTACACACCAGGCGTCACCAGCTTCGTGACCGGCTGCGCCGTATGCCGATGCCCCTGCTCGCGGTGGTGATCGGCGGTGTCTGCGGCCTCGCTGTCTGGCTGGTGGTCGACCGCTTTCAGACCGACGCCATCCGGGATGTGTTCCAGCAGGACCTGGGTCGGCGACTCGACCGCTGGGCGGTCGCCAATCTGATCGCATTCAACAGCTATGTCGACAGCTACACCTCAGTCACCCGGCTGCTGGCCAGCCACCGACGCATGGCGAGCTATGCGGATCTGTTGAGCTGGGAGGGGGAAGGGCCCGTGGTCCCACGCGTGTACCGCGGGCAATCGCCCCCTTGGCTGCCCGAGACAGAGCGTTGGCGTCACCTCGTCCAGCCCAGCCATCTACTGTTGGTCGATACCAGCGGGAGGGTGCGGGAGATCGACCAGCTGGGCGACCAGCCCTTGCCCGGCTCGCTCCGCCACGTCGACAGCCTGCTGCTCAGCGAGAGTCTGCTCGGCGCCTTCCTGACCACCTTTGATGACAAGCCCTACCTGCTGGTGTCGGATAATGTCGAGGATAACGCGGGCACCATCCAGGGAGAGCTGACCATGGTGGTGCCGATCGACGATGCCTTCCTCAAGGCGACCCAGCGGGGCTATGCGAGCAGCGAGACGGTGACTGCGGTGCTCTCGGAGGATCTCCAGCGGGTACTGGCGAGCAGCGACCCCGAGGCCTTGCCCGTCGGCACGTCCATGGAGCAGGCCCGCCAGCGCTTTGTGGTCACGACCCAATCCTTTTTCGATTACGAAGGCTCGTACCTGAACATGCAGTTCGGTATCTTCGTGCCCGAGGCCCGCGTGGCCGAGATGAGCGAGCGCGTGCTCAGCCTGGAGCGGCGCCAACGGATTATCCTGGCCGCGGTGCTGGTCGCCGTGTTTACGCTGGTCATCATGCTGGTCTCCGAGCACATCAGCCGCGTGCTCAACCGCATCGCCCGCTTCTCCCAGCGGGCGCTGGGCTTCGGCGAGGCCGCAACCCTGCACGGCAATCAGCTGATCCTGCTGGAGGATTGGATCCGCGATTTCATCCGCCTGGTGCTTGCCGCCCGCGACGAGATGCGGGCGCGCCACGAGAGCCAGATCCGCGAGACCGAAGCGGTGAAGAGCTCGATCCTGGAGACCTCCCTGGATTCCATCGTCACCATCAACGGATCCGGCAGGATCATCGAGCTCAACCCGACAGCTCAGCGAGTCTTCGGCTACGCCCGCAGCGAGGCGATCGGACGGGACATGGCCGAGCTGCTGATCGAAGAGCCCTGCCGCGAGCACTTTCAGGTGCTACTGGACACCTGCCTGATCCGGAGCCGGGAGGAGGGAGCCGACGTGCGCTCGGAGATGGTCGCGGTGAGCCGTGACCGGGGTGATTTCTCGGTGGAGGTCTCCATCAAGTCGGTGTTGCTCCAGGCCCAGCGGGTCTGCACCGTTTACCTTCACGACATCTCCAAGCGCAAGCAGGCAGAGCAGGAGATCCAGAGTCTGGCCAAGTTCACCAGCGAGAGCCCGAGCCCGGTGCTGCGCGTGAACCGGCGCGGGGTGCTGCTGTATGCGAACGCAGCGAGCGAGCCGCTGCTCGCGTACTGGGGCATCCGCCACGGTCAGACCATGCCGGTATACTGGAAGAACCTGATCGTCGAGACGCTACGGCCTCCGCGCAATGCCGAGCAGGAAGTGGTGACCGGTGGGCACATCTTCTCGCTGCTGCTCGCGCCGGTGGAGGATCTCGACTACGTGAACATCTACGGGCGTGACATCACCGAGGTGCGGATCGCCGAGCAGCAGACCCGTCAGCACCAGGCCGACCTGGTGCACGTGTGCCGCCTGAGCACCATGGGGGAGATGGCCACAGGCCTGGCCCATGAGCTGAATCAGCCGCTCTCGGCGATCGTCAACTTCTCGAGCGGCTGCGCGCGGCGCCTCAGGCTGGGCACCGGCGGCCGGGACGAGCTGATCGAGGCGCTTAGTCAGATCTCGCTGCAGGCGGACCGCGCCGGCGAGATCATCCGGCGTTTGCGCAACCTGGTGGGCAAGCAGCCGCCGATGCGCAGCTTCATGGCGGTCAACCGGGTGGTGCGCGAGGTTTGCTCGTTCGTTGAGTTCGAGGCGCGTAAGATGGGCCTGGCCTGCGAGGAGGAATTTGCCAGCGAGGACCTGATCATCCGCGCCGACCTGGTGCAGATCGAGCAGGTTCTTCTCAATCTCATCCGCAACGCGCTCGATGCCCTGCGCGAGATCCCGGAAGAGCGGCGAAGGCTCGCGCTGCGCACCCGGCGCGAGGGTCCGGACAGGGTCAAGATCATAGTCGAGGACAATGGTCCCGGCATCGACGAGGCGATCAGACGCCGACTCTTCGACCCCTTTTTCACTACCAAGGAGACCGGCATGGGGATGGGGCTGGCGATCAGCCAGACGATTGTCGCCGGACACTATGGACAGATCCTGGTGGACAGCGTGCCCGGGGCGGGGACCGTGTTTACGGTCGTCCTGCCGCTGGCCGAGTCTGCCGAGCACCCGGACGAGGAGGAGAGCATGCATGCCTGAGCCGCCCAGCAAAGAGCCCACCGTGTTCGTCGTCGACGACGATCAGGCGATGCGCAGCTCCCTCAAGTGGCTGATCGAATCCGTTGGCATGCGGGTGGAAACTTATGGCTCGGCCCAGGAGTTTCTCGGTCACTACTACCCTGGCCGCGCGGGCTGCTTGCTGCTGGATGTGCGCATGCCCGGGATGAGCGGGCTGGATCTGCAGGATCATCTGACCCGCGCAAGCATCCGCGTGCCGGTCATCATCATCACCGGACACGGCGATGTGCCCATGGCGACTCGGTCGATGAAGGCCGGTGCCGTGGATTTCATCGAAAAGCCCTTCAACGATGAGCTGCTGCTGGACAGCATCCGCAACGCGCTGCTGGCCGATGCCCAGCAGCGCGCGCTTCAGGCCGAGCGCGCCGAGGTCGCCACCCGGCTGGCCCAGCTCACCCCTCGGGAGTACGAGGTCATGGAGATGGTGGCCGCGGGCATGTCCAACAAGCAGATCGCCCTGGACCTGGGGGTGAGCGCCAAGACCGTGGAGGCCCACCGTGCCCGGGTGATGGAGAAGATGGCCGCCGGCTCGCTCGCGGATCTGGTGAGGATGGTGACCCGGGCCAACGTGCTCGACGACTGATCGCCCGGCATCCGTGCGCTACTCCGCCCCTTCCCGGCAGGTGCTTGGCTGGGCGCTCTACGACTGGGCCAACTCTGCCTTTGCCACGACCGTGATGGCCGGATTCTTTCCGGTGTTCTTCAAGCAGTTCTGGGCGGCCGGGCTGGCCGCCACCGACAGCACCTTCCTGCTCGGCAGCGCCAACTCCCTGGCAAGTCTGATGATCATGATCGCCGCTCCGCTGCTGGGGGCGATCGCCGACCGCGGCGGCGCCAAGCTGCGGTTCCTGGCCTTCTTCGCCTTCATGGGCGCCGCCATGACCGGCGCGCTGTTCGTGGTCGAGCAGGGACACTGGGGCCTGGCGATCGTGCTCTATGCCGCGGCGGTGCTGGGCTTTGCCGGGGGCAACGTGTTCTATGACGCGCTGCTGGTGGAGGTTGCCGAAGAGCGCGATCTCGATCGGGTGTCGGCCTACGGCTATGCCCTGGGCTATATGGGGGGCGGCCTGCTGTTCGCGCTCAACGTCCTGATGACACTTTATCCGCAGCGCTTCGGGCTGGCCGATACGGCCGCCGCGGTGCGCGCCTCCTTCCTGTGCGTGGCCGTTTGGTGGGCCCTGTTCTCGCTGCCGGTGCTGCTGCTCGTGCGCGAGCATCGCCCCGCCCGACGGCCAGGGCTGGCAGGCAGCGTACGCGGCGGGCTGCGCCAGCTGCGCGGCACCTTTAGCCACCTGCGCCAGCTTCGGGTGACGGTGCTGTTTCTGCTCGCCTACTGGCTCTACATCGACGGGGTGGATACGGTCGTCACCATGGCGGTGGACTATGGGTTGTCCCTGGGATTCGCCGCGAGCGGGCTGATGATCGCGTTGCTGATCACCCAGTGCGTGGGCTTCCCGGCGGCCCTGGTGTTCGGCCGGATCGGCGACCGGCGTGGGCCCCGGCAGGGGATCATGGTCGGTATCTTCGTCTACCTGCTGGTGCTGCTCTGGGCGTATCGGATGCACAGCACCTGGGAGTTCTACACCCTGGCGGTGGCGATCGGCCTGGTGCAGGGCGGCGTGCAGTCGCTCAGCCGCTCGCTGTATGCCCGGCTGATCCCCCGCAACAAGGCAGCGGAGCTCTACGGCTTCTACAACATGCTCGGCAAGTTCGCCGCGGTGATCGGCCCGCTGCTGGTAGGCTGGGTCGGGCTGGCGACGGGCAGCTCGCGGGCCGGGATACTGTCGTTGTCGGTGCTGTTCATCGGCGGGGCGCTGCTGCTGGCGCGGGTGGACGAGCGCGGTGGGCGGGCGGCGGCGCGTGCGCTGGAGCCGCAGCCCCGAGATCCCGCGGGCGAGGGTTGACGCCACCGCGACTTGCGGGGTGGCGAGGCCTGCGAGGATAATCCTGGCCTTCACTGCCAAACCGCCGCGAGATCGCAATGCAGACGGGGTTGCTGAAGTGATCCGATGCGCCGGGATGGGGCAGCGAGCGGTGCCTCCGGCACCGCAGCGGAGCGCGTGGTACCGCTTGAGAGTGTGGGGGTAAGCGCAGATAATGGCGCGACTTTTCGGCGACCTGTCCCCTGATCGAGCGGGAGCTTGCACATGAAGATTGGCGTTCCCAGAGAGAGCGTGGCCGGCGAGGCCCGGGTTGCGCTTACCCCGGACGTGGTCAAGCGTCTGACCGGCAAGGGCTTCGAGGTGCTGGTGGCGCGGGGGGCGGGCGAGGCCGCGCACTTCGGCGATGCCGACTACGAGGCCGCCGGGGCGCAGTTGGTGGACAGCGCCGCCGCGTTTGCCGCCGGCATCGTGGTCAAAGTGCGCAAGCCCTCGGCTGAGGAGATCGCCCGCCTGGCCCAGGGTGCGGTGCTGATCTCGCACATGGAGCTGTGCGAAGACGACGGGACTTTCAAGGCGCTGCAGACCCAGGGCGTGAGCGGACTCGCCATGGAGCGCATGCCGCGGATATCGCGGGCCCAGTCCATGGACGCGCTGTCCTCCCAGAGCAACATAGCGGGCTATCGGGCGGTGCTCGAGGCGGCTAGCCATTACGGGCGCTTCTTCCCGGTGATGATGACGCCTGCGGGCTCCGCAAAGCCTGCGCGGGTGCTGGTGCTGGGGGCCGGTGTGGCGGGTCTGCAGGCGATCGCGACCGCCCGGCGGCTGGGGGCCGAGGTCTGGGCCTACGACGTGCGCCCCGAGACCCAGGAGCAGATCCAGTCCCTCGGCGCCAAGCCGATCGTGCTCGATCTCGGCGAGAGCGGCTCGGGCCAGGGCGGCTATGCGCGGGAGCTTTCCGAGGAGGCCAAGCAGCGCCAGCAGGCGCTGCTTGGAGATGAGCTGGCCAAGGCCCATGTGATCATCACCACTGCCCTGATCCCCTGCCGGCCGGCACCCCGGCTGATTCCCGAAGAGGTGGTGCAGCGCATGCGCCGCGGCTCGGTAATCGTCGACTTGGCCGCGGCCAACGGGGGCAACTGTGCGCTGACCGAGCGCGACAAGGTGGTGGTGCGCCACGGGGTGACCATCGTCGGGCATACCAACTATCCGGCCATGGTGCCGTCCGACGCCAGCGCCTTCTATGCCGGGAACATCCGCAATCTGCTGGACATCATGGTGGAGAAGGGCGAGCAGGGCCTGACCCTCAAGCCCCTCGACGCCGACGAGATCACCCGGGCCATGCAGGTCCAGGCCGGGACCTAATCACACAGCGGGGGCTTAGAGCCATGTCTGAAACCCTGGTCGCACTCTATGTGTTCGTGCTGGCGTGCTTCATCGGCTACTGGGTGGTATGGGGGGTCACGCCCTCCCTGCACACCCCGCTGATCGCCCTCACCAACGCCATATCGGGCATAGTCCTGGTCGGTGCGCTACTGGTCACAGGGCTCGAGTCGGCCGGTACGACCGCTGTCCTGATGGGCTTTGTCGGGGTGCTGCTGGCCTCGATCAACGTCTTCGGCGGCTTCCTGGTGGTCAACCGGATGCTCGCCATGTTCAAGAAGAAAGACAAGTAGGCCCGGCGGTCAGGCACGAGCTCGGAGAGGCAGTATGGACATATCAAATACCCAGGCCCTGGCCTATCTGGTCTCGGCCATCCTGTTCATCCTCGCGCTCAAGGGACTGACGCATCCCTCGACTGCCCGGCGCGGCAACTACTACGGCATGATCGGGATGGCGATCGCGATCACCGCCACCCTGTTCGACCCGAACGTGCAGTCCTATGGGTTGATCGCCGCCGGGGGACTGGTGGGCGCAGTGATCGGCGCGGTGGTGGCCGCGCGCGTGCGCATGACCGCCATGCCTCAGCTGGTCGCGGCCCTGCACAGCTTCGTTGGCCTGGCCGCGGTGCTGGTGGCCATAGGTACCTTCCTCAACCATCGGGCGCAAGGCACCACCGACTCGGTGCTCATGGCCGAGCTCTCGGTGGGGATCATCATCGGGGCGATCACCTTCACCGGGTCGGTCATCGCCTTCGCCAAGCTCCAGGAGCTGATGAGCGGCCGGCCGGTGCTGTTCAAGGGACAGCACCTGCTCAATGCGATCATCGGGATCGCCGCGGTGGCGCTGGCGTTCCATTTCGGCATCACCGGCAGCCTGGTCTCCCTGGGGCTCATGACCCTGCTCGCCCTCGTCATCGGCGTGACCCTGATCATCCCCATCGGCGGGGCGGACATGCCGGTGGTGATCTCCATGCTGAACAGCTATTCCGGGTGGGCTGCGGCGGCTACCGGCTTCACCCTCGACAACAAGCTGCTGATCATCGTCGGGGCGCTGGTGGGCTGCTCGGGTGCGATCCTCTCCTACATCATGTGCAAGGCGATGAACCGCTCGATCTTCAACGTGGTGTTCGGCGGTTTCGGCACCGACGGTGGGGCGGCCTCGGCCGCCGGACAGGCGGCCCAGAAGGGCGTTAAATCGGCCGCCGTGGAGGATGTGGTCTACTGGATGGAGGACGCCGGCAAGGTGATCATCGTGCCCGGCTACGGCATGGCAGTGGCCCAGGCCCAGCATGCCCTCAAGGAGCTGATGGTGCAGCTGGAGGCCCGCAATGTGGAGGTGATCTTCGCCATCCATCCGGTGGCCGGGCGTATGCCGGGGCACATGAACGTGCTGCTCGCCGAGGCGGACATCCCCTACGACAAGGTGCTGGAGATCGACGAGGTCAACCCGGAGTTCGCCACCGCTGACGTGGCGCTGGTGGTCGGAGCCAACGACGTGGTCAATCCCGCCGCCGAGAACGACCCGTCCAGCCCCATCTACGGCATGCCCATCCTGCAGGCCGCCAAGGCCCGCCAGGTGTACTTTCTCAAGCGCTCCATGCGCCCCGGTTACTCGGGTGTCGACAACCTGCTCTTCTACCAGGACAACACCTCGCTGGTGTTCGGCGACGCCAAGGACACCATCGAGGGCATGGTCAACGCGTTGAAGGCGAAGGGGCATTGAAGACAGGCACCTCGCAGAAAGGCCCCATGTAGGAGCGAGCGCCAGCTCGCGAAGGATAGGGCCGCCGGGAAGCGTGTCACGACCTGGAGACTGCTCCTAACGCCCGCAGGCCTTGAAAGGCCCCATGTAGGAGCGAGCGCCGGCTCGCGAAGGCTAGGGCCGCCGGGAAGCGTGTCACGACCTGGAGACCGCTTCCTAACGCCCGCAGGCCTTGAAAGGCCCCATGTAGGAGCGAGCGCCGGCTCGCGAAGGCTAGGGCCGCCGGGAAGCGTGTCACGACCTGGAGACCGCTTCCTAACGCCCGCAGGCCTTAAAAGGCCCCATGTAGGAGCGAGCGCCGGCTCGCGAAGGCTAGGGCCGCCGGGAAGCGTGTCACGACCTGGAGACCGCTTCCTAACGCCCGCAGGCCTTAGAGGCGTGCAGGAGCGGACCTTAGGTCAGCTCGGCGCGCAGCGGCTAATTCAGATCCGCCCCCCCGCCGAGCACGGCCCGATAGACGGCCAGATTTCCTTCCACCATGGCGTCGACCGAGAACTGCTCGGTGACCAGCTGGCGTCCCCGCTCCGCCATGCGGCGGCGCATCTGAGGGTCCGCCACCAGGCGTTCGATGGCCTGCGCCAGGGCCGGGGCATCTCCGGGCGGGATCAGTAGACCGTTCTCTCCGTCGTGCACCACCTCGGGCATGCCCCCGGCGCGGCTGGCGACGATCGGGGTGCCGGCGGCGGCGGCCTGCAGCAGCGAGACCCCGAGGCCTTCCATCAGCGCCGGATGGATCACCAGGTCCAGGCAGGGCAGCACGCGATGCAGATCGTCGCGAAAGCCCGCGACCCGAACCTGCCCGGCCAGGCCCCGCCGCTCGATCTCGCTGAGGATCTCTTCCTCCAGGGGGCCCTTACCGAACAGCAGCACCACCAGCTCGGGGTGCGCCGCGAGCACCTGCGGCAGGGCGTCGAGCAGCACCCGGTGCCCCTTGCGGGGAATCAGCTGGGCGATCATCCCGGCGACCAGCTGCTCCGGCTCGACGTTGAGCTCCTTGCAGAACCAGGTCCGGCTGCAGCGGTGTGCATAGGCAGCGACGTCCACGGCCGAGTGTACGCGCGCAATCTGCTGCTCGGGCACGCCCTCTGCCAGCAGCACCTGGCGGATGCCTTCCGAGATGGCGATCACCCGTGCGAAGAGCCGATACTTGCGCCGCACCAGCCAGCGCGGCTCCGGGTTGTCCACGCGCCGGGACAGCACGCAGGGCACGCCGGCCAGACGGGCGGCTATGCCCCCCAGCAGATCGGCGCCGCGGCGGCTGTGCAGGTGGACCAGGTCCGGACGCTCCCGGCGCATGATGCGGCGCAGTCGCAGGATCAGCTTGAGATCGAGCTCCCCGCCCATGGGCAGGACATAGAGCCGGGATACCCGGGTGCGTGCCGCATCGGCGAGCGCGCTGCCCGCCCGGCAGGCCAGCAGGGTCTCCACGCCCCTCGCGCGCAGCCCCTCCAGCAGATACAGCACCTGGCGTGGGCCGCCATACAGATGGCGGCCTGCCTCTACGTGCAGCACCTTCATACCGGGCCTGTCCGGACGCTCAGGGCCTGGTGTGCGGTGGCGATGATCTCGTCCACAGTGATCTCGCGCATGCAGGTGAACGCGCCCCCGCAGGTGGGCCTGCGCCGGCAGGGCGAGCAGGGAAGGCTGTGATAGAGCACCACGGCGTCCTCTCGGGTGGTGTTTTGGTACGGCAAGGTGGAGCCGAACAGCAGTACGCTGGGCGTGGCGAAGGCAATGCCCATGTGGCTGAGCCCGGTATCCACCCCGATCAGCAGGCGGGCACTCTCGATCAGGGCGGCGGCCTGGCGCAGGCGGGTCCTGCCCACGGCGTCGATCAGGCCGCTCGGGGACCGCATTGCGATTTGGTCGGCCGCCTCCCGGTCCCCGGGACCACCGAGCATGACGGTTCGCAGCCCCAGCTCGGCGTGCACGCGCCCGACCAGCTCCGTCCAGCGCTCCTCGACCCAGTGTTTCTGGGGCCGGGTGGTGAACGGACAGATGACGGCATAAGGCGCGGCGTCTGCTCCCACCCCGGCGATCTCGGCAGCGGTGCGCCGATCGTCGTCGGTCAGTGCGACCCGCATGGGGAAGCCATCGGTCGGCAGGCGCAGTTGGCGGGCCAGGTGCAGGTACTCCGAGCCGATGCGCCCGGCGTCGCCGCCGCGCTCGATGCGCTCGGTCATCAGCCAGCCACTGCCTTCCCGGGAGCCCAGCCCGATGCGTCGCGGCGCGCCTGACAGCCAGGCCATCAGGCCGCTCTTGAGCAGCCCCTGGGCATCGATGACCAGGGAGAAGCGGCGCCGTCGCAGCTCGCGCCGGAAGGCCAGCACACGTCTGGCCAGCGCCAGCAGACGCCGCTCCCGGGCGAGCCTGCTCCATTCCCCCCGCGGCCAGATCAGAACCTCGTCGAGCTGCCGGTTGGCAGCAAGCAGCTCCGCCGCCTCGGGCTGGACCAGCCAGGCGAGATGCGCGTCCGGATGAGCGCGGCGCAGGGCAGAGATCAGCGGCGACGCCATGACCACGTCGCCGATGGCGCTCAAACGGATGAGGAGGATGGATTCCATGGCTGTGGCTCGGGGAGCGGCGGGTCCGCGGTCCGACGCCGCTCGCCTGACGTGCCGAGCAGCGGCGGACCGTCGGCGTGTGCGGATTCTAGGGCCTCGTGGCGCCGGGAACAAATCGTCTCGCTACTGCAGGTTGGGTCAGCCTCCGGGCCGGAATCGAGTCAGCGCGATCAATGAGGCTCACAGGCTCGCCGGATCCTCGCCGGCCCAGCCCCGCCCTGGTGCTGGTGCGCGTCAGCGGGCCTGTTCGGTGGGTGGTGCCTCGGGGTCGCCCGGACGGTGCACCAGCCGGTCGGCCTGGGTGAGCACCAGCTCGTAGGGGCGCCCGTCCATGCGCGCCTCGATCCAGGGGCGTGCCTCGCGCAGCAGCTCGGGATGCCGCAGCAGCCCGGGCACCGGCAGGTACAGGAAGTCGCCGTATCCATTGAGGGTCACCCGGGGGTCCTGGCCGCCGGGTGTGGGCACGATCTGCAGGGCGCCCCAGTCGACGATCTGGCCGAGCGAGCGGACGTCCCTGAGCCCCCGGGCGAGCAGGCGTAGCTCCGCGGCGAGCTGGTCCGAGGTCGCCTGCTTCTCGGAGCGGTCCTGGAAGCCGGAGAACTCGAACGCGATTCCCTCCTGGGTCTCGAAACGGGTGGCCCGCCGGTCGCTGAAGCTCCAGTGGCCGGTGCTCATCGGGGCGGGTGGGGGCTCGACGGGTGCGGCGGCCGACGCCGTGTCCCCCGCAGCGGCCGGACAGTCGTGGCTGGCGCAGAAGGTCGCCACGATGCGGCGTCCCAGGGCGCCGGGATCCGCGAGGTCGGGTCCGCTCACCACCGTGGGTCGCCCTTCGACCAGCACCAGAAGGGAGCCGTCCGGCTCGGTGTCCAGAGTGACAGATGCGCCGCTCTCCACCGCGCCCAGCTGCGAGCGCAGGCCGGCCAGGAAGCCCGCGGTGGAGGCCTGCCATTTCTGCAGCTTGGCGCGGGATTCGGCGTCCTTGCGCCGGGATTGGCGGGCCCTGTCCAACATTTGCTCGTAGGCCTGCAGCATCTCTGACAGGGCGATCCGGGCCAGGTCCTCGCTGCCGGCGGGGTCCTCGCTCCCCAGGTGCTTGACCACCGCGGCCAGGGGAGGCCCCTGGTCAGTGGGCCCGGCATTCGCCGCGGCCGCGTCCGAGCAGCGCCAGACGGCCGCCGCGGTCAGGGGGAGCAGCGCGAGCAGAAGGCCGGGGCGGAGCCAGGGCATGGCGAATACTGCGGATGATCCGGACCAGATGGTCTCTACCCTAATGCATACGGACGGGCCCTGTCTTCCACCCTGCTTCACATATCCGCTGGCCTCGGCACCCCCTCGCCCGCCGGTGGGAGTCTCCAGCCGGCCCGGATGCGGTGAGGCACGAACCGCGTCGCTCGCGCCTCCCTTGCCTCTGGCTCCCAATCCCGATCGCGCCGAGGGCGGCGCTCCCACCAAAGCCTCCGACCCCGCCAAGACCCGCGTCCCCCTGTGGGAGCGGCGCCCCGCCGCGATACAGCCGACCCCTCCGCCGCCTCATAAGACCGAAGCAGACTTAAGCACTACACCAGCGGCCCTTCTCGCTTTCGCTCCGCACACCCCGTCGCCTCACCCCCATTCGGGTAAGATCGCCATTTTCCGCCGTCCGACCCGCCCGTGACCGAGCCCCTGCCCCCCGCCGCCGAGATCGACGAGTGCCTGATCGCCGACCGGCACCGCCTGCGCAAGCAGCTCTCCGGTCTCAAGCGCCGCCTCGCCGAAGGCCAGCCCGTCGACCAGGGCCTGACGAGCCTCATCCAGGCGATCGACACCTCCCAAACCGCTCGCCCGGCGCCGCCGCGAGCTGGCCCCGACCCCGTTCTTCCCCCCGGAGCTGCCCATCAGCGAGCGCCGCGCCGAGATCGCCGAGCTGATCCAGCGCCACCAGGTGCTGGTGCTGTGCGGTGAGACCGGCTCGGGCAAGTCCACCCAGCTGCCGAAGATCTGTCTGGATCTCGGCCGCGGCCTCTACGGGCGCATCGGCCACACCCAGCCCCGGCGCATCGCGGCGCGCAGCCTGTGCTCGCGCATCTCCCAGGAGCTGGGTCGGGAGACCGGCACCACCGTGGGCTACAAGGTCCGCTTCAAGGACCATGTGCGCCCCGAGACCGCCATCAAGCTGATGACCGACGGCATACTGCTGGCCGAGATCCAGCAGGACCGCTGGCTCGGCGAGTACGACACCCTGATCGTCGACGAGGCCCACGAGCGCAGCCTCAACATCGACTTCCTGCTGGGCTATCTGCGCCAGCTCTTGCCGCGCCGTCCCGACCTCAAGCTGATCGTCACCTCGGCCACCATCGACCCAGAGCGATTTTCCCGGCACTTCGGCGGGGCGCCGGTGCTCAACGTGTCGGGGCGCACCTATCCGGTGGAGCTGCGCTACCGTCCGCCCGCCGAGCCTGGCGCCGGGGAGCGCGACGAGACCCTGCAGCAGGCGGTGCTGGAGGCGGTGGACGAGCTTCTCCCGGGAGGGTCCGGGCGACATCCTGGTGTTCCTCTCCGGCGAGCGCGAGATCCGCGAGACCGCCGAGCGCCTGCGCAAGCACCGCCTGCACCTCACCGAGGTGCTGCCGCTCTACGCCCGCCAGAGCGCCGAGGACCAGGCCCGGGTGTTCCGCACCCACGGCGGGCGGCGCGTGGTGCTCGCCACCAACGTCGCCGAGACCTCGCTGACCGTGCCGGGCATCCACTACGTGATCGACCCGGGCTATGCGCGCATCAGCCGCTACAGCCACCGCAGCAAGGTGCAGCGCCTGCCGGTGGAGCCCGTCTCCCAGGCCTCGGCGGACCAGCGCAAGGGCCGCTGCGGACGCGTCGCCGCCGGGGTCTGCATCCGCCTCTACGAGGAGGAGGACTTCGCCGCGCGCCGGCCCTACACCGAGCCCGAGATCCTGCGCACCAACCTGGCCTCGGTGATCCTGCAGATGAAGGTGCTGGGCTTCGGCGAGATCGAGGCCTTCCCGTTCCTCGACCCGCCGGACAGCCGGATGATCGGCGACGGCTACCGGCTGCTGGAGGAGCTGGGCGCGGTCGGCGGCGACCGGCGCCTCACCCGCCTGGGGCGCCAGCTCGCGCGCCTGCCGGTGGACCCGCGCATCGCGCGCATGCTCTGGGAGTCGGCCCACCGCAACTGCCTGCGCGAGGTCGCCGTGATCGCCGCGGCGCTCAGCATCCAGGACCCGCGCGAGCGCCCGCTCGACAAGCAGCAGGCCGCCGACGAGGCCCACGTCGCCTTCCGCCACGAGCAGTCGGACTTCCTCGCCTTCCTCAAGCTCTGGGCGCACCTGCAGGAGAAGCGCCCGCACCTGACGCGGCGCAAGTTCCAGCGCCTCTGCCAGACGCTCTACCTCAACTGGAGCCGTGTGGAGGAGTGGCACGACATCCACCAGCAGCTGCGCGCCCAGATGCACGAGATGGGCTTCCGGGACAACGCAAAGGAGGGCAGCTACGAGGAGATCCACCGCTCGCTGCTCACCGGCCTGCTCGGGCACATCGGCTTTCGCACCGAGACCAAGGAGTATCTGGGAGCGCGGGGCACGCGCTTCTGGATCTGGCCCGGGTCCGGGCTGTTCCAAGGGGCGCCCAAGTGGATCGTCGCCGGCGAGCGGGTGGAGACCGCCAAGCACTACGGGCGGATCATCGCGGGCATCCAGCCTGAGTGGGTGGAGGCCGCCGCCGGGCAGCTGGTCAACCGCGCCTGGTTCGAGGCCCACTGGGAGCGCAAGCGCGCCCAGGTGGCCGCCTACGAGCGGGTCAGCCTCTACGGGCTCACCCTGATCCCCAAGCGCAAGGTCAACTACGGCCCCATCGACCCGGTGCAGTCCCGGGAAATCTTCATCCGCTTCGCCCTGGTGGAAGGGGACTTCGCCACCCGCGCCCCCTTCTTCCGCCACAACGCCGAGCTGATCGGCGAGGTCCAGTACCTGGAAGAGAAGGCGCGTCGGCGCGACATCCTGGTGAGCGAGGAGGCGCTCTTCGACTTCTACGACAAGCGCATCCCCGCCGGCATCTATTCAGGCGCTCAGTTCGAGCAGTGGCTGAGGCGCATCACCGGCGCCCAGCCCAAGCTGCTGCACCTGACCGAGGCGGACCTGATGCAGCAGAGCGCCGCGGGCGTGACCGCCGAGCGCTTCCCCGACCGCCTGGGCTTCCCGGGCGTGCGCCTGCCGCTGGAATACCACTTCGAGCCTGGCGAGACCCGCGACGGCCTCACCCTGGTGGTGCCGGTGGCGGTGCTCAACCAGGTCTCCGAGGACCGTGCCGATTGGCTGGTGCCGGGGCTGCTGGAGGAGCGCATCACCGCGCTGCTGCGCAGCCTCCCCAAGTCGCTTCGCAAGCACTTCGTGCCAGTGCCCGACTATGCCCGGCGCCTGGCCGAGCGCCTGGAGCCCGGCGACCGGCCCTTCCTGCGCGCCCTGGGCGAGGAGATGCGGCGCCTCAGCGACGTGCACGTCCCCGAGGATGCCTGGGACGAGTCCGCCCTGCCGCCGCACCTGCGGATGCACTACCGGGTGGTGGACGATGCGGGGCAAAGCCTGGGCAGCGGGCAGGACCTCGCCGATCTTCGCCAGCGGTTCGGGGGGCAGGCGCGGGAGACCTTCCGGCAGATCCCGGCCGCGGACCTGGAGCGCGGCGGCCTCAAGGACTGGAGCTTCGGCGAGCTGCCCGAGTCGGTGGAGCTGAGCCGCGGCGGCGTGCGCCTGCAGGGCTATCCCGCCCTGGTGGACGAGGCCGACAGCGTGGCGCTGCGCATCCTCGACTCCCAGGGTGTGGCACAGGCCGCCCACCGGCTGGGCCTGCGCCGCCTGATCATGCTGCGGCTCGCGCAGAACGTGCGGCATCTGAGGAAGAGCCTGCCGGACATCCGTGCCGATGCGGCTGCAGTACGCGCTGGCCGCGGAGGCGCCCCAGGGGCTCGGCCTCCTCGGGAAGCTGGAGCTGGAGGACGAGCTGGTCGGCCTGATCCTGGATCTCACCTTCGTCGAGGATCGGCCGGCCGTCAGGGACAAAGATGCATTCGAGGGGCGCATCGACGAAGGGCGTGTCCGGCTGATGGAGGTTGCGGAGCAGGCCTGTGCCCTGGTGCGCGAGATCCTCGACCGCTACCAGGCCGTGCGCAAGGCGCTCGCCGCCATCACGCAGGTCAACTGGCAGCCCTCAGTGCAGGACATGCGCGCCCAGCTCGACCGGCTGGTGTTCAAGGGCTTCCTGCAGCCGGTGCCCTATGTCCATCTCAAGGACTACCCGCGCTATCTCCAGGCGCTCGCCCTGCGCGCCGAGAAGCTGCGGCATGCCGCGGGGCGGGATCAGCAGCGCCTGGCCGAGATGGCGGCGATCCAGGAGCAGTGGAGCGAGCGCGACGAGCGTTGCCGGCTGAGCGGACGGTCGGACGAGCGGGTGGAGGCGCTGCGGTGGATGTTGGAGGAACTGCGGGTGTCGCTGTTTGCGCAGGAATTGGGGACGGCTGTTCCGGTGTCGGTGAAGCGGATCGAGAGGTGGTTGAGGGAGGTGGGGTTGTAGGGTGCGTAGGGTGCATAGCCAGTATCGGGACTTGCTCCCTTTTTGGGAGCGGCCTATATTCGAGCCATGAGAGTGATCGCCAAACGGACATTGCGCGAATTTTGGCTGTTGGCTGGCCATGAGGATGCGGAGGAGCCACTGAAAAGCTGGCACCGCGAAGCAGAACAGGCTTGCTGGCCTGATCCACACGCCGTCAAAGCGCAGTATCGATCGGCCAGCATCCTCAAGGGAAACCGCGCTGTCTTCAACATTGCCGGAAACAAGTATCGCCTGGTGGTCACCATCAACTACCCGTACGGGGTCGTGTACGTGCGTTTTGTCGGCACTCACGCCGAGTACGACGCGATAGATGCGGAGACCGTATAGTGGACATCAAACCCATCAAGACGGAAGCGGATTACGATGCGGCCTTGGCGCGGATCGAGGCCCTTATGGACGCCGAGCCCGATACCCGCGAAGGTGATGAGCTGGATATACTGGTGACGCTGGTGCAGGTCTACGAAGCAAAGCACTATCCCGTAGACCCGCCTGACCCCATCGATGCGATCCTGTTCCGCCTGGATCAAGCCGGCCTCGACCGCAAGGCACTGGAGCCGTATATCGGGCACAGAGGCCGCGTCTCCGAGGTCCTCAACCGCAAGCGCCCCCTCTCTCTTGAGATGATTCGAAAGCTCTGGAAGGGACTGCATATTCCCCTGGAAAGTCTGATCGCCAGCGACGATGGGGAACATCGTCGGAGGGCCTGACCCCGGTGGCGAGCCAAACAACTGCCCAAGCGTTTCAAGCCCCTGGAGTGATTCCGGCAGCGCCTTGGCGTGTCAAGGAGCTTGCTGTGCTGCCCGGGGATCGCCTGGCCGTGATTTTTCAGGACGACACAAGCGGCGTCGCTGATTTGTCGGCGATTACGACGGCTCAGGATTGCGGCCTCTACGAGGCGTTGAAAGACCAAGCCGTGTTCGCACAGGCGCGACTCGACCTAGGAGTGGTGGTCTGGCCGAATGGTGCTGATCTTGATCCGGCTTGGATGTACGAAAGGATCAGGGAAGAGAAAACGTGGTCTGTCCCCATTTGAGCGAAGCAACCTTCGAAAAGGTTACACTCTAAAATGTAACTTGGAAACGATCCGAGATGGAAGCGACCACCAAAGACATGAGACTGCACGCGCGGGAGCTGCTGGCCGCTGCGGACCGCGGGGAGGAAGTGGTTATCACCTGGCGCGGCCGACGCCGCGCGCGGCTGGTCCGCTGGACCGACGAGCCGGAACGCGCGCCCGGTGAGAGAAATCCCGCGTTCCGCGTTTGCGCCGACCGGGACGGCGATGTGGACGCCGAGGTTCGTGCCCTGGGGCGTAGCCGGCACTTGCCGTCATGCTGATCGACACGGATGTCTTGATCTGGAATCTTCGGGGCAACCCCGCCGCGGCCGATCTGCTGGACGGGAGTCGGGGCCCCGCGATGTCCGCGGTCACCTGGATGGAGCCGGTGCAGGGTGTGCGTGACGCCAGCGAGCTGCGCTCGTTGAGGCGCGCCCTGAAGTTCTGGAAGGCCGAGAGTGTGCATCGACGCATCCACCTCCGCCCGCGCCAGCTTTCTGGTCGAGGAGCACGCACTCGCGAGCTCACTGCAGCTGGCGGACGCGCTGATAGCCGCGACTGCCCTCTGACCCTCGAGGCCCTTGCGTGGGCTCAGGTGCTTGCGAACGTTGCCCTTCGACGCCTCGCTGCTTGCCCTTGATCCATGGTCGCGCACGACAGCAGCTACCGCCAGTTTTTCTCCCATCCGCGCATGGTCGAGGACCTCCTGCAGGGATTCGTGCACGAGGACTGGGTGGCACAGCTGGATTTCTCCACCCTCGAGCCGGTTCAGGCGAGCTTCGTCAGCGAGGATCTCAAGCGCCGGGAGGACGATGTCATCTGGCGGGTGCGTTGCCGTGATCAATGGCTCTACGTCTATCTGCTGATCGAGTTTCAGTCCCAGCCCGACCCCTGGATGGCCCTGCGCATGCTGGTCTACGTAGGTCTGCTCTATCAGCAGCTGGTACGCAATGGCGAGCTCAGTGCCCAGGGGCGCTTGCCGCCGGTGTTTCCCCTGGTGCTCTACAACGGCATCCGGGCCTGGCAGGGCAGCGAGACGCTGGGGGAGCTGATCGAGCCGGCCCCGGGCAGCCTGGGGCGCTACCAGCCGGGTCTGAGCTACCTGCTGCTCGACGAAGGGCGTGTTGGCGACGTCACCCTGGTCGCCGAGCAGGGCAATATGGCCGGCGCCCTGATGCAGCTGGAGAACAGCCGTGCCCCCGAGGAGGTGCGCCGGGGAATCCAGCTGCTGGTGCGCTGGCTGCATGCCCCGGAGCAGGTGAGCCTGCGCCGCGCCTTCACGGTCTGGCTGGCGCGGGTGCTGTTGCCGGGCAAGCTCAAAGGGATAGACTTACCGGCATTGAATGAGCTTGAGGAGGTGGATGCGATGTTGGCCGAGCGGGTCAAAGAGTGGACTCGGGAATGGGAGCAGCAAGGTCACAGGCTAGGGGTCAAGGACGGCGAGATCGAGATGTTGAGGAAGCTGCTTATCCGCAAGTTCGGTGGGCTGCCGGCAAAGATCGATGAGCGCGTGGCGCAGGCCGAGCCTGAGGAGCTACAGGGCTGGGCGGAGAAGACGCTGTTCGCGCAGAGCATCGAGGAAGTGTTCGACGAGTGATCGGATGCTCGGGCGCTGCGTGACGGCGCACCGGGCTCGGTGCCCGATTGCTGGGCGCGCTCAGATGGGTTGGGTGTGTCAATAGCGGTGAAGTCAGCGCAAGTTCCCTGAATGTTCTATGCTCTCGTCAGTGCCAGGGAGGAGAGCATGCCTTGCACGGAAGCAGCACCCGACTGCGCCGTCTATCGCCCCCGGAGCCCTCGGGCGAGTCCTCTGTACCGTTGCGTCGAGGAGCATGCCGAGGAGCTGCGCGAGGCCGGGCACATCCACCGCCGGGTCGAGGACGAGACCCTGGAGCGTTTTCTCGACTGCGGTGACCTGCACAAGGGGTTCGCCCGGGTCCATTGCGACCAGTGTGGTCATGAGTACCTGCTGCCCTTCTCCTGCAAGACCCGTTGCTTCTGTCCGTCCTGCCATCAGAAACGGATGCTGATCTACGGCGAGTGGGTCGAGGAGGAGGTCCTGGCCCCGGTGCCGCACCGCCAGTACGTCTTCACCGTCCCCAAGGTCCTGCGGCCCTGCTAAGGAGGAGGTCCTGGCCCCGGTGCCGCACCGCCAGCACGGCTTCACCGTCCCGAAGGCTGCGGCCCTGCTATGACAGGGGACGGAGGGATTAAAAGTTGAACAACCCGTCGTAGTTGTTTATTGTGAAGCCTCTCGTTATGACCAGAGCAAGGGAGTTGCGATGCCTAGGAGACCAAGACACTACATTCCGGCCTTGCCTTACCATATCGTGCAGAGAGGAAATAACCGGGAGGCTTGCTTTATCGAGCCCGAGAACTATCAATTCTATTTGGAGCTGTGGTCGCAATCGGCTAGGCTCTACGGTGTAAAGGTCCATACGTACTGCCTGATGACGAATCACATCCATGTGCTAGCGACACCCGAAAAGCCTGAATCCATATCGACGGCAATGAAGGTTGTGGGCAGCCGCTACGCGCAATACATTAATCTGAAATACCGACGTACCGGGACGCTGTGGGAAGGCCGGCATCGGTCGAGTCTCGTCCAATCAGAGCGTTACTTCTTGACGTGCTCTCGTTACATCGAGCTGAATCCGGTTCGGGCAGGCATGGTGCGCCGACCGGAAGAATACCAGTGGTCGAGCTATGGCGTGAACGCGTGGGGCGATTCGAGTTGGTTGATGCCTCACGAAGAATACCTGAAGCTCGGGTCGGACCATCAGGCTAGGACTCAGGCTTATCGAGAGCTTTTCAGGCACCAAGTCAGGGAAGAAGATCTAAGCCTTATGCGAAAAGCAGCCCACTACTGTCAGCCGGTGGGCGACGAGAGGTTCCGAGAGCAGATTGAGTCGCGCTACGGGATTAAGGCGGGACAGATGAAAAGGGGAAGGCCAAGGAGAAAGGGAGAAGACGAATTGGTGAAATTTTAATCCCTCCGTCCCCGATCTCTTCTTGTCGTCCACACAAGGTCGGGTTAGATGGAAAACGGGTTCCAAATCCGAACGCCACTATCCAAAATCTGACCGCTCTGCATATCTTCGGTAAGCACCACGCGGCAACCATGTCGTTCAGCGGATGCCAGGATCAGGGAGTCGTAATAGCTGTACTCATAGCGGGACGAGATGCGGACGGCGCTCAGGGTATCGATGAAGTCCAACGGCATAATCGGCAATAGCCGCTGAATGTCAGTCAGTGCGGACTCGATCTTGGCATAAGAGGCCGGAAACTTCTTGCGAGTCACATTGCAAAATTCGTTTAATACCTGGGCGCTCGCAATTGCTCGTCCGCTCTCAAGCAGATTGGCGGCAATTCGACGTTTGTCGACATCCTGATCGGAGTAGCGGTACAGCAGGATATTCGTGTCGAGGAAGTACTCAACGCTCATTCGCTTCCTCGCGGTCGAAGCGATATCCTTCCAGGTTCAGCCTGAATTCGCCCAGCGGTGCGGAGTTGGGTCTGGAAATAAAGGTGCGCAGCTCGTCGAGGAGCTGCTCCTCAGTGGTAGGGGGAAGTGGCTCGATGTTGACACTACCGCGCTGTTCCAACTGGACGCCTACCCGAAAGTAGTGAACGAGGTCCAGGAGCTCGGCAAGCTTGCCGTCTGGTATCTGATGAAGTTCCTGCTTCAACTGCTCGCGGATCGGATTGGCGGTAACCATGTTGGGTCTTTTCTCGTTGTGGCGAAGTGACGATCTTTAAGTTTACGCCGAAGGATCGGGGCCTCCAAGCGTCACGGTACCTGCTCAATCAAGCCCAAAGAATCCATGCAGCAGGCGGCGGTGGAAGCAGTGGACGAACTCTCAGAGGAGGGCCCCGGCGACATCCTGGTGTTCCTCTCCGGCGAGCGCGAGATCCGCGAGACCGCCGAGCGCCTGCGCAAGCACCGCCTGCACCTCACCGAGGTGCTGCCGCTCTACGCCCGCCAGAGCGCCGAGGACCAGGCCCGGGTGTTCCGCACCCACGGCGGGCGGCGCGTGGTGCTCGCCACCAACGTCGCCGAGACCTCGCTGACCGTGCCGGGCATCCACTACGTGATCGACCCGGGCTATGCGCGCATCAGCCGCTACAGCCACCGCAGCAAGGTGCAGCGCCTGCCGGTGGAGCCCGTCTCCCAGGCCTCGGCGGACCAGCGCAAGGGCCGCTGCGGACGCGTCGCCGCCGGGGTCTGCATCCGCCTCTACGAGGAGGAGGACTTCGCCGCGCGCCGGCCCTACACCGAGCCCGAGATCCTGCGCACCAACCTGGCCTCGGTGATCCTGCAGATGAAGGTGCTGGGCTTCGGCGAGATCGAGGCCTTCCCGTTCCTCGACCCGCCGGACAGCCGGATGATCGGCGACGGCTACCGGCTGCTGGAGGAGCTGGGCGCGGTCGGCGGCGACCGGCGCCTCACCCGCCTGGGGCGCCAGCTCGCGCGCCTGCCGGTGGACCCGCGCATCGCGCGCATGCTCTGGGAGTCGGCCCACCGCAACTGCCTGCGCGAGGTCGCCGTGATCGCCGCGGCGCTCAGCATCCAGGACCCGCGCGAGCGCCCGCTCGACAAGCAGCAGGCCGCCGACGAGGCCCACGTCGCCTTCCGCCACGAGCAGTCGGACTTCCTCGCCTTCCTCAAGCTCTGGGCGCACCTGCAGGAGAAGCGCCCGCACCTGACGCGGCGCAAGTTCCAGCGCCTCTGCCAGACGCTCTACCTCAACTGGAGCCGTGTGGAGGAGTGGCACGACATCCACCAGCAGCTGCGCGCCCAGATGCACGAGATGGGCTTCCGGGACAACGCAAAGGAGGGCAGCTACGAGGAGATCCACCGCTCGCTGCTCACCGGCCTGCTCGGGCACATCGGCTTTCGCACCGAGACCAAGGAGTATCTGGGAGCGCGGGGCACGCGCTTCTGGATCTGGCCCGGGTCCGGGCTGTTCCAAGGGGCGCCCAAGTGGATCGTCGCCGGCGAGCGGGTGGAGACCGCCAAGCACTACGGGCGGATCATCGCGGGCATCCAGCCTGAGTGGGTGGAGGCCGCCGCCGGGCAGCTGGTCAACCGCGCCTGGTTCGAGGCCCACTGGGAGCGCAAGCGCGCCCAGGTGGCCGCCTACGAGCGGGTCAGCCTCTACGGGCTCACCCTGATCCCCAAGCGCAAGGTCAACTACGGCCCCATCGACCCGGTGCAGTCCCGGGAAATCTTCATCCGCTTCGCCCTGGTGGAAGGGGACTTCGCCACCCGCGCCCCCTTCTTCCGCCACAACGCCGAGCTGATCGGCGAGGTCCAGTACCTGGAAGAGAAGGCGCGTCGGCGCGACATCCTGGTGAGCGAGGAGGCGCTCTTCGACTTCTACGACAAGCGCATCCCCGCCGGCATCTATTCAGGCGCTCAGTTCGAGCAGTGGCTGAGGCGCATCACCGGCGCCCAGCCCAAGCTGCTGCACCTGACCGAGGCGGACCTGATGCAGCAGAGCGCCGCGGGCGTGACCGCCGAGCGCTTCCCCGACCGCCTGGGCTTCCCGGGCGTGCGCCTGCCGCTGGAATACCACTTCGAGCCTGGCGAGACCCGCGACGGCCTCACCCTGGTGGTGCCGGTGGCGGTGCTCAACCAGGTCTCCGAGGACCGTGCCGATTGGCTGGTGCCGGGGCTGCTGGAGGAGCGCATCACCGCGCTGCTGCGCAGCCTGCCCAAGGCGCTTAGGAAGCACTTCGTGCCGGTGCCGGACTATGCCCGGCGCCTGGCCGAGCGCCTGGAGCCCGGCGACCGGCCCTTCCTGCGCGCCCTGGGCGAGGAGATGCGGCGCCTCAGCGATGTGCACGTCCCCGAGGATGCCTGGGACGAGTCCGCCCTGCCGCCGCACCTGCGGATGCACTACCGGGTGGTGGACGATGCGGGGCAAAGCCTGGGCAGCGGGCAGGACCTCGCCGATCTTCGCCAGCGGTTCGGGGGGCAGGCGCGGGAGACCTTCCGGCAGATCCCGGCCGCGGAGCTGGAGCGCGGCGGGCTCAAGGACTGGAGCTTCGGCGAGCTGCCCGAGGCGGTGGAGCTGAGCCGCGGCGGGGTGCGCCTGCAGGGCTATCCGGCGCTGGTGGACGAAGGGGACAGCGTGGCGCTACGCGTCCTGGATTCCCAGGGGGCGGCACAGGTCGCCCACCGGCTGGGCCTGCGCCGGCTCATCATGCTGCGGCTCGCCCAGAACGTGAGGCATCTCAGGAAGAACCTGCCGGATGCCCTCGCCATGAGGCTGCAGTATGCGATGGCGGCGGAGGCGCCTCAGGGACTTGGGGTGCCCGGCAAGTTGGAGCTGGAGGATGAGCTGGTGGGGCTGATCGTGGATCTCAACTTCGTGGAGGACCGGCCGGCTGTCAGGGACAAGGAGGCATTCGAGCGGCGCATCGACGAGGGGCGCGCCCGGCTGTCGGAGGTTGCCGACCAGGCCTGTGCTCTGGTGCGCGAGATCCTCAACCGCTATCAGGCGGTGCGCAAGGCGCTCGCCGGGATCACCCAGGTCAACTGGCAGCCCTCCGTGCAGGACATGCGCGCCCAGCTCGATCGGCTGGTGTTCAAGGGGTTTCTACAGCAGGTGCCCTATGTTCATCTGAGGGGCTATCCGCGGTATCTTCAGGGACTGGCCCTGCGGGCAGAGAAGCTGCGGCATGCTGCGGGGCGGGATCAGCAGCGTGTGGGGGAGATGGCCGCTATCCTGGAGCAGTGGAGGGAGCGGGATGAGCGCTGTCGGGTCAGTGGGCGTGCGGATGAGCGGGTGGAGGAGCTGCGGTGGATGAACGAGGAGCTGCGAGTGTCGCTGTTTGCGCAGGAGCTGGGGACGGCTTATCCGGTGTCGGTGAAGAGGGTTGAGAGGTGGTTGAGGGAGGTGGGGTTGTAGGGTGGGTGGAGCGGAGCCGAATTTGGGGAGGAAAACAGAGCCCGTTCGGTAGTACTTGGGGGCTCTCACCGCTTCGGCTACATTATGGTAGGTACATATACTGTCCCTTGGTCTTCCCGAATGGCCTGTAGCGGATCGGGAAGCGTGAATGGAGGAAGGGATCCCGTGTCACGCCAAATCACCGCCCCTCCGTGTGAACCCGCTGGACTGAATTCCGCAGCGCCTTGGCGGATCAAAGAGCTAACTGTGTTGCCCGGGTACCGGCTGGCTGGGACATTTCAGCATGGTACGAGCGGCATAGCCGATTTGTCGGCGATTTCGATGGCTCAGGATTGCGGTATCTGCGAGTCGCTGAAGGATCTGGCCGTATTCGATGAGGCGCGCCTCGACCTGGGAGCGGTGGTCTGGCCGAATGGCGCTGATCTTGATCCGGCGTCGATGTATAAGCGGATACGGAAAGAGGAAACGTATGCTGTCCCTATTTGACTCTGTCTAACGATTTCCGCTTCAGTTTAGCTCGGCTGTCGCCACAAAGGAACAATGTTGCTCAAGCGGATTCAGGAACTCCGTAATGTGGGGCGCTTCCAGCACTGCCGTGCTGGCCACGTCGAGTTCGGCCGCTTAACGATAGTCTACGGGAGGAACACCTATGGAAAATCCACAATCGGTGACATCTTCGCCAGCATCTCTTCTGGCAACACGTCTCTAATAACGGGGCGTACCACCATTCCTCCTCACGGTGGCCATCAACTTATCCGCCTTTCTCTCCAAATTCCAAACACTGCCGGTGAAACCGAGGTCCGGTTTGACAGGGATACATGGATGCAGGGACTTCCCCCTGGCGTAGGGATCAAGGTTTTCGACGATGGTTTTCTTCACAATAATCTTTTCTCCGCACGGGCGTTCACCCGCTCAACAAAGGAACGCTTCAGCGCTTTTATCCTCGGAGAACAGGGCGTTCAGAAAGCCACCGAGATCGCTGAAAAGAAGCAAAGGCGGCAGCAGCTTACCAGGGACAGGAATGCTCTCGAGCGGGATGCCTTCGGGGGCGTGGACGACATTTCCGCGTTCGTAGCGCTGGTGCCTAATGGGACGAAGGAAGATGTCGAAGAGAAACTACAAACGCTCCGCACCGAACGTGCTGCCCTACTCAAGCAGCAAAAAGACATTGGCGTCATACAAGCCCGCTCTGAGGGACGCTTGCTGACCTGGACAGATGACTTTTCCCGCTCCATCGGGATTGTCAACGACACACTTCCGATCGGGTTGGAGGGTACGCACGCGGCGGCCAAGGTTCGCGTCGCCGACCACATCGCACACCTTTTCAAAGAGCCACATGGTGCTGAGCGGTGGATACGGGAAGGACTCAACCAAAATAAAGGCGAAGCGTGCCAATTCTGTGGACAAGTGCTTTCCGAAGACGCGGCGTCGCTGCTAGACGCCTATCGACAGGCATTCGATTTAGAATTCGACCGGCATGAGCGCAATGTCAAGTCCCGTCTGGAAGGAGCGGTGAGGGTGCTCTCCCAGGCACGAACAGACTCGGTTCGCGCGACTTTAGGGCAAAACGCGGCAGCGTTAGCAGTATACCCCGAACTTGTCGGAAAGACTGAATTCGACGAAGCTCGCAGTCGAGTTGACGCGGCGGCGGCGGAAGTTGAAACCGCTTTGGCCCAATGGGACACGGTGAGCCCGAAAGCGTTGGACGCAGTCCAGGCCGCGTGCCAGCAGAAGCTACACTCTCCCCATACTCCTACGCTACCTGTCAATGTGACAGACGCGGTAGCTCTCGATGCGGTGTTGCTGGACAAGGTGACCCGGTACAACGAGGCTCTCGGCTTGTGCAGCGCCCAGATTCAGGGCTTCAAGCAGTTATCCAACCCAGAGACCATAGCGACTCGTCTCAGCCAAGTGCTTGGAGCCGTACAGGAAAAGTCCAAGAATTTCTCCCGAATCATTCTCGACGCGACGTGCTCCCGATACAGGGAAATGACTGCGGAAATCACAACGCTTAGAACTGACATTTCGGCGCTAGAGGAAAGGCTTCGTGCTGACCAGAGCGACTATCTTCAGAGGTTTTTCGCCTCCCTGAATCGATGGTTCTCGCATTTCGGAAGTCGCGATTTCTCCCTGGAGCGCGCCGAGGACACCCGAGGTCATACCCCGATTTACTTTCTACGAGTCACGTACCGCGGTATCCTCATCAATGAGCACGACCTGGACAGAGTGTTTAGTGAATCCGACAGACGGGCTCTCGCCCTCGCACTTTTCTGGACGCAATTGCAGGAGTTGCCGGATCAAGAGCGGGCCGAACAGATCGTTGTGCTCGACGATCCTCTTACTTCATTCGACGACGCTCGGGTTACGGCGGTACACGGTGAATTGGTTCGGACTCTTGATGGCGTCCGCCAGGTAATAGTGCTCAGCCATTACAGCCACGAGATCACGAGCTTCTTCGAGAAGTATCGAGAACTCGCGGGACTAAGGCTCTTGGCCCTCGAGGCGCGACACGATGGCACCCAATTGGTTGCCGTGGACCCGGAGGAATTCATTCGCACAGAGCACGAGAGGGCAAGAGAGGACTTAACAGCGTTTGCCGACGGGACCACCAATGAATGCGATTTCGGCACGCTAAGAGTTTTCTTCGAGCAAGAGCTCAATTATCGATTTGCAGCGCAAATTGCCCGGCTCGGGCTGCAGAGGGCCCAGCTCAAAGCGAAGATCGAAGGCCTCTCGGGCAGCAACGTCATCTCCAATGATACCGAGAGAGAGTGCCATCACTGGAGAACAGTACTTAATCCATCGCACCACAATTGGGCTTCCAACGATCTGGAGGATCGGCGCAACACAACGCGATCATTTTTGGAGTTTATCTATACTGCCCTGGTTCCGACGTAGCTTGTCAGCGTAAGGTTCGTGAAAGGGCAAACGGAATTTTCTGCGTTGCTAACTGAGGAAAGGCGGTGGGCCCGCCGGCGACAAGACGTTTAATGATGTCGCGGAGAAGACCGTCGGCGGTTTCGTCGCCAGGGACGAGCGCTGGCCCGGGCATTGGAGCCCGATTCGGATAGACCCGGAGAGACTATGATGACAGTATAATGGGCGTGGGCTACAAAAATAAACGAGTACAGGGTCGATGAAATTTGTCTGGAGAAGAATTGCGATAATTCTGTCGGGAAAAGGCGCAGTTGCCAGAAAATGGTGACAGAATTATTTTTTCTCGCGTGAACGTCACCGGTGGACAGAAAAATATATCTGTCACCTTTGTTTTTTATCGTCGCAACACGTTCGGGCAGGGGGGCTCGCTGGTGACACCCCACCGGCTATACCTGAGCCTGGGTGTGTCGGCGGAATCACGTTGCGAGCGTTATCGACAGCGCTTCGGTGCGGAGATCGGCCAGAATACCCTAGCGGAGATCCGTGAGGCGACAAACAGAGCGCGGGTGCTGGGGGACAATCGGTTTCGTGTAAGGATCGAGAAGATGTTGAGTCGGCGAGCGGCGCCTAAAGCCCGCGGAGGTGATCGGAAGTGGCCCGAATTCAGGAGGAGCGAGATCGATCGAGTCCGACCCCATTGATCACGAGGAGTCCCTGCACATGAAAATGCAAAAAGCTCCAACGAACGTAGATCAGGAAATTATCAAGAAATTTCAAAAGCAGACGGGAAATCTCGTACTGCCAGCGCGCCCTACCATAAAGGACTTGCGTGTCAAGCAGATGGCTGTTGATTTGGTTGGGTCCGGGGATATTATTACTGACGGTGGTGACACCGGGGGTGTGTCTGTACCGCTGCAGATCCCGACGCTGTACACTTTCCAGCTTGGTAATATCTGGTCGCCGGCGAATCGGTTCAGGCTGTTCGATCCGTTTGGTATCGCGGTGATCGTCAATTGCTCGGCCAACCTGATCCAGAATGCACAGACCTATGTCGTGGAAGCCCAGGTGATCAATCCGACAGACGATGAATGGGAGCTTTACATCGTTCAAAATAAAACCGTTCACACACATAAAGTGATGACCTGGGATTTGCCTCCGCAACGCGGAACGTTTGAGGCTTTCTCATTCAACGTGCATTGGAACTGGAATTCCTATAAAGACTTCATCCGCTTTGTCGGAAACGGAGAAAAGCTCGGTGTCTTCGGTATTCGCGCCTGGATCCGTGTTGACAAATCACCCTTGTATGCGATCAAGGGAAATATCGAGCAGCATAATTATGTGCTAAGGGATTAGGGAGGGGCTAGAGCCTCTTCCAGTCATAATTTCCGGTACGCGGGGCGAAGGGGGTCACCCATTAGCCGCCTCCTGACAAGTGGCAACACCACTCCCCGAGGCCCTTTGGTCCCGTGCCTTGGTCTGGCAAGCTCCCTGTTCGCTGGATACGCTGCCCGGGTTTTCACTTGTATCGGTTGCGCGGTCAGCTGACCAATACGCACCAGTCACCCATCAGGCTCAAGGCCATGGCGGCAACGCTGCTGGCGTTACCCTCCCGGCCCCTGGCACTTGTCGTGCCCCAGAAAACCATTGGTCCCCTGAGCGTGTCCAGATGGTGGATACAGTTCTGTGGCTACCGTGACGGCGCCAACCCCTTGCTGGCTCACCTCAGCGGCGCATCAGTCGAACCGGCTTTCTCCTGCAGACCTTTTGATGGGTCGAAAAGCCGGGGTCTACCATCGGATTTAGAGGCAGTCAGTAGGTAGTCGATAGGCCTCCCAGGAGCCGCTGGTGATCGAGCGCATTCTCCGCCACCTGGGGCTCTAGGACCCGAGCCCACCCAGCCCGAGCCCACCCGAAGACGACGACTGGCCGGTCAACGGCCGGATTCCGCTGACCTACGAGCCCCTGCCCGCCATCGCCTGATTGACTTCGAGCTTTGACGTAGGCCTCTGTCGGGCTAGAATCTGGCGGGAAAAGGAAACCGGGCACAGAGGCGTCGGGCGGCGCTAGGGTCTGCCCGGGCCGGCATCAGCAGGGGGCTGAGGATGGTTTGTTGCGGCAAGGGTCAGGGTCGAGACTTATGCGCACCTGTGGAGCTCCCATCCGCCTGCCGCGAAGTCTGCGGTCAACGTGCATAGTGTGGGGGTTGGGCTCGATTACTTTTTTGCTCGCCGGGCGAGCGTGCAGAAAACCTACGTTGTGCAGCATCAGGTATTTTCCGGAGTCAACCAACCTGTTGCACTAGCGAGTTGAATCCGCGTGGCGCGCATGCGAGGCAGCCAAGCGGAAAGGCTAGGGCGACCGGGCTCTTGCCAAAAGTGAGACAAAGAATGGAGCCACGCCGCGCCCTATTAGTCAACCCGCGACAGTCCGCGGCCGCGCGTCGGACCTCGAGCAAGTGTCTCGACGAGACCTGCAAGCTGATGGCGCGCGGCGCTGCGAGCCCGCCGCTCGGCCTGTTGACCGTGGCCGGCATGCTGCCTGACAACTGGTCGATCCATGTGGCCGATCAGAATGTCCGCGACCTCACGGAGGCAGACTGGGACGCGGGCGATCTCGTGATGATCAGCGGATATTCGGATCAGTCGGAGGCTCAGGGCGAACTGATCGCGGAGGCCAAGCGGCGCGGGAAGACGGTGGTCGTCGGGGGCGGCTGGGCGAGCGCGGTGCCAGAGGCGCTGATCGCTGCTGGCGCGGATTTCGTCGTCGTCGGCGAGGCCGAGCTCGGCTTGCCGGTCCTGCTCGAGCAGCTGGAAGGCGACGTCTCGGATCGCATCGTCCGTCCGTCGGGCAACGCCGACATAACGCGCAGCCCGGTGCCGAGATTCGATCTTCTGGACATGTCGCGCTATGTGATGGCGACGGTCCAGTTCTCGCGTGGTTGCCCGTTCCGGTGCGAGTTCTGCGACATCATCGAGAAGGGGATCGGCGGCAAGACGACGCGCGCCAAGGGGATCGAGCAGTTCCTTGGTGAGCTCGACGCGCTTGACGCGAGCGGTTGGCGAGGCTTGGTCTTCATCGCCGACGACAACTTCATCGGCGACCGGAAACTAGTCCGCCGCCTGCTGCCAGAGCTCTCGGCCTGGATGCGGGCCCACGACTATCCCTTCACGCTGATGACCGAGGCGACGATTAACCTGGTGTTGGACGAGCCGCTTACCGAAGCGATGGTCGAGGCCGGGATAACGAGGTTGTTCGTCGGCATCGAGTCGGTCGACGAGCCGGCCATCCGTTCCGCGAACAAGCGTCAGAACCTCGTGCTTCCCTCCCATGAGGCATGCCGTCGGCTGGCGCGGGCCGGCATCGAGGTTCATGCCGCGGTGATCCTCGGTTTCGACGGCGAGACGGCCGGGGCCGGTGCGCGACTCGTGCGTTTCCTGGAGGAGGCCCCGGTCGCAAACGTCGACGTCAATTTCCTCTATGCCCTGCCTGATGCCGCCATGACGCGCCGGCTCGCCAAGGAGAATAGGTTGGTCGTCGACCAAGCGGGAATGCCGGGCGTTAACTTCATCCCTCTGCGCCCCCGCCGCGAGATCCTGGATGACGCGATTGAGTTCTACGCCGGGGCATATGATCCGGTCGTAGTGCTGGAGCGGTGTTGGCGACAGCACAAGGACCTGGCGCTGGCGCCGAGCCGCCCACAATCGCGTCCGACTGCGGACGAGATGCGTTCCTTTGGCCATGTCCTCTGGCGCTATGGCGTGCGCCGCAGCAGACGGAGGTCGTTCTGGCACCATCTGGCGGACCTGTTGCGCCGCAGGCCATCCGTCGTCTGGAGCTTTCTGCGCGCTCTTGCCCATGCCGAGACCCATATCGCTATCGACCGCAGGCTACGGCCCGCCTGGCAGACGGCGTTCGCGGAGTGGGCTGTGCGGGGTCATGGCTCCGACTGACCTTCGGCGGGTGAACGGAGCAGGAAGAAGTGGTTGGAGAGTCTCGGCCAATCGATGCCGGCGCTCGCCGCTAGCTTGGGTGCGACAACGAAGCCGAGCGGTGCGGTGAGCCGGAGCGCCCACCAGGTCGCCGCTCCGAGCATCGGAGAGACTTTCGGCAGGAAGGGAAAGTAGTGGCGCCGAGCGAGCACGACTTCGCCCGCGACGTTCATCGCGTCGTATCCGTCGTTCCGCGCGCAGGCGACGTGGGCTGCGGGGATGCCGGCCGACTCGAACAAATCGATATAGCGCTCGACGCTGCGATAGATCGCTTGATAGCTCCCCTCCGCGGCTTGAACGTTCCGCCGCACGGTGCTCTCGCGGCAGACGATTACGCCATGCGCCGTCAGAAGGCTCGCGAGCCTGCGGAGCAACGCCTCGGCGTCAGCGTCGCCCAGATACATGCAGATGCCGCCGAGGAAGATCAACTCGAACGGACCCTCGGGCAGGTCCTCGCGGAAATCGCATTCGTGCAATTCGACGTTGGGCCGATCCGCGCATGTATCCCGTGCCACGCGGATCATCGCCGCGCTTCGATCGATACCGGCCACGGTGGCGAAGCGGTTGGCGAAATACGCGGTCCATCGGCCTGATCCGCAGCCCACGTCCAGGACACGGCCACCGCAGTCGAGGGGGCGAAGCCAGGGCTCGAGCAAGCGTTGTTCGCGCGCGAACCTGTAGCGCATCGCCGCCGGCGGCATGTCGCGCTCGTGGCCCATATAGCTGGCGGTGGACGCGGCCTCGCCGACCGCGTCGAAATAGGCGCGCACGATCGCGTCGTCGATCCCGGCCCTTTCCTCGACATTAGCAGTGGATTCCCGATATCGGATTTCGGTTGGCATCCAGGTGAAGCGCTCTTGGCTATTGGGCTGCGTCTTTGCAATGGTGGTGGCAGGTAGGATAACGCGCGGCTTTTCTTGTTGTCGACAACTCGCGACTGATCGTAGATTTATGCCATTAGAGAACCTGCGCTATCTCGGTTTGGTTGCGCCCTGCTTTCAACAAGGCCGCAATCTGGTGTCCTTGCTCTTGGGTAAGCGGCGTGTGAGTACTCATTGGTGCCTCCGATTCTTGCCGGAACGAAAGGCCATTTTGCTAACGCAGATTGCCCTCTATTCCGACTTTCCGAGTTGCATTTACGAGTTGAATCCGCGCCACTATAATGCGCCGCGAGGGGGTTGAGAACACATGAGGGTTGGCATGCAGGTCACACCATGGTCGTCAGGGGGCTTCGGCGCGGTCGTATCCGGTGTGTATGCCGCGGCGACACTTGCGGCCTACGAGGCAGCGATGCTGACCCAGGCTCTCGACCGCCATCGCCTGCTCGTATTCCGCGATCAACATCTTTCTCCGGCCGCCCAGGTCCGGTTCGCTCGCCAGTTCGGCGCCGTCGAGCCTCCCGAAGCCAGTGCCGGCCTGACGAGCCATTTCGACGGCGTGCCCGAGCTGCAATGGTTGTCCTATCTACGCGCGGACGGCCGCGAGCCCGAGGATCGGCGCCCGAGCCAGGCCGACGTTTGGCACACCGACTATGCTTATCTTCCGGATCCAGCCGATCTGGCCTGCCTGTACGGCGTGGAGATCCCCGAGGATGGTCCCGACACCCTGTTCATCGACATGCAGGGCGCCTTCGACGCTCTCGCCCCGGAAAGACAGGAAACCTTGCGATCGCTTCGCGCGACCCATCGCCAACGCGGCGGATTGGATCCGCAACGCTATCGCCTGCCGCCTTATCTGAGCCCGGGCGAGCCCGACGACGGCAGCGCGGATCGCGAGGCAACCCATCCGCTGGCGCGCCATCATCCGACCACCGGACGTGACGGGCTCTATATGGCCGAGTGCTATACGATAGGGATCGAGGGCATGGACGACACGGCCGCGAAAGCGCTCGTCGCCGAGCTCTACGAGCATGCGACCCAGCTTCGCTTCATGCATCGGCATGTCTGGCAGCCGGGCGACCTGGTCGTCTGGGACAACCTCGCGACCAATCACCGCCGCTCGAAGCCGCTAGACCGACCACGCGTGCTGCACCGGGCTACCATGCGTCGCGGAACCTGAGCAGCGCCATGCAAGGCGCATCCAGATCGCCCCGGAACACTGCCTCTTCTTCGGTGGGCGACCGTGCGAAACGGGTTAAGTGCACGCTCTATTCCTACGTCTTTACAGTGCTCAACATTCTGTCCGGGTTGCGCCGCTATGTGCTCGCACGCCCGTTGTTCCGCGTGGCGCTGAACGAGTCAGCCTGCTCCGCCTCCTACGGGCTCGACCTACCGAGATCGACCGCGCTCAAGTTCAAGGCGGTATTCCTGCTGCGCTCGGTTCTGGGGCGAAACGACGTGCTTCGCGCGGCGGCCTCGGCCGTCTGCGACGAGATCGACGCCCATCTGAAACGCGCGGGGGTCGAGGGCGAGATCCGTCCGGTCGAGACGGTCGATCTCACCTCCATCGCACCCGAGGAGCTTTACGAACGTTTCGTGCGCGATCCGCGTCCCGTCGTCATACGCGGCGCGCGGGTCGACGTCGTCGGCAACTGGACCGTCGACTGGTTTCTTGAGCGCTTCGGGAACGTTCCGGTGTATTTTGCGCTCAAGGACTCCCACGTTAAGGAGCCGCTCGATTTCTTTCGCCGGTCCGACGACCCCGAGATTTACCTGCACAACTCGGAGAACATTCTGTTCCACGACCCCAACCTGCTCGATGGGCTGCATATCGGCCAGTTCGAGCCCTACGTGCGCAAGCACAACATCTCCTGCCAGCTCTTTCTCGGCGTCAGGCGCGGGACTGGCGCACCGTTTCATTGTGCGCACTACGCAAACCTGTTCTTCAACATCCACGGCCGCAAGAAATGGACTTTCCTGAACCCGATCTACACCTACCTGATGTATCCGATGTCGACCGAGTACAAGGCTTACGTGGCAAGCTCGGTCGGCCTGGCGCGCAGGGTGCTTCCGGGACGCTTCCCGCTCTACGACCGAGCGGTTCGCCATGAGGTCGAGCTTCGAGCCCGGGGACGTTCTCTTCTCGCCCGGCTGGTGGTGGCATTCGGTCGAGAACTTGAGCGACCAAACCGTCGCCGTCGCGACCCGCCACGTCGGTCGGAACGATCCGTCAATGAACGACCTGTTCGGTGCCATGCAGGTTCTTTCCTCCCGCCTGAACGCCATCGTCCGCCAGATCGTCCTGACCCGGCTGATGAGCGGCAAGCGGATGTACACCGAGCCCTACGCGATCGATGGGGAGGAGGTCAGCCATTTCGAGCGAGCGACGCATTCCAGCGAATCGATGCTGTCCTTCCTGGAACATCCAGAGCGGATCTGGGGAGAGCATCTCGCCCGCGCCTCCGAGAGCGTCAAGTCTCCTCGGGACAGCGGGTGACAAGGGGCGGCTCCGGTTCCAGGAGAAGGCGCAGGATGGTCTCGCCCGCAAGCTCCGGCGGATGTAACGGAGAGGAGCCGAGCCCTGCCCGCGACCGGGCGATCGCTTCGCCATAGAGCGGATCTTCCGCGTCCATGCCGTCGAAATGGGCGCGGATCGGCCTCCGGATGGCCGATTCGAACGACCCGAGGCGCAAAATCGCAACCCCCACCCCGGCGCGCGCGCCCTCCAATGCGAGAACCTCGGCGAACCCCTCCAGGGCGCGCTTCGTGGCGACATAGGCCGCATAGAGGGGGACGGCCACCGGCGCGCGATCGGAGCTCACGAACACGATCGTCCCCCGCCCAGCGCGTAGCGCCGGCAACAGGCGTTGGGTCAGGTCGATCGCGCCGAAGACATTGGTTTCGAACTGCTCACGGACCGCGTCGAGATCAAGCCGCTCGACCGGTCCCGGCAGCGCTGTACCGGCGTTGTTGACCAGGCCCGAGACCCTCCCGCCAGACCATTCGACCACCTCTCGGGCGAACACCTCGATCGATGCCGCATGACGAAGGTCGAGGAACGCAGTCATGCATCCGGCCTCGCGCAAGGCCGCTTCAGAGGCCTTGTCCCGGACGCTGGCGAATACCGACCAATCGCGCCGAACCGCCAGTAACGCCGCCGCGCGGCCGATACCGGATGACCCTCCAGTAATGACCAGAGAACCGGGGCTGCGCCTCTCAGACGGCAATAGCCGCTCCTTCGGCCTAAGGATCCGTGACCTTGGCGGTCGGCCGGGTTTTGGAGCGGTGGAGTGGCGACCAGGCGAAACCGCTCCAATAGCCGTGCGCAAAATTTACCCAGCTTTCCAGAGACACGGCGTCCCGCACGTGCTCCTTGAAGTTGATCAACAGCCAACTGCTGAGCGCGAGGCTATCGCGGCACGTGCCACAATCGCCGGACGCGCAGCACTTCCGACGCGTCGTGAGGTCCTGCGCGAAGGACTCGAATCCCGGCAGGACCGGACCACCGCTCTTCAGCCGCGCTTGGTTGTCCGGAAGGCCCCTGCTGATCGTGGCGCAGCTTTGGTAATCGAAGCGACCCCAGGACGTTTTGCCGAGGATCAGACTTTCGATGTAGTACGGGTCGGCGAGAACGGTCTCGGGATATCGCGCGCGCACCTCCAGAGCCCGTTCAAGCAGCCGCGCGGTGGCCCTGTCGGACTCCGCGTGATCGTCGGTTCCGTAGTGCCGGTAGTAGCTGAAATAGACCAGGTTCCCGTTCTGCTCGATCATGTCGACGGTCGGCGCGATCTCGTCGATCGCCTCCTCGCTCAGCGCGTAGATCACGGTCACGCGGTCGTCGCCACGGTAGTTTTCCAGGCCACGCCGGAACAGTCCCTCGAACCGCTGGCCGCCGGCCCTAATCGCGCGGTAGCGGTCGTCCGAGCGATACCCGGCGAACAACGCGAGCCCGATCGAGACGTCCTGGAACCCTTCCACGGGGATCGAACGGTAGCCATTCGTCGCAACGCTCAGATAAGGCATGGTTTCGGCGAAGACCCCGAGCCGGTTCAGGTATAGCGCCGGCTCGCCGCCGACTACCAGCGCATGCGTGATGCCGTCGGCGACGCGCTCCCCAAGAATCTCCCGGATCCGCCCAAGATCGGTCCGGTCCTCGATCCCCTGGTCCATCTTGTACTCGTAGTACCAGCATCCCTGGCAGCGGAGGTTGCATTCCCGCGTGAGCTGGAACACGTTCGTGCGAACCCGTGCGGATATGTCCTTGATAGCGTTGAGTTTCTCGCGCAAGTCCCGTCGCGCGGCAAGAAACCGCGTTAGAGAGAACCGGTTGTCCTTTGTCGTCGCCAGCCGCGTCATGGCTCACACCCCCACTCTTCCCCCCCAACAACGAAAGGACGCATGTGCCAGAAGCCCAGGCTTGCCGAGGCCACCGAGGTTTCCGGCCGCGCGATTGGTGCCAATGACATCTGTGCTACGCCCGCGCCGGCAAGTAACATGGCCCCCAAGGGAAGGGATGCGAGAGAGCCATCATCGGTTTGCCCGGCTGCGGCGATTGGCCCGCATTATATCTGTGCTGCGCCCGCGCCGGCAAACAACCATGGCCGATAAGGGGAGGGATGCGAGAGAGCCATCATCGCCTTGCCGGTTGAGGAACCTCGCCACGTGTCCAGGCAAAAACGGAAAACAGGAGCACACGACATGTCCGCGACATCCTTCTTCAAGCGCATCTTGCGACTGTTTCGGCCGTTTCCGGGCTTGCTCGCGGCGCTGGCGACGACGATTCTGCTACAGGTCTGGTACCTGCTGCTTATCCCGCTCGGCATGATGGAGATTTTCGACAAGGGACTGCGCGACCGCGACGTTGCCACGGTGGCGTCGGTGCTCGTGGTGCTGGGCATCGGTTTCGTCAGCCAGACGGTCGGTGGCTTCGCCCAGGAACGCGTCGCGGCGTCCCTCGCCGGCCGATCGCTCCGACGTCTCAGGGACGAGATGTTCGACCACCTTCAAGGATTGTCGGACGACTTCCTTCGCCGGACCCCGAGCAACGAGATCGTCAGCAGCTTTTCCGCCGACATCGCGAGTATCGAGACCGCCATGGTCCGGGGCATTCCGAACCTCGTGCAACGCCTGGTTTTGATGGCCGGCAGCATGGTCACGGCTTTCCTGCTCGAATGGCGGCTCGCGCTTGCCGCGTTCCTGATCCTGCCGGCCGCCGCCATGGCGCCGCGGTTGTTGTCCGGCAAGGCGCTCGCGGCAACCGTGGAACGCCGCGATATCGAGGCGAGGATCGGAGATTTCGTTCGCGAAACCCTGGCGCTCGAGCGGGTGATCAGAGTCTTTCGCATGCAGGACAACCGGCGCGCCGCGTTCTCGCGCGTCAGCGACGACTTCGACCGGGCCACCATTCGCTCCGGCACGCTGAGCGGAACGGTCGGACGGCTCAGCACCATCGGCGTGAGCTTCCTCTTGCTGGTGGTGATCGGGCTTGGATCGGGCCTGTCCGTCTATGGCCTGATCCCGCCGGGCGTGGTTGTGGCGTTCATTCTGATCCTGCTCAACATGGGTGCCGGTGCCATGGGACTTGCCGAAGCCGTGCCGCTTCTGCTGCAAGGCGCCGGCGGCTTGCAGCGGATCGACAAGCTTCTGGCCGAACGACCCGCCGTGTCGCCCCCGGCACCCGACGAGGCCGTGGATATCGACGACGTCGTTTCCATCGCCTTCGACGACGTCTCGTTCAGCTATACTGCTGACGCAGCCAACCTCTCGCATGTCTCGTTTTCGGTCGAGGGCGCCAAGAGCGTCGCCTTCGTCGGGTCCAGCGGATCGGGCAAGAGCACGATCCTCAATCTGTTGCTGCGTCACTACGACGCCGGTGACGGCCGCGTTCTGGTCAACGGAACCGACATACGCCGCATCTCCGATCGCTCGCTGCGCCGAGTCCTCGCCGTCGTCGCCCAGGAAACGGGCCTGTTCGATCTCAGCATCGCCGAGAACATTCGCATGGGACGCGAAGATGCGAGCGACGAGGACGTCATCGAAGCTGCGAAGGCCGCCAATGTCCACGAGGATATCGTTCGCATGCCGGAGGGTTACGCGACCGCGGTCGGTGACACCGGTTCGCGTCTGTCGGGTGGACAACGCCAACGCGTCGCCATCGCGCGCGCCCTGATCCGCAAACCGCGCCTGCTCGTGCTGGACGAAGCCACCGCTTCGCTCGACCCGGCGAGCGAAGCGGAGGTTCATCGCACGATCGCGAGCCTGTATCACCACTGCATGGTCGTTGCCGTCACGCACCGGCTGAACCAGGCCGCGGAAGCGGGCAGGATCTATGTGCTCGACCACGGCCAACTCGTCGAACAGGGCTCGCATGAGGAACTTCTTGTGCTCGGCGGAACCTATTGCGGGCTTTGGGCGAAGCAGAGCGGCCTTGCCCTCAGCGCCGACGGCCGATCTGCCACGGTCTCGGTCGAACGACTGCGCGAGATCCCGTTCTTCTCCGGGCTCAACGACGCGATGCTCGGCGACCTCGCCCGTACGCTCCGGGCAGAATCCGCCCGGCCCGGCACCGTGCTGTGTACCGAAGGTGACATGAGCGGTAAGTTTCACATCATCGTTCGCGGCGAAGTGGCGCTCACTGTCCGCGGACCTGACGCCCAGGAGATTACCCTCGAGGTGCTCGAGATCGGCGATTTCTTCGGCGAGCTCACGTTGCTCGACGCGGCGCTGCCACAGTTCGCGACGGCACGCGCGAACGGACACTGCATGTTCCTGACGATGTCCCGAGAGGATATGTCGCGCCTGCTCGACCAAGAGCCCGAACTGCGCGAGCAGGTGATCAAAACCATCGACCGGCGCATGGATGCCAAGCTGGACGAGCTCATCTATCGACGGATGAGGAGGAGCGCCGCCCTCGATGACGACGGTTGAGCCCCCGACGCCCGGCATGTTCGAGACGGTCCGGTGTCCCGGTTGCGGAAGCGACAATGCTAGAGCGCTGGTAACGGCCCGGGACGACTTCACCGGAAAGCCTGGTACCTTCACGTACGTTCGCTGCGCGGACTGCGACCTCGGCTATCAGAGCCCGAGGCTCAGGGAAGAGCATATCGGCAGCTACTATGATAGCGATCGCGTCGTCGACCATGTCCAGGCGCGCTGGCGCTGGCTGATGCCGGTATACCTCTGGGCGGTCGAGGGCATCGAGCGAGCGCGCCTGGGCATAGTTCGCCGGCACGTGGCCCTCGACCGGGAAAGCGCGGTGCTCGACGTCGGCTGCGGCAACGGACGGTTCCTTGGTCTTGTCAGACGCATCTTCGGCGCGGCTGTGACCGGGGTCGATTTCAGAGACGTGGCCGGCCTCGCCGAGCGCAAGGAAATCACCTTTCGACGAGGCCGGTTCCACCAGCAAGCTTTCGAGAGCCGCGAATTCGACCTGATCACCATGTGGCACTATCTGGAACACGACCACGATCCGGCGGGCACTCTCCTTCGTGCCCGCGACCTACTCGGTCAGGACGGCGTGCTGGTGGTCGAGGTACCGCGCCTCGACAGCCTTACCTGGCGGCTGTTCGGCCCGCGGTGGCCAGGTCTGCAGGCTCCGCAGCACCTGAATCTGTTCTCGCGAGCGAGTTTGCTCGCGCTGCTGCGGCGTTCCGGTTTCGAGGTCATGGAGTACCGCGCCCATGGCAGCGTCCCGGCCTACCTCTATTTCTTCACGGGCTTTGCGTTCCTGGCTCTCGCCGGCCGAGGGCTGAACATGGATCGCGCGATCCTGCCGTATTTCGTGGGCCAGCTCTTGACGCTGCCGCTGCGCCCGCTCGGACGACGCCTGAATCTCGGGATCCAGACCGCCATCTGCCGGCCCATCGACAGACAGAGTTGACACAATGTGCTCGGCTATGCGTTACTTTCACCACTGCTGACTGGCCACGTGGTGGAGGGGCGAGCAATGACATCGGTGGATGAAATACAAAGCTTGAAGAACGAGATTGCGAGTCTCAAGCTCATTATCGGTTTTCTGGCAAAAAAAGCTGACATCTCGGTTGCCGCTCTGAACGACTTCGCCGACAAGGCACTGGCCTCCCTGCCCGACGACCGCAAGGCGGCGGTGCGCGATTCGCTAGACATCCTGACGAAGGCGTACCAGATGTACGCCTGACACCTTCCCCCCTCGGTCGGAGGGACGACGGAGGCGTCGCGCGGTGAAGGTCGGCGTGTTGGATATCGTGGCCGGCGCGCCTTACGAGTCCGTGGGGAGCTTCGCCATGGGGGCGTGCTACCGTCGCCAAAAAGCTCAGCAAGGAAATGTTGAGCCGGCTGCCAACAGTCAACGGCGAAATCAATATCCCGCCCCCCTATGGCGGCACACCGATGTTCGACCAACTTCTTCGTGTCAGATCCGAGGGCTGCGCCAGGTCCGAATCGCCTTCGAGAGAGACCCGGAAATGAGCGATTTCCACGCCGGCAGGTCCTCGCGATTGCCCCGGCTCTATGAGGCGGCACTGACGCGCTTGCTCGGCCGACACCGGGAACTGCTTTCAGGCGAGGATATCCGTCCGGTCCTGGCATAATACCAACCGCCTCCGATCGTGATCTTGCCGATGCTGTTTTCGTTTCGAAAAGACGCGCGGGTCACGGTCAAGAGCGGTTGGTGTCACTTGCCTGCGATACGGAGCGCGAAACAGATTCGTTCGATCCCGAGGTCAGCACGCAGGAAGGGGGCGACTTGGGCGGGATGGCAAAGAGGCATCTCCAACTCCTCCGTGGCGTCGGTCCCGACCGATGCCTCCTCGGTCATATGCGTCGCGTCCGCCCGCCCGGCTCCCAGATTTCGCACCAGGTTCACCGATGGGGTTGCGGCAAGACTGCCGTGGGCGAGCAGCATGAAGGCGAACTGGAAGTCCCAGGTATCGATCTCGCCGCGCCGCACCGCGCTGAACTTCTCGTCGAAGAATTGGCGGACCCGCGCATCGGTGAACGCGTTGTCGAGAATTCCTAGGTCCCGTACCGCGTCGAGACGCGAGATCCGGACGTCGTAGTCCCGCCAGACGCGACGCCAACTCGCCCAGCCCCAAGGGTAGAAGAAGCGGGAGAAAAAATAGCTATCCGCGGAATCCGGGCGTTCTCCGCTCAGGTTCGTTCCGACGATCGCGCCGATGCGTCGATCGTCGCGATACCGTTCCAGCAACTCGGCGCAGAACGGGAAAAAGGACATGGTGGGAAGGCAATCGTCCTCAATGACGATCGCCTCCTCGACCTCATCGAACACCCAGTGGAGCCCCCCCGCGATGCGCTCTCGGCACCCGAGATTGATCTCGCTGACATTGGCTGTCACGTCGCAAGGCCAAGTCGGGCTCGTCGCGATACGTAGGGCCTCGGCGCAGAGTGCGATATCCTCCGGACGGTCCGGACGAGGGCCGTCGGCAACGACGAGAAGCCGTGCCGGATACACCTCGGCGAGTCGGGTCATGACCCGGGCCGTCAGGTCCGGCCGATTGAAGATGCAAAGCGCGACGGGCGTTTCCAACGTATCCCCCAACTCGCCACGTGTCTTTCGTATGATTACGGCTACGCCAAATCTATAGGAAACGGGTTTCGAAGTCATCACCGGAGCCCGGAACAGAGACCAACCAACAGCCCGGTGTAGAGGAACGTGCACGATGGATGAGCCAAGGGCACGACCCGAGGATGCCCTGCCGAGCCCGCACGGCACGCTGCGCAGGGATTATCTCGACCGTTTGGCCGAGAGCCACGCGATCCTCAAGCCTCGAACCTATCTGGAAATCGGCGTCTTTCGGGGCGCCTCGCTCCGTCTCGCAGGGCCGACGACTGTCGCAGTGGGAGTCGATCCGTTGCCGGAATTCACACCTGCCCCGGGCCTCCCTGTCCGGATCTTCGAGGAAACCAGCGACACCTTTTTCGCGCGCGACAATGTCCCGGACATCTTCGACGGCATTCCCGTCGATCTCGTCTTGATCGACGGCATGCATCATTTCGAAAACGTTTTGCGCGACTTCGTCAACGCCGTGCCGCTATGCGCGGCCGGAGCCTGGATCGTGCTCCACGACACGCTCCCCGCCGATCGCCTCATGGCCGCTCGGCCGAGAGCGGTGCAAGCCTGGGCCGGCGATGTTTGGAAAGTCGTCCCCTGCCTTCGCGAGGCGTGCTCCTACCTGCGAATCGCGACGATCGACGCCGCGCCGACGGGGTTGACATTCGTCGGGGGGATCGATCCAAGCGACGGCGGCCTCGCGGCGCGCTGCGAGGGTGTCGCCGACCGCTACGCCAGGCTCGACTTCTCCTGGTTCGAGGCCAACGGGCGCGCGGTCGCCAACGTGGTCCCGGACGGTGCCGGGGTCGTGGCGGAGCTTCTCTCCGGCGCGGCCTCCTCACCGGCGAGCTCGACGAGCGCATCCTCGATGTAACGGGCCAGCCGGTCCGGCGCCCCGATCACGTCCAGGTCGCAGGAGAGCGTGATCGTGAGCGTCGTGCCCAAGGTCAGCACGGCAAGTCGTAGCGGAAGGTTGCCTCGAACCGGGGTCGCGATATAGGCAAGCTCGACCGGATTGCCTCGAACCCGCAACGCCGCCGCCGGGCCGCGCAGACTCGCGAGATGGAAGTGCGGCGCCTTGTCATAGAGACGACCGGCGAAGCGCCGATAGAGCGGCATCGGCAGCAGCGACAAAACGTTGAAGAGCGACTGGAGCAAGGGCGCATCGGCGGCGCGCTCGGCAGTTGCCTCGCCGAGCAGGCGAAGGCGTTCGACCGGGTCCGCCTCGGCGAGGGGAAGCGGCACGGCCATGAAGGACGGCATTTCAACGAAATCCTTGGTCACGCCGAGGCCCCGACGGGCCGCGCTCACCGGGATCTGGGCCACTTGGTCGACGGGCTCGAGCCCGTGCTCCAGGAACCAGTTCCGCAGTCCACCCGCGACCGCGGCCAGCACCACCGTGTCGACCGAAAGCGTGCCGCCGGCGGCGGCGCGCACGCTCCGCACGGTCGCCAATGCGCAGACCGCGACTGCGATCGCATTGCGTGACCCGACTGGCACGCGTAACGGAGACGCCGCGCGCGGAGCGCCGAGCTGGCGGCGATAGGCGCGGCGGACGCCGCGCCACTGCTCGACCAGTTCGAACGGGTCCCGACAAGCGGCGATTCCACGCCCAGCAGCGCGTGCGCAGGCGGCGACCCGCCCGGCGGCATGTTCCAACGAGAGACCGACCCATCGAACCGTTCCAGGCGGGGGCGCCGTCGGCCAATCCTCCGCGTTGTCCGAAAAAGGATCGCGTTTAAATAGTAGATTGCCGATACTGGCCAGCGCGCCCTCGCCTTCCGTGGTCGAGTGGTGGAGCTTGACCACGATCGCCGAGCGCCCGCCCGGAAGTCCCTCCGCCACTACCATGTGCCAGAGTGGCCGGGACTGGTCGAGCGGCTCACGAACGAACGATCGAAGCGCCTCGTCGAACGCTTCCCAGCCTTCGGAAGGCGCGTTTGCGAGCGGCCCGACATGGCGGACCACCGTGAAATCCGGGTCGTCGACCAGGATCGGCGGCGCGAGCCAGAACGGACAGTCGGCGAGCTTACGGCGAAAGCGTCTCGGCAAGCCGCCGATCCGGCCGCGCACCTGGTCGCGGATCGCCGTTACGTCGACCGGACGTCCTTCGTCGTCGGGCCCCAGGATCAGTACAAGACAACCGTGACGATCGTCGCGCGGTCGGGAAAGGAAGAACCGCCCCACGCGTGGCAGCCATTCGAAGGTCCTGTTCATCTCGCTTTCAGTCGCTCGCGCCCGGCCAGTCGTTCGAGCATGGCGGCGATCTCGGGCAGGTCCGGCAAGGATTGGATCTCGTCGCGGAATGTCGCCATCGATTCACGGAGACCGTCGTCGCTCAGAACTGCGCCGACCACCTTGCGCAACCCGGCCACGGTGAGGTCCTCGCGTGGAACCTGCCGCCCGATGCCGAGCGCCTCGCAACGGAGCGCTTGGGCGGGCTGGTCGGACTCGATCGGGATAACGACGATCGGCACAGTCTGAAGTGCGGCCGTCATGATCGTGTTGAAGCCGGCGTGGCAAACGATCGCTTCGACATGGGGCAGGATTTCCGACAGCGGCACATAGCGCATCGCGCGGACGTTTCGCGGGAGCGGTCCGAGGCTCTCCGGTGATCGGGTATCGCCCGTCATTACCAGAACCTCGACCGGCAGCGCCGCCAAGGCTTCGACGATAAGCTCGAACAGGTCTGGCACCCAGTTGTAGTTGTTCCCAAGCGTCGCCACCACGACAGGTCGGTCGCCGAGCTTGTCCAGCCAATCCAGGCTCGCGTCGTCGCGACGCCGGTCACAGGGCCGGTACCTGATATGCCGGGTGGTTGCGATTGGCCTGGACTCCGGCGGACGATAGGACGAAGGGGCAAATTCGAAGCGCAGGTGATGGAACAGAGTGTCGAGCTCCGGGTCCGCGGGGAGCCCCGCTTCGCGGCGCCGTTCGGCGAGACCCGGGCCGGCCATGCGACGATCGCGTTCCTGAAACCCGAGCCCATAGCCGTATGACACATGTGGGATTCCATGGCGCTCGGCGAACAGCCAGGATGCGAATTCCATCTGGTCGCGGAGGACAAGGTCAGGATACCAGCGTGTCGCCAATCGTTCCAGGTCTGGAAGCAGGCGACGGACGGTCTCGCCGGCATAGAGCTCGGTCAGAACCCAGGAATAGTGTTCATCCGCGGGAAGCTCGCGCGCGACCGGAAAGTAGCGTCCGGTCCCCGATCGCAACCAGTCGAGTCCCATCGGCTCCGCGCGGAGCCCGAAGGATTCGATCGCCGGCGCGAAGGACGGCGCCGACACGACCCGCACGTCGTGTCCTCGAGCCATGAGATCCAGACAGAGCGGCACCGTCGGTTGAATATGTCCCATCGCGGGTTGCGCCGATAACAGGATTCGCATGGGCTCGATCAACGCAACGCCTCACTCCTCGAAGAGGGTTTCCACGCGCTCTCGCGATCCCCGAAGACGTCGAACATGCGTAGGAAGCCACTGATGTCGAAGACCTGGTCCACGTTGTCGTCGAGTTGGCAAAGCGCGAGCCGGCGGCCGAGCGACTTCAGATGCTTTCCGATCACCAAGCCACCAGATTCAACAATTCAAACATCCGAACCGTCTCGTCTTCCCAAGTAAAATGCTCTACCGCGCACGCTCGCGTATCGAACAAGGCCAATGTAGACTGCTGAGCGGACAAATGAAAGCCATCTTTCCGTCTTGCATGAGACAAACGGGGCCGGACCAAGTTAAGGCATTGATTAATTGGAAAAAAAGCTTGACAAAAGGCCTCAAATCACGCTTAGAAGGCCCTTTCGCGGCCAAAAACGTGGGTCTAACGGCTACCGGGATATCGACCGTATGACAGCCCCTCGGCGATGGCCCCATAGGGCCCTCGCACGTCGCGCGCGTTGGGCCGTAGCGTGGGTGTCCCATTAGCATTAGGGAGGCGCTGGGGTCAGGAGGCGCTGGGGTCTCGGAAAGTAGCATGCTACGAGCACGGAACGGACCCCCACATCCCTTTGGGATAGGTTATAGTCAAGATAGAATTCAAACATGACCTATGGTGTTGCTGTTATCGTTGACGAAGGCATTTCCTTCTGTTCGGATTCGCGCACCAGTGCGGGTGTAGACCAGATCAATACCTATTCCAAGATGTTTCGCTTCGGGCTAGATGGAAACCGCCAGTTCGTGATTCTGGCAGCGGGAAACCTCGCCACTACCCAGGCGGTGATCGACCGGTTGGCCAAGGATATCGCCAACCAAACCGAGGTTAATTTGAATACGGTAGCGGATGTGCATGAGGCTGCCGATTATGTCGGACAGATCAGCGTGGAGCAGCAGAACAAGACCGGAGGGGGCGGCACCTACGAAGCCACCTTCATTCTCGGTGGCCAAGTCATCGGTAACCCACCTCAACTGACGTTAATCTATCCTCAAGGTAACCACATCAGAACTTCCCGCCAGACACCGTTTTTACAGATCGGCGAAAGCAAATACGGAAAACCTATCCTGGACCGGATCATCACCTGTCAGACCGACCTGCACACGGCGGCCCTCTGCTCGCTGGTCTCCATGGATTCCACCATGCGAAGTAACCTGACCGTGGGACCGCCCATCGATATCCAGCTGTACCATGCCAACAGCGTGATGCCGGGCGAGTATTACCACCTAGAGGAAGACAGTGAATACCGGAAGGACATCAATCGTATTTGGAATGAACGCATGGTGGAGAGCTTTAGAAGTCTGCCGCCGCTGGACAGCTCTCTCGCGGCGACTCAGTGAATGGAAATGCGGGGTCGACAGGGTCAGGTCCCGCCTTATAGTATGCTACGACTCGAGACCTGACCCCAGCGATGCGGTGACCCCAGCGACGCGGGGTCAAAAGGGTTAGGTCCCGCCTTGTAGCATGCTACGATTCGAGACCTGACCCCAGCGACGCTGCTCGGGCGAGTCCTCTGTACCGCTGCGTCCAGGATCATGCCGAAGAGCTACGCGAGTCCGGGCACATCCACCGCCGGGTCGAGGACGAGACTCTGGGGCGCCTTCTCGACTGCGGTGACCCGCACAAGGGCTTCGCCCGGGTCCACTGCGACCAGTGTGGTCACCAGTACTTGTTGCCCTTCTCCTGCAAGACCCGCTGCTTCTGCCCGTCCTGTCACCAGAAGCGGATGTTGATCTACGGCGAGTGGATCGAGGAGGAGGTCCTGGCCCCGGTGCCGCACCGCCAGTACGTGTTCACCGTTCCGAAGGTCCTGCGCGGCGCCTTTCCATCCTTAGGTCCATTACCGGCACTTCCCTGTGCCACTTCTCATCAGCGCCACCGCTGGGGTGAGCTCTGCCGCATCGTCGGGCGTCTGCTCAGCGAAGCCTACCGGGAGGCCGATCCGGACGGCCAGCCCGGATTCTTCCTGTTCGTGCAGACGTTCGGGGATCTGGTCACTTTCCACCCGCATATCCACGCCCTCGTCACCGACGGTGGCTTCGATTCCGACGGGGTATTCCGGGTCTTGCCGCCTATCCCCGCCGAACTGCTCGAGCAGCAACTGGGCCGTGCTGTGATCGAGATGCTGCTCGCCGATGAGGCCATAGACGAGGACCTGGTGGCGCGGTTGCTGAGCTGGCAGCACAGTGGCTTCTCGGTGGACAACCAGGTCCGTATCGAGGCCGGAGATGCCCAAGGGCGCCAGCAGCTGGCCCGCTACATGATCCGGGCGCCGTTCTCCCTGGAGAAGACCGAGTACAAGCCCGAGATGGCGGACGTTGAGACCGCTGCGCTGCCTGAAGGAGTGCCCAAGCAGGTCGATCCCGAGGCCTCGCGCGCTGCCCGGGCCGCCTGGCTCGGCTGATCAAGAAAGTCTACGAGGCCGATCCGCTGGTCTGCCCCCACTGTGGAGGGGAGATGCGCTTCCTGTCGGTGATTGAGGAGCCGCCGGTGATCGAGCGCATCCTGTGCCACCTGGCCTTTCTTTCCTCCCTTCTTTTCTTCTCTTTTTTCCCTGTAGTGCCATCTACGCGCCCGACTCCTGCCGCTAGGGTGCTGGCCATGTACATCCGGCGCACCAGCATCAAGAGTCGGCACCGGGGAGCCCTTTACACCTGCCGCCTGGTGGAGTCGGTGCGCAGCGCGCAGGGTACGTCAGCGCACCCTGTTGTCTGGCGCCATTTCGGGTCCCCCGCGGCAGTGGCGCGCTGCTCAGCGTTTGGCAGTCGTCAGTGGCCCGCGGTTGTTGCCGCGGTTTGGTCGCCTGGGGGGCCGCCCCGCTTGGCGCGTGCTGTCCGCGCCAGGCCCGTGGCGGCACGCACAGAGCCCCGGGCGCCCGTTTCAGCGCGTGGTGTACCGCGCTGGGCTGTGCGTCCGCGCAGTGTGTCGCTGGGCACGTGGCCCTGGCGGTGCGCCAGGCGGGTTGGACAACACTCTGCGCTGGCTTTACCTGACCTCAGCGTGCCGCGGCCATCGGCACGTTATTGGCGCATGGTCAGTCCGGCAGCGAGCTACACACCCACGCGTGGCTGCAGCAGCACAGTGCGCTTGGCGAGTTGATCGCCTACGATTTCGCGATGAGCCTGATGCAGCTCTACCGTGTCTCGATCAGCTGCTGCACACAGCCAGCGCTGGGGAGTTCTTGTACAGCGTGAGCGCACGTTGTTTGACTCGTCGGTGATCACGCTGTTGATTTGACCAACACCTATTTCGGGCGAGGGCGGGTATGACAACGCCGCACGTGAGATCCGGAGAGCGCTCAGATGCCCCCCTGGTGATCTTGCTCTGGTGCTCGACAGTGTGGTTTTCCGAGAGAGCGAGATCTTTGCCGGCATGTCAGCGAGCCAGCACCCTGGCCGAGTGGTGGCTAGCTGGTCGACGCCGACGCCCCGCCGCGCCCCGGTGGGCTCGATGCGGCATTGCGAGCGGGAGATATCGCCTGGCTGGTGGAGCACGCTACCGCTATCTGGTGGTGAGCCGCAACTCACCGGCTTCGATCCCCACACGCCGTGCAGGTCAAGCTCTGCGAGCAGTGCGTCCAGTCGTCGCTGGTCAATGCCGACACTGGCGAGGTGCAGCTGTACTGCCACTCGCGCAGCGCGAGAGAGACAGGCATCGACGAGCTCTTTGCCAACGTTTCGGCCGCATTAGACAGCTCGCCCGCGCTCTGCACAGAGGGGACCGTGAGCAGTACGACAAGGTCCTGGACGTGTTGGACGTTGAGCAGAGTACGCCCGTGTCGCACAACACTACGAGGTCAACGTCGAGCATGATGAGGCCACGGCAGCCACTGGCTGCACTGGCAGGCACCAGGACCCTGGCCGATACCTGGCCCGGCCTGTACTGCCTGCGCAGCAACCAAACGCAGTGGATGAGAGACGCTGTGGCTCACTTATACCATGCTCTCCGCTTGAGGCGGTGTTTCGCATCTCAATCCGGCTCTGTCTACGCCCGGTGTTTCATCAGAGACCGATCGGGTGAGCGCGCACCTGTTCATCTCGGTGCTCGCCTACCACTTGTATGTCGCTTTCAGCTCAAGGCCTGCGAGATTGACCTGAGCTGGAGGGTGCGGCGCCAACTCGCCGGTCAGACCGGTCACGTCGAACTCAGCGCGCCGACGGGCCACCGTGCACATCCGCAAGAGCACCCGTGCCGAGCCTCGCCAGCAGCTCATCTACGATGCCCTCGATATCACCCCCCAGAACGGAGAAGACCATTATCACGTCCCCGCAGGCGACAACAACCGTGTAGTGCCATAACGGCATCCCCAGAACGCTACTCATTGAAAACATGAATAACTCCCCCCGGCTCTGGGACCCGCGCCCGCCCAGCCAGGCCCCGCCCGAAGACGGCGACTGGCCGCTCAACGGCCAGATCCCGCTGACCTACGAGCCTTTGCCCGCCATCGCCTGATCGACTTCGAGCCTTGACGTAGGCTGCTCTCGGGCTAAAATCGGCCGATAGTCAAGGAAATCGATCACAGAGGCGTCGGGCGGGGCCAGGGCCGGTTCGTGACGGCATCACCAGGGGGGATTGAGGATGGTTTGGTGCTGCAAAGGTCACGGCAGACGGGCGCGAGGCGCTGTTTCGGGGCCGATCTGCTCCGCTCCGCCTGCGGCGGCTGAAAGCAAATTCCTATCCCTTATCCCTCTCCGCTCCGCCTGCGGCGGCTGAAAGCAAATTCCTATCCCTCGCGAGGGCGAGGTGTCGCAAGGCCACACGCCCATACGCGAATTGCGTAGTGGTGATGCCGCGAAGGCGGTTCGGAAAACAAAAACAAAAGAGAATACGTCATGGGCCCCCTGACGGAGTACAAATTTCGTCTTTACGTTGCCGGCGATACGCCGAGCTCAGTGTAGGCGCAGGACAACCTGGTTACGTTGTGCGAGACATATCTGCCGGACAGATCGAGATCGAAGTCGTAGATGTGCTTACGGTTCCCATGCTCGCGCTGAAGGACAATGTTCTCATGACGCCAATCCTGCTCAAACTCTCGCCGGCCCCTGTCCGCAGAATCGTCGGCGCGCTCAGCCAGATGCAGACCGTGCTGGATACATTGGGACTGGAAGTTATCGTTTAATGAAACCCGTAACACCACAGACTCCGGGGAATACCAGCGAAGAAATCGCCACGTTGATCGCGACCTTGCACCAGACAGGGAAACGTCTGGAACAACTGACTGGTGGTGAAGTGGATTCGGTGGCGAATCGTGACGGCCAGACATTCCTGTTGCAGCACGCCCAGGAACAGTTGCGCCTGAACGAGGTCGCCAGGCAAGCCGCCATACTCTACGCGCTGCCCGCGAGCATCGCTTTGCTCGATAGTCAGGGAAAAATCCTTTCGGTGAATGAAGCGTGGCAACAATTCGGCCACGCCAATGCCGCTCAAAACCCGGGATATGATATCGGCGTCAATTACCTGGCGATATGCGACAAGGCGCGGGGCGACGATGCGACAGAGGCCGGCCAGGCCGCTGCCGGTATTCGTGCGGTGCTGAATGGAAAGGCCAATACCTTTACGCTCGAATATCCCTGTCATTCGCCTGCGGAACAGCGCTGGTTCCAGATGTCTGTGACGCCCCTGGCTGGCACCTTAAAGGGCGTGGTAGTCATGCACTTGAATATCACCGCGAACAAGCTTGCAGAGGATGCGCTGCGCGAAAGCGAACGGCGCTTCAGCGACCTGCTGGGAAATGTAGAACTGGTTTCTATAATGCTGAACCGCGAGGCAAGGATCACCTATTGCAATGATTACCTGCTGCGCCTGACCGGTTGGCAACGCGAGGAGGTCATCGGTAAAAACTGGTGGGATCTTTTCGTGCCGCCAGAAATTAAGGATTTAGGAAATGCATTTTTCACCTCGATGCTCGACAACCAGCCCGAAGCACTGCATCACGAGAACGATATCGTCACCCGTTCAGGCGAGCGCAGGCTGATACGCTGGAGCAATACGGTGCTGCGCTCGGGAGGCGGCGGAGTAATCGGTACGGCAAGCATCGGTGAAGATATCACCGAGCGCAAAAGGGACGCGCAGAAATTCAAAGACCTGCTGGAGTACGCACCCGATGCGATGGTGATCGTCAACCACGAAGCCGAAATAGTGTTGGTCAACGCCCAGACAATAAAGCTGTTCGGCTGGCGGCGCGAGGAACTGCTGGGGCAAAAGATTGACCTGCTAGTCCCGGAACGCTACCGCAGCAAGCATCCGGAATATATGAACAACTTCTTTAGGCAACCGCGTCCACGGCCAGAGAGTGCGGAATTGGAACTGTTCGGGTTGCGCAAGGACGGCACCGAATTCCCGATGGAAAGCAGCCTGAGCCCGCTGGAAACAGACGAAGGCACCCTGGTCATGAGTGTCATACGCGACATCACCGAGCGCGAGAATGCGGAAGCCGCGCTGCTCGAATCGCGCCGAATGCTGCGCCTGGTCCTGGATACCATTCCAGTGCGGGTTTTCTGGAAAGACACCGATTCCAGTTATCTGGGCTGCAATCAAGCGTTCGCAATGGATGCTGGATTGCATTCCCCTGAAGAACTGATCGGCAAGAACGATGGGGAGATGGCTTGGGTAGATCAGGCTGAAGCCTATCGCGCCGATGATCGACTCGTCATTAACGGTGGCAAATCCAGACTCAATTACGAGGAACCGCAGACATCGTCGGATGGCCGAACAGTCTGGTTACGCACCAGTAAGGTCCCTTTGCTGGATGCAAGAGGAAACATTAATGGCATCTTGGGCACTTACGAGGATATCACTGAGCAGAAGCGGGCGGAAAACCGAGTCAAGTATTTGAACCGTGTGTACGCGGTGATGAGCGGCATCAACACGCACATCGTTCGCGTGGGCAATCGAGATGAACTGTTCGCTGAGGCGTGCGGAATAGCGGTTGAGGCAGGCGGGTTCCGCATGAGCATGCTATGCCTGTTCGATCGGAGCACAACAAAGATTGTCCCGGTCGCCTCGGCGGGCAAGGATGAGGAACTCCTCGCCGTTATCAAAAATACCTTGTCATCGAACGAGGAAGCGCCAAAGACCATGATCGCGCAGGCGATCCGGGAGAAAAGGGTCGTGGTGGCCAACAATTCGAAAAGCGACCCGAAGGTCGTGTTCGGCAAGAGAGTCGCCGAATTCGGAGTCCACTCGATGGCATTTTTGCCACTGATTGTCTCGGATGAAGCGGTAGGCGTATTCGCGCTGTACGCCGGCGAACCCGGTTTCTTCGATGAACAAGAGATAAAGCTGCTGACGGAGTTGGCCGGCGACATCGCGTTCGCGATTGACCACCTCGACAAGCAGGCGCGGCTCGATTACCTCGCATACTACGATTTGCTCACGGGCCTGGCGAATCGCACCCTGTTCCTCGAGCGGGTCGCCCAGTACATTCGCAGTGCCGCTATCAGCGGCCACAAACTTGCCGTGGGCCTGATCGATCTGGAGCGATTCAAGAACATCAACGACAGCCTCGGCCGGCCCGCCGGCGACGCGCTCCTGAAGCAGGTGGCGGAGTGGCTGACGCTCAACATGGGAGACGTAAATCTGCTGGCGCGAATAGACGCAGATCACTTTGCGGCGGTGCTGCCAGACATAAAGGAGGAAGGCGAGGTGACGCAATTTGTCGAAAAATCTCTGCAAGCTTTTCTGGACCACCCGTTCGACCTGACTGGCGATGTTTTTCGGATCGCCGCCAAGGTCGGAGTAGCGCTATTCCCGGATGACGGTGCCGACGCCGACACGTTGTTCAGGAACGCCGAGGCTGCGCTCAAGAAGACCAAGTCGAGCGGCGAGCGATACCTGTTTCACACCCAGAAAATGACCGATGCGGTGGCCGGCAAGCTCACCTTGGAAAACCAGTTGCGCCAGGCGCTGGACAACGGCGAATTTGTGCTCCATTACCAGCCCAAGGTGCACCTCGCGAGCGGCAAGGTGACCAGCGCCGAGGCGCTGATACGCTGGAACGACCCGCGCACCGGCCTGGTGCCGCCGGGCCGGTTCATCCCGATCCTGGAAGAAACCGGGTTGATCTATGAAGTGGGACGCTGGGCGCTGCGTCAGGCCATTGCTGACTACCTGCGCTGGCGGGCGAAGGGCCTGCCTGCGATGCGCATCGCAGTGAACGTGTCCCCGCTGCAACTGCGCAATCACGGCTTCATCGACGAGATCAAGCAGGCAATCGGTATTGACGCGCATGCGGCGGGAGGCCTCGAACTGGAGATCACCGAAAGCCTGATCATGGAGGACGTGAAGCACAACATCGCCAGCCTGCAGGCGGTCCGCGACCTGGGCGTGAGCATCGCCATTGACGACTTTGGCACCGGGTTCTCCTCGCTCGCCTACCTGGCCAAACTGCCGGTGGACACGCTGAAGATCGACCGCTCGTTCGTGATCGACATGACGGTCGGGCCGCAGGGGCTGGCGCTGGTGTCCACCATTATTAGTCTCGCGCATTCGCTCAAGCTCAAAGTGGTGGCCGAGGGCGTCGAGACCGACGAGCAGTCGCGGCTGCTGCACTTGCTCGCCTGTGACGAAATGCAGGGCTTCCTGTTCAGCAAACCGGTACCAGCGGAAATATTTGAAGCAAAATTCATGACGCCGTTTCCCATCGCCGACGTGTGATGATGCTGAGACAGATCACACCAGGCAGGACTTACCGGAACTTGTTTAGTCAGGACGCTGTTTCCTTTCCCGTCCGCAGAATCGTCGACGCGCTCAGCCAGATGCAGACCGTGCTGGATACATTGGGACTGCAAGTTATCGTTAAACCTATAAACCGCAGTTGACCGCTATGTTGTGGTTGTAACGACATGATTCCAGTTAGGTTTCCAGTAATTTCCTTCGGCGGGTCCGGTACCACGTACATGGCGGCCGAGCTGAGGGGTCGGCGCTGGCGCGGCTTCGCGATCGGGCCGACCGACGACATCGGCCGCCGCTTCGCGGACATCGAAAAAGACCGGAAAATCCTGTTAGACTGAAGGAAGGGTCTGAATACGAGAAAGCCGGGGTTAAAATCCGGGGTCAGCCGGGGTCAGGTCTTTCGTTTTGCTCTCGAATTATAAGTCAGCCGAGGGTCAGGTCTTTCGTTTTGCTCTCGAATTATATGGGATCGATGGGGTCAGACTCGACTGATCGTTCCGGAAAGATTAGGATAAAGGCTTCAACCTTGGACAATGAAGGAGCAGGGAATGGCTCGATTGGTACGTTTCGTCTTGCCCGGCCAGCCGCAACACGTCGTTCAGTGGGGATCAGGGGGTCAGAGTCGTTGAAAATGGCATTACACCCCCTGGATTGCTCCCGATTCAGCGACGCTGACCCCTTGATCCGGGGCCAAGTGGCTGGAGATGTTGCTGCAGCATGTGGCGGACCGGGGCAAGCATCTGGCGCGCTACTGCGGCTGGTACAGTAACCGTGCCCGTGGCAGGCGCAAGGGTGGGATGGCGGACGCTGAGACGCCGCCTTTGACCGAAGCGGTGCCGGAGCGGGTCGATCCCGAGGTCTCGCGCGCCGCCCAGGCCGCTTGGACCCGCTTGATCAAAATAGTGTACGAGGCCGACCCGCTGGCTTGTGCCCACTGCGGCGGGGAGATGAGCTTCCGTCGGTGATTGAAGAGCCGCTGGTTATCGCCGCATCCTGCGCCAGCCGGGCTCTGGAAACCGGGGCAGCGCAGCCAGCCCCCGCCCGAAGACGACGACTGGCCGGTCAACGGCCAGATTCGCCTGACCTACGAGCGTTTACCCGCCATCGGGTGATCGTTCGCAAACCTTGACGTGGGCCGCCACCGGACTAAAATCGGGCGAAAGTCAAGGAAATCTCGCAAAGAAGCGTCGCGCGGGGCCAAGCCTGGCTCGCCACGGCATCACCAGGGGGATTGAGGATGGTTTGGCGCGGCAAAGGTCAGGGCGGACGGGCGCGAGGCGCCGTGTCGGGGCCGGTCGGCTATGCTCCGCCTGCGGCGGGTGAAAGCGAATTGCTATCCCTCGGAGGCGATCAAGAAGATCACGCACGACAATGCGGCCAAGCTCTACGGACTGAGCGTCTAGTCAGCTCGCTGTGCTGACATCGTCGCGCCCATTGATGGGCGCTGCCATTCGCCTTGGCGTGGCGATCGTGGCGATCGCCTTTTTGCGGTCCGCGAGCGCCGACGAGTGTCCGCTCAAGCGCGGCTCGGACGGCCAAGTCCAAGACATCGACATCTATGTGCAGCGCGATGGCTCGGTCATCTGGAACGGCAAGAAGCTCAAGGATGAAGCCGAGCTCGATCACTGCTTCGATGTGATCATTGCGCTGAAGCCTGCGCCGAAATTTCACCTAAGGCATGATCCCGCAACGCCGATCATGTATCAGGTTTCGGTGATGAAATCGGCCCAGCGCGCCCATGCCAATGCTTATGAGCGAAGTCATTAGAGAGAGAAATTACGGTGACACCTTACCATTTACACTATTTTCGAAGGGGCGATTCGGCTGTGTAGCGATGGGCGAGTCCGACCGGATAGCGGGATTGCGTTACGTGGCTTTGAATCCAGTTAAAGCAAAGTTGTCGAAGACGGCAGCTGATTGGCCCTGGTCCAGCACACCAGCGCACTTTCGCCGAGAGGACGATGGGCTGGTTACAGTGAGTCCGTTGCTTGATCGTGTAGAAAATCTCGCCGAATTCCTCGCCATGGAGCCGGACACCGAATTGGAAGCTGCCTTGATGAAAGGTCAAAGCATCGGCCGTCCATTGATGAACGATCAAGACCTTTTGGCACTAGAGCAGCGTCTTGGCCGTCGGATACGTCCCGGCAAACGAGGTCGACCTACATCTACGGAACCGTAGGGTCTGACGGAGAAAATAGTGTAAAAGGTAAGGTGTCACCGTAATCTCGTAATCTCACCCGGCCAAGGCCCGCCCGAAGGGGAAGATTGGCGGGTCAACGGCCAGATTCCGCTGACCTACGAGCCTCTGCCCGCCATCGCCTGATCGATTTCGAGCCTTGACGTAGGCCGCTATCGGGTTAAAATCGGGCGAAAGTCAAGGAGATCACGCACAGAGGCGTCCGGCAGGGTCAATCCCGGCTCGCGACGGGGGATCGAGGATGGTTTGGTGCGGCAAAGGTCAGGAAGGACAGGCGCGAGGCGCCGTTTCGGGGCCGGTTGGCTCCGCTCCGCCTGGGGCGCCTGAAAGCAAATTCCTATCCCTATCCCTTCCCTCAAAGGAGGGCCACTCATGGCCTCGCTAGAGCGCGCCGGCGCCTTGGCGACCCGCGTGGTTTCAACTGCCGGTGTCGCGCCAACGGCGAGGCGGGCGCTGCGCGCCAGTATGCTCTTGGTCGCCTTGGCGTTGCCGCTGGCGACCGGCGGCACGGCGGAGGCACAGGAGGCGGCAGAAAGCACCGCCATCACCACCCTTTACACGGGCCTGTTGAGCGGCGTTGGCAAGGAGACTGGCTCGCAAACCGTGAGTTGGGCGATGTCGGCGATGGGTCTCGCTGGCGGCGACTCGAGTCAGCTCACCGCGATCAGCGCCGAGCTACAGCAGATCAACGCCGACCTCGAAGCCATCAACGCCACGTTAAACGATATCTTGTTTGCGATCCAGGACCAGACCTGCGTCGAGACGCAGATCTCGCCCTCACTTTCGGACGCTGTCAACGACGTCACCGCGCGATACGGCAGATACGAGCAGTTCATCGACAACGCCTCAATGAGTTCGCCGGTGCCGCCGTTGGAATCGGATGTGCAGGACTGGCAGAACGGTGTGCTGATGAATCTGCCCGCTGACCTGAACGCGATTCACAACGGCGTTTACGCTACCGTCAGCGCCAACGTGATCACGCAATGCGCGATCGCGACCGCCGCCCCGTACATTGGCGCGCAGAAGACCGCCGCCACCTTCTTCGATGATCGTCCGAGCTATTCGCAGCTGGTCAACATCGTCAATTACTACTACGGCGTGATGGTTCAGGGTGCGACGATCCTGGCGGAGGCCTATCATCTGCAGGCCTGCCAGTACGAGGCCACGCATGACCCCCAGCTGAACTGCAACTTCACGACCGCGTCGACCGGCACATCGGCATCTGACGTTTCGGGCATCTGCGACAATCCGACCGAAGCCGACGTTCAGAACGCTTGCCTGGCGGCGCAGGAGGCGGTCACCGAACCGGGCACCGCCACCGGCATGTACGAGCGGGTGGAAGAGTGGCTGACGGCCGCCGGTGCGCCCTATGCCACCGGCGAAGCGGTGACCGACAGCATGCGCACCTTTGTCACTGGCGAGCTGGGCCTCCTGTCGTCGGTCCAGTCGAGCCCGTCGAGCTGGGACGGCAGCTACGCCTACCTCTTGCCCAAGGACCTTTTTGACTTTACCAGCACGGTGACGCTCAACGGTGAACATCCCTTCAACTGTTCGTCGCCGCTAACCTCCTTAGATCCCTGCGGTCCAGTGGGCCCTTATTCTGCGAACTTCGTATCTGGTGACGCGTACGCCGGTTATGATAATTGGAAATCGGTGACCGCCGACCAGTTGCTGCTGTTGTTTGCGCCGTACAACGACAAGACCAGCGGCCAGTTCGACGTCAGTAACCTGGTCAGCGACTACCTATACTCGATCGGCTTCTCGGAAGCGACGAAGACCAGCGGCTTAATCATCCTCACAGCAAACACTGGAAAGAACGAGTTTACTAGTTTGCCGGCAATATGCTTCGCTGATACGGCGGCGCCTCGCGACAAGGCCAAGCAACCATGGTGCGATGGTATCCAGGGGGAAGTGCAGGGTACCGACAACCTCATTGATGCTTCGGGTTTCCCAGTTATCCAAAGCAAGTATCTGGACAGCATAGGGTCTTATCCTGGATGGTATGCCCTGGATATCAATGACAAGGGCGTATTCAAGGTGGCACCTGGCTGGTTCGTCCAGGTCCAGGCCAAAGACGCCGGCTCTACCAGTACACCCGAATTCGTGGATCAGTTCCACTGGCCCGTGGTCGACGTGTCCCAACTGTCGTGCCAGAGCGGCAAGCCGTACCTCAACCCGGGCGGACTGTTGTCGAGGTGCGGCGATGACCTGCAGTCATACGTCGACACGCTGCTGCCGCCGCCGGAGAGCAACACTACCGCTCTCCGGGCGAGCGCCGACACCACGCTCTGGCGCGACCAGCCCAACCGCAATGACGGCCGCGGTCCGCAGCTCCGCCTGAAGGGTGGCGCGGCCGCGAAAAAGATCGTGATCCGGTTCGACGAGGATCGCCTCCAGCGGTTCCTGGCCGGGCGCGTGCTGACCTCGGCCCGCCTGCGGCTCAGCAGCGTCGGGCGCGCCGACAAATGGCGGTTGGAGGTCCGGCCACTCGCCGACAATTTCGTCGAGGGCATCGGCAATCTTGCCGACCAGGATTTCGCGGTCCGCACTGGCGCGACCTGGAACTGCGCTGAGGACGCCGACGTCAGCGACGACGTCCAGGACTGCCTGCAATCCTGGTCGCGCTCGACCTTCGACCGAACGCCGGCTCACGGCCCGTTTGGGAAGAAGCCGTACCGGAACGAGGACGCCGACCGGCGGCACGGTCTGGTCAGTTGGGACGTCACCGAGGACCTCAAGAACGGGGTCCACGCCTGGCTGATCCGGGTGCGTCAGTGGGCCGGGCGGGAGCCTACCACCTACCTCTCGCGCGAGGGCGCCGCCCTGCGCCGCGATCCGGCCCGGGCCCCGACCCTGCTACTCGAGGGCGAGCACGTCGAGGCCCATTCCACCGTCAACGCAGGCCAGGGGTTATCTCCCTAGGAGGGCCCGGCGCGGGCGGCTGCCAGTTTCTCATCTACTGCAACCATAGCTTGGGAATTTAATTACGGTGACACCTTACCATTTACACTATTTTCGAAGAGGTTTATGATAACCGGATGTCACGACTTCCTCGAATCATCGTCACCGGTGTGGCGCACCATGTAACGCAGCGCGGAAACAGGCGCCAGCGGGTGTTCCTGATCGACGACGACTATGGGCTTTACAAGGACTGGTTGGCTCAGTCCTGTAAGGCGAATGGTGTCGCGGTCTGGTCGTATTGTTTTATGCCTAATCATGTCCACTTGATCCTTGTCCCGTCGGACGACTCTGGGTTGTCGGGAGCAGTGGGAGAAACCCATCGTCGATACAGTGGGTATATCAACGCGAGACTGCGGGTTACCGGCCACTTGTTTCAGGGGCGATTCGGCTGTGTAGCGATGGACGAGTCCCACCTGATGGCGGCATTCCGTTACGTGGCTTTGAATCCAGTTAAAGCAAAGTTGTCGCAAACGGCGGCTGATTGGCCCTGGTCCAGCACACCAGCGCACTTTCGCCGAGAGGACGATGGGCTGGTTACAGTGAGTCCGTTGCTTGATCGTGTAGAAAATCTCGCCGAATTCCTCGCCATGGAGCCGGACACCGAATTGGAAGCTGCCTTGATGAAAGGTCAAAGCATCGGCCGTCCATTGATGGACGATCAAGAGCTTTTGGCACTAGAGCAGCGTCTTGGCCGCCGCATACGTCCCGGGAAACGAGGTCGACCTGCATCTACGGAACCGTAGGGTCTGACGGAGAAAATAGTGTAAAAGGTAAGGTGTCACCGTAATCACGTAATCAGAGCTAAGGAGGTCCATGGTTATTCAAGAACACACGCCGGGCGCCGCCAGCGATTGCCTGGTATCCCGCAACCTGTCCGTCACCGCGGAGCAGCGCCACCGGATGATCGCCGTAGCCGCTTACTATTGCGGCGAAAGACACGGCTTTGCGTCGGGCGATCCCATCAAGGACTGGTGGGAAGCCGCGGCCGAAGTGGACGCAATGCTCGCCAAGGGGGACGAGGCGGCGGAACGGGGAGGCGCTGGACAGTTCGTGCGCAATGCGTTGCGCTTATGGAGCGAGTGAAGCCTGAAGCTGCGCTGCGCTCATTGCAGATGTGCAAACGCCGCGGCCACCGCCGCCCGCTGCGCTGCCTCTGGATTCAGGCGGCCCAGCAGCAGCTTTGCCTGCTTCCATGTCGACTCGTGGGAACCCCGCTCGTCGGGATTCATCGCCACGGCGGACGCGTAAAGCTTAGCAGCGGCGTCAAAATTGCGGCGTATGAGCTGGACCTCGGCGACGGTCGCCGTATGCCAGTAGTCGCCGGGCTTGGCCGCCGTGCCGACGATGGCCTCGACCTTGGCGGCGTAGGTCGCCGCCGTATCCAGCTCGCCCAGGAAGACGCTCTTGGAAGCGGCGTTGATCCCCGTGTAGTAGTCCTTCGGCGCGGCAGCGAAGGCTTCGGCATAGAGGTCCCGGGACTTGCGCAGGGCGACGGTGTCGCCCGTCTCGTCGTAGCGGTCCATCCACGTGCGGGCGTAGATGCCGAGCGTCTCGGGGTCGCGCTCACCGGCCTCGTATAGCTCGCCTAGGATCTGGCGGGCATCCTTCCAACGCTTGAGGCGTGCCAGGGCTAAGGCTCGCAGTTGCTGCGGGCGCAGGGACCGGGGAAAAGCGGCGTCGGCCCGGTCGAGCACGGCGAGGGCCTCGTTCTCCTTCTTCAGTGCGATTAGGCTGTCGGCCACGGCGCATAACAGGGTCGGTGCGGAGGTCCAGGGGATGGAGCTGCCTGCGGCAAGGTCCTTAAGGCGCTCCGCGTCGCCGTTGTTGCGCGCGGCGCGGATGGCGGCGACGGCCTTGCGGGTTTCATCGTCCACCTGGACGGCAAGGGCCACGGCCTGGGGCGGCAGGGGCTTGTCCTGCAAACCATAGAGCAGGCGCAGCAAGCCTGCACCGCTCGGCCCTTCCCGGGCTTCCGAGAAATCCAGCCAGAGCTTGGTCTGAGCGAAGGCGGGAAGCGGCGCCGCGTCGAGCTTGACCACCACATAGCGAAAAGTGGGGTCGTCGCTCTGGCGCGTTTCGAACGATGCGTACTCCTTCTTGCACCAGTCGGAGTCCCCGCTGGCCGACGACCAGATCATGACCCCTGATGTGCAGCCACTGAGGGCCTCGTCGAGCTGACTGACCAGGCGCTGGGCCGGGCTCAGAACGTACTGGTCCAGGAATACGCTGTAGCCCAGGTGGGTCAGCACGTCGTAGAGCTGGATGACCCAGTAGCGGTTGGTGGAGCGATAGCTCAGGAACACATCCCACTTCATGCTTTGCGGGCGGGGTGCCGGCCCGGGCGCCATGGCGAGCCAGTCATTAAGGTCGAGCATACGTTTTTCCTCCATGCTGTATGGATCGAGTCCGACGGAGATCGCGTCCTGAGGTCAACGGCAACCCCGTCGGAACTGCCACGGCGGTCTCGTTACGAAGCAAGCACGCGAACCGAAGCCGACTTTGGCCGGAGGGATAATCGGGATAGGAGATCCGGCCGTTCGTGCGGAAGTATCCGCCTTGGCGTTGGTCGGATCAAGACTCCGGAGCCGGGTGGGAAGCGTCAACGAGAAGCGATAACGCGAAATACGAGGACACCCATCGAAGCGACACATCGTAGCGACGGCCTACCGCAACTGCCTGCGCGAGGTCGCGGTCATCGCTGCGGCGCTCAGCATCCAGGACCCGCGCGAGCGCCCGCTCGACAATCAGCAGGCCGCCGACGAGGCGCACGTCGCCTTCCGCCACGAGCAGTCGGATTTCCTCGCCTTCCTCAAGCTCTGGGAGCACCTGCAGGAGAAGCGCCCGCATCTCACCCGGCGCAAATACCAGCGTCTCTGCCAGACGCTCTTCCTCAACTGGAATCGCATCGAGGAGTGGCACGCAATCCACCAGCAGCTGCGCGCCCAGACGCACGAGATGAGCTTTCGCGACAACGACAAGGAGGGCAGCTATGAGGAGATCCACCGCTCGCTGCTCACCACGAAAAGGCGACAGATTTATTTTCCAGGGTGGAGAAGAAAAGATCTGTCACCGAGTCGCCCTGTTTTGGAGCGGCGCCGCGGGAAAGAGGAAGATCGACGCGGGCCCGCCGGCAAGCGCTCAGCGGCGCTCGCGAAACTCCAGCGTGAGGACGTTTTGCTCGCCTTCGCGGCGGTAGCGGAGGCCGTCGCTGGCACGGCGCATGAGGTGGATGCCGAGGCCGCCGATGGGCGCCTCTTCCAGGGACGCGGGTCTGCCGGGCTCGGGGGCCCCGAGGGGATCGAAGGCCGGGCCGCGGTCACGGAGCTCGATGCTCAGGGTGTCGGCGTGATAGCGGGCGGTCAGGCGGATGTGCGCTTCGCCGTGAGGCCCAGCGGCGTATAGGACGACATTGGTCACGGCCTCATCGAGGGCCAGCTCCAGGCGTTGGCACAGCTGTTCCGATAGCGCATGGCGCTCGACCACTTCGCCAATCCACCCCACCAGCCGGCGCAGCTCGGCCGGCTCGCCGCGCAGATCCAGAGCGGGGTACGGCTCGCCGCTCACGGCGGCGTCACACCGGTGACCCGAGGGAGCCGCCGGAGCAGAATTGCCGCCCGGGAGGACATGCCAAGGACCGGACGACTCAGGTGAAGGCGGAGCGGGCGGCGTCCAGATCGACGTACATCGGGATCAGGGTGTCGATGCCGGCCGCGCCGAAGGCCTCGGTGACCGCGGGTCTAGCCCCGATCAACACCAGCTTGCCGCCGCGCTTGGCGATGGCCTTGGCGTTGGAGAGCAACAGGCGCATGCCCATGGAAGCCACGAACTCCACCGCGGAGAGATCGACCACCACCGCGCTCCGTTCGGTCGCGGTGTGCGCGGTGAGCTGCATGTCGATGGCGTTGGCCCCCTCCAGATCCAAACGCCCGGTGAGCGTAATGAGCTTGAGACCGCCGTCGAGTCGCGCCATTTCGAGCTGCATGGTGATGCCTCCGCCTCTGCCTGCACAGCCGTAAAACCATTCATTTAACCACAACTTTGATGACAGTTCCTTGTCCGTGGTGCGGGCGGCGGCGGGCCGTTGGGACCGCCCGCAACCTGTGTCACACTGGGTCGCCTGGGTCGAGGAGGAGGTCCTGCCCCGGAAATCAAAGCGCGGGCCACGCGCGGGCCACGTGGGCCTGGGCCACGGGGTCTCGCACTGTAGCATGCTACAAGATAGGAACTGACCCCATGAATGAAGAATATGACAGAGGGGTCCACCTCAAAAACCACATCTATATCGCCTATCTTTTAGAGAGCGTACCATCCATGACGGGGGTCCACCATGGGCAAGTTCCTCAAAGTCCTCTGCGCTTCCCTGCTCGGCGCTGGTCTGCTCACCCAGCCCGCCGCAGCGCCCGCCCAGCAGGGCTACGCCAACAGCCAAGGCGGTTTTGGCCACAGCATCGATCGCCCCACCGGCAAGTACAATCCGGCCAACTACGGCAATAACGGCGTGGTGACACCCGCCATCCCCTCACGAAGCAGTATCGGTGTAGTGAAGCCGGGATTCGGTGGCTACGCCAACCAGATCTGGGGCGCCAACAACCACGGGGGCAGCAACGTCCTGCAGCCCACCCAGCCGCCGGGCGTCCGCTTCCAGAACCCAAACGAGGGGGTCAACGGCGGCTATTACAACGACAATCCCAATCCCGTGGCTAACACGCAGAGCCGCGACGAGTACAACCGGCAGATCGGCCAGCAACGACTCAAAGAGGTCTACGATTGTTTCCAGGCCCGCAAGGGCCAGGACAACAGGGGCAAGAAGCCCTGCGAGCCCACCACCCAGTGGAGCTATCCCCCTGGCACCAGACTGCCGCGGGGCTCACTCCTGAACCAGACCGCCAACCCCAGTACCGGCCTGCCGCGGGGATCATTGCTCAACCGCACGAAATAGGCGGCCGCCGGGACTCCCTCGCCGGGTATACTCGGCTCGCCTCGCCGCCTGTCCCTGGGCTCAGGGGCCGGTGCTGATGAGTCGTCTGGCGCGCACGGACGAGCCCGCGGAGCCTTACAACGATCGGCAACTGGATCGATACCGGGAGACCGTCGCGGAGCCCGGCGGTAGCGGAGAAGGGGCTGTCGGTCACCCCAAATGGGAATGTGCTGTACGACGTGAAGGGATTCACAGCTAACCGGGCGCTGCCGGTCGTGTGTCACAGGTCTAGCCTTCATGTTGCACCAGCATCCAGGGAACCAGCGGCTTTGCTCAGCGTTTCCCTGCGCCTCGCCCCAAAGGGGCTGACGCTAAAAATCGCTCCCGGCGATTTTTTGGCAGCCGGTGTGGCGCTGGTTTGGAGCGTAGGGGGACAGCCGTAGCTATCACTTGAGTGAAGACCAAGCCACACCGAGCGAGAATCTCCACCGGTTGCAGGTCCGCGCGACGGCGGCGACAACAAAATACCTTTTAAATTGTAGCGGTTTGGATGCTTTATGGCGCAAAGCTGCTAATTATGTACTCAGGCCTCACCACAACCGAGCCTGCTTCCGGGACAATGCCCGAGGCTGGGAGGATTCCGACCATGCGAATCTGCAAACCATACATGTATTGCGTGCCTGTTCCTCTCCTTATGGCAATCTGGGTTGGCCCGGCCCAAGCCGGCTTTTGGGATGGTATTCACAAGAGTCTTGAGGGCCTCTCGGAAAGCTTTGACGCGGTGAAACACAGCCGGGTAGCGGATTCTGACCAAAACAGCACGACACATTATGATGCTGCGTCGACCAGAGAAATACAACAGCGACTCACCGCACTGGGCTTCGACCCGGGCCCCGCGGACGGCATCTACGGCAGCAAGACGCGTGAAGCGATCAAGGCCTTCGAGCATTCCAGGAATATGGCGGCAAGGGGAGAACCGACGCAAAGCGTGATTAGTATGTTGCGGGCGCAATCTCCAGAGCTAAAGATGATCGCCAAACAGCCGTTCCCATCGGTCCCACCGCAACCCACCGCCACGCCGGAGAATGCTGCCGGCGCGGCTGTGCAGGCGGAGGGGCAGCAGTTGCCGCAGCGCGGGCTGCAGGGGATGGTCCCGAACGGCGGCACGTCCGCGGGACCGAATTCCGCTGGTTCCACTGTCTGCGGATCACTGAACCAGACCGGCTGTTGGCACACCCTTGGGCGAGGTGGCGCCGGCTATGAACAACTCAACCAGAGGAAGGGCGCCTTCCGATAGCTGCAGCACCGGCACATCCGGGGGGCCCTTTCAGGAGTGCCTTCGCTTCGCGCTACATGGCGCACAGCGGCGGTCTACTTTGAGATAAAAACTGTGCATGCATGGCACGTTCGTCCTCACCTTTGGCGCATTTAGGGTCAGAGTAACATTTCGAGCAGGAGTCCCGGTGGAAACGTTGGTCTGACCCCAAACAGCTGATGCGGCAACGAAGCTACCTGGGTCAGGTCCGAGTTTATAGCATGGCCTGCTCCGTCAGAGCGCCGAGCCTAGGTTTGTCACGAGTATCGATTTACCAGTGACCGGGACTGCGACACGGGGGGAAACGGCCGTTACGGCGATCCCTCCGAACGGTTATGGGCCTGGGCGCGCCGGGCCTCGGAGCCCCTCAAGTACGTGGCTGCACATGTGAACGATGCAATTTACGCGAGAAGCCTCGGAGCGGCCCTTTCAGGGGATGCGGAAGTGTGACGGGGGTCAGTGCCCAACTTGTAGCATGCTACATGGCGAGGCTTGGCCCCGTGTCGAATTGGGGGGAGGTGGGCCTGTCCCTCTGGGACGATGGCTGCGGCACCCCCCGGCAGTGATGGTGCCCGCAGGGCCGGAGGCCCCGATGGCCCCTCCTACCTGAGAATCGCTCGGGTAGGGCAGTTCCGGTTCTTTTCCACCGTCCCGCGAGGGCCTCGCTACTATCGAGGCTTGCTCCCAAAATGGGAGCGATCTAGACTTGAGCCATGAGGGTGATCGCCAAACGGACATTGCGAGAATTCTGGTGGCTGGCCGGTCATGAAGATGCAGAGGAGCCGCTGAAAAGCTGGCGCCGCGAAGCGGAACAGGAGAGCTGGCCTGATCCACACGCGATCATAGCGCAGTATCGATCGGCCAGCGTCGTCAAGGGAAACAGGGTTGTGTTCAACATTGCCGGAAACAAATATCGGCTGGTGGTGACCATCAACTACCCGTACGGGGTTGTGTATGTGCGTTTTGTCGGTACTCACGCCGAGTACGACGCGATAGGTGCGAAGACCGTGTAGTGGACATCAAACCGATCAAGACCGAAGCCGATTATGATGCGGCCTTGGCGCGGATCGAGGCCCTCATCGATGCCGAGCCGGATACCCGCGCAGGTGATGAGCTGGATATCCTGGTTACGCTGGTGCGGGGCTATGAAGCAAAGCACCATCCCGTCGATCCTCCTGACCCCATCGATGCGATTCTGTTCCGCCTGGAGCAGGCCGGCCTCGACCGCAAGGCACTGGAGCCCTATATCGGGCCCAGAGGCCGTGTCTCCGAGGTCCTCAACCGCAAGCGCCCTCTCTCCCTCGAGATGATTCGAAAGCTCTGGAAGGGATTGCATATTCCTCTCGAAAGTCTGATCGCCAACGACGATGCGGACCGTCGTCGGCACGCTTGACCTTGCAAGTGGATCAAAGGGACCAGTGCGGTTCGGCGGTACCGGTGATTCTTGTAGGTGACAGCCTCACTGAGGCAGCCGCGGACCCCGGGGCGAGGTATCGAGCTCTGCCGCGCGCTCAGCAGGATGATCGACTGGGTTATTGAGCATCGGGACAAGGTGATGGGGGACTGGGACCTATGTTGAGCCAAACAACTGCCCAAGCGCAGCAAGCCCCTGGAGTGATTCCGGCGGCACCTTGGCGTATCAAGGAGCTTTCCGTGCTGCCTGGGTATCGGTTGGCCGTGACATTCCGGGACGACACGAGCGGCATAGCCGATCTATCGTCGAATTCGACGGCTCCGGATTGCGGCATCTATGAGTCGCTGAAGGATCAAGCTGTCTTCGCGCATGCACGAATCGAACTGGGAGCATTGGTCTGGCCGAATGGTGCTGATCTTGACCCGGCCTGGATGTATGAAAGGATCGCGGAAGAGAAGGCGTGGCTTGTTCCGATTTGATCGGAGTGAGCGGCAACCGTTGCTTGGACCGTAGCGCGCTCAGTTGAATGCTACGATGCGAGAACGGACCCCGATGTTCCGTTAGTGTTCCGTTAGGATGGACATCCGACCGTCCGGGGGCTTCGGAAGGCTTGCAAAGATGTGGCTGTTATGGGAGCTGGATTGAGGCTCATCGTGAAACCGATAGATCGCCCACCGCTCCCCTACCACGGTGCACGCGTCGCATTTCTATCCCGACTCTTTCTGTACCCGATTTCGGGAGGACGCTTCTGAGCCCACGCGGCCTTCCGGCGAATAGGCCCATCGATTGTCGATGACCGCTTCCCCCCTCCCTTGAACCTTAAGAAGAAGGCATCACCATGAGACTTTCTCAGCTTAACCTGTCCTGGCTCCCACTTCTTCTAACCTGCGTGATCGGTCCGGCTTACGCCGGTACAGTGGAGGTCGTCACGATCAGCGGCATGAGCCCGTTTGATAGCTGCGTTGCCGATAATCCAGAATCGCAGGATGGAGAATTTTTCCCCGATAGCGAAGTAGAGCCCTGGGTAGCTGTCGATCCTCGAGACAAAAACCATATCGTCGCAACGTGGCAGCAGGACCGCTGGTCCACCGGGGGTGCTCGGGGAATCGTGACTGCCGTAACGTTCGATGGCGGGCTGAATTGGACCCAAGTCCCTTTGCCCGGCCTCACGCCTTGCACGGGCTCCGACGAGTACCTGCGCGCTTCCGATCCCTGGCTGAGCTTCACGCCTACCGGGGACCTCTATCACATCGCTGTGGCTGTGGACGATGACCTCATTAAAGTAATCGTCGGTTCGGCGGTCCAAGGGCGTTCAGCAATGCTTGTACAAAAGTCCACCGACGGAGGATTCACTTGGTCTCTCCCGGTCGCGATCGTCGACGAGACTTTCGCGGGGCTCCATGACAAAGAAACGATCACAGCAGATCCCCTCCACGGTGATGTCGTCTATGCGGTCTGGGACCGGCTCGATTTCACTACCGGAAACGGGCCTGCATTGTTTTCCCGGACCATCGACGGGGGCATGACGTGGGAAGACCCCAAACTGATCTACGATCCTCCCAATGGTCAAACCGTCGCAAATCAAATCGTGGTGCTGCCCAATGGCGATGTCCTCGATTTCTTCAGCAAGATAGAGTCGACCGACGGTGAGACTTCCGATGATGTTATTTCTCTTGCGTACAAGAGGTCGACGGATCAGGGGACGACCTGGATGCCGTTCGAACCGCCCATAACGGTGTCTTCGATGGAGCCCACCTTCAACCTTGTCAATCCCGACACCGGAGTCCCGATTCGCGGAGCAGAGGAGTTGTTCGACGTCGCCGTCGATCTCAAACGGGGGACCCTTTTCGCCGTGTGGCAGGACGGGCGTTTCGACAACGGGTCGCACGATTCCATCGCTTTTACAACATCTAAGGATGGCGGCCGCACATGGAGTCCTCCCATCAAGATCAACCAAACACCCAGACACATCCCAGTGCAAGACCAGCAGGCCTTCGTACCTTCCGTCAGCGTGAACGCCAACGGCATCATTGCCATCACTTACTACGACTTTCGTTTCAACGACGAAGGGCCAGAGGCCTTGACCGACATGTGGGCGATTACCTGCCGGCCACGCAAAGGCTACAGTTGCCTCGACGCACGCGATTGGCGGGAGATTCGGCTGACGGATGAATCGTTCGACCTTGGTACGGCTCCGCTAGCCGACGGTTATTTCCTGGGCGATTATGAAGGACTCGCGCGAGCAGGAAAAAACTTCGCCGCCGTCTTTAGTGTCTCTTCGACTACGGATCCAGCAGACGTCGCTTTCGTTCTTTTCAATAATAATGGGTGGCGATACAAAAAAAGGAAAGGCAACTATTTTGGCCATCGGTCTTACCCTGGGTATGTCCAAGGTTGGGATAGAAATGCGGCGCGCAAGCGTAGGCCGATGACTGCCGTTGGATCCGCTGTTTTCCATTGAATGGCAAATGGTTATCAGACCGGACCTGATGTTTCCGCCCGTATTCTTTGGTGACGCGCCGGGTCACGCACGCGCCGGGTCAGGTGTCGCCTTGTAGCATCTGGTTTATTATGAAAAGGAGTCACCGAGGCTTATGAGGACACGGACCATACGGCACCCGACTGTACGGCGCAGCGGGCGCTGCGGGGGGGCCTAGCGTGGGTGGCCTTGTAACTCGGTGAAGGTCTGTTAAGGTTATTCCCGGCCAGCGCCCAAGAGACCTACGATGCGAAGCATTACGACTAGCACCTTCCAGCGACCGACCCGAGAGAGAGCTCGTGGCCGAATACGGTGAGTGGAATCGCAAGGGTGCAACCCTCAGCGACGTGACTGCGGTAAAAGAGTACGGCGTAGACCGCGACTTTATCGTCAAAGGCATTCAGGCCGGCAGGCTGGATTACCGCGAAGGGTCCGTGTGGGGCAACCCGTACCTACGGGTCTTGCGGGCTCAGTTGGAGCGCTACATTGCCGAAGAGCTTGGCGAAGACTACTTGGGAAACAGGAAGAAAAATTCAGAGCTTACAGAAATCAAGCGAGAAATTATAGTTCTCAGGAAGAGGCTAGAGGAGCTTGAAGCCCGCAAGGCCAGGCTCTAGACAAAGAGTAAAGAGTAGAGAAAAGGGGATGGACAACGGGCCACTGTCAAATGGACAAAGGGGTCTACCATGAATGGGACTTACTTAACGCTAAGAGATTGATGCAAAAAAAGGACGGGGTCAACTGCCGAATTATAGCATCTCAGGGGAAGGAGGGGGCTCCGGGTAGGCCTGGCACTCCCGAATGCCATTGGGGTCAGAATCCATTGCTCGCGGCAACCCGCTCGGCGGAACCTACGGAGTTGGCTCAAACGGCGCGGATCGGTCCGGGGTACCCGGCCACCAAAGGATCGGTGGTGATCAAGGTCATTCCTTCGACTGTGGCCTGGGCGATCAAAAGGCGGTCGAAAGGATCCTTGTGCAGCGGTGGAACGTTTGCGACCGCGAGGACATGGTCGGCGGCGATCGGCAATTCTTCGTAGCCGTTGATCCGCAGTTCCCGGCGCAGGAGCGCCGCGTCGACGCGAAAATCATGTCTTCCCAGCCCGGACTTGATGACGATCTCCCACAAGCTCGCCACGCTGAACGCAAGATCGTTGTCCTGGTCCAAAAGCAGGGCTCGCGTTGCTTCTGGCAACCTCTGGGAGTGCCCCGCGGCCCAGAGCAACATGTGGGTATCGAGGAGGAGCTTCATCGCTCGGCCCCGAACATCCGCACGATTTCGCGCTCGCCCATGCCGTCGAAGTCGTCGGGCACCTCGATCTTTCCATCTAGGAAGCCGATACGCCGTCGCGCGTTCTCCTCCACCTCAAGGGCCGTGACCCGCACCAGGGGTTTGCCCGCCTTGGCGATGACAAACGGCTCGCCTTCGAGGGCCCCCTGGATCAGCCGGGAGAGATGCGTTTTCGCTTCGTGGATGTTGACGATTTTCACAGCGTATCCAACTCAGACTTAGTTCACATGACTTAGTCTGCGCTATGTTGGCGTGACCTGCAAGAGCGCTGCTCAAGGCGCAAAACCAGATACCGGTGCGGGGCGTCCGATGGCATGAGTCTTGGGAGTCTAGGGGGGAACGAAGGGGTCACAGGAACGAAAGGGTCTTGCAATCAAGCCGTTTTATTGCAGGAGGGGTCCTGTTCTTTGCGTAACCAAAACACAAAACTTAGGTAATCTGACAATGCCACCAATTGCGGTGATTCCAGCTTTTTTGGGCCTGGCGGGAACCCTGGTCTGCGGTGCGGACCGGGTGTTGGCGCGTGAACGGGGTTTGGTCACAAATGCCGGAGCGGCCCCTCCGGCGGATACGGGCCACGCCGCCGGAGCGGCGCCCAGTCCAACGGTGTACGCTCACCAGTTGACCCAACGCTGAGGAGCAAGCCATGGGCAGCACCCAGACGGCACTGGTCACCGGGGCCACCGGCGCCATCGGCAGGGCCATCGCTCAGCGCATCGCCACCGAATCCGACTACCGCGTGGTGCTGGTGTGCAGGGACCGGGGACGGGCGCAGGAGGCGGTGGAGGATATCCGGGCCACCGGTGGACGCGACGTGGACTTCGTCTTAGCGGACCTGGCTCGGCCCCGGCAGGTGATAGAGCTGGGCCGGAGTTGGGACAGGCCGGTGCGGTTGCTGGTGAACAACGCGGCCGTCACTCCCGGGCGCCGCCAGGAGACCCCGGAGGGGGTGGAGAAGCAGTTCGCCACCAATGTGCTGGGCTACTTCTCGATGATCCAGGCCTTCGCCCCGCACTTGGTGCCCGGCGCGCGGGTGGTCAACGTGGCCAGCTATTGGGCCGGCGGCCTGGACCTGGACGACCTGGAGTTCCAACGCCGCCGCTACGACAACGACAGCGCCTACCGCCAATCCAAGCAGGCGGACCGGATGCTCAGCAAGGCTTTCGCCGAGCGGTTGCGGGACCGCGGGATTGCCGTCAACGCTTGCCACCCCGGGGACGTGCACTCCACCCTCAGCCACAACCTGGGCTTCGGCGGCAGCCAGACCCCTGACGAGGGGGCCGACACGCCGGTGTGGCTGGGGTTGTCGCCCAAGGTGGAGGGCCTGAGCGGCGCCTATTTCGAGCGCCGGCGGCCGGTGCGCTGCGCCTTCGGGGCGGACCGGGAGGGCGTGAAGGCGTTGTTTCAGCGCTGCCTGGAGCGTGGCCTCGGCTTGGGGCTGGAGGGGTTGCCGGTGCGCTGAGGCCGGGTCGCGGGGGTGTCCAGGCAGGGCGGACGCCCTCGGTTAACAGAGAACGGCGGGATTAACAAGTGACCGATTCCATGGGTCTCAAGAGCAACTATGCGGGGTTGTTCAAAGTTTAATCCCTTCGTCCCCTTTGGCTCACAGGTCTGTGCCCACTGCGGCGGGAAGATGCGCTGCCTCTCGGTGATCGAGGAGCCGCTGGTGATCGAGCGCATCCCGCGCCACCTGGGCGTCTGGGACCCGCCCCCATCCACCCAAGCCCCGCTCGAAGACGACAACTGGCCGGTCAACCGGTAGATTCCCCTGACCTACGAGCCCCTGCCCGCCATCGCCTGGTCGTTCCCAAGCCTTGACGTGGGCCGCTGTCGGAATAGAATCGGGCGAAAGCCAAGGAAATCGCGCACAGATGCGTCGGGCGGGGCCACGCCCGGTACGCGACGGCATGACCAGGGGGAACTTGAGGATGGTCTGGTGCGGCAAAGGTTACCGCAGACAGGCGCGAGGCGCCGTTTCGCGGACCCTCGGCTCCGCTGCGCTGGCGGCGGCTGAAAGCAAATTCCTATCGGCATCTCTAACCCTGGCCGAGCTATGGCCCTTCGTACTATTTGCGTGAATGGCGGAGATAATGAATAAGACTCGTTTTGTTCTCGGACTCGTCGTAGCATTCGGTATTTCGTTGTCCGCGTGGAGTGGCGAGAAACACACGGAAGATAAAGGACAGGTCGCCGTTAAGGTGAATGGGCAGCCGATCAAGGCGGCCGCCTTCGGTTTCAGGCCCGGACTCAGTCCGTCCGGTCTCGTATTGGCTGCTGTCTCGGCCTCCGATATGAAGAACATGGTCGACTTGGAGCTGCTGCGTCAGGCTGCGGTCCAAGCCAAGCTGGATCAGGATGAGAAGATTCGTGCGAAGCTTGCCAAGGCGCCCAATCGGGCGCGCAGGACCCTGGCGTTTGCGTTTATCAACAAGCAGCTATCTTCCGTCCCCGCACCGACCGACGCGGACGTCAGCGCCTACTACAACAGCAATCCGCTGCAATTTGCACAGCGCAAGCGTTACGACTTGCAGACCTGCGTCGTTAAGTCTGTCGCTGGAGAGGAAGTAGATATCAAATCCGAATTGGCTAGGAGCGAGAACTTCGACGATTTCGAGCGGTGGCTGAAGGTGAACAAGGTGCAGCACGGCTGCACGCCGGTGTTGGTGGATTCGGCTCGGGCAGACGAAAAGTTGTTGCAAAGACTGGCGAATGTCCCCGTCGGCGGCGGCATTGCCGAGGAAGACAAGGACTGGATGTCGATCACCTTCTTGATGACGATGAAGAATGATTCGCTCACCCTGGATCAGACCAAGGCACAGATCACGAAGACGCTGATGGGCAAAAAGAAGGCCGCGACCTACGCCCAGATGATCAAGCGGCTGCGCGAAAAGGCGAAGATCGAGTACGTGCCGCCCTATACTGCGAACGGTGTGACCGAAAAAGCGCTTGTCACGCTTGGAGAAAAGGGGCAGTGAGGCGCGTTCGACGACATCTCGGGGATTAATGGGACCAAGCTCAATTAACTGGGGTTCAGACATTCGGGCTGGCACGCGTGAGTGCGCGGCGCGGCCGGGGCGGGAAGAAATAGCGAAAAAAGTTGCACAAAGTACTGGCAAGTGCCCTGAAAGAGCACATGCCAGCGCTCGATGACCGCTCGCTCCGACCAGGACGCCGCCAGCGCCTCATCCACCGGCAAGACGAGGTGGTTGTGGTTTGCCATGACCGCGTAGGCGCAGACATCGAGCGCGAATACCCGACCCAGCGCCAGCAGCCGCTCCTCGATCCAGGCTCGGCGGTGCTCGAAGGAGCGCCCGGTCGCGTGGTCCTCTCCGCACAAGAAGGCGCGGCGTACACGGCGTGAGACGCAATGGTAGTAGGCGGTGGCTTCCAGGCTGATCAGGGTGGTGCGAGGCTTGGTCATGGCGCGGTCCCTCGGCGGCTGAAGTGCTCCCAACATCCTCTACTGTAGACTCCGGTCCTACACTGTCAAATGGTGGGCGTCCCGATAGCCGATAGACGCAGACGTTGCGGTGCGGCTACCTGGTGGCTACGATACATTGAGGCCGGCTCCCTGGGTGATTGGTGGACTTTCGCGATTTCACCGTATCACCCACGCCAGCCTTTCCGAAGGTTTTTCAGCGGCTTGCGCTTATCTTAGTGCCATTCGTATCCGGCCCCACTTATACCCGCTACACTCTTTCCCACCTATCCTTCTGATTGAGAAACCGACATGAACGCGTTCACGTCCCTTCGCTTGCGCTATTTCCCATTTACCGGTCGTGCCGAAGCGATTCGTGATGCACTCCGAATCGGTCGCATTACCTTCGTTGATGAACACCTCTCAGACGAGCAGTTTCAGGATTGTCGTAGCGCAGGGGAATTACCTTTTGGCGGACTGCCAGTGCTGGTCGTCGAATCAAGCGAGGGCGAACAGTGCGTTGCGCAGAGCAACGCGATCCTCCGTTTTGCCGGGCGTTTGACTGGTCTGTATCCGGTCGATGATCCGTTGCAAGCGCTGAAGGTGGATGAGGCACTGGATGTGGGCGAGGACATCAATGGTCTTATTTCGCCCAGTCTGCACGAGCAGGATGTGGATAGGAAAATGGCCATGCGCAAGGAACTGGCAGAGGAGACTTTGCCGTTCTGGCTGGCTTGCTTCGAACGGCTGTTGGTCGCTAACGGTAGCACCGGCTTCATCATGGGCCACAGTTTGACCGTGGCCGATCTCAAGCTCTACTGGATCATCGACTGGCTGATCAGCGGAATGCTCGACGGTATTCCGACGGACCTGATAGATGGTTTCGAAAATGTAATGACCTGGCGTAAGAACATTTCTGCGGTGCGCGAGGCCCGCCTGGCTGAGGCCGCTGACAGTTGAAATCACGATAAGAATTTTAACCCCTCCGTCCCCTGTCATAGGCTTGCTCGGCCGCCGTGCTTGCTTCACTAGCTCGGCGCCTCGCCGAACAGCAATGGGATCATCGCCAGACTGAAGACGACGCAGGCGAGCGCCAGCGGCCAGGCCACGCCGAACTGCAGTACGAGGGCGCCGATCGCGGCGCTGACACAGAACATGCCAACCGACAGTACGCGGCGTCGCCAGTTGCGGTTGTCGCCGCCGGCCAGGGTCGAATCGGCGATGATGCCGGTGAAGGTGAGTGTCATGACGTTGGTGGCGAGGTCGGGCACGCCATGCACCCGCATCATGGCGTTCTGCACGCCCATGGCGAGCGCCAGCATGGCGACCACGAGCTGGCCAGCGAAGTTTCTGGCGTCGGGCTCGGTAAGCGCCGCCAGCGCCGTGGCACCCAGGATCAACAGCTATTCGACGAAGAAGCCGACCCGCCGTTCGCGCAGTTTCTGCGGCCCGCGCAGCAGGCGACCGCCCAGCAGGGCGCCGAGAGTGAAGGCCCCGATCGCGGGTACATAGCGCGCGGTGTCCCCGAGCGAAGCGTTAGTCCCGAAGGAAAACGCCATCAGCAGCAGGTTGCCGGTCATCATCTCGGCAAACACGCCGCCCAAGGCCAGGAAGCAGACCGCATCGATCAGACCGCACATGGCACTGATCATGTAAAGACCGGTTGTAACGTCTCGCATCTTCGAAGGCATAGGCCGTTGCTGCTTCCTCGAGATCAGGTCGACCGTATTTTACGACGGATGCCGGGCCTGGGCGTCGGGGATGCGTAGACCGCTCCGGGAATCGAACAGATGAAAGTCGCCAGGATCGGCCTTGAAGCGGTGCTTGTCGCCTGTCTTGGCCACCACGTGGCCGCTCCGACGCAGCGACACCAGTTCGTGTGCCTCGCCGAACCGCCCATGTAGGAGTGTGTCGGCGCCCAGCGGCTCGGCCAGCTCGATCTTCGAGCTCCAGCCGTCCGTCGTCGGCCGGATGCAGATCGCAGCGGGACCTATGCGAACGCGCTGCGGCGGGATCTGCACGATAACAGCTTGGCGGTGGATCGAGTCGGCCCCAAGGAAGGGGGGTCCACGATCCGGCTGAGGTCTATGACGAAGGAAGAGTGCAGGAAGAGCGTCAGGTCTTGGTGCGCCAGGAAAACCTGGGCGCTTGGGAAGGTCGGAGAGGGATGCCGACCGGAAATCGCGCAAGGAGCCCTGCGGGCGGAAAGCCCGTCCGGTAAAGGTTGGCCACCAGCCGGTAGCGAGTCTTGCGTGGTCGCGTGTGAGCGAGGCTGCGAAGCGTAGACAGCGAGTGTGCAAGCCGTGTGATTGAGCCCCGAAATGACCGCTTTGCGGGAGCCGACGTTTTCAAGACGACGCAAGGCAGCACCGGAGAGGCTGTACAGGCCTGGCCTGTCCCGTCCCGCCGGGGTCAAAGAGCAGGGCATGTGCGCAAGGGCTCCCCAGGGACCTGGGAGGCCCGCCGTTCTCCACCGAGAGCACAAGCAGCGGTAAGGGGGAAGCCGCAGCCCAATTCCCCAGGCCTGTCGCGGGAGTGTCCGCTGGCCCGCAGCGTGCCCACGAAAGATAAATCGCTGGTCTGGCTTCCAGAGGTCGGAGGCGACGTTGATCGCCTGAGCTTTACAAAGGTCTTCAGGAGGGAACGACCGGATGCCTACGATCAGCCAATTCTTCGGTATCGTGATCCAGATGTTCTAGCGCGACCATGCGCCGCCGCACATCCTTGCGATGTACGCCGAGCACGAGGCGCTGATCGATATACGTACCCTTGAGATCATCGCCGGCAGCCTACCGATGCGTGCGCTCAGCATGACGATTGAGTGGGCTATAGAGCACCGGGACGAATTGCTGGAGGACCGGAACCTGTGTCAAGCCAAACAATTGCCCAAGCCCATCAATCCGTTGGGGTGATTCCGGCAGCGCCTTGGCGCATCAAGGATGCTTGCCGTGCTGCCCGGTTATAAGCTGGCTTTGACGTTTCAGGATGGCACCAGCGGCATAGCCGATCTATCGTCGATTTCGACGGCTCAGGATTGCGGTATCTACGAGCCGCTGAAGGATCAAGCAGTGTTCGCGCAGGCACGACTCGACCTGGGAGCCGTGGTCTGGCCGAATGGCGCTGAGCTTGATCGGGCCTGGATGTATGAAAGGATCAGCAACGAGAAAACGTGGCCTGACCCCATTTAACCGCTTTTAACCGCATTTAACCGCTGCGTCCAGTATATCAACAAGACCTAGCGACGCACCGGGGCCCAGTGGGACAGCCGGTACAAATCGTCGCTGGTACAGGCCGACACATACCTGCTAAAATGCCCGCGTATATTGAGCTCAACACAGTGCGTGCCGGCATGGTCAACGATCCGGCCCATTACCGCCCCAAGGTGCGGCGGAGCCACATAGCTAGAGCGAATTGCCGATGAACATTCCGTATTCAGCCTTGGCGTCAACCGTTGTTCGATCCGCACCGATGTGGCAGCGTCGGCGGTGCTCGGCATGAGTCGGAAAAAGGATTGGATGGAGACACGACAGGCGCTGAGAACCGAGGCGGACCAAGTTCTTTCCACGCTTTCTCCCTCGAATGAGACGGCACAGCCCGTCGATGTGATGCTGCACGAGCTTCTCGTGCACAAGGTTGAGCTGGAGATGCAGATCGAGGAGCTGCAAAGGGCCCACGCCTCATTGGAGGAGGCGCGGGATCGTTATGCGGAGTGCTGTGAGTCTTCCCCGATGGGGCTTCTCACCATCAGCCGGGATGGAATGATCACCGAGAGTAACCCGAAGGGGGCGACGCTGCTGGGCGTGGAGCGCGCGACACTGATCCGGCGTCGCCTGGGAAGTTTCGTCTCTCCGACGGATGGCGATCGTTGGCATCGCATCTTTCTGGACGTCATGGATCGTGCCGGGCTCGAAGAAGAGGCCTGCGTTGTCGGGATGGTGCGGGCCGATGGCGCCACCTTCGACGCCTATCTCTCTTGCCGGCGCTACGAACCGGTCGGGGGATCTCCGGTGCTCCGTCTCACGATGTTCGATATCGATCAGATCAGGCGCGCAAAGGACGGCAAGGTATGAAAGATCGATGTAGAACGGACGCTACCGAGATCGCCGAACACCCTTACGACCCCGGCAGGAACCGCCTGCTCGCAGCCCTGCCGGCGGAGGAGCTGGCGTGGCTGACGCCCCACCTGGAGTGGGTCCCGATGCCGGCCGGCGAGATGCTGCTCGAGCCGCCCCGCCCGTTCCATCACGTCTATTTTCCCACCACGGCCATCGTCTCCCTGCTCTATGTCCTGGAGAATGGGGCGTCGGCCGAAATCGCCGTGATCGGCAACGACGGGATGGTCGGCGCCTCCCTGCTGATGGACTGCGACGTCACCACCTTCTTTGGCGTGACGCAAAGCGCGGGCCACGGTTACCGCATCGAGGGACGGATGCTGAGGGAGGCGTTCCGTCGCGCCGCGGCGGGGCCCGGCCCCACCACCCCGCAACCCCTGCTGTTGCGTTACGTCCAGGCGCTGTTGACCCAGATGGCCCAAACGGCGGTGTGCAATCGCTTCCATTCGGTGGCCCAGCAGATGTGCCGCTGGCTGCTGCTGAGACTGGACCGCCTGCCCGGCGACGAGCTGATCACGACCCAGGAGCAGATCGCCAACCTGCTCGGCGTGCGCCGGGAGGGCATCACCGAGGTCGCCGGTTGCCTGCACAAGGCCGGCGTGATCGATTACCGCCGCGGCCACATCACAGTGCGCGACCGGGCGGGGCTGGAGGCGCGCGCCTGCGAATGCTATTCGGTGGTGAAGATGGAGAGCGACCGCCTGCTGTTGAGGTAGCGGGCAAGCAAGACGCGGCGGTGAGGTGGCCGCCGGACCCGTACCCCCGCACGCGTCCAGCTACGTGCTCCAGCGTCCGGCCCGACCGTCCTACGCTCCCCGCCCGCGCAGCTCCGCCTCCAGGTGCTTGATCTCGGTGATGTCGGTGAAGGTGATCACCACGCCGTCGATGACGTTGTTCTGGGTGCGGTAGGGCATGATGCGCACCCGGTACCAGCGGCCGTCGAGCGTGCTGACCACCTTCTCGTGAAACACCAGCGTACTCAGCACCTCCACGGCGTCCTCCTTCAACTGCGGATAGTCGAGGTCGGTGACGACGTGCGAGAGGGGGCGGTCGACGTCGCTCGAGATGAGCTTGAACAGTTTGGTGGCGTGGCTGGTGAAGCGGCGCAGCCGCATCTTGTTGTCGAGGAAGATGGTGGCGATCTCCGTGCTATTGAGCAGGTTCGCCATGTCGTTGCGCACCCAGGTCAGGTCGTCGACCTTGGATTGCAACTCGGCGTTCACCGTCTGGAGCTCCTCGTTGAGGGATTGCAGCTCCTCCTTGGAGGTGGTCAGTTCCTCGTTGGTGGACTGCAACTCCTCGTTGGTGGATTGCAACTCCTCGTTGCTCGATCGCAACTCCTCCACCGTGGTCTGCATCTCCTCCTGGGTCACCTGGAGCGCCTCGCGGGTCTGCTGCAGTTCCTGTTCCAGCACGGGACAGCTCCCCGCCGCGGCTCCCTTCCCGGTCCGGCGCCGTTTCGGCGGCGTCGGTACATCCTTGAACACCACGATCACCCGCCCGCGCAGGGCCGTGGGCCGCTCGACGGCCTGCACGGTCAGGTCCACCAGCTGGGTGCCGCCGTTGGTGCCGACCCGCAGGCCGTTGAGTTGGATAGGCCGCGGTTGTTTCAGCGCCATGCGGATCACGCCGATCAACGCCTCGCGTAGTCCTTCGCGTGCCATGGCGTGGAGATTCATGTTGATCTTGCCAGCGGCCGGTTCGAGATACTTGCCGGTGCGGCCGCTGATGTAGAGGATGTCGCCGTCCGCGTTGACCAGCACGGCCGCGGGCGCGAAGTGCTGTTGGATCATTTGGTCGGTGAGCTGGCCGAGGTCTTCGGCGCCCTCGCTCTGGGGATGGCCGGCGGCCTCGTTGGCATTGCGCGGTGCCTTGTCGGGAAACCGGACCTCCATGACCGACAGTGGCTGATCGAGGCGCTGGAACAGGCGGGCCTTGCGGTGGAACGGTGCGAACAGGTGGTTGTAGTTGCCGATGGTCTCGGCGTTGCCGAGCAGCAGCAGCCCATTTGGGTTGAGGGAGTAATAGAACAGCGGCAGGAGCCGCTTCTGGAGCTCGGCGCCGAAGTAGATCAGGAGGTTGCGGCAGCAGAGAAGGTCGAGCTTGGTGAAGGGGGGATCGGAGATGACGTTCTGTGGCGCGAACACCACCATTTCGCGGATTTCCGTGCTGATGCGGTAGCCGCCTCCCTCCTCGGGGACGAAGTGGCGCGCCAGCCGTTCCGCCGAGACGTCGGCCGTGATGTTGCCGGGGTAGCGGCCCTTGCGCGCCCGCGCGATGGCGTCGGAGTCGAGGTCGGTGGCATAGATCTGGAGGGTGAAGCGGGCGCTCGGCGCGAGTCTCTCCAGGGCTTCCCGGAATACGATGGCGAGCGAATAGGCCTCCTCGCCGGTGGAGCAGGCGGGCACCCAGGCGCGCAGGGCGCCGCCGCCGGGGTGTTGTGCCAGCAGGAGCGGGATGGCCTCGTCGCGCAGGGTCTCCCAGACCGCCGCGTCGCGGAAGAAGCTGGTTACGCCGATCAGCAGCTCCTTGAACAGCAGGTCCAACTCCTGCGGCGTGCCGCGCAGGTAACGCACATAGTCATCCAGGGTGGCGAACTGATGCACGGCCATGCGTCGCTCGATACGGCGGTATAGGGTATTGCTCTTGTAGAGGGAGAAATCGTTGCCGCTGTGGTCGCGCAGCAGGATGACGATCTTGTCCAGGGTGCTGAGGATGGCGGTGGTTTGTGGCGTCTCGTGCCACAGCTCATGCACGGGATGCCGGAGGTAGTCGACGATCCGCCCCGGCAGGGACTCGGGCGGGCCGACGATTTCGGCGACGCCGGCCTCGATGGCGCTGCGCGGCATGCTGTCGGACTGGGCGCTGGCGGGCTCCTGCGCCAGGGTCAGCCCATTCTTCTCCTTGATCGCACGCAGGCCGAAGACGCCGTCGGAGCCCATGCCGGAGAGGATGACGCCGATCGCCCGCTCCCCCTGGTCCTCGGCGAGGGCGCGCAGGAAAAAGTCGATCGGCAGCCGCAGTCCGCGCGGCGCGACGGGCTCGAGCAGGCGGAGCCGGCCGTGGAGCAGCGAGAGATCCTTGTTGGGCGGGATGACGTAGACCCAGCCCGGCTGCACGACCATGCCGTCGGCGGCGGCAATCACCTCCAGCGAGGTAAAGCGCCGCAGCAGGTCGGGCAAGGTGCTGTCATGATCCGGCGCGAGGTGTTGGATGACGACCAGGGCCATTGCGCCGTCGGTGGGCAGGTGGGTGAGGAATTTCTCCAGGGCTTCGAGGCCGCCGGCCGAGCAGCCGATGCCGATGATGGGGAAGACTCCGGCGTGCGTCGTCGCAACATCCGCGGGCACACCGTTGTGCTTCGCGCCGGCTCGCTGGCGCGAAGGGGCGGGCTTGGGTGCGGTCATGAGACGCTAAAGAGGATCACGGACTTGAGCGGCATCTTCCACCGGATTGGCGGGCAATCGCCGATTTTTCGACCCATCACGGGATAGCCCGCTCTTCGACGCATTGGGTGGATTCTACCCCTGTCGTCGCCGGCGTTCCATGAGGAGTGGGTGCTCTGCGCGGACCTATGGATCGGTCAGTTTCCGCGCCATTCACTTCACGCCGACGATTTCGATATCCACCCGGCGATTGGGCTGATAACAGGAAACCAAGCCGCGGCTCCGCTTGCCGGGGGGCGATGCCATGCTGCTTGAGAAGGCCGGTGAACGCCTCGCTGGTGCACTGACTACCCCTGGTCTGTGTTGAGGATCTGCGGCGTGCCATAGCGCTGCAGCGCCTCCTCAAGGACGTCCATGCAGAAGACGGTGTCCATCGAGATCGACAGCCGCCAGGCGAGCACCCGGCGCGAGTACCAGTCGACGACAGCCGCCAGGTAAAGGAAGCCCCGGGCCATGGGGATGTAAGTGATACGATATTCATCGCCCACACCCGGTTGGACCGGGTTGCCGCGAGCCCCCGAAGCAGGTAGGGGTAGATATGGTGCTGGGGATGCCGGCGACTGGTGTTGGGCTTGCGGTACAGCGCCTCTATGCCCATGCGGCGCATCAGCGTGGCGACATGCCGGCGCCCGACGTGGATGCCGTCCTGGTCCAGCGGGTCGCGCAGCATGCGGCTGCCGGCAAACGGATGCTCCAGGTGCAGCCGGTCAATGCGCCGCATCAGCTCCAGTTCGGGGGGAGGTGTCGGATGGGGCAGGTAGTACAGGCTACCCCGGCTGATCCCTAAGGCCTTGGCCTGGCGCGTCAGCGGCAGTGGGTGGTTGCGGTCGATCATCGCGTTGCGCTCGGCATGCCCGCCTTGATGAGCGCGCCTTCTAAAAAATCGTTCTCCAGCGTCAGCTCGCCAATCTTGGCGTGCAGCGCATTGAGGTCGACCGGGGGTTCCGAAGGCTTGTGCGGGCCCCCGAACAAGTCAGGCGCCCGCTCCAACAGCTGGGCCTTCCACGGCGTGATCTGATTGGGGTACACCTCGTGGCGCTGCGCCAGCTCGGCCAGCGTGCGCTCGCCCTTGAGCGCCTCAAGCGCCACCTTGGCCTTGAAGGCGGGAGAGTGGTTGCGGCGGGTTCTCTTGGTCATCTTTCGCTGCTGGTTCTCGGGGGATCATCCTCCCCCATCAGGCAGCGATTCCACTTATCCGGCTGTTCAGATTTCCGCGGCCACCTCTTGGGTGACTGGTGCGTATTGGTCATGCGACCGCGCCACCGAGACAAGGGAAAACCCGGACAGCGCGTCCAGCGGACGGCGAGCTCGACAGGCTACTGCGCAGGATCCAGAGTCCTGGGGAGGTGTGTTGCCACTTGTCAGGGAGCGGCTAATGGGCGACCCCGTCGATTCGGGTGCTGATTCCGCCTCATCAAGCAACCGTCGGGCGCCTTCCCGGACCCCGTCCCGCAACGAGCTCGGTACGTTCAAAATCTGCGCTCAGGGCGCTGGGGCGGAGCGGAGCGGTGGCCTGCTCGGGGGTGAGGCCCCCTCGGGGAGGGTCAGCCTTTAGATGTTGATGTGCATCGACGACCAAAAAAAGAGACACCCGCCTTCGGCGGGTGTCCCCTGCTTCTGGACCGGTTCTGCCATCAACTCAGAAGTTGAAGCCGACCCCTGCCGAATGCACGAACGATCCATCATTGTAATTGCTCTCGACGTCGTCCGTGCTCTGGAAGAAGAACTGATACTCAGACTGCGCGTAGATGAAGGTTTCCGGCTTGACGTAGTATTTCAGGCCCAGCTCTGGGCCCGCGATACCGGTGGTGTCCACATCTTTCCCATACACGAGGCCGATGTTCAGGCCGATGAAGGGACGGAGCCGGCCCTGTCCGAAATGGTAATCCACACCCACGCGGGTTGAAGCCAGCCAGGTGTTGTCGCCGGGGACGTCGGCGTAGCCCCAGCTCTGGCGAAGGTTCACTGACGTGTTGGGGCCGAGATACCAGCCATAGCTACCCGACAGTCCGATTGTACTGTTGTCCAGATCGTTGCTGCTGGTGCCGGTACCGGCGAGGGTGAGCTCTCTGGAGCCCGCGCTCGGGCCATAGCCCATGCCGTCGGCGGCGAAGGCGGGAATCGCGATAACGGCCGAGATCACGGCCGCGGTCAGTCTCTTGTACATCTGCATTCTCCTCGGACTTCATGCCCGTAATTGATTTAGGGTTGATCTCCCGACCCGTTGGTGGATCAGAATGCAACATAGTGTAAAGAAGCAACAGACCATTTGCAAGCAATAAATTTACAGCGATAGAACTACTTATAATCCATGGCTGGGACATGGCGCATACGGGAGTTGGTTTTTTTACAACTCCGTCAGAACGGGACTAAGGGCTGCTGGCACAGGGAGACCAAAAACCCGGGGTCAGGCCTTGGTGCGCCAGGAAAACCTGGGCGCTTGGGAAGGTCGGAGAGGGAAGCTGGCTGGAAATTGCGAAGGAGCCCTGCGGGTGGAAGTCCCGTCCGGTAAAGGTTGGCCACCAGCCGGTAGCGAGTCTGGGGAAAGAAAGGGGTCAGAGCCCTTTATGTGCTACATGCTAGAAAAATGATGACAGATCTATTGTCTTCTCGCATGTATTCGGATTTCACAGGGGACGGAGGGAAAAAGTGACCGATTCTATACAAAAAAGGTAACGGATTTATTTTCCTGTCACCAGCATTCCAGGTATTTTTAGAAAATAAATCTGCCACCTTGTCTGTTAACGCGGATTTGGTTGCTCAATGTAGCGCTTGTATTCGTCTTCGAACACAAGCTTGGTCGTGTCCGCCATACGGTCGACGAAAAGCTTTCCGTCGAGATGGTCCAGCTCATGCTGCGCGACGGTCGCCTGGAATCCGGAGAGCTCCAGCGCCACGGGCTCCCCGCCGAGGCTCTGAAAAGTGACCAGGACATGCTGGGGTCTCTCGACGAAACCTCGGAGACCCGGCACCGAGAGGCACCCTTCCCAACAGCCGGCCGTGGCGCGATCGAGCACCTCGACTGTGGGGTTGACGAATACGGTCAATGGCATGGGCTCGAGGTTGCCGTAACGGCTCGGACCACCGGGAATTTCGATGATCGCAAGGCGGACGGACTCGTCGATCTGCGGAGCCGCCAGACCTATTCCCCCGGCGTCGCGAAGTGTATCGCGCATATCGTCGATCAGCCGGCGAATCTCTTGGCTGCCGATCTCGGTCGGATGCAGAGTGCGGGCCGGACGGCGCAGCGTCGGGTGTCCCATGCGTATGATGGTTCTGACTGCCATAGGCGACATTGTAGATCGGAAAGGACCGGGACCGACTGCATTGAAGTGGTCAGTCGCCCTTTGATCTTGATAGCCTGATAGCCGAGCCAGTGGCCGTTCCTGTGGACGCGATGAGGTTCGCTTACCCGGGTGCGGACTCTGGACTCGCATGACGTGGCCAGTGGCATCCCCGCAGCGGGCCCGATCCCGGGCCGGTCGAGGATCGGCGGCGGGCCCTCTGGGATCGCCCCGCGCTTATCTCTGATAGATCTGCCCGACCCTTGATGTGAGGCGGTATCGGGTTAGAATCGTGCGAGAGTCAAGGAGATCGCGGACAGAGCCGTCGGGCGGGGCCGAGCCAGGCCGTCAGCGGCGTCAATACGGGGAGAGGGGATGGTTTCGTGCGGCAAAGGTCAGGGCGGACAGGCGCGAGGCGCCGTTTCGGGGGCGCTCGCCTTGGTTCAGCGTTCGGCGGCTGAAGCCAAGTTCGTATCCCCCGCGAAGAAAGAATCGATTTCTCCGATGGCTCCCTGAGGAATCGAAACCAGGTGTCGAGAGTGACAGGAGGGACACGCATGACGGGAGCTGCAATCGTCCAGCCACGGAGCGCCTCGGCGCCTCGAAGGCGTTTGCCGGGTTCGGCACACGGCGGCCCTCGCGGCACCCTGCGCCGTCGCTGGTGCTTTGTTTGCTCATGGGGTGGATCTTTTGCGGGCCTGCCCCGAAGGCAGCGCCGAGATTGGCCGAGGAACCAGCTGCCGCCACGCGCCCGGCTGCTTCACCAGCCGGGAGTTGCCCCGACCTCATGGGGCAGTGGCGCTCGGCGGTCTTCCGCCCGCTCAAGGTCTTCGCCGACAGCTCTCGCGAGACCGAGGCGCCGACCTCGATGACCCTGGAGGTCGTGTACCAGGAGTGGTGCCGGTTCCGGGCCGCCAACCGGTGGTCCAGGGGGCCTCCGCGGCTCGGAGTCGATGGTCGGCACGATCGACGGCCAGACCGGGGTGATCACCATGACGGAGATCGGCCCGCATCCGAAGAGCGGGTTCAGGGCGCTGATCTCGGCCCGGCTGGTGGCCGCGAATCAGATGGCCTGGGAATACGTGGGTCTGGCGGACGACGATGCCATGGGCAAGGTGTTCATCACCGGGCTGGACCGGGGCCCGTCTGCTCCCGAGCGGGCGAGTTGCCCAGACATCACGGGGACCTGGAGCTCGCCGCTCTTCGACTCGCTCAAGGTCTCCGCCGACGGCTCCCGCATGACCTCGGCGCCAACCTCGACCAAGCTCGAGGTAGTGTACCAGGCAGGCTGCCAGTTCCAGGCGGTCAACCGTTGGTCGAGCGGGAAACTCGGCGTGCAGAGCCGGTGGCCGGCACCATCAGCGGCGAATCGGGCGTGATCACCATGGTGGAGATCGGGCCCCACGCCGCGGGCGACTCGAGCGCGCTGATCTTCGCCAAGCTCACCGCGGAGGACCGGATGACGTGCGAGTACGAAGGTCTGAGCGACGACAATGCCATGGGTCAGGTCTTCGTCACCGACTTGACTCACGAGTAGGCCTCGCCCGGGCCGGCGCTGCGTGCTACAACGCGAGAATTGACCCTCTCTCCCGCGAGGAACGGTACCAGGCGGCGGCCATCGGGCGCTGGCGTGGACCGGAGGCTGTTCTGCCGCAGCCGTGGTACAACAACATCGCCCGTAGATTGGGCCGACGAAGGAAGCCCAACGAGATCGACGGGCGGATCGCCCTGAGCTCTGGGTCTCCTGGCGTCGGCCCAATCCGACTCGCTGGTGACCTGGAAAATATGCCGACGGGAACAGCCGTTTTCAGGTACAATGACCGGCTTTCAGCCTGCTTTTTCTCGAGGTGCCTTTTGGCCACACCGAACTACTCCTTTGAAAAACGTCAGCGCGACCTGGCGAAAAAGCGAAAGAAGGAAGAAAAGAATCAGCGCAAGCTTGTCAAGAGCACGACGCCTGATGCCGAATCCCCCGAAGATCCGATGCCAGTCGGAGAAACTTTAGAACCTACCTAAGATCCAGAGGTCAATTTAGAGATGCAACAGAACAAACTCTACGTCGGCAACTTCCCGTACTCCGTGGACGAGACGCAGTTGCGCGAGCTGTTCGGCGAATACGGACAGATTAGCGAGCTGGCCCTAATCATGGATCGTGAGACGGGTCGCCCGAAGGGCTTTGCCTTCATTACCTTCGCCAACCAGCAATCCGCCGAGAAGGCGCTTGAGCTGAATGGCCGCGACCTCGGCGGTCGTCCGCTGAAGGTCAACATGGCGATGGAGCGTGACAGCGGAGGCCGCGGTGGTCGTCCGGGCGGCGGCCGCCCGGGTGGCGGTGCTGGCGGTCGTCCGCCTCGCTGGTAAGCCCCCTTGCCATAGGCGGGCGACGGGTAAACGGGCTCGGGGGGTCTCGCATCGGATATACAGGTGGCCAGCGTATCCCGACAGGGGTAAGCCGGCCTGGAGGTGGGGGCGTGGCTCTCGGGGTCCGCGACCAGCCTCGCTGACTCGCTTGACTTGAAATGCCGCCCCCGCCTCCCTGTATCGTCCGCTGAGGTTATACGGGACGGTGCCGGGCGTAGGCCGTGCGTTTGGGGTCAAAGTGAAAATTTCGAGCGCGAGTCCTGGCGGAAATTTGATCTGACCCCAAACAGCTGCAAACAGCTGATGCGGTAAGGTCATTCGCTGAAAATTGTGGTCCGTGATGTCTCCTCCTTACGGAACGTTTCCCTGCACTTGCCGCCACAAGTCATTCAGGCCGTTCTGATCCTTCAGGGACATGACCTTCCACAGGATCAGATCTTTCTTGAAATAATCCGGATCGTCAACATGGAACCGCTTGACTTCGCGGCGCGCGGCGGGGTCAGTTCTCGGCGCGCGGCGGGGTCAGTTCTCGTATTGTAGCACCCGCCGGGGTCTCGAATGCAACCGTGGCAAGCTACGTGTTATCAAGAGAGACCCACCAACCCGCGGGCGGCAGTGCTGCACCAGGTCTCCGTCACGGTGAGCCTCCTGTCGGTCGTATGGAGAGGCGAGACTCGCTAAGGCTGGGGGGCGGTGGGAAATGAATCCAGCGGTATGGCACCGGGGGCTAGGGAAGACGTCAGGATCAGGCCTCGTATTGTGGCGTGCGCGACGCGCTGCAAAGCGAGAGCTTACTCCTTTGGCTCATCGCTTGCGGGTGGGCTTCAGGGGTGAGAAGCTACTGGGGGAAGGCAATGATGCTGTGCTGCACGTTTCGCCGCCGTCAGGCCGCCATGCCATAGTACTGCTTCGGAAGTTGATCGCGAAAAGGCAATCAGCATCATGATTAGATGGATCCTCGCTGTGAGTCTGGTGATTCTCGCTGGCATTGTCACCTATGCGGTCTGGCCGCGTCCGGAACGGCTTAAAGTGGGAGAGCCTGCACCGGGGTTCGATCTGGTCGACAGTAGTGGGCAAGCACATCGCCTGCAGGATTACCTTGGACAATGGGTGTTATTGTATTTTTATCCCAAAGATGACTCGCCCGGCTGCACCAAGGAAGCCTGCCGGTTCCGGGACGATTACCCGGCGCTGCAGGCACTGGGTGTGCAGGTTCTGGGCGTCAGCCTGGACGGTCCGGATTCCCATCGTGCCTTCGAGCGAAAATTCCACCTGCCTTTCCCTCTGCTGTCGGATCGAAAGGGGGTTACGGCACGAGACTATGGCACTTTGTTTTCCCTTGGGCCGCTACGGTTCTCCCGCCGGCACAGCTTTCTTATAGATCCGCAGGGACGTATTCAGAAGATCTACCGCTCGGTGGATGCGGATGTGCACGCCGAGCAGGTCATGGCCGACGTGGACGCGCTGAAAAATCAGCGGTAAGGATAACCCCAAATCCTCAATCTGGCGAGACATGACCCCGGGATCTCAGCAACGACTCAGGGGTCCACACCGCCGGGTGACCTCCGCTTGGAGCAACCCCGGTGTCGATGGCATACTCTATTCGGATGAACGCTCTTTGGGTGCAGTACGATCCAATTAGGGGGCCGAGTGACTGAATTCAAGCTCGTGGCCGCGCTTGTCGTATTGTTCGCCGGGGTCGGCGGTGGGGTGTTTGCGCGTAGGCTCCTAGGGGGAAAGGCCCGCCACGACGTGGCAGCGTTGGCAGACACCTTTGCCGGCGGGGTGTTCCTGGGTGCTGCGTTCCTCCACTTGCTGCCCGATGCGATCGGTAATTTTAACATTTGGTTCAAGGACTTCGACTACCCGTTGTTCGCGTTGGCGGCGTCGGGAGGGTTTTTGACGGTCCTACTGCTCGACAAGGTGCTCGGGCCGACGCTGGCCAGCGGAGCTGCAAAAAGGGGCGGTGTACCCCTATATTCTGATGCTGACGCTTTCAGTTCACTCGGTCATCACCGGCGTGGCGATGGGCTTGGAGGGTAACTACTCACCCGCCTGCGCGTAGATCTCCCCGGAAAGCGCCATCTGAATAGCCACCAACGGACCGTATCCACGGTTGGCCATGGTCTGTAAATAGCTGGAGATGCGGCAATAGGCCTCAGCGTAGATAAGGGTCCTGAAGCAGCCCGAAACCTTCTGCTTGACCTTGCTCATTCTCAGATCACGCTCGGCGCGGTTGTTGGTGAACGCCACGTGCGGCAATTTGGCAAAGAGCAGCACCGCATCTTCGCGCAGCTTGAGGCGCTCCCATAGGTTGTGGGCGTCGGTCTTGGCGATGCGTCCGCGCTTGCCGTTCTGTCTGGGTGGTATCGGCGGTAGCTCCTTGGCACCGCGAGTCAGGATATTGCGGTAGTGCTTTTTGAGGTTCTTGTACTCTTTCTCCGACAGGCACTTGGCAGGGCTGTCGGCGACTGCCTTGCGGGTCTGCTTCAGGAGTCGCTTCATGTTGGCCGCCCAGGCATAGCCGTTGGTCTCGATCACGAAGATGAGCTCGCGCAGCAGATGCGCGCCGCATACGGCGTGGCCGCAGCACAGGAAAGAGAAGTAGCCCGCCAGGCAGTCGTGGATGAGCACGCCCCCGTAACGGGGGATGATGTTGATGGCATTGACAGCCTCGTGCCCGCGGTTGCGGTGGAGGAACTTCAAGGTGATCTCCCCTGCGCTGTAGACGTGGATCCAGTGCTTCTTGCGATCGACCCGCAGCGAGGTCTCGTCCACGTGCACACTGGGTTGGGCGAGCAACTGCTCGATGGCCTGTTGCTGCCAAGCGGCCAGGACATGGTGGAGCTGCAGCACGAACTTCAGCAGACTCGCCTGGGAGATGAGCTGACCGATCAGGGTGCCCATCAGGTGCTGGACCCGCTTGAGCGAGACCATCTGGGCCACCAGGAAGTTGATCACCGTGGCCTTGATGCCGGGCCCGTACTGCAACGGCCCCGCCAGGCTGGCCGGGAAAGCGCCTTTGTTGATCCTCAGGCACTCGGGGCATTGCTTGATCTGGGCATCGACGTGATGCTCGCGCTTCTCGTAGACGATGTCGAGGAGGGTGCGCCGCTCGTGGCCCTGGCAGGGCTCGGCGGTGAGGTCCTTGCCACAGCACTCACAGTCGTAGACCGGGGCGATCTCCAGCGTCTCGACCGTGCGGGTGTTAGCCGAGCGGCCCTTGTGCTCGGCCTTGCCCTGGGTGTGGGTGCCCGGCTGGGTGGCGGTCTCGTCGTCTTGATCGTTGCGCGAGGGCGCCAGGCTGGAGTTGCGGCTGTTCTTGGGGGTGCGCTTCTCCATGAACACCGCCACCAGCAGCTCGAACAGCGCCAGCAGCGCTTGGATCAGGGTGCGTGTCTCCGGAGCCACCTTGCCAGCGGCGCAATGGCGCTCGAGCTCGCCCTTGAGGGTGTCAAACTCCTCGCGCAGAGACGACTTGTTGATGCTGGCCATGCCGGCGAGCCCTGCCCCGGGGCTCAGGCCCCCTCGGCCTCCACGGCCATCATCGCCGAGAGCACTGCCAGGCGCTCGGGGGCGGGCATGGCCTGGTAGCGCTGTGCCCAGCTGGCCGCCTTGCGCTTGATGCGCTGGCGATCGGTGAAGTTCTTACCGGCAAAGCTGGGCCAGAAGACGCGGTCCGGGGCGAAGTTCAGCCACAGCTTCTCGGTGCGCACCCCGGCCTGGTTCATGACCTGGATCTCGAGCTGGCCCCAGTCGCCGAGCTGCTCATCGTACAGCGCCGAGGGGTAGCCGGAGAGGATCACCTTGCAGGGTAAGCCCTTGAGCAGCGCCAGCAGCTCCAGATGATCTTGCTCCTGGTAGTCGAAGCGGTAACGTCGCTCCGAGCTGCGGGTATGATGCAGGTAAGGGGGGTCGCAGTAGACGAGCTCGCGGCCCTGATAGTCGTACTCGCGCAGAAACCGGTGAGCGCAGCCGTGGATCATCTGCACGGGGTAGTCGCACCGAAACCGAGCCAGCGCCCGCGCATTCAGATCGATGCCGATGCTGCGCAGCGCGGGCGGCTTGCGCTTCATGATCGCCCCGCCGCCCAGATGGGTCTCGATGTAGGTATCGTGTGGCGGCATCAGGGCGATAATCGCCTGGCACAGCCCGGAGGTCGCCTTCGATCCGAAATATGCGCCCATCTTGGTTGATCCGCGTCGAGGTCTCGGATCAAAACCATAGTGTCCAGGCGCTATGATGTCAAGTGCTTTGTTCTATCTGATCGTATTCAAGAATGCGAAAACCCGAGAGACCCCGTGGGAGGGGGGGTGAGTAGTTACCTTGGAGGACCAGTTTGTCAGCGCCGGCGCGATCCTGTTTGCGATCCTCGCTCACAAATCGACCGCCGCCATAGCGCTTGGCGTCAGCTTCGCGCGCGAGAATGTGCCGCTGCCGATGGCCAGGAAGCTCCAATGGATCTTTTATATGACGACGCCGATTGGGATCGTGCTCGGTACTTGGTGGGCGCAGGCTATCGAGGGACCGGGGGAGGGCAAATTCGAGGGTATCTTCGACGCGCTCGCTGCGGGCACGTTCTTCTACATCGCCGTAATGGACATCCTATCGGAAGAATTCGCCGAGAAGGCCGAGCGTCTACCCCGCTATGCCATGACTGTTGCGGGCTTCGCCGTTATGGCTGTAGTCGCTATCTGGACCTAAGCTCTCGCGTCTTCGCCTGAAAAGGGATTTCTTGGTCATACAGGCATGCGGGGAAGGCGACTGGGGAAGGGGTCTCCCATTTCGCATCCGACCGGAACGGGGGAGGGGGTCTTGCTTCGTAGCATGCTACAAGTTGGGAACTGACCCCCCCCCTCCCGTCAGCATACATCCGTCAGGGTCATCAGGTGGCGGCGCTGGAGCGGGTCTCCGATTACCTCAATCCCATGCTCGCCGCGGAACGCTATCCGCTTGCCTTCATCCGAAAAGACCAGGGGTCGCGTCTTGAAGCCATACCGCCTACGCGGTCGCTGTGGTCAGGTATTGGATTCCGGCGCGCTTGGTCTTCAGCGTCATTGTTCCCTGGGGCAATGCCCGCCCTCGATAGTGAATGAATTGCAATAGACATGATGTGTTGGCGCGGCAGCCTGTGCGTCGCAAAACGACGCCTGCGAGTTATCCCCGGTCAATATTTCGTCGCCGGAGGGCAGGGCGGCGCGGGGATCGGCCAGCCAGGCGGCGATGTCCGCCAGCACCGTTGCGCGGTGCAGGTCGCGGGTGAGCATGTGGTAGCCGTCGGGGTAGTAGGCCATGCGCCAGCCGCGCTGTGCGCCGCGGGGCAAGTCTTCCAGCATGTCGCACACCGGCGCTTTGGGGATGACCTCATCGTGTTGGCCGTAGAGGATAAGAGCCGGCATGAATAGCCCGGCTGCGGCGGCATTGGCCTGGTCCATCACGCGGGCAGTGCCGTATAGAACGTCGATGCGGGTGGCTTTGATCACCAAGGGATCATCATGCAAGGCGCCCAGCATTGGCTTGTTGTCGGAGGGCTTGATATGTAAGAACCGGCCGGTGACGGTTACTGCGGGTATGGTGTGCGCGCCGAGCCAGAGCGTGATGCGTTGCAGCGGTGGCATGGTGGAGCGCGCCCACACCGCCGGCGCGGCGAGGATCATACCATCGATGTCGGGCGGCATCGGATGGAGCGCACTCAGCATTACAGCGCCGCCCAGGCTCTCGCCCATCGCATACAGGGGTCGGCCGGGATATGCGGCCCGCAACAGGACCGTCATGCTCCGCAGGTCTTCTGCCAGGCGCCGGCCGCCGTGCCAGACGCCGGGCGCGTCGGTCGCGCCGAATCCGCGCAGGTCATAGGCATAGGTGGCGATGCCGCGCACTGCGAGATAGGGGCCGATCTCGGCGTAAGCATGGCGGTAATCGTTTAACCCGTGCAGGGCGAGGATCACCGCGTGGATCGGCACGGTGGCCGGCGGGCGCCACACGGAGAGCGGCAATGTGTAGCCGTCCGCCATGACGGCGCGGTCATGGTATAAAGCCGGGGGCAGGATATCCGGCGCCGTGGGTCGCACATAGGGTGTGGCGCATCCCCCCAACAGCAGCAGGCCCGCGGCGCACCATTTCAGGCGGAGCGGGACAAGATGAGAAAGTTGGGCCCGGTGCGTCGGGCAAGGCATGCGCAAGACAGGTCCCGGAATCTAGTATCGTCGGCAACGCGGAATGGAGGGGTTTCTGGACCCAGGGGTTTTGTTTATTGTCGTGTCAACAACGGTGGCTCAGACGGTCCTTACGGGACCCGACGTTGTTTCGTGCTTGATGAGCCCCCAATGGCGATTCACGCCAGTGGGAGGCCCCGGTCCTGCCCGGCGCATACTTGGAAGCACTGTCAACGAGGCCCACGGTTCTCGCGCAACACGACCATCCCATAAGGCGGAACGAAACCTGGGAAAATAGGGTCAGACCCCTGTTCCTACAATACACCGGATCGACGATTAAGTTCATCTTGGTTTCATGGCCGCCCAACTGGCCGGGAAAAAAGTCAGAGTAGAATGGCACTGAGTTAAGCCCGAATCGGCGGTAAGTTGCGGGCAAGCGGAGCGAAATATTGGGATTCATGGCTGCTTTTTCGGGTGGCCGTTCTTCCCACGGCAAGGGGTCAGGCCTTGTCTTTTGCCCCCTCCGGGCGTAGCCTTCCGCCATGGCTCGGACACTGCGTATCGAATTCCCCGGCGCCGTCTATCACGTCACCTCCCGTGGTGATCGGCGCGAAGACATCTTTGTCGATGACGAGGACCGGCAGGGTCTGTTGGCGGTCGTCGCGCAGGCACTCTCGCGCTTCGATGCCGAGGCCCTGGCCTACTGCCTGATGGGCAACCACTACCACCTGGTGCTGCACACCCGGCAGGCGAATCTGTCGTTGTTGATGCGTCACATCAACGGGGTCTACACCCAGACCTACAACCGCCGGCATCACAAGGTGGGTCACCTGTTCCAGGGGCGCTTCAAGGCCATTCTGGTGGACCGGGATGCTTATCTGCTGGAAGTGTGCCGCTACGTGGATGTCAATCCGGTGCGCGCCCGCATGGTACCCAAGCCTCAGGACTGGGCCTGGTCAAGTTACAGGGCGCACCTGGGACAGGCTCCGGTGCCTGCGTGGCTGGATACCCCTGGCTTGCACGGCTACCTGCTGGGCCGGCCGGCGAAGAGCTCTGGCGACCGGCGCCGGGCGGCCGATCGTTACGCTCAACTGGTGGCCTCGGTGTCCGATGCCAGTCTGTGGGGCAGCGCGCTGCGCCAGCAGATCTATCTGGGCGACGAGAGCTTCGTCGAGCGCATGCAGGCACTGGCCGAACCGAGTAACAGCACTGACCGTGACATCCCCGGGCTCAGCGCCGCAAGTCGCGTACCCTGGCCCAGTGGCTGGCAAGCTGCGAGAACCGGGAAGAGGCGCTATACAGCGCCCACACGGAAAGCGCCCTCAGCATGAGCGCAATTGCACGCGAGTTAGGGTTGTCGGTATCGCGCGTGAGCCGGCTGATCGCGCGGGCGGAGGGGGCTAAAAACAAGGACCCCAGACCCACAAGCCCCGGCTCGGCGCTACCCTTCCGAAAGGACCGCCGAGTTTGCCTTCGCAGACGCACGAAGGTCTCTCGCCAGACACCTGGCCGACGGGGGTTTTGGTGTCGATTGCCAGAATTCGCGCAAATCAGATCGAAGTCGCCTGATCTCGACTGTCATGCGGCTCGTCGCATGAGGAAAACAAGAAACTTCAGTTTTCCTATTCTTCCCTGTCAGATCCCTGCAAACCACTCGTAGCCGCGGTCTTCCCAGAAGCCGCCCTTGCCTCCTCCGATGTTTCCGAAGTCGGCGACAAGCTCGATGCGCATGATGTACTTGGCCATTTTGTAGCCGAGCTGACGTTCGACGCGCAGGCGTATCGGCGCGCCATTGCCGACGGGCAGCACTTGGTCGTTTAGCTCGTAGGCGAGAATGGTCTGCGGATGATAGGCATCCTCCATATCGATGCTCTCGTAATACCGGGTGCCCGCCTCATCCATAGGGTCGGCACAATAGAACACGACATAGCGCGCCTCGGGCGTCGGCCCGACCTGCTCCAGCAGCGCGCTCAGGCGTGCGCCGGACCATTTGCCGATCGCGCTCCATCCCTCGACGCAGTCGTGGCGAGTGATCTGGGTGCGGCTGGGCAGGGCCCGCAGCTCCGCCAGCGAAAATTCGCTCGGCCGCTCCACCAGCCCGGAGACCTGCAAGCGGTAGTCGGCGAAACCGTTCGCCGCGAGCGTCTGATACTGCGCGTCGGCGGGATTGGCTGTGCCGTTGCTACGGAAGGTCGGCGACAGGTCGGCCTCGGTGAGCTCCTGCGCCATCGATCGGCGAGAGGTCACCAGCCGTTGCGCGGCGCCGCTCAGCTTCTCCGCGCTATTCAGGATCGTATCGAACCATCCGGTTTGCGACAGTCGGTCGCAGCCGGCCAGCAGCAGGCTCCCGCCCGCCGCGAAGGCGCGGACGAGAAAGCGTCGGCGGCCCGGCTCACTTGGCTTCATGGCGATCCTCGGGTATCCGATAGCGCCCGGTGATCATCGCGCGCAGGTTGTTCCAGGGGCCGGTGGCGACCACCTCGAAGACGTGTACGAGAACGAAGACGAACAGCGCCCATGCGGCCAGAAAATGGAGGGTGCGTGCGGACTGGCGCCCGCCGACGATATCCACCCAGCCGGGGATGACCGTGTCGAGCCAGGGTGACATCGCCCAGCCCATCAGGATGACCAGCGGCAGCAGTCCGAAGATGACGATCAGGTAGGCGAGCTTCTGCAGCACATTGTAGCGTGCCGCCGCTTCCCCCTTGGGGTGGCGCAAGCGCAAGTGATCCAGGATGGACCGGCCGATCGAGCGCCAGTCGCCCCGGGTCGGCGTCAGATCGCGGGACAGATGTCGGCTGGCGAGGGACCATATCCAGTAGGCGAGCCCGTTGATGACGAATACCCAGGCGAAGAACAGATGCCAGCGTCGGCCCATGGCGAGCCAGTGCGGTCCAGGAATGGTCGCCCATTCGGGAAATCCGCGCCTGACCAGGACGCCCTCCGAATTGCTCGACAGGCCCAGCACCCCGGTCGTGTCGAACTTGCGACCCAGGACCTCGGTCACGCCCACCATGCGGCCATCCGGCGCTGGCTCCGCCCGCATCTGCAGCAATGGCGCGCGGCCGGAATAGGCCGACTTGCCCCAGTGCAGGCTGGGAAAGGCATTGAAGATCTGCAGGCCGCTCATGAACAGGATAAAAAAGGCGAGGACGTTGATCCAGTGCATAATCCGCACCGGCAGGCTATGGCGGTAGTAGAGCAATCCCGGCGACATCGTTCGGGGGCCGAAGGTCGCGCCCTTTTTCATAGCATCTGCTTCCGCACGATCCTTCCGACCGTAGCCAGGTGTACCCCGAAAAATTCGGCGATCTCCCGGTAACTGTAGGCTCCGGTCGCGTAGGCTGCCACGACCGCATCGTCTCTGCTGTGGTATGTCTTCGCCATCGCCGCCAACGACGGTGCAGGAGCACGCCGCTGCGCTCGCGGTATGCCCAGCGTATGGCCCCGTGCCCGGTCCTTGAATTGCACCCGCTTGACCAACCCCGTCCGTACGGGGTTGAGGACCACATACCGCGCCAGCTCCAGCAGGTACCCGTCCTTGTCCACCAAGATCGCCTTGAATCGCCCCTGAAACAGGTGGCCACCCCGCCCGTGCCGCCGATTCGATGGCTGGGTATAGACGCCATTGAGCTGCCGCACCCCTTTGACGGGTTCCCATCCGGCGTTTCCAGGACCAAATGATGGTGATATGGTCATCAAACATACGATACGCACGGCAGAGCCAGTTAAACCGCGCTACCAGCTCCGCGAGCGTGCGCAGGAAGCCTTAGCGATCCTCGTCATCTTCGAAGATCGCCTCCCGCCGATCCCCACGCGAGGCCAGGTGATAGAGCAGGGCTCGAAACTCGATTCGCAGCGGTCTGACCATAGCTCCAAGGATAGTCCGTTACCAGAGATGTTACAATAAGAGACCTGACCCTGTCTTAAGGATGACCCTGTCTTAAGGACCGGCCCGGCGCGAGTGCGCGGAGGTTAAGTGTTGCAATCAAGCACATCCGCTAACCGGCAAATGAAGTCGGGCGCCCCTCTTCGTGCCGTCTCCGAAATACTCGGGAAGGGTCGGGGACACGGGCGTCGGGGTCATGACTCGTGTTCTAAGCGGCCTATGCGGCCGGCAGACGTCATAAAGCGAGACCTGTCGCCTTCTTTTTCGTATCCTGCTCCCAGTCCCGCGCCTCCCGCGGATCTATCTGCACAGCTTTCAGGGTTCCAGCATGCAGCGTAACCAGTTCGCGCTCCTCGCCTCGCGGCGTTTCCTTCCGCTGGCCGTTACCCAGTTCCTGGGGGCGTTCAACGATAACCTGTTCAAGAACGCCCTGGTGATCCTGATCACCTATGTCCTGGCGGCGCGCTCGGGGCTGAATGCACAGGTCCTGGTCGTGTCGGCGGGCGGCATCTTTATCCTGCCCTTCTTCCTGTTCTCGGCGACTGCGGGCCAGCTGGCGGACAAGTACGACAAGGCCGGGGTCACCCGGTGGATCAAGCTCGCCGAGATCGTGCTGATGCTCGGGGCCGCCTTCGGCTTCTTCCTGGGCAGCGTCTGGCTGCTCATGGCCGTGCTGTTTCTCATGGGCAGTCAGTCGGCGTTCTTCGGGCCCATCAAGTTCGGCATCTTGCCCGACCACCTGGCTGAGGACGAGCTGGTGGCCGGCAACGCCCTGATCGAGACCACGACCTTTCTTGCCATCCTGCTGGGCACGCTGCTCGGCGGGCTGGCCGTGCTGGCCGAGGGCGGGCTCGTCCTGGTGTCCGGACTGGTCGTCGCCGTCGCCCTGGCCGGCTGGTTTGCGAGCTTCTCGATCCCGCCGACCCGTCCCGCCGCGCCCGATCTGCAGGTCAGCTACAACGTCCTGCGCGAGACTTGGCGGATAGTCCGCTACGCGAGTGCGAGTCGGGTCATTTTTCTCTGCATCCTCGGAATCTCCTGGTTCTGGCTGGTGGGTGCGACCTTCCTCTCCCTGTTCCCGACGCTCGCCAAGGACGTCATCGGTGCGAACCAGCAGGTCGTCACTCTCTTTCTGATCACCTTCTCGGTCGGCATCGCGGCCGGCTCGCTGCTGTGCAATCGCCTGCTCAAGGGGGAGGTACACGCGACCTATGTCCCCCTGGGCGCCGTCGGCATCAGCCTGTTCGCCGTCGACCTGTTTCTCTCCACCCGTCACTTGGCGCCAGCCGGGGCTGATCTGATCGGCGTTGCGGCGTTCCTGAAAGAGCCTGGTGCCTGGCGCGTGCTGGCGGACCTGGTGCTGGTGGCTGTCTCAGGGGGCCTCTACATCGTGCCGCTCAACGCGATGCTTCAGCAGCGCAGCCCCGAGAGCCACCGGGCGCGAAACATCGCCGCCAACAACGTCATCAACGCGCTGTTCATGGTAGGCGGCGCCGGCATCAGTGCTGCTTTGCTCGAGCGGGGGACCAGCGTGCCGCAGCTGTTCCTGCTGATGGCGGTGGTCAACGCGGGCGTGGCGATCTACATCAGCCGCCTGTTGCCGGGGGCCCTGGCCAAGGCCTTCATCGCCTGGTTGCTCGATCTGCTGTTTCGGGTGGACGTGCGCGGCCTCAAGCACCTGCACGAGGCCGGCGATCGGGTGCTGATCGTCGCCAACCATCTCTCCTTCCTCGACGCGGTGCTGATCGCCGCCTATGTGCCCGACGAGCTGACCTTTGCCGTGGACACCCATATCGCGAAGCACCGTTTCATCAAGTTCTTCCTGTCGCTGGCCAAGACCTACCCGATGGACCCGACCAACCCGCTGGCGATCCGGGCCCTGGTGGGCAGCGTCAGGCAGGGGGAGAAGCTGGTGATCTTCCCGGAGGGGCGCATCACGGTGACGGGTGCCCTCATGAAGGTCTACGAGGGCCCTGGGATGATCGCCGACAAGGCCGGCGCCATGATTCTGCCAGTCCGCCTGGAGGGGGCCCAGTACACGCTGTTTTCCCGTCTCAAGGGCAAGGTGCGGATACGTTGGTTTCCCCGCATCTCGGTGCGGTTCCTCGAGCCGCGGAGCTTCGATATCCCGCCGGCGCTGAAGGGCCGAAAGCGCCGGGAGTATGCCGGGGACCGGCTCTACGACCTGATGACGGAGATGATGTTTCAGAGCAGTGACTACCGGCGCACCCTGTTCCAGTCGCTGATCGACGCCAGCCATACCCAGGGCGCGGGCCACCTGGTGCTGGAGGACATGGAGCTGCGGCCTTTGTCCTACCGGGGGCTGATCCGGGCCAGCTTCGGTCTGGGTCGACGCATCGCGCAGGCCACGAGCCCGGGCGAGCGGGTCGGCGTGCTGTTGCCCAACGTGATGGGGGCGGCGGTCAGCTTCTTCGCTCTTCAGGCATTCGGTCGCGTGCCGGCGATGTTGAACTTTTCGACCGGAGTGGCCAACATGCTGCTCGCCTGCCGTGCCGCTGAGATTCGCGCAGTCTACTCATCCCGCCGCTTCGTGGAGGCGGCAGAGCTGGATGGGCTGTGCCGGGAGCTTGCCGCCGCGGGTATCGAGGTCCGCTACCTGGAGGACCTGCGCGAGGCGCTCACGGGGATCGACAAGCTCGTCGGCCTCGCGGCCGGCGTCTTCCCGCAGCTCGCCTATTGGATCGAGTGCCGTGATCGGGACCCGGAGCAGCCGGCGGTCGTGCTCTTCACCTCCGGCACCGAAGGCGCGCCCAAGGGGGTGGCCCTGAGCCACACCAACATCCAGGCAAACCGCCACCAGGTCGCCTGCCGCATCGATTTCGGCCCCAACGACATCGTGTTTAATGCGCTGCCCATGTTCCACTCCTTCGGACTGAGCACCGGCACCCTGCTGCCGATCCTGTTCGGGCTGCGGGTCTTTCTCTATCCTTCGCCCTTGCACTACCGCATCGTCCCGGAAATGGTTTACGCCGTCAATGCGACCATCCTGTTCGGCACCGATACCTTTCTGGCAGGCTACGCCCGGTTCGCCCACCCCTATGACTTCTACAGCGTGCGCTTCGTCTGCAGCGGTGCCGAGAAGCTCAAGGAGGAGACCCGGCGGGTCTACAGCGAGCGTTTCGGCGTGCGCATCTTCGAGGGCTACGGCGCCACCGAGACCGCGCCGGTGCTGGCCATGAATTCGCCGATGCAGACCCGGGCGGGAACGGTCGGCCGCATCATGCCGAGCATCGACTGGCGTCTGGAGCCGGTGCCGGGGATCGAGGAAGGGGGGCGTCTGGTCGTGCGGGGTCCGAACGTGATGCTCGGCTACCTCAAGGCGGACCGCCCCGGAGAGCTGCAGCCCACCGAAGGCGGCTGGTACGACACGGGCGACATTGTCTCTGTCGACCCGGAAGGGTTCGTCACGATCAAGGGGCGGATGAAGCGCTTCGCCAAGATCGGCGGCGAAATGGTGTCTCTTGCGGCCGTGGAGGGCTATGTCTCACGCCTTTGGCCCGAGCACGGTCACGCGGTCGTCAGCGTCCCGGATCCCAAGAAGGGCGAGCAGCTCGTTCTGGTCACCGAAAACCCAACCGCGGTGCGGGATGCCCTCGTCGCCTTCGCCCGGCAGGAGGGGATGGCCGACATCAGCGTGCCGCGGACGATCCTGCAAGTCGATCGGCTGCCGGTGCTCGGAACGGGCAAGGTCGACTACCTGAGTGTCCGCCGCCTGGCGGAGAGCGCACCGGGATCGGTCGCCGAGCGGGCATGAGCTGGCAGCTCTGCGCAGCACGCGCGGGGTCGCCGGGGTCTACCGCGGGATTTTGGCGTTCGCGAGCGGCGGTAAAATGTGACGAGCAGAGGCCTGTACCGCTCCTCTCCAGCGTTCGTAACTTTGGCAAGAGTTTTCTCGCACAGAAGGAGGCGCCATGAAGATTGCCAGGATGATTGCCTTATTTCTCATCCTCGCCGTGCCAGCCGTGCCAGCGCACAGTGGCTCTACCATCCATGATCCCAGCGGGACCAGGGCCGAGGAGCTGCGCTCTCTGCTTAATTGTTTTGCGGCCCTTGGAGAGGGGCATATCGAACATGTACTTGGCGATCTCAAGCTCATAGCGATGACCAAGGAGGCGCAGGGGGGGAAATGGGAAGACGTGAAACCCCTGCTGGCTGAAGTCCGCAACGGCGGGGCAATGGCCGCTGCCGTGTGGCTCGTACGGCCCGACGGCTCCTACTACACGGTCGAGAAAGGGTTGACCGGGCTTAACCTTCGGGACCGGCCGTATTTCCAGAGGCTCATGGCAGGTGAGCCAGTGGCCGGTAATCTCGTTGTCAGCAAATCCACGAAAAAGCGCAGCGCCGTCGTCGCAGTGCCCATAAGGACGAATGGCAAGGTTGTCGGGGCGCTGGGAGCATCGCTTTCTGTCGAGCAAATTAGCGAAGCGCTTGATAGAAGCATGGGTCTGCCAGACAATATGTTTTTCTACGCCCTCGATTCGGGCGGGCAGACCTCGTTGAACAGGAATGTGGCGTTAATATTTGCCTATCCGTCCGACATGGGCAGTAGGACCCTGACGGAAAAGGTCCGAGAGATGCTCGCCGAGCCCGAAGGCGTGGTGACATATGATTTTCATGGCGAGAGGACCGTGGTCTTCAAGAAAGCACCTGTAACTGGCTGGGTTTTTGCTGTCGGTATGGTCAAAGGCGGACGAGGCGAGTCCGGCGCGCAGGTCCCGCCGCTCCTTGCGGAGCTTCGGAAGGAGATCACCGCAGAGCTCGACAATATGGACCGGAGCGTCGGAATACTGGCGGGGAAGCTCTCGGAAAAGGATCTCGCAGCGGCGTCGACGGGAACAATGCTCGGTGACCTCTGCCGATCGTTTCCGTATGCAATCGACTGCGCTGTGGTCGATCCTCATGGGCGGATGGTGCTCGTCGAGCCGGAGGCGTTCAAAGAATTCGAGGGCAAAGACATAAGCGAGCAGGAACAGGTGGCCCATCTTCAGAAGACGAAGAAATCGGTTCTGAGCGACGCCTTCAAGGCGGTCGAGGGGTTTGATGCTGTCGATCTGGAACATCCGATACTGTCTTCCGAAGGCGAGCTGGCAGGCTCGGTCAGTCTGCTCATCAGGCCCGAATCCTTGTTTTCTTATATCCTTGCCCCGGTGTTGCAGGGTAAGCCGATCGAGGCATTCGTCATGCAGACGGACGGAAGGATTCTCTATGACGAAGACGAGGAAGAGGTGGGCCGTATGTTGTTCACCGATCCGATGTACGAGCCATTCCCCCAGCTTCGTGCACTCGGAACGCTGATAAGCAGGGAGACAACCGGCGCGGGCAGCTACGAGTTTATGCAAAAGGGATCGGCCAAGCTGGTGGAGAAGGATGCGCACTGGACCACCGTCGGCCTTCACGGCACCCAGTGGCGGCTCGTCGTGATGTACCCTAGACCAGGGCACGCCACCGAGCCGCAGAGCAAAGCGCCGAGTCGAACAGAGTTACTAAAACCTCAAGTAATACCACACGTCCCGGGATAAGCCTGTCGAGACACGCCGTGAATACGTCCCTGTAGGCTCGACGGCCGCCGTCCAGGCGGCCGACGGTCCCGACAGACTCATCCCGGACCGTCCGAAAGTGATGTGGCTTTACTAATGATTTCCTTAGTATGACTCTCTCGGGTCGCTCGCGCGCCTTGCATCCACAAGGATATCGGACGCCTCGCGACCGACCCTGGTCAGAAACGCGAGCCAGGACCCGACCCATCGTTTGGGCTCCCTTGGTCTGAGCTTGCCGTGCCCGGTCCCCACCCTTTGGGTTTCTCGCTGCCCTGGCTTGTCGTAAGGGGCCGATCATCGGCTACTATTGGGCAGTTGCCGCGGACTCGTGGCTGGCGTGCGCCGCCGGTGGTCCGCCGTTTCCTCAGATCAGCATTGGGTGCCTTGCATGCAGAACCAAGGAGCCACCGGCGCGCGCAACGACGCCCACGCCGACCTGTCCGTCGCCGTCACCGGGTCGGGAGGCAGCGGCGCGGTGACGACCGGGCTCATCCTGCTGGAGGCGGCCGGGGCCATGGGGCTGTACGGGATGATGTCCCGTTCCGCGGGCCCCCAGATACGGGGCGGTGAATCGGCAGCGCTTCTTCGGTTTTCCGATGCCCCGGTTCGTTGCATGGGCGACAGCTTCAATATCCTCGTCGGCTTGGATTGGCTGAACGTGGACCGTTTCGCAGGTGAGATTCCAATGGATCAACGCAGCCTCATCCTTGCCGATCCGGCGGCTGGTCTGGTTCCCGGTGTTCTCACCGAGAGCGGCGCGAGCGTGCTTACCTGCCCGCTTTCCGAGCTTGCCAGAAGCATTTCCGGCGGACGGCTCAACATGGTGTCGCTCGGTGTGCTGGGTCGGCTCACCGGCATCTCGGCCGACGCGTTGCAGCGGGGAGTCGCGAAGCTGCTCGCCAAGAAGGGCCGGGAGACGGTGGACGCCGCGTGTGCCTGCATCGAGCTGGGCGCCGGCCAAACGCAGTTGCCCGAGTACGCCTTACGACTCGAGCCGAGGGACCTATCCGCGGCGCGTTGGAACATCAGTGGCAACGAAGCAGCCGGACTCGGCGCGCTGCGCGGCGGTGTGCGTTTCGTGGCCGCCTACCCCATCACCCCCGCCAGCGAGATTCTGGAGTGGCTGGCACCGAATCTGGAGCGCCTGGGTGGCTCTTTGCTCCAGGCCGAAGACGAGCTGGCGTCGATCAATATGGTGATCGGGGCATCATTCGGAGGCGTGCCGTCGCTCACGGCTACGTCCGGCCCCGGCTTGAGCCTGATGGTAGAAGGCCTGGGTCTGGCCGCCGCCAGCGAGACACCGCTGGTAGTGGTGGATGTAATGCGCGGCGGTCCCTCGACCGGTATCCCAACCAAGTCGGAGCAGTCCGATCTGAACATAGCGCTCTATGGGCTGCATGGGGACGCGCCTCACCTGGTCCTGGCGCCGCTTTCCATCAGCGACTGCGTCGTGACCACTCAGTGGGCGGTCGAGCTTGCGGAGCAGCTTCAGGTGCCCGCCATCGTGCTGTCCGATCAGTCCTTGGGGCAGTCCCGTGCGGTGACGGACGAGCCGGTCGTTGAGAGGTCCCATCCCCGACGTAGGGTGGCGACCGACGCGGGGGCGCATTATCTACGCTACGAGCTGACGGCTGACGGCGTCTCGGCGATGGCGCTGCCCGGCCTCGCCGGCGGGATGTACACCGCCGACGGACTGGAGCATGACGAGCGGGGTGTGCCCTCGAGCTCGGCAGGCCACCACCAGCGCCAGTCGGACAAGCGTCTGCGCAAGTTGGAACAGGCAGACTTCGGGGATGCCTGGGGGGAGATCAGCGGAAGCGGTGCGACTTGTATCCTGACCTGGGGATCGGTCTCGGGCGTGGCGCTCGAGGCGGCTGCCCGCCTGGAGGCGTCGGGCATGTCGGTGCGGGTGGTCGCTCTGCGGCTGATCGCGCCGCTGCAGCGCGGCGCCTTGAAGGCGGTTCTCGACGAGGTGGAGAGGGTCCTGGTGGTGGAGCAGAACCACGGGGCACAGTTCTTCCACTATCTCCACGCCCAGCAGGCGCTGCCCAGCTCGGCGGAGTCGTTGGCCCGTCCCGGCCCGCTGCCGATTCGCCCGGCCGAGATCATCGATGCCATCCGCAAAGGTGTCTGAAATGGACGTGCTCAGTGCCACGCCGGCCCTCAAGGCGAAAGACTACAAGTCTAAGCTCAAGCCAGTCTGGTGTCCCGGCTGCGGGCATTTTGCGGTGCTCAGCGCCATGACCAAGGCGCTGGCCCACCTCGGACTGAAAAAAGAGCAGGTCGCGGTGGTCAGCGGCATCGGGTGCTCCTCCCGAATGCCGGCCTATCTCGATACTTACGGGTTTCACGGAATTCACGGGCGGGCGCTGGCCGTTGCCCAGGGGCTCAAAGCGGCGCGCCCTGATCTGACGGTGTTCGTGGCCGGCGGGGACGGCGACGGTTTCTCCATCGGTGGTAACCATTTTCTGCATGCGTGCCGCCGGAATATGGATCTGACCTACGTCGTGATGGACAACGAGGTCTACGGCATGACCAAAGGCCAGGCCTCGCCGACGACCGCACCGGACTGGACTCGCAGCAAGCTGACCCCCCATGGGCCAGGCGTCAGGCGTTTCCAGCCCGCTGCGATGGCACTCGCGGCCGGGGCAAGCTTCGTGGCCCGCGGGTTCTCGGGAGATCCGACGGGACTGACCCGTTTGCTGGTGGAAGCCGTAGAGCACCGGGGCTTCTCCTTCATACATGTACTGAGTCCCTGTCTGACCTTCCGTCCCGAGCAGAAGGAATGGAAAGAACAGGTTCACTCTTGCGCAGTAGAGCCTACGGACGACCCGGTAAAGGCGGCGGCGTGCCTGCAAGCGGACGACGGCAAGTCGCTGGGCATCGTATTCGCACAGCAGATGCCGGTGTGGCAGCCGCAGGTCCGGTCGAGTGCGTCGGCCAAAGAGCTCGAGGAGGCATTCAGGGTATGAGCAAGAAAGGTCCTGATTCCATCGCCTCGGTGGAGGAGTTTCTCGCCCACGCCTTGGCACTGGAGGCCGAATCGGCCGAGCGCTACAGAGAATTGGCCGACACCATGGAAGTCCACAACAACGAGGAGGTGGCCGGCCTGTTCGAACAGCTCGCGGAGTACGGGGAGGCTCATGCCCGCGAGGTCGCCGAGCGCGCAAAAGGGCGGGAGCTACCGGAGATATCTCCCTGGGACTACAAATGGACCTGCCCCGAGGGCCCGGAAAGCGCGTGCACGGACGACATGCATTATCTGATGACCACCTGCGATGCCCTCAGGATGGCGCTGCACAACGAAATCCGGGGGCGCGACTTCTATGCCGCAGTCGCCGCCCTGTCGCCCGACCCGGAGGTGCGCGTCATCGCCGCGGAAATGACCGAGGAGGAAGACCAGCACGTGGACCTGCTCAACGTGTGGATCGCCAGGCAGTCGGTCGACGAGCCCGCTCCTCCCCAGGAGGATCTGGACCCTCCCAATACGCCCGAGTGAGGCGCTGAAACAGCGCAGCGGATCGTCAGTAAAGCGGCGACGATCGGTTGATGCTTTGCGCCCGGGTGATCGATCTTGCCGGGACCGGGTTGATCTCCGGCGCCCGCACGGGCTGAGCGGGGGCCTGCGCCGGTCCGGCCGGGTCTATACTGCTCCCAGGGTCGCTGACGGGGATCCCGCGCGCGGCCGAGCCGGTCCGTGAGCCGGCGGGGAGACTCGCAGTCCGCCTTCCCTTTGCCGATCATGCCGTCCCGCACAAGCCTCTATGCCGCGCTGTTCTGCCTGGGCGTGCTCGCCCAGGTGACCCAGGCGCTGCTCGCCCGCGAGCTGCTGGTGGTCTTCTATGGCAACGAGGTGAGCCTCGGGGCCTTCTTCGCCAGCTGGCTGCTCTGGGTGGGCTGCGGCTCGCTCGGGGTGGCGCTGCTGCGCCACCGCCCGGCGCGCCTGCGCGGCCTGTTGGTCGGCACCCTGGCCTTGCTTCCCTGGCTGCTGGCGCTGCAGATCCTGCTGGCGCGCACGGTGCGCAGCTTCATGGAGACCCCTTCCGCAGAGCTCCTCGGGCTGGGCCAGCTGGTGCTCGCCACCCTGGTGATCAGCCTGCCGACCGGGCTCGCGCTGGGGGCGGCGTTCCCGCTAGGCTGCCGCCTGCTCACCGAGACCTCGGGGGAGGGTGCGGTACGGGCGGCCTCACGCCTCTATGTCTTCGATGCCCTCGGGGCTTTCGCCGGCGGGCTGCTGTTCACCTTCGTGATGATCGAATGGCTCGGCGTCTGGCCGAGCCTCGGGGTGTGCGCGCTGATCGCCGCGGCTGTGGCGCTCTGGGTCGGGTGGCCGCGCCTGGCCTGGTTGGCCGGGGCGACCGCAGTCGCGGGCGTCATCGTCCTGATCCCGCCGGTGGGCGCCTGGCTGCACCGGGCCGCCGAAACCCTGCGCTTCGACGCCATCCAGCCCGGCCTGGAGCTGGTCGATACGGTGGAGACCCGCTACGGGCAGCTGGCGGTGGCCCGGCTCGGCCGGCAGTACTCGGTGCTGCAGGACGGGCGCATCGCCGAGAGCTTCCCCGACCCCGAGCCGCTGGCCCAGCACGCGGCCTTCTTCGAGGCCGAGGCCTCCGGGCCCCGGCGCATCCTGCTGCTGGGTACCGGGGCGGGCGAGCTGCCGGCCGAGCTGCTGCGCTACCCGGTGGAGCGGCTGGATCTGACGATCGACGACCGGCGTGCCTTCGAGACGGTGCTGCCGTACCTACCCGGCGCCGCCCGGGCAGCCTTCACGGACCCCCGGGTGCGCCTGTTCTTTGGCGACGGGCGCCGTTTCGTCAACGAGCTGCCCGCCACCGACCTCTACGATCTGGTGCTGGTGCTCGGCGTCGATCCCTCCAGTGCCCACCAGAACCGCTATTTCACCCGCGAGCTTTACGCGGCGGCGCGCCGTGCCATGGGTCCCCGGGGGGTGCTCTGCACCCAGGTGAGCAGCGCCTCAAACTACTTGGGCCGCGAGGTCCAGAGCTACGGTGCGGCGGTGTTTCGCACCCTGCGCGCGGCGCTGGGCGAGGTCATCGTGGTCCCCGGGGAGGAGCAGCTGCTCTGCGCTTCCACGGCCGCGGGGCAGGTGAGCAGCGACGCCGCGGTGCTGCGTAAACGCTACCAGGCGATCCCGCTCGGAAAGCGGACCTTTCCCCCCGAGGGCTTCGCCCTGATGCTCGAGCCCGAGCGGGTGGCGTTCGTGCGCAAGACCCTGGAAGAGGCGCAGGGGGCGCTCAATACCGATCTGCGCCCCATCACCTACTACTTCAATATGATCCTCTGGGGCAAGTTCACGGCCTCCCGGTTCGTGGATTTCCTGTACGGACTGGGGCGCATGGGCCCCTGGCCCTACCTGGTCCCCCTGGGGTTGTTCGTGCTGGTGCTGGTGCTCCGCCAGGCCCTGGAGGGTACGCCGCGGCAGCTCAGGCGGCGCACCAGCGGGACCCTGGCGCTGGCGGTGCTCGGTTTTCTCGCCATGGCCCTGCAGCTGGAGCTGATCTTCAGCTACCAGGCCCAGGTGGGGTTCGCCTTCGCGCGCATCGCGTTGCTGAACGGGCTGTTCATGACCGGGCTTGCCCTGGGGGCGGGCCTGCTCGGGCAGCGCCTGGCCGCCGGACGCCGCCCGGGGCTGGCGTTCGCGGCGGTGCTCGCCGTCGTCGCGGGGGGATGTGCGCTGCTTCCGGCGCTGATCGCCCGCGTCGCCGAGTGGGGCGGCTCGGTCCCTGAGGGCGCCTACCTCGCCCTGGTTACCGGGGCGGGGCTGCTCACCGGCGCCGGCTTTCCGCTCGGCATGCATCAGGCCCATCTGGGTCGGGACGAGGTGATGCGCTCCAGTGGTGTCGCCGCCGGGGTGGACAACCTGGGCGGCGCGGTCGGGGCTCTGCTGACCGGCGCCTTCATGGTGCCGATCCTGGGGGTGGGCGGGACCAGCCGGGTGCTGGCGTTGGCCGCGCTGCTGGCGGTGGTGCCGCTGCTGCTGGCGGAGCCGGCCGGCGCGGCGCCGGCCCCGCTGCGGGCGCGCGGCTTCCGCTCCTTCCCGGCGGTGCGCCTGTCCTGGACCCTGGTCTACCTCGCCGGCTCGGTGTTTGTCCTGACGCTAGTGCTGCACGCCACGGCGCCCGGGCCCCAGGTGCGCTTCGGCCAGGATGCCCTGGCGGCCCTGAGCGGCTCGGCCGCGTTCGAGGCGCGAGACCGGCCTGCCCGGTTGTATCTGGGCAGCGGCGGCGCGGCAGCCCCCCGGCGCACCGTCTCGCTCGCCTCCATACCGGTGGCGGGCGAGGTGCGCGGCTATGCCGGGCCGCTCAACCTGCTGGTCTCGGTCGACGACCGAGGGGTGCTCCGGGGCGTGCGTTACCTCGCCTCCGAGGAGACCCCGGCGTATATCTTCGGCATCGAAGACTGGCTGGCCAGGCTCGTGGGGGCGGATCTGGCCGGGGCGCCGCTCGATCTGAAACGGGTCGACGCCATGAGCGGGGCCACCATCTCCAGCCGGGCGGCGCTGGCCACCATCAACCAGGCCGCCCGGTCCGGTGCCCGGGCGGCCTTCGGGATCGGGCTCGCCGGCACGCCCCAGGGTACCGGACCGCCCTGGTGGCGCCCCCTGCTGGAGCCGCGCTTTCTCGGCACCCTGGCGCTGCTGGGGCTGTTCTTCCCGGTGTATCTCAGCGGGCGCGACCGCACGCGCCTGCTCTATCAGATCGCGGTGCTGCTGGTGCTGGGCCTGGCGTTCAACTCTCTGCTCACCGAGGTCGATCTGGTGAACCTGAGCCGGGGCAGCCTGCCGGCCTTTGCGTCCAACCCGGTCTGGTACCTGCTGCTGGTGTTCGTAGGGCTGACCTCGCTGGCGCTCGGCCAGGCCTACTGCGGCTATGTCTGCCCGTTCGGTGCCCTCCAGGAGCTGATCTCGCGGCTGGGACGCCGCCTGGGGCTCAGGCGCTACGTCGACCGCCGTCTCGATCGGGCGGCCCGTTACCTCAAATATCTCCTGCTGGCCGGAGGGCTCGGGCTGGTGTGGGTCACCGGCGAGCCGTCCTGGCTGGGCTTCAATCCCATGCAGCACCTGTTCCGGCTGCAGCTGGCGGACTGGCTGGGCTGGATCACCGGCGCGAGCCTGCTGGGCGCGCTCTTCTATTACCGGTTCTGGTGCCGCTATCTCTGCCCCATGGGCGCTTTCCTGGCACTCGCCAACAAGCTGGCGCTGCTGCAGCGGCGCGCGACCCCGCGCCAGATCAAGTACTGCGACCTGGGTGTCCGGGACGAGTACGACCTGGATTGCATCCGTTGCAACCGCTGCATCGACCGGGTGGACATCGGCGTCCGGGAACGCTCCGCCTCCTTGGACTAAAATAAGTAAGAGATCCTCCCCTTCGCTCCGGCCGGCAGACAAAGCCTGGGCCCGGCGCTCCCTCTCCCCCGGGAGAGGGCTGGGGTGAGGGGATCGAGACGGCAGGACATCGGCGAATCGAGTTGGCGATGACGGCACTGACGCTGCGCCATTGGCGGCGTGACGGGCCCCTGGCCCTGCTCCTGGCTGCGACGCTCGTGGCCGTAGGCGGGTTCGTGTCGCGCGCAGGGCTGCGCGACCCCACAGCCCCGAGCCAGGGCTGGCGGCGCATCGACACGGCCGCGGTCCTGCAGCGCATCTCCAGCGGCGACCTCCAGGACCGCGAGGCGCTCTGGTATCACGCGGTCCCCCCCGAGGCGGCGGGGATCGGGAGGCCCTGATGGGTGAGGTGGTCTGCGAGCTTTGCCCCAAGACCTGTCGCATCCCCGAGGGCGGCTCGGGCGACTGCCGGGTGCGCGTGAACCTCGACGGGCGGCTGCGCGCGGTGACCTACGGGCGGCCATCGGCGATCCATATCGATCCCATGGAGAAGAAGCCGCTGTTTCACTTTCACCCGGCCACCCCGGTGTTCTCCATCGCCACGGCCGGCTGCAACCTGCACTGCAAGAACTGCCAGAACTGGCAGCTCTCCCAGCGCGGCGGCGAGGAGATGGAGCAGGTGTTTCGCGCCTCTCCCCGGGAGGTGGTGGATCGCGCCCGGGAGGAGGGCTGCACCTCCATCGCCTATACCTATTCGGACCCGATCGTCTTCTACGAGTATGTCTACGACACGGCCGAGCTGGCCCACGCCGATGGCCTGTCCAACGTGCTCGTCACCGCCGGTTATATCAACCGCGAGCCCCTGCGCAAGCTCTGTCGGGTGCTGGATGCCGCCAACACCGACATCAAGGCCTTCGACGACGGCTTCTACCGGGAGGTGTGCAGCGCCACGCTCAAGCCGGTGCTGGACGGCCTGGTCACCTGTCGCGAGGAGGGGGTGTGGCTGGAGATCACCAACCTGGTAATCCCGACGCTCAACGACGACATGGCGATGATCCGGCGTATGGCCAAGTGGATCCGCGACGAGCTGGGGCCGGGGACCCCGCTTCATTTCAGCCGCTTCCAGCCCATGTACCGCATGCGCAACCTGCCGCCGACGCCCCAGGAGAGCCTGACCAAGGCCTGGCAGGAGGCGCAGGACGTGGGTCTGGAATACGTCTATGTTGGCAATCTCTACGACCGCAAGGCGGGCTCGACCTACTGCCCGAGGGACGGCACCCTGTTGATCGAGCGGATGGGCTTTCGTGTAATCGCAAACAATCTGGTGGATGGCGCCTGCCCCAGCTGCGGGCAGGCGATCCCGGGGGTTTGGACATGAGCGGGAAAAAGCATCCTGGCGAGGGCGGCAAGCAGCCCGATGTCGCGCGCCGGCGTTTTCTCCTGGCGACGCCCGTGCTGCTCGCCGGCGCCTGGCTGGCCGGGGCGACGGGCCGTTTCGGGGGCCGATCCCAGGCGCAGGAGCGGCGCTCGCCGCGCCTGCTCGGGCTGGATCAGGCCGATCTCTACGGCCCCCACGACCTTGCCGGTTGAAGCGAGGCGGTTGGTGTCGACAATAGGGCGACTGTGGGGCCAGGTGGTCCTGGCCCTGGGCCTTCTCTCTGGGGTGTATTCCATGGCGGCTGAACAAGCGGGGCAGGCGACGACGGTCGGGACGGTCAGGCCCGCGGCCTTGGCGGGCTCCTGGTACCCCGCCGATCCGAAGGTGCTTGCTTCGACCGTGGACGGACTGCTGGCCCAGGCGACAGAATCGTCGGCCGGCGAGCCGGTGGATGCGCTGGTGGTCCCGCACGCCGGGATGATCTATAGCGGCCGCACCGCGGCCGCGGCGTTCAAGCAGGTCGCCGGGCGCCGGTTCGAGCGGGTGATCGTGCTCGCCCCCTCCCATCGGGTGTCCTTCAAGGGGCTGGCCGTGCCCCCGGTCGATGCCTTCGAGACCCCCCTCGGGCAGATCCCCCTGGACTCGCAGGCTCTGGCGCAGCTGCGCCAGAGCCCGCTGGTGACTGTGGTCCCCGGCGCCCACGCCCAGGAGCACTCCATCGAGATGGAGCTGCCCTTCCTGCAGCGGGTGCTGGCGCCGGGCTGGAAGCTGGTGCCCATCCTGGTCGGTCACATGGAGGCGCCCGACTACGCGAGCGCCGCACAGCTGCTGCGCCCGCTCGACGACAAGCACACGCTGGTGGTGGTCTCCAGCGACTTCACCCACTACGGTCCGCGTTACGGCTACCTGCCGTTTGCCGCAGACGAGGGCATCGCCGGGCGGCTGCGCAACCTCGACATGGGGCTGTTCGAGCAGATGTCGGCGTTCGACGCCGCGGGGCTCCTGGCCTACAAGCAGCGCACCGGCATCACCGCCTGCGGCTTCGGCCCGATCATGGTGCTGACGTATCTGCTCAAGGGGCGGGCAAGCCCCCGGCTGATCGACTACTCGACCAGCGGCCAGCTCACCGGTAGCTACGAGAATTCGGTGAGCTACCTCGGCGTGGGCTATTTCGAGCAGGACCCGCCCGGTGCCGCAGCCTACACGCCCGACGAGCTGCGCACGCTGCACGGCCTGGCCCGGCGCGCCCTGGGCCTGGCGGTCGAGCGGGGGGCGGATGCGGTGGATGCCGACACGCTGATCCAGGGCATGGGCCTGCCCGACAAGCTCAAGGCGCCTGGCGCCGCGTTCGTCACCCTACGCAAGCAGGGCGGCGATCTGAGGGGCTGCATCGGCGATATCATGCCGTTGCGGCCGCTCTATGCCTCGATCGTCGGCAATGCGGTGAGTGCCGCCCTCAGGGACCCCCGTTTCCAGCCGGTCCGCCCTGACGAGCTCGACGGCCTGGAGATCGAGATCAGCCTGCTCACCCCGCCCCAGCCGATCCCTTCGTACAAGGACTACGACGTGGCGCACCAGGGCATCATCCTGCGCGCCCAGGGGCGCCACGCGGTCTATCTGCCGGAAGTGGCGTCCAGCATGGGCTGGACGCGCGAGCGCACGCTGAGCCAACTGTCCCAGAAGGCGGGCCTTGCCGCCGACGCCTGGAAGTCGCCGGACGCCAGGTTCGAGGTGTTTACCTCGGTGACCTACGAGGCGCCCTACGCGGAAGGGACCGCCGCGGTGGCAAAGGGGCATTGAGGGGACTCCAGGCGGCAGCAAGACAGCGCTCGCCTCACGAATGGCACCGACGTAAGGTTTATTAGGCTCACGGTCCCGCCAGACCCACCCCGGATCGCTCGAGAGAGCGGAGTCAGTTGCTGGAGCAATCGCCCAGCCGCCAGGGGCGGCTCCAGGTTTCATGGCGCCCTTGGGGCGCTCACCCAATAAGCCCTCGGCTTTGCCGGGGGTCATTTAGCCTATCCTGTGCTCAACTCCACCGTCCCAGGCCATCCGACAGTCCGAGCCCTTCGCCATGCTGAGCTACCGTCACGGCTTCCACGCCGGCAATTTCGCGGACGTGCACAAGCACCTGGTGCTCGCTCTGGTGCTGGAGTGGCTGAGACGCAAGGACACGCCGTTCTTCGTGCTCGATACCCACGCCGGCGCCGGCTCCTATGACCTAGGCTCGGCCCAGGCGCTCAAGGTCCGCGAGCACGAGCAGGGCATAGCCCGGCTCTGGCCGGCGACCAAGGCGGGTCCGCTGCCGCGCCTGTACCGGGAGGTCCTGCGTGCCGAGAATGCGAGCCCCGAGCTTCGGCGCTATCCCGGCTCTCCGGGTCTGATCCGCGCAGGGCTGCGCGATCGGGACTGTGCCGCCCTGGTCGAGCTGCACCCGACCGATCTGGAGTCACTGCGTGCCTTTGCGGCGGGCGACCGGCGGCTCGGCGTGCACGGCCGCGACGGATTTGAGGCCCTGGGCGCCCTGTTGCCGCCCCGGGAGCGCCGTGGCCTGGTGCTCATTGATCCGCCTTACGAGGTGAAGGAAGACTATGCTCAGGTGGTTTCGGCGCTGCTCGGGGCCTACCAGAAGTGGCCGACCGGGGTGTTTGCGCTCTGGTATCCGCTGCTCGCCGAGGCGCGCGAGCGCCCGATGCTCGCCGCGATCGAGCGCAGCGGGATTCGCAAAGTGCTGCTGAGCGAGCTGCTGTTGCGCCCGCGCGGCCGGGAGCGCGGCATGCACGGCAGCGCCATGCTGGTCTTCAATCCCCCCTGGGCCCTGCCCGCGGAGCTGGATGAACGCCTGCCCGGCGTGCTCGCTCGCCTCGCCCCGGCGCGCGGGGAGATCCGCCAGCGCTGGCTGGTGCCCGAGTAGGGGAGGGGCCCCGCTCAGGCCGTCGGCAGGGCCGCCAGGGCGTAGAGCCGGGCCTCGGTGCGGCTGAGTATCCAGCGCTCGACCATCAGGGTGTCGTCCCGGGCGTACTCGCCCCGTACCGTTCGGTCCAGGCGCTGGAACAGGGTCTGGGCCGTCTCGTCCTCGGGGGACAGGGACTCGGCGATCGCCGCATCCAACACCGCCCGATCGGCCTCCTTGGGGTGGGAGGCCAGGTAGGCTCGGCCCAGGCTTGCCGCCGCTTCGCAGTCGCTGCAGACGGCCGCGAGCCAGTCCGGGGCCTGGCCGCTGGCCATCCAGGGACTGAGGCGCTTGCAGCCGCCCAGGGCCAGCGCGGAGACGAGGGTCCCCAGCAGGAAGCGGCGTCGGGAAATGCCGGCGTCGTCGACGGGCCAGGGCGCACCCGGATCGGTGGATGGGCTCATGCAAGCTGCTCCTTGAGGTGATCGGCCAGGCGCAGCGCCAGGGCGACGATGGTGAGCGTCGGGTTGGCGGCGTTGGAGGTGGGGAACACCGAGCTGCCGGCCACATAGAGGTTGTCGACGCTGTGCACCCGGCAGTTGCGATCCACCACGCCCTTGCGGGGGTCGACGTGCATCCGCGTGGTGCCCATGTGGTGGCTGCCCCCCCCGACGTGGGCCGGCCAGATGCCGTCGTCATCCACGTTGAGCACCATCCGGCCTATGCCCAGGCTGGCCAGCTCCAGGCCCAGCGAGTGCATGTGCCAGACCACGCTGTGCCGGTCCTGCTCGGTCAGGCGCCAGTCCAGGCGGATCTCGCGCTGGCCCAGGTGGTCGAGCTTGTCGGCCAGCGAGACGCGGCTGTCCGGGTTGGGCACCTGCTCGCAGGCGCAGCCGATCCCGAGCCACAGCCCGCAGTAGCTCGGATCCTGGGGGTTCAGGGGGCCTTCACCGTCGGCCAGGAAGCGGCGCGCCGCGCGCAGCATGGTCTTGTGGGCGGCGGTCGTCTCGGGGCCGAGGTAGGGCGGGGCGTTGTCGCGGTAGGTCCCCGCCAGCCCCAGCATGAACATGGCATTGAGCAGCCGCCGGCTGCGCAGAGTCTGGTCTGTGGGGACGAGCGCCGCCTGGGCGCTGCGCCCCTCGATATCCTTTCGCTCCACGTAGAGCGCGGGTAGGCGTGCCCGGTTGGCGGTCACCACCTCGGCGAACCCCGACAGGTGCGGGTGCTCCATGAAGAACCGCCCCACCAGGTCGTTCTGGTTGCCCAGCCCGGGGCGCACCACATCGTTGGAGAGCAGCAGCACCCGGGCGTTTTCCAGGGCGCCGGTAGCGAGCACGAACTGCCGGGCGCGGATACGGTGGGAAAGACCGGTCAGGGTGCGGACCTTCAGGTGGTCGATATGACCTCCGTTGGGCGCGGCTGCGATGTTCACCACGTTGGCGTTGAGCAGCACCTGCAGGCTCTTCGCTGCCTCCAGCTCCGAGCGGTAGCGCTGACCGAAGTGGGTGGGTGTGCTGAACTGCACCACCCGCGTGCGAAGTCGCCCGGTACCCTGCTGCAGCATGGGCGTGCCGGTCTGGCGCTGCCAGTAGTCCAGGTCGTCGAAGCGCGGCGAGCCGATCTCCACTACCTGGCAGGCGGGGCCGTAGTAGGGATCGAGCTCCTCGCGGCCGAACGGCCAACCGCTGTGGGGCAGCCAGTCTCGCTCTTCGAAATCGATGGACTCCAGTGGCACGCAGTAGCCACCCCAGTGGTTGGTGCTGCCACCGAGAAAGCGCAGCCGGTTGGCGGTCAGGGAATAGTCGATGCCGACGCTCTCGCCCTCGTACAGGGCCTGCACGTCCGCGTCGTAGGCCATACCGCCTGCCTCGGCCAGGCAGACTTTCAGGCGCGTGCCGGCCAGGGCGCGCGCCAGGCTGATACCGGCGGCCCCGCCGCCGATGATGGCCAGATCGGCCTGGATCTCGCTGTGGTCGGGCAGTTCTCGGGCGTCTGTAAACATCTGGACCCTTCCAACGTGGGTCGATGCGGAGCCGGCGCAAGCTCGGCGGCCTCGGGGGTGTGCGCCCGCTCTGGGCGGGCGCGCCGGCAAAGCGCCGCCTATTCTATCCGCTTGCGTCGGATTTTGGGCTGGACAACGGCATCAGGGGGGCGCCGGCCTGTTGGAGCCGCCCCGCCGTTTCCCGCGCTTCCCAATGCAAGGCGCTCGGCGCTAAGATAATGTCGAATCCAGTGCTGTTCCGTGATTCGCAGTGACAGGCGTCTCCCCGCGGGCGAATGGGCGCCCCAGGACCGCAGGACCGGCGCGAAAGACCCCCTCCCCCGGAGACAGGGGTGAGGCTATCGGTCAAGGGCCGGGAAGGGCGCTGAGCACAACGGATTGCCAGGACCCCTTCTACCATCCAGAGAAGGCGCCAAAGGACGGCTCAACGGACCCCCTCCCCCCGGGAGAGGGCAGGGGTGAGGGGATCGAAAGCCTCACCATCGACCCCCGGTAACGGTAGGCAGCAGATCCCAGGGAGCCAGGAGGCTTAGGGGCATTGGCCACCCTCATACCATCGCTGAGCGCCACCCGGCCGCGCATGACCGGCGGTGAACGGCGCCTCGCCGAGCGCCTCGAGGCCAAGCTCGAGGACGACTATCTCCTCTGGTACGACGTGCCGGTCGGCGGCTCGGGCTTCCATCCCGGATTTTCTGGTGCTCCATCCGCGCCGCGGCCTGCTGGTGCTGGAGGTCAAGGACTGGCGCCTGGAGACCATCCAGCGCATCGACAAGACCCGGGTCACCCTGCTGACCGCCCGCGGCGCCAAGGAGGTGTTCAACCCCTTCGAGCAGGCGCGCATCTATGCCCAGGCCGCCGCCAGCCTGCTGGAGAAGGACCCCCAGCTGGTTACTCCCGAGCACCGGCCCTACCAGGGCCGGCTCTGCTTCCCCTGGAGCTACGGCGTGGTCCTCGCGGGCATCACGCGGGGCCAGTTCGAGGGCACCGATCTGGGCGAGGTCCTGCCGCCCCACCGGGTCGTCTGCAAGGACGAAATCGTCGAGAGCGTTGACCCCGAGGCCTTCCAGAAGCGGCTCTGGGACATGTTCCCCTGGCACTTCGGCGGCGTGCTCACGCTGCCGCAGATCGATCGCATCCGCTGGCACCTGTTCCCCGAGATCCGCATTTTCGCCGGCGCCGACCAGGGCCGCCTCGCGCTGGACGCCGAGCGGGCGCTGCCCGATCTCATCCGCATCATGGATCTGCAGCAGGAGCAGCTGGCCCGCAGCCTGGGCGAGGGCCACCGCGTTATCCACGGCGTGGCCGGCTCGGGCAAGACCATGATCCTGGGCTTCCGCTGCCTGCACCTCGCCAAATCACTCGAGCGCCCCATCCTGGTGCTCTGCTACAACAAGGCGCTGGCCGCGCGCCTGGAACAGCTGATGGCCGAGCAGGGCGTGGCCGACCGGGTCGCGGTGCGCAACTTCCACGCCTGGTGCAATGACCAGCTCAGACACTACCACGTCGCGCTCCCGCCCAACGGCGAGGGATTTTTCGACGGCCTCGTGCAGCGCGTCATCGAAGGCGTCGACCACGGCCAGATCCCCGCCGGGCAGTATGGCGCTGTGCTGATCGACGAAGGCCACGACTTCCAGCCCGAATGGCTCAAGCTCGTCGCCCAGATGGTCGACCCCGACACCCGCTCGCTGCTCCTGCTCTACGACGACGCCCAGTCCATCTACGGCAGAGCCAAGCGCAAGTTCAGCTTCAAGAGCGTCGGCATCCAGGCCGCGGGGCGCACCACCATCCTGCGGCTCAACTATCGCAATACCGCCGAGGTGCTGAAGGTCGCCTACGCCTTCGCGAAAGACGTGCTCACCCCCGAGGATGCCGACGAGGACGGCATCCCTCTCATCCTCCCCGAGAGCGCCGAGCGCCACGGCCCGCAGCCGGAGCTGATTCGGCTGCCGAGCTTCAAAGCCGAGACCGATTACATCGCCAGGCGCCTCAAGGAGCTGAATGCCGGTGGCACCCCCTGGCGCGATATGGCAGTGCTCTATCGCAATCGCTTCATGGGGGAGAAGGTCGCGGGCGCGCTGGAGCGAGCCGGTATAACGGCGGAATGGCTGAGCGCAAACGGAAAGGTCCGTTCGTGGTGTCCCGAGCAGGACAGCGTGAAGGTCGTGACCTTCCACTCCAGCAAGGGTCTGGAATTTCCGGTGGTCGCCATGCCGGGCCTCGGGTATCTACCGAGCGAGCATGAGAGCGAGGCGGACGAGATACGGCTTGCGTATGTTGCGATGACAAGGGCGATGGACAGGTTGGTGATGACCTGTCATCGGGAGTCGGGGTTTGTGCGGAGGTTGGGGGAGCGATGGGGAGGGTGGCGGCTTGAGGGAGAGGATATCTGAAACGGCGGTTGCTGGGCGCTGGGCGAACGATTTCTCCCGGTATGTTAGCTGTTTGGTATTTTTTTCTAGATCGCACGCGTCGAACTCTGCAAACGTGCGGGCTACCAAAAATATTTTCCGTTTTCTATTGCACTTTGTTTCCCTTCCGTCTACAAATCCTTCATCCGAATCCGCCAAGGATATAACTGGGCGCTTGGAAAGGAACCTCAGGAATCTGTATGCCCTTCCTCCCATGGTCGCAAAATCCACTCCGACACCCCAACAACCCGCGGCGCGGCGTCCTGGGTTTCGCCGCTACGGGGCATGAGGTCCAGTGGTGGGGCGGACGGAAAACCGCCGACATTTGCGAAGGCGCGTGTGTGATTGCAAGAATTGTCCACATCGGTGCGCCCTTTTTGGTCGACGCTGACAGCAGATCGACAGCAGGGAGATCAGCATGTCTGGAATAACCATTAATGGCATTTCTCTTGACCCGACCGCGGATGGGCCGCGGCTAGCCGAACGCGCCTTGCTCAGTTCCAATAGCGCTGATTCGGAATATATTTTAGTGCAAACAAAAGGCCCGCTTTCGACTGCTCAAAAGGAGCAGCTTCGCGAGGTTGGCGCTCAGCTGCTGGAATACGTTCCGAACGACACCTACATATGTAAATACGAGCCGGACGACCTGGACAGAGTGCGCGCACTCCCATTTGTCGGCTGGGCGAACGTATATATGAAGGGCTTCAAGATCGCGCCATCGCTTCACGCCGCGGCCAGCGAGCCACGCGCTCGTCTGCTTGACCTGGGCGGCCTTGCCGGATCTCCTCGGTCAGGCTCACGGTTGGTCGATGTCGTGCTGCATCGTGGGGTCGATCCTTCCAGTATGGTTGAACGACTCAGCGCCGCAGTGGGTATTGATTCTGAGGATCTGAAGCCGGACGGCGGAAAATTTCGTATTCGCGTCGAGGCCGATCGCCTAAACGCAATCGCTGCGCTCGATCAGGTGCGGCACGTCGAGCCGGTGCTCGAAAAGCGACTCTGGAACAATGTCGCGCGCGGAATCATAGGCGCGGATGTTGCGCAGCAATCATCTCTCGAAGGAACGGGCCAGATTGTGGCGGTGTGCGACACGGGGTTCGACACGGGATCCGTGGACGATCCCCATCCCGCGTTCGCCGGACGAGTCCGGAAGCTCTACGCATTGGGCAGAGTGACAGCGAGTGATCCCGCCGGGCACGGAACCCACGTTTGCGGGTCGGTCTTGGGGGACGGGGTTTCCAGCGCCGACGGGAGGATTTGCGGCACTGCTCCGAAGGCGGAGCTGATTGTTCAATCCGTGCTTGACGCTTACGGACATTTGGGAGGATTGCCGAACGACCTACAGCAGCTCTTCCGGCCCGTTTATGAGGATGGGGCGCGCGTGCACTCGAACTCGTGGGGGTCCCCAGGGAATGGGTACACGCAGGAATCACATGAGGTGGATGCGTTCGTTTGGCGAAATCGCGATGCGGTGATCGTGTTCGCAGCCGGAAACGAAGGGATCGATAAGGACGGAAATGGTGTAATCGACCTGGGCTCCGTAGGGTCACCCGGAACAGCAAAGAATTGCATCACGGTAGGAGCCACCGAAAACAACAGACCGGAATTCGAATACGTCGACGGCAGTTACCGGATAGCGACATACGGAGAGGGATGGGGTAGCGACTTTCCTGTTCCGCCGATCAGCGATGACAGGCTCGCCGACAATCCGGACGGGCTCGCGGCGTTCAGCTCAAGGGGGCCTACCGCGGACGGTAGAATCAAACCCGATGTGGTCGCGCCTGGAACGGCAATCTTGTCGGCGCGTTCTCGGGCTCGCGGGGTAGGCAATGGTTGGGGTCCGTCGGGCGATGCTCTTTATTTCTACGACGGCGGCACGAGTATGGCGACACCGCTTGTGGCGGGATGCGCCGCAGTGATTCGGGAGTACCTTGGGTCGGTTGGCGTGCACAACCCCAGTGCGGCGCTAGTGAAAGCAATACTCATCAACGGCGCTGATCCGATTCCGGGTCAATACACGCCGAGCGAGGCCGGGACAGTTCCGAACAGTCACCAGGGGTTTGGGAGGGTCGATCTTGCTGCGGCGACCCGCGGCAATTCGGAAAGCAGCACGGTTAAGTTCTGGGATGAGGGCGACAGGCTTGACACAGGGGAAGAGCGAGAGTTCAAAGTGGACCTGGAGCGTCGCAGGTTCGAGTCCTGCCCGGGGCGCCTCAGTCCTCCGCGAACGCGCCGAACAGCGACAGCGCGTTGCCGACGAACGTCACGCAGGCGTCCTCGAGCTGCGCCAGGTACTGCTCGCCCAGCTCGGCGGTCGAGCCGGTGGGGTCGCCCCAGACGCCGGTCTTGCTGGCCCGCGGCAGGGTGCCGTTGCCCGAGAAGAAGTAGGAGCCGACCAGGCCGGGCCCGAGCGCGACCGGAGCGTCGGGGTACTCGGCGACCGCCTTGTCCATGTCGACGAGCTCGGGATCGATCGCGAGCATGACCGACGTCTCGCCGATGTTGGCGTGCAGGCCGACCTCGATCGACAGGAACGCCTGCAGCTGGTCGGGCGGCAGCGCGTCCCAGTAGGTGAACGGGAACACCGCGCTGCCCTTGGGCAGGGTGGCGCCGATGTCGAGGACCGCCGCGTGCAGCGCGATGACGTTCGTGTAGTGGCCGTTGACGAAGACGATCGTGCGAAAGCCGCCGGCCGACAGCGACGTGGTCAGGTCGCGGATCACGGCGGCCATCGTCTCGGCCGACAGGAACGGGAAGCCCGGATAGCCGAGGTGGTCGCCCGAGACGCCGAAGGGCAGCGGCGGGGCGACCAGCGCGTCCAGGCGCGGGGCGATCCGCCGGCAGACCTCGGCGGCGGACATGTAGTCGGTGCCGTAGGGGGCGTGCGGGCCGTGCTGCTCGGTCGCGCCGACCGGCACCAGCACCATCGGGTTTCTGGCCAGGTGCTCCTCGACCTCGGGCATGGTGCACTCGGCCAACAACAACGAACGGCGCTTCATGGCGCCACCTCCTCCATCGCGTCTCTCCGGCCGGCAGCGTAATCGCTGGGCGGCCCGGCCCGCCTTCCGCGTGGCCCGGCGTCTATGGTGCCCCGATGCCTGTCGGTCGGTTCGTCCTCGCGCTCCTGCTCGCCCTGCTCCTGCCCGCCGTCGCCGCGGACGCACGCACGTGCGCCGGTGCGACCACCGTGCCGTCCGCCTCCACCATCGCCCAGGGCCGCAAGGCCACGCTGTGTCTGCTCAACGAGCAGCGGCGAGCCCGGCACCTGCCCCCGCTGCGCGGTGACCGCGCGCTCGAGCGCGCCGCCACCGGCTTCAGCAAGCAGATGGTCCGCTTGCGCTTCTTCGACCACATCGGCCCGGACGGCACGACCCCCGATCAGCGCATCGAGGCGGCCGGCTACGGCGCCTACCGCCTCCTGGCCGAGAACATCGCCTGGGGCTCGCACAAGCAGGCCACACCGGCGCACATCGTCGCCGAGTGGATGCGCTCGCCGGGCCACCGTCGCAACATCCTCGACGGCAAGCTGCGCGACATCGGCATCGGCATCGTCCCCAGCGCACCGCAGGACGGCGGCGATCGGGCCGCCGCCACCTACACCACCGACTTCGGAAGGCACCGCTGAGCGATGGCCGAGATCCAGCCCCTGCGGGCCCTGCGCTACGAGCCTGCCGTCGCCGGCGCGCTGGGCGACGTCGTCGCCCCGCCCTACGACGTGATCGACGCCGAGCAGCGCGCCGCGCTCGTGGCCCGCTCGCCGTACAACGTCGTCCACCTCGACCTGCCCGAGGACCCCCGGCGGCGACGTCTACGCGCACGCCGCCGAGCTGCTGACCGCAGTGGCAGGCCGACGGGGCGATCGTGCGCGACGACGAGCCTGCGCTGTGGATCCTGCGCCAGTCCTACACCGGTCCCGACGGGCGCGCGCTGACCCGCCAGGGCTTCCTGGCGCGCGTGCGCGTCGAGCGACTACGGCGCCGGGCGCATCCGCCCCCACGAGCGCACCCATCCGGGCCCCAAGGAGGACCGCCTGCGCCTGACGCGGGCGACGCAGGCCAACCTGTCGCCGATCTTCAGCCTCTACTCCGACCCGCCGGCAGCGCGCCTGGCGCGCGCTCGCGCCGTTCGCCGCGGGCGCGCCCTGGGCGCGAGGCGACCGACGACGACGGCACGCGCAACCGGCTGTGGCGGGTCGCCGACCCCGACGCGATCGCCGGTGTGCAGGCCGCGCTGGCCGAGGCCGAGCTGCTGATCGCCGACGGCCATCACCGCTACGAGACCGCGCGCGTCTACGCCGAGGAGATCGGCGGCGAGGGCGAGCACCGCTACGTGCTGATGTGCCTCGTCGCGCTGCAGGACCCGGGCCTGACGGTCTTCCCCACCCACCGCCTCGTCAAGGACACCGACGCCGGCCCAGCAGGAGGCGCTGGCGCAGACGCTGCGCGCCGACTTCGACATCGGCCGAGGACCGAGGAGCTTGCGCCCGGGCCCGCGGGCGGCCCGCTCAGCGTCGGCTACATCGACGCGCACTTCCGCCGGCCGTTCCGGCTCACGCTCAAGGACCAGCCGATCGCCGACGACGCGCTGGCCGGACCACAGCGCCGCCGTACCGCCGGCTCGACACCGCGGTGCTCGAGGCGCTGCTGCTCAAGGGCGCGCTGGAGCATGACCGACGACGACATCGCCCACCTCGACGGCCTCGGCTACGCGCGCACCGCCAGCAGGCGCGCGAGCTCGTCGACATCGGGCGCGTTCGACGCTCGCCTTCGTGTGCGCCCGACCCCGGTCGAGCAGGTCGTCGAAGTCGCCGCCGAGCGGCGAGACATGCCGCCCGAAGACCACCTACTTCTTCCCCAAGGTGCCGACCGGGCTGCTGTTCAACCCGCTGGAGGACTAGCGGCCCTGCACGGATCGGGGGCTACGATGGAACCCGATGAAGGCCACCGCCCGTCGCACGCGGCGCCATGCGTCAGACCGTCAACGTCCGCGACCACCGCGTGACCGTCGACGAGCCGCGCGACGCCGGCGGCGACGACCAGGGCCCCAGCCCGCAGGAGCTGCTGGCCGCGTCGCCTCGCCTCGTGCACGGCGATCACGATGGAGATGTACGCCAAGCGCAAGGGCTGGGACATCGGCTGCCTCGAGGTCGACTGCGACTACCAGCCCGCCGAGCGCGGCTGCCCGACGAAGTTCGAGCTCGTCGATGCGCCTGCCCGACGCACGCTGCAGCGAGGAGCAGGTCGAGCGCCTGCAGGTCATCGCCGCGAAGTGCCCGGTCCACCGCACGCTCGAGGGCGAGGTCGATTTCGACGAGCGGGTCGAGCGTGCACTGACCGCTGAGCCTCGCCGCGCGAGCTCCTCGCCGGCGTCCTGCTCGACGCCCGAGGAGGCGGCGGCGATGCGACGTCCACGGCGGCCGCATCGACGCCGCCGTGCTCGTGCCGCTGTACGTCGACGCGGCGGCGCGGCTGCACGCGGTCTTCACCAAGCGCCGCGACGACCTGCGCCGCCACGCCGGCGAGATCTCGTTCCCCGGCGGGCGCCAGGACGCGACGAGAGCGACTGCGGCTGACCGCGCTGCGCGAGGCCGACGAGGAGATCGGGCTGCCCGTCCGACGCCGTGCGAGCTCGTCGGCGCGCTGCAGCCGACGCCGACGTATCGCCACCAACTACGCCATCTATCCGTTCGTCGGCCTGATCGAGCCGGGCGTACGACGTGGACGCTCGTCGCCGCGCGAGGTCGCCGAGGTGCTCGAGTTCCCGCTCGACGCAGCTGCGCGACGCCTACGAGCGCCGCCGCCTGGTGCGCCGCGGCATGCCGTTCATGACCGACACCTACGTGATCGGCGAGCACCTGATCTGGGGCGCGACCGCGCGGATGCTGTCCGACCTGCTGGCCCGCCTGCAGCCGATGCTGGACGCCGAGGCGGCCGCGTGAGACCGGCCGCCGCGGCCGCCGCGGTGCTCGCGCTCGCCGCGGCCCTCGCGGCCTGCGGCGGCGACCGGGCGACCGACGGCCCCGCGCGGGCGTGCGCGGCCGCGTCGGCGGGGGCCGCGGCGCTGCACGGCAGCGGCGACATCGCCTCGCGGGTGCGCGCGGCCGAGCAGGCCGCCGCCCACGCCGCGCTGGCGCTGCCCAGGGCGACCCGCGCGACCCGACCGACACCGAGGCCGCCGCCGTGCGGGCGCTGCTGAACCAGTCGATGCGGCTGCGCCTGGTGCGCTCGCAGATCGCCCGCGGAACCCCGCCGGCGCCGGAGATCCTGCGCGCGGCGGAATCGGGGCTGACCGGCGGCGACCGCCAGGTCCGCGACGCCCTCGCCGCCGCGGGCCTGCGCTGTCAGTAGGGCGCGCCGACCTCGATCGGCACGCCGACGAGGCTGCCCGTACTCCGTCCACGAGCCGTCGTAGTTCTTGACGTCCTCGCGGCCGAGCAGCTCGTGCAGACGAACCAGGTGTGCGCGGAGCGCTCGCCGATGCGGCAGTACGCGACGATCGGGTCGCGGTTGAGGACCCCCTTGCCGCCGTAGAGCTCCTCGAGCCGCTCGCGGGACTTGAAGGTCCCGTCCTCCTGGACCGCCGTACGCCCACGGCACCGAGGCGGCGCCGGGGATGTGGCCCGCGCGCAGCGCGCCCTCCTGCTCGTAGCCGGCGGGCGCGATCACCTCGCCGGCGTACTCCTGCGGGCGAGCGCACGTCGACGAGCTTGGCCTCGCGCCGTCGGCGTCGCGATCACCTCGTCGCGCGGGCGCGGATCGCGGTGTCGCCGGGGCGCGCGGTGAACGTCGCGGGCGCGTGGCTCGGCACCTCGGAGGAGGTGGGACGCCCCTCGGCGATCCACTTCTCGCGCGGGCCGTTCGACCAGGCGGACGTCGGGTGGCCGTAGTACTTCAGGTACCAGTAGGTGACGCCGCGAACCAGTTGAACGAGTCGCCGTAGAGGACGATCGTGTGATCGTCGGAGATGCCCGCGCCAGCCGAACAGCGCGGCGAAGTCGTCGGCGTCGAGGAAGTCGCGCCGCAGGGTCCTGCAGCTCGTTGCGCCAGTCCAGGCCGACCGCACCGGGGATGTGCGCCTCGGCGTACAGCGCGGGGTCCTCGTCGACCTCGACGATGCGCACGGCGTCGTCGTCGAGGTGGTCGGCGACCCACTGCGTGTCGACGAGGACGTCCTTGGCGTATCGATCCACGGGCACTCTCCAGCAAATTCCGGTCGGGTTTTGCCCGATTGCGGAAAGTCTACGTCACGCGCGCAGCAGCTCGTCGATCGCCGCGTGCGCCGCGGGGACCCACGGGTCGGTGTCGACGTCGAGGATCGCGTGGGGAATGCCGTTGAACTGGGCCATCTGGCGGGTCAGCGCTTCGCCCGCGTCGGTGCCGCGCTCGTAGAGGACGCCGCGCACGGTGGTGTCGATCGTGCGCTCCAGCATCATCTTCCAGCGCGACCCGTGCAGCGGCTCGGCGTCGACGTCGCCCAGCAGCCACATGAGGATCGTCACGTTGTCCAGCGCGTAGCGCAGCGTGCCGACGCGGTCCGGGTCGGCGACGACGCACTCGCCCCCGGCCGCCTCGATCGCGGGGCAGCCCGCGGGGTCGAGCGTCGTCATCCGCGGGGCGTGCCCCTCCGCGCTCAACTCGCGCGCCAGGTCGAGCGCGCGCTGTCCACCACCGACGATCAGGAATCGGGCCATCGGCCGCGCAGGATGGCAGGTCCGAGTTCTCAGCCCGACTCAGCGGTGCGCGCTAGGTAAAGCACCGAGATCCCAAGGCTCTCGAGGGCGAGGAAATCGCGGTCGCATGTCACAACCGCCAAGTCGCGGCTTTGAGCCGTCGCCGCAATCCACAGATCGTTGTCACCGATCGCGGCGCCCGCCTGCCTCGTGGCCGCGCGCAACTCTGCCCAGTGAGAGAGCAAGGCGTTGTCGAGAGGCAAGCGAAGGAGTGCCGTCATGCGGTGCTCCTCCCTGCGCACGCGGGCCTCGCCCCACGACGCCGCAATCATGCCGGCGCGAACTTCAGCGATGGTGATCACACTGATCGCGAGCACTGCTCGATCGATGCGGCGAACCGCCTCAGCGGGCCAGTGCTGGAACCGCTCGGGATGCGTGCCTATCTGGCCGGTCAGGCTGAAGAAGGTCGTGTCGCAAACGAGCACTTCCGGCTCGTCTGACATCAAGCCGTCCCGAAAATCGCGGCTAGATACGCGTCCGCCTCGGCGTCATCTTGCCAGTTGTCGTCAGCCAGACCACGG
>CAVQCX010000017.1:0-213567 GCA_963711095.1 uncultured Gammaproteobacteria bacterium | reverse complement strand
TTGAAGCCGTCGGCTCCTGAATCGGCCGCACCAACCCCATGTCGCTCGAAGATTACCGGCACCGCACCTGGGAGATCGTCGAGGCCGCGCGACCCGGCGACACGGTAAGCCGTCTGTTCGACCTCTTCATCATGGCGCTGATCCTCATCAACCACTACGTTGTCGCGGTCGTGTTCGGCACGGTCGAACCACTGGCGACGGAACACGAGCGCCTATTCACGCTCATCGAGGTCGTCTCCGTGGGGATTTTTACCGTGGAGTATCTGCTGCGGCTCTGGAGCGCGACCGCTGATCCCCGGTTCCGCGGCATCGTGATCGGCCGCGCTCGGTTCGCCGTGCGGCCGCTCTCGGTGATCGATCTGCTGGCCATTGCCCCGGCTTACCTGCCGTTCCTCGGTCTTGACCTTCGGGTGCTCAGGTTCCTGCGGGTCTTTCGGATCTTCCGGCTGTTGAAGCTCGGGCGCTACAGCAGCGCTTTCCGCCTGATCGGTCGGGTGATCGCCCGGCGCCGCGAAGAGCTGGTCCTCTCGCTGCTGGTGCTCCTGATCTTGCTGGTGATCTCGGCGTCTCTGATGTACTCCGCCGAGCACGAAGCGCAGCCGGAGGCCTTCTCCGATATTCCGCAGACGATGTGGTGGGCGGTTGTTACGCTGACCACCGTGGGCTATGGCGACGTCTTCCCGGTAACCGGCCTAGGGCGGGTCCTGGCGGCGATCATCTCCATCCTGGGCATAGGGATGGTAGCGTTGCCGGCGGGGATCATCGGCTCGGGCTTCGTCGAGGAGATCGCGAAGGGGCACGAGCCCAGGATGTGCCCGCATTGTGGTGAGCCCCTGGAATGAAGATCGTTGAGCAGTGGTAGCAATCACCGAAGCTTTCGAGCGTCACATCCCGATGGCATCAGTCCGCGGACCGGGGTCTGCGCGTCCATAGAATCCCCCGGGCGATCCGGGCCCCGGAAGCCGCCCATCCCCGAGGGCACCCTGGGCACGTGCTCTGCCCGACCTGGAACAGCACCAGCACCCCGACCTTGACCCGAGGGCAAGTGGATGGTCGGCACCTGGGAAAAGTTGCCAGGAGCATGTCCGGGAAGTCCTGCATGTCCTGGTAGCCGAGATCCGCCCCGGCCCTGATCTAGATCCTGCCCGCCGTCGATGGTCGGCACCGCACCTGCCTGATCCCGGGATCCCCGCTCGGCCTACAAGGCCCTGCGGCTGCACTCTTGCGCCTGGCTGACCATCCGGACCTGGACGGCGGCAAGGCTTCCCTGGGCGAGCCCGGGGGCTTGGGCAAGGGCTCGTCGATCGACCCGGACACCCTCGGAGCTGGCGAAGATCATGTACTGGTGGAGGTCGGCGCCGGGCTCTTGGCTGATACCAGTGCACCGCGGGGGCAAATTCGGCACACTGCCGGGCTCAAATCGACGCATCTGTGCCCGACCCTCACAGTAGTCGTGTTTTCAAGCGTATGAAAACAAAGGAAGTCTTCTGCGTCAGGCTGCGCCGGGTTGCGCGAAACAGGGACTCGAAATCCGTTGGGGGCGCAAGCCCCACGTGGGTTCGAACCCCACCCTTTCCGCCAATTCCATGACGTAAGCCCATGAAAACATGGGCTTGTTTCTTTTCTGGTTTTGCGCAGGTCCCCCAATCAGCCCCCCACGGGCCTGTTGCCTGTTCCGCGATGGATAGTTGGCCGGGCGATTGCGGGTGGGCGCCGACCTTGCCCTGTCAGGATCGTCTCCCTGTCCCCAGAAAAGGGTCCCAAATTCAACTTCGTCCCCCGGGGGGCTTTTCTGGCGGGTGGGTCCTGGCAGTCGCCCCTTTACACTTGGTTCTTACGCGTGCCACACCCCAACTCTCAGGGACACGGCGCCCCGGAAACTGCCCTAGAGAGACTCTGAGCAGGAGGTACCCCTGCTGCCCCTCTAGGCCCTCAGTCCGCTTCTGGGCGTATTGGCGCGGCCCTGAGGCCCGAGCGCCGGTTCGCGCGTTACGCAGGCCCCACTCACGCCGATGGGGGTTTCGTAGGGCTCGGGGACCCTCTCGCGGGTTACCTTGGCTGGGTGCCCTCTGCGTCACCTCTGCCGGGAGTCCAGCCTGGGGACCCCAGAACGCTTGCCGGGGGCTCGCTGCGGCGAGTTTCGTGAGCACTGAGCACTGAGCACTGAGCACTGAGCGCCTGAACGACTAAACAGGCCAAGCACCCGGCCACTTGTTCATGCGCCGAATGCTAGTTGAACCCCGGCCGGGCGCCGTCGTCACGCGTCGCCAGCGCGAACGCCCGTGGCATTGGACGCACGCCTGCGAGTGCGCGGGAGCAGAGGGCCGTGCTTGTCACCGAACCGGTGGGGCAGTACATTCGCATCACCGTCTGTCCGTCCGGGTAACTGCGACATGCCGCGCACCAAGAACGAAGTCCTCACCATCCGCACCACCGCCGAGGTCAAGGCGCTGCTGAGGCAAGCTGCCGAGCACGAGCGACGTTCGGCGGCCTCGATGATCGAGGTGCTGGTGCTGGACTACGCGAAGGCGCACGGTCTCGCCGTTCACGAACCCGGTCCCGGGCGCAAGGCGCCGGCAAATAGAACGATTAACGAGAACAGCGAATGACAGGGAACGCCCTCCAGAACATCGAACAGATCGAAGACCAGCCTCTGGGAGGCCGCGGACCAGCTTCGCGCCAACTCCAAGCTGACCTCCAGCGAGTACTGCATGCCGGTGCTCGGCGTCATCTTCCTGCGCCACGCCACCAACCGTTTCTATGCCGCCATGGCGGCAATCGAGGCCGACCAGGCCGCCGGCAATATGCCCAAGCGCCCGCTGGTCAAGGGCGGACTTCGTCAAGCGCCGGGCGATGATGCTGCCGCAGAAAGCCCGTTCGACGAGCTGCTCAAACTCCCCAAGGGCACGAACCTCGGCAACGCGCTGGTCGACGCCATGAACGCCATCGAGGCCGACTTCGAGCCGCTACAGGGCCAGCTCCCGAAGGACTACGACGAGCTTCGAGCACGACCTGCTCGAAGACCTGCTGCGCATCTTCGACAGCGAGGCTCTGCGCACCGCCTCGGGCGACGTGTTCGGGCGCATCTACGAATACTTCCTGATGAAGTTCGCCATGCAGGGCGCGCAGGACAACGGCGAGTTCTTCACGCCGCCCTCGCTGGTGCAGACCATCGTCAACGTCATCGAGCCGGACCACGGCATCGTTTTTGACCCCGCCTGCGGCTCCGGCGGCATGTTCGTGCAGTCCAGCCACTTCATCGAGCGACCACGGGCCAGGACACCAGCCACAAGGTCACCTTCTATGGCCAGGAGAAGACCGCCACCACCATCCGCCTGGCCAAGATGAACCTCGCCGTGCACGGCCTGGAAGGCGACATCCGCGAGGCCAACACCTTCTACGAGGACGCGCACAGCCTCTATGGCAAGTGCGACTTCGTGATGGCCAATCCGCCGTTCAACGTGGATATGGTGGACGCCGAGAAGGTGAAGGACGACCGCCGCCTGCCCTTCGGCCTGCCCGGCGTGAACAAGGCCAAGAAGGTCTCCAACGGCAACTACCTGTGGATCTCCTACTTCCACAGCTACCTGAACGACAAGGGCCGGGCCGGATTCGTCATGTCCTCCCAGGCCTCCAGCGCCGGCCACGGCGAGACCGAGGTGCGCCGCAAGCTGGTCGAGACCGGCGACGTGGATGTGATGATCGCCATCCGCTCCAACTTCTTCTACACCCGCACCGTGCCCTGCGAGCTGTGGCACCTCGACAAAGGCAAGCCCGAGGAGCGGCGCGACCAGGTGCTGATGCTCGACGCCCGCAACGTCTACCGCAAGGTCACGCGCAAGATCTACGACTTCAGCCCGGAGCAGCTCGCCAACCTCACCGCCATCGTCTGGCTCTATCGTGGACAGCAGGAGCGGTTCCTCGATCTGGTGAAGGACTACTTCGGCAAGGTCTCCGAAGAGATCGCGCTGGTTCCCGCCGAGCTGACCGCGTTCGATAAGACGCTCGCCGAACTGCGGGACCAGTTGCAGGACTTCGCCGACAGCGTCGCGCCGCTGGATGCCGTCGACACGGAGAAGAAGCAGCCGCTCACCGATGCCCTGGCCGAGCTGGCCGAGGCGCAGGTCGCCTACGAGTCGGACCGAGAGTCATTGATTGCGGACCTGGAGGCCTTCGGCAAGAAGACCGCAAGGCACCGCCCGCCACCAACGCCGACCAGCACGTCGCCCGCCAGACCTTCGACCCGCTGGCCGAGCGCATCCGCGGCCTGGTCAAGCAGGTGGACCTGCTCTACAAGCTCGCCGCCCGCGCCGGGCAGCTTGCCCACGATCTGGCCGGTGAGGAAGACGCCGCCGAGTACCACGACCGCCGCGCTGCCTACCGCCGCATCAAGCAGCTCGACGCCGAGCGCAAAGCCGCGGTCGAACAGCTCAAGCTCGCCGTCTACTTCCACCGCCAGATCGTCTGGCTGCAGGACCGCTTCCCCGACGCCGAGTTCATCGCCGTGCCGGGCCTGTGCAAGGCCGTCACCGCGCCGAAATCGAGGCCGCCGACTGGAGCCTGACCCCGGGCCGCTACGTCGGCGTCGCCCCGCCCGAGGAGGACGAGGACTTCGACTTCGAGCAGACCCTGCGCGACATCCACGTCGAACTGGCCGACCTGAACCGCGAGGCGGCGGAGCTGGCGGCGAGGATTCAGGAGAACTTCGAGGAGTTGGGGGTGTGAACTGAGCGGTCAGTGTCAACGACGTGTGTCAAGAAGTGCGATCCTACGCCATACTTCATGGCCTCTCACCCAAAGCAGCGGAAGACCTCATTTCGTCGGAATCACGGCGATCGTGCCACGAGCGCTCGACTGGGTTTCATGTCCGCCATATTTCCGAGTAACAGAGGACAAGCTGCGGTCTCGCCGGCGCCGAAGAGCATACGACGTGGTCAACTACTGCGGAGCCACGGTCGGGTATGCAGTTCTATCCGCGAGGCTTTCCATGCCTGCCTTGGGCGGCCGTAGGTTGGTGCGGTATCCGCCCGAGACATGCAAAGGTTTGTCTGCTATCGTACTTCGACCACGGCTTCGCACTCCAGAGGCATTTGGGGAACAGTGAATCAGTGGCGGCACAGCCGAACGCCAGCTCACGGTGCTAGAAGGTTCGAAGTTTCCGCTTCCCGTCGCACCCGTTCAAGCGCGAGTTGCTGACGTTCTGGCAGCCTACGACGACCTGATCGAAAACAACCGCCGGCGGATGGCGCTGCTGGAGGAAGCGGCGCGGCAGCTCTACCGCGAGTGGTTCGTCCGCTTGCGCTTCCCCGGCCACGAGCACAGCCGCATCATCGACGGCGTGCCGGAGGGGTGGGACGCAGGAACCATCGCTGATTTCTACGACACGTACGCTGGCGGAACCCCGAGCAGGAAGATTCCTGATTTCTATACGGGTGAAATCAATTGGGTAAAGACGCAGGAGCTGAACGACAACTACATTTTCGAGACCGAGGAAAAGATTACTGAGGAAGCATTGGCTCGTTCTTCCGGCAAAGTTGTACCCAGAGAACACAGTCTTGGTCTCAATTTACGGTGGCACGAACATTGGTCGAACTGGAATTCTGGCTCGACCCTCGGCAACAAATCAAGCTTGTTGCGCTTTGTTCGGGAAAGATCCGAGAGGCGGCGCAATCTACACAAGCCTGTATTTTCGCGAATCCCGTGAGAAGTTGATGTCGCTGGCGCAGGGGGCGGCTCAGACGAATATCAGCCAGCAGGTCATCCGCGGGCTGCCGATCGTCTTACCGACATTCTCGCTTGCCACATCGTTTGCGGAAGCCTTGGAGCTGGCTTTCGAGCAGGTGAAGAACTTGCAGCTTCAGAATATGCGACTAAGACCGCCCGCGACCTCCTCCTCCCGCGCCTGATGAACGGAGAGATCGCCGTATGACGCATCTCTTCTGCACCCTCGACTCGCAGCGCATCGCGGATCTGATCCGTTCCGCCGAGCGGTTCGTCTGCTATGCAGGGCCGGGTGTGCAGGTGCGCACCGGCGCAGGCCATGGCCGAGGTGGCCGGCTCGGCTCGGTGTCGAGATGGTCACCGTCGCCCTGGATTTCGACGAGCGCGTCGTTGCGCATGGGCTTCGGCGATATAGAGGCCGTCAAGGCGCTTCGTGCGGCCGACATCGTGGTGCGTGACGCGCCCGGACTGCGCACCGCGCTGGTTCTGGTCGACGACGAGGGCTACCTGTTCACCCCGACGGCGCTCTATCTGGAGGCCGAGCCGCAAGGCCAGCAGGCGGCCAACGCCATGCGCCTGTCCACCGAGCAGCTCCGCGAGGCCCTGGCGCGCCTATCACCCGTAGCCAAGGCGATCGCCGTCGCCCAGGCGCCGAACAGCAGGAACGTGACCGCATCGCCAGCCTGCCGGTAGAGGTGGGCACCGAGCCCATCACCGAGGAACAGTTCGCCCAGGTCGACCAGGCGCCTAAAGGATGCGCCGCCGGTGCAGTTCGACCTCGCCCGCCAAGTGCGCGTGTTCAACGCCTACCTGCAATTCGTCGAGCTGAAACTCACCGGTGCGGCGATTCAGCGTCACCGCCTCGCCATCCCGCCGAACATCCTCAAGCTCGGCGGCAGCAAGGACCTGGAAGGGCGCCTGCGCACTACTTTCGATCTGATCGAAAAGGGCGGCAAGCTCTCGTCGAAGAAGCTGGAGGACGAGCTCAACGAAATCCGTAAGAATTTCACGCCATCGCTTGGCAAAGGCCACGGCAGGGTCGTGCTGAAATCGGCCAAGCCGCACCTGGAACAACGTCTAGAGACCTTCAGAGCTAATCTGGAGGCCCACCAGAAGAACGTTGAGAACAAGCTGCAGAGCCAACTCGACGAGTCGCGCAAGCAGGTCATCGACTACTACCTGCCGCGCGTGGTCGAAAGCCCACCCGATGCCATGCTCGGGCAACTGCTGCAGCCTAAACCCACCGAGAAAATGGCGGCTCTGGCTCGACGCCGAGCTGGACCGAGTCTTTCCCAAGGCGGACGTCCTGATCCAGAAGATGCAGCTCGACGAGCGCTACAAGGACGTGACGTTCGAGACCCTGAACCGGCCGGACTTCCTGCAATCGGTGAAGGACGCCTTCCCGCGCGTGGACTGGGATAAGCCCTACCGGGAGTTTCTCGCGGCGGGCGAGACGGAGCCCAAAGAGTGATGTTGTTCGCGAAGGCCCCCTTGGGACTTGGCACCGGGCGGGGGAGGGGTTGCGCCCCTGTCGACGGGCGGGGAGGTCCGAGGATGACCGAGGCCGATGACTCGCCCTATGAGATCCTCCAGATTGAGCCGGATTGGGTGCTCGAAGAAGGAGGCCATGGGCAGCAAGGAGAAGTTCTGGTGCAGGAAGGCGGACGCCGCGCCGGACTGGTTGTTCAAGTACCCGCAGCCGAACACCGGCCAGCACTGGGCGGAGAAGATCGCTGCTGAGGCAGCCGACGCGCTCGACATACTGCACGCACGGGTAGAGCTGGCGCTGTTCCAGGGCGTGCAGGGGTCGGCCACGGAGTCTTTTGCCCGGGAGGGCCGCGAGCTTTACCACGGCAACCACGTCCTGGCGGGGCAGCTGATGGACTACGATCCGGGTAAGCAGTTCCGCCAGTCCGACCACACCCTGGACAACATCTTCGCGGCTCTGGACCGGGCGTTCGACTCCCCCGATGGGTCGCGCTGGGCCAAGGAGCGGCTCGCGACTACCTGCTTCTGGACGCACTGATCGGGAATACGGACCGCCATCACGAGAACTGGGTATTCTGCGGAAGCGGACGCTGGGGGGATGGACGGGGATGGTAGCGCCGACCTTCGACCACGCGTCCTCCCTCGGTCGAGAATTGTTGGACGAGGGTTCTGGTAAGTCCCGGCGGCGAATACTGAGGAGGGGCGGATAGGCCAGTATGCCGAGAAAGCGCCCGGGGCCATCTACTGGCAGCCTACGGACCGTCGCGGGCTCAGTCCGCTGGCACTCGTCCGTCGCGCATCCGATCGGCAGCCGGAGATCTTCGGGCAGGCATTGAAACGGCTGGATAAGGTTAGCAGAGATGTCCTTGGCCGGATCGTGGAGCGGGTGCCGAATGGCTGGATGAGCGAGCTTTCGCGGGTGTTCGCCCTTGAGTTGATGTACTACAACCTCGAACAACTGAGAAGGACTACGCCATGACCGACAAGACGCTGTTCCTGGCCTGGCAGGACAAACGCCTGACCCGCGGATGGTTCCCGGTGGGGCGGCTGGATGTCCTATCGGATGGGCACGCCTATCGGTTTCGCTATACGAAGGGAGCGAGGCGCGCACACGCGAGCGCCGGATTCGAGGCTTTGCTGGATTTTCCCAAATTGACCAAGGCCTACGAGTCATCCGACCTGTTCCCGCTGTTCAAGAACCGGGTTATCTCCGTTGGCCGTCGGGACTTCGGCGACTATCTGAGGATGCTCGACCTGCCCGAGACTGCCGAGCCGGTGGAGATCCTGGAAGTGGGCGGTGGCTACAGGGCCACCGACAGCTTCGAGGTCTTTCCGAAGATCTAACGCCGGGAGGACGGGTTCTTCAGTTGCCGTTTCTTCCTGCATGGCTGGCGGCATGTGAATGGCGCCGCGGCATTAAGCGCCGGATCGGGGCCCTGAACCCGGGCGAGAACGCTTTACGTGACTATCGAGTTGACCAACCCGGCTTCGCAATTGGCCGGTGCAGATCCAGACTCAGGACTACTATATGATCGGCTGGGCGCCGCGCTATCTGGTCGATGACCTCGTGCGAGCGATCGCGCTTTCCCCGGGCGATTACGGCGCAGGTCGTGCAGGATCAATCCGGCTCCGGCCCCGTCCAAACAGCGTCTTCTGGTGGAATTGGAAGGGCGCTGGCCCGATTACGAGCCGATGACGGCTGGCGATTCGAGCCGCTGGTGCATTGATCGCGCCGGAGTTCTGAGCAGGCGTATGCAGGGATGGCCTTCACTGACATCAACAGCGAAGACCGGCTGGTCCAGCAGACGTTCGCCGACCACCTGCACGACGGCTGGGCTGGGAGAGCGTCTACGCCTAGAACGAGGAGACCTTCGGGCCGAACGGCACGCTGGGCCGGGCGATCGAGCGCGAGGTCGTGCTGATCGCGCGATCTGCGGGCGGCGCTTGACGCGGCTCAATCCGGACCTGCCGGAATCGGCGATCGAGCGAGGCCGTCGAGAAGCTGACCCGGCATCGACTTCACCCGCTCGCTGCTGCAGCACAACCAGGAGTTCTACGGCTTCATCCGCGACGGCGTGCCGGTCGAGCTGGCGCGACGCCAACGGGCGAGACGCGCCAGCGCCCAGGCGCGGGTGATCGACTTTCGCGACACCGCGGCAACAACCGCTTCCTCGCCGTGCGCGAGCTGAAGATCACAGGGCTGCGCGTGCCCCACTACAACCGCCGCGCCGACCTGGTCTGCTTCGTCAACGGCCTGCCGCTGGTCTTCATCGAGCTGAAGGCGGTCTACAGGAACATCCGCGCCGGCTTCGACGACAACCTGACGCGACTACCTGGACGAGCACATCATCGCCCACGCCTTCCACCACAACGCCTTCCTGGTCGTCAGCAACGGCGACCGGGCCCGCTACGGCTCGATCACCAGCAAGTGGGAGCACTTCGTCGAGTGGAAGCGCAACGACGAGAAGCGACAAGGGCAGCCTGGACGCCGAGGTGCTGCTCGACGGCATGCTGGCCAAGGACCGGCTGCTGGACCTGGTCGAGAACTTCATCCTGTTCGACGACAGCCAAGCCGGGCGGCACGCGCAAGATCGTGGCGCGCAACCACCAGGTGCTGGGCGTGAACAGCGCCGTGGCGTCGGTGCATGCGCCAGGAGGAGCTGAAGCAGCAGTTCCCGCCGGACGAGCGGCTGCGTATCGGGTGCGTCGAGCTGTCCCGAGGACGATGGCGACAGACGCCGACGCTGCGGCCGAGTCGGCGACCGTGCGAGAGCACGCAGCGAGACGCAGGACGCTGCCGCTCGTCGAGCGCGCCCATCCCGACCTGGGCCGGCTGGGCGTGTTCTGGCACACGCAGGGCAGCGGCAAGTCCTACTCGATGGCGTTCTTCGCCGAGAAGGTGCGGCGCGTGGTGCCGGGCAACTTCACCTTCGTGCTGATGACCGACCGCGACGACCTGGACGACCAGATCTGGCGCACCTTCGTCGGCTGCGGCGTGGCCGACGAGAAGACGCCGCGCGCCGGCATCGGGCGAGGAGCTGCAGCGGCTGCTCAAGGAGAACCACCGCTTCGTCTTCAGCCTGATCCACAAGTTCAACCAGGACGTGAACCCGGAGGAGCCCTACAGCGAGCGCGACGACATCATCGTCATCTCGGACGAGGCGCACCGCACGCAGGCGGGCAAGTTCGCCCGCAACATGCGGCTGGCGCTGCCGAACGCCGCGTTCATCGGCTTCACCGGCACGCCGCTCTTCAAGCACGACGAGCTGACCAAGCGCATCTTCGGCGAGCTACGTCTCGCGCTACGACTTCAAGCGCTCCGAGGAGGACGGCGTCACGGTGAAGCTGGTCTACGAGAACCGCGGCGAGAAGCTGGGCATCGCCCGGCTCGACCTGAACGACCGCATCGCCGACGCAAGATCGAGGAGGCCGAGCTCGACCCCGACCAGGAGGCGCTGCTGGAGAAGCTGCTCGGGCAAGGACTACGAGGTCATCACGGCCGACGACCGGCTGGACAAGATCGCCGACGACTTCGTCGAGCACTGCTCCACGCGCTGGGAGTCCGGCAAGTCGATGCTGGTCTGCATCGACAAGATCACCTGCGCCCGGATGCTACCAGCGCATCAAGCCGCGCTGGAAGGCGAAGCTGGCCGCAGGTCCGTGCGACGATCGCCGAGGCCGAGGCGGCGCTGGCCGCGGCAGCCGACGCGGACGACCGGGAAGCGCTTGCCAAGCGAGCTGGACGAGCTGCGCGGCGCAGGCCGCATGGATGGAGAGCACGATCATCGAGATCATCATCAGCGAGGCGCAGAACGAGGTCGCAGACTTCAAGAAGTGGGGCTTCGACATCATCCCGCACCGCGCGGTGATGAAGACAGGGCTTCGAGACGCCGGACGGCAAGCGGGTGGACGTGGAGGACGCCTTCAAGGACCCCGAGCATCCGTTCCGCGTCGCCATCGTCTGCGCCATGTGGCTGACCGGCTTCGACGTGGAATGCCTGTCGACGCTGTACATCGACAAGCCGATGAAGGCGCACACGCTGATGCAGGCCATCGCCCGCGCGAACCGCGTCTATCCCGGCAAGGACTGCGGCGTGATCGTCGACTACAACGGCATGCTCAAGAGCCTGCGCGAGGCCCTGGCGCAGTACGCCCTCGGCGACGATGGAGGATGGCGACGGCGGCGAGGACGATCGTCGCGCCGATCGAGGAGCTGGTGCGGGCCCTGCTCGAGGCCATCGAGGCGACGGAGAACCATCTGCGAGGCCTGGGCTTCGACCCGGCACGGCTGATCGGGGCCAAGGGGTTCGCTCGGATCCAGGCGCTTGCGCGACGCGGTGGACGCGCTCTACACGTCCGACGAGGCCAAACGCCGGTTCGAGATCATGGCGCGGCAGGTGTTCATCCGGTTCAAGGCGCTGCTGATGGAGCCGAGCGCCTTCGCCTATGCCGAGCGCCACGACAACATCGAGGCCATCTACAAGAAGCTCGACAGAACGGCGCGACACGGCCGACGTGACCGAAGCTGCTCAAGGAACTGCACCGCATCGTCAACGAGGCCATCCGCGCGCAGGAGCCGGGCGACGACCACGCCGAGGGGCTGACCGTCGACCTGAGCCAGATCGACTTCGAGAAGCTTCGCGACGAGTTCGCCAGGAAGGTGCAGCGCAAGCACGCGGCGCTGCAGGACATCCGGCGAGGTCGTCGAGAAGAAGCTGGCGCAGATGCTCGCACGCAATCCGCAGCGGATGGACTACTACAAGAAGTACCAGGAGATCATCGCCGACTACAACCGCGAGAAGGACCGCGCCACCGTCGAAGAGACCTTCGCCAAGCTGGTCGAGCTGGCGAGCAGCCTCGACGAGGAACAGAAGCGGGCCGCCGAGGAGGGGCTGAGCGAAGACGAGCTGGCGCTGTTCGACCTGCTGAACGAAGGGAAGCTCGGCAAGGCCGAGCGCGAGAAGGTCAAGCAGGCGAGCCGTGAGCTCTGCTGGCTTCGGTCCAGGGGCTGATCGCAGGTCTCGATCGGTTCTGGGAGAAGGAGCAGACGCAGGCCGAGGTGGAGACGTTGATCCTGGACAGCCTCTACACCGACCTGCCATCTCCACCGTTCACGGAGGAGGAGAAGCAGGAGGTCGGGGCTATGGTGTATCAGTACGTATGGCAGCAATCGGTCAGCGGTGTGCTCGGAGCAGCTGCGCGAGCCCTATAGCGAGTTCCGAGGGGGGCCACAGGGGACTGCAGAAGGCGCGAAAAGGCTAACCTGCAGCGCTGTAACGCGCCGGATGTAACGCGCGGCGGCGGGCGGCTGGTGGGCGTCGTTGTGCTCAAGCCTGGAGCAAGAGATCTACAGGGAAGCCAGCCCACCCTGTATATAATCCCGGCATCCTGTTGAACACAGGGGACGAGCGGGCGTGGGGCGCTTTGAGAAAGCCAGATCAGGGATTCCAGCGGCGCGGCCTCGGGGCCGGCTCGACAAGTGTCCGGGCTGCTCGGTCCGCCACCGGACGCGCGAAACCAGCAGGGGATAGGGGTGGCCGGCCGAGACGAGCACCGCCTGACCGCCAAGCAGCGGGCGTTTGCGGATATCTACCGGGCGGCTGAGGACCCGGTCGTCCGCGGAAACGCGACGGTCTGCTACCTCGCAGTGTACGGAGGGTCTGAAAGCGCGGCCCGCGCGCATGGAGCCAGATCGGTAGCAAATGGTAACGTCCAGGCGTACCTCTCCGGGCGCGCTATGAAAGCCATGGAAGCTGCAGACATCAGCGAGGAGGGTGTGCTTGGGGATATCGCGCGGATCGCCTTCCTAGATCCCCGCCGGATTCTCGCTACCGATGGCTCGGTGCTGCCGCCACGCGAATGGCCAGATGATGTGGCAGCCACAGTCTCCAGTCTGCACGTGGTGGAGAATCAGCAAGGCAATCAGAGCGTGTCCAGGTGAGCAAGGTGCGCTTCTGGCGAAGGATAAGCACCTGGAGCTTCTGACCCGTGTCCTGCAGATGACCCGTGACCACCCCACCGTCAACCTTGAGCTCAACACGCTCTACGAGCGCATCGTCAAGGCGGCGAGCCGGGAAGGCCGGAATCCCGGCCGGCAGAGGCGCTGTCGCCACGGCGAGATCGTGAAGACGGGACAGCGCTCGCAGCTGAACCGTAGCTCGTGCTGGATCAATAGGTTGCGGTGGAGCTGTCGGGGATCAGGGATCTGCCGGGTCGATGTGGGCACGTCTACACCACGAATACCGTGGAACGAAAAACCTTGTGGGGATCAGGGATCTGCCGGGTCGACGTGACTACGATCTGAGTGTCCGTCGGGCCCATCGAGGCTGAGCGGCGGCCCCGTGGAAGCAGGATAGGAGCAGCGGGGGGCAGGCAGGGAGCCTGATGTGGGGCGACGCCCCGAAGGGGCGCCGCAGGGCCGGGGCTTCCAGCCGGGCATTGCCTCCTGGCGCGTGGCCCGATTCACCCATAGCGCGGTGATCGAGCGGTCTGGTATCAGAGCGACCTGATAGATCTTTGTAGAACGAGGACTACAAGCGCCTTCGACGCGAGAGACATGCCTGTCGATCAAGCTGAAGCGAGGGTTTTCCTGCTCACGGACCCGGGCCAGCAGGGCCCTAGGACCGCGATTACCGTACGCCGTTACGGGGCGGGTGGTGCTACTGACACCTCTATATATACGTCGTATCGCCCCGCCCTCGGCTTCCGTGTGATAATCGACCTCGCCCTGGCGCTCCGGGGTAAGAAAGCGGGTAAAATAGCCAGAACAGATAAGAAAAATATAAGTAAATCAAGTGGATAACGAAGCCATGCTCCTGATGATCGATAATTACGACTCGTTCACCTACAACCTGGTGCAGTACCTGGGCGAGCTCGGCGCCGATGTGCTTGTCTGCCGCAATGACGAGATGACCACAGAGCAGATCGAGGCGTTGCGACCTGACCACATCGTGATCTCGCCGGGGCCCTGTACGCCGGCCGAGGCGGGCATTTCGGTGCCGGTGATCGAGCGCTTCGCCGGTCGCATCCCGATTCTGGGCGTCTGCCTTGGGCACCAGTCCATCGGTCAGGCCTTCGGGGGGCGCATCGTGCATGCCCGGGAGGTGATGCACGGCAAGACATCTCCTATCCATCACGCCAGCCAGGGCGTTTTCACGGCGCTGCCAGATCCCTTTCAGGCCACCCGCTACCACTCCCTGGTCATCGAGAAGGAGACCCTTCCGGAGTGCCTGGAGATTACCGCCTGGACGCTGCGACAGGACGGTGGCCTGGACGAGATCATGGGCGTGCGCCACAAGGACCTCGCCGTGCAGGGCGTGCAGTTCCATCCCGAGTCGATCCTGACCCGGCAGGGCCACGATCTGCTGCGCAATTTCCTTGAGGGGCTTTGAGCGGTGTCAGGTGCTTTGCCCGCAATGCGAGTGGGGGCGCGGCGCTTGCTGCGGTTGACCGCCGGGCGGGTCGGGCGGGCGCGAGCGGGCCGGCGATGGATCTGAGACAGGCGATCGATCGGGTCGTGGGCAGGCGGGATCTGCGCCGCGAGGAGATGGCCGGGGTCATGCGCACCATCATGACCGGCGGTGCCAGCCCTGCGCAGATCGGCGGATTTCTCATCGGGCTGCGTATGAAGGGGGAGTCAGTGCCCGAGATCGCCGCCGCCGCTCAGGTCATGCGCGATCTGGCCACCCCCGTCCAGGTCGCACCAGATGGCCTGGTGGACACCTGCGGTACGGGTGGAGACGCCTCCGGGACCTTCAATATCTCCACGGCGAGCGCCTTTGTGGCGGCCGCGGCGGGCGCGCGGGTGGCCAAGCACGGCAACCGCTCTGTATCGTCCCACTCGGGCAGCGCCGATGTCCTGGAGGCGGCGGGCGTGAGGCTGGATCTGACGCCCGAGCAGGTCGCCCGCTGCATCGACGAGGTGGGGGTGGGCTTCATGTTCGCGCCCGCCCATCATGGGGCCATGAGGCACGCTATCGGCCCCCGGCGCGAGATGGGGGTGAGGACCATCTTCAATATCCTCGGGCCGCTGACGAACCCCGCCGGGGCGCCCAACCAGGTCATCGGGGTGTTCAGCGAGGAGCTGCTCGATCCGCTCGCCCAGGTGCTCCAGGAGCTGGGCAGTCGCCATGTCCTGGTGGTGCGCGCCCGCGACGGCCTGGATGAGATCTCCGTCGGGGACAGCAGTGAGATCGCCGAGCTCAGGGATGGTCGAATCCGCCGGTTCTCTGTCTGCCCGGAAGATTTCGGCCTGACCCGGGCGCCGATCTCCCAGCTGCGCGTGGCGGGTGTGGCGGACAGTCTGGCCACCATACGCGCGGTGCTCGAGGATCGCAGCGGACCGGCCCGCGATATTGTGACCCTCAATGCCGGCGCCGCCATCTACGCTGCGGGGGTCGCCTCGGGCCTGGCGGACGGCGTACGCCTCGCGGACGCCGCGATCGGCAGCGGCGAGGCGAGGAATCGGCTCGACCGGCTGGTGATCCTGACCCAGAGCTTCGACTGAGCGGCCCGCTGGATGGCAGCGCGCGGGAGACCCATGGCTGAGACCCCCGACATTCTCAAGAAGATACTGGCGCGCAAGCTCGAGGAGATCGCCGAGCGCCGGGGGCGCACGCCCGAAGCGGCGCTGCAGGCCAGGCTCGCGGCCTTGGCGCCGCCGCGGGGATTTGCGGCGGCGCTGGACGCCAAGCTCAGCGTAGGGCGCCCGGCGGTGATCGCCGAGATCAAGAAGGCATCGCCGAGCAAAGGCGTTTTGAGGCCGGATTTGCGCCCCGCGGAGCTCGCTCGCAGCTATGCAGCGGGCGGCGCGGCCTGTCTGTCGGTGCTGACCGATCGGGATTTCTTCCAGGGCGCCGACGAGTATCTGGAGGAGGCCCGAGCGGCCTGCAGTCTGCCGGTTATTCGCAAGGATTTCATCATCGATCCCTATCAGGTGATCGAGGCCCGGGCGATCGGTGCGGATTGCATCCTGCTGATCCTGGCGTGCCTGGACGATGGGCAGCTCGGCGAGCTCGTTGGGCTCGCGCGGCGGCTGGGCATGGACGTACTGGTCGAAGTCCACGACGAGGCGGAGGCTTCGAGCGGGCCCTGGGGCTCGATACGCGCCTGATCGGCGTGAACAACCGCAATCTGCGCACCTTCGAGGTGAGTCTGGAGACCACGTTACGGTTGCGCCGGCGGGTTCCGCCGGGGCGGATACTGGTGACCGAGAGCGGTATCCACTCGGTGGAGGACGTTGCGCTGATGCGCTCCCACGGGGTCCAGAGCTTTCTGGTCGGCGAGGCATTCATGCGCTCGGGCGACCCCGGCGCGCGGCTTGCGGAGCTGTTCGGCGGCTGAGGAGCAGCAGTCGAGCGGGCGCTTACCGAATGCCCGAGTCTGGCCGTGTTGCGAGCGGTCGCGACGGCGCAGATCAGGGCGGCGGGGTGTGAGTGCTCAGCGGGTGCCGAATACCACGATGGTCTTGCCCTTGACGCCGATCAAGCCCTGCTCCTCGAGAATCTTCAGCACCCGCCCCGCCATCTCGCGGGAACATCCCACGATGCGCCCGATCTCCTGGCGGGTGATCCGGATCTGCATCCCGTCGGGATGGGTCATGGCGTCGGGCTGCTTGCACAGCTCGAGCAGGGTACCGGCGATGCGACCAGTGACATCCAGGAACGCCAAGTGCCCGACTTTGCGGCTGGTGTTGAGCAGGCGCTGGGTGAGCTGGCGGCCGAGGGCGAACAGGATGTCCGTGCTGTAGTCCCTGAGGTCGGTCTGCAGCAGCTGCTCCAGGCGGCCGTAACTGATCTCGGCGAGCTGGCACGCCGAGCGTGTCCTGACCAGCACGCTGCGCTGTTTCATGGCCGAGAACAGGCCCATCTCGCCGATGAACTCTCCCTTGTTCAGATAGGTCAGGATGATCTCGCGGCCCTCTTCGTCTTCGATGATGGCGGTCAGGGAGCCATCGATCACGTAAAACAGCACATCGGCGGGATCGCCGGGATGGATGAAGTCCGTTTTGGCCGGGTACCTCCGTATGTGGCAGAACGATAGCAGCCGCTTCAGGTACTCGGGCTCCTCAGGGGGCATCCGGGCAATGGGTATGGGTAGCGACATTTCACCTCAAAATTCTTGAAGAAAGGGGCACTTGAGCCCAAGTCTAGGCGACCTGCTACCCCTTGTCGATCTGTGATAGGCTGCGCGCGGACCAGGGGAGTCGGAGATGTGATGAAGGCACGGATCAAGTGGGTTGAGGGCGCGCTGATGGTTGGGGAGTCGCCCAGCGGCCATGCCGTGGTCATGGATGGGCCGCCGGATCACGGCGGTCGCAACCTGGGGGTGCGGCCCATGGAGATGCTGCTGCTGGGCATGGGCGGCTGCACCCAGTTCGACGTGGTGCACATCCTGCAGCGCGGGCGGCATGCCGTGGATGCCTGCGAGGTGCAGATCGAGGCCGAGCGGGCGCCTGTGGATCCGAAGGTGTTCACGCGCATCCATGTGCACTTCATCGTCTCGGGCGCGCGGCTTACGGACAAGGTCGTGGAGCGCGCCGTGCGTCTGAGCGCAGAGAAGCTCTGCTCCGCCTCGATCATGCTCGGCAAGGTTGCCGAGATCACCCACGACTTCGAGATCCGGGATGTCCAAGGCTAGCCGGGCCTTTGATGCCCTGGTCCAGGAGTTCTATGAGGCTTGGCTGCGCTTTCATCCCGCCCGGGCATTGCAGGCCGGCATCTCCGGTTATGAGGGCCGGTTTCCGGCCGTCGACGAAGACGACTTCGGTGCACTCTGCTCGTTGCTCGAGAGCCTGATCGTCGGTCTGGAAGAGATCGATTTCCACCGACTCGACGATGATCGTCAGACCGATCTGCAGGTGCTGTTCGGTGCGGCGCAGGCGGAGCACCAGTGCCTGCTGCAGCGTGACTGGCGCCATCGGGATCCCGGTGCCTTTCTGCCGTTCGACACCTTGCGTGAGCTCCTGCTCTACGCGCAGACCGAGTCTGGCGGCGCCCTCAAGCAGTGCCTGGCCGACATCCCGGCGTTTCTGCGTCATGCCCGCAGCCAGATTCTCACGGTGCCCGAGCTGGTGCCTCGTTTCTGGGTGGAGGCAGCGGTAGACGAGGCTCATGCCGGATTGGGATGCCTGTCGGCGCTGCGCGACAGCCCTATGGTGCGTCGCTGCTGCCGTGCTCCGGCCCAGGTTCAAGCCCTGGTGGAGACCGCAGCGGCGGCCGTCGGCGCCTATGCCGCCGCGCTCGAGTGTGACGTCGCGCCGCTCGCCGCGGGTGTTGTCGGCGCCGGTCCGCCGCTGTATGCGTTCCTGCTGCGTCAGCGTTTTTTTCTCACGGTCGACCCGGATCGCCTGCAACGGCTCGCCGCGAGGAAGGTCGGCGAGCTTGCTGGCGCGATCGGCTCGCTCTCGAACGAGGTCTGTGGCTCGGAGCGGATCGAGGACTGGCTGGTAGGACTCGATACGGGGGTTGTGGGAGAGCTCGTGGAGCAGGCGCGCGAGCGCTGTCAGCAAGTGCGCCGCTTGGTCGAGGAAAACCGGCTGGCGGAGCTGCCGGCCCGCTCCCAGCTCCGGCTCTCGGTGGTGCCTCCGTTCGTTTTGCCCTCGGCGTCGTTGCCCGCTTATTTAGCTCCGCCCATGGGTGACCCGGAGCTGATCGGCACCATCTATCTGCCTGCTAGCGGGGCGTCCCTGGGGGCCAGGCTGGGCGTCTTCGATGCCTGCCTGGCGCTCGGCTGGGCGGGAAGGCACCTGCAATCGACGCGTGCCGCTGCCAGTCCCGCGGCGGGAACCCTGGTGCGTCGCCTGAATCCTTGCCCGGGGCTCCTCGGCGGCTGGCCGCTCTACGCTGAAGGCATGCTGCTGGACAACGGCTATGAGGCCGCACCCTGGGCGCGCTTCGCCGTGCTGATCAGCCGCTATCGTAGCGCGCTGAAGGCGCAGCTCGACGCCGAGATCCACCTGGCAGGGCTAGCTCCGCAGGCGGCCGTCGAACGGTTAGCGGCGGTGCCCGGTGAGACGCCCGAGCATGCGCGGTTCGAGGTGCTCCGGCTGACCCGGGAGCCGGCGCGGGCGATGGCGGCTTTGGTGGGCTGGCTGTTGATCGAGGCCGTACGTGATCTGCTGCGGGCCCAGGACCCCGGCCATTCGATCGCCGGATTTCATCACCAACTCCTGGCCCAGGGGCCCGTGGCGCTCCCGCTGGTGATCCAGGGCACCTTCGGCCAGCCGGCCTGGGACGCCGCCCTGGAGCGGCTGGACCTGCTGTGAGTCGTCCGGCGGGCATCCTCGGAGTGCGCCATGTCGCACTCAGCGTGCGCGATCTGGAGGCCTGTGAGCATTTCTATGTCGAGCTGCTCGGGATGCGCGTGGAATGGCGCCCGGACCGCGATAATCTGTACCTCACCTCCGGCCCTGACAATCTCGCCCTGCACCGAGCGGCGGTTGGGGCGCCGTGGTCCGAGCCCGGGCAGCGCCTTGACCACATCGGGCTTTTCGTGCAGACGTCTGAGGCGGTGGATCGCTGGTTCGAGTTTCTCGCCGAGCACGGGGTGCGCATGCGCGGCGCGCCGCAGGATCATCGTGATGGGGCGCGCAGCTTCTACTGCTTCGACCCTGACGGGACGAGGGTGCAGCTGATCTACCATCCGCCGGTGGCGGCGTGGGAGCGTAGCTGCGGGCGGTCCTGAGCGCGGCCGGGTGATTCTGGTTGCACACGCCTTCATATCCATTAAACTTTGCCACCTTTGCGGTAGCCTCGGGGGAAGGATGTCATGGCCCGACGCCTCAAGCGTTTGAAGCTGCACGGCTTCAACAATCTGACGAAGTCGCTGAGCTTCAACATCTACGACATCTGCTACGCGGCCTCCGCCGAGCAGGAGCGGGCGTACATCGGCTATATCGACGAGGCCTACAATGCCGAGCGCCTGACCCAGATCCTGCAGGACGTGGCCGAAATCATCGGCGCCAACATCCTGAACATTGCGCACCAGGACTATGACCCCTATGGGGCCAGCGTCACCATGCTCATATCCGAAGAGCCGGTAGCCGCGGAGTACCTGTCAAACACCGAGGCGCCCGGGCCATTGCCCGATGCGGTGGTCGCGCATCTGGACAAGAGCCATATCACCGTCCACACCTATCCCGAGAGCCATCCGGACAACGGCATCAGCACCTTTCGCGCGGACATCGACGTCTCGACCTGCGGCCGTATCTCGCCGCTGAAGGCGCTCAATTATCTCATCCACACCTTCGAATCCGACATCGTCTATCTGGACTACCGGGTACGGGGTTTCACGCGGGACATCAACGGCAAGAAGTACTACATAGATCACAAGATCAACTCGATCCAGAACTACCTGGCGAAGGACACCAAGGACAAGTTCCGGATGATCGACGTGAACGTTTATCAGGAGAATATCTTTCACACCAAGATGGTGCTGAAGGAGTTCGATCTCGACAATTATCTGTTCGGCATCCGCGCCGAGGATGTGGCGCCCAAGGAGCGCGGCATGATTGGAGAGCGCGTCAGACGCGAGATGTTGGAGATCTTCTACGGTAGGAATATCCAGAAAGGCATGAAGCTGAAATAGGCCCGTGCGGAGCCTAAAGGTAGTAGACCGTGCGGGTCATTACTTTGGAGGTCAGCCTCATCGCCAGCCGGATTGGCGCGGGCAGCACCGCACCGCCGGCAGCCAGGGCCTTGGTGGCGTGGGCCACCTCGTCGTCACGCATCTGCTCGAGAATGGCCCGGGTTTTTCGATCTCCCGCAGGCAGCTGCTGGAGGTGCTCGTCGAGGTGCTTCTCCACCTGACGCTCGGTCTCGGCGACGAACCCCAGGCTCCACTTGTCTCCGGCGAGGCCGGCCAGCGCGCCGATGGCGAAGGAGCCGGCGTACCAGACGGGATTGAGATAGCTCTTGCGATCGCCCAGCTCCCGGATGCGTCGCTCGCACCAATCCAGGTGGTCGTTCTCCTCCCGGGCCGCGCGCTCCATGCCTTCACGTACCTCTCCGAGTCGGGCGGTCAGCGCCTGGCCGGAATACAGGGCCTGCGCGCACACTTCGCCGGTGTGGTTGATGCGCATGAAGCGAGCCACCTGGTCGCGCTCATCTGCGCGCAGCTCTGCCTCGGGCAGGCCCTCGGCCGGGTCATTGCGCTCGGTGACCTGCGGGCGACCGAACACCGTGCGCAAGGCCTGGTCGAATCCGATCAACAGGTGGTCGAAGGGGCTGTAGCTGCGGTGCGTCACTTGCGAGACTCCCAATCGAATGCGAGCTGAGCTCGGCGGGTCTTGCCTCATTATATCGGCTGCGCCGACAGCGCGCGGTCGAGAAGTTGTACGGGATGCAGGATCTCCGTCGGGACCCCTGCCTGCGCGGCTGCCGCCCTCAGGTGCAAAGCGCAGCCGGTGTTGGAGGTGAGCAGCCAGCTCGGTGGGGGCGAGCCCAGACCACGGAGCTTGTCCTGGACCAGTCGGTCGGCGTTCGCGGCCTGGGTGATCAGGTAGGCGCCCGCGGCACCGCAGCAGCGATCGTTGGCCGGCAGAGGCGAGACAGCCAATCCCGGAATGCGCGAGAGCAGGCCGTAGACCGGTCCGGACGCGGCCAGTGCGTTGCGCAGGGTGCATGGCTCGTGCACAAGTGCCCGGCCCGTTACCGGGGTGATCTCGAGCCCCTTGGGCCAGTCCAGCGCGGCCAGGAAACTGCAGATCTCCACCGGCTCCCCCGGCAAGGCGCTGCCCGTCAGCTGCCGATAGTCGGCGAGCTCTGCGGTGCACGCACTTGCTACCGAGAGCAGCGGCCTCCCCGCCCGGCCGGAAAATGCCTGGATGTTGCGGGACGCGAAGCGCGCGGCCCGGGCCGGTCTGCCTGCGTGTAGGTGGATCGCCCCGCAGCATACCTGGAGCGGCGGGACATCCACCCCCACGCCCAGCCTGTTGAGCACGCGCACCGTCGCTAGCAGGGTGTCCTGCTCGACAATGCGGCTGACGCACCCGGTGAACAGGGCGACGCGGGCCTGCTCGGCGCCGAGGGCGGGGTAGTGAGGCCGCCACCTGTGGGTTGGCGCCAGGGCCGGGAGCAGTCGCACCGCGCGCCCGAGGCCGGCGGGTCCAAGTCGTTCCAGCAGCCTGAGCAGCCCGCTGCGCTGCAGGGTGCGCAGCAAGCCCCGGAAGGCCGGCCAGGCGGGCAGCCGTGCGAGCCCGATCAGCCCGAGGTCGCCGGGCGCGGCGCGCAGCCGGCCGCCTCGGCTGACCTTGAAGGCCCGCGCGCCGTCGAGCAGCCGCCCGTACTCCACGCCCGAAGGGCAGGCGCGCTCGCAGGCGCGGCAGCCCAGACAGCGATCGATATGAGCCCAGAGTCGCGGCTTGTCTTCGAGCCGTCCCGAGGCCATGCCCTGAATCAGCGCGATGCGCCCCCGCGGCGATTCGCTCTCGTCGCGGCTCAGACCGTAGGTGGGGCAATGGGGCAGGCAGAGCCCGCACTTCACGCAGCGGTCGGCGCGATCGAGCAGCGGATCGGGACTGGTCACAGCGCGGCGGTCCGAGGGAGAATGTCCAGCAGCCAATTTGCCATCATAGCACCCATCGAATGACCACCCGAGCCGCCGACCCCATGCCCTACTACCGGCACCACCTGTTTTTCTGCACCAACCTGCGCGACGACGGAACGGCCTGCTGTCAGCGTTTTGGGGCGCGGGAGGCGCGTGACTACGTGAAACGCCGGGCCAAGGAGCTCGGTATCCACGGGCGAGGGCGGGTGCGGGTCAACACCGCCGGCTGCCTCGACCGCTGCGAGCTGGGACCAGTGATCGTCGTTTATCCGGATGCGGTCTGGTACACGTACGTGGATCGGGAGGACCTGGACGAGATCGTCCGCGAGCATCTGATCGGCGGGCGCGTGGTTGAGCGGCTGCGTTTGCCGGACCCGGCGTAGGCTTCGTCGGGGGATGGCGGTGGCGGCGGCACTTGACAAAAGATCAATAATATAAGAGGATAATTACATGCTGGTTCATCACCCCTGGTGGCTCAGCATTCCTCCATCCTCCTTTGGTGGTTTGTGTTGCGCAGCGATCCCCTCGCTGCGTTTTTTTTTGCCGGCGCCCCGGCGCCCCGGAGCGCCGGACTTGTCAGTCGAGACAGACTCCGGTAACATTCGCGCTCTTTTTCGCCGGCTGTTGAACATTCTCTCTCGGAGAGATCCTGATGATCACTGTGAGTGCAAAGCCCGCCGAGGTTCGGCGTGACTGGTACCTCGTCGATGCGACGGGCAAGACGCTCGGTCGGCTGGCGAGCCAGATCGCCCATCGCCTGCGCGGCAAGCATAAGACCCTGTATACCCCGCACGTGGACACCGGCGACTACATCATCGTCGTGAACGCGGAAAAGATCCGGGTGACAGGCAACAAGTTGAACGACAAGATGTATTACCGGCACACCGGCTACATCGGCAACATGAAGTCCATCAGTCTGGGCAAGCTGCTTGCGAGCGCTCCCGAGCGTGCCATCGAGCACGCTGTCAAGGGAATGCTCCCCAAGAACCCGCTCGGTCGCGCCATGTTCCGCAAGCTCAAGGTGTACGCCGGCGCCGAGCACCGCCATCAGGCGCAACAGCCACAGCCACTGGATATCTGAGACTAGCAGGAGAGCCGACTCAATGGCCGAGACGATCAACAGTACCGGGCGCCGCAAGACCTCGTCCGCCCGCGTCTTCCTGACCGCGGGCAGCGGCAAGATCCTGGTCAATGGGCAGCCACTGGATCGGTATTTCGGGCGTGAGACCGCCCGCATGGTGGTGCGCCAGCCCCTGCAGGTCGCCCAGATGCTGGACAAGGTGGACGTGCAGGTCAGCGTGGTCGGGGGTGGCACCACCGGCCAGGCCGGTGCCATCCGCCACGGTGTCGCTCGCGCGCTGGTCGGTTACGACGAGAGCCTGCGCTCGCCCATGCGCCGGGCGGGCTTCCTGACCCGCGACGCCCGCGCAGTCGAGCGCAAGAAGGTTGGTCTGCACAAGGCGCGCAAGCGTCCCCAGTACTCCAAGCGCTGATCGCGCGGACACTGCAAACGACGGGGTCCAGTCCAGAGAGGCCCCGTCGGTTCACTGGGGGATCGTCTAGAGGCAGGACAGCGGACTCTGACTCCGCTAACCTAGGTTCGAATCCTAGTCCCCCAGCCAACGCGAGCAAGAGGCCCCCCGGGGCCTTTTGTTCTTTCGGTCCTGTACCTCCCACCCCCCTCCTCCGCTCCTACGTGCAATCGGGCGACCCGTTGTATTCCTCCGGTGTCTGCCCCGGCTGTTGCGGCCCCCTATCCGGCGTGCGGCCGCGGAAGGGGCGAGCAGCCTGCGTTAGCAACTTGCTCAGCAGATCTTCTCAAGTTATTGTAATAACGCCGTTTTTGCGGTCATTCTCGCCGGGTGCCCGAGCCGTTTGTTGTGGAAAGGCTACAGGTTCAGCACTGGTCTCTTTTTCCATGAAAATTGTTGCAAAGCGTTTTTCAAAGCGATATAGTAGCGACTGCTAAGCCGAGATTTCGGTTTTTCAACCACAATAGCGGGAGCTCGACATGAACAAGAAGATTCTATCCCTTGCGGTCGCGGCGGCTATGGCGGCGCCTCTGATCGCCCAGGCGGACGTTACGGTGTATGGCATGGTCAACATGGATGTGTCCAGCGTCAACACGCACACGGCCGACGACTACTTCACCTGGCCGGTGGGCACGATCTGGAGCACCCCGAGCGTGAACTGCTGCCGCTCTTTCCCCGCCTCGCGGCCCGGTAGGTTCCATCTTTACCAATCGGACAATTCCTGGGAGGCCAACAGCAACAACTCGCGCCTGGGCTTCAAGGGGAGCGAGGATCTGGGCAACGGCCTCAGCGCCATCTGGGGCATGGAATTCGGCGTCGACATCATGGGCGACAGGTCCCTCGGGATTAACCACAACGTCGTGAACGGCAGCTCGGACGATATCACCACCCGTAACATGTTTCTGGGCCTGAGCAGCGCCCCGTTCGGTACGGTGCTGGCCGGCAAGCACGACCATCCCTACAAGGTGATGTTCGGCTCGTGGGACAAGTTTGCAGAGACCATGGCGGACGACGACCAGATCATGAAGGGCGCCGCCCCGGCGCGTACCCTGATCACCGAGTTCAATGGCCAGGATACCCAGGGCTTCGCCGACCGTCGCGGGTCCAACGCGATCGCCTACATCTCCCCGACCATGGGCGGTGTGACCCTCGCCGGTGCCACCGTCCTGGCGGAGCTCAACTCCGACGACGGCGTGTTCACCGACACTGCCGGCTACTCGCTGGCCGCTTCCGGCGACTGGGGCCCGATTAAGGGCGCCCTGGGCTACGAGACCCTCAACGACCTGAATGCCAACAAGTCCATCGACACCGGCGTGCCGGGCATCGGCCTGTGGGATAACTGGCTCACGGTCAACTGGATGCCGTACATCGATAAGAGGTTTCGTGACGACGACACCCTGTGGGGCGCCGCCATCGCGTTCGACTCGAATCCCTTCTATGTCGGTCTGCGCTACGAAGACCGCACGGGGGTGGATTACATCAAGGATTACGACATGAAGCAGTGGCGCCTGACCGCGACCTACACCTTCGGCAACAATGTCGTGAAGGCCCTGTACCACCGGCTGGACGGCAGCACCCCGTCCTACGCCTGGGGTGGCGACTACACCGGCGATGCCTGGGCGGTGGGCATAGACCACAACTTCAGCAAGCGCACCAAGCTGTACGCCCTGTATACCCACCTGACTTGGAACATCGACAGCAACACCGGGCAGGGCCGTCTCAACATGTTGCCGCTGGTCGGCGGCAGCGGTGCGGGCGGGGCCCTGGTCGGGTTCCCGGCCTTCGCCGGCTTCGGTCAGCCGTCCCTCATGGACAACGAGACCTTCGGCATCGGCATGCAGCACCTGTTCTGATCCGGGATCGGATCTGCGCAGTGCAAAGCGGGGCCTTCGGGCCCCGCTTTTTTTCGCCCGGGGTGCGCCGCGTCCGGGTGTGGTTGGCCCGCACAGCAGATGCGGGTCGGCTACTCAGGGCTTGACGGTACGGGGACCACCGGGCGTGCCCAGGATCAGCACATCAGCCGGACGCAGCGCGAACAGCCCGCAGGTGACGACGCCGGCGATGTTGTTGATCTCCTGCTCCAGCTTCATGGGCTCGAGGATCTCCAGATGGTGCACGTCCAGGATCAGGTTGCCGTTGTCGGTCACCAATCCTTCCCGCCAGACCGGTGTGCCGCCGCGCTTGACCAGCTCGCGCGCGACATAGCTGCGGGACATGGGGATCACCTCTACGGGTAGTGGAAACCTGCCCAGCACTGCCACCAGCTTGCTCTCGTCGGCGATGCAGACGAACCTGCGGCTGGCGGCCGCAACGATCTTCTCCCGCGTCAGCGCGCCGCCACCGCCCTTGATCAGCTGCAGCTGGTGGTTGGATTCGTCGGCGCCGTCCACATACAGCTCCAGGCCGCCGGCGGCGTTGAGGTCCAGGACCTGGATGCCATGGGCGCGCAACCGCTCGGAAGAAGCCTCGGAGCTGGATACCGCGCCGTCGATCTTGTGCCTGATGCCGGCCAGCAGCTCGATGAAATGGTTGACCGTAGAGCCGGTGCCGACGCCGACGACGCCGCCGTCGACATAATCGAGAGCGGCCTTGGCCGCGAGCTTCTTCATCTCGTCCTGCGTCATAGTGGTCTCCTAAGGCGATGCGCCGCGCTATGATACCGGCGGCGTACCTGACTGTCATGGCGCCTCTGGCGCTCTTTCCTGTCTCCAGCGCGACCCCCCAGATGCCCAAGACTTACATTGAGCGGATTCTCAGAGCCCGGGTCTACGACGTGGCGATCGAGAGCCCCCTGGAACAGGCGCCCCGACTATCCCGGCGCCTGGGCAATCGCGTGCTGCTCAAACGCGAGGATCTGCAGCCGGTCTTCTCCTTCAAGCTGAGAGGTGCGTACAACCGTATCCAGGCGCTGTCCGCCGAGGCGAGGGCCAAGGGGGTGATTGCGGCGTCGGCCGGCAATCATGCCCAGGGGGTTGCCCTGGCGGCCTCGCGGCTCGGCATCCGTGCTTTGATCGTGATGCCCCAGACCACCCCGCCGATCAAGGTCCAGGCGGTTCGTGCCTTGGGGGCCCGTGCGCTGCTTTACGGCGACTCCTACGACGAGGCCTTCTCCCACTCTCGGGAGTTGATCGAGCAGACCGGGATGACCTTCATCCATCCTTTCGACGAGCCGGATGTGATCGCCGGGCAGGGGACCATCGGCATGGAGATCCTGCGCCAGCATCCCGATCCCGTCCACGCGGTATTCGTGCCTGTGGGCGGCGGGGGGCTGATCGCCGGAATCGGCGTCTGTCTGAAATACGTGCGCCCCGAGGTGCGGGTGATCGGCGTCGAGCCCGACGATGCCCCTTCCATGTACCGCGCCCTAGAGGCGGGGCGGCGCGTAACGCTCAAACAGGTGGGGATCTTCGCGGACGGTGTTGCCGTTCGCCAGGTCGGCAAGGAGACTTTCCGGCTCGCCCAGCATTGCGTCGACGAGGTGATGCTGGTCAGCACCGACGAGATATGCGCCGCTATCAAGGATGTCTTTGATGATACGCGCACCGTAGAGGAGCCCGCGGGGGCGTTGGCCGTGGCCGGTCTCAAGAAATACGTCCAGCGCGAAGCGATCAAGGATCAGTCGTTGATCGCCATTGCCAGCGGGGCGAACATCAACTTCGACCGGCTGCGCCATGTCGCGGAGCGGGCCGAGCTTGGCGAGCGGCGCGAGGCACTGCTTGCGGTCGAGATACCCGAGCGTCCCGGAAGCTTCCTGGGCTTTTGCCGGGCGCTCGGCAAGCGTGGCATCACCGAATTCAATTACCGTTATTCCGATACTGCGCGGGCCCATGTCTTCGCCGGGATCGAGCTCACCGGCGGCGACGACGAGCGTCGCATCCTGATCACGCGCCTGACCGAGAGCGGTTATCCCGTGGTCGACATGAGCGACAACGAGACCGCGAAGCTGCACGTCCGCTTCATGGTCGGCGGGCGGGCGCCCAGCGTCGAAAATGAGCTGCTGTACCGGTTCGAGTTTCCGGAGCGACCGGGTGCCCTGCTCAATTTCTTGTCCGGGCTCGGACGTCGTTGGAACATCAGTCTGTTCCATTATCGCAACCATGGCGCGGCCTACGGGCGCGTGCTCATGGGTATTCAGGTGGCGCCGGGCAAGCGTGCGGAGCTCCGCGTGTTTCTCGATGCAGCTCGGCTACCCCTTCTGGGAGGAGACGGACAACCTGGCCTACAAGCTGTTCGCCGGTGCGGGCGCTTTCGTGCCTATTGCCGCCAAGCGCTGAGCGGGGGTCTTGATCGCGGGCGGCCGCCATGGCGCCGCTCGCTGGTGTGTCTGCCATCGACGGCAATGGTCGAAGGCCCGCGCACGGCGGGCCTTCCGGGTCGATCAGTCGGACGTGGGCTCGCTGCTCGGCTCGGCGGCGGCCTTCTTGCGGGGCGTGACCTTGCGCGGTCTCAAGACGCGCTTTTTTGCCGTCGCCTTCTTCTTGGCAACTTTCTTCACCACCTTCTTCGTCACGGTGCTTTTCTTTGCCACCTTCTTGGCAGTGCCCTTCTTTGCGGTCTTCTTCTTCGAGACCTTCTTCTTTGCAACCTTTTTCTTGGCCGCCTTCTTCTTGGGGGCTGGCGATTTCTTGGCGGCGGCCTTCTTGGTAGTGCTCGCAGGGCCGACGCGCTTGCTCACGGCCTTCTTCTTGCTTGCCTTCTTCTTAGCGGCTTTCTTCAGAGCCATTTTTGATCCCTCCCGGTGCCTTACAAAGGTCCGTCTTGAGTATAAACAACCAATTACAAAATACCAGACAAAGACGTTGTCTAACGCGAAGAATTATGCTTGGCACGTCTGTGCGGTGTGTCTCCCGCGGCGGTCGTTGCGTCACCGGATCTGGCCGGGGCCGCGCGGCCCCCCCTCCACCGCGGCTCGTCTACACGGACGTCGCGGAACGCCGGCGACGGGCCCCGGTCAGCAAGATGGTCCAAGCCGCCAAGACGCCGAGGCAGGATCGATCTTGTTCAGGCATGGATAGAGGTAATGCATGCGCTTTCCCCCTTGGCGTGACGGGGATGCGCGAAGACTTCCCCGATCTGTCAGGCAATCCCGTGCCTCGGTATTTGCACCATGCCCCGCTCTCGGCCGATTCCGATTTCCGGTGCTCGTCCCCCGAGGTTACCGGCGAGCCCGAGCCCTGTCCTTGACGATGGCTGGGGTATAGAGAGCCATGCGATAAATCGGCAGGCCGAGGTACCGGCACAGTCGCTTGTGCGCTCGGGTCGCTCGCCCGATCGAGATTCAGCGCGCTTGGCGCTGAGGCCCAGGCCGCCACGCAGTGCTGCGAAATACCGCCGAGCGCCTTGAGCGTGTTCCGGCCGGCGACCGCCGCAGCCTGCGCCCTGTCCTGGAGGTCGCTGGAATAGCAGCGTCACCCTCGGCGATCCTGCTGGGGTGCCGGCCCCGCGTGCCAATAGAAGCACCGCTCCGTCACTACGCCATCAAGGCGCACGTCCCAGGCTCGATGCGCGATGCTGCTCAGCTTCTGGCACTCGTGGGCGACGCCCAGGAGCCTGGGCTTGTGCCAGCATCGTCGCCGGCGACGGTAAGCGAAGCTGCGGTCATAGAACCCGCCGCCCATGCCGAGGCGGTTTCCCGTTTCGTCGAAGCCCACCAGCGGCACCAGCACCAGGTCCAAACCCCAGGGCGCCACCGGAGGGCGTCGCCGCGGGCTCGGCTCGCTGATGGAGAAGCGGTTGGGCCTCAGGCGGTCGCCGGGGCGAAATTCGCATAGCCAGAGGGCGCGCTGGGGGCGCGGGCGCAGCACCGGCAGGAACAGACGCTTGCCGAATCGTCGGGCACGGGCCACCGCTGGCCCGAGGTCGAGCTCCCCGTCTTCGGTCAGGTACACAGCAACGCGGCGTGCACGCTGGAAGATCGCTGAACTGCTCAGCAGGCGCGCGACCTGCGCGCTGTGTGCCCGCTGATCGACCGCGGACAGGGCGCGCCGGGCGCCCCGCAGGCGATTCCGAAGCGCCCGAAGGTCAGACATGCGCCAGGGCTTGGGGCAGGGGGAAGGGCATCCTCCGCATATGCCGTCGTCGACTTCGTTCTTGAACCGATCGGTTCAAGTGGGTGCGCGGGGGCGGCGCATCAGGCTTCCCACCCTGTAGGGGTGGACGTGCTCACCAGCACCGCCCTAAGGCTCCCTGGGCAAGAATTAGGCTCAAGAAAATACCCAGTCGGCAAACGTACACGGCAGAAGATGCCCGTAAACCTAGGCTACCGCCTTTCGCGCTAGAGTTCCAGCTGATTCGTGGTATTGAGCGCGCGCTCAATCCGCTCTTCCAGCTCGCGCAGCCGCTTGGCGACGGTGTCGCCTTGGCGGTGTCGCACATTGCTCTGGGCCAGCAGCTCGTGGGCGATGTTCAGAGCCGCCATGACGGCTATGCGCTCGGCGCCGATGACGCGCCCCGCCCGGCGGATCTCGCGCATCCGCCCATCGAGCAAGCGCGCCGCGGACAGCAGGCTGTCGCGCTCCTCCTCGTTGCAGGCGATGCGGTACTCCTTGTCCATGATGACAATGGAGACCGGGCTGGGGGCGTCACTCACGTTCCGGACTCCATTCCTTTCAGGCGGGAGATGATGGCCTCGACACGATTGCGCGCCAGCTCTGTCTTCTTGATCAGCGTCGCGCGCTCGGCGACCAGGTTGTCCTGGCGGGTCTTCAGGGAGCGGTTCTCCTCTTTGAGGAGGATGCAGGCGCGAATCAGGTCTTCTACCCGAGACTCCAGTCGCTTCAGGTCCGCTTCGGTCGAATCGATGGTTTGCTGGGCCGCCATTCACCCAATATAGAGGGCGGCATTCCGGGGGTCAACGACGTTCCTGCATGCTATGATCTGGGCTTGCTTACGCTCGGCAGACCATCGTTTCACAGACCCTGTTTGGCAATTCCGCGATGCACCGCACGGCCGATCCCAGGCTCTATCCCAAGCTCCAGCGCCAGCTCGCTGCGGCGGACATCGATGTCGAGCCGTCCGAGGTCCATGGCGTGCTCTGCGGCCTGCTCTGTGCCGGCCGCGGGGATGCATTGGATCTGTGGCTGGGAGAGCTGTTTGCGGGGGCGGAGCACGGGGACGCGCTGGTGGAGGAGTGCCGGCAGGCGTTGACCCGTCTTTATCGAGACACGCTGGATGACATCGATGATCCAGGACTCGGCTTCTCCCTGCTGCTTCCGGACGAGCGCCACAGTGTCCAGATCAGGACCGGAGCGGCGAGCGCCTGGTGTCAGGGGTTTCTCTACGGGCTGGGTATCTCCGGCATTACCCCCGAGCGGGACCTCTCGGACGAGACTCGCGAAGCGCTGCAGGACATTTCGGAGATCACCCGCGTTGATCTCTCGGCGGTGGGCGACAGCGAGAGCGACGAGGACGCCCTCATTGAGCTGACCGAGTTTCTCTGGGTCGCCGCGATGCTGATCCGCGAAGAGCTGGGGCACCGCTGAGTGCGATGAGCGCGGGCGAATTCAAGCGCCGGCGCCGTCAGCTGATGCGCATGATGGGCGGCAACAGCGTGGCGATCATCCCGGCGGCACCGGCGCGGATTCGAAACCGCGATGTGGAGCACCCCTACCGACCGGACAGCGACTTCTACTATATCACCGGCTTTGCCGAGCCGGATGCGGTGGCGGTGCTGATCCCTGGCCGTAAGTCCGCCGAGTACGTCCTGTTCTGCCGCGAGCGCGACCCCGAAAAGGAGGCATGGGACGGGCTGCGCGCCGGGCAGGAGGGCGCCATCGAGCGCTACGGCGCGGACGACTCCTTTCCCATCGGCGACCTCGACGACATCCTCCCGCGCATGCTCGAAGAGCGCGAGCGCGTGTTCTACGCCATGGGCTGCGATGCCGATCTGGACCGGCGCCTGATGGAATGGGTCAACCATCTGCGCGGCCAGTCCCGGGCGGGCGTCCACCCGCCCCTGGAGTTCGTCGCGCTGGACCATTACCTGCACGATATGCGGGTCTACAAGAGCCGTGCCGAGGTCAAGACCATGCGCGCCGCGGCGCGTCTCTCGGCCAAGGCCCATCGGCGCCTGATGCGGGCCTGCCGCCCGGGGATTGCCGAATACCAGCTGGAGGCGGAATTCGTGCATGAGTGCAGCATGCAGGGGGCGCGTTTCCAGGCCTACCCCTCGATTGTCGGCGGCGGTGCCAACGCGTGCATCCTGCACTACCGGGACAATGGCGCGTTACTCAAGGAGGGCGATCTGGTGCTCGTCGATGCCGGCTGCGAGCTTGACTACTATGCCTCCGACGTGACCCGCACCTTCCCGGTGAGCGGGCGATTCAGTGAGGCCCAGAGGGCCCTGTACGAGCTCGTGCTCGACGCCCAGGCCGCCGCCATCGCTCAGGTCGGGCCGGGCAACCATTGGAACGAGCCGCACCAGACCGCGGTTCGAGTCATCACCAAAGGGCTGGTTGGGCTCGGTCTGCTCAAGGGGCGGGTGCCGGCACTCATCAAGGCCGAAGCCTACAAGCGCTTCTACATGCATCGCACCGGACATTGGCTCGGTATGGACGTGCACGACGTGGGCGAGTACAAGATCGACGGCCAGTGGCGCGTCCTCGAGCCGGGCATGACGCTGACCGTGGAGCCCGGACTCTACATTCCGGCAGGGAGCAAGGGCGTGGCAAAGAAATGGTGGGACATTGGCATCCGTATCGAGGACGACCTGGTAGTGACCAAGGATGGGTGTGAAGTGCTCTCTGCCGATGTGCCCAAATCCGTGGCCGATATCGAGGCGCTGATGGCGGGTGCGGCGCGGGCCTCTGGGTAGGGAGACCAGGGTGTCCAACCCAGGTACAGCCACTGCGGGGTCCCATCGGCCCGCCACTGATTTCGATGTCGTGATTGCCGGCGGCGGCATGGTGGGCGCGAGCCTGGCGGTCGCCCTCGCCGGCAGGGGACTGCGGCTCGGCGTGCTCGAGGCGCAGCCTTTCGATTCCGCGACCCAGCCGAGCTACGACGACCGCGCCATCGCCCTGGCCTACGGCAGCCGGCGTATCCTCGAAGCGATCGGCATCTGGCGGCGTCTCGAGCGGCTGGCCGAGCCGATCCTGAGGGTCCACGTCTCCAATCGGGGCCAGTTCGGATTCACCCGCCTGGATCACCGCGAAGAGGCGGTCGAGGCGCTGGGCTATGTGCTGACCGCCCGCGATCTCGGCGCCGTGCTGGCGCCGGCCTTGGCGCAGGCCGAGGGCGTCGAGCTGTTTTGTCCTGCGCGCATCCAGGGTGTAAGGATCGGACCCGATGCCGTGGAGGTGAGCCTCGCCGATGAGCAACCGTGGCTGCGCGCGCGCCTGCTGGTGGCCGCCGACGGCGGCCGCTCCCAGGTCCGCGACCTGCTCGGCATCCCGGTGCGCGAATGGACTTACGCCCATCACGCAGTGATCGCCAACCTGACCCCGGAGCGCTCACATGCCGGCACGGCGTTCGAGCGTTTCACCGACACCGGCCCTCTGGCCATGCTGCCCATGAGCGAAGGGCGCTGCGCCCTGGTCTGGACCCTCGGCGACGAGGCCGTCGAGGCGGTCATGGGGCTGGAGGATGCGGGCTTCCTGGCCCGGGTGCAGGAGCGCTTCGGCTACCGCCTCGGTCACCTGCGCCAGGTGGGCTGCCGTGCGGCCTACCCCTTGCGACAGGTATATGCCCGGGAGCAGGTGCGTCCCAGGGTCGCCTTGATCGGCAACGCGGCGCACACCGTGCACCCGGTGGCCGGGCAGGGCTTCAACCTCGGGATACGCGACGTCGCCGCGCTCGCCGAGGTGCTCGCCGACGCGGGCGCCCGGGGCGAAGATCTCGGCGCGCTCCATGTGCTGGAGCGCTATACGGCCTGGCGCCGGCGCGACCACCGCCGCGTGCTGCTCGCCACCGATGCCCTTGCCCGGGTCTTCATCAACCCGCTGCGTCTGGTGGGCGTGCTGCGCAATCTCGGCATGCTGGGTATAGACCTGATGCCCGTCGCCAAGCACCTGCTTGCCCGCCAGGCCATGGGGCTGAGCGGGCGGCTGCCGCGCCTGGCGCGGGGGCTCGGCCTTGACTGATCAGGCATCCCGCGGCGCCGCGCGCTTCGACCTGGCTGTCGTCGGCGGCGGTATGGTCGGAGCCGCATTGGCCTGCGCCCTGGGTGGGCAAGGCTTTACGGTGGCCGTCGTCGACCCGCAGGAGCCCAGCAGGCACTGGCCGCCGGACGAGGTCGACCTGCGGGTCTCCGCGTTGACCCGTGCCTCCCAGCACATCCTGGGGCATCTGGGCGCCTGGGCGCGCATGGACGAGCTCGGTGTAAGCCCTTACCGGGAGATGCGGGTCTGGGACGCCGGCGGGCGCGGCAGCATCCATTTCGATGCCGCGGACCTCGGTGAGCCCGACCTCGGCCATATCGTCGAGAACCGGGTGACCCGGCTCGCGCTCTGGGAGCGCTTGGAGGCCTTGCCCGGCGTGCACCTGCATTGCCCTGCGGAGCTGGCCGGCGCGGACCTGTCCGGGGGGAGGGCCCGCGTGCGGCTGGAGGATGGCACCGTCCTGGAGGCCCGGCTGCTGGTCGGCGCCGACGGGCGGACCTCCCGGGTGCGCGGGCTGGCGGGTGTCGCCACCCAGGGCTGGGCATACGACCAGCATGCGCTGGTCGCCACCGTGGTGCCCGAGAAGGCCCATCGGGAGACCGCCTGGCAGCGCTTCCTGCCGACTGGCCCACTGGCGTTTCTGCCGCTCCGCCAGGCGCGCTGCTCCATCGTCTGGTCCACCTCTCCCGAGGAGGCCCGGCGTCTGCTCGCCCTGGACGAGCAGGAGTTTTGCGATGCCCTCACCGAGGCCAGCGCCGGGGTGCTCGGGCGTATCCGCTCCGCCGGTCCGCGCGCGGCCTTCCCGTTGAGCCTGCAGCATGCCGAGCACTATGTCCGACCCGGCCTGGCGCTGGTCGGAGACGCGGCCCATGCCGTGCATCCGCTGGCCGGTCAGGGAGTGAACCTGGGCTTGCTGGATGCCGCCACCTTGGCGCAGCTGCTGTCCGATGCCCGCGGCGCCGGGCGGGACTGGTCCTCGCTGGCGAGCCTGCGACGCTACGAGCGGACTCGCAAGGGGGCGAACCTCGGCATGCTCGCGGTGATGGACGGCTTCAAGCGCCTGTTCGGAGCACCTGGCCCGGCGATCGCCCTGTTGCGCAATCTCGGGCTTGACCTGGCCGACGCCTCCGGGCCGCTCAAGATGCTGCTGGTCCGCCGGGCCATGGGCCTGAGCGGCGAGCTGCCGCGGCTGGCCCAGCCCCGGTGCGACGCCGGCTGATCGGTGAATCGCCGGGCTCGCCAACGACCGCTCCCTGTGTATGGGTTTGCTTGGCAGGTCCACCGGACACGGCTATATTCGCCCTTCGATCAATGCCCCCGCAGAAGACCAGCGCCAAGTCGGCCAGGCTCCTGGAGAGCGGTCGCGCCCGGCGCGGCGAAGGGGGCAGGGGCAACGCGGCGTATGCGCCGGTTGGAGCCCGCAGGATTCGGACAGAGGGGCGGCACGGGGACTGGCCCCGTGCCGCCCTTTTTCTTCGCAGATCGGAGGCCGAGATGGGCCGCAGAACCGCCCTTTACGATGCGCACCTTGCCATGGGGGCCCGGATGGTGCCGTTCGGAAGCTGGGACATGCCCCTGCACTACGGCTCCCAGATCGAGGAGCACCATGCGGTGCGGCGCGCGGCCGGCATGTTCGATGTCTCTCACATGCAGGTGCTGGATCTGCGCGGCGGTGCCAGCCGCTCGCTGCTGCGCCATCTGCTCGCCAACGATGTGGCCAGGCTTGCCGCGCCGGGCAAGGCCCTCTACAGCTGCATGCTCAACGAGCGTGGGGGCGTGATCGACGACCTCATCGTCTACCTCCTCGCCGAGGATCGCTTCCGCATGGTCGTCAACGCCGGCACGGCCGAGAAGGACCTGGCCTGGATAGCGGGCCATGCAGCCGGGCTCGGCGTGTCGGTGACTCCACGCAACGACCTGGCGATGATCGCGGTGCAGGGCCCCAGTGCGCGTGCCCTCGCGGTGCCCCTGGTGCCGGGCCCACTAAGGGGCCCGGCGGCCGAGCTGAAGCCCTTCTTTGCCGCCTGGGATGACGACTGGATGGTCGCCCGCACCGGCTACACCGGCGAGGACGGCTTGGAGATCATGCTGCCGAGCGGTGCGGCCGAGGGGCTCTGGCGCGCGCTGGCCGCGGCGGGGGCCAGGCCCTGCGGTCTTGGGGCGCGCGATACCCTGCGCCTGGAGGCCGGGATGAATCTCTACGGCTCGGACATGGACGAAGACACCTTGCCCCTGGAGGCGGGGCTCGGCTGGACCGTCGCCTGGGAGCCCGCGGAGCGGCGTTTCATCGGCCGGGAGGCCCTGGAGGCCCGGCGCGCCGACCCGCGCCTGGGCGCCTTCGTGGGCCTGGTGCTTCAGGGCCGCGGCGTGCTGCGCGATCATCAGAAGCTGTTTCGAGGTGAGGCACAGGTCGGGGAGATCACCTCGGGGGGCTTCTCCCCGAGCCTCCAGCGGGCCATTGCCTTTGCGCGGGTGAACGGGGATATTGGCGAGTCGGTCGAGGTGGACATACGGGGCAGGCGCTTGGCGGCGCGGGTGACCCGGTTGCCCTTCGTCCGCCACGGCGAGCGACGCGTGCAGATCTGATGGCGGGCCGGCGCCCGGGGGTCTGCGCACCAGGCAGCAAGAGGACAACCAGTATGAGCGAATTGCCCAGCGATCTCAGATACACCAAGTCTCACGAATGGGTGCGCGACGACGGCGACGCCAGCGTCACGGTCGGCATCACGGACCATGCCCAGGAGCTGCTCGGCGATCTGGTGTTCGTTGAGCTTCCCGAGGTCGGCAGCGCGGTCGAGCCGGGCGGCGAGTGTGCCGTGGTCGAGTCGGTCAAGGCCGCATCGGACGTCTACAGCCCGGTCTCCGGCGAGGTGATCGCGGTCAACACCGCCCTGGTGGACGCGCCCGAACGGATCAACGAGGCGCCGTACGGCGATGGCTGGATCTTCAAGGTCAAGCTCTCCCAGCCCGAGCAGCTCGCGGCGCTGCTCGATGCCGAGGCCTACGCCGCGGCGGTGCGGGCCGAAGAGGACTGAGCTTTCGCCATGCCGTTCAGTCCCCACACCGAGGCGGATGTCAGGGAGATGCTGGCGGTGATCGGTGTCCCCAGCACCGAGACGCTGTTTGAGGAGATCCCCCAGGACCTGCGCTGTGGAGGTCTCGAGGGCATCCCGTCGGGTCTGTGCGAGATGGACGTGGCCGCTCTGATGGGCGCCCGCGCCCGGGCGGACGGCGAGCCTGCCTGCTTCATCGGGGCCGGCGCATACGATCATCATATCCCGGCGGCGGTCTGGCAGATCGCGACCCGGGGCGAGCTCTACAGCGCCTATACCCCCTATCAGGCCGAGGCCAGCCAGGGCACCCTGCAGCTGGTCTACGAATACCAGTCGATGATGACGGCGCTGACGGCGATGGACTGCTCCAACGCCTCGCTCTACGACGGCGCCTCCGCCCTGGCTGAGGCGGTGCTCATGGCGGTGCGCTGCAACCGCAGGTCCCGGTCCCGGCGGGTACTGGTCCCGCGCGCCCTGAGCCCGGCCTACCGGGCCACAGTGCGCAGCATTGTGCACAGCCAGGGCCTGGAGCTGGTGGAGCTCGCATTCGACCCTGAGACCGGGACGACCGACCTGGCTGGCCTGCAGGCGCATGCCGGCGGTGATTTCGCGGCGCTGGTGATCGCCCAGCCGAATTTTTTCGGGGCTCTCGAGGCGGTGGATGCCCTGAGCGCCTGGGCGCAGGCCAACGGCGCCCTGGCCATCGGCCTGGTCAACCCCCTGAGCCTGGCGCTGCTCAAGCCGCCCGGGGAATGGGGTGAGGGCGGGGTCGACATCTGCTGCGGCGAGGGCCAGCCCCTGGGGGTGCCCCTGTCCTCCGGCGGCCCCTATTTCGGCTTCATGTGCTGCCGCAGGGAGCACGTCCGGCAGATGCCCGGGCGGATCATCGGGCGCACCCTGGATGCCGAGGGCAAGGGCGGCTTCGCCCTGACCCTGCAGGCCCGCGAGCAGCACATCCGCCGCTCCAAGGCGACCTCGAACATCTGCACCAACCAGGGCCTCTTGGTCACTGCCGCCACTATCCACATGGCGCTGCTCGGTGCCCAGGGGCTGGAGCGGGTGGCCGCGACCTGCCACGCGCGCACGGCGCAGCTGGTGGCTCGGCTGAGCGCCATCCCGGGGGTCGCGCCGCTGTTCTCGGGACCGGTCTTCCACGAGCGGGTCCTGCAGATCGGCGCGCCCGTGGCCGACGTATTGCGGTCATTGGCGGCGCATAACCTACTGGGCGGCTACGACCTGAGCGCAGACTATCCCGAGCTGGGCAACGCGCTGCTGGTGTGCGCCACCGAGAAACGAACACCCGAGGAGTGCGACGCCTTCGCCCAGAAGCTGGAGCGGGTGCTGAAGACCCGCAGCGAGGCCCGCTGCCCTGTCCAGCCCAAGATCTGAGCGTCCTCCGCGCAGCTATCCCCTTCCATCCGAGACCAGACCCCAGAGAGGAGACACAGAACATGGCCGCTATCACCCTCAAAGGCAATCCCTGCCATACCAGCGGATCGCTGCCGGCCGTCGGCAGTCAGGCACCCGACTTCCGGCTGGTCGATTCCGGCCTCACGGACCGCAGCCTTGCCGATTTCGCGGACAAGAAGAAGCTGATCAGCATCGTTCCCAGCCTCGACACCGGGGTCTGCGCCACGTCCACCAAGATCTTCAACGAGCGTCTCGGCCAGCGCGATGATGTAGTGGTGCTGGTGGTGTCTGCGGACCTGCCGTTTGCCCAGGGCCGTTTCTGCGGCGCCGAGGACATAGAGGGCGTCAAGACCCTGAGCATGATGCGCTCACGCAACTTCGCCAAAGACTACGGCGTGCTCATCGTGGACGGTCCGCTCGCCGGTATCACGGCGCGAGCGGTGGTGGTGCTCGACGCCGATAACCAGGTGGTCTATACGCAGCTGGTGCGGGAGATCGGCAGCGAGCCGGACTACGACCAGGCGATTGCCGCGCTCTGAGGCGGCGCGCCCGGCTCCATCGAGCCGGCGGAGCGGGTTGCCGCGGTCGCGGTCCGGCCCGTCCCCGGCCTCTGACGTCGGATGGCGATCCATGCTGATCCAGGAACAATCGCGAAACGGCCGACGGGCGCCCTCCCAGGCGCCGTCCAGTCTGCCGGAGACACCGGGGATTCCGCAGGGGCTGCGCCGACGCACGGCGCCCGCCCTGCCCGAGGTGTCGGAGCTGCAGGTGGTGCGCCACTACACCCGCCTGTCCCAGAAGAACTTCTCCATCGACACCCACTTCTACCCGCTGGGCTCGTGCACCATGAAGTACAACCCGCGGGCCTGCAACAGCCTCGCCATGCTCCCCGGGCTGCTGGCTCGACATCCCCTGGCACCGGACTCCCACAGCCAGGGCTTCCTGGCCTGTCTGTACGAGCTCCAGGAGATCCTCAAGACCGTCACCGGCATGCAGGCGGTGTCCCTGACGCCTGCCGCCGGCGCCCAGGGGAAGCTCGCCGGGGTGGCGATGATCCGTGCCTACCACCGCTCTCGCGGCGACGCCGCACGCACCGAGATCCTGGTCCCCGATGCCGCTCATGGCACCAATCCGGCCTCCGCGGTGATGTGCGGGTACCAGGTGCGGGAGGTGCCCACCGGGGCCGATGGGGATTGCGACATCCAGGCGCTCAAGGCCGCGCTCGGTCCCCAGACCGCCGGCATCATGCTGACCAATCCCTCCACCCTGGGGGTGTTCGAGCGGCGCATCGGGGAGATCGCCCGGCTGGTCCATCAGGCGGGCGGGCTGCTCTACTATGACGGGGCCAACCTCAACGCGATCCTCGGCAAGGTCCGCCCCGGCGACATGGGATTCGACGTCATCCACATGAACCTGCACAAGACCTTCTCGACGCCCCACGGCGGCGGCGGACCGGGTGCGGGGCCGGTGGGGGTGAGCGCGCGCCTGGAGCCCTTTCTGCCGGTCCCTATGGTGGCCTGTGACGGCCGGGACTACTACTGGCTGACCGAGCGGCAGCGCCCCCAGAGCATCGGGCGCCTGTCGGCGTTCGCCGGCAACGCCGGGGTCCTGCTGCGGGCCTATGTGTACGCCCGGCTGCTGGGCCGCGAGGGCATGCCTCGCGTGGCCGAGCTCTCGACCCTGAACGCCAACTATCTGCTCAAGCGCCTGCGCGACGCAGGCTTCGATGCGGCCTATCCCGGGCGCCGCGCGACCCATGAGTTCATCATCACGCTCAAGCGTCAGGCCCGCGAGCTGGGCGTGACCGCCATGGATTTCGCCAAGCGCCTGCTCGACTACGGCTACCATCCACCGACCACCTACTTCCCGCTGCTGGTGCCCGAGTGCCTGCTGGTGGAGCCGACCGAGACCGAGACCCGCGAGGAGCTCGACGGATTCGTCGAGGCGATGGCCCGGATCAAGGCCGAGGCGGAGACTCAGCCCGAATCGCTCAAGGGGGCTCCCTACACCTTGCCGGTGCGCCGTCTCGATGACGTACGGGCAGCCCGGGAGCTGGATCTTGCCTGGCATCCCGAGCCCGACGGGCCCGGAATATAGTGGGCGGGCTGCGTCGACCCTTGCCGCGACCATCGTACCTTGGCCTACCAGACCGCCAGAGGACTGAAACGCCTCGTCAACGCTTTCGGATTCTCCATGGCGGGCTTCCGGTCCTGCTTCAGGCACGAGGAGGCATTTCGCCAGGAGGTCTGGCTGATGCTGGTAATGCTGCCGCTCGGCATCTGCCTGGGCGACAACGGCGTGGAGCGGGCGATCCTGGTGGGCAGCGCGCTCATGGTGCCCATCGTCGAGCTGCTGAACTCGGCTATCGAGGCCAACGTGGACCGGGTCGGTATGGAGCGCCACCAGCTGTCCAAGCGTGCCAAGGACATCGCATCGGCCGCGGTGTTTCTCAGCATCGTGCTTGCGGCGTCGGTCTGGGGGTTGCTGCTGGTGCCCAAGTATCTCTAAAGCGGCTGCCCCGGCCGGTGCTTGACCGGGATCAAGGTGGGCGCGGGGCCGCAGTGGCGCAATGGCTAACTGGGCGGCCGCCGCGGGGTCCGTCGGCGGCCTGGTGGATCAGGCCAGTCGCTCCAGAGGGCCTGGCGCGGCCAAGCAACTGAGGGGTAGCCCCGTCATGTCCCATCACTCCGAGCCCCTGGATTTTGCGCCCCTCAGCATTGCTGTGCTGACGGTCTCCGACTCCCGCACCGAGGCCAACGACAGCTCTGGGCAGTATCTGCGCGAGGCCGCCGGGCTGGCCGGCCATCGGGTGGTGGACAAGGCGATAGTGCGCGACGACGTCTACCAGCTCCGGGCGGTGCTGTCGCGCTGGATCGCCGATCCCGAAGTCCACGTGGTGATCTCCACCGGGGGCACCGGTATCACCGGCCGGGACAACACCCCGGAGGCGCTCGGGCCCCTGCTCGACAAGGTGATCGAGGGCTTCGGCGAGCTGTTCCGCCAGGTCTCCTTCGAGGAGATCGGCACCTCCACCGTGCAGTCGCGCTGCCTGGCCGGGGTGGCCAACAGCACCTTCCTGTTTTGTCTGCCCGGCTCCACGGGGGCCTGCCGAACGGCCTGGGAGCGTATCCTCAGGGCCCAGCTCGATCGGCGCACCCGGCCCTGTAACTTCGCCATGCTGATCCCGCGGCTGGGCGAGCGCTAGCGGCTCGCGGCGTCTCCGCCCCGGCCCATCTCAGAGCCCATGGACAGCGACTGCACCCCGACCCCGGCGGACCTCAAGGGCTACGACCAGGCCCTGGATCTCCTGCTGGGCCAGGCGGTACCGCTCACCGAGACCGAGACCCTGCCGTTGTCCGCGGCGCTCGGCCGGGTCCTCGCGGCGCCGGTCAGGAGCCGGATCGATGTGCCCGGCTGGGACAACAGCGCCATGGATGGCTACGCCCTGCGCGCCGCCGACGTGCCCACACCCGGGGCCCGCCTGCCTCTGTCCCAGCGCGTGCCGGCCGGCCGCGCACCCGAGCCTCTGCAGCCTGGCACCGCCGCGCGCATCTTCACCGGGGCGCCGATTCCCGAGGGGGCGGACGCGGTGGTCATGCAGGAGCGCTGCCGCCCCGACGGCGATGGCGTGGTAGTCGAGACCGAGGTTCGGTCCGGTGCCAACCTGCGCCGCCGCGGCGAGGATATCGCTGCCGGGGCCGAGATCATCGCCCCGGGCACCCGGTTGCTGCCCCAGCACCTGGGCCTGGCCGCCTCGGTCGGCGTGGCCGAGCTGCAGCTGGTGCGTCGCCTGCGGGTGGCGGTGTTTGCCAGCGGTGACGAGCTGGTGATGCCGGGGCGGCCATTGACCCCCGGCAAGATCTACAACTCCAACCTGTTCACGGCCATGGGGCTGCTGCAGGCGCTTGGCTGCGAGGTCCTGGACTTGGGGATCGTCGAGGACAGTCTGGAGGCCACCCTGGCGGCCCTGGCGCATGGCGCGCGCGAGGCCGATCTGGTGCTGGCATCCGGCGGGGTCTCGGTGGGCGAGGAGGATCACGTGAAACCGGCGGTGGAGCGCCTGGGCAGCCTGGATCTTTGGCGCGTCGCCATCCGTCCCGGCAAACCGGTGGCCTTTGGTCACATCGGCGACACCCCGTTTCTGGGGGCCCCCGGCAACCCGGTCTCCCTGTTCGTGACCTTGGTGCTGTTCGCCCGGCCGTTCATCCTCAAGCGTCAGGGGCGCAGCGATTTCCTGCCGCGGCCGCTGCGCGCCCCGGTGGGCTTCGACTGGCCGAGGCCCGACAAGCGCCGGGAATTCCATCGGGCCCGGCTGGAGCTTGGCCCGGACGGGGAGGGCCGGGTCCTGGTGCATCCGAGTCGCTCCTCGGCGGTGCTGAGCCTCGGTGACCTGGGCCGACGGTCTGGTGGTCCTGCCCGAAGGGCGGAGCCTGCACGTCGGCGACCCGGTCGACTTCCTTCCCTTCAGCGATCTGCTGGCGTGATCCACCTGCTCTACTTCGCCTCACTGCGCGAGCGCCTGGGTGTCGGCGAGGAACAGCTGGAGCTGCCCGCGGGGGTCGCCGACGTGCAAGGGCTGCTGGATCACCTGCGGGCCCGGGGCGGGCGCTGGGCGGACGCCCTGGCCCCGGAGCGGCGGCTGCTGGTGGCGGTGGGCCAGGAGATGGCGGCCCCCGGGCAGGCCATCGCCGACGGCAACGAGGTCGGGATCTTTCCCCCGGTGACAGGGGGCTGATCCGCGCAGCCTCGGAGGCACGCCATGTCCATCTCCATCTCCGTTCAGTCCGAGCCGGTCGATCCCGACGCCGAGCTGGCCCGACTGCGGGAGGCCTACCCGCGGGTCGGGGCTCTGGTGAGCTTTCTCGGCCTGATGAGGGACCTGAGCGAGGACGGGCCTGTGGAATCCATGCGCCTGGAGCACTACCCGGGCATGACCGAGAGGGCGCTGGAGGCCATCTGTGCGCAGGCGCTCGATCGCTGGCAGCCCGAGGTGATCCGGGTCGTGCATCGGGTCGGCGAGCTGCACCCGAGCGACCCCATCGTGCTGGTCGCGGTGGCGAGCCGCCATCGCGGCGAGGCCTTCCGGGCCTGCGAATTCGTCATCGACTACCTGAAGACCCGTGCCCCGTTCTGGAAGAAGGAGCGTACCCCCTCGGGCGAGCGCTGGGTGGAGAGGCGGGCCTCGGACGAGAGCGCCGAGCGGCGCTGGCGGGAGGCCGACGAGGGTTGAGACGGGCTCACTCCCGGGGGCTAGGTGCCCGGGCCTCCAGGCTACCCGTCAGCTCATTCAGGCTCGTCACCGGCTCGGAGCACAGCAGGCCCCGGCACACATAGGCGACCGGGTGCTCCCGGGGGCTCTTGGCGGCGAGCGCCTCGGGCAGGTCCGGCGCGTCCGTCGGGATGGCGAATATCAGGCGCCCGGGTGCGAATGCCGTGCCCGCAACGGCACGCCAATGCTCCAGCTCGGGCGCCTCGCCGCGCAGCACCAGGATCTCCGGGGGCGCCAGATGCTCGTCCAGGGCGATCAGCAGACTCGCATGGGCATAGGGCAGCCCATCGATCGCCTGCCAGGCGCATCTCAGCGTGCGCTCGGCCGCTTCCAGGTAGCGTGTCTCGCCCAGCAGGTAGCCGAGCCGCTGCAGGGCCTGGGCCGCGATGCCGTTGCCGGAGGCGGTGGACTCGTCGCCGAACGGCCTGGGCCGCTGGATCAGGCGCTCGTGATCGTCCGCGGTGAAAAAGAAGCCCCCCGCCTGCGGGTCCTCGAAGTGGATCAGCAGGATCTCGGCCAGCTCCACGGCCAGGGCGAGGTCCGCGCTGCGCCATCGGGTCTGCAGCAGCTCGATCAGGGCGTCGAGCAGGAACGCGTAGTCGTCCAGATAGGCGTCCAGATGCGAGTGGCCGTCCTTGTGGACGGCGAGCAGGCGCCCGTTGTGCCAGAGCTGCTGGTGCAGGAAGCAAAGCGCCCGATCCGCCGAGTCGAGCCAGTCGGGCTCGCCGAAGGCGCGGGCCGCCCGCGCCAGGCCCTTGATCATCAGGGCGTTCCAGGCGGTGAGGATCTTCTCGTCCCGCCCGGGACGCACGCGCTGCCCGCGCGCCTGAAGCAGCCGCAGGCGGGCGCCGTCGATCAGGGTGTGGACGTCCTCGGGCCGGGTCCCGGTCTCGCGGGCCAGGGCATCCACCTCCAGGTAGCTGTGCAGATGCCAATGACCTTCGAAGTTCGGCGGGCGGTCGAGGCCGTAGTGGCGCGCCACCAGTCGGTATGTCTCTTCGTCCAGCAGGCTGCGTACCTCGGTCCGATCCCAGACATAGAATTTTCCTTCCTCCCCTTCGCTGTCGGCGTCCAGGGTTGAGTAATAGCCGCCCCGGGGTGATTGCATCTCCCGGATCACCCAGCCGGCGGTACCGGCAGCGGTGCGCCGGAACAGCTCGTCGCCGGTGGCCTGCCAGGCGTCGCTGTACAGCCCGAGCAGCGGCCCGTTGTCGTAGAGCATCTTCTCGAAGTGCGGGATCATCCAGCGGTCGTCCACCGAGTAGCGGCAGAACCCACCCCCGAGCTGATCGAAGATGCCGCCCAGGGCCATCCTGCGCAGGCTGTGCAACGCCATCTGCAGCGCCCCGCCGGCGGCTTTCCGGGTGGCGATCGCGGTGCCTCGCAGCAGCAGCTCGAGGGATGTCACGTGGGGAAACTTGGGCGCGCTGCCGAAGCCGCCTTGGACCGCGTCGTAGGCCCCTTCGAGCTGGCGCAGGGCCGCGGCCAGGGGCTTGTCGTCCAGCTCTTCCGGGGTCGCCCCGGAGCGCGCCGCCGAGCTCAGGACATCCACCAGCGAGCGGTTCTGCTCGCGGATCTCGCCGGCCTGCTCCCGGTAGGCCCGAGCCACACCCTGGAGCAGCTGCCCGAAGCCCGGCAGCCCGTGGCGCGGCTCCCGGGGGAAGTAGGTTCCGGCGAAGAAGGGCACCTGGTCTTCGGGGGTCAGAAAAACGGTCAGCGGCCAGCCGCCCGGGCGCCCCGCCAGCAGCTGGTGGGCGGACTGGTAGATCTTGTCCAGGTCCGGGCGCTCCTCGCGGTCGACCTTGATATTGACGAACCAGCGGTTCATCAAGGCGGCCGTGTCCGGGTCCTCGAAGGACTCATGGGCCATCACGTGGCACCAGTGGCAGGCTGAATAACCCACCGAGAGCAGGATCGGGCGATCGGCGTCGCGGGCCAGCTGCAGGGCCTCTTCGCACCAGGGCCACCAGTCGACAGGGTTGTGCGCGTGCTGCTGCAGGTAGGGGCTGGTGGCGCTCGCCAGGCGATTGGTGGGCTCGGTCATGGCCACTGCCAAAGCTGAGTCGGGCAGTCAACTATAGCCAAGGGCGCTCGCCGCTGTCACCCGTCGACCCCTGAGGGAATCTGCTAAGCTTTCGCGCTCTCTGTCCGGAGGTATCCATGCAGATCCCCGACCTGCCCCCCCTCAAGCTCAAGAAAGACCAGGAGCGCCGGCTGCGCATCGGGCACTGCTGGATCTACAGCAACGAGGTGGACGTCGCGGCCACCCCGCTCAGGGAGCTCGAGGCCGGCGCTGGCGTCAACTTCCTGAGCCACCAGGGGCGCTGGCTGGGCTCGGGCTACGTCAACCCCCATGCCCTGCTTTGTGCGCGTCTGGTGAGCCGCGATCCCGCCCATCCCCTGGGGCGCTCGCTGCTGGTCCACCGGCTCAACATCGCCCTCGGGCTGCGCGAGCGTCTGTTCGACGCCCCGTACTACCGTCTGGCGTTCGGCGAGAGCGACGGGCTGCCGGGGCTGGTGGTGGACCGTTACGGGGATCTGGCGGTGGTGCAGATCACCACCGCCGGGATGGAGCGCATCAAGGACGAGGTGGTCGCGGCGCTGGACAAGGTGCTCAGGCCGGCGGGGATCCTGCTGAGAAACGACAACGCGGTGCGCGGGCTTGAGGGACTGGACCTCTATGTGGCGGATGCCGCGGGGGCAGTCCCGGCGGTCGCCGAGGTGCGCGAAGGCGAGGTGCGCTTCGAGGTGGACCCGCGCGCTGGCCAGAAGACCGGCTGGTTTTTCGACCAGGCCGACAACCGCGCGCGGATGCTGCGCTACGCCCGCGGCCGGCGGGTGCTGGACGTCTGCAGCTACGTCGGCGGGTGGGCGATCCGGGCGCTCAGCGGCGGGGCCTCCGAGGCCTGGTGCGTCGATGCCTCGGAGACCGCGTTGGCCGGGGTTGTGCACAACGCCGGCCTCAACGGCCTGGGCGAGCGGGTGCGCACCCTCAAGGGCGATGCCTTCGAGTCCCTGCGCCAGCTGCGCGAGGCCCGGGAGAAATTCGATCTGATCGCGCTCGATCCGCCCGCCTTCATCAAGCGCCGCAAGGACGTCAGGGAGGGGACGCTCGCGTATCGGCGTCTCAATCAGCTGGCTTTGCAGCTGCTGGATAAGGACGGCGTGCTGATCAGCTCCTCCTGCTCCTTCCATTTGAGCCGCGACAGCCTGCTGGAGCTGGTCAACCAGGCGGGGCGGCACACCGACCGCAGCCTGCAGCTGCTTGAGGCCGGCCAGCAGGGGCCTGATCATCCGGTGCACCCGGCAATTCCGGAGACCGCCTACCTCAAGACCTTCTATCTGCGCTCTCTGCCGACCTTCTGAGGCGACAGGTCGGCGCGAGGATTATCCCCAGGCGGTGGCGGGGCAGGTGGATGGCGCAGGCATCGACGAGCAGGCGCTCGGCCGTCTGTGGCGAGCGGGTCTCGGCTGCATGGCGCAACAAGCCGGTAAGCGCCTCTCTCACTTTCAGCACCCAGGGCAGATTCTGGCCCCGGTCGGGACCGACCAGCCCACAACTCAGGGTCCGGGTGATACCAGGGCCATCCGAACGATGGCGCCGCTTTTGACTGCGGGCTCAGCCCGCTGGCGGATCCGCGCGCCGTGGTAGGATGGGGCCCCATGCTGAGCTACCCATCCATAGACCCCATCGCCCTGCATGTCGGGTCCCTCAAGCTCCACTGGTATGGGCTCATGTACATGCTCGGCTTCGGAGTCTTCTGGTGGCTGGGTCACGCGCGCGCCCGGCGCCCAGGCTCGGGCTGGGAGGCGCGGGACGTCGACGACCTGCTGTTCTACGGGGTGCTCGGGGTGGTGCTGGGGGGGCGCTTGGGCTACGTGCTGTTTTACGACCTGCCGGGCTTGCTGGCAGAGCCCTGGATGATCTTCAAGGTCTGGCAGGGGGGCATGTCCTTCCACGGCGGGCTGCTCGGCGTGCTGGTGGCCGTAGGGCTCTATGGCCGGCGCGCCGGCCGGCGCTTCTTTGTGGTGACCGATTTTCTCGCTCCGCTGGTTCCGATTGGTCTGGGTGCCGGACGCATCGGCAACTTTATCAATGCCGAGCTCTGGGGCGCGCCCGCCTCGGTGCCTTGGGCCATGCGCGTGCCCTGCGTTCGCGCCCAGGATTTGTGCGAGCAGCTTGGCGTCGTTGGCGCCTACTCGCCCCCGCTGCACCCAAGTCAGCTCTACGAGGCGCTGCTCGAGGGGCTGGTGCTGTTCGTGATCCTCTGGATCTTCTCCGCTCGCTCACGCCCGACCATGGCTGTGTCGGGGCTGTTTCTGGTCGGTTACGGGTTGTTCCGCAGCCTGGTGGAGCTGGTGCGTCTGCCCGACATCCAGCTCGGCTATCTCGCATTCGGCTGGCTGACCATGGGTCAGCTGCTCTCCTTGCCCATGATTCCGGTTGGGCTGGGCATGCTGGCGATGGCCTATCGGCGGAGTGCCCAGGGGGTCTGAGCCCATGCGCCAGTACCTCGACCTGATGCGCCAGGTCCGCGACCGGGGTGCGCGAAAGCAAGACCGCACCGGCACCGGTACCCTCAGTCTTTTCGGCTATCAGATGCGCTTCGATCTCGCCGAGGGCTTCCCGCTGGTGACCACCAAGCGGCTGCACCTGCGCTCCATCGTCCATGAGCTGCTGTGGCTCCTGCGCGGGGATACCAACACCGCCTATCTGCACGAGCACGGCGTTAGTATCTGGGACGAATGGGCCGACGAGCAGGGCAATCTGGGCCCCATCTATGGCTACCAGTGGCGCTCCTGGCCGGCGCCGGATGGCCACCTGATCGATCAGATGTCCGATGTGGTCGAGCGCATCCGTGCCAAGCCCGACTCGCGCCGCCTGATCGTCTCGGCCTGGAATCCGGCCGACCTGCCCGACGAGTCCGTCTCGCCCCAGGCCAACGTGCTCAACGGCCGGATGGCGCTCGCCCCTTGCCACAGCTTCTTCCAGTTCTACGTGGCGGAGGGGCGGCTGTCCTGCCAGCTCTACCAGCGTAGCGCCGACATCTTTCTCGGCGTGCCCTTCAACATCGCGAGCTACGCGCTTCTGACCCTGATGGTGGCCCAGGTCACCGGTCTGCAGCCCGGCGACCTGGTCCACACCCTGGGCGACGCCCACCTCTATCTCAACCATCTCGGGCAGGTGGAGATCCAGCTGGCGCGCGAGCCCTTCCCCCTGGCACAAATGAAGCTCAATCCCGGCGTCGACTCGCTGTTCGGTTTTCGCTTCGAGGATTTCGAGCTGGTCGGCTATCAAGCCCATCCCCACATCAAGGCCCCGGTGGCGATCTAGCGGGGCGCGGGTCCCTGTCGCGGGCTCCGCCGCCGCTACCTGACGCCGCATTGTGCTGACCGGCGCCCGCGCTCTTGTGTCCGGCCCAGACTGTCGACGGCGGTCGCGGCTCCCTAAAGATGATTGATCTGGGTCAAGAAAGGCCAACCCCGACTTGCATAAATTAGAATATTAGCATCTTATGTATTTCTAAATATACAAAGAGATGAAGCCCATGAACCACTCGCTCAAGATCAGCTGCGAAGACCTTCGCCAAGCCTCCGATGAAAGCCCCGACGAGATGGATGTCGTCGTTGAGATGATGATGGATGCCGAGATCGAGCTTGACGACGACCTCGCGCTCACCGACGAGGTGGGGCTCGCCACGGACTGATCCCCTGCAGAGCGCCCGGAGCGGCTCCGGCCGCTCCGGTGCCCGTGCTAGCATGGCGCGCATGCTTCAGCGCCGACCCGCCCTCGTTCTCATCGCCGCCCTGGCGGAGAATCGGGTGATCGGCCGGGACAATCGGCTGCCTTGGCACCTGCCCGCCGACCTCAAGCATTTCAAGGCGCTCACCATGGGCAAGCCCATGCTCATGGGGCGGCGGACCTGGGAATCGCTGCCCGGTCTGCTGCCCGGCCGCCCACATCTGGTGCTGACCCGCGAGCCGACTTACCGAGCCGCCGGATGTACTGTCGTGCACGCCCTGGACGAAGCGCTGGAGGCGGCGCGCGCCGCCTCCGAGCTGATGATCATCGGTGGGGCGGCGCTGTATGCCCAGACCCTGCCGCTGGCGGCGCGCCTGCAGCTGACACTGGTGCATGCCGTGGTCGAAGGCGATGCCCTGTTCCCGGACTATCGCTCAGAGGACTGGCGCGAGACGGCCCGCGAGCCTCACCCCGCGGATCGGGCCAACGCCTGCGCCTATAGCTTCGTGACCCTCGATCGGGTCGGCTGACCTGCCGGCGTCACCGAGCGCCGGTCCGTGACATTCCTTTACAAACCCGGACAGGCCGGTGATTCCTGCAACCGGCGCCTAGCCCCAGAATCTAGCCACGTTCTGAGCGAGCACCCGCTTCGCGGAGCGACCAAGCCCCCCGCCGTCGGCGCCCTATCGAGCGAGACGGACCGGGGACACCGAATAGATTCATGGGCCCGAGCCCTGTTGATCTGGAGAGAGTATATGAACCGCATTGTCGCCACTACCGTCGCTATGGCCTTCGCCCTGTCTGCTGCCTCCCCGCTGTTCGCGGCTGACAAGAGCAGCACCAAAACCCCGGAACAGATTTGCAAGGCCCAGGCCAAGAAGCAGCACGTCAGCAAGAGCAAGCTCGATGCGTACCTGAAGACCTGCGTGGAGAAGCACACCAAGTCGGGCGCCAACTGAAACAAGGTTGTCTGAAGCAGCGCCCCGCTGCGCGGGGCGCTGCTATTTTTATTCTGTACGCATTGGGAGCGCGGTCCAGGGCGAGAGCAGGGCTGCGTGCCCGCGCTGCTTCGCGCGGAGCGGTGGTGATCTCCCGGGGAGTCTGGCGATGCAAAGATCCCTGAGCCGACCGGCACCTCCTTTACAATGAAATCTGGGCCCGCCTAACATCCGACTCCGGGCGCCTTCGGGAGCAGAGGCGCGAGTCGGTAGCGACCGGGCCGTTTCCATGGACCCCGCCATCGACCGACGTCGCCACACCACGGCCCGTTCCGGGCTCAGCTCGCCCCTGGTGCTGGTCGGCGCCATGCTGCTGGCGAGCCTGGTGGTCGCCGGGCTCACCCTGAAGCTGCTGGCCGCCCAGGCGAGGCTGCTCGACGACACAGTGCGGGAGTCCAACGCTCAGGCGCTGACCCTGCTGGCCAACCGGGTCGAGCTTGCCCTTCTCGGGAAGCTGCGGGCACCCTTCCAGATCCTAAAGAGCACCGGCAATAGCGTGGTCGACGCGAGGCGGTTACGCCTGGTAGGGCGGCGCTTCCGGGATGTCCGGCACATCCTGCTGGTCGATGCTCGGTTGCAGCCACTGTCGACCTGGTCCAGAGATCCGGGCCCGGATCAGCCGGTCGTCGACCGGTGGCTGTCCCGGCGCATCGCCGGCGAGATCGCCGACACGTCTGCGAAGCCTTACGGCATGCACACCTTCGTGGAGCGTCTGTCGTCCGGCCCCGCCCTACTTGCGGTGCAGCTCGCCGACGAGCTGCGGCCGACGGAGGGCTGGGTCGTGATGAGCTTCGACCTGGCGACGTTGAAACGGCGGGCGGTCGCCCCGCTGCTCGGCGAATTTCTGGAAGACCACCGGGGCCGGGTGGAGCTCGAGGACGCCGAGGCCTCCTGGGATGATCGGGCGCTGCATGTGCCCCTGACCCCGGTGCTGCCGGGATGGCTGATCTCCTACTGGCCCGACGCCGCCCAGGAGCGCGAGGCCCTGTTCCATGCGCAACTTCCCCTACTCGGGGTGTCCGGTGTGGCCCTGATCGCGCTGGTCCTGGCCACCTTTGCCGCCTGGCGGGAGCTCAGGCACGAGAAGGCCCTGGTGGAGCTTCGGAACCGCTTCGTGGCCAACGTGTCCCATGAGCTGCGAGCCCCCCTCGCCTTGATCAGGCTCTACGCCGAGACCCTCTACCTGGACCGCGTCAGCGACCCGGCTCGCCGCCGGACGTACTACGAGACCATCATGCGCGAGGCCGAGCGTCTGACCGCCATGATCGACAACGTGCTGGACCTGGAGCGACTGCGCCGCGGGCAGGCGCTGTACCGGCTGAGCGCCACCGATCTCAGGGCAACCGTGGCCGGGGCGCTGGAGCGCTACCGCGACACCCTGACCGAGCGCGGCGCACAGCTGTGCGCTGCGCTCTCCGACGGACTGGCGCCGGTCGCGCACGATCCCCAGGGCGTCACCCAGATCCTGCTGAACCTGCTCACCAACGCGCTCGAGCACGGCGGTCAGGGACGGCTGGAGCTGAGCCTGGCCCAGGAGGGCGACTGGGTGGACCTGAGCGTCAGCGATCAGGGGCCCGGCCTGTCGGCCGAGGAGCTGGCGGCTATCCGGCGGGCCCTGCAGCGCGGCGAGGCCGTGGCCTCGCGTCGTGGCAGTGGACTCGGGCTCGCGCTGGTGGAGCGGATCGCCGCTGCCCACCGGGCCTATCTGGTGCTCGACTCGCCCGAGACCGGCCCCGGCTTGCGCGTGGTTGTGAGCTTTCCGGTCCAGCGGCGCGCCCCCCTGTCATGACCGCCACCGTCCTGATCATCGACGACGATCCGGCCATGTGCACGGGCCTGGCCGACAACATGGAGGCCGAAGGCTATCGGGTGCTGAGCGCCGCGACCTGTCGCGCCGGGCTTGAAACGGCGCTGGGGCGCCGCCCGGACCTGATCCTGCTGGACGTCATGCTGCCCGACGGAGACGGCATGCTGCTGTGCCGGCAGCTGCGCGATGCCGGGTTTCGCGAGCCGATCATCATGCTCACCGCCCGTGGCGAGGAGCGGGATCGGGTGCTGGGGCTGGATCTGGGCACCGACGACTACGTGGTCAAGCCGTTCAGCCTGCGGGAGCTGCTGGCGCGGGTGCGCGCCCATCTGCGCCGTGGCCGGGTGGCCCCGGACTCCCAGGAGGTGACCCTGGGAGCCGCGCGGCTGAACCTGCGCTCCCAGCAGCTGACCCGCGACGGCGTGCCCCTGGAGATCAGCGCCAAGGAGTTCGAGCTGCTGCGCTACCTGGTGGCCCACCGCGGCCGGGTGCTCTCGCGCGAGACCCTGCTGCGCGACGTCTGGGGCCACCGCGCCGAGATCGCCACGCGCACCGTCGACAATTTCGTTGTCCGCCTGCGCAAGAAGATCGAGCCCGACCCCGCCCAGCCGCGCTATCTGCTCACCGTCCACGGCAGCGGCTACAAGCTGGTGGAGCAGTGACTCGCCCTCGGGGCGCCCCCCAATCGCGCCGAGAGCGGCGCTCCTACCAAAGCCCCCCGCCCCGGCCAAGACCCGCGCCCCTGTGGGAGCGGCGTCCCGCCGCGATACAACCGGGCCCTCCGCAGCCCCCTGAGAGACGGCCAGCCGATGATCTTCTTCCGCCGGCGGACCTCTATTGCCATCCTTCGAGATTCAGCGATCTCAAGACATGACCGAGGCCTATCGTTGCCCGCGTGCCACTGCCTTGCCGCAGGCGGACTACCGCCTTGCGACTTCTTTCAGATTCGCTGCCTCACAAGTCCCAAACAGATTGAAGCAGTGCGCTAGAACCTGTCTCAATAATTGCCGAGCCGCGTTTCTGTCGGACCTGCGCGGCTGCGGCGAGCAGGTCCCCAAGCATGGGGACCTGTCACACGATCATAGTGTACACTTTAACTGTGTAAAATAGAGCGATACCCGATGAAGAACATTACCCTGAGTGCGGACGAACGCCTCATCGAGGCCGCCCGGGAGCGGGCCCAGGAGCAGCACACTACACTCAACGCGGAATTTCGCCATTGGCTGGAGCAATACGCCCGGCGCCGGGACCGGCTCGACGCCTATCGAAAGGTGATGAAGGCCATTCGGGGTAAGGTCGAGGTCGACCGCAAACTCAGCCGGGACGAGATGAATGAGCGCTGAGTATTTCCTGGACACCAATATCCTGATCTATGACATCGCGGCCACCGATCCTCGCAAACAGGAGATCGCGCAACGACTGATCGAGCGCGCCCTCGAGGAGAAAGCCGGGGTGATTAGCTTCCAGGTGGTGCAGGAATGCCTCAACGTGACCACCCAGAAAGCCAAACGCCCGCTGTCGCCCGAGCAGGCTGAGGGCTATCTCGAACAAGTGCTCGCGCCGCTTTGCGGCGTTTTCCCCAGCATCGCCTTGTATCGCAAGGCTTTGTCGGTCAAGTTGCGCTGGCGCTTCGGCTTCTACGACTCCCTGATCGTTGCCGCCGCTTGGGAGGCCGGATGCCGGACGTTGTTCAGCGAGGACCTGCAGCACGGGCAGGATCTCGAAGGGCTGAGGATCCTGGACCCGTTCCGAGAGCTCGTTTGAAGGGTACCTTCCCCTCCCCGGGGTTATACCCTTTCGGTGAGCCTGATCCGGCGGGCCGGCGCGGGCACGGTGACCAGCGACGTGCCGGGCATCGATTGCGGGGCCGACTGCAGCGAGAGCTACGGCCAGGGGACCGTGGCGACGCTGACCGCCACGCCCTCGGAGGGCTCAATCTTCAGCGGTTGGGGCGGGGCCTGCTCGGGCACGGCGAGCAACTGTCAGCAGACCATGTCCCAGGACTACAGCGTCAGCGCGGGCTTCGAGCAGGACTCGGGCGGCTGAGGCGGGCCCTGTGCCGCCACGACCACGGTGAGGATTCAGGCCGCCGCGGCGGGCGACATTCTCTTCTCTAGACCTGGCTCTTTGTGCGATGGGGCGCGCCACTTGTTTATCGAGGGCTCTTTGCGGTTCGGTACTGCACTTCCGCTCATAGCCGACCCCCCGCCTTGATCTCCAGATAGCGGTTCACCAGCGCCACCGAGAGTGCCTCAGGCGCCAGGTCCAGGCGCTCCAGCCCCTGGGCCGTCAGCCGCTCCAGGGCCTCGCGCTGGTCGCGCTCGTAGACGTGAATGGCGGCGCTGCGCAGCGCGTCCCGGAAGCTGCGTACCGGCCGCTCCAGGGTGGCGTCCAGCGCCGCCTCGCGCAGATTGACCACCAGCACCAGGTGGTGCCGGGCCAGGGCCCGCACCGCGGGCACCAGATCGTCGGCGTCCTCGTCGCGCAGGTTGGTGAGCAGGATCACCAGGGCGCGCTTACGTTGGCGGGCAAGCAGCGCCGAGGACGCCTCCAGGTAGTCCGGGACCTGGGTGCTCGGCTGCAGGTCGTAGAGACTGTCGAGCAGGCGCCTGAGGTTGTCGCGGCCTTTGGCGGGGCGCAGCCAGCGTTGCTCGCCACCGAAGGTGGCGAGCCCCACCGCGTCGCCCTGGCGCAGGGCTACGTAGGCGAGCAGCAGCGCGGCGTTGAGGCTGGCGTCGAAGTGGGACAGGCGCTGATCGCGGGCGCGCATGCGCCGGCTGCAGTCGAGCAACAGCACAAGCTCCTGGTCCCGCTCGTCCTGATATTCCCGGGCGATCAGCCGGCGCAGCCGCGCGCTGGTCTTCCAGTCGATCTGGCGGATCGAGTCGCCCTGCCGGTACTCGCGAAGCTGGTGGAACTCCAGGCCCTGACCGCGCCTGATCCTGCGCCTTACCCCCATCTGCTCGAGCCGGTCATCGCTGGCGAGCAGCATATATTTGCTGACCAGCGCGAAGTTCGGGTACACCCGGACCCGCTGCTCCAGGGGCAGGAAAATGCTGCGTCTCCAGAACCGCCAGGGCGAATGCAGGCGCAGCTGCACGCCGCTGAACAGATACTCGCCGCGCTCGCCGGGGCGCACCCGGTATGAGACTTGGGCCTCCTGGCCCGGCGCCAGGGTCAGACTGCTGGGCAGGTGCTCGCTCTCGAAGCCGGGCGGGTGGTGGTCGAACAGATCCAGGCGTCGGCGCGCCCTTCCCTGGGGGCGCAGCTTCAGCCTCTACCCGCTGCCAGCGTCCCAGGGCCAGGGTGCCGGGAACCCTGCGCCGCACCTCTGGCGCCGGGGTGAGTCCCAGGCGCAGGGCATCCAGCAGCGACAGCCCCAGCCCGGCGCCGAGCAGTCCGATCCATGCCCGATACAGATCCGCGCCCAGGCTGGCCGGCACCGCCGCCGCCAGGGCCGTCGCGAGCAGGAGGAACAAGCTGCGCCCGGGAGTTGGCATCAGCGCCGCGGGGCCTGCACCTGCTGCAGCAGCGCTGCCAGAATCTGATCCGGCGCCTGACCCTCGAGCTCCAGCTCCGGGCCGATGCGGATACGGTGGCGCAGCGCCGGCAGGGCGACCGCCTTCACATCATCCGGCGTGACGTAATCACGCCCGTCCAGCAGGGCGGCGGCCCGGGCGCAGCGGATCAGCGCCAGGCCCCCGCGCGGGCCGGCGCCGATCGCCACCCCCGGCCAGTCCCGGGTCGTCCGGGTGATGCGCACCGCGTACTCGCAGATCTGGTGGTCGACCTCGATCCCGGCCGCGGTCTGCTGGATGCTGCGTATCGCCTCGGGCTGGACCAGGGTCTCTATGGCCGAGACGTCGAGGCGGTCCCCGATCTGCCCCGCGGTCACTCGGCGCACCAGGTCCAGCTCGCCCGCCTGCTGGGGGTAGTCGATCAGGATCTTGAGCAGGAAACGGTCCAGCTGGGCCTCGGGCAGGGGATAGGTGCCTTCATGCTCGATCGGGTTCTGCGTGGCCAGCACCATAAACGGGGCGGGAACAGCCATTGCCTTGCCCTCGATGGTGACCTGCTGCTCCTGCATCACCTCCAGCAGGGCGGACTGGGTCTTGGCAGGCGCGCGGTTGATCTCGTCGGCGAGCAGCAGGTTGGTAAACACCGGACCGCGCCGGATGCGGAACTGCCCGGAGCCCTGGTCGTAGAGCACGTGACCGACCACGTCGTTGGGCATCAGGTCGGGGGTGAACTGGATGCGCTGGAACTGTCCGCCGAAGGCCTTGGCCAGGGCCCGCACCAGCAGGGTCTTGCCCAGGCCGGGGACCCCTTCGATCAGCACGTGGCCGGCGGCCATCAGACCGATCAGCACCTGGTCGATCACCGCCTCCTGGCCGATCACGACCTTGCGGATCTCGCTGCGCAGCTGGGCCGTGGTGTCGCTTGCGTGGCGGGCTGGGTCGGTTTGCCGGGTCTCGGTCATAGCGCTTTCCTCAGGGTCTCGAGCACCTGAATGCGGCGGGTGAACTGGTCGCGTCCCTCCAGCGCCTCGCCCTCCAGGGCCCTGCGGATAAGTCGGGGGCCGAGGCCGCTCCGCTCGGCGAGCCGCCGGGCCTGCTCGATGGGCGGGAGCTGCGCGAGCTGGGGATGATAGCGGCGAAGCCGCTGCAGCAGCGCCTGACGGGTCGCTTCTTCCAGCACGCCCACCGCGCCTTGGCGCCACAGGAAATGGCCGCACGCCTCGATGTGCTCCAGCAGCGCCCTGCGCCGGGGCTGGGGGTCGGGCCGCAGTGGCCCGAATCGACCCGGCGCCTGGGCCAGCCATGCGAGCAGCAGCAGGGCGGCGGCGATGACCACGGCCGGCGCGTGTCCCCAAAGCCAGCGCCACAAGGGGGGCAGGTCATCGCGAGCCAGGATCAGGAAGGGGCTGTGCGGCCGCTCGCCGGCCAGCACGAACAGCAGCCGGGCATGGGAGTAGTCACCGATGTGGTCGTTCTCCCACATCGAGGTATCGCTCAGGACCGTGAGCCGGCCCGCCCCCAGGGCGATCTGGATAAGCCGGATGCCCTCGGGGTCGCTGATCTCCCAGAGTGGCTCGACCCCACCGGCATCCAGCACATAGGTGGGGTGGAAGGCGATCTCCAGCAGGTCGGTACTCTCCTCGCGGTCCACGATCGTCGTCTCCCCGGCATCGACGTTCTCCCAGCCCAGGTCCCGGCCTCGGATCCCCAGGGGGTCCAGCAGCGGGTCAGGGGCTGGGGCCTCGCCCTCGGTGGGACGGCGCACGCGCACGATCAGGTGCCCGCCGCGTCTCACCCAGTCGAGCAGCGCCCGGCTGCGGGCCTCGCCCAGGACGGCGCGGTCGGAGGGGATCAGAAGGGTCCCATCGGGCGCCGGCAGCCGATCCAGGGACCGAGGGTCTTCCAGGGTGCTCGCGGCTACACCCATGCGTCTGAGAAAATCCTCGCCGGCCAGATAGGGGTTGCGTCGTGCCTCGCCCACGAAGCCACGCTCCACCCGCTCGATCCGGCGCTCGAGATGCGTGGCCAGCCAGTACACCAGGCCGACGGCAGAAGCGGCCAGGCCGAGCGCGAGCAGCCAGCGCCGGACTCTCAAGCGCCGGCTCCGAACAGGCCGCTCCAGGCCTCGAGCAGTGCCAGGATACGGGCGTTCTCGGGCAGGCGGTGGGCGTAGGCGGCCTCCCGCCAGAGGCCCGTGAGCTCGCTGAATCCGCGCTGCAGCTGCGCGTCGTCGACCCGCTCGGCGAGCTTGCGCAGGCACTCGCCTTCGGTGTCGCCAGCGTTGAGCGGTATGCCGCGAGCGTGAATCAGCGCGGCCAGGGCCCCCCGGTACAGCAACGCCAGCGCCGCGCGGGCTCGGCCTTCCCGGAGCAGGCCCCGGGCGGTGGCCGGCAGGTCATCGGGCAGAGACTCCGGGCGGATATCCAGGCCGAACAGCACCGTCGGGGGGGCGGGTGGACGCCCCTGGGCGCGACGGCTTCGGCCGAGCCTGGACATCCAGCGCCCGCGATGGACCAGCAGCAGGATGATCCCGAGCGCCAGCCCGGCCCAGAGGGCGGATTCGACGAGGCGGGCCAGCAGACGCCCGATCCCCAGGGCGCGCGGGAGGCGATTGCGGTCCTGGTCGCGGCTGCGCCGCAATCGCCAGACCTCCACCTCCCGGTAGCGCTGGAACGCCGGGTCGGCGAGGACCGATCCGATGACGGTCTTGGAGTCGGCCTCCGGGCGCACCGTCGAAGCGATGGGCGGCGGCTCATGGGCGGGCCGGGCCCAGGCGCGGTCCGGGAGCCATCCTGCGCCGCACAGAAGGCCCGCGAGGCTGGCGGCGAGCATCCCGGGGGTGCTCAGACGGCGGGTCATGCGCCGGAACCGCAGCTCCACATCCCAGGCCTCCAGCTCGGTACGACGGTTCAGATACAGGGCGAAGCCGGCCGCGACGTAGAACGGCTCGAGCGCCAGGACGGCAAGCAGATACGCGCCGATCAGCACCCAGATCAGCCAGCCTTCTCTGGCACCGTGTACCAGCAGCAGCTCCAGAAGATCCTGGTCGACCCCCTCGGGAAGCAGCATCGGAATCAGCGACAGGACCGAGATGAGGCAGATCGCCTCCAGAATCATGAACAGCCCGGTCAGTCCGGCGGCGTGGCTGCGCGCCGTCTTCTGCAGCACGCGCATGCGCCGGCGCGCCGCTGCCCCGCGCAGGCCTTCGAGCTGTCTTACCGGCAGGTTGAAGGCGCGCACCAGATCGATGCGGTGGACCAATGTCCAGCCGAGGTCGCGTGTGAGCACCCCGGGCAGGGCGGTAAGGCTCTCGCGCCACCCGGGCGGCGCCCCGAACAGCGCCCGCGAGAGCACGTACAGGGGCACGCGGTCATAAAGCGGCTTGCACAGCCAGAGCAGTGCCAGGCAGGTCAGCGGCCAGTTCCGGAGCGAGCCCAGAATGGTCCCGGCGAAGCCACAGAGGGTGAGCAGCCAGGGCACGAGCAGGGCCCGCCACCAGCATCTTGCCATGTGAAGGCCCAGGTCCATGGCCTCCCAGGGGGAGCGTGGGCGCACCGCCGTGGAGACGCGCTCAATGTCCACGGGAGCGACCCTGCAACATCAAATAACCGATGACCAGCCCCCAGAGCGCCAGGGCCACGCCGTACTTGAGGAGCGCTGGGATGAAGGTCATGGACGACCAGAACGCCTCGACGAAGGCGGCGACGAAGAACATGCACGCGGCGCCACCGATCACGGGCACGGCCAGGGAGGCGGCGCGTCGCAAGGCATGGTGGCGGCTGTAGCGGCCCGGGGCGATCAGGGCGAGCCCGAGGCGCAGACCGGCCGTACCGCTCAGCACTATGGCCGTCAGCTCGAAGGCGCTGTGGCCTGCGACGAAAGGCCAGAAGGTGCTGGCGTAACCGATGCGCACCAGATGTCCGGCCACGGTGCCGATGAACAGGCCGTTGTAGGCGAGGCTGAAGAGCGCGCCCACTCCGAACAGCAGGCCTCCGGCGAAAGTGCGGAACCCGATGCCGGTGTTGTTGTAGACATAAAAGGCGAACATCAGCACGTCGGAGTCCGAGCCGCGGCTGAATCCGACCCGCGCCTGTCCGGGCTCGTACATGGATTCCATCTCATGCAGCCGGTCTGCACCGAGCACCGTATAGACGATGTCCGGGTCGAGCTGTGGCGCCACCAGCATCGCCACCAGAGGCAGGTAGAAGACCAGCGCGCTGATCACCACCAGGCGCCATTCCCGACGGACCGCGCCCGGAAAGTTGCTTGCGAAGAAGGCGGCGACCCGGCCGCGATGCTCCCGGGCGCCGCCGTAGAGTCGCTGATGTCCCGCGAGTACCAGGTGCTCGAGCTGCTGAATCAGGCGCGCGCTGTAGAGCCGTGCGCGGGCCATAGCCAGGTGCTGACAGACCTGTCGGTAGAGCCGCGGGAAGCGGGCGCGAAGCGCCTCGGGCGAGTCCTTGCCCAGCGCCGCCTCGAGCGCCTCCCAGGTCTTCTCGTGGCGTGACCGGAACAGGTTCTGCTTCACGGCGTTCCGGCCAGCCAGTTGGCGAAACGTACCAGCCGCTCCGGGGTGGGCGGTGCTCGCCCTATCCCCAGCGGCCCCGCGAGCGCTGCCAGCTCCCGCGCCCGCTCGGGGGAGAGCTCGCGCAGGCGCTCGGCGAACGCGATCAAAGCCTGCTGCTCTTCGGCTGTGAGCGCGACCGGCGGTGCCAGGGGCGCCGCCGCGGGCAGCGTATCGCGTCGGCGCGGGCGCTCCACGTACACCACGACGGTGCCGGCAGCGAGGTCGCCAAGCCGCTGGAACGAGCGGTTGGACAGCATCACGGTCACGCCGAGCCCGTAGAAGACCGGCATGAAATCCACTGCCCGCAGCAGGTTGCGCAGTACCGAGGCAGACAGGGCCACCGGCGTCGCGTCGTCGCACAGGACCCGCAGCCCCAGGGCGCGCTTGCCGATGGTCTGGCCCTCCATGAGCAGCTCGAAGGCCACCGGATAGAGCCACTCCAAGAGAAACACCGCGATCAACAGCATGCCGACGCCGAACGCACCGAGGAGGGAGAGTCCTAGCGCCAGGGCGTAAAGCATAGCGAAACGGATGATGGCGTCGATCATCCAGGCGAGCATGCGTGGCAGGGGGCCCGCCAGGTGCAGCCCCAGCTCTATGCCCTCGGGGGTCTCCACCGGGCTGAGGGTATCGAGCATCTCGGCGGAATCCATTGCGTCGCTCCCGCGCAGGCCTCTTCGCGGTGCTATTCGCCCGTCATCCCGGATGCCCCCGGCATGCTTCTCCCGGCCCCAGGCCCGGTCTCGACCTGGGCCTGAGGCCGTTGTCTCCCGGGGCGGCGTGCGCCCCGGCAGGGTTGATGCACGGCCCGAGGGCTGGGCACATCGATGCGCAGGGCGGTGAGGGCGCCTCCCCAGAGGCAGCCGCTGTCCAGCGCCCAGGCATTGCCGTAGCGACCGAAGCCCAGGGTAGACCAGTGGCCGAACAGGATACGATCCCCTGCGCTTCGTCTCCCAGGGGCGAGGAACCAGGGCATCAGAGAGGGGCCCTGGGTGCCGGGCGGTCCCTTTTCCCCGAGGGCGAGTCGGCCCTGGCGGTCGCAGTAGCGCAGCCGGGTGAGACAGTTGGTGATGAATCGCATCCGCTCGATACCCTCGAGATCTGGGCTCCAGAGTGCCGGCTCGTCCCCATACATTTGCCCGAGGAAGCTGGGGTAGTCGGGTCCCGCGAGGGTCGCCTCCAGCTCTCGGGCGCAGCGGAGGGCGGCGGCCAGATCCCACTGGGGCGGGAGCCCGGCGTGCACCAGGGTGAAGCCGAGCCCGGGCTCGTGATGGAGCAACGGGCGGGTGCGCAGCCACCCCAGGATCTCTTCGCGATCCGGTGCCCGTAACACCGGGTCCAAGCTCGGCGTCGGGCGTTTCGCCGGGCCGGCCTGGGCGAGGGCGAGCAGGTGCAGGTCGTGGTTGCCGAGCACCGTCACGGCCGCCTCGCCCAGCCCCTTGACGAAGCGCAGCACCTCCAGGGAGTGAGGGCCTCGGTTCACCAGGTCGCCGGTAAGCCAGAGGCGGTCGGTGCGGGGGTCGAATGCAAGCCGGTCGAGCAGTGCGTGCAGCTCGGCAATGCAGCCCTGGATGTCCCCGATCGCGTAAGTTGCCATCGGTCTGTCAGCACGCCCGCCCGGCGCAGGCGCCAAGCGGTGCCGGGCGTCGGCGCGCCGCGCCTCTCAGTGCAGCGTCCTCGGCATGGACAGCGCGAAGGGGGCGATCGGCGCCTCGAACCTTGTGCCGTCGTCCGCCAGCATCTCGTAGCTGCCCTCCATGGTGCCGACCGGGGTCTCGATCATGGTGCCGCTGGTATAGCGGAAGCCCTCGCCGGGCTTGAGGTGGGGCTGCTCGCCGACCACCCCTTCACCGCGCACCTCCTGCACCTTGCCGTTGGAGTCCCGGATGATCCAATGTCGATGGAGCAGCTTGGCGGGCATCAGCCCGGTGTTGCGGATGGTGATGGTGTAAGAGAAGACGTAGCGGTTGGCATCGGGCTCCGACTGGGCGTCGACGTAGCTGGACTGGACGTCGATGTTGATGCGGTGTGGGGTGACCATGGTCGCTGCCTCCGGGCGCCTGCTCTGTGAGACAGCAACGGTAAGCTGGGGTGCGGCCGAACGCAAGGCGGGACGGGGATCAAGGCCCGACCCGGGGTGCCCATCCGTGCTCAGAGCCTGGCGCCGGCCTCGCGGTCGAGATACCACTCGAGCTGGGGCAGGTCGCGGATAAGCACCGCCGGCAAGCCCAGATCCCGGGGACTGGGGGTCTTGGCAAGCACCCGGGAAAGGATCTCGGCCTTGCCCGCGCCGACCGCCAGCACCAGCACGTGTCGAGCAGCACGGATCACCGGCAGGGTCAGGCTGATTCGCCAGCCGTGCTGCTCGGAGATGTGCGCGGCCGATACCGGTCGGTCCGTGGCCGCGAGATTCCCCGAGCCCGGAAACAGGGAGGCCACGTGGCCGTCCTGGCCGATACCGAGCAGGATCAGATCGAAGCTTGGCCAGCCGTCGCGCCGGGGTAGCAGCGTGCGTAGCTCCTCGGCATACGCCCAGGCGGCCTGGCGCGGGTCCGCGGCCTCTCCCTGCATTCGATGGATCCGCTCGGGCGCCAAGCCCAGGGGATCGAACAGTGCCTCGCTGGCCATACGGTAGTTGCTGTCCGGGTGCGAGGGCGGCACGCAGCGCTCGTCGCCGAACCAGATGTCGCAGTGGTCCCAGGGAATGCGCTCCGCGAAGCCGGGCTGGACGAGCAGCCGATACAGGTCCCGCGGCGTGCTGCCCCCGCTCAGGGCGAGGTGAAACAGCCGGCCCTCCCGGGCCGCCTCATCGGCCAGCCCGGTGAGGCGCTCGGCCAGTGTCCCCAGCAGTGCTGTGAGCTGATGCTCGATATGAAGGAATGGGCTTGGCATCGGCTTGCAATCACCAGGGGTTGTGACAGAATGATCAGCGACCTTCCGGGGCCGGAATGCTGCAGCTGCCAGGCAGCGGTTATCGCACGACCCGATGTACAACAACAAGCCTGCCGGACCTCTTGGGCCCGGCCGAAGAGCCGCCTTGAAGAGCCGCCGCAGGAAGAAGCCTGACCTTCTGATCAGCCTGATCGTCGCGGTCGCCGTTGCGCTGGCCGCGACCCTGGTGGTGCAGGTCAACGCCCAGGCCGGGGTCGCTCGCCCCGGCGCGGCGCAGCTGTTCCACCACTTGTCCGGCGCGCCGCGCGGCTGAAGGCTGGGCCGGGGCGGCTGCGTCCTGCTGCGCGCAGATGTGATACAGTCCCCAACGGTTTCAGTCCGAGCATCCTGCCCATGGCCGAGCGCTTACGCTTAGGGGTCGTCGGCGTCGGCTACCTGGGGCGCTTCCACGCGCTGATCTACTCGCGCATGGATGAAGTCGAGCTGGTGGGGGTCGCCGACCAGGACCCCTCGACCGCGCGACGGGTGGCCGCCGAGTGCGGTTGCCGCGCCTTCGATCACCCAGAGCCGCTGCTCGATCTGGTGGACGCGGTCAGCATCGTGGTGCCGACCACCGCGCACCTCGAGGTGGCTCGCCCGTTCCTGGAGCGCGGGCTGCACATGTTGATGGAGAAGCCGATCGCCGCGACGGTGGAGGAGGGCCGGGAGATCGTACGGCTCGCCGAGGCCGGCGGCAGCAGGCTTCAGATCGGTCACCTGGAGCGCTTCAACGCCGGCGTCATGGCACTCGCCGAGCGTATCTCGCGGCCCCGTTTCGTGGAGGCGCACCGCATGGGAACCTTCGTTCCCCGTGCGACCGACGTGGACGTGGTCTCGGACCTGATGATCCACGACATCGACATCATCCTGTCGCTGGTGGACGCAGAGATCGTCTCCATCGCTGCTGTCGGCACGCCCGTGCTCACGCCGCATATCGACATTGCCAATGCGCGTATCGAGTTCGCCAACGGTACGGTGGCCAATGTGATCGCCAGCCGGGTCTCGGAGCGCAAGTCGCGGCGCATCCGGGTGTTCGAGGAGTATCGCTACGAGGCCCTGGATTTCATCGAGCAGCGGCTCGACACCGCCTACACCCGCGCCCAGGCCGACGGCGGGTGGCCGGAGATCGTGCGCGAGCAGGTGCAGGTGGAGCCGGTCAAGCCGCTGGATACCGAGCTCGCGGCCTTCGTGCATTGCGTGCGCAGCGGTGTCCGGCCCCTGGTTGACGGGCATGCCGGGCTCAAGGCCCTGGAGGTTGCACTTCAGGTGAAAGACAAGATCCTGGCTCGCTGAGCCGCTGGGAGACGAACGATGGCCGAAGTCGCCGCTCCGCCCGTGGACAGTGTCCCTTATCTCAGCCTGCAGCAGGAGTTCGCGGAGCTGCGCGAGGAGTGGTTTGCGCGCATCGCGGAGGCCGGGGTGAGCGGTCAGTTCATCCTCGGCCCCAATGTCCGGGCCTTCGAGCAGGAAGCGGCGGCCTATCTGGGCACGCGGCACGCGGTGGCCGTCGCCAACGGCACCGACGCGTTGGTGCTGTCCCTGCGGGCCTTGGGCATAGGAGCGGGCGCCGAGGTCATCACCTCGCCTTTCACCTTCTTTGCCAGTGCGGAGGCGGTCTCCCTGGTCGGAGCGACCCCGGTGTTCGCCGACGTGGACCCGCGCAGCTTCAACCTGGACCCCGAGAGCGTGCGCCAACGAATTGGGCCGCGCACTCGGGCCATACTGGCGGTGCACATCTTCGGCCATCCAGCCGAGATGAGCGCCCTCACCGAGCTGGCCCGGGAGTGTGATCTGAGCCTGGTGGAAGACGCCGCACAGGCCTTCGGCGCCGAGCACCGGGGCCGGCGGGTCGGCGCCATGGGCGATTGCGGCTGTTTCAGCTTCTATCCGACCAAGCTGCTCGGCTGCTACGGCGACGGCGGTCTGATCGCCACCGACAACGAGGCGCTGCGCGATCATCTGCAGCGGCTGAGAAACCACGGCGCCGTGGGGCCGTTCCTCCATGCCGAGCTCGGCTACAACAGTCGTCTGGACGAGATCCAGGCGGCGCTGCTGCGCATCAAGTTGCAGGTGATCGAGCAGCGGATCGCCGAGCGGCGGCGGGTGGCCCGGCTGTACGATCGGGGTCTGGCCGGACTGGAGCTGATCCTCCCCTCGCAACCCGGCGATGGTCGCCACGTGTATAACCTCTATACCATACGCCATCCGCGCCGCGACGCCGTGCGCGGGCACCTCTCTGCCCACCGGGTGGGCACCAGCCTCTGCTATCCCCAGCCGCTGCATCTGCAGTCGGTATACAGTCAGCTGGGGTACTCGGTGGGCGATCTGCCGGTGGTCGAAGGGCTCTGCAATGAGACCCTGTCCCTGCCGATCTTCCCGGCCATGAGCGAGGCGCAGGTGGCCCGGGTGTGCGAGCTGGTGGCCCAAGTTCAGGAGCCTGTCCGACTCTAGCCCGCAGCTCTCACCCGGGCTCGTCGCGAGGCGTCCGACACGCACCTGGCTGCGAGGCGCGCGACCGACCAGGCGCGCAGGCGTAATCGGCAGTACGTCGAGCACCCGGACCGAGCGCAGCGCCGTAGACACGGGCAGATCGGGCAACCCAGCAAGAGCTTGGTCAGCAATGCGCTCAGGCCGGGCGCTCCCGCCCGGCCAGCTCCAGAGCGGTCTGCAACGCATAGATCAGGCTGCCCGGGTCGGCTTGGCCGGTGCCCGCCAGGTCCAGGGCTGTGCCATGATCCACGGAGGTACGGATGAAGGGCAGCCCGAGCGTGATGTTCGCGGCGTTCCCGAATCCCATGTGCTTGAGCACGGGCAGGCCTTGGTCGTGGTACATGGCCAGCACGGCGTCGGCCCCCGCGAGTCGCGGCGGGGTGAACAGGGTGTCCGCCGGCAAGGGCCCGCAAAGATCCATGCCTTGGGAGCGCAGCCGCTCCAGCGCCGGACCGATCACCTCGATCTCCTCCCGCCCCAGATGGCCGGCCTCCCCGGCGTGAGGATTGAGCCCGCAGACCAGGATGCGCGGACGCGCGATGCCGAACCGCAGGATGAGGTCGTGGTGCAGCACGTCCAGGACCTGCGCTAACAGCTCGGCGGTGATCGCGGCGCTTACTGCAGCCAGGGGCAGATGGGTGGTCGCCAGGGCCACGCGCAGCCCAGGGGTGGCGAGCATCATGACCGGAAAGCCCCCGGAGATCTCCGCCAGCAGCTCGGTATGGCCGGTGAAAGGCAGCCCGGCGTCGTTGATGACCCCTTTGTGCACCGGCCCGGTCACCAGGGCGTCGAATTTACCCGCCAGGCAGCCTCGGGTGGCCAGGCGCAGGGTCTCCAACACATAGGAGGCGTTGGCCGGGTTGAGCTGTCCGCAGCGCTCGGGCTCGGCGAGGACGACCGGCAACACCTGCAGCGTCCCCGGTCCCCGCGCTGGGCGATCTGTCGCGGCGAAGGGCTCGAGGCGCAGGGGGCGTCCCAGCTGCTGGGCCCGACGCAGCAACAGCTGTGGGTCGGCGATAGCCACCAGCTCGACGTCCAGCGCGGTCGCCGCCAGGGCCACCGCCAGGTCCGGACCGATCCCCGCTGGCTCGCCCGGCGTGAAGGCGATGGGCCGGCGCGCTCCTCGCCCGGTGCCCAAGCGATTATCCTAGAAACGGCAGTTGACCGCTCCGAACAGCGATCGAGTGATGGGTTGGACCAAGGTGATGGACAAACTCGATACTCACCCATTGGGTGATGGCCGCTACGACCACCAGGGCACGCACCGCGCGGCGCCTGGCTGCGTTATAACTCGTTGGCATAGATCTACTATTCCGCCTCGTTATGCCTTGCCAGACACCACGCGGCACGCACCCTGGCGGCCGTTCAACTGCCGCTTCTAGGATTATTGCTGATCGAGGTGGATTTCCACGTAGGCCTGGTCGCGCAGGGTCCGGTCGAACAGCTCGATCTGCTCTTTCGCCTTGCGGTTGCGCACCGCTTCACGTGCCTCGGCGGTCCGCACGTCGTCGGTGCTGTCATACTGGCGCCGACCAAGCACCTGCACGATGTGCCAGCCGAACTGGGTACGGAAAGGCTCGGAGATCTGGCCGGGCTGCAGGCGCGCCATCTGCTCGTCGAAGGCGGCGACCGTATCCCCGGGGCTGACCCAGCCCATGTCCCCGCCCTTGATGGCGGAGGCCTTGTCGTCGGAGTGCGAGCGGGCCAGGGTCTCGAAGTCCTCTCCCCCCAGGATGCGGGCGCGCAACTGGGACAGGCGGATCTTAGCGTCCGAGTCGGAAACCAGCTCGTTGGTCTGGATCAGGATGTGCCGGGCGTGGGTCTGGGTAATGACGTGCTTGCCGGCACCACCCTGCACCGCTTCGAGCTTGAGGACATGGAAGCCGCTGGCGCTGCGGATGGGATCGCTGACGTCTCCGGGACCCATTTTCGCGACCGCCTCGGCGAACACGTTCGGCATGTCGGCCGCTTTCATCCAGCCGAGATCGCCGCCCTGCAGCGCCTGCTGGTCGTCGGAGTGGGTCAGCGCCATCTCTCGGAAATCGGCGCCCTGGCGCAGCTCGCTCACCAGCTGCTCGGCCTTGCCCTGGGCCTTCTTGATCTGCTCGGGGCTGGCCCCGTCGGGGGTTGCGATCAGGATATGAAACAGGTGATAGCTGGCGGGGCTGGCGCCCTCGCGGGCCTGGTCCGCCAGATAGGCCTGGACCTCCTGGTCGGTCACCACGATCTTGTTCACCACCTCCTGGGCGTGCAGGCGGGCGATAAGCAGCTGGCGGCTCAGCTCGTTGCGGAAATCCTTTTCGGAGACCCCGGTGCTCTCCAGGGCGTGTCCAAATTCCTCGGGTGTCAGTCCGTTCTGCTGGGCGAGTCGTGCCATGGCCGCCGTGATCATGGCGTCGTCTACCTTGACGCCCAGGCGCTGCGCGGCCGCCAGCTGCACTTTTTGGTTGATCAGGTGCTCAAGCACCTGACGCTCCAGTACGTCCTGGGCCGGCAGACGGGTGCCCGAGCTCTTGGCCTGGGCCTGGATCTCGGCGAGCTTGACGTCAAGCTCCGAGCGCAGCACGACGTCGTCGTCCACGACCGCGACGATGCTGTCCAGCGGCTGAAAATCGGCGGCGATGGTTGGGCCGGTCAGCGTGACCAGCGAGAACAAGAAGAGGATCAGCCGGCCGAGCCGGTAACGGGATGCTTTCATGTTGGGGATCTTCTCGGATCAGTAGTCGTTGCCGTAACCGAGGATGCCTCGCCGGAGCAGATTATCCACGCTCGAGCCCAGGCTCGTCAGTCCTTTCAGCTCCAGCTGCAGGAACAGGCCCACGCTGGAATTGCCCTGCTCCAGGTTAGTCGTCCAGTCGCGCGCGACGGCTCGCAGAACCCAGCAGCAGCTGTCGTACTCGATGCCACCGAAGGCCTCGACAGTGCGGTTGTATTGCCAGGAATAGTCCCAGCGCGCCACCAGGTGGGTCTTGGCTCCCAAGGGCCAGCGCGCCGAGATGTCGCTATGCTCGGACTGATCTCGACGCACCCGATAGGCCAGGTTGAGGATCCGCCCCTGGCCGTCGCGGTACTGGATTCGGGCACCCCCGCTCTCGGTCTGATGCTTGTCGGGATCCCACTGCAGGTCGCCCGAGAGCGTCCACTTGGGATCGATGCGCGCCAGCGCCGTGGCCACTATCGACGAGAGGCTACCGGTGTCTGTCGCTGTGTCCGGCAGCTGCACCTGCCGGTCCTGCAAGTAATAGATCTGACCGAGACCTAGGCGCAGGCGTTCCGCACCGTCGCTGCCCTGGAGGGTACGCGACAGCAGGCCGACGCTCACCTGATTGGCGTCGCCGACGCGGTCTGCGCCGTTGAAGCGGTTTTCCTCGAACAGGGAGTCGAAGGTGAGATCCCGCTGCGAGGTGTCGAACAGGGGCAGATTGTCCTGGGTGCGCCGCGGGATGTACAGGTAGTACAGGCGCGGCTCCAGGGTCTGGGTGAAGGGCTCGCCAGCCAGCCGTATGCCGCGCTCGAAGATCAGCCCGGCATCCAGGCTGGCCACGGGCAGGGTGCGCTGGGGATCGCGGCGGGTGCCGTCCGGCTCACCGTCGAGGCTGTACAGGGTGTCTCTCAGCCCGAGCTTGGGGCGCAGGTAGCCCCAGGGCTTCGACAGGTCCAGGCTCAGCGATGGGTACAGGTCGACCCGATGGCCCTGGACGCTGTTGTTCTTGCTGAAATAGACGTATTCGGTGTCCAGGTGCACGCTGAGCGGCAGCTCCGTCGGCAACGGGCGCTCCAGGGTGAGCAGGATCTGGGGCAGCCGGCTGTACGGATGGTCCTGGGCCAGGATGGTCTCGTCGACGGTCTGAAAACCCTGGACCCGGGTCAGCAGGGACCAGTCATCGCCGTGGTAGACGAGATCCCCGCGACGCTCCAGCTGGCGCTGGCTGGTCATGTCCAGGCTGTTGCCGAGATCCTCCAGATAGCGGCTGTCGGAGACGTAGTGGACATTGACATCGTCGGTCCAGCGCTCGCTGAGCAGGCCGGAGCTGGTCAGGCTCAAGGCGCCCCGGGGGCCGCCGCCGTCGCGCGCCCAATCGTCGGGGAGCACCTCGCCCTGCACGGTCCCGTGCTGCTGCTCGGTAAGGAAGCGCAGCTCTGAGCCCAGCATCAGGCCGCGGTCGCTCAGGATACGCGGTGTCAGGGTCGCGTCGTAGTTGGGTGCCAGGTTGAAATAATAGGGCGTGGCAATGCTCACGCCGGTCGAATCGCTGTAGCCCAGGGAGGGGGCCAGAAAGCCGGACTGGCGTTGTACCCCGACGGGGAAGGCGATGTAGGGAAAATACAAAAACGGCACGCCGCCGAGCAGCAGCTTGGCGTTGTGGGCCTCGCCCAGGCCCAGCGCGTGGTGCAGCTCGATATCCTCGGCATTCAGGCTCCAGCCCTCATCGCCCGGGGCGCAGGTGGTATAGCTGACGCCGCTGAGCCGCGAGCTTGTCTGGCCCTGGACCTCCAGGCTCTGCGCGACCCCGCGGGCCCCCTGCTCCGGCAGGCGATACTCTATGTCCTGGAGGTGGCCCTGGTAGGTGTTGAGGTTCATCAGGCCGCCTGCGCTCTCCACCCGCAGATCCGGCCGCTCGTAAAATACGCTGCCGCGCGCGTCGATCTCGCCGGTCAGGCTGTTGTAGAGCACCTCATCGGCGAGTACCCGTTGGGGCGGCTGAGTGATCTCCACATCGCCGCTCAGCCGCACCGTCTTCTGGTCCGCATCGTATTCGGCCGCATTCGCGCCCATGTGGATGAGCCCGTTGGCGGGCGGCGCGGACGGCACGATGCGGCGCGCGGTGCCAGGAGCACAGACCGACGCGTCCGTGGCCCGGTACAGTAACGCCCGGTGCTCGCCGCTCGTCAGCGGGGCGACCGGCTGCAGCGCCGCGGCGTTGGGCTCCGGCGTCTTGGTCGCGCTGCTGTCGGTACCGGGCGTGGTCTGCGACGGGGCCGGCGGTGCCTTCCCGGTGGCATCGGATCGCGGCTGCGAAACGCCGGAGGATGCCGGAGGATCGGCCGCTGGGTCCGCCGCGGCCAGGAGGATGGGGGACCCGCCGGGGGGCTTGGGGTCGGTGACGGGGTGCGGCTCGCCTGCCGGCGGTGCCGGGACCGCGATACGCGGGGGTATCTCCAACGCCGCTGCGCGCCCGCTGCCCGGCGTGGCTGGCCCGCCCTCGGGGGCGGGCCAGGGCGCAGAGGCAGGGGCTGTGTCCACGAGCGCGGAAGGCCCCGGCTCAGCGATGCTGATCGGCAGGCTGCGGCTGGGCTCGACCAGCACTTGTTTGCCCTCTCCGGCGCAGGCCCAGCCGCCCTCGGGCGTCGCGCGGCAATCCCAGTCGCTGTTCTGGGCCAGCGCGGCGGTCCCGCAGGACGCCAGCAGGAGACCGCTCACGGCCAGTGACAGTGTTCTCATTTTCCCGGGCACGTCGATGCTCTGCTTCTTTATTGATTGGTCAGCTCATCCGCGAGGCCATGTCCGATCCCGACCGTGGCCAGCGATGCCGAAGTGCCTCTGGGTGGGCAGCGTCCCCGATCAGTGCGGGTTGCCCGGCGTTTGTCGCATCGCGACGCGACAGAGGGAGCCGGACGCTCGATGAGGCGCCTTAAAATGGCACAGAACGGCGCCGGCTTCAATCTCCGGGGCGCCCCGGGGTGAGGCGCAAGGGTGCGGGCGCTATACTGGCGCGCCGAGGTCAAGGGTGGCAGGCATCATGACACAACGACTGCAGGAGCTCGAAGGCTGGCTGCGCGCGGGCTGCGGCTTGGCCGGGCTCGAGCTGGTGCCGGCCTCGGGCGATGCCAGCTTCCGGCGCTACTATCGGGTGCGACTGGGCGGGCGCAGCCTGATTGCCATGGATGCGCCCCCGGAGCGCGAGAGTTGCGCACGTTATCTGGATATCGCGGGACGTTTTGCTCAGATCGGCCTGCGGGTGCCCGAGGTCTATCATCAGGATCTCGAGCGCGGTTTTCTGCTGATCGAGGACCTGGGCACGGCGCTCTATCTCGACCGGCTGAACGAGCAGAATGCCGACAGGCTCTACGGCGACGCCCTGGGTGCCTTGATGGTCATCCAGGCGTGCGGGCCCCGGGACGGGCTGCCCGTCTACGATCGGATGCTGCTGGAGCGCGAGCTCGCGATCTTTCCCGAGTGGCTGCTCGGCCATCACCTCGGACTGTCGCTCAGTGTCTCCGAGCGGGCAGTGCTCGCGCAGGTCTTCGAGCAACTGGTGGCCAATGCCCTGGCCCAGCCGCGGGTCTGCGTGCACCGGGATTTTCACTCGCGCAATCTGCTGGTCACCGCGCCTCCGAGCCCGGGGATCCTGGATTTCCAGGATGCGGTCGTGGGACCGGTCACCTACGATCTGGTCTCGCTGCTGCGCGACTGCTACATCCGCTGGCCGCGCTCCAGGGTTGAGGATTGGGCGGCGGGCTACTTCGAGCTGGCGGTGCAATCGGGGGTCCTGCGAGAGGAGCACGAGGCGCAGTTCATGCGCTGGCTCGACCTCATGGGCGTGCAGCGCCAGCTCAAGGCGGTCGGGATCTTCGCCCGCCTATATCGACGCGACGGCAAGCCCGGCTACCTGGGGGATATCCCGCGCACCCTCGAATACATACTGGAGCTCGCACCGGAGTACCCCGAGCTCGCCGATCTGGCGGCGCTCATGGAGGCACGGGTGCTGCCGTTGCTGTCAAAGCCCGCGGAGGCGGCGATCCGCTCCACCGCCTGAGTGGCGCGCAGCGCGCGCTTAGCCCGCCTTTGCGCGCGAGATCGCTCGATAGCCGATGTCGCGCCGATAGTAGGCGTCTTTCCAGCGGATCGACGCCACGGTCTCATAGGCTTTGGCCTGGGCTTCGGCCACGTCGCGGCCCAGCGCCGTGACGCAGAGCACCCGTCCGCCCGAGGTGACCACCTGACCGTCGCGCTCGGCGGTCCCGGCATGGAATACCTTGGTGTCGCTGCGCTCGGCATCGGGCAGGCCGCGGATCACCGCGCCCTTGGCATAACCCTCCGGATAGCCGCCGGCGGCCATCACCACGCCCAGTGCGACGCGCTCGTCCCACTCGGCGGTCTGCCCGCCCAGACGATGCTCGAGGCCAGCCAGGCAGAGCTCGACCAGGTCTGAGCGCAGCCGCAGCATGAGCGGCTGGGTCTCGGGATCACCGAGGCGGCAGTTGTATTCGAGCACCTTGGGGGTGCCCGCGTGGTCGATCATCAAGCCGGCATACAGGAAGCCGGTGTAGGGATGGCCCTCGGCCTCCATGCCCCCGACGGTCGGGCGAATCACCTCTTCGATGACGCGGGCATGGATCTCGGGCGTGACCGCCGGCGCCGGCGAGTAGGCACCCATGCCCCCGGTATTGGGCCCACGGTCGCCGTCATCGCGGGCCTTGTGGTCCTGGGAGCTGGCCATGGGGAGCACCTGCTGGCCAGCCACCATGACAATGAAGCTCGCTTCCTCGCCCTGCAACAGCTCCTCGATGACCACGCGGTGGCCGGCCTCGCCGAAACGGTTTCCCGACAGCATGTCGGTTACGGCGGCCTCGGCGGTGGCCATGTCATAGGCGAGGATGACCCCTTTGCCGGCCGCCAGTCCGTCCGCCTTGACCACGATCGGGACGCCGACCTGCTGCAGGTAGGCCAGTGCTTCTGCCTCGCGGGTGAAGCTGCCGTAGGCGGCTGTGGGGATGCCGTAGCGGGCCAGGAAATCCTTGGTGAAAGCCTTGGAGCCTTCCAGCTGGGCGGCGGCACGGCTCGGGCCGAAGCAGGCCAGCCCTGCCTCGGCAAAGGCGTCGACCACGCCCGCCACCAGGGGTGCCTCGGGGCCGACAATGGTGAGGCCGACCCGGTTGTCCCGGGCGAAACGCACCAGCCCGTCGATTGCGTCGGCGGCGATGGAGACATTGCACAGCTTGGGCTCGCGGGCGGTGCCGGCATTCCCGGGTGCAACAAACACCTGATCCGCCCGCGGGGACTGGGCGGCCTTCCACGCCAGGGCGTGCTCACGTCCGCCGCCGCCGATGATGAGGATATTCATGGATCGATGGTTCTCCTGCGGTTTGATCGCTTCGGGTGCGAGCGCTGCCGGAGCGTCCGGGATTCAGGCAGTCAACGCCGCCCCCCAGCGGGCAATGCCGGGCGCGATCCGCGGGCCCTGCATCTTCAGCGGTGGGCGACCACGCCGCGCTTGCTCGACTCGAAGAACTCGATGATCCGGCCGGTATCTTCGCCTGGGGACTGGCTGCGCAGCTGCGCCAGGGCATCGGAGAGCCCCAGGCCGTTCTTGTAGATCACCCGGTAGGCGCGCTTGATGGCGGTTCGCCGTGGCTGATCGAAGCCGGCGCGACGCAGGCCCACCAGGTTGAGCCCCACGATCGTTGCCCGGTGCCCGTCCACGGTCACGAACGGGGGGACGTCCTGGGGAACGCCGCTGACGCCGGCTACCATCGCATAGGCGCCGATGCGACAGAACTGGTGCACGGCGGTATGCCCCGACAGGAACACGTGGTGATCGATGCGCACATGCCCGCCCAGGGTCGCGCCGTTGGCGAGAATGTTGCGGTCACCGATGTGGCAGTCATGGGCCACGTGGGCGAGCCCCATCAGGTAATTGTAACTGCCGATCCGGGTGAACGGCTCCTTGGACCCGCGGTGGACGCTCACGAACTCGCGAAAGGTGTTCTCGTCGCCGATCTCCAGTGTGGTGAAGCGAGCGGGATCGAAGCTCAGGTCCTGGGGTGTGGCCCCGAGCACCGCGTTGTGGTGCACGCGGTTGCCCCGACCCATGCGGGTGCCGCTGTAGATGCGCACGCAGCTCTCAATCACGCAGTTCGGGCCGATCGCGACGTCAGCCTCGACGATTGAGTAGGGGCCCACCTCCACGCTGGGGTGCAGCTGGGCGTCGGGATCGATGATGGCCGTGGGATGGATAGCCATCGCCCGCCGTTTCCCCTGTCTACGGTCTGCTGCCGGCCGTTTCCCCCCTCAATGCCTGAAATGGCGCATGCCGGTAAGCACCATCGCCATGCCGTGCTCGTCCGCCGCGGCGATAACCTCTTCATCGCGCACCGACCCACCCGGCTGGATCACCGCGGTTATGCCAGCCTTGGCCGCCTGGTCGATACCGTCGCGGAACGGGAAGAAGGCGTCGGAGGCCATCACCGATCCCTCGACCTGCAGCCCTGCGTGTGCCGCCTTGATCGCGGCGATGCGCGCCGAGTTGATCCGGCTCATCTGTCCCGCTCCGACGCCAATGGTCATGCCGTCTCGGCCATAGACGATGGCGTTGGACTTGACGAACTTGGCGACCCGCCAGGTGAACAGCAGGTCTTCCATTTCCTTGGCGGTCGGCACGCGCTGGCTCACCGTCTGGATGTGGTCGGTGAGTCGCAGGTCGGCCTGCTGGACCAGCAGGCCCTCGTTGACCCGTTTGAAATCGAGCCGGTGGGTCTCCTCGACCGTCCAGACTCCGCACTGGAGCAGGCGCAGGTTCTTCTTGGAGGCGATCAGGCGCGCGGCCTCGTCGGACACCAGCGGCGCTATGATGACCTCCACGAACTGTCGCTCGATGATTGCCTGGGCGGTATCGGCGTCCAGGGCCTGGTTGAAGGCGATGATGCCGCCGAACGCCGATTCCGGGTCCGTGGAGAAGGCGCGCTCATAAGCCTCGAGCAGACTTGCGCCTATGGCTACCCCGCAGGGATTGGCATGCTTGACGATCACGCAGGCCGGACCCTCGTCGAACTGCTTGACGCACTCCAGGGCCGCATCGGAGTCAGCGACGTTGTTGTAGCTGAGCGCCTTGCCTTGCAGTTGGCGGGAAGTCGCCACCGAGACCTCTTCGCAGTCGCGCTCCACGTAGAAGGCGCCTTGCTGGTGGGGGTTCTCGCCGTAGCGCATGTCCTGGGCCTTGACGAGCTGCAGGCTCAGGGTGCGCGGGAACAGGGTCGGCTCGCCGCCGATGCGTGCCCCGAGCCAGTTGGCGATGGTGCCATCGTAGCGCGCGGTATGCTCGAACGCCTTTACCGCCAGATCGAAACGCAGCGCCTCTCCCACCGCTCCGGCGTTGCCCTGCATCTCCTCGATCACCCGCGGGTAGTCCGCCACGTCGACCACCACGGTCACGTCCCGGTGATTCTTGGCTGCCGCCCGCAGCAGGGTGGGGCCGCCGATGTCGATGTTCTCGATGGCGCGCTCCAGGGTGCAGTCGGCCTTGGACACGGCTTGCTCGAAAGGGTAGAGATTCACCACGACCAGATCGATGGGGCCGATGCCATGCTCGCTCATCGCCGCCTCGTCGGTGCCGCGCCGGCCCAGAATGCCGCCGTGGATCTTCGGATGCAGGGTCTTGAGGCGACCATCCATCATCTCGGGAAAGCCCGTGTACTCCCCGACCTCGACCACCGGGACGCCATGCTCGGCAAGCAGCCGCGCGGTGCCGCCGGTGGACAGGATCTCGACCCCGTGCCGGCGCAATGACTGGGCGAAGCCCAGGACGTCGGTCTTATCGGACACGCTGATGAGTGCTCTCTTGATGGCTGCCATGATCTGGGCTCCTGGTCTGGGGATTCCCGGTCATCGGGCCTGTCGCTCGGCCGGTCCCGGGTAGCGATGGGCGGGGCTCAGCCCATGCCGTATTTCTCGAGCTTCTTGCGCAGGGTGCCCCGGCTGATGCCCAGTATGGCGGCGGCACGGGTCTGGTTGCCCGCCACCTGCTTCATGACGATCTCGAACAGCGGATGCTCCACCTCGGTCGTCACCATCTTGTAGAGGTCTCTCGGCGGGTGATCCCCGAGCTGGGCAAAATAGTGCCGCAGGGCCTGGCGCACGCACTCCTGGAGAGTCTCGCTGCCGGTGTGCTCGGTCACAGTGAGCTGGGCGGGACTCTGATCCCGCAAGGCGGTCTGCGCCATGGTCATCCTGGGAGTCCCCCCTGTGTCGCCGGCTGCTCGAAGGCGTCCTCGAGCGGTCGGCCCTGTTGGCTCGATGTCCTGATCCGGCCCGGCGGGCGCGCCGCCGTCCGTTTCCTTGCTCCTCGCCGACTCGGCCTTCCCACCCTTACCCCCTGCGCACCTATGCCCGGACCGGCGGATGCGGGTGTGCCGCACGGCCAGAGATCCCCGCCATGGGCCACAGCACCCGGTTGTTTCTCAATGCCAATCGCCCGGCCCGCACGGCGGAGCTTCGCCTCTCTTCGGAGGCCTGAAAACGGGGAGGGGCAAGCATACTACCGCCAAAGCCCAGACAAGCATAGCCCGCCGGACGGGCCCCCAGCCAGACTCACAGAAAGTCGAAACGGAAGCCGGTGACTGCGGTGCCGGGATCGACCAGCTCCAGTCTGACATAGACCGCTTGGTCGGGCTTCATCAGCGGGACGTCAGCGTCGCCGAGATACTCCTGGGGCGTGAAGCGGCGCTGGCCCATGGCGCGCTCCTGATCGTCGTACAGGGTGAGCTGCAGCAGCGGAAACGGCTGGGCGAAGCTCGCCTCATTGGCCATCACGAGCATGATCAGCAGCGCCTGGCGCTCGCTGGGGTGGGGGCTGACATCGCGGCTGAGCACGCGGATACGGTCGATCGCCCGGCGCGGTGCGACCTGGCATCCCAGGGTCGCGCAGAACGGCTCGATAATTCTGCGCCCTTGGATGCTCTGGGCGAGCGCTTCGCGGTCCCACCAGAGCAGCTGGCCGAGGGCGCCGGTCAGCAGCAGCAGTGCCCCCAGCCCCCAGCCGAGCTGCGCCCAGGGCGATGGACCCGGCGCGGGCTCGGTCTCCTCTGCCCAGAGCGGCCCGCCGGAATCTTCGGACGGCTCGATCTCAGGAAGATCCTCGGGGATCTCGAACGGCGGGCTCTCAGGCGTGGTGGCGGTCGGCACAAACGTCGCCGACCTGGCCGCTTCGGGGCCCACGGATTCAGCCAATGCGGGCGCCGTATCGATGAATTCAGCCGGGGGTATGGATCGCACGGGGGCGGGCTCGGCGCCAGTCCCGGGGGTCCCCACCAGCCGACCCGCCTCGGCGTCGCCCGCGGCGGGCTCCGCACCGGCCGGGTGCGCCCGCTCGAGCGCAGACCGGCGCGGCAATGGGAGCGGCCCCGGCTTGGCGCGCGGGGCCCATTGGCTCGACAAGGCGTGGCGCTGCACCGGGACGGGCTCGTCTCTCAGATTGGCGAGTGCGTCGAACACTTGGTTGCAGCGGCAGCAGCGGGCCTGTCCATCCGCTGCCCGAAGCTGCTCGCCCCGGATGCGGAACAGCGTATGGCAGGCCGGACATTGGGTCAGCATGGTGGACAAGGTCGTGCTCATTCCGCAGGCGCCTTCATGCTACCAGATTGGGCTCGCCGCCGTAGCGCGAGCAACGCCCAGCCGTCTTGCTCGAGGGTCTGCGCCATCTCCATCTCCGACGCGTAGGCGGTGCGAACCGCCGTGGTCTGCTCGGTCAGCATGCCTGACAGTACCAGGGCGCAGCCGGGTCGGACCAGCGTGCTCAGGCGCGGTGCGAGCTCGACCAGGGTGCGTGCCAGGATGTTGGCGAGTACCAGATCATAGGGACCTGCAGGCAGCGAATCGGGGTCATGGAGACTGAGCCGGTCGGCCACCACGTTCTTGCGGGCATTGTCGAGGCTTGCCTCAAGTGCCTGGGGGTCGTAGTCGACGCCCACCGCCTGGGCGGCCCCCAGCTTGAGGGCCGCGATCGCGAGGACCCCGGAGCCACAGCCGTAATCCAGTACCCTGGAGCCGGTGAGCGTCGCCCCGTCGAGCCAGCGCAGGCATAGTGCCGTGGTGGGGTGGGTGCCGGTGCCGAAGGCGAGGCCGGGATCCAGGTCGAGCACGACCGCTTCGGGACTGTCCACCGCTCGCCCGCTCGGGCGGATCCAGAGCCTTTGGCCGAACTGCATGGGATGGAAAGCGTCCATCCAGGCACGCTCCCAGGCCTGGTCCTCGAGGCGCTCCAGCCGCAGGCTGCGGGAGATCTCGGGCGCCAGCGTCTGTGCGATCCGGGAGCGCAGGTCTTGCGCGTCGCTGTCGCCTGCGAAAAGCCCGGTGACGCGGGTGCTGTCCCAGATCTCGGTGCTACCCGGCGGCGGCTCGAGCAGCGGACTGTCGCCTGCATCGCCGAAGGTGACCGACAGGGCACCCAGGGATTCGAACAGCGCTTCGGCGAGGGGCGCCTGCTCTCGGGTGACCACCAGCGACAGCTGCAGCCAGGCCATGGGCGGATCGGGCGGCGCAATGGGCTCGGGACATCGGCTCCGGCAGCTCGCCCACCGGTGCCGCGCGGGGCTCAGAGGCCGAGCTTCTTCTCCAGGTAATGGATGTTGGTCCCGCCTTGCTCGAAGGCCGAGTCGCGCAGGATGTCCTGATGTAACGGGATGTTGGTCTTGATGCCTTCGACCACCATCTCGCTGAGCGCAGTTCGCATGCGGGCCAGGGCGCTGGCGCGGGTCGGACCGTAGGCGATCAGCTTGCCGATCATGGAGTCGTAATAGGGCGGCACCTGGTAGCCGCTGTAGATGTGGCTGTCCACGCGGATACCGGGGCCACCGGGGATGTGCAGGCGCTCGATAGTGCCCGGCGAAGGCATGAAGTTCCCGGGGTCCTCGGCGTTGATCCGGCACTCCACGGCGTGCCCGCGCCACTGGACGTCCTTCTGCTGGTAGTGCAGCGGCTCGCCGGCAGCGATGTGAATCTGCTCCTGGACGATGTCTATGCCGGTGATCAGCTCGGTGACCGGATGCTCCACCTGGACCCGGGTGTTCATCTCGATGAAGAAGAACTCCCCGTCCTCGTAGAGGAACTCGAAGGTACCTGCGCCCCGGTAGCCGATCTGGCGGCAGGCCGCGGCGCAGCGCTCTCCGATGGCGCGGCGCTGTTGCTCGGTGATGCCCGGCGCAGGTGCCTCCTCGACCACCTTCTGGTGGCGTCGCTGCATGGAGCAGTCGCGCTCACCCAGGTGGATGGCGTTGCCCTGCTCGTCGGCCAACACCTGGAACTCCACGTGCCGCGGGCTCTCGAGGAATTTCTCCATGTAGACCGTCTCGTTGCCGAAGGCGGCCCCGGCCTCGGCACGGGTCACCGACACTGCGTTGAGCAGAGTCGCTTCCGAGTGCACCACGCGCATCCCGCGTCCGCCGCCCCCGCCGGCCGCCTTGATGATCACCGGGTAACCGATGTCGCGGGCCAGCTTGATGGTCCGCTCCGGGTTGTCGTCGATCGGTCCGTCGGACCCCGGGACGCAGGGCACACCGGCCTTCTTCATGGCGGCGATCGCCGAGACCTTGTCGCCCATCAGGCGGATGTTGTCCGGGCGCGGGCCAATGAAAATGAACCCGCTGTTTTCGACCCGTTCGGCGAAGTCCGCATTCTCGGACAGGAAGCCGTAGCCCGGATGGATGGCCACCGAATCGGTGACCTCCGCCGCGCTGATGATTGCCGGGATGTTGAGATAGCTCTCCGCCGAGGGGGCGGGGCCGATGCAGACCGACTCGTCGGCGAGCCGCACGTGCTTGAGGTCGCGGTCCGCCTCGGAGTGAACGGCTACCGTCTTGATGCCGAGCTCTCGGCAAGCGCGCAGGATGCGCAGGGCGATCTCGCCCCGGTTGGCGATAACGATCTTTTCTATCATGGCAATGTGTCGCCTGGGCGAAGGGCTACTCGATGAGGAACAGCGGCTGGTTGTACTCCACCGGCTGGCCGTTCTCGACCAGGATGCGGGTGATCTTGCCGCCCTTGTCCGTTTCGATCTGGTTCAGGATCTTCATGGCCTCGATGATACACAGGGTGTCGCCCGCGGCGACCTGGCTGCCCTCGGTCACAAACGGCTTGGCTCCCGGTGACGGGGCCCGGTAGAAGGTACCGACCATCGGAGATCGCACCACGTGGCCCTTGAGCTCGGCCGCCTCTTCGGCCCTGCTGCCCGCCGCGGGGGCCGCGACAGCCGCGGCCGGCTGGGCCTGGCCATAGGCGATGGGCATGAACGGCTGGCCTAATGCGCCCTGCCGACTGATCCTCACCGACTCCTCGCCCTCGTGGATCTCGATCTCGGCGATGTTGGATTCTTCGAGCAGCTCGATAAGCTTCTTTACTTTTCGGATGTCCATGGGGTTGTGTCTCTAAGTCGCTCACCCGGTGCGTAGCCGGGCCATCGCGGCCTGCAGCGCCAGCTCATAGCCTTGTGCGCCCAGTCCGCTGATGACCCCGACGGCGACGTCGGAAAGATAGGAATGCGCGCGAAAAGGCTCGCGCGCGAAGATATTCGACAGATGTATCTCGATGAAGGGTATGGCCACGCCGAGCAGCGCATCGCGCAGGGCGATACTGGTATGGGTGAAGGCCGCCGGGTTGATCAGGATGAACGCTACCGAGGCCTCGCGCGCCCGGTGGATGCGCTCGATCAGCGTGTGCTCGGCATTGCTCTGGAACAGCTCCAAACGGTGCCCCGCGCGGCTGGCGATCTCTTCGAGCCGGACCCGGATTGCCTCGAGACTGTCCTTGCCGTAGATCTCGGGCTCCCGAGTCCCCAGGAGGTTCAGGTTGGGGCCGTTCAATACGAGGATATCGGGCATCGATGGTCTCGGGCGACGCTGTGCCGTGGGCGCCCGTTGCGCCGGGCGATCTCCCGCGCGGGCCGGGGTCTGGTCCCCGCCGACGCGACACGGATTCTGTGGGAAGTCCGCAAATTCTCGAATATAGGCGGGATTTTGTCCAGTTTTCCCGGAGGAACCGACCCGCTTGGCTCGCCCCGGTGCGTCAGGAGCCCGCGGCCGGAGCCGGCCCCAGCAAGGGGATGACCTGTTTGTTGAGCATCTCCACGGTGACCTCTCCCAGCTGCCGGAAGCGCACCCGTCCATCGCGATCGAACACCACGGTGAACGGCAGACCGCTGAAACGATTGCCCAGGCGCTGAGACAGCGCCACCGCGTCGGTTTGGCCGATCAGCACGGGATAAGTGATGGCGTTGGCATCGGCGAATTCCTGGACCGCGTCGAGCTGATCGACAGCAATCCCGACGAACTGCAGTCCTCTGTTTCCGTAGGACTCCTGATATTTGACGAAGGTCGGCACCTCCTGTCGGCACGGCGGGCACCAGGTCGCCCAGAAGTTGAGCACCAGCACCTTGCCCATCCATTCATTGGCCTGGCGCGGGTGTCCCTGCAGGTCCTGGAAGCTGAAGTCGGGCACCGTGGCCAGCGCCCCAGGAGCGGGATTCTCCGTCCGCTCCTTGGCCCTATGGGCTTGATACAGCGCCAGGCCGGCGCCAGCGGCGGTGGCGATCACGACCAGGCCCGCAATGATCAGACGTCCGCTCATTTATCTGCCGGTTGCCTCTTGGATATGCGCGGCGAACGCCGGCGCTGCCATGTAGCCCAAGATCCGGAAATTCCGCCGCTCCCGGCCGTCAGGTCCGAAGAACAGGATGGCCGGGGGCGCCGGGATGCCGAGATGGGCGAGCAGTGCCTTGTCCGCGTCGTCGTTGTCGGTGACATCGGCCCGGAGCAGGTGGAGTGAGCTGAGGGCCGCGGCGACCTTCGGATCAGAGAATACGTACTTTTCGAATTCCTTGCAGTAGGTGCACCAGTCGGCGTAGAAGTCGAGCATCACCGGCTCCGCCGCGGTGGCCGAGGCCGCCAGCTCGCGCTCGAGATCGGTGATTGTCTTGATCGGTTTGAAGGCGGGATGTTGCAACTGCGACGCGCCGCCAGCGCCCAAGGCCAGTCCACGCAGCGGCTGTACCGTATCGCGCCCGCCGGCCGCGGCGCCGACCAACATCAATGCGCCGTAGACCAGCAATACCAGGCCCAGGCCTTTCCACAGCCGCGCCCAGCCAGTCGCCTCCACCGGCAGGCTCTTGAGCGCCCCCATGTACACTGACGAAACCACGAATAGCGTGCCCCACAGGGCCATGGCGATGGCCGGCGCCAGGATGCGCTCCAGCAGGTACAGGGCCACCCCCAGCATCAGGACCCCGAACACGCCCTTCACCGTGTCCATCCAGGGACCCGCCTTGGGCAGCAGCTTGCCGGCCGAGGTGCCGATCGCAATCAGCGGGGCGCCCATGCCCAGGCTCAAGGCGAACAGCGCCGACCCGCCCAGCAAGGCGTCTCCGGTCTGCCCGATATAGATCAGTGCCGCGGCCAGGGGTGGGGCCACACAGGGGCCCACGATCAAGGCCGACAGGAAGCCCATGATCCCCACGCCGATCAGGCTGCCGCCCTGCTGGCGGTTGCTGACGTCGGCCAGTCGGCTCTGCAGGCCGCTGGGCAGCTGCAGGTCATAGAAGCCGAACATGGACAGCGCCAACAGCGCGAACACCAGGGCGAACGCCGAGAGGATCCAGGGACTTTGGAACGCGGCCTGCAGATTCTCTCCGAACAGGGCCGCGGCCACGCCCGCCGCGGTATAGGTGGCGGCCATGGCGAGCACGTAGACCAGGGAGAGCAGGAAGGCCCGGCGCGAGGTGATGCGGGCGCCCTGGCCGGCAATGATCCCGGACAGGATCGGGATCATGGGAAAGACGCAGGGGGTAAACGCCAGCCCCAGCCCCAGCACGAAGAAGCTGGCCACGCCAACCCAGATGCCGCCGCTGGCCAGGCTCTGTGCCAGCCGGTCCTGCTCGGCGACCGCTGCACTGCCCTTGGGGATGGACCCGCTCCGGGCCGCGGTTGCGGGGGAGAGCGGCGCAGCGGCTGCCGAGGAGTCCGGGGGCCCTGTTGTCGGAGCGTCGATCGCCGGCAGGGAGAGGGCGATCTCTTGGTTGATCGGCGGGTAGCAGATACCGCGGTCGGCGCAGCCCTGGTAGCGGGTCTTGAGTCTGACCTCCGAGGCCGCGGTCGCGGTGCGGATCAGGGGGATGTCGAGGTCGACGTCGTGGTGGAATACGGCCACGTCGCCCAGGCTTCCGTCCGGGCGGATGCCGTCGGGCTTGATCGCGCCGCGCGGCAGGCTGTATGCCCCCAGGCGAGTCCCGTCGGCGGCCTCCAGATCGAGCTCGATCTTGTCGCGGTAGAGATAAGTCCCGTCCGCGATCCGCCAGTTGACGTGCAGCCGCTTGCCGTCCTCGCTGGAGGCGCTGAAGCGGTAGGCCTGGTCCGGAGAAAGGATCTCGTCCTGGGACAGGCTGTCGCTTCTGCCCAGACGGGCCAGCGCCTGCAGCGGATTCCCCCCAGCTGGCGCAGGGCGCTCGGCCGGGGCCCCGGGCGCCGCTTGCCCCGGGGGACCCTCGCCGGTCTGCGCCTTGTTTTCCGCCGCGCCCAGCCCGACCATGAGGGTCCTGGTATTGGGGGGGTAGCACAGGCCTGCGTCGGCGCATCCCTGGTAGCTCACCTCGAGTGCGACTCTGCTCTCGGTTACGCCTCGGCGCCGCAGGGGGATGCGCACGTCAAGTCGGCCCCGGTAGGTCTCGACGTCGCCGAAGAACGCGTCTTTCCTGGTCTGGGCCGCAGGGAGCTGCGGCGATCCGAGATCAATGCCTGGTGTGTCGGTGCGGAATCTGAGCTTGCTGCGATACAGGTAGTAGCCGTCCGCTATCCGCCAGCTCAGCATCAGCGCATCGGCGCCTTCGGTGGTGGCGGAGAGTCGGAAGGCTTCGTCGGGCTTGAGAAACTCCCCTTCCTGGGCCCCGAGGGCCGCGCCGCTGAGCGCGCCGAGCAGGCCGAGCAGCCCGAGGAAGATCGCAATCAGGCGCCTTGCGTGCATTGCTCGACCCAGTTGATGTAGCCGGCCAGCCCCTGCTGCACCGGCAGGGCGATGATCTCAGGGAGCTCGTAGGGATGCAGCTCCAGGATCCTGCGCTCGATCTCCGTGTAGCGGCCCGGGGCGGTCTTGGCGAGCAGCAGCACCTCGCTGGCGTGCTCGCGCCGCCCTTCCCAGTCGAACACCGAGGTCACCGGCGGGGTCAGGGTCACGCAGGCGGCAAGCCCTTCCGAGACCAGTAGACCGGCGATCCGCTCGGCAGTTTCCCGATCCGGGCAGGTGCAGAGTACGAGAATGATCCGGGACGAGGCCATCCGCGGCAAGATACCGGAACACCCGCGGCGCCGCAAAGCCGCGGGCCCGCGTTCTCCGGGGCGGGCGTCGACGCCCGGATCGAGGCCCTGTCCGCTCCGGGGGGCTGTGTCCGGCGCTGCCGGGATTCATCCCCGACAGCCTGGGATTGCTCACCCTGATCTCTCCCTCGCGCCGTTGCCCCGGGGGCGCCCCCCCAAAGGGGGCCTTGACGGGCGGACCGGGGCCACTATTATTAGCACTCACATCGGGCGAGTGCTAAAATAAATCGTCCGTTTTGATCTTGATTCACCCCGTCAACTCACCGAATGAGGTTCGATCGATGAAGATTCGTCCCCTGCACGATCGCGTGGTGGTACGCCGCATGGAAGAAGAGCGCAAGTCCGCCGGTGGCATCGTGATCCCCGATTCGGCGGCCGAGAAGCCCATCCAGGGCCAGGTCGTTGCGGTCGGCAACGGTAAGATCCTGGAAAACGGCGAAGTGCGCCCCCTGGATGTCAAGGTCGATGACAAGGTGCTGTTCGGCAAGTACTCCGGCACCGAGGTCAAGATCGACGGCGAAGAGCTGCTCGTGATGCGCGAAGAAGACATCGTGGGGGTCATCGAAGCCTGACCCGGGCCCGCGCGCCTCTGCGCTCCCACCCAGATCCGTTGTTCCAGTGTTCCAGCGATATCAGAAAAGGACAGATGAATGACCGCCAAGCAACTCAAGTTCAGCGACGACGCCCGGCACAAACTGCTGGCCGGCGTCAACATTCTCGCCAATGCCGTCAAGGTGACCCTGGGGCCCAAGGGCCGCAACGTGGTGCTGGAGAAGAGCTTCGGCGCCCCGACCATCACCAAGGACGGCGTGTCCGTGGCCAAGGAGATCGAGCTCTCCGACAAGTTCGAGAACATGGGCGCCCAGATGGTGAAGGAGGTCGCGTCCCAGACCTCCGATGTGGCCGGTGACGGCACCACCACGGCGACCGTGCTGGCCCAGGCCATGGTGCGCGAGGGCCTCAAGGCGGTGGCCGCCGGCATGAACCCCATGGATCTCAAGCGCGGCATCGACCAGGCCGTCGCCGCCGCGGTGGAAGAGCTCAAGACGCTCTCCAAGCCCTGCTCGGACAACAAGGAGATCGCCCAGGTGGGCACCATCTCCGCCAACTCCGACGAGGCCATCGGCCAGATCATCGCCGAGGCGATGGAGAAGGTCGGCAAAGAGGGCGTGATCACGGTCGAGGAAGGCCAGTCGCTGCAGAACGAGCTCGACGTGGTCGAGGGCATGCAGTTCGACCGCGGCTACCTCTCGCCGTATTTCATCAACAACCAGGAGAAGATGTCCGCCGAGCTGGAGGACCCCTACATCCTGGTCTACGACAAGAAGATCTCCAACATCCGTGAGCTGCTGCCGGTGCTGGAATCGGTGGCCAAGGCGGGCAAGCCGCTGCTGATCGTGGCCGAGGACGTGGAAGGCGAGGCGCTCGCGACGCTGGTGGTCAACACCCTGCGCGGCATCGTCAAGGTGGCGGCGGTCAAGGCGCCGGGCTTTGGCGATCGTCGCAAGGCGATGCTGCAGGACATCGCGGTCCTGAGCGGTGCCACGGTGATCTCCGAGGAGGTCGGCCTGTCGCTGGAGAAGGCCACCCTGAGCGACCTGGGCCAGGCCCGCAAGGTGAGCGTGACCAAGGAAGAGACCACCCTTGTCGACGGTGCCGGCACCGAGGGCGACATCAAGGCGCGGGTCGAGCAGATCCGCAAGCAGATCGACGACACCACCTCCGATTACGACCGCGAGAAGCTCCAGGAGCGTCTGGCCAAGCTCGCCGGGGGCGTGGCAGTGATCAAGGTCGGTGCGGCCACCGAGATGGAAATGAAGGAGAAGAAGGCGCGGGTCGAGGACGCCCTGCACGCCACCCGTGCGGCGGTGGAAGAGGGCATAGTCCCGGGCGGCGGTGTGGCGCTGGTGCGCGCGCTCAAGGCACTGCACGCCTTGACCGGCGCCAACCATGACCAGGATGTGGGCATCGCCATTGCCTGCCGGGCCATGGAAGAGCCGCTTCGCCAGATCGTCGCCAACGCCGGGGCCGAGCCTTCGGTGGTGGTGAACAAGGTCGGCGAGGCCAGCGGCAACTATGGCTACAACGCCGCGACCGGCGAGTACGGCGATCTGGTGGAGATGGGCATCCTGGACCCGACCAAGGTCACCCGCTATGCCCTGCAGAACGCCGCCTCCGTGGCCGGGCTGATGATCACCACCGAGGCCATGGTGGCCGAGGAGCCCAAGGATGAGGCCCCGGGGCCGGGCGGCGGCGGTGGCATGGGCGACATGGGTGGCATGGGCATGATGTAAGCGCTGCGCTTACAGCAAGGCCTGACGAAGCCCCGCCCTTGTGGCGGGGCTTCTTCTTTGGCGGAGCGCCCTCGGACCCTGCGGCGGGAGCTGCGCGATCCGTTACGACGCAGCGGATGCGTCGGTCAGGTTAGTCCGGAGCCTTGCCGAGCGCTGCTTTCGCGAAAAACGCAGAGCGGGGCTCGCGCCCCGCCCTCACCCGCTAATGGACCTTCGCCTAGCGCCAATGTCCCCCCGCCAGCACCCAGCTCCCGCCACGCCTGACCCAATGGTGCGCAACCCATTGTGCCCCAGCATGGGGTGGGCGCGCCCAGCGCCCGGGGACCCAGACATAGCGCCCGCGCACCCAGTTCTGATAGCCGGGGACCCAGATCACTCCGCGGCGCGGGGCCACGCCGTAGTGCTCAACCACCGGCGCAGGGGGTGCCATGCGGATCACGGTGGTCGAAAGCGTACGAGGCGCCCTACGGATCACGGTTGCCGAGCCTGCAGGATGCCCCCTACGGATCACGGTTGCCGAGCCTGCAGGATGCGCCCTACGGATCACGGTTGCGGAGCCCGCAGGAGGCGCCCTACGGACCACGGTCGCGGAGCCCGCAGGAGTGTCTATGTGACGGACCACGGTATCCGAGAACGATGCTGCGGGAAGCAGGGAGAAAGCCAGCAAGGCGGCCATTGGGATCTTTTTCACAGTCGTAAAGCTCCTTCAATGTTGGAACATGGATCGGATGGAAGTTGATTCGAGAGCGGTCCAAGGATAGGCGCCTGCCTTCAGCCGTTCCAGGCCGAAAAGAGCCAGCCGGCCGCACCCTGCCCGATGATGCGGTTGTTCGACAACCCGTGCCACGAATCGGTTCGGTGGATGACATCGATGGCGCGAGACCTCCCCGGCTCGCTGCGGGAATGATTTCCTTGATTGCGCCTGATTTTAGGCCGGGCCGAGCGCTCGTCAAGCCTCGGCCTGCCGGGCCTGTTCGGCTGTCCGCGGCTCTCGGCGGTTGACCGGGCTGTGCTCGGCTCCCGGCGGGCCTTTCTCGGCCCGCGGGCCCCGCAGGCCCGCGACCCGCGGTTAAGATGGAGCGGTTGAGCGCCGGCGGCGGCGCCGGAAGCCGATGGAGACCCAGATGTCGGATCGAAGCTCGGTGCGCGAGCATGCAGAGCGCGCCTGGACGGACTGGTGCGAGCACGCCCGCGCCCAGGGGATCGAGCCGCCGAGCGATCCGGTCCTGGTGGACGGCTTGCTGCGGGTCTGGGAGGGTAGTGAATTCGTTGCCCGCAGCTGCCGGCAACAGCTGTCTCTGCTGCCCGATCTGCTGGCGAGCGGCGATCTGGACAGGCCGATGGAGCGCGGAGAGCCCGGCGAGCGTCTCGAGGCGGAGCTGGCCGAAGTGGCGGATGAGCCGGGGCTGTCGCGCACGTTGCGGGTCTTTCGCCGTCGGCAGATGGTACGCATCGTCTGGCGCGATCTGGACGGGCGGGCCCCCCTCGCCGAGACCCTGCAAGACCTCAGCGCCCTGGCCGATGTCTGCGTCGAGGCGGCGTTGGTGCGCCTGCACCGATGGAGCGCCGCCGAGCTGGGTGTGCCGCGGGACCCGGCGGGCGTCGAGCAGCGGCTTGTGGTGGTGGGCATGGGTAAGCTGGGTGCCTGCGAGCTCAACCTGTCCTCGGACATCGACCTGATCTTCGCCTACCCGCGGGACGGGCAGGTGGACGGGCCCCGTCGTCTGACCAACGAGCAGTTCTTCATCCGTCTTGCCCAGCGCCTGATCCAGGCGCTCACCGCTCAGACCCCCGACGGCTTCGTGTTCCGGGTGGACGCTCGGCTTCGCCCGTTCGGCGAGGCGGGCCCGCTCGCCTGCAGCTTTGTCGCCATGGAGGACTACTACCAGTCCCACGCCCGGGAGTGGGAGCGCTATGCGATGATCAAGGCGCGGGTCGTCGGCGGCGACCGTGTCGCGGGCGCCCGGCTTATGGAGATGCTCGGGCCCTTCGTTTACCGGCGCTACCTGGATTTCGGTGCCATCGACGCGCTGCGCGATATGAAGCGGCTGATCAGCGCCGAGCTGCATGGCCGGGGCATGGACGCCAACATCAAGCTCGGTCCCGGCGGGATCCGGGAGGTCGAGTTCATCGGGCAGGTGTTCCAGCTGATCCGCGGTGGGCGCGAGCCGGACCTGCAGGTCCGCCCCATCCTCAGGGTCCTGGAGCGCCTGGCCGCCAAGGGCTATCTGCCGCGCGCAGCAGTCGAGGAGCTGACCCGGGCCTACGAGTTTCTCCGCTTGGTGGAGAACCGCCTCCAGGCCTGGGAGGATCGCCAGACCCACGTGCTGCCCAAGGAGGCCGAGGCGCGATTGCGTCTGGCCCGCGCCATGGGCTTTGCGGGCTGGTCTGCCTTCGCCGCGGCTCTGGAGGCCCACCGCAGCTGCGTCCAGGCACACTTCGACAGCCTGTTTGCCGCACCCCGGGCCGGGCAGGAGCAGGCCGACTCGCCCCTGGCCGACCTCTGGAATGGCAGTCTGGAAGGGGATGGTCCCGCCGAGCTGCTGCGCTCGGCAGGCTTCGCGGACCCTGGGGATGCCCTCGTGCGGTTGCGCAGCCTGCGCGGCTGCGCCGCGTTTCGCGCGCTGGGTCAACGGGGCCGCGAGCGCATGCAGCAGCTGATGCCGCTGCTGCTCGCTGCGGTGGGCGCCGCGGCCAATCCGGGGCTCACCCTGGAGCGGGTGCTGGGGCTGCTCGAGGCGATTGCGCGCCGCACCGCCTACATCGCCCTGCTCGTGGAGAGTCCGGTGGCGCTGGCGCAGCTGGTCGAGCTCGCCTCAGCCAGCTCATGGATCGCCCGCCTGCTGACCCGCCATCCGCTGTTGCTGGACGAGCTACTCGACCCGCGCCGGCTCTATGCACCCCTGGGGCGCGAGGCCCTGCGCGAGGAGCTGGATGTGTCTCTGGGGCAAACCGCTCCGGACGACCTGGAGCACCAGATGGAACGGCTGCGCCAGTTTGCGCAGTCCTCCATGCTGCGGGTCGCTGCAGCCGACATCGGCGGCGCGCTCCCGTTGATGGTGGTCAGCGACTATCTGACCTGGATCGCCGAGGTGGTCACGGCGCGGGTCCTCGATCAGGCCTGGCGCGATCTGCTCGCCCGCTACGGGCGCCCTCGCGGCGTGCCCGGGTGCGACAGCGGCTTTGCCGTCATTGCCTATGGCAAGCTCGGCGGCTTCGAGCTGGGTTACGGATCGGATCTGGACCTGGTTTTTCTGCATGGATCCCAGGACCCCAATGCCGTGACCGAGGGGCCCCGTGCGGTCCCCAATGACGTCTTTTACGCGCGCCTGGGTCAGCGCATCATCCACATCTTCACCGCCCATACCCCGGCCGGGGTGCTCTATGAGGTGGACATGCGCCTGCGTCCCAACGGCAATGCCGGGCTGCTGGTCAGCTCGCTGGATGCCTTCGCCGATTACCAGGCGGAGAGCGCCTGGACCTGGGAGCACCAGGCGTTGATCCGCGCCCGTGCGGTGGCCGGCGATCCGGACCTGGGCGCGCGCTTCGAGCAGATCCGGCGTGTCACCCTGTGTCGGGAGCGCGACCCGGAGACGCTGCGCCGCGAGGTCCGCGAAATGCGTGACCGCATGCGCACCCAGCTGGACAAGACGCGACCCGGCTTATTCGATCTGAAACAGGGCCCGGGCGGTATCGCGGATATCGAATTCATGGTTCAATACGCCGTTTTGCGCTGGGCGCACAGACAGTCGGAGCTGGCCACCTGGACCGACAACGTCCGGCTGCTGGATACCCTGGCGCGTCACCGGCTGATGGAGCGCGACGCGACCCGGCGGCTCTCCGACGCCTACCGAGCTTTCCGGGCGGAGTACCATCGGCAGACCCTGCAGGAGCTGTCCGGTCTTGTCAGCGACCAGACGCTGGTCGAGCAGCGCGAGTCGGTCCGCTCCATCTGGACCGAGCTGATGGAGCACTGAGGGGTAGCCGAGGGCGCCGCCGGGGCGAGCAACCGAGCAATTCTGGAGAGAACGATGGCGACGATGGCGGACCGCGATGGGGTGATCTGGCTCGATGGCGAGCTGGTGCCCTGGCGCGAGGCGAAGACCCACGTGCTGACCCACACGCTGCACTATGGGATGGGCGTCTTCGAGGGCGTGCGCGCCTACAAGACCGTCAACGGTACCGCTATCTTCCGCCTGCAGGAGCACACCGACCGGCTGTTTCGCTCCGCGCACATCCTGCGCATGCCCATGCCGTTTGACAAGGCCAGCATCAACCAGGCCCAGCGGGCTGCGGTGCGCGAGAACCACCTGCAATCGGCCTATATCCGGCCCATGTGCTTCTATGGCTCCGAGGGCATGGGTCTGCGCGCCGACAACCTCCAGGTCCACGTGATGGTGGCGGCCTGGGAATGGGGGGCGTACCTGGGCGCGGAGAACATGCAGAAGGGCATCCGCGTGCGCACCTCGTCTTACACCCGTCATCACGTCAATGTGACCATGTGCAAGGCCAAGGCCAACGGCAACTATATGAACTCCATGCTGGCCTTGAACGAGGCGCTGTCCTGCGGCTACGACGAGGCCCTGCTGCTCGATCCCGAGGGCTATGTGGCCGAGGGCAGCGGCGAAAACATCTTCCTGATCCGCGACGGCGAGATCCTGACTCCGGATCTGACCTCGGCCCTGGACGGCATCACTCGCAAGACGGTGGTGCAGCTCGCCTCCGAGATCGGCGTGCCGGTGCGCGAGAAGCGCATCACTCGAGACGAGGTCTATGTGGCAGACGAGGCGTTTTTCACGGGCACCGCGGCCGAGGTCACGCCCATCCGCGAGGTCGACAACCGCTGCATCGGCGACGGCTCCCGCGGGCCCCTCACCGAGCGCCTGCAGACCCTGTATTTCGATCAGGTCCTTGGCCGGCGGGACGAGCATCCCGAGTGGCTGACGCTGATATGATCCCGACCCCTGCCGCGAGGAGAGAACGGATGGCCGAGACCCCCGCCCAGCCCATCCCGATGGGTGTGCGCCAGGTGCGCCCGACGGACCTTCCCCTGTCCTGCCCGATGCCGGGCGAAGCGCTCTGGAGCATGCACCCGCGGGTCTATCTGCCCATCGAGAAGACCGGTGAGGCGACCTGCCCCTACTGCGGGGCCCGGTACCGCCTGCAGCGCTGACCCCTGAGTGGCGTCGAAAGGCGCGGCTTTGCGCCAGCCGGCCTACCCGAGAGGTACTTGCCATGGCGTTGTCCAAGCTGAGCAGCCTGACGCGCGCCCGGGTGCTGGTGGTCGGCGACATCATGCTCGATCGCTACTGGTACGGTGATACCCAGCGCATTTCCCCGGAGGCCCCGGTCGCGGTGGTCCACGTCACCGGCGAGGAGGAGCGCCTCGGTGGCGCCGGCAACGTGGCGGCCAATATCCTGGCCCTGGGCGGCTCGGCTTGCGTGGTCGCGCTGGTGGGGGCTGATGAAGCCGGACGCCGGCTGGGCACACTGCTCAGCGATCGCGGCTGCGAGACCTCGCTGGTCACCCTGGACGGCGTACCGACCATCGCCAAGCTTCGGGTGATCAGCCGCCACCAGCAGCTCATCCGCCTGGACTTCGAGCAGGATTTTCGCGCGCTTTGTGCCCCCGGCCTGCTGGCGCGCTTCCAAGAGCGCCTGCCTGCGTGTGACGTCGTGGTGCTCTCCGATTACGGCAAGGGCACGCTTGCGGACCCCCAGGCGCTGATCCGGGCGGCCCGGGCGGCCGGCAAGCCGGTCGTCGTCGACCCCAAGCGCAGGGATTTCGGCGCCTACCGGGGTGCCTCGCTGGCGACGCCCAACCTCCAGGAGCTGCAGGCCGCCGCGGGCCCGGGTGTGAGCGACCGGGAGGTGGCCGCCAACGGTCGGCGCCTGCTGGAGGAGGCCGGCATCGACAACCTGCTGGTGACCCGCAGCGAGCGCGGTATGACCTTGATCACCCGGGACGACGAGCCCCTGCAGCTGCCGGCACGCGCCCGGGAGGTGTTCGACGTCACCGGTGCCGGGGACACCGTGGTGGCCACCATGGCGGCGGCCATGGCGGCGGGCCTGCCCCTGCCCGAGGCGGCGGTGTTGGCCAACACCGCCGCCGGTCTGGTAGTCGGCAAGCTCGGCACCGCCACCGTCGGCATCGCGGAGCTCGCCCGGGAGCTCGTGGCGGGCGCCAGTGCGCTGCACGGGGTGGTCACCGAGGCGCGCCTGCTGGAGCTGGTGCGCGAGGCGCGGGCCCGGGGCGAAACACTGGTGATGACCAACGGCTGCTTCGATCTGCTCCACCCTGGACATGTCGGCTACCTCGGGCAGGCCGCGAGCCTGGGCGACCGCCTCGTGGTCGCCGTCAACGACGATGCCTCGGTGCGGCGTCTCAAGGGCGCGGAGCGTCCGGTCAACCGGCTGGAGCAGCGCATGGCCGTGCTGGCCGGTCTGCGTGCGGTGGACTGGGTGGTGCCCTTCGCGGAAGACACCCCGGAGCGCCTGATTTGCGCAGTCGGCCCGGATGTCCTGGTCAAGGGCGGTGACTACCGGCCCGAGCAGATCGCCGGCTATGAGTGCGTGCGCCGCCGTGGCGGCGAGGTGGTGGTGCTCGACTACATGGAGGGCTGCTCCACCAGCGCTGTCATCGACGCGATCCGGAGGGGCTAGATTGGCCGTTTCCGATAGTGCGAGCTTGGGTCCATTCCGACCCTGTGGTGGCCTTCAACCTAGAAACGGCAGTTGACCGCTCCGAACAGCGTTGAGATAGGTCTGAAACACGACGTCCTGATGGACGTATCCCCGAGCCCGCGGTTGTTGCGAAGGTACCTGGGCCCAGCCTCGGCGACGATCGCGCTGAGGGCTGCGCCACGCGCGTTGGCGGGGTGCCTGGACCGCTTGACGCGAGGGGCGACCGGCTTAGAATTCCCGCGAGGCGGGCATCCGTCGTGCCAACCGGAGCCGATCCCCGCGCCAAGTGGCAGCCGTTGCGCCCCGGGATCTGTCATGAAAGGCACCCGGGAGAAACCACTCGCCAGCGGCTTCGACGGGTAGATCGCCCAGCTAATGTGCATCGATGGGGATCCGCGAGATCGCGACCGGTGACCGAGGACAGGCGTATGGGCGACTATGAGATCGGGCTGTTCAATGACAGTCTCGAACGCTGCACGGCACGGCCCGACTTCCTCGACCACTTCTACGAGACGTTTCTGGCTTCGTCCGATGAGGTAGCGGAGAAATTCAAGAACACAGACTTCAAGACCCAGAAAAAGATTCTCAAGGCTTCCCTGTATCTGATGATGCTGGCAGCGATGGGGAAATCCGAATCCGAGGCACATCTGCGGCGCATCGCCGAAGTCCACGGCCGAAAGCAGCAGGATGTCCGACCTGAGCTCTACGACATCTGGTTGGATTGTCTTGTTGGAACGGTAAAAGAATTCGATCCTTGTTGCGATGCCAACACCGAGCGTGCCTGGCGCGTCATGATGGAGCCGGGGATCGCATTCATGCGGTCGCGATACTGACCCGCATGTCCAAGCCCCCAGCCGCGGGGCCCAATCTGCGCCTCGCTACAGCGTTGCACGCGAGAGATGTTCTGCATAACCAGAGATAGCGGGCTCTCTATGGGACGAACTGCAACCCGGTCAGCAAATGCAGCCCTTTTAACCTAGAAACAGCAGTTGACCGCTTCGAGCAGCGATCCAGTGGCTGCGCGGACTGTGTTTATGGAAAAACCTGATACTCACCCGTCAGGTGATGGCCGCTACGACCACCAGGGCACGCACCGCGCGGCGCCTAGCTGCGTTATAACTCGTTGGAATAGAATGACTATTACTCCGGGCATCCTGCCCTTCGCCCTGCGGGCCAGCGGTAGCTGTTCAAATCGCTCCCGGCGATTTAGTCCGCCTCGTCATGCCTTGCCAGACACCACGCGGCACGCACCCTGGCGGCCGTTCAACTGCCGCTTCTAGGTTTAAGGTGCTCATTCACCCTTTGAGCTGCCTGGCGCCAGAAACGTGACGCTGGCTCGGAGCAAGACTCGGTCTTGATTGAGATTTTTTCGGTCATCTCTTGTGTTTCTTGAATCTTGCCAGGCTCACTTTACTGGCAAGCTGTTGCAGTGTGTGGGTAAATGTTCCTGTGCCCGCGCTTTCGGGACGCGCGCGCGTCCCCGGCGTGGACTTCACCTGGTCTTCCTGGCCCAACGCCGAGGCTGGAGCGGGAGAGATGGATCGTCTGCTCGAGCAGGGCAGCGCCCTATGCCTGCGCGACATCGGCTCGGCCTCGTTGCGCCGCCGCCCGGGGTTGCCTCACCACACCGTCTGGCGCCCTTCTGCGCTAAGGTCTCTTCTGTGCCGAACGACAGCGCCCGGGGAGGACTGGTCACTCCCGTTCGAGAAGACGGGCCAGACGCTCGTGGAGGCGCGCCTGCTCGGTGCTTACCGCGTCCATGAGGCGGGAGATCTCGTCTCCGCCGCTTTCGGTGTCGTGACGACCCAGGTGTGCTTCCAGCGCCGCGGCTGCCTCCTGCAGGCGGGTCAGGCCCAGCGTGCCGGCCAGACCCTTGAGGGTGTGGGCCAGACGCCGGGCGTCGTCGGCTGCTCCCGTTTCGAGAAGCGTGCCGAGCTCTCGCATGTCGTTGCCGTGGTCGTTATCGAGCTTGGCTAACAGCCGCTGACAGCTCGCCAGGTTGCCGCGCAGGTGGCGCAACGCTGTTGCCAGGTCCAGCCCGTCGATGGCCTCCAGCTCGGCTCTCAGGGTCGGCTCCTTGCCTTTGTAAGGACTGGGCGGCTCTGCGGCAGCCTCCCGCTGGGGCAGCCACCTGCCCAACATCGCGTAGAGATCGTCCGGTGCGACAGGCTTGCCCACGAAGTCGTTCATGCCGGCCTCCAGGCAGGCTTGACGGTCCTCCGCGAAGATATTGGCGGTCATGGCGAGGATCGGGAGGTCGGCCTTGCCGTCCATGGAACGGATCTGACGCGTTGCTTCCAGACCGTCCATCTTGGGCATCTGGATGTCCATCAGCACCAGCTCGTAGGCCGTGGTGCGCACCTTGTCCAGCGCCTCCCGACCGTCTTGGGCCGTATCCACTGTCAGGCCCGCGCCACGCAGCAGCTCTGTCGCCACCTCGCGGTTGACGGCGTTGTCCTCCACCAACAGGATGCGCGAGCCCGCATGACGGGCGCGCAGCGCCTTCTCTGCGTCCCCCACCACGCCGGCCGACGCGGGGGCGGGCTGGACACCCTGGCCGCGGCCGAGTCGGGCAGTGAGCCAGAAGGTGCTGCCCCGGCCCGGCTCGCTCTCGGCCCCCACCTCGCCGCCCATCAGCTGCGCCAGGCGCCGAGTGATGGCCAGGCCCAGGCCGGTGCCGCCGTGTCGGCGTGTCGTGGAGGCATCGGCCTGCGTGAAGGGCTCGAACAGCTGCGGCAGCTTGCCCGGCTCTATGCCTATGCCCGTGTCCTGCACCTCGAATCGGATCAAGAGCTCGTCCCCCTGCTCCTGCAGAGTCCTGGCGCGCAGAATGACCGTCCCCTGCTCGGTGAACTTGACCGCGTTACCGGTGTAGTTGAGCAGGGCCTGGCGCAGCCGCATCGGGTCGCCTCGCAGCCAGGGCGGCACGCCTTCCCGCTGCGCGCTCACGGTCAAGGCCTTTGCGCGCGCCGGCTCCCGCAACATTGATAGGACGTGATCGAAAATCGTGTCCAGGTGGAAGTCGGTCTGCTCCAGGGCGAGCTTGTCGGCCTCGATCTTCGAGAGATCCAGGATGTCGTTGATGAGGTCCAGCAGGTGTCTGGCGGCGGCATCGATCTTGGCCAACCGTTCTGCCTGCTCGGGCGAAGGTCCCGCTCGCAGCATGAGATGGGTGAGCCCGACGATGGCGTTCATGGGCGTACGTATTTCGTGGCTCATGTTGGCCAGGAAGGCACTCTTGGCCTGGTTGGCGGCCTCCGCACGCTCGCGCGCCGCCGCCAACTGCGCGGTGCGATCTTCCACCAGCTGCTCCAGGTGGTGGCGGTGACGGTCCAGCTCTTCGCCGAGGTGCTTTTTGTCGGTGATGTCTTCGCCGATGGCCTGAATCGCAACGACCTTGCCCAGGTCATCGAACAGCGCGCGGTTGGTCCACCACTGCCATCGAATCTCGCCGCCGGGCGCCACCACCCGGTGCATCTGCGACCGAATCGGCGCGGCGAGCGTCAGCGCCGAGATGGCGGCCATCACGGTCTGTCGGTCGTCCTCGGGGATCGACGCGAGAAAGCTCGATCCGACCAGCTCCTCGGGTGTCCTCGCGAAGTAGTCGCAATAGGCCTTGTTGACGAATGTGATCTCCCCGCCCGGTAAGCGCCGGCAGATGAGCACCGGCGCGTCTTCCACGACCCCGCGGTATCGTTCCTCACTGTCCCTCAGGGCCTGCTCGGCGCGGTCGCGCTCGCGTACCCTCCGGCTCACCCGAGAGGCGCCAATGCCGATCCCGGTCAGACCCACCAGCCACACCAGACCGTAGCCCGTCGCGACCGTGGCCATCTGGCTTTGCATGCGGGCCCACAAAGGCGCCATCGGCACCGACACGCTGATCCCGCCACGCTGCTCGCCGAGCTTGTAGCCCTGCTTCGCATGACACTTGAGGCAGGGCGCCTCCGTAACCATGGGCCGCATGAAGCGCAGATATTCCTTGCCGCCGATCTCGGCTAGCTCGGCCACCTCCGTCTTGCCGCGCGCGAACGCGCGCAGCGCCTCGGCCTCCCAAACGTCCGGGGCATTGCCCGGACGAATCGGCTTGAGGCTGGTGATGTGGCTATGGTAACCGTACCGCTCACGCCCCAGCTCGTGGACCTGACGTGTCATGTAGGCCGGATTTACGAGGGTCAGCTTCAAGCCCGACGTGGTCGTGACGTCCCGGTTCTCGATGTCGGCAAGGTAGGGATTGGGTGGCGTTTCCTTGGTAGGTGGCACATAGACGCCGCCTTGCCGGGCGGCCCAGGCCCGGTAGATAACGTCCTTTTCGAAGGCTTGCAATGCCTGGATACGTGCCGAATCCAGCGTATCCCGGTGGACGCCCTCGAGGTTCCAGCCCATCCCCAGGGCGATGACGAGCGTCCACGCCGCCGCGACGATCAGGACGGTGTGTCTCAGGTGCATCGATAGTTTCGGCGATTGCGTGGGCCCCGGCATCATGGCGTCGTCCTCGCCGGGGTACGGGTCCGGAGTTGGACGATGTTTCTGATGTCAGCGGCCTGTCGGATCTCGAGCGCGGCGCTCGCGACCTGCTGCTGCCGCGTCCAATCCGCAACCGCCGGCTCGATGGCAACCGGCGTCGGTGCCCGGCAGGACGGCTCAATACCGCTCAAAAAAGCACCCGCCATATCCGCGTCATCCTGTCTGGCGGGCCACCGGCCGAGGGTCTCCATGACTGCGGCGGGCAGGCCGGCATGCTCGTGTCCAGAGGAGAATCGGGGTCCCTTATCGGCTCGAAGGCAGTACGGAAAGCGTAGATTGTTTCGGGCCATTCAGCTGGCGATCTGGTTAAGCCGAGCTGATCGGGGCGGGCGACGTCACTTCTGGCTCGGGTCGCGGAGCGCCGGCGATCCGGGAAGCGCACGCGACGGTCAGATGGGTCGCCGCCGCCCGTGCGCGCCGGTCGCCTTGGGCGGCTCGGACGACGCGGTAGACCGATCAGACGGCATGCTGGCGTCGGCGTGAGCGCTCCGCGACGCCAGCATCCCTGTCAGGCGCGCTCAGCAGCGGAGTCGGCCGGTGGCGGGGTGCCCGTTTCAGCCGTCGGCGGCGGCACCAGGAAGGCCCGGGCCAGGGCCTGGTAGATCGGCTTCTTGCAGACCAGCCGCGAAACGCCGAAGGCGAGGAACGAGGTCGCCATCAGCGGCAGCAGCAGCGAGTGGTTGTCGGTCATCTCCATGACGATGATGAAGCCGGTCAGGGGCGTCTGCACCACCCCGGCGAAGTACGCCACCATCCCCAGCATGATCAGTACGTGGGGCGAGATCTCGGGCAGCACCCGGGCGAGATCGGCCCCCACCCCGGCGCCGGCGGCCAGCGACGGGGCGAAGATGCCCCCGGGGATGCCGCTCAGATAGGAGGCCACGGTGGCGAAGAACTTGAAGAACGGATAGCCGGCGGTGATCGCCTGGCCGCTGGAGATGATCTCCTTGGCCTCGCCGTAGCCGGTGCCGTAGCTAAGGTTGCCGGAGGCGAATCCGGCGACCGCGATGGCCAGTCCGCAGCCGGCAGCGATCCACATAGGGTAGCGCAGACGCAGGGGTGCGATGCGCTCCGAGCCGGTGATCAGGATCTGGCTGAACAGCCCCCCGAGCAGCCCGCCCACGACCCCGCAGATAGGAATGGCGAGCCAATCCTGCCAGGGGCCCATGGCCGCCGCGCTGGTGCCAAAGTAGTTGTAGTTGCCGAGCACCGCCTGGGCGGTGATGCCGGCCATGATCACCGAGGTGAGGACGATGCCGTTGGTCTTCTCCTCGAAGCTGCGGCTGAGCTCCTCGATGGCGAATACGACCCCGGCGATCGGGGTATTGAATGCCGCGGCAATGCCCGCGGCACCGCCGCCGAGGATCAGCGCCCGCTCCAGGTAATGAGGCGGAAAGCGCACCTTGCGGCCCAAGGCGAACAGGATGGAGGCCCCGACGTGGACGGTGGGCCCTTCGCGGCCGATGGAGGCGCCGGAGCAGAGCCCGAGCAGGGTCAGCAGCATCTTGCCCATGGCGATGCGCATGGAGAGCACCTTGGAGCGAAGCCCCTGGTTGCGGCGTGCCTCCAGGGCGGCGAGCGCCTGGGGGATGCCGCTGCCCTGGGTGCCGGGAAACCATTTGCGGGTCAGCCAGCTCACCAGCATCAGCCCGCCGGGACAGAGGATGAAGGCGAGCCAGGGCGAGATCTTGATGCCGTGGGAAAACAGCCCGTTGGCCTGGTCCGCGGCGAGTGCGAACAGGGTTGCGGCCAGTCCCACGGCCAGCGCTCCGCCCCACAGGGCGAAGCGGACCTCCCAGGCGGTTCGGGAGGTCAGGTTGGCCTGGGCGATCAGGCGCAGAAAACGCATGCGCATCAGAGCCCGACCACTTGCTTGTGGCCCTCGGCGGCTTGGCCATCATGCGGCAGCGGCACCGTGGCACACTCCAGGAAGGCGCGCGCTTTGCAGCCTTCGCAGATCGACTTGTCGAGCTTCTGGAAGATACCCCGTAGCGCCGCGGACTTGGTTCGGAACACGTGATTGGGGTCGATCTTGCCGATGGCGTGGCACTCCTCCAAGGAATCCCACAGCCCCTGCTTGACGTTGATGAGGTAAAGTCCGCCGCCCTCCTTGCGCCGGCGCTCGGCCTCGTTGGCCAGCACGTCGGAGCCGGCGATATCGGCGAAGCTGATGCCCTGGGCGACGATCGCGAGGTGCTTCTGTTGCGGATGCTGCTGCTCCAGGTAGGCGAACTTCTCGCGTACGTAGGCCACCGATCCGAAGAACAGCGAGCCGTCGATGCGCATGATGTGCAGCTGCGGGCATTCCTTGAGGTGGCCGGCCTCGCTGGAGAACTTGCGGTTGGGCAGGGTCGGATCCGGTATCCGGGTGACGATGCGCGGGCGCGAGACACGCATCAGGTAAAGCATCAGCGACAGCAGGATGCCGGCGAGGATGGCGAACTCCAGATCCAGGAACAACGACGACAGGAAGGTCACCGTGAAAATGGCACGCTCGGAATTGTTAGAGGCGAAGATGTGCTTGATCGCCGGGATGTCGATGAGTCCCCAGGCCACGATAAACAGGATGCCCGCCATGGCGGCGTTGGGCAGGTAGGCCACCAGGGGCGCGATCGCCAGAACGATGAAGATCTCCAGGAAGCCCGCGGTCATGGCGCTCATGGGGGTCTTGGCGCCCGCCTGGTAGTTCAGGCTGGTGCGGTTGAAGGAGCCCGTGGCCACGTAGGCGGAGAAGAAGCTGCCCGCGATGTTTGAGAGTCCCTGGCCGATGAACTCCTGGTTTCCGTCGATCAATTGGCCGCTGCGGATGCCGATGGCGCGCCCGATGGAGACCGCCTCGGTGAGGGCGAACAGCGTCATGGCCAGCGCCCCCGGTGCGAGGTCCCTGATGGTATGCAGGGAGAAGTCGGGCATGGACAGGGGCGGGAGGGTCTGCGGCAGGGCGCCCACAGTGGTGATGCCGGTGGCCGCATCGCCGAAGCCGAGGGTGAGGGCGACGCCGAGGAAGGTTCCGGCGAGCAGCGCCACAATCAGGAAAGGTATTTTCGGCAGGCGGTATTTCACCACCAGGCCGAGCACCAGGGTGACCAGCGCGATGGCCAGGATGTAGCCGTTGGTGTTGGGGATCTGATGCACGAAGTGATCGAGGGTGGTGAACAGATTGCCCTCCCGGGGGATGGGCACGCCGAAGAAATTCTTCAGCTGCTTGCTGGCGATCAGGATGGCCGCCCCGGTAGTGAAGCCTACCACTACCGAGTGGGAGATGAAATTCACCAGGGTGCCCATACGCGCCAGACCCAACGTCAGCTCGATCACCCCCACCATGAAGGTCAGGGTCAGCGCCAGCTGCACGTAATGGGGCGTCAGCGGCTCGGCAAACGCGCTCAGGGAGGACAGCAGCACGATGGAGGCAGCGGTGGTAGGGCCGGACATCAGATGCCAGGAGGAGCCGAACAGCGCGGCGATGATGGGCGGGATCATGCCGGCGTAGAGGCCGTACTGGGGCGGCATTCCGGCGATGGATGCGAACGCCACGGCCTGGGGCACGACGACGATGGCTACGGTCAGTCCGGAGATGAGATCGGCGCGGATGGTCTCGGCACTGACCCGGTGTTGCCACCGCAGCACCGGCCAGACCCTGAGCAGCCAGGTGGGATGATGCACTCTTGACATAATTGATCCTTCGTTTCTTCAGTGAGTTGTGAATTCGGTGAGGCCGGCCGCATCGGCGGGTCGCTCGAGGCGCGGCAACCATCCGCTGTTGCCGGGCGTGTTCCGCGCCGACCGCGTCTCAGGGCTTGAGGCGCGCGGCCTCTCGTCCCGGCGCAGGCCGAGAGCGGCGGTCGGGTCGGCGGGGCGCTGGCCCAGCGCCCCGCTGCCCGGTGATCGGGGCAGGGGCCGCCGTACGGCTATCGGGATGCCGCCGCGCCGGGTCCGAGCGCCGACTTTCGGGGCTTGCCGTCCGTCATCGACTGCCTTGGCGTACCCACGGAGGTGGCGCTCGATGGCCTAGGCGCTTGGGTCAGGACCCGCGCGCAGACCCCAACGCCCGAGTGCAGCCGACGATCAGCCGATCGCCGCTCGGAAGGCCTTTTGGATCGGTGGAGACGCGGCCGGGATGGCCGACCTGAGGCGCCGACCGGCGCACCCGGGTCCGATCGCCGGGAACGCCGCTGGCGTCTGTAAAGCTTCCCCTGGCGCTGTCTCGCACCCCTCGGCAGAATCACGCAAAAAACATTAAAGGCAAGTTCCGGGCCACGGCTCTTCACAACTGTCGATCAATGACTTAGCCTCCCCGCTGGGGAAGTCCGGCGGGTTCTCGGCGGCGCGGGCCTACGCAACGCGATGGAAGCCTCGCAATTTGTAGTCCCCAGGCGGGCTGGATCGTCCCGTCCGGGTCGCGCTGGGAGCGACCCCGGGCTGGATGCGAGCGCACCCGGTAGGCGGGGCTTGATGCGGCGCCGTGCTGCCGGTGAATGTTGCGGGTAGCGGACATATACAATGTCCACACTGGCCAGCCGGCCGCCCCGGCATCGTTGTGCAACCGACTGTCGTAAAAAGAAAAAACGCCTTCTCAGGGGCGCTGTCACCAGTATGCAACATTCTGCAAGCAGGATATGGGCTTCTTTCCAGCGGTCCCCGCGACCGCCGTGGAATCGCCAAGTCTTTAACCTGCGAGAGGAACCATCATGTTGCGCAAGTCCATAGCCGGCGCCTGGGCGGGCATCGTGCTCGCCGCCACGTCCGTCTCCGCTGTCGCCGCCGTAACCGAGATCTCCGGTGCCGGCGCGACCTTTCCTTATCCCGTCTACGCCAAGTGGGCGGAGGCCTACTCCCAGGGCACGGGGATTCACATGAACTACCAGTCCATCGGCTCGGGCGGCGGCATCAAACAGATCCAAGCCAAGACCGTGGATTTCGGTGCGTCGGATGCGCCCCTGGAGGCCAAGGACCTGGACGCGCATGGGCTGATGCAGTTTCCCACCGTGATGGGCGGCGTGGTTCCGGTGGTCAACCTGCCGGGGATCAAGCCCGGTGAGCTGAAGCTGTCCGGCCAGGCCCTGGCCGACATCTATCTGCGCCAGATCAAGAAGTGGGATGACCCCGCCATCGTCAAGCTCAACCCCGGGCTCAAACTGCCGTCCACCGCGATCACCGTGGTCCACCGCTCCGATGGCTCGGGCACGACCTGGATCTTCACCAACTATTTGAGCAAGGTCAGTCCCACCTGGGCCTCCAAGGTCGGCAACGACAAGGCCGTCGCCTGGCCGAAGGGCGAAGTCGGCGGCAAGGGCAACGAGGGTGTGGCCTCCTTCGCGGACCGCATCAAGGGCGCCATCGGCTATGTGGAATACGCCTACGCGCTGCAAAATAAGATGACCTATGTCCTGCTGCAGAACCGCGCCGGCAAGTTCGTGGCCCCCAGCTCCGAAAGCTTCCAGGCCGCGGCCGCCAATGCCGACTGGGCCCACAGCGACGGTTTCTACATGGTGCTCACCGACCAGCTCGGGGCCGAGAGCTGGCCCATCACCGGTGCCACCTTCATCCTGGTCTACAAGACCCAGGATCGCCCCGACACCGGGGCGGCGGTGCTGAAGTTCTTCTCCTGGGCCTATGCCAATGGTGACAGCATGGCCGAGCAGCTGGACTATGTGCCCATACCGGACAGCGTGGTGAAGCTGGTGGAGCAGACCTGGGGCAAGGACATCAAGGACGCCGAGGGCAAGGCCGTCTGGCCGGCTCACTGAGCCTGACGCCGGGCACCCCGCGGCGGAGCGGAGTGCCCGACGGCTAAAGCATCGAACCGATATTCTGGAGCAGCGATGAGCGTCACCGCTACGAGCATCGAGATACACCGAGCGGTGCGCCGCGGGGTCTGGCTGGATAAGGCCTTCAAGGGGCTGACCGGATTCTTCGCCGTCCTGGTGTTGGCATCGGTCGCCGGCGTTCTGGTGACGCTCTGGCATGGCGCTGAGCCGGCCCTGCATCGCTTCGGTCTGGGCTTTCTCAGCAGCACCGAGTGGAATCCGGTCACCGAGGACTTCGGGGCCCTGGTCGCGATCTTCGGCACCCTGGTTACCTCTGCCATCGCCCTGCTGATCGCCGTGCCCCTGAGCTTTGGCATCGCCCTGTTCATCACCGAGCTCTCCCCGGTCTGGCTCAAGCGGCCGATTGGCACGGCCATCGAGCTGCTGGCAGCGGTGCCGAGCATCATCTACGGCATGTGGGGGCTGTTCGTTCTCGCCCCCCTGCTGGCCGATCATGTGCAGCCTTGGCTGAACGACTACCTTGGCGAGGTCGCTATTGTTGGCCCGCTGTTTCAGGGCCCGCCCATGGGGGTGGGCATGCTCACGGCCGGCATCATCCTGGCGATCATGGTGCTGCCTTTCATCGCCGCCGTGATGCGCGACGTGTTCGATCTCGTGCCGGCGGTGCTCAAGGAGTCGGCCTTCGGGGTCGGGGCGACCACCTGGGAGGTGGTCTGGAACGTCGTTCTGCCTTACGCCAAATCGGGCGTGATCGGCGGGGTGATGCTGGGACTGGGCCGGGCCCTGGGGGAGACCATGGCGGTGACCTTCGTCATCGGCAATGCCCATGATCTCAGCATGTCGCTGATGATGCCCGGCAGCACCATCTCATCGGTGCTCGCCAACGAGTTCACCGAGGCCGTGGGCACGCTCTACACCTCCTCGCTGCTCGCCCTCGGCCTAATCCTGTTCCTCATCACCTTCGTCGTGCTCGCGCTGGCCCGCCTGCTGCTGATGCGCCTGGAGCGGGGTGAGGGCAAGTCCAACTGAGGCTCATCCAGTGCAGCGGCTCACACGCAGACGCATCTCCAACGGCATCGCCCTGGCTCTGGCGGTCCTCGCCACGGCCATCGGCCTGTTCTTCCTCATCTGGCTGCTCTGGACCCTGCTCGCCGAGGGGCTCCCCTGGATCGGGCCGAAGATTTTCACCGAGATCACGCCGCCGCCGGGCAGCGCCGGGGGGCTGTCCAACGCCATCCTTGGCAGCCTGCTGCTGACCCTGGTGGGGGTGCTGATCGGTGCCCCGGCCGGCCTGCTTGCCGGCACCTGGCTGTCGGAGCTGGGCAGCGGCACCTGGCTTGCGGCTACGGTGCGCTTCGTCAACGATGTGCTGCTGAGCGCGCCGTCGATCATCATCGGCGTCTTCGTCTATACCCTGTTGGTGCAGCCGGTAGGGCATTTTTCCGGCTGGGCGGGGGCGGTTGCCCTGGCGCTCATCGTCCTGCCCGTGGTGGTGCGCACCACCGACGACATGCTGCGCCTGGTGCCCGACTCGCTGCGCGAGGCCGGCATGGCCCTGGGCGCGCCGCGCTGGAAGGTGATCGTGATGGTGGTCTATCGGGCGGCCCGCGGCGGGCTGATGACCGGCGTGCTGCTGTCCGTGGCACGCATCGCCGGGGAGACCGCCCCGCTGCTGTTCACCGCCCTGAACAACCAGTTCTGGAGCACCAACATGGGCCGTCCGATCGCCAACCTGCCGGTGGTGATCTTCCAGTTCGCCATGAGTCCCTACGAGGACTGGCATCATCTGGCCTGGGCCGGCGCCCTGCTCATCACATTCACGATCCTCGCGCTCAACATCGTCGTCCGCACTGTGCTGCGGGTGCCCAAATATGGATACTGAAGCCATGTCCCAGTCAGAAGCCTCTACCTTTGATTTGGTCCTGCCCGAGGCGGCGGCCGTGGATGAGCCAGCCGGCGCGCGTGCGGCGGCAGGATCGAAGATGGAGGTGCTCGACCTGGACTTCTATTACGGGCGTAGTCAGGCCCTGTACTCGGTCAGCCTCGACATCGCCGAGAAGCGCATCACCGCGTTTATCGGTCCTTCCGGCTGTGGCAAGTCGACGTTGCTGCGGACCTTCAACCGCATCTATGACCTTTACCCGAACCAGCGGGCTACGGGCACCATCATGCTGGACGGGCGCAACATCCTGGCCCAGGGCCAGGACTTGAACACCCTGCGCGCCAAGGTGGGGATGGTGTTTCAGAAGCCGACGCCGTTTCCGATGTCGGTCTACGACAATATCGCCTTCGGCGTTCGCCTCTACGAGAAGCTGCCGCGCTCGGCCATGGACGAGCGGGTGGAGTGGGCGCTGCAGAAGGCCGCCCTCTGGGATGAGGTCAAGGACAAGCTGCGTTACAGCGGCACCCAGCTCTCCGGGGGCCAGCAGCAGCGGCTCTGCATTGCGCGAGCCGTCGCCGTCAAGCCCGAGATCTTGCTGCTCGACGAGCCCGCCTCCGCGCTCGATCCGATCTCCACGCTGAAGATAGAGGACTTGCTCGACGAGTTGCGCAAGGACTACACCATCGTCATCGTCACCCACAACATGCAGCAGGCCGCGCGGGTCTCGGACTTTACCGCCTTCATGTATCTGGGCAAGCTGATCGAGCTGGGGGAGACCGCCGCGGTCTTCACCAGCCCCCAGGACGAGCGCACCAGCGACTACATCACCGGGCGCTACGGCTGACCCGGCAGGGACTCGGCCAAGTGCCGACGCCCCCGGTCTCGGAGGGCGTTCCTGGCCCGGGCCGGGCTCTCTCGATCGACCCCGATCGCGCCTACAAGACCACCTCGAAGCCTTCGAAGCGGGGCGGCCCCAGGTAGATCTCCCGGGCCTGGCCCGCGTTGGCATGGGCCTGGCGAAAGGCCTCCGATCGGGTCCAGTCGGCGAACGCCTGGGCGGAATCCCAAACCGAATGGGAGGCAAACAGTGTGTAGTCGCCCTCGCCGGGGCCTTGCAGCAGATGGAATGCCTTGAATCCGGGCACGCCGGCCAGCTGGCTGTCGCGGCTCCGCCAGATCTCGGTGAACGCCTGCTCCTTGCCGCGGGCGATATGGAAACGGTTCATCGCGATGTACATGGTCTCGGGGACTCCTGTGTGCTTCGGTCTAAACGGCGGCGCGCTGCCCGAGCCCGGTGGCTTGCAAGAGCAAGGGCTTGACCTGGGCGAGCCAGGCGTCAATGCGGCCCTCGGTCAACAGCGCATAGATCTACTATTCCGCCTCGTTATGCCTTGCCAGACACCACGCGGCACGCACCCTGGCGGCCGTTCAACTGCCGCTTCGAGGATTATGGCCCGCGAGACTTCGATGCGCCGATCCAGAGGGGCGCGGCGGCTGTTCTCCATCAGCGCGCGTAGGGGGAGGTCTCTCCCTCGGGGCGGGTCTTGAAGCGGCGGTGGATCCAAAAGTACTGCTCGGGAGCGGCGCGGGCGGCGGCCTCGATCAGGTCGTTGATGCGCTGGGCGTCGGCGAGATCGTCCCCGCTGGGGAAGCCTTGCAGCGCCGGCAGCACCTCGATGACGTAACGGCCCCCGGGCAGGCGCCGGGGGAAGAAGGGCACCACAGCCGCGCCGCTCATGCCGGCGAAGCGTGCAGTGCTGGTGATGGTGGCGGCGGTCACACCGAAGAACTTTGCGAACACGCTGTGCCTGCGCCCGTAGTCCTGATCGGCGCCGAACCAGACTGCGTGGCCTTTTTTCAGGCTGCGCAGCATGGCGCGCACGTCGTCGCGGCGGAACACCGCATTGCCCCGGGTCTTGCGGGCCTGCTCCACCACCGCGTCCATCAGTTTGTTCTTCATCGCCTTGTACATGGCATCGAACTCGGCGTATTGGAACAGGATGTGCGCGGCGAGCTCCATGGTGCTGAAGTGGGCGGTGACCAGCATCACGCCGTGCCCCGCGGCCATGGCCTTGTGCAGATGCTCGACGCCGTGCACCTCGCCCATGCGCGCCAGGCGCGCGTTGGAGGCCCACCAGCTCATGGCGGTCTCGGGCAGGGCCATGCCCAGGGCGCGCATGTGCCGATTGAGCAGCCGGGCCCGCTCGACCTCGGAGAGCTCCGGGAAGCAGAGGCTCGAGATTGATGGCGGTGATGCGCCGGCGCGACTTGAGCAGCCGCCCGACCAGGCTGCCGAGTCCGGCGCCCACGGCCAGCTGCAGCCGAAACGGCAGGGCATGCAGCAGCCGCAGGAAGCCGAGCCCGAGCCAGGTCGGCCAGTAGCCGAACGCGAGAAAACGCCGGTCGAGCAGCGTCGGCCGCGTGGCGGACCCGTTGGGGACGCTCACGGGTGTGCCTTGGCCCGGCGGCTCCGGGCGCGGCGCCGGTAGAACCAGGGCGGCAGACGCCGGAAGGGCCTGTGCTCGATGGCCGACAGGAGCAATCGGGGACCTCGGATCGGCAATGGACAGGTAGCGACGGACAGGGGCCGCCGCGGCCGCGTATTGTTGCAGGGATTGCGGGCGGATACCATGCATGCAGCCCTGGGGTCGCAATGTATCGTCTCTATACCTTCATTCTCTATCTCTTGCTGCCGCTGGCAGCCGTCCGGCTGCTGTGGCGCAGCCGCAGGACGCCTGCCTATCGGGTGCGCTGGGAGGAGCGCTTCGGCTATGGCGCGCCCCGCATGGAGCGCCCCGGCATCTGGATCCACGCGGTGTCCGTGGGCGAGGTCCAGGCCGCGGGGCCCTTGGTGCGGCGCCTGCTGAAGAAGTATCCCGAGCTTCCGGTCTGCATCACCACCACTACCCCGACGGGCTCCCGGCGGGTTGCCGAGCTGTTCGAGGACGCGGTAGTCCACGTGTACGCCCCGTATGATATTCCGCCCGCGGTGGAGCGCTTCCTGGACCGGGTCCGTCCCCGGGTCGCGCTGTTCATCGAGACCGAGATCTGGCCGAACATCCTGCGCGCCTGCCGGGAGCGCGGCATCGCCACTGTGCTGGCCAATGCGCGGCTCTCGGCCCGCTCGGCGGCCGGCTACGCCCGCCTCGGGCGGTTCGCTCGCTCGGTGATCGGCGATCTCTCGGTCATCGCTGCCCAGACCTCCGAGGACGCGCGACGCTTCATCGGGCTGGGGGCGCACCCCGAGCGCGTGGTGGTCACCAGCAGCATCAAGTTCGACATCCGGCTGCCGCCCAGCGTGCGCGAGCAGGGCGAGGTGCTGCAGCGGCTGTGGGGACAGAACCGCCCGGTGTGGGTGGCCGCCAGCACCCAAGAGGGCGAGGACGAGCTGGTGCTCGATGTCCACCAGCAGGTGCTGCGGACGATGCGTCGGGCCCTGCTGGTGTTGGTGCCCCGGCATCCCGAGCGCTTCGACCGCGTGGCCCAGCTCTGCGAGCGGCGCGGACTCGCGACCGTGCGCCGCTCGGAGCACCGCCCCTGTGCGGCCGATACCCGGGTGTTTCTGGGCGACAGCATGGGCGAGCTGCCCATGTTTCTGGCCGGGGCTGACCTGGCATTCGTCGGCGGCAGCCTGGTGCCCCATGGCGGCCACAATGTCCTGGAGCCGGCCGCCCTGGGGGTGCCGGTGCTGTTCGGGCCGCACATGTTCAACTTTGCCGCCATCGCAGTGCTGTTGCTGGAGGCCCAGGCCGCCGTGCAGGTGGCCAATACCGATGAGCTGGCTGTCCTGGTCGGCCGCTGGCTCGGCAGCGCTCAGGAGCGCAGCCGCTACGGAGAAAATGGTCGCCGGGTGGTCGAGCAGAACCGCGGTGCGCTCGACCGGCTGATGGCCATCGTCGAGGCCCTGCTGTGACGGGCAGCCGGGCCCTCAGACGCCGCGCCGGAGGAGGCGTTGATCGGACTGGGCCTGGCGGCGCCGTGCCATGGCGGCGCCCAGCGCTTGGATCTGGCTCGCATCCAGCAGCTGCTCGGCAGCCGGCAGCAGCATCCGGTCCTCGGTCTCCAGGTGCAGCAGGTGGTTGCGGGCGAACGCCTTGGCCGCGTGCTCGAAGGCCAGCGGGTCCAGGATGCCCTCCAGGTCCGCCAGGGCAGGACCGAGCAGGTCCCAGGCCCGCGCCTGTGTCTGGTGCTCCCGGGCCAGCGAGTCCAGCAACGGTGCCAGGCCGGGATCCCGGTGCAGCATGGGAAACAGATCCAGCTCCTCGTCCGCATGGTGGTGTGGCGCCGCCTCGCTGAAGTAGCGGTGCACGGTTGCCGCAGTCACGCAGGCGTCCCGATCGATGGGTCCCTCGGTGACGCGCTGGGCGAGCCGGATCAACGTCTCGCAGTGCTGGCGGATGCGCAGGTGGCAGGCCCGCAGCAGGCCCAGCGGGTCGGAGAAGTCCGGAGCTGGGGGCGGAAAAGGGCTCAACCTCCGGCCTCAGCGAAACATCCGGGACAGATCTTTGAATTGCGGGTGGGTCGCGTCGCCCAGCCACTCGAAGACCACCGACTCGGTGTTGGTCACGGTGATACCGCCGTCGCGCATGCGCTCCAGGGCATTGGCCCGGTGCGACGGGGTGCGTGAGCACACGGCGTCACCGGCCACGAACACCCGGTAGCCCCAGTGCTGGAGGCCGGCAGCGGTCTGCAGCACACAGATGTGGCACTCCAGCCCCGCCAGTATGATCTGGGGCCGCTCCTCGCGCTTGGCGAGCATCCGCTCGAAGCCGCTCGCCGAGCAGCACGAGAAGCAGGTCTTGTCGATCGGCTCCAGCCCCGGTGGCAGATGGTCGGTCAGCTCCGGCCGGGCGGGCCCCAGGCCCTGGGGATACTGGCGGGTGGCGATCACCGGGATGCCGAGAAGCTGGGCCGCGTCCAGCAAGCGCCCGATCTGTTGCAACACCGGCGCCAGGCAGTCGTGAGGCATGGCCCGGCTCAGGCGATCCTGCACGTCGACGACGATGAGCTGACCGGATCCGGCATTGCACAGCTCGAGCTTGGACATCGAGGTAGGGGTTTTCATGGCGTAAGACTCCCTGAGCTGATCGCGAAGGCTTGGGATGGACGCCGGTCGCCGGCCGGTCCGTGCACAGCGGTGGGGCGAGGGCCCAGTCTGCACCCGGTGCGGCGGCGGGTCAAAGGCATGGCGGCGCGGCGGACTCGCGCAGCGCCGCGGCGAGATCGGCCCATCGCCGGTCGCCGGCGGGGGGCGCAGCGAGATCTCAGTAAGTGGGCATCGAGGGGTCGACGTCCCGGGCCCAGGCGTCGACGCCCCCTTGGAGATTGATCACGTCCGGGTAGCCCATGTGCTCCAGGTAGAGCGCGACCTGGCGGCTGCGGATACCGTGATGACAGATGACGATGATCTGGCGGCCGCGCTCGATTTCCGCCTCGGTGACCGCGCGCGGGATGTCGCGCATGGGGATCAGCGCCGCGCCTGCCAGGCGGCAGATGCGGAATTCCCAGGGCTCGCGCACGTCGAGCAGCAGAGGCCCGGTGCGGCTGGTCTCCAGGCGGTCCTTGATCTCGCGAGGGCTCAGATTGCGCATGATGCGCCCCGTGCGCGGCTCAGAACTGGAAGCGCTCCGGGCGAGGGGCGTTGAGCAGCGGGGCCAGCTCGGTCTCGAACAGCGATTCCTCTTTCCAGGCGTTCTCGCCGACCCGGGTGATGAGCAGGGCCTCCATGACCGGAGCCGCTCCGACCACCACGAACAACCGACCGCCCTGCGCGAGACGGTGTCGGAGCCGGTCATCGCGCATCGGCAGCGAGCCGGTGACAGCCATTACATCGAATGGGCCCTGGGGGATCTCGGCTAGTGCATCGGCGTTGCGCAGCTCGAGGTTGGCTACACCCAGCTCGGCCAGCCGCGCTCCCGCCTGGTCGAGCAGGTCGGCGTGGATCTCCAGGCTGCTGACCTTACGGCCCAGGCGGGCCAGGCAGGCGGTGATGTAGCCGCTGCCGGTGCCGATCTCCAGGGCCCGATCGCTGGGCTGCACGTCCAGGGCCTGGAGCATGCGGGCCTCGATCTTGGGGGCCATCATGCGCTGGCCCTGGCCGATCGGGATCTCGGTGTCTGCGAAAGCGAGTCCGGTGTAGCTCCGGGGCACGAAGCGCTCGCGCGGGACCTCGGAGATCACAGCGATGACCCGGCGGTCCAGCACCTCCCAAGGGCGGATCTGCTGATGGATCATGTTGAATCGGGCCTGATCCAACGCGCTCTGCGCCATGTTGCACCCCTCGACCGAGCTGGCCACAGCCTGAAACGGGCCCGTAGCTTAGGGGGTTTGGCGGGCGCAGGCAAGGCTGGGGGCGCGTGGCACTGGGTTACACTCAAATAATGACGCGAGGCGGCTCCTCTAAAGATCCAGGATAATCAAGCGCTTTCCCCCCGGGGCCCAAGGCGGATCTGTTCTAGCAGCCTGTCGGACTTAGGCTTCTTGGAAAGCGTAACCAATTGAAATATAAAGAATTCTCAACCTTGCACCAAAATAGTGATTCTTTATAAATCAATGACTTGCAGAGAAAGTCCGACAGGCTGCTAGCCGGAATTTCGCCGCTCTGCGCTGTCATTCCCGCGGAAGTGGGAATCCAGAGATCGTAATGTCCTGATGGTAAGTGGATATGCATCCCTGGCATCCGGATTGCGTCCTTAGCTCCGTAAACAGCACGTCCATGTGCTACTTCCGTCCTTAGCTCCGTAAACAGCACGTCCATGTGCTACTTTCTGCGTCCTTAGCTCCGTAAACAGCACGTCCATGTGCTACTTCTGCGTCCTTAGCTCCGTAAACAGCACGTCCATGTGCTACTTCTGCGTCCTTAGCTCCATAAACAGCACGTCCATGTGCTACTTCTGCATCCTTAGCTCCGTAAACAGCACGTCCATGTGCTACTTCTCCGGTTACCTGGCCGGAATGACGGGTATCTGGTTGAATGCCAAGCAGGTATGTATCCAGAACGGATCAGCCCTGCCCCGGGGCCTTCCCGGTGTTTCCGCCTGGAGCTGCACCTTGGCCTTTAAGATCAATCTTCGCCAAGCCGTCTTCGCCCTGTCGGATGCCCCGGATCTGGTGAGGGTCGATGACATGTACCACGGCAAGCGTGTCGCCATGATGGCAGCCGCGCATCGACGATCTGATCGCCGCATCCATGCTCCACGATCTGGGGGTCTCCTCCATCGCACGGGCCCTGGGCGGCTGGGTGGTCGCCCTGGTGCGGCAGAGCACCCGCACGAGTGCTTGGGATCTCGCCCATCCCGCCCAGGAGGCGGACCCGATCCCCGGGTGGGTCACCCGGGAGCCCTGACCGCCCTCCGCAGGCGTGGCGCCGACGCCTTGCAAAGCCATTAACCGTGCGCTACCGTCAGCCATGCCGAGCAGTCTGCCGGAAAGACGGGCCGGTGGGGCGACCCATGCCCCCCAATGGCGCCAGGGAGGGCGAAGAAAGTTGTCGGCTTTGAAGCACAGCTAGGGGTGCCCGCGGAGCCTGATGCGGGCTGAGAGAGACCCTTCGAACCTGACCCGGTTAACACCGGCGTAGGGAAGCTGAACGCCCTAAGTGAGCGCTCGCCTTCCCTCCCTGAGGAGCACCAGCATGAGCGCAATCCCCGAGGAATTCGCCCGCCGGACCGCCGCCCTGTCTGCGGAGGTCACCCGGCCCTTCCCGAATTCGCGCAAGATCCATGTCCGGGGCAGCCGCGCGGACATCCGTGTCCCCATGCGCGAGATCGCCCAGGCCGACACCCACGCCCAGGGCGGTGTGGAGGCGAATCCACCGGTCACGGTCTACGACACCTCGGGCCCGTACACCGACCCAGCGGCGTGCATCGATCTGATGCAGGGCCTGCCGGATGTCCGCGCCGCCTGGATCGAGGAGCGTGCGGACACCGAGCTGCTCGCAGGACCGACTTCGGAGTATGGGCGCAAGCGCCAGAGTGATCGCTCACTCGCGCATCTTCGCTTCGAGCACATCCGGGTCCCGCGCCGCGCCAGGGCGGGGGCCAACGTAAGCCAGATGCACTATGCGCGCAAGGGCATGATCACGCCGGAGATGGAGTTCGTCGCCATCCGCGAGAACTGCCGCCTGCAGGAGCTGCGCGCCGATCCGCGTTACGCCAGGCTGCTGCGCCAGCACCGCGGCGAGTCCTGGGGTGCGGCCATCCCCGATGAGATCACGCCCGAATTCGTCCGCTCGGAGGTCGCCCGGGGCCGGGCCATCATCCCGGCCAACATCAACCACCCTGAGCTCGAGCCCATGATCATCGGGCGCAACTTCCGGGTGAAGATCAACACCAACATCGGCAACTCCGCGGTCACCTCCTCCATCGAGGAAGAGGTCGAGAAGATGGTCTGGTCCGCCCGCTGGGGCGGCGACACCCTGATGGATCTGTCCACCGGCAGGAACATCCACGAGACCCGCGAGTGGATCCTGCGCAATGCCCCCATGCCGATCGGCACCGTGCCCATCTACCAGGCGCTCGAAAAGGTCGACGGCAAGGCCGAGGAGCTGACCTGGGAGCTGTTCCGCGACACGCTGATCGAGCAGGCCGAGCAGGGCGTGGACTACTTCACCATCCATGCCGGCGTACGCCTCGCCTACGTGCCGCTGACCGCCGAGCGCTTGACGGGCATAGTCTCACGCGGCGGCTCCATCATGGCCAAGTGGTGCCTGGCCCATCACCGGGAGAGCTTCCTCTACACCCGGTTCGCCGAGATCTGCGAGATTATGAAGGCCTACGACGTGTCCTTCAGTCTCGGCGACGGACTGCGCCCGGGCTCGCTGGCGGATGCCAACGACCGTGCCCAGTTCGCCGAGCTTGAGACCCTGGGCGAGCTCACCCGGATCGCCTGGGAGCACGACTGCCAGGTGATGATCGAGGGCCCCGGTCACGTGCCGCTGCACATGGTTCAGGTGAACGTCGAGAAGGAGCTGGCCGACTGCCACGAGGCGCCCTTCTACACACTCGGCCCGCTGGTGACGGACATCGCGCCCGGCTACGACCACATCACCAGCGGCATAGGCGCGGCCAACATCGGCTGGTACGGCACCGCCATGCTCTGCTACGTCACCCCCAAGGAGCACCTGGGCCTGCCCAACAAGCAGGACGTGCGCGACGGCATCATCACCTACAAGATTGCCGCCCACGCATCGGATCTCGCCAAGGGCTTTCCGGGTGTCCAGCTGCGCGACAACGCGCTCTCCAAGGCCCGCTTCGAGTTCCGTTGGCAGGACCAGTTCAACCTCGGCTTCGATCCCGAGAAGGCCCAGGAATTCCACGACGAGACTATGCCCAAGGAGGCCCACAAGGTCGCCCACTTCTGCTCCATGTGCGGCCCGCACTTCTGCTCCATGAAGATCACCCAGGACGTGCGCGACTACGCCAGGGCCCACGGCATGAGCGCCGACCAGGCACTGGAGAAGGGCATGGAGGAGAAGGCCGTGGAGTTCGTGAAGAAAGGGGTGCAGATCTACGAAGAGGTGTGAGGCTGAGCTACCCGCAACGGAAGAGACGAATCCTATGGCAAGCTCAGTCGAAGAACTGCCACTGAGCCCGCTAGTGCGGGCGCGGAGGGGCTGATGACTGTCCCCCGCAATAACGGCCGAGCATCAAGAGCGCCGACCCCGGTCCCGGTACCGGACCTCCACGGAATTCACCCGACTCGATTTGAGTCGGCTGTTTCTGTCCGGTTGCGCAGCCTCTTGGCGTGCAGCGCTGCGCGAGCGCGAATCTCGTCGTCCGGATCGGTTGACGCGACCTTCTCCAGCGATCCGATCACCTCACGGCTCCCCAGATTCCCCAGCGCATCCAGCGCCTCCCAGCGGACATTGCGGTCCGCGTCGCTCAGCAGGGGAAGGATTATGGCGGCCGTGCCCGAGAAGCCGAGCGAGCCGAAGGCTCTCACCACCTCCGCGCGTACCTCGGCGTCGTCATCGGCCAAGGCATTCTTCAGTGGCTCAAAGGCCCGGTCGTCGCGGCGGAAACGCGCCAACGCTCGCGCTGCCGCCGCGCGCATCCCGGCTTCCTGGTGTCTCAAGTAGGGAGTCAGCCGTTCGACCGTCCCCCTCGCCGCGATCGGCTCGTACTGGCAGAACGCCGTGCGCTCCTCCAACGGCGTGGCCGCGCAGAGCCGTCGAAGGAGGTTTTCCTTTCTTCGGATCGCCTGAAACAGCGTCCGCACGCCGGCCGCCTCGGTTGTGCCCAATACACCGTCCGTCGGCAGTGCACTCGCCGCCTCGGACCAGCTCGTTTCCAAGCCTCCCACGCCGCGAACGGCACCTTCTCGCAACTCGGTGTCGGCGCTGGCGAGGGCAAAGGTCAGGAGCTCCACCGCGGTCTCGTCGAGCAACTGGAGCAAGGCCCTTGCCACCGCCGGTGCAGTCTGCTCGGGATCCCCGGGCACAGCGGCGAGCAGCGCCTCGATGGCGGCCCGCCCCCCGGTTTTGGCAAGCTCGCGAGCGGCGCAATCGCGCGCTCTTGCATCGAGATCGGAAGCCCCCAGATCCAAATAGTGCAAGGCATCAGCGAGAATACATGCGGCTTGTTCCTTGACGTGCGCCGGTTGCTCGTTCTGCATCAGGCCGGCGATCAACCACACCAAGTCCGCCGCCGGATAGCCGGCCCTGCGGAGACTGTGTAACGCCCGCGCGCGGGCCAGGGCGTCTGGTTCCTGAACGATCTGAAGGAGGACGGGATATGCTCGCGAGCCCAGATGCTCCAGGGCCCAGTCAATGCCTCCGCACAGCTTCCGATCCCAGCCCGAGAACCACACGCGGTTCAACTCCCGAATCGCCTCCTCCCCACCGATCTCGCCGAGTGCCGGTCCGGCAAACTGACCGACGCCCCGCTGATCGGCGTGCATCGCCCGGATGAGCGCTGGCACCGCAGCCTCCGCGGGGGCGCCGATCTCGCCCAGCACGAACGCGGCGAGACCCGCGCGAATGCACCAGTCGTAGGTAGTGTCGTCGGGATGCGCGAGCTTCTCCGGCAGGGTCTCGAGAATCCTGATGAGTCCGGGGGTACACGGCGTCAGGAGTCGGATGAGCTCGCGCTGTCGCTCGCGATTCTCCCGGGTCTCACGTGGATCGCGCCCGCCCGTCAAGACGGGAAAGCGTTCGACGACCCGCAGGAGAGCGTCCCAATCGTCGGGCGCGCAAGCGGCCAGCGCGACAAGGTCGGGCTTCCCGGACGTGGCGTCATTGTCACGCACGGCTTTTCACCTCGCTGCGGATTTGACCGCAATCACGTGATGCGCTCGGCGCTCAACGCCGGCTCACCGCCTCCGGCCGCAATCGCGCAGGGCCCCGCCCGATCGGGGTCTCCCATGTCCCATCCTCTACTCCCGCAGCATGGATTGGTCCCACGGCGCGCCTCACCGTCATACGCCCCACACCGAATTGGTCGGCGATCTCCTGCATGCTGTATGCTCCCGTGCGGTACGCCGCGGCAATCGCTTCGTTGCGGTTTCCAGGAAGATTCCGGTAATACTCCAACGGCTTGGCCATCGGCCGCCGCTGGATCCTCGGAACCTCCCGAAGGTCCCGGTCCGGCCCTATCAGAGCCTGCATTCTGTCGACGAATGCCTCCGACCCCAGGTATACCTGGTTCTTCAGGGCTCCCCACACACTGTCGGCGTGGATACCGTCCGCAACAAACCTCCTATACGCCCCAATCGCCCGTTGGCTGTCGGACCCAAAAGCCCGCAGCAACCAGTCCGTCTCGACAAAGCTGTCGGCCTTGTCCATCCCTATTGTCGCCCTGTAGCTGCTCCAGGGCCATTCTTCCGGTCCGCGCACCATGGCGGCGCGCACTGGATTGAGGACCACATACCGAGCCAGCTCCAACAAATAGCTGTCCTTCTCAACCAGTATCCCCTTGAAGCGCCCTTGAAAGAGGTGACCCGCTCGGCGATGAATCCGATTGACGTACTGCGTGTAGACCCCGTTCAGTTGCCGCATCCCTTTGGAGAGGTTCGCACCAGGCGTTTCGAGCAGCAGATGATAATGGTTCGTCATCAGACAATAGGCATGACAAATCCAGTTGCAACGATCGCACGTTGCACCGAGGATCTCCAGAAACGCCGTTCTATCGCCCTCGCCATCCTGAAGAAAGATCGACTTCCGTTCGTTGCCCCTTGCGGCAACGTGATACAGAGCGTCCGCGAGCTCGAGACGTAATGGCCTGGCCATAAAGCACTCCTTTGCTGTCCTGTCCGACGTTCAAAGAGTAGCCCCTCCCGGCCGAATGGGACATGGGAGACCTGACGCCGTCCTTTCGCGGGCGCAGTTGAGCCTCTAGCAGCGCAAGCCGGTGGACAAGGCGGCCAATTACCTCGAAAAGAGCCACAAGCTTCTGCGATACGACCAAGCCTTGGCGCAGGGCCTGCCGATTGCCACCGGCGTGATCGAGGAAGCCTGCCGATATCTGGTCAAGGATCGCATGGACATCACCGGTGCCCGGTGGGGACTGGCGCGGGCAGAGGCCGTTCTACGCCTGCGCTCGCTGAAGGTCAGCGACGACCTCGATGCCCACCTAAGCTTTCACTTCGAGCAGGAGCGAAGAAGAAACTCTCCGGAGACGATGATGCCGCTGCTACTCGACGAAGCGGCATGAACAGGGGCGCACAAGGGTCACTAAGGTACTGTTTCAGCGCAGATCAGCGTCGTTACAGAAGAGCCACACCCAAATCCCATGGTAGACCCCAGCCTTTCCGCCGAGATTGTGGCATGCTACAAGGTAATATCCTTCCTTCCAGGCGATCAGCCACTTGCCGCCGGACGAGCAACGCGTGGCCATGGATGTCTTGGAAGGATTGATCATCAAGTACCAGGCCCGGCGGTGGGACACGGCCAGAACCGCCGCTGCCAAGTGAGCCGTTAAACGACGACGGAGAACCCGGCCATGCCAAGCGCCAAAGACGCTGCCCGGCAGATCATTGAGCACCTGCCGGAACAAGCCACCTGGGACGACAGCATGTACGAGCTCTACGTGAAGCAGAAGATCGAGGAAGGACTCGCCGACATCGAGGCCGGCCGCACCATCCCTCACGAAGAACTCAAGGCGGAACTGCTGGGCCGTGGTGATTGAGTGGTCATATCGGGCTAAAGCCGACATCCGGGACCTGAACGCCTACATCGCCAAGGACTCGCCGTACTACGCCCTGCGCTTTACGGGGCGGATCCTATTCCGATGCTAGACCCCGTCCTTTATTCGTTATGCAACAACTGCATTACCCCAAGACCTGCGGATTTAGTTGCCACACAGAGTAATTGAGCTCAGAGGCGAAGCTGACCCACAGCAGATACGGAACGAACAACGCGCCTGCTAATGGTCTGATTCGCCAGAAGGCGATTAGGGTTGTGACGATCAACGCCCACAGTAATAGGATGTCAGCGAAGGCCAAGGCACCACGATGCCACCCGAAGAACAACCAGCTCCATAGTGCATTGAGCGCGAGTTGCACAAGAAACAAGGTGAGCGCGGATTTGGCTGCACGAAAGCCGCCAACACGCCAAACCAGCCAAGCGGCAATTCCCATTAGGGCATACAGAACTGTCCAAACCGGCCCAAAGATCGAGGGTGGCGGTGCCCAATCAGGACGTACGAGCTGGGTATAGAACGGACCAGCCTGAATAGATGCGGCGCCACCAATGACTGCAGCGATGAAGCTGACAATGAGCCATCCTACAAGACCAACAATCCGCTTCTGCTTTGTAAGTGGCGCCATACGGAGCTTCCGATTGTTGCCTAACGTTCTGCCTAGCCGGCCCAATACCGCGACGGTACGAGGTTGCAGAATAGCACCGCTGTGTGCGCGCGATATTGGGTCGGCGCTGAGGCGAGTGTTAGTCGATTCTTCATTATGGGTCAGCCAGGGAAGGCAAAAATCAAGACCTGACCTCTCGCCATTGCTTGCCATTGCTTGCCATTGCTTAAAAGATGCCTGTCGTATTCTTTTGTTTGGATCGGAGATAAAGAGGAGTTGTCGAAGATGTCTACAACGTACAGCCGGCTCTATCTGCTAGATCGAATGCCTGTTGCCATCTAAGGCGTACACTCCGGTCGGTCTCAAATGAAGGATCATTACCGAGCTGTCGCACCTTGCTTACGAGAGATCGGCATCTTGAGTCGGTGTTCGTGTTGTCATAACGAATGCTCTCAAGAAGGTCGCGATACCGAGTGCTTGGTTCATAAGTCGTTGCGGGGCGGGAGATAAGCTTCGACGAGTTTTCAGGACGTACATCGCTTGTCGTCTGTGAGGAGGTGTCAAGGGTCTTCTCGCTTTCTACTGCCCAATTATTAATATGCGAGAAGCCGTTTTCTATCTTCCCTTCTTTCTCAGACCAATTCAAAACCTTGGCCAAGTTGCTTTTGCAAATACTTTTGATTTTCTGGTTGGGCTGATCTAAGCATCCAAGAATTAGCGCGCGACTGTATGGGTCCAATCTGCTCTCCATCGATAAGTGTTGGCGGCATGCGTATTCGTGAGACGAGTCGCCTTCTATGCATAGAATATTGAATTGATGATAATTGGGAGTGTGTTTTGCTGGAGCAGCGTCTATCGGCGGGGTTTTCTGTTTTTCGACCTTTTGCGCATGGTTGACATAAGTATTGTCTATACGAGCTTCGCTGTTTGTATAGGGGGGGCTGTGTTCGTGATTACTTGGGGAGTCTCGGCTGCAGCTTGCGGCTTTCCCTAACCAACCTAGGACCACAAAGATACCTACAAAATAGAGAAAAAACCAGCCTATGAGTTTCAGGAGTGAATCCATGCTGTCATCCCTCTAATGGCTGTCTTCAGGAAGTGCTATTTCCAAAGGTGCTGCTCTATTATTAGCTGACGATGCTGCTTATCTGCTGCTAGACGTTCCTGCCATTCGAATCAGGCTCAACTGAGCTGCCCCCAGTTTCTACACCAAGCCTTGGTTAGTTGAGCCCAGGTTGATGTCACTGTTGTCGTAGCTGCTCCGCTGCTTCTGCTGGAGTCTGGTATTCCAGCATCGAGTGCGGCTGCTGCTTATTGTAGTCCGTGCGCCATCCCTGAATGATGGCGAGGGCATGGGCCAGGGATTAGAACCAGTGCTCGGTGAGGCACTCGTCCCGGAACTTCCCGTTGAAGCTCCCGATGTAAGCGTTCTGCGTCAGCGGCCCAGCAGCGCCCCAGGGTCAGGCCCTGTGTTTTGCCCCCTCCGCCCGCGCGATCAGCCGGCTCACGAGCGATACTGACAACCCAAAGTCGCGTGCAATCGCGCTCATGCTGAGCGCGCTTTCCGTCGCTGCGCGCCATGGAGAGCGAAGCGAAGGCGCGTAGTCCCCGGTAGGCGTAGGCGCGGGCGTATGGCCGGAGTTGGCGTAGGGGCCGTAGTTCCCGGAGCCGACGCAGGCCATATGCAAGCGCATTCGACACGCCGTCAAGCCATTTGCGGGAGTGGTGTGTAGCCGGCATCGAGCTTGCGATGATGTCGGCGTACTGCCGCGGACGCAGGGCGGCCGGGGCCCAAAGGCTGTCGCCGAGCGCAGCCATTTTGGGGACTTGAATGTCCCAAAATGTATCACGAGCACGGCGACACTCCGGGTGGGCTCTGTATGGCGCCTCTTCCCGATTCTCGCAGGTTGCCAGCCACTGGGCCAGCGTGCGCGACTTGCGGCGCGGATGTCACGGTCAGTGCTGTTACGCGGTTCGGCCAGAGGGGTGGAAGGGGTCAGGGCTTGCGTTTTGCCTAAGTCATTTGGTCCCTCGGGCCGACGGGGCAAAACGCAAGGCCTGACCCCTTCGCTTTGTAATCGGCTGCACAGCCAATATCACTAAAATATCTACATCTAACGAGGCTCCGCCTCAGACCGACGAGTCGTGAGGCGGCTCCTGCTATACTTCTGAACAGCCCACATTGGCAAGCGCATCTGGTTGAGACGCATTACGCACCATACGCGGTCATAACCGCAAGTTTTTTGCTTTAAGCTACGCGGGCATTTGTCGCCAGCGCCTTCTCAGGCACCGACCGCACGCGGCGATCTCTCCAGAGCGTTAATTCTTGTTCCTCCTTAAGTTGGGGAAAGGGGTGTTTTGTGTTCAAAATCAAAACTTGACTCATTTGTAAAGATCTTGCCGGGTCAAGGAATCTAGACACTTGTCTCTACATGTGGATATCTAGTATCTATATGTAGATATCTACATTTAGGTATCTAAATATAGATATATCGTAACAGCCTGGTCGATTGGACGATGTCCGTGTCGAAACGCGGAACATGCCTGTCTGTCCCGGAAGTAACATGCCTAGATCGAACAGGAAGGAAAGCAAGGGCTATGGGTGTCCCGGATGCGGGGACCGGTGGTCGTTGTCTCCGAGCTGCCGGGGATAGACGGACAAAAGCGTCGTCGCTGCGCCGTGCCACAGTCACGCCGGGCACCAGGGGGGGGGGCGGGGGAAAACGCCGAGGATGGCGGGCGACCGGTTGGGAGCGGCACACCTCGCGAGGGGCGCGGGCACTCGCGGATTGTCCCGGTAGGTGGACAGCGGATCGAGCTTCATCAACTCCGGGTCCATGGAATCCTCCTTGGATACTCACAGTTTATCGGCTGTGCCCGGGAAGGCAAGTGGACGGCGCGGCGGGATGTTTTGCCGGCGGCGTTGGGGGCGATTCCCGAGGTTCTGATGGATCCGGCTGAAGCTTTGGCCGCGCGCGGCCCCTGTCCGAGGGCGAGGCCGTTCCAATGGGTCCGCGTCGCCGCTGTCGTGGGCCGAGTCGCCGGCCGACGGGGTTAAACGTTAGACGCGTGGCCGGGGACCCGGCGGGGCGCGCGAGAGGCGGCGTCGCGCGACAGGAAGAAGGGACCTGTGCGCTATCGAAGCTTGCCGATTTCGGTTTTGACCGTCCCTTGGGGAACATCGGAAGCGACGAAAGGAGAGACTTTCGCCTGGTCGAAATCCAGCGACGGCTACGGGGTAGCCGGCTTTCTCCGCGAAGACCAATCGGTAGCCGCTCTCTTGCTGTCTGCGGGTCCGGAGCTGAGTCGAGCCAGCGCACCAGGTAATAGACTTTCTGGCTCTCGGAGGAGACCGAGGGGCCATAGACGACGGCGGAGTGGAGGTTCTTGGCGGGGTTCGCACCGGCGCGGGCGGCGGTCTCGTCCTCGACGGGGGTGACGCAGGCCTCGGGGAAGCGCATGCGGGCGCGCCTTGGGGTCTTGATGAGGGCGAAACGCTCCCTCAGGGAGGTGGACTCGGGGTCGATGATGACGTGGGGCATGATCGGGCGATGTCGTAGATAGTTGGATCGCGTGAGAGTTTGTCCTAAGCGTAGTGCATGAGGGTGGGGCGCGGTTTCTGCGTAGGGTGAGGAGCGATTATCGGCGCCGTCGCGGGGTATGGGTGTTCGCTGAGTGTGTTGCCCCTAGCCCCTCCTCGGCTGGGTGCGCGATCTGGGGGAGCCCGCATTCCAGGGTTTCTGGCCTTGTCATCGGCCTGTAAGATAAGCGGCCCTTCTGCGATGGCCAGTGAAGATTCTCCGGGTGTCCTGCTTGCGCGTTATTCTCAGCCTCTGTGTCTGGGGGATGGTCGTTGCGGCCGGTGGCGCCGGCGCGAGCGAGACCGACAGCTTCACCGAGCGCAACCAGGCGATGCCGGACGTGACCGATGCCCTGAATCGGCGCACCAACGAGCTGCTGGATCAGGCTGTGGCGGAGGCCAATGCGCCCCCGCCGCCGAGTGTGTTCGCCGACGCCGCGCCCCGGGAGGTGCCGTGCAGTCGCTGGCGGCTCTACGAGGCGATCAACCGTGCCATGGGTGGGCCGCTGGTGGGCACGCTGGAAGAGTTCGCGAATCGCTCGGCCTCTCTCTCCCAGCGCAAGCTGAGCCGGCGGGAGAGCATCTACCATGCGTTCGGGATCTTCGAGGCACCGAGCATGGGCGGCGACGAGGGGCGCCTGGCGGCGCTCGTCAACATCGACGGGACCCTGGTTGGGGCGGACAAGCTCGGCCATTTCTTCTCCCAAGGCTACTCCTATTTCGACAAGGCGTACCTGAGCGGCGACGGGCTGGATGCCGCCTTCGATTACGGCGATCTCACCGAGCGCACCTACTACGGCGCCTTGTTCACCGGCGTGTATTCCTACGCCGACCTGACCGCCAACTTCGACGGCATGAGGTTCTGGATCCAGGTGCTGAAGGAGCAGCCCGATCCCCTCGGCGATGATGGCCGGCCGCCCTACGTCAGCTGCGAGGATGGCCGCTGGGTCCGCACGCGCGGCTTCGACTGGGACGATTATGTCGACGCTGCCTGGGACGAGGCCATCAACTGCAGCCTGTTTCGCAACGAGGTGCTCCAGGCCAAGGTGCGCGACGCCATCGCGGAGCTGGAGCGCCGCTACGGGGAGCCGCTGATCTGCCCGATCAGCCGTCAGGCGGCGCCGGCCTTGCGGGAGAAATACGGTCGGTATTTCGCCCGCCTGATCAATCTGCAAGGCCAGGGGGTGCTGGAGCCGCTGCTGCCGCTGACTGGATTTTCGATCTTCGCGTCGCCGACCAGCGGCCCTGCCGCACCGGCCGCCGGCCCTGCCATGCCCCTGCATCCCCATTGACCCGTCACGCGTTGTCCGCGAGCCCTGCCCTGCCTGCACTTGTGGCCCCCGGTTGCCTGGGGTGCGTGCGGTGCACCATGGTGCCCGTCGGGCCTGCGCCGGGCGGCGCATCGGCCGGAGGGCCGGCGCCCGACGGGCTGGAGCTCCCCCATGCAGTCCGGGGCTTGGCTGCTTGGGGTGCGCTGGAGTAAGCCATGCTCGTTAACCTGCTGCTGGAGCCAGTCCAATACCGGGTCGAGACCACCCGGCTCGGCAGCTGGCGACGGTTCCTCTATCCGGACGGGCGGCTGTTCGCCGAGTACCGCTCGCACGCCAGGCTGCTCGGATTACCGTTGCTGCACTACACCTGCGGCATCTGTCCCGAGACCGGGCGGCGCAGGACGGCGCGTGGCATCGTCGCGGTGGGTCGACGGGCGATCGGCGTGCTCGCCATCGGCCAGCTGGCGGCGGGGGGGCTGGCGGTAGGGCACCTGGCCCTCGGATTGGTGGTCGGGCTGGGCCAGGCGGCGGTCGGTCTGGCCGCCATCGGCCAGCTGGCGCTGGGATGGCATCTGGGTCTGGGCCAGGCGGCCACCGGCCATACTGCCGTGGGCCAAGTGGCCTACGGCGAATACGTGCTGGCCCAGATCGGTGTGGGCGCCCATGTTTGGGACCAGCGCGGGACCGACCCCGAGGCCGCCGAGCATTTCCATGCGCTCTGGGCCGAAGTGCAGGCCCATTGGCGGCGGCCCTGAGATGATCGAGCGCATTCTCTCGATCGTGCTCCCATTGTTCGCCGTGGTGGCGGTGGGCTTTCTGTATGCCCGGCGCCACCGTCCCGACATGACCGCTGCGATCAAGCTGAACATGGATCTGTTCGTCCCGGCGCTGGTCTTCGGGGCGCTCTCCTCAAAGGACGCCAACCTGGGCGCTTACGGGGTGCTGGCCGGCGCGGGGGCGTTGCTGGTGCTCGGCTCGGGGCTGATCGCCTGGCCGATCGCGCGGCTCGCGGGGGTGCAGCCCCGCACTTTCCTGCCGCCGATGATGTTCGTGAATTCCGGCAACATGGGTATCCCGCTGCTGGTGCTTGCCTTCGGCGATCAGGCCATGCCGGCGGCCGTGGTGTTGTTCCTGATCGAGAATTTCCTGCATTTCTCGCTCGGCGTGCGCATGCTCGACCGGCAGGTCCGGTGGCTGGGAGTGCTGCGTACTCCGGTGATGCTGGCTTGCGCTGCCGGGCTGGTGATGAACCTTGCCGGCCTGGCGTTGCCGGCCGGGCTCGCCACGGCGGTGGAGATGCTCGGGCAGGTGGCAGTCCCGCTCATGCTGGTCACCTTGGGCGTGCGGCTCATCGACGTGGACCTGAGCGATTGGCGGGTGGGGCTGCTGGGTGCCCTGGCGCGTCCGCTGAGCGGCGTGCTGCTGGCGGCGGCGCTGGCCTGGGCATTGGGTCTGCCGTCCGAGCAGGCGCGGGTGCTTATCCTGTTCGGGGTGTTGCCGCCGGCGGTGCTCAACTACATCTTCGCGGAGCGCTACGGGCAGGAGCCGCGGCGGGTGGCCTCCATCGTGCTGCTCGGCAACACCGCGGCGCTGCTCACGGTGCCGTTGGTGCTGCTCTGGGTGCTGTGACCCACGCTTGTCGGGGCCCGCCCGGGCGCTGCATCGGACGGGAGGCTGGCCGCATGCCGACGCCGGAGCTCACCGCGTCGAGCAGCAGCTTTTCGGCGGCACGCCCGTCCAGGATCAAGGCGAGGCGGTGCTTCCGCTACCATAGGCGGGAATACGCTCGCCGGAGGAGTGGCAGTTGGCGATGGCCGCTGAGCTGTTGATCAACCTAGCGGTGCTCGGGGTCGGGGCCGTCCTGGGCCAGCTCACCGGGAGCCTTTGGCTGGGACTCTGGCTCGCCACAGCTGCGTGTCTGGCCTACCAGCTGCGCCGGCTCCATGTCCTGGTCGGACTGATTCGCAGACACCGGCGGCTGTCTGGACCCTTCCCCCGCGGCGCCTGGGGCGAGATCTATCGGGATCTGTCCCGGCTGCAGAGCCGCAGCCGCAAGCGCAAGCGGGGGCTGGCGCGCTTTGCCGCCCGGTTTCGCGAGGCCGCCGGCGCTCTGCCGGACGCCTTGGTGCTGCTCGACGGACAGCAGCGGATCGACTGGGCCAATCCGGCCGCGCGTGCGCTGCTCGGCATCGCCTGGCCGGAGCACGATGGCCGGGCCGTTCCGGAGCTCCCGCTCTATTCGTTGATCCAGGACCTGATCGAGGCCGCCGACTACAGCCGGGCCCTGGAGTGCCCGTGTCCGGAAAACGAGGCGGTGGTGCTCTCGGTGCGCATCGCGCCGTTCGGCGGCAAGAAGAAGCAGCGCCTGATCGTGGGCCGGGACATCACTAAGGTCTACCACCTCAACCAGATCCGTCGGGACTTCGTGGCCAACGTGTCTCACGAGCTGCGCACTCCGCTCACCGTGATCAGCGGCTTCCTGGAGAACATGCTGTTCCAGGCATCCCCCGGGGCGCCGGGTATACGGCCCCTGGAGCTGATGCAGCACCAGACCCGAAGGATGCAGACCCTCATCGAGGATCTCCTGACGCTCTCGCGATTGGAGCTGGACGAGAAGGCGAGTGACCTCGCAGCGTTGGATCTGGGCGCCCTCGCTGAACAGGCCATCGCCGATGCCCGGGCCCTGAGCGGCCCGCGCGGGCACAGCTTCCAGCTGGACGTGGACCACAGCCTGTTGCTCCAGGGCAATGAAGGCGAGCTGCGCAGCGTGCTGGCGAACCTGTTGTTCAATACCGTCATCCATACCCCGGCCGGCACCCGGGTCCTGGTTTTCTGGGGCAGAGCCGACCCCGGCGCCGTGCTCGCCGTCGCCGACGACGGCCCCGGCATCCCCGCCGAGCACGTACCACGACTCACCGAGCGGTTTTATCGCGTGGACCAGGGCCGCTCGCGCCAATCGGGCGGGACGGGCCTGGGCCTGGCCATCGTCAAGCATGTGCTCTCGCGCCACGGTGCCGAGCTGCGTATCGCCAGCCGCGAGCACGAGGGCTCGACCTTCAGCTGCCATTTCCCGGCGGATCTGCTGGTGCACCGGGACGCCGCCCGCCCCGCGACCGGCGTGAGCGAGGTGAGCTGATGGGTCTCAGTCGACGAGGAATGCCTCGATCACGGCGCACCAGGCCTGGGCCAGGTTGGCTCGGTTGTAGCCGCCACCACCCATGGCAAGGATGCGCCCGCCGCAGTGGCGGTCGGCCAGCACGCACAGCCGGCGCGCGGCGTGGCCGTGAGCCGCCGCGGTGTAGGCGAGGTGCGTGATCGGGTCGCCGCCGAGGCTGTCGGCCCCGGCCTGCAGCAGGATGATCTCGGGGCGGCAGCGCTCCACGAACGCCTCCACCGCACCCCAGACCTCCATGAAGGCCTCATCGCCGGCCCGGGGCGGCATCGGCACGTTGAGCTTGTGGCCGCGCGCCGCGCTCTTGCCGGTCTCCATCAGGCTGCCGGTGCCCGGGTACAGATAGCGGCCGTCTTCGTGCAGATCGGCGAAATACACGTCGGGGTCGGATTCAAACGCATAGAACACGCCGTCCCCGTGGTGGGCGTCGATGTCCACGTAGGCGATGCGCCTTAGCCCATAGACCTGCTTGAGCGTCTCGATGGCTATGCCGCAGTCGTTGACTGCGCAAAATCCCGCGGCCCGGTCGCGCCGCGCGTGATGCAGCCCGGCGATGGGCACGAACACACGCCGGCAGTCCCCCTCCATCAGGCGTTGGATGCCGTCGAGCACGCTGCCGGCGACGGTGGCGGCAGCCTCGTAGACGCCGGGGAACGCCGGGGTGTCGCCGTAGTCGAGAAAGCCCTCGCCGAGGCCCGACAGGGTCTGCAGCCGCTGGATGTATTCGGGGGTATGAAAGCGCTCCAATGCGTCGCGCTCTGCCTGCACGGGCGGGCAGATGCGCACCCGCGCGGCCAGGCCCCGCCGCTCGAGCAGCCGGCCGAAGGCCGCCAGGCGGTCGGACCCGAAGGGATGGCCCGCCCCGAAGCCGTAGCGGGCGAGCGCCTCGCCGTAGTAGACGCAGACCCGGTGCTGAGCGTTCATGCGAATAAGCTAAGGCCCGACGGGGCTTGCCGACAAGTCCGATCGGCGGAATGTCTCCGCGGCGGGGCCGTTGCGCTAGGGTAGGCACGCGACGCGGGTTTCCGGATCTTGAAAAACCCTTTAATGCCCGTGACTTGCGACGAAGCGCCGGTTTCGCCGAGTTGACCTTTGGGGGCCTTTCTGTTATAAAACGCCGGCTTTGTTGTGCGCCTTGTGACGGTCCGGCCTGGGCTGGGACCGGAGGCGCGAAAACGGTTTGCGTACTAAGGCCAGGAGTGCAAGATGAAAAAGATCGTTGTTATCGCCGCAGCCATGCTGATGGCCGCTCCGGTGGGCTCTGTGCTCGCGCGGGACGGTAAGCAGGTGTTCGACAGCTTTTGCCATGCGTGCCACCTCCCGCCGGGCATCCCGGACTCTCCCAAGCTCGGGGACAAGGCAGCCTGGGCTCCCCGGATCGCGCAGGGCATGGACACGCTATTCAGCCATGTCCAGAGCGGATTCAAGGGCCCGACCGGTATGGTTCCTATGCCTCCCAAGGGCACCTGCATGGACTGCACCGACGATGGCAGCTCAAGGCGGCTATCCAGTACATGGTCGACGCCGCCAAGTAAGTCGAGGCGACATCCCTCGAGGCCGTCACGCCCGGGGTGTGACGGCCTCCCCCATCCCCTCCAGCGAATCGAGCAACAGGTGCCGGCATGAACAAACTCGTCCTCCCCCTTGCGGTCGCTCTCACGCTCTGCGTCGGTGCGGCTCAGGCTGCCGCCGGCAACGTCGAAGCCGGCAAGGCCAAGGCCGCTGTCTGCGCTGCCTGCCACGGCACCGACGGCAACAGTCTCAACCCGATCTGGCCCAAGCTGGCGGGTCAGCACCCCGAATATCTCCTCAAGCAGCTCCACGACCTCAAGGCCGGGGCGCGCCAGGACCCGCTGATGAGTCCACAGGCGGCGGCCCTCAGCGAGCAGGACATGGCCGATGTGGTGGCCTATTTCTCCTCCCAGATCCGAGCCCCGGGCACCGCAGCCGCCACCAAGGTGGCCCTCGGCCAGAAGCTCTACCGCGGCGGCGATGCGTCCACGGGTGTAGCGGCCTGCATCGGCTGTCACGGGCCTGCCGGGGCGGGCAATCCCGCTGCCCGTTTCCCGTCGCTGGCGGGCCAGCAGGCGGATTACGTGGCCAAGCAGCTGAAGGACTTCCGGGCCGGGACCCGCTCCAACGATCCCAATCAGATGATGCGGGGCGTAGCCGGCAAGATGACCGAGCCGCAGATTGAGGCGGTCGCCCAGTACGTGCAGGGGCTGCGCTGAGCGTCCTGGCGCGGTCCTGTGAAGGGCGGCCGCGGCCGCCCTTTTTTTTGCCCGGGTGGCGGTGCCAGCGAACTTCGTGGGCGCCATTCGGTCCGACCGGTGGGATTATCGGTTATCCTGATCTGACTGCCCGCAACGCTTGGGGAAAGGAGAGACGATGAGACGGTTGATCTTTGCGCTATGCGTCCTGGGCCTGCTGCCGTTCGCTGCCGGGGCCGCGCCTGCCTACCAGGAAGGGACTCAATACCACCGTGTCGAGCCCGCCCAGCCCGGAGCCGAAGGCAGCCGGGTCCAGGTCACGGAGGTATTCTGGTACGGCTGTCCGCACTGCTACGAGCTTGAGCCCGTGATCCAGAAGTGGCTCGCGCACAAGCCCGATTATGTGGATTTCGTCCGGGTGCCCGCCATGTTTGAGCGGCCGGAAGTGATCATGCACGCTGAAGCCTTTTATGCCCTGAAAGCGATGGGTAAGGCGGAGGCGCTTGAGTCCAAGATCTTCGACGCCATGCACAAGGAGCATCGCGACCTGCGCACCGCCGATAAGTTCGAGGCGTTTCTCGGGGAGCAGGGGGTCGATCTGGCGGCGTTTCGCGCCGCCGAGAAATCCTTTGGTGTCCAGGCCGAGGTGAAACGGGCCGGCCGGCTCGCTCAGCTCTATGACATCCACGGGGTCCCGACCCTGGTGGTGGACGGTCGCTACACGACCAGCCCGAGTGCCGCGGGTGGCTATGAGGAGACGCTCCAGGTGACCGATTTCCTGATCCAGAAGGTCAGGGCGGAAAAGCTCGCCAAGTGAGCCTGGCGAGCACGGGGTGCCCGGGCAATGGGGGTCAGCGGGCTTGGATGTGAGGAGCACGGTGGTCGAACAACACGGGCCCCGGCTCGGGCCCGCGGTGCGCGATACACTGCGGCTGCTGAGCTATAACATTCAGGTCGGCGTGGATACCCGGTATTTTCGCCATTACGTGACCCGCAGCTGGAAGCATGTTCTGCCTCATCGGGAGCGCCAGGAGAACCTCAACCGTATCGCGGCGCTGGTGGGTGATTATGATCTGGTCGGTCTCCAGGAGGTCGACGCGGGCAGCCTGAGGAGCGGCTTTCTCGACCAGACCGAGTACCTGGCCCAGCGCGCCGGCTTCCCCCACTGGTACAAGCAGATCAACCGCAACTTGGGCGCCTTCGCCCAGCACAGCAACGGGCTGCTGTCGCGCCTGCGCCCCGCGGCGATCTCAGAGCATCGTTTGCCCGGGATGCCCGGGCGCGGCGCCATGCTGTGCCGATTCGGCGAGGGTGAGCCGCAGCTGGCGGTCTGCATCGTGCACCTGGCGCTCGGCCGGCGGGCGCGCCACCGTCAGCTCGAGCTGGTCAGCGAGCTGGTCCGTCCCTATGCCCATGTGATCGTCATGGGGGACATGAACTGCCAGTGCCAGGCCCCCGAGATGCAGGAGTTCGTCGGTGCCACCGGGCTGCAGGAGCCCTCCTGCGACCAGAGCACCTTTCCCAGCTGGCGCCCCATGCGTACCCTCGACCACATCCTGGTGTCCGGCTCGCTGAGGGTGCGCGATGCCCGAGTGCTCGACTATCCGCTTTCGGACCACCTGCCCATCAGCCTGGAGGTCGGCCTGCCCGAGGGCCTCCGCTTCGCTCGCTGATCAATCCTCAGGCTGAACGTAGAAATAGCCCCAGTCCTGGGCGGTGGCCTGGGCCAGGCGCTTCAGCAGCTCCGGCAGCGGTACCGCCTCGCTCGGAAAGACGTTGTGCACCTCCACGGCGATGCGGGCGCATCCGCCCGAGCGGCGCCAACTGAGCTGGCCGGGCTGCAGGTCTTCGCCGCATTGCTCGCAGCTGAGCTGGGGCGCCTGGATGCGGGCGCGCCAATTGTCCAGGCGGCCGCCGCAGCGGGGGCAGCGGGGTGCCGCGGTGTTGCGTCCTACGAACAGCCGGGGCGATGCGAAAGGGCCGACCAGACGGATGCGGCAGAATGCCCGCCCGCCCTCGACCGGCGGCTCCAGCTCGACATGCGCCGAGCAGCCCAGGAAGCTGATGAGCTCGAGGAACCGCGGCCCCGCCAGGTAGTCGGCATGGTCGGCGTCCAGCGCCTCGCCGGTCAGCCCGATCTTGGCAAGGGCTTCGAGCACCAGCTCCGCTGGTGCCGACGGGCCCCGGGGATCGAGGGGGGCGAGGATCAGTTTGCCGGTGTTCATGATGCGGCGGTCATTCTAGTGCACGGGTCTGCCATCGAGAAACCGCAGGTCACCGCCCTGTGCAACGTCCGAGTCGGATGAGCCAACAGGTCAAGTCAAGGCTCAGCTCGCGAGTGAGCGGCTGCATCAGGTGCCCCCGGGCGGCGTGAATGGGCCTGTGCACGGCCTTTCCTTTGCGGCCCGGCGGCCCACAGGCTGGGGATGCAGGGGCCAGTGTAATGCTATAACATTGCATTTCCTCGGAGAGCCCCTGAATGAGACGTCGACCCTGGCTTCTGCTTGCCGCCTGGCTGCTGGCGCTGCCCGGCCTCAGCCCCTTGGGGGCTTTGGCTGCCCAGCGGCTGCAGGTGGTGGTGAGCGTGCTGCCCCTGCAATGGCTGGTGGATCAGGTGGGGGGCGAGGCGGTAGCGGCGCATACCCTGGTGGGGCCGGGGCGCAGCCCGCACACCTATGAGCCGACGCCGCGCCAGATGGTCGAGCTGTCCCGGGCGCGGCTCTTTGTGCGGGTAGGGGTGCCGTTCGAGCACAGCCTGGTCGATCGCATCCGGGCGGCGAATCCGGGCATTTCGATGCTGGATGTGCGAGACGGCCTGCGGCTGCGGGCCATGGAGGGCGCCGAGCAGCTGCTCGGGGAGGCAAAGCCGGGTGCGCACCGCCCCGGCCAGGCCGCGGATGAAGCGCTCGATCCCCACGTCTGGACCAGTCCGGCCAATCTGATCCACATGGCGGGACGACTGCGCGATCGGCTTGCCGCCCTCGATCCCGACAATGCCTCGGCGTACGCGCAGCGCTATCGCGTGCTGGCGCAGTCGCTGGCGGCCCTGGACCGGGATATTCGGACCCGGCTCCAGGGCAGGACGGTCCGGGTGCTCATGGTCTTCCATCCCTCCTGGGGCTACTTCGCCGACGCCTACGGCCTCGAGCAGCTCCCGCTGGAGCACGAGGGCAAGACGCCCGGCCCGCGCAGCCTGGCGGCCCTGGTCGAGCGGGCCCGTCGGGAAGGCGTGCGCAAGATCTTCGTGCAGCCCCAGATCGACCAGCGTAGCGCCCGCACCCTGGCCTCGGCGATCGGGGCGCGGCTGGTCACCGTCGACCCCCTGGCCTACGATGTGCCCGCGAGCCTGCGGACCCTGGCGGAGCAGATCGGGTCCGCTCCCTGATGGACGCCGTCCCGGCCATCGAGCTCAAGGATGTCTCCTTCTCCTACGGAGGCCCGACGGTGCTCGATCGGGTGAGCCTGGAGGTGCGGGCCGGGGAGTTCCTGGGGGTGGTCGGACCCAATGCCGGTGGCAAGAGCACCCTGATCAAGCTCATCCTGGGGCTGCTGGTGCCCGATTCTGGGCTCATCCGGCTGCTGGGCGCCCGCCCGGAGCAGGGGCGGCGCCGGGCCGGGTATGTGCCCCAGTATCCGCCGTTCGCCCGGGACTTTCCCATCACGGTGGAGCAGACGGTGCTCATGGGGCGGCTGGGGCAAGGCCGGATGCTGGGCGGCTGGCGCCGTGCCGACCGCGAGGCGGCGCGCCATGCGATGGACAGCACCCAGATTGCCGATCTGGCCAGACGCCGGCTGCACACACTCTCCGGGGGGCAGCTGCAGCGGGTGCTGGTCGCCCGCGCCCTGGCCTGCGAGCCGCAGGTTCTGCTGCTCGACGAGCCCACGGCCAACATCGACATGCGCCTGGAGACCGACATCTTCGACCTGCTCCGGGGCTTGAATCGAGACATGACCATCCTGGTGGTCTCCCACGACATCGCCTTCGTCTCACGCTATGTGGAGCGGGTCGCCTGCGTCAACCGTACCCTGATGTGCCACTCCGCGGCGGCCATCGATGGCGAGGTGATACAGCGCCTCTATGGGTCCGCGGTGCACATGGTCGAGCATCGGCACGCCTGAGGAGGGGAGCTTGAGCGGGTTCTTCGACGCCGTCTGGCAATATGGATTCCTGCAGAACGCGCTGCTCGCCGGGCTGCTGGCGAGCCTGGCCTGCGGGGTGGTGGGCAGCTATGTAGTGGTGCGGCGCATCGGTTTTCTGGCGGGCGGCATTGCCCACAGCGTGCTCGGCGGCATGGGAGCGGCGCTGTTCCTGGGCTGGAGCCCGATGCTCGGGGCGCTGGCGGCCGCCCTGCTGGCGGCCCTGGTGATCGGCTGGGTGAGTCTGTACCGGCGCGAGCGCGAGGACACCCTTATCGGGGCGGTGTGGGCCGTGGGCATGGCGGTGGGCATCCTGTTCATCTCGCAGACCCCGGGCTACAACGTCGACCTGATGTCCTATCTGTTCGGTGACATCCTGATGGTCCCGCGGGAGGATCTGTGGATCATGCTGGCCGGGGACCTGCTGCTGGTGCTGCTGGTCGCCCTGCTCTACCGCCACCTGCTGGCGGTGGTGTTCGACGAGGAGTTTGCGCGCCTGCGCGGCCTGCCCGTCACCCTGCTCTATCTGCTGCTGTTGTCCCTGGTGGCGGTCACGGTGGTGCTGCTGATCCGGGTGGTGGGGCTGATCCTGGTGATCGCGCTGCTCACGCTGCCGGCAGCTATCGCCGGCCAGTATGTGCACACCCTGGGCAGGATGATGGGCCTGGCGGTGGCGATCGGCATGCTGCTGACCACGGCGGGCCTGGCGCTGTCCTACGGGCCCGACCTGCCAGCGGGCGCGACGATCATCCTGGTCGCGGGCGCGGCCTACCTGCTGTCCAGCGCGGCGGGGGCGCTCGCCGGACGTGTGCTGACGCGCCGGCGCGCCCGTGCGCCGAGCGATAGGCCGGGCTGATGGGCGTCCAGCCGGCCGCGCAGCGGTCGCCCCTGCTCGAGCAGGCCGACGCTTTGTGCCGGCACCGGGGCGTGCGACTCACCGAGCAGCGGCGTCGGGTGCTGGAGATCCTCTGGGACCTGGGCCGACCGGCCGGCGCCTACGAGGTGCTCGACCGCCTGAAGCGGGGTGCTCCGGGGGCTGCACCACCGACCGTCTACCGGGCCTTGGAGTTCCTGCTGGCCCAGGGACTGGTGCACCGGCTCGAGAGCCTCAATGCCTATGTGAGCTGCCACCACCCGGGCCAGCCCCACCGCAGCCAGTTCCTGATCTGCGGGGACTGCGGGGAGGTCCGCGAGCTGGAGGATGGGGCCGTGGACCTGAGCCTGGAGACGCTGCTGCAGTCCGAAGGCTTCACCCCCGAGCGCCGAGTGATCGAGGTTACCGGGCGCTGTGCGAGCTGCTGCGGGAGGGGCAGTCGGTGAGTGTCCGGGCCCGCGTATCGATGCTCGGGCGACGCACCTGCTCGGGCCTGATCCGGGGCTACGCGCTTGTGATCAGTCCGTTTCTCGGCAACAACTGCCGCTACTATCCCACCTGCTCCGCCTACACCCAGGAGGCCATAGAGAGGCACGGGGTGCTGCGCGGCATCTGGCTGGGCCTGCGCCGGATCGGGCGCTGCCATCCCTGGCACGAGGGCGGGTATGATCCGGTGCCCGAGCCCCGGCGCCGCCGGGACTGAGTCCCTGTTGGGGCGTCGGATACGGTTGGCTACCGTGAGCCTGCTGCACAACCGTACTGGATCTGGCCCTGGCCTCGGCCCCCTGGCTGCTGCTCGGTCTGCTCGCCGCCGGGGCGATCCGTGGTCTGATGCCGCTGGCCCACGGGCTGCTGTTCGCGGGGCTGTCGCCGCTCAGGGTGCTGGTGTTCCTGCTGGCCGGTCCGGTGACCAATCTGGCCGCGGTGCGGCCGCTCAGGCGCCGATTGATCGGGTGCTGATTCCGGCTCAAACGCTCAGCAGCCTGTCGATGGGGAAGGGCCGACCGATGGCATATCCCTGAGCGAAGTCCACGCCGATCTCGCGCAGGCGCGCCAGGACCGCCTCGGTCTCCACCTGCTCGGCAATCACCAGCCGCTGGCTGAAGTGGGCGATCTCGGTGATCGATCTCACCAGCGCCAGATCCTTGTCGTCGGTGGCGATGGTGCGCACGAAGGAGCCGTCGATCTTCACGCAGTCCACGGGGAAGCGCTTGAGGTAGGAGTAGGAGGACATGCCGGTGCCGAAGTCATCCAGGTAGAGCCTGCAACCGGCCTCCTTGAGCCGCTCCACGAACGCCTGAGCGGCGGCAAAGTTGCGCACCATGGCGGTCTCCGTGATCTCGAAGGCGATCTTGCCACGCGGCACGGCGGTGCGCTCCAGAGACTGCAGGATGAGCTCGAGCATGGGCGTATCGCCGAGCGAGTGCCCGGACAGGTTGATGGACAGGCCGCCGATCCGCTCGAGGATCTGGGCGTGGTCGTCGATCCACCGGAACACGCGCTCGACGACCCAGCGGTCGAGCGAGCGCATGCGGTCGTACTGCTCTGCGGCCAGTATCAGCTCCTCCGGCGACGTCGCGTGGCCGGCCTTGTCGATCACCCGAAGCAGCACCTCGTAGTGCTCATGCAGCCCGCCGTCCACGAATACCGGCTTGATGAGCTGCAAGAAGAGCTGGAGGCGGTCCTCATGGAGTGCCTCTTCGATGATCGGAAGATTCTGCACGGTCCCCTGGTGGCGGCGCACGTCGGTATCCGTCGCCTCGAAGACCTTGGTCCGATTCCGGCCGGCCTCCTTGGCGAGAAAACAGGCCGAGCCGGCTTGCATGAGCACGCGCGAGGCCGACACGCTGTGCTCGTCGATGTCGACCAGACCTATGCTGGCGCTGATCGGAAAGGGCCTCCCTTCCATTCGGAAATCCATATCTTCTATGGCCCGTCGCTGATTCTCGGCGACCTCGTAGCCCGCATCGCGGCCGCAGTCGGGCAGCAGGATGCCGAACTCATCGTCACCGGTGCGGGCGACCACCGAGCTCGTGCTCAGCTGGGTGCGGATCACAGCGGTGACCTCCTTGAGCAGCCGATCGCCGCCCTCGTGTCCAGCCAGGTCGTTGACCAGCTTGAAGCGGTCCAGATCGAGGGTCAGCAGCACATTGCGGCCGTGGTCTGTGCGTGCGCGCTGTACCGCCTCGTCGATCTGGGTCTCGAACGAGCGGCGGTTGATCAGTCCGGTCAGGGTGTCGTGGGCGCTGTCATAAACGACCTCGTCGTAGCTGTGTCCCAGCACCCGTTGTATCGCCCGCTCCACCAGCGGCAGGCGGCCGTCTTCCAGCAGCGTGATGCGACCGGACTCGAAATCGCCCGCCAGCTCCGCGAGCGCCCTCTCCAGCGCCTTGAAGCCACGCCCGTCGACGAACACGAACCGGTCCGCACGGGGACTGGTCCACGCCAGACTGATGGGCCGGGAGAGGTTGCGCGCCGCACGCTCCACCAGCCAGTCGCCCCGGGTGACCGAGCGGATAGTCGGGAGCCAGGTGGCCACCGCTTTCGCCTGCTCCGGGCTCGGCGCCGGGGGTCCGTCTCCGGCGGGGGCCGGATCGAGCATGCTGAGGTTGGCCGGCGCGCGCGGTTGCACCAGCGCGCGGAACGCATGGGCATCTCCTGCCAGGCCGGTGCGAAGCCGCTCGATGAGGGCGCGCTGGCGAACCGGGTCGTAAGGCACCACTGCGAGCCCTTGCTCGAGGCTGTTCAGAGTCGCCTCGAGCTGCTGGGCCCTAGCGGGGGTGTCGTCGGAGGGGGTCGCCAGAAGCCGCAGCAGCGTGCTGAGCGCATCCAGGTAGTCCGACCACTCGGGGGATTCCGGTCCCTGGTCGAGCCAGGTCAGGGTGAGCAGGGCTGGCCACCCGAGCAGCAGCAGGTCGTTGGCAACGGTCGGCACCGGCTTGGTCCCGAGGATCGGTGCGAGCGCCTGGCGCACCGCCTGCTTTGCCGCGCCGAGCCGTTCCTGGCCGTCGCAGACATCGATGACTCGCTGCAGATTGCGCGAGAACAGCTCCTCATACTCATGCACGTAGGGATCGAGGGCGTCCCTGGCCTCGGCGAAGGCGGCCAGGCTGGGGCCCCCGTCCTGGGCCAGGGACTCGCTGACCCGGCTGATCAGGGCGCTCACCTCACTGGAGCGACGGGCGTTCGGGGGCTCGGCCGAGAGCGCCAGGGCGAGCCGGCCGAGGTTGTTGACGACCGCGACCGCGGGGTTGTGCGGATCGCGAACGAAATCGGGATGCTCCACCGCCACCCGGGCGAGGGGCACCTCAATCCGCTCTACCGGCGGCCCGAGCAGCGCACCGATACCGTCGTCGCTCTTGAAGGATTCGACCAGCTGCTCTGCCACCGAGAGGATGCTGCTGAGCTCGGAGGACAGAGCCGATGGCTCGCTGCCGCTCCCGTCGGAGCGCTTGAGTGTGGCCTCGACCTCCAGGGGCAGGGGCCGGTTGCGGGTCAGCTGCAGCTCGGATAGGGCGCCGAGCACCTGCTGGCGTCGGTAGGCGGTCGCCTGGCCGGAGGGTGCGGGTCCGCGCTCGCCCGCCGGGCCTTGATGACGGGCGGGCCTTTGCGGGAAGCTCAGAACATCGGCCATTGCCGCCATTGCGTTGGGCTGCCAGTGCGGGCGGGCGGCGGGCGCTGCAGCGGGCGGCGCTCGCCCGGCCGCGCCCAGGGGCTGGCGCTCGATGTCCACCGGCACCCCCTTGGCGCCCAGCTCGGCGTTGATGCTCGTGTAGGCCGATCCCAGCACTCGCCGCAGCTCATCCTCCAGGCTGCGTAACAGCGCCCTGTGCACCTCGAGGCGCAGATTGAAGGGCTCCAGGGCCTGGCTGAGGCTGCGCACGACCGCGCTGGGCCCGATCGGGTCGGTCTCCTTGCTGATGATCTCCCCGGTCAAATACGCCAGGCGCCGCTCCAACGCGTAGAGCTCCTGATGCACACTCGCCTCGATCCTGGATGCCAGGCCGGCGAGCAACACCCACTCGTCGAACCGCGTCTTGTCCACGAGCTCCAGCTCCGCCCGGGGGAGGTGCGCGCGCGCCCGGACTGCCCCGTTCGACGTCGGCATCTGGCTCGCCAGCCTGTCCAGCCAGGCGGTCTGGATGCTGCCCGCCTCGGACTTGGCGATCTCGCTGGCCCGGAAATACTCCTGGCCGGTCTGCGAGTCGGGGGCTTTGGCCGCCGCGTCGAACATGGCCTGCTGCGCGCTCGCGAACAGGCTCGCGCAGTGCGACCTCAGGATGTCGCTAAACATCCGGATGGTGCTATCGAACAGGTCGCGCAGGCGCGGCGAATGCGCGGCGCGCTTGGCCGCAGATCGGGGGGTTTCCGGACCACCCGGAGCGGTGCTCAGCCGCCGTAGGGCGGAGACCGCCCGCGGGGCATCCGGGTCTCCCGGGCGGAAGGCGACGCCGAATCCGGAGGACTCCGCCCGTGCCACCCGCGCTTGCAGCCGCATCGCCGGGTGTCCGGGGATCGGTGGAGCGGGGAATCGGATCTCGATGGGAGCGCCGTCGCGCATCTTGCCACGGCCGCGCGAGCGGCTTGCTTGCTGCGGGTGGATCAGCTCCAGGAACAGGCCGCCATCACAGAAATCGCGGATCACGCAGGGAACGGACTCCCCGCCGGCGAGGAGCGCGCTGGCGGCGACGTTCGTTGGATAGCGCTCGTAGAGGCGTTTTTCCATGGCGGCTCAGTGGCTAGCTGCTTCGTCGACAGCACGAAGGCCGAAACGAGCGACAGATCAGCGCAGACAGCGTGCCGTGGGGCAATGCCGGCCGCAGCGCAGCCGACGGCGCAGCGCCGGCCTGCCGGCGGGATCTGGCCGACCATCGAAACAGCACAGAGGGTATCCTCCCGGGGGCCGGTCCTGCAATCGACGCTTACCGGGCACCTCTGGGATCAGTCTACCCTCATTTCTCGCCCGACTCGCGGGGCTGCTTTGCGACCGGCGGGGGCTGTCGCATCGCGCCCGGTAGGCATGCTGATCCCGGTGCTCCCGCTACCAGCGCCGCTCAGAAATGCGGCCCATGTCCCGTCGAGCAGGATCGGATTCCCTGCTATGATCCGGCCCAGTGCGATGTCCATAAGAAATGGGGAGGAGGATGATACCCGACGACAATCACGACGACGCTGGCAGTCTCGGCCGGCTGGTCACCGCGAGCCTGGCGGCGGCGGGTGCACTGGCGCTGGTGCTGGCGGTGGGCTCCTATATCGCCTACTTCGGGAGCCTGCCCATCGTTGCGGATTCTGCGGCCTGGGGTCGATTCGGAGACTTCGTCGGCGGTATTCTGACGCCCTTGGTCGGGCTGCTGGCGGTGCTCGGAATCCTCTGGTCGATGCGGCTCATGCGCTGCGAGCTTGCCCGGACCTGCCGGGCGGTCGAGCGGCTGGCCCAGTCGCCGGCGGTGCCGCAGCCCGAGACGCGCAGCCCCACGGAGCCCAGCGACTGCGATGATGTGTGCAGGACCTTGGGGCTGATTCATGAAGATCTGAAGCAGCAGCTCGCGGGGCGCCTGTGTATCGTACGGCGCAGCGACGGCCTGGAGATCACCGAGGTGCCTTCGCTTCAAGCGCTGCCCAAGGGCGCGCGGGAGCTGCAGATCTCGCAGCTGCTGAGGGAGTCGGTGCAGGACCCGATTCTGCGTGAGGCGCTCGCGGGGCAGCAGCGCAACGGGCTGCTCCAGATCGCCGAGGTTCTGCAGCTGCTGGCGCGCTATCTGCTCGACTATGAGGTGGGCGTGCCCGGCGGCACCGCCGGCATGTATTTCCGACGGCGCTATGCGGTACCGGCCGTGGCCCTGCATAAGGCCGGCGTTCTGCCCGACAAGGTGGTCGCCTTCTACCGCGACTACAAGAATGGCAAGGGTCGGGCGGCTAGTGATCAGCCCAGGCCGGGAACCGACATCTAGGTAGCGTTCAAGGTGAGGAGGAGGACCCTGGAGGGGTCTTCGGGGCGGCCCGCTGCTGCCGGAGGAATGCATCCAGCCGGGTCTCGGCATTCACACGGATATCCTCGTAGAACAGGTTGTAATCCATCAGGTGCAGGTTGCTGCCGAGGGAGATGTATCCGTCCTTGTCGGGCTTGTGCACCCATAGCTTGCCGTCGACGCATTGGGCATCAGTGAGGCTCGGATCGAGCCGGTCGAATGTGTAGGGTGTGCCGCCCAGGCTCAGTGTCTTGGGCGCGTAGGCTCCATCGCGACGCCAGCTCAGGGGGTTAGTGCAGCAGCCCCCTCGGTCCCAGGGTACCCTCGTCTTGTCGGTGCCCCAGGTGTAGGTGCGCCAGGAAACAAAGCAGCCCGTCTGCTCAGGCCGGTCGCATGGTGGTATATGCGTGAACGCATCGCAGGGTACCGGCCAGCCGACCAGATAGGCGACCACCAGGCGGCGGCGCAGGGAGGGGTCGCGGTCCACGACCTCGGCGAGCAGCCGTTTGGCGTGGAGCGAGCCCTGACTGTGAGAGGCGATGATGATCGGCTTGCCCTGGTCGAAGTGCTCGAGGTAATAGCGGAAGGCGTCGCGCACATCGGCGTAGGCCAGCTCCAGGGCTGCGTGCCCCTTCGACGACCGGGACGTGAAGCTCCTCAGGGCCGCCTGCCGATAACGAGGGGCGAAGATGCGGCAGCAGCCGTTGAACGCGCTTGCCTGGAGCCGGATCGGGCCTTTGGCGGTGAGATTGTTGAGGCGCTCGTCGTCGGTGGTGGCGTTCCACCCGAACATCGAAAGATAGGTCGTCGGGTGGATGAAGAACACATCCGCGGCGGCAGCGGCCCCGCGCTCCTTCAGGGTGGGACTCGGGGTCTGGTCGGCGGCATCCTGCATCCAGGGCAGTGCGGCCCAGTTGCCGCGGACCGAATAATCGAGCGGCTCGCTGGAGGTGGCTCTTGTGCCAGGCGCGCAGCCGCCGATCAGGGCTGCAAACGCCAACGCTGTAGTGGTCCGCGTTGTGAACCGACCCGGCGCCCAATGTCGGGTCCTGGGCCGGTACGTTGGGCGCCGCGGCGGTTCGACGACGGTAACGGCTGTCATGACCAAGGTGCTCGCTTGCTGATACGGTCGCGCGTTGAGCCTCGCTCCTGCGCTCGTTTGCGCCGCATGGTGACGTCGAGGCAAGCCTTCAACGTAGAAACGGCAGGTGCACATGCCCCAGACTGAGTGATCTGTCGTGGCTGACGAGGTGCGCGGCCGAGCCCTAGCCGGTCTATGGAAAATGTCGCAATGGCGCCCGGCGGGAAACAGGGCGTGCGACGCGGTACGTAGCGACCGACCCGCTCGGTGGAATGTGAAGGGTCCCGTTTCGTGATGGGCCTCATCGACTTGAACATTGCATAAGCGGTCGACCGCCGTTTCTGGGCTTCAAACCGCTGCGCAACAAGTAATAGTGGCGCGCGCCCCGAGGTTCAAGGAGCCATCTGCGCCTGTGCCCTGCCTGCCGGTCGTGTCATGGCTCAACGCAGGCGGGTGCTTGGTCTCATGTCCATACGTGGAGCGCAGGCCGACCATTGGTGGTTTGACAAGCCGTGCCTGCGGCTTATCCCTCGCCACGGGCGTCGAGCAGATGAATGCTGCCCACCAAGCGGGGCTGGCTCTGCCGTTGGTCAAAGGGGGAGGCCGCGGGGGGAGTCAGCCGGACTGCCTCCGGCAGCCCAGCGCTCGCGCTGGAGACTGCTGAGAGGTGCGGGGACGAGGAAAGCCCGTTCCCTGGCCGGCCCCGCGTGGCGGCACCGGGCCGCCCCCATTGGGAGGGCGATCCCGGTGCCTTGGCGGTTACTGCATCCGCTGGACGTCGACGTCGATGACCACATGACGGTTGGGTGCCAGGCACCTGATCAGTGCCGTGCGATGGTTCACCCCTTCACATCCGACCACCGGCTGGCTCTCACCCACGCCCTGGAGTTGGACCTGGTCCCCCGAGATGGCCTGCTGGCGCAGCAGATAGCCTTTCACCGCCTCGGCCCGACGCTGGGAGAGCCTCAGGTTGTAGGCATCGGAGCCGATCCGGTCGGCGTTACCCGTGATGCTCACCGACTCGATGCCTTCGACACCTTTCATCTGGCCAACCAGGTTGTCCAGCGTCTCGACGGCTGCCGGCTTAAGGGTGGCGCGGTCGAAGTCGAACAGGACGTCGGCCGACAGGGTTACGTGTTCCATCGCGCGCGGCGCGGGCATGGGCTCAGGCGGTGGCGCAGCCGGCTCCGCCTCGGCCACCTTGCCGTCGCAGCCGACGACTGCCATGTCCGGTGTCCAGCTTCCGGTGTGCCAGCATTCACCGTAATTGTTGTGCACGATGGCATCTTGGGAGTCGGTCAGATAGCCGGGAACGCCAGCCGCTAGCGCCGGACCCGTGAAGACCAACGTGGCGAAAGCCGCAAGCAGTTTTGTTTTCATACTCTAGGATTCCTCTGCTGTTCAGTAAATTTTTCTCGGAAACCTGGTTAACCCCGGCAGTTGGGCTTGCGCTGAAGGCCCGCTTACGCTACCCGGATACATACCCGATCCTTATAGGGTGCTCCGGGCAGTGGCTTGGATAGGTCATGTCGCAGCCGGTACACCAGCCCCGGTTCCCCTGTCGAGAAGTATAAGCGCTTGATCGAGCGCTGCATATAGGAAGCTGTGCGTATTTCCCTCTTTCCACTACTGTTGTGAATAATCTTCGGTGTTACATCAAGGTGACAAGAGCGGCCGGAACCTATCGAAGACCGCCTGGTAGACCCCTCTGCGGAAGGGAGCCACGACCGCGAGCAGGGCGTCCGGCGCCATCCAGCGGCAGGCCGAGAGCTCCCGCTGGTCGGGGCGAGCCCCGCGAGGGTCGCCGGTGAAGCGGAACAGGAACCACTTCTGGGCCTGTCCGCGCCCCGTCTTGGTGCTTCGGTACCCTTCGGGCAACTCATAGACCAGCCAGTCGGGGTGATCGGCCACCAGCTCCAGCTGCTGTGCTCCGATGGCAACCTCCTCTTCGACCTCCCGCAGGGCGGCATCGAGGGGCTCCTCGCCGCGTCTGATGCCGCCCTGGGGAAGCTGCCAGGCCGCCTGCGCTACGTCCGCCCTGCTGCAAGCCAGCACCTGACCGTCGCGGTTGAAGATCACCGCCCCGGCATTGGCGCGAAAGAACTCGTGCTTCAAGGTCCTCCTCTCCCCCGGATCGCTTCACCGATCATCCTAGAAGCGGCAGTTGAACGGCCACCAGGGTGCGTGCCGCGTGGTGTCTGGCAAGGCATGACGAGGCGGAATAGTGATTCTATTCCAACGAGTTATAACGCAGCCAGGCGCCGCGCGGTGCGTGCCCTGGTGGTCGTAGCGGCCATCACCCGATGGGTAAGTACCAAGTTTGTCCAGAACCATAGTCCAAGCAATCACTCGATCGCTACGTGAAGCGGTCAACTGCTGTTTCTAGGATCATAGCCGGAAAGCGCCCGGGGGTTGCGCATCCGATCGCCCGTGCATCATCCGGCCGCGCAAGCGGCGCGCGCTCTCGGGATGGCCCGAGAAGGTCGCGAGGGCGCACTGCCCGCTGGCCCGACCCGGGTCCATGAAACCCTGAGCGGTCGGCATGGCCCGGGTGCCGCGGTGTCGCCACCGTATGTAACGCTGCCGCGCGCCTTGGCCATGTGCGAAGGCTTCGGCAGAGCCGTCCGCCGCTCTGCCGGTCCCGCCCCTGAGCCGGGCGGGGGAGAGCGCAGCAGGGGGGAGAAATCGGCGCCCAGGTGCGATAAGGTTTGTGGCCCGGCCGGCGGGTCCGGCCGCCATGATAGATAGACAGAGTCGAGCAGGAGGGTTGAACGTCATGTGCAGCAACTACAGGTCGATGATGGCGGCAGCTGCCTGCATGCTGCTGCTGTCGGGGTGCGACACGCAGCTGATGAAGGACGACGATGCGCTCATCAGCGAGTGGCGGGCGGCCGCCGAGCAGACCGACGAGTGCGTGGCCAACGCAAAGGCCACGGATGTCTACCTGCGTCTGGAGCTCAGGCTGGTCCTGTTCCCCGGCCAGGACCCGCGGGCGGCGCTCAAGACGGGTATCGCGGGGGCCATCACCCCGGAGGAGAAGGCGGATCTGCTGGCCTGGCTCCCGATGATCGACCAGTGCCGCGAGATCCGCCTGGAGGCAGCGCGCCGGTTGTTCCCGAGCATCGCCAGCGTGTTGTCCGCTGGTCAGAGTGACGTGGATACCCTGTTCGGATATCTGACCGACCAACAGCTGGGCGTAGGGGACTTCAATACGCGCTTCATTCAGGAGAACGAGAAGGTGCTGGCGGAGCTGCGCACCGCCGAGGCCCAGCTCAATCTGAGCCCCAGCGGCCAGCCTTGAGCCCTGCGCGGGCGTCTCAGCGCTCCAGCACGTAGCTGCCGGGGGCGTCCGCCAGGGCCGGATAGGCCTCGCTGCCGAGCCCCGGCGGGGTGGTGAGCGACCCGCAACGCTGCGCAAGCCAGGCGTCCCAGTCCTCCCACCAGGAGCCAGGCAGCTTGGTCATGGACGCGCGCCAGGCCTCGGGGTCGGTCGCCCCGGTTGCATCTCCGACCCAATAGCGGCGCTTGGGCGGGTCCACTGGCGGGTTGACGATGCCGACGATGTGCCCGGAGGTGGCCAGCACGTAGCGCACCGGCGAGCCGACCAGGGAGCAGGTCTTGAAGACCTCCTTCCAGGGCGCGATGTGGTCCTGCTCGGTCCCGACCGCATACAGGGGCGCGCGGATGCGTCCCAGATCGATCGGGTGCCCGCCCAGGGTCAGCGCATCAGGCTTGGCCAGCTTGTTTTCCAGGTACATCTCGCGCAGATAGAAGGCGTGCATGGCCTCGGGCAGGCGGGTGGAGTCGGTGTTCCAGTACAGGACATCGAACTGGGGCGGCTCCTCCCCGTACAGGTAGTTGTGCACGAAGTAGTGCCAGATCAGGCTGTTGGAGCGCAGCATGCGGAAGGACAGCGCCAGCTCCTGGCCATCGAGATAGCCGCGCCGCTTCATGGTGCGCTCCAGGTAGCGCACGCTCTCCTCGTCGATGAAGACGTCGATGTCCCCCGGCTGGGTGAAGTCCACCAGGGTGGCGAACAGCGTCCAGTGGGCGATGGGCGAGGGCGCCTCGTCCCGTGCAATCCAGGCCATCAGCGCGGCCAGCAGGGTGCCGCCGATGCAGTAGCCCACCGCATGCACCTGGGGCACGTCGCAGATCGCGCGGGCGGCCTGGATCGCCGGCAGTATCCCCTCCAGCATGTAGTCGTCGAGGCGGGTGTTGCGCATCTCAACGGTGGGATTCTTCCAGCTGGTGATGAACACCGTGTAGCCGCGCTCCACCAGGTAGCGCACCAGGCTCTTCTTCGGGTTGAGATCGAGGATGTAGTACTTGTTGATCCAGGGCGCGACGATCAGGATCGGTACCGTCCTGACCTGCTCTGTGGTCGGGGCGTACTGGATGAGCTCGAGCAGCCGGTTGCGAAACACCACCTTGCCGGGCGTGGTGGCAAGATTCACCCCGACCTCAAACACGTCCTCATTGACCATAGAGACATCGCCCTGGCTGCGATCCTCCAGCCAGATCTTGAGCCCGTCCAGCAGGCTCGACCCGCCGGTCTCGATGAAGCGCTGCACGGCGTGCGGGTTGGTCCAGAAGTAGTTACTCGGCGCCAGGGCGTTGAGGCCCTGGCGCACCCAGTAGGCCGCCCGGCGCCGGGTTTTCTCATCCACATCCGGGGAGCTGAGCACGGTGTCCTCCAGCCAGCGCGTATAGAGCAGGTAGTACTCCTTGACCACGTCCAGATATGCGTTGCGGGTCCAGGCCTCCTCCTGAAAGCGCTCGTCGCGCGCCTGGGGCGGGATCAGGTCGTCCGCCGCCAGGCCGAGCATGCGCCGATAGCCGTAGAGCTGTAGCAGCCAGAGGCCCGAGCCCAGCTCGCCGAGCTGCTGGGTCAGCTCCCTGGGGTGCTGCAGCCAGGCCTGCTGGACCTGCAGCAGGCTGCTGGTGATGCCGAACGGATCGACGGTCTCGCGCAGGGTCTTGAGCCCCGCCTGGATGAAGTCGGATGTGGTGCCCATGGAATCGCTCTCGCCGGTATTTGCCGAAACAATTTCCCATGATCGCAGGCGAGGGATGGGAAGGAAAGGCGGAATGCCGGTGATGGTCTGCAACGGGGCTCCCCGGGAGGGTGCCGGAGCGCAGCTTTGTGGAAAACGGCAATAGGTCCTATCCTCATTCAGCGTGCCTGGCTGGCCGCAAGGCTGCGCCGTTGTCCTTAACAAGGCGGTGCCCCGCCGTCGGGCAACCTTGGGGTCGGCACTTCCCTGGCTCGATATGTCGCAAGGAGAGTCTCATGGCCATCACGAACCAACAGTCCGGCACCCATGTGTACGAGATTGCCGACGGGATCTATCGCATCAGCACGCCGGTCGTGATCGAGGGCGCCGGCGGATTCTCGTTCAACCAGTACCTCATCGCGGATGACGAGCCGTTGCTGTTCCACACCGGGCCCAGAAAGATGTTTCCGCTGGTGCGCGAAGCCGTGGCGAGTGTGCTGCCCATCGCGAGCCTTCGCTATATTGCGTTTTCCCACGTGGAGGCCGACGAGTGCGGCTCACTCAACCAATGGCTCGCCGCCGCGCCGCAGTCCGTCCCGGCGTGCGGCGCTGTCGCTGCCATGGTATCGATCAGTGACCTTGCAGATCGTGCCCCCCGGGCGCTGGCCGACGGGGAGCTGCTGCCTCTGGGCAGACACAGCGTGCGCTGGCTCGATACGCCGCATCTGCCCCACGCCTGGGAGTGCGGCTTTCTCTCGGAACAGCAGACCTCTACGTTGCTGTGCGGCGACCTGTTCACCCAGGGGGGCGCCGATCTGCCGCCGATCACCGAGTCGGACATTCTCGGGCCGAGCGAGGGCTTCCGCCATGCGATGGACTATTTCTCCCACACCAGCAACGCGCGCGTCCTGCTGGAAAAGCTCGCCTCCACAAACCCGACGACGCTCGCGTGCATGCACGGCAGCGCATGGCGAGGGGATGGGGCGAAGCTGCTTCGCGCCTTGGCGGAATCACTGGAAGCCTGATGGATGGGGGCCTGGTCGGGCACGTCGACGAAACGTAGAGCCACTACCGACGGTTGAGCAGTGGCCGCTTCGCCAACGGCTCTGCGCCCGCCACGGTTGAGCGGCAGAACGATTCCAGGCGTCTGGATTGCGGCCGCGGCGCTGACGCATCACCGGCACTTGGGTGACCTTCGTCCGACGCGTTCGCCGGTTGATGAAGCCGAGCCCGATCGCGATCCTGTCGGGCGGACCGCCGTCTTGCGGCCCAGATTCCCCGGCGGCACCGGCGACCGGCTTGGCCGCTCGGCATCTGTGTCGAGTGGCTGCCCTGGCCGGGACGCGCCCCGATGACCGGCGCGTCCCGCGCTGGCACAATGCCGTGCGCACAATCTTGTCTCGCCAGCCTCCGGAGCGCCCGTGGATCCCGAGATGCAGTGCCTGGTCGACGAGCTGCTGATGGAGCAGGGCGGTTACGATCCCGTGGCGCTGCTGGTGGCCGCGGGGTGGCTGGCCTACCCGGATTACGAGGTCTGGCGCGCGGCGCACGGCTGCTATCTGGAGGATGAGGTCCGCGGCGATGACGCTCGCCTGCGGGCGATGCTCGGACAGGCCGCCCGCTACGTCCAGGCCCTCGGCTTGCAGCCCCAGCCGTGCGAATACTTCGGCTGGGACGGCAGTGACTGCTCGCCTCAGCGCTGTGCCCGGGACCTGGAGCTGAACGCGCTGTTGCGCACCCGCTACGCCCGGCCCGAGACCGCCGCTCAGCTCGATCTGTTCATGGATTCGGGCGGGACGGCCCTTGCCAACGCGGTCACCCGCGCGCTGGCCCGCCGGGACCCCTCGGCGGCCCGGAGCGCTCTGCATCGGTTGCGCCACGCCGACCCACAATATCCCCGGCTCGGGCCGTTGGAGCAGCTGGTGGAGAGTGCCCTGGGCCTGGATGCGCCGGTTCCCGACCCGGACGCCGAGCTGCAGCGGCTGCAGCGTCAGCTCTCGCCCCTGGCGGAGGACCTGCTCAAAGCCGACGCCAGGGACTTTCTCGCTCCGTTCTGGCGGCGCCTGGGCGGCGCATTGGCCGGCTGGTCGTTCGATCCCGGACGCCCCCAGCTACACGCTAGCCTGGTCGCAGAGCGCCTCGGGGACTGGCAGGGCGTGGTGGACGCCGTGAGCGCCGAGTCCGATTGGCGCGACCAGCCGGTGCTGCTTCGCCGGGAGGCCCGTGCCCAGGGTCAGCTCGGCCGGCCCTGGAAGGCCCTGTCGAGCTGGGCCCTGCTGTGCTGGCGTTTCCCCGACCGCACCGAGGCCATCGGCCGCGAGGCCGGCGCCGAGTGGCACAGGCGCTGGCGCGAGCTCGGCGATCTCGAGCCCGAGCTGTCGGCGGGGGACTTTCCCGCCTGGCTGCTGCTCCACTATCCGGGTTTGGCGGAGCGGCTCGACCCGGAGGTCCTGTCCCACGCCCCGCCGGTGTTTTCCCTGGTGGGGGAGCTGCTGGCCGAGTCCGCTGGGCCCAGGGCCATGGTGTTGCGGCGCAGCCTCAAGCAGGCCCATCCAGCCTTGTTCGAGCACTACCTGAGGTCGCTGGGGGGCTGAACAAGGTTTGGCGCGTGGGGGAGGCGAAATAGAAAAGGTCTTCCAGGAGAGAGCGCTCAAGGAGGCTGGGATCGGAAACGAAAAGATCCGAGCCTGGCCGCCATTTACTCCCCGGATACGCCTTCTCGATTGTGCAAGCCTTCGCGAAAAGCGTGTCGTCACGCGGAAACACTTGATTGCCCCACCCGATTCCGAAGGCCACTGGCTTCAGGGATGCTTGATTGCGAGGCCTGACCCCGCTGGTCCGGTGCTTGCGTAGATGGGCAGCGAGGGGCTCGCGCAGACTCTCGGGCAAAGGGACCTTGCGATCCTAGTTGCCCTTGCCGCCTCTGACGATGACCTGGTGATAATCGAAATCGATGTCCTGGACCCGAAGACGGACGCACTCCATCAGGCGCATCCCGGACCCGTACATCAGCCGGGCTATCAGACCTGCCATGCCGTCCATGCGGCTGAGCAGCCGTTGGACCTCGCCCGCCGACAGCGGCTGGGGCACGCGTCGGGGCCGGTGCGGACGGGCGTAAGGGCCGATCTCACCCAAAGGCCTCTCCAGCACGCGGGCAAAGAAGAACACCAGCGCGTTGAGCGCCTGGCCCTGGGTCGCCCCGGCAACCTTGCGAATCACCGCCAGATCCTCTAAAAAGGAACCGACATCGGACTCGCCCAAGGACTCCAGGGGACGGTCGGAATGGAACAGCAGGAATCGATCGATCCAGCCGAGGTAGCTGCGCTCCGTGGTGATCGAGTAATCCGGTACTCTCACCGCGGCCAGAAAGCGCTCGAACAGCGCGGAATGCCGGGCGGCGAGCACCGGCTGTTTCTGCGAGTGCCGCGCGGAAAGGGATGGCCCCTCGTAGGTCCGGGCGACGGTGCGGTGATCGACACCGAGATCTCTGCTGCCCTCACTCCAGCGGGTCCAATCGAACGCTGTGCCCCATGGCACGCTCAGAAGCCTTTGAAACAACAGCCTCAGCGCGTCCACCGCCTGGCGAAACTTTTAGCCCGCATTTCCCACCAAGCTCCTGCTGCGGCGCCCGATCTGCCCGCGTCTACTGCGTTGCGCTCGGCCCGGGTGCTCGACGTACTGTCACGTACGCCTGCGCGCCCGGTCTGTCGCGCGCCTTGTATCCACGCGCACCTCGGCCGCCTCGCGACGAACCCTGGTGGGAAATGCCGGCTTCTCGGCCACCCGTGTATTCCGTCCCAACTCGTCGAGCCAATGTTCGAGATCCGCCGACCCGTGATCGCGAAGCCGGCGGCGGTCCGGATGGGCCGCGATGTAGTCTTCCACGCGCCTCCGGTACCAAGGTATCGCCTTTGCGGGGATTCGGTGCTCAGTCAGGAGGGCCTCGTACCTCGCCCAAAATCGGCGGACGCAACCGTCCTCTGCCGGGCTTTCGCACGACATGATCGACCTCCTTGCCGTTCAACTGGGACAGAGGTTAGCACAACGATAGAACATCATTGCGCTGTCTGTCAAGATCGAGGCTTGCTTGATATTCCAATATCAGTGCGTGCTTGATATTCCAATATCAGAGGTTGCTTGATAATCAACTGTTAGGTTCCCAGAACGCGAGAGGCAAAGTACGGACAACTTGCGAGGTGCTCATGGGAGTTCAACCAGAAGACAAGCGATCAGATGCATACGAGCGATTCAGGGGAGAAGCTCAACGGTTCTTTGATGCCCAGCTTGACCGGATTGGCCTCGGTGAAGCCCAAATCGCGAGTCAGGACATTACGGAGTTGGAAGACAGCCTAGCCCGCGTCGACGATGCATTGCGATCGCCGGAATCTTTCGGATTACTCAAGCTGAGCGTGTCCGCGAATGCGGCGGTCTTCATCGTGAAGTCGGACACTGCATCACACATTGAAGTTGGCGTTGTTCCGCTGCTCCTCGAGAGAAAGAAGATGATCGTGGACAGACTGCGACTGCTCCGCAAACAACGACCTATTTCCACGCTTGCGGAGCTGATCAATTCCGTTAGTGATAGTGGGCTTCGAGATCAGCTGCGTACGGAACTTGAAGCGACTCGGCATGCCGGCTCTTCTCAGCGTCACTCCGCCGAAATACGACGAAACTATGCGTTCATCGCAATGGCAATGGATCCACAGGATCCTCAATTAGACGATGTCTTGGACGCGATTAAGGACGGCGCAATGCGAAGCGACGTAGTCGCCGAGAGAATTGATGAACGAGCGACCAATGAGCCGATAACACGAAGAATGCTCAAAGCCATTGAAGAAGCGGAGTACGTCGTAGTAGACCTGACCAATCCACGTCCAAATGTCTACTATGAGGCAGGCTACGCACAGGGTATGGGAAAGACACCTGTCTATGTCGCTCGACAGGGTGCCGAGATCCCGTTCGATGTGCGAGACTATCCAGTAATTCTCTATCCGAACATGCGCGAGTTGAAGAACTCTTTGGCTGAAAGACTTGAATCAATACGGGCTGCGCAAGGGAGTGAGCGTGATCAAGGTGAGTGAACCTAACGAATAAGGATAGATCGTGCGAGTGAAGCGAGCCACGATCTATCCTTATTCGTTGTGGAGCGCCGACCCGCTGAGAGATCGGGGAAGGCCGAAGCCCTGAGGGAAGAAACGAGCGAAAGCACCTTGGGGGCCGCCGGGGTATGGGTCCAAGCACGTCAGGAAAGATTCGCAGAGATAACGTCGGGAAGGTGCTATGCCCAGCAGGGGCTGGTAGCAACCTGCAAAGACCCAAAGTACGAGGCGAAAAGCCGAGGCGAGGGGAGGGCGTAGGACTGGCGCATGAGTCCGTAGTAGCGATGACGGCGGGGTAGCACCCGCTGACGGGGTGGGAACGCCCTGGCGGTCAAGGTAACACCTTGAGCCGAGCAAAGGGGCTCTGGGCGCTTGGCGGGTCTGGAGCAGGCGAAACCCGGACGCAGAGCCGGACATAGCGGGCGATCCGCAGCCTGGAGAAGGACCGAGCCTTACGTGCAAACCGATACGGGGTGGGGTGTACATGAGCCAGCATTTAAGCTTCTGCTGTATCGGGAAGGCCGTAGGGGGAAAAGCCAAGGTCAGAACCGGACTCGGGAGATCCGACCGTCCGGGATCGTAGGGGGGCTTGCGGAAACGTGATGCATGGTCTGATGACCATTTGCCACGAAGCCGGAAACGGTGGACAAATTGGAAGTCATTGGCCTAACCATGCGCGCACCGTATTTCTACCCGACATGTCCCATTCGGCCGGGAGGTGCTACTCTTTGAAAGTCCGACAGGACAGCAAAGGATTGCTTTATGGGCAGGCTTTTACGTCTCGACCTCGCGGGCGCTCTGTATCACGTTAGCGCACGGGGCAACGAACGGAAGTCGATCTTTCTTCAGGATGGCGAGGGCGACGGAACGGCGTTTCTGGAGATCCTCGGTGCAACCTGCAATCGTTTCAACTGGAGTTGTCATGCCTATTGTCTGATGACGAACCATTATCATGTGGTGCTCGAAACGCCTGATGCGGACCTCTCCAAAGGGATGCGGCAACCGGATCGCATCAGTGTTGATCGCGGTCAAGCTGTTTTCCGAGCACGTCCCGTCGGTGGCTGGTTGGGCGCTCGCGCTTTCACTGCGTGTTTGGCTGGCAGTCACCGGGGCCAACATGTGGATTGGCGTATCCAAAGCCGGATACTTCGTCGCGGAGGAACTTCCAATCTTGGTGCTGCTGTTTGCGGTGCCGGCCGCAGCCGCAATGTTTGCGCGCTGGCGATTCTTTTAGGCGAGTGGCGACGAAAATGGGCAAGAACAGGCTTGAGGCGTTTAGTGACGGAGTCCTGGCAATCATCATCACAATCATGGTGCTGGAGATGAAAGTCCCTCACGGCGATCGCTTAGACACGCTTGCGCCGCTTGTCCCGGTGTTCATGAGCTATGTATTGAGCTTCGTATACCTTGGCATCTACTGGAACAATCACCACCACATGCTTCACACGTGCAGTCAGGTAAGCGGAGGGATTCTCTGGGCCAATTTGCATTTGCTCTTCTGGCTGTCGCTGTTTCCATTTGTCACTGGCTGGATGGGCGAGAATCAATTTGCGACGGTGCCTGCGGCGCTGTACGGCGGAGTGCTCCTGGCGGCAGCCGTGGCCTACTGGATACTTCAGCAGACAATCATCGCGGAGCAGGGACCGAGGTCGAGGTTGAAAGCGGCAATTGGCAGCGACTGGAAGGGCAAACTTTCGCCTGGGCTGTACGCACTTGGAATCGTATCTGCCTTTTGGTGGCCTTGGGTGTCGCTGGCGCTTTATGTAGTTGTCGCACTTCTGTGGTTGCTTCCTGACCGCAGAATAGAAAGATCAGTGCACGCCGATGGTGTCTAACAGCCGCATGCAGCCGACGCGCAAGAAACCGCGTGCGGGTAATGCGGAACGATACCCATTTTGAAAAATTGAGCGGAGCTGATCGCTTCAGCGCCTCGACTAGGTGCGGCGGGCGCTCCCGAAAACATGGTCCCTGGCAAAGCCGGGGTCATGGCAAAGCCGGGGTTAGGTCTATCCTTTTGCCTGTTCGATGATAAGGCAATTGGGAGCATTAGCGGTTTGTCCGGGTTGTGAGCGAGGCGACGCTGGACATTTGCGTCCCCTGTGCCTACAGTAGGGCTGGATGGAACTTTGTGGGATGGGAGAGATGTCCAGCGCCACGCCCAAGGGTCTGCGGTTCTGCGCAGTCCCGCTTTGCGATCACGAGCTTCAAGTCATCGAGCAGACCGTGCGAGCCTACCCGGGGCTCAGTCGTACGGAGCTGGCCGCCACGCTCTGTGAGCTGCTCGGCTGGCTGCGTGCCAACGGCAAGCCCCAGACCGTGGAGTGCCGCCAGTTGCTTGAGCAGCTAGAGCGCCAGCAGGTGCTTCGTCTGCCCCCGCCTCGGGCTGGGCGGCCCAAGGGCACGGCCACCCGCGTCGCTGCCCCGAGGGGGGACAGCCTGTCGGCGAGCATCACCGTGCCGCTGCGTTCGCTCGGGCCAATCACGCTGGAGCGCGTGTGCAGCCCCGAGGCGAGCGAGCGCTGGCGCTCGCTGGTCGAGCACTACCACTACCTGGGCCACCGCACCCCCTTTGGTGCGCATCTGCGCTACCTGATCCAGGCCGGCGAGCGGGTGCTCGGCTGCATTCAGTTCTTCAGCCCGGCCTGGCGCCTGCGTGCCCGGGACCGCTGGATCGGTTGGGACGAGCCGCAGCGCCGGCTCGCTCTGCAGCATATCGTGTGCAACGGCCGCTTCCTGATCCTGCCCTGGGTCCAGGTCCCTCACCTGGCCAGTCATGTCCTGGCCCGAGCGGCCCGGCGCCCGCGCAGCGATTGGCACGAGGCCTATGGGGTGCGACCCTGGCTGCTGGAGACGCTGGTCGACTTGCAGCGCAATGCCGGCACCCGCTACCGCGCCGCCAACTGGATCGCGGTCGGCGCCACCAGCGGGCGCGGCCGCGACGATCGCCACCACCAGCGCCAGGGCCTGGCCTCCAAGCAGCTCTGGCTCTACCCGCTGTGCCCTGACGCCCGTCAGCGTCTGATACGGGGACGCTGAGATGCGCGCCTGCCAGTCTCTGCCCGTGCCGCAGCGCCCCATGATCGACGGCTACGCCAAGCGCTGGAGCATTGAGCCAGGCTTTCGCGACTGCAAAGACCCCCGGTTTGGGATGGGGATGAGCCAGGTGCGGCTGCAGCTCCACCAAGCGGCGTGACCGCTTGTTTCTGATCAGCGCCTTCGCGATTGCCTTGCTGACGCTGCTGGGCTCGGCCGGAGAAAGCTTGGGCTATGATCGGTTGCTCAAATCCAATACCACCAAGAAGCGCTCACACTCGTTGTTTCGTCAGGGCTGCATGCTTTATGAGTTGATCCCGAACATGCCGGCCGAGAGGCTGCGCCCCCTGATGAAACGCTTTTCTGAGATGCTCGACGAGCACCGCGGGTTGAAAGAAGTGTTGGGTGTCTTGTAATGGCTGGGCTATTAAAATGAGGGGAGGCATGAGAGTCACGGGAGGTGCGCTATAGAAAATCGTGCTCCTGTTCTGCGGCACTCGGATCTTTTAAACTGAACACCTTGCAGCCCTGCGAATTGACGCCGGACATGACGTGTCGGACGGCACAGTCCTTTCCGGCGGCGTCCATCGCCTGAAAGATCAGCAACACCGCAAAGCGGTTGGAGGCGTAGTGAAGTTGTTGCAGTGAGCTTAGCTCGCTCACTGGTGCTTCGAGGAGCTCCTGACACTTCTCCTTCGACTTGTAAATGGGCTTCACCAACGTTGGCCACTCTTTGAGGTTCACCTTGTCTCCTTCTCGCACCAGGAAAGCCTTTGAATTGATTTTCATCTTCATCCATTCAATTATGATAGCCGTGTTGTTCGCATCTGTTTATTTGCCGGGTCTATCCTTCTGGCTCTCCCTATCCGCTTTCTCCAATTCCTCAACGGCCCGAACTTCTTCGTGGCCCAGCGCCTCGTAAAGTTCATGAACTCGCTTGACGAGCTGCGGCGTCAGATCGGACGGTGTCTTGACGTTGGGATCGCGTTTCGGTTCGGCTTTGCCTTCGGGCTGCGGCTCAATTTTTGACTCAGATTGAGGCTCGACTGCAGGCTTGGCTTCTGCTTCAACTTTGGGTTCTTGTTCAGGCTTGGATTGAGTTTTTGGCTCAGCTTTGTCCTCCGGCCTGGGTTCTGCTTTGGCCTTAGCTTCGGGTTCGGTTTTGCCCTCGGGCTTAGCCGCTGCCTTGGCTTCAGGCTCGGATTTGACAGCAGCTTCCCGAATCTCCCGCTCCGCTTTGTCCCAATTCTGGACTGATTGACCGTCCGGATGGCCCTGCTCCTCATAGAGCTCATACGCCCGCGCGGCGATCTGCGGAGTTAGGTCGGAAATTGTCCTGGGTTTGGCTTCAGGCTTTGGCTCGACTGCGGGTTTGGCTTGAACCTCAGCTGGCGATTGAGGTTCTGGCTCAGCTTTGGCATCCGGCTTCTTCTCGATCTTTGCCTCAGGATTCGTCTCGGTTTTGGCTTCGGACGTAGCTTCGGGTTTGGCATCGACTTTGGTGTCACGTTTGATCTGCTCTTTTGCTTCGGACTTGTCCTCGACTTTGGAATCAGGCTTGGTTCCAGCTTTGACTGGATCAAATATCCGATACGCGAGCAGTTTCACGGGGTCGGTCACGAAAAACCACAGCAGCGCATAGCCCCACACGAACCCGGCCCATTTCCAACCCAGGGGTATCATAAACAGCCCGTAAACCGCAATCAACGTCGCCACGATTTGGGTGCCGAGCACGGCCCCCCACAAAATCCGCGCGGGGCGTATCGACCAGAATGGGCCGCGCGTGCGCGTCTGGAAAATCGTCAGATGCCCGGCTACCGACAGCATCAGATACATCATTGTCTGAAGATGCGCATGGTTGAGGTGATAGACACGGTCGCCAAGGAAAAACAAACCAAACGCGGCGATGGGGCCGACAAGGCCCAGCACCGTGGCAATCCCCAGCACCATGCGCATGTTCCAGGCCTCGGGCTGATCCTTGTAATGGACGTTGTCATAGGCGATGGACAGGATGGCGCCGTCATTCAGCAAGGCGAGCATCACTATCATTACCGCCGTCACCGGATAGAAGTTGAAGATCAGGATCGAGAGCGTCATGAACAACAGCACGCGCAGCGTTTCGGCGATACGGTAGATCGCGTAGCTGTTCATCCGCTGAAAAATCTTCCGGCTTTCCTTGATCGCGTCGATGATCACCGACAGGCCCGGCGTCATCAGCACGATGGCCGCCGCTGCGCGTGCCGCGTCCGTCGCGTCCGACACGGCGATGCCGCAGTCGGCCTTCTTCAGCGCGGGGGCATCGTTCACTCCGTCACCCGTCATGCCGACGATGTGGCCCCGTTTTTGCAGGACATCCACAATGTGGAACTTGTGTTCGGGAAATACCTGGGCGAAACCGTCAGCCTTTTCGATGGACTCGGCCACCTCTGATGTCTCCTCCTTTTTCGAGTCGCCCAGGCTGGAGGCATCGAGGATATTGGCGCCCATGTCCAGCTTTTTGGCGGTTTCCTTGGCGATGGCCAGTGCGTCCCCCGTCACCATCTTGACCTTGACGCCCATCGCGAGCGCGGTCGCGATGGTTTCCTTGGCATCTTCCCGTGGCGGATCGAACAAGGGCAACACGCCGACAAACTGCCATTGGCCGTCGCCCTCGGAGCGCGCCACGCCTAGCGAACGAAAACCACTCGCCGCAAAGTCGTTGACCGCCTTGTCGACGGCGGACTTGACTTCACCGGCATTGGCCGCCAGCGCCAGGATGACCTGCGGCGCGCCCTTGGTCACCTTGAATTGTTTTCCGTCCGCGCCCTTGACGGTCGCTTCGGTGCGCTTGTGCACCGGGTCGAACGGCTGGAAATGCATTACCTGGTAGCCCTTCAGGGCCTTGTCATCTTTCAGGCCGCCCAGCACGGCCAGGTCGATGGTGTCCTTGTCGTCCGCGCGCGACGCCAGCGCGGCGTCGAGGATGACCTGCTCGGCGGAAACATTGTTCACGCTGAAGGGATCGCCCAGCGTGAGCTTGTTCTGGGTCAGGGTGCCGGTCTTGTCCGCACACAATATGTCCACGCCGGCCAGTTCCTCGATGGCAACCAGACGGCTGACGATCGCCTCCTTCTTGGCGAGCAGACGCGCGCCAACGGCCATGGTGACCGACAATACTGTGGGCATCGCCACCGGAATCGCCGCAACGGTTAGCACCAGGGCGAACTGCAAGGTGGTGAGGATCGGATCGCCGCGGAAAATGGCGACGGCAACAATCGTAGCCACCAGCACCACCGCGAGCATGATCAGGTAGTTGCCGATTTTCAACACCGCCTTCTGGAAATGGCTGACGGTATGCGCGCCCTGCACCAGTTCTGCCGTCTTGCCGAAGTAGGTGTTCGCGCCGGTGGCGTACACCAGCGCGCTGCTCTCACCCCGGCGGATGATCGAACCGGAAAACACGGCGTCGCCCGGTTTGCGGGTGGCGGGCAAGGACTCTCCGGTCAGCGCGGACTGATCGACCGACATGGGATCGCCGTCCAGCAAGCGCGCATCCGCCGGCACAATGTCGCCAAGGCGAATACGGATAACATCGCCCGGCACCAGCTCGCGCGCCGCCGGATTGACCCACTTGCCGTCACGTATTACCCTGGCCTTGACCGCCAGCTTGGCCTTGAGGGCCTCGATGGCATTGCCCGCAGTGTGTTCTTCCCAGAATCCGACCACGGCGTTGGCCACGAGTAGCAGCAGGATGATGCCGAAGTCCGGCCAATGTCGGGCTACGGCCGACAGGATCACGGCCGCTTCGATCATCCACGGGATGGGGCCCCAAAAATAGGTTAGGAATTTCAGCAGCGGGTTGGTCTTCTTTTCATCTATCTCGTTCGGCCCATATTGGGTCAGCCGCTTTGCCGCCTCCGCTTGCGTAAGGCCGTCCGGGGATGACCCCAATCTTTTTTCTACTTCCGCCAGGGGCAGAGATTTCAAATCGTCCTTCGCATCAGGCTTTTCATCAGGTTTCGATTCGGACTTCGATTCATCCTTCGCATCGGGCTTCAATTCGGATTTCGGAACCGACTTCGCTTCGGGTGCTTTGGACTGGTCGGTATCGGGTTTCATGAGAAGCATTCCTTCTGTCTTTGCGAGGCACCAGGTTTCGTGAGTTGCAGAATATATGTTCTCATGCTCATGTCCCTACCATAGCGACATGAATTCGTTGCGTCGCAGCAGAAGCCGCTATGCTTCGCCCAACCACTTCCTCTCCTTAGCAGCGTCGGCGTAATCGAAATATCGAACCGGCGCTTTTGTAAACGGCCTGCAGAACATTGCCATGCCGTACTGCCACTCGCTGTCACCGAGCATCGCGAGTCGCTCAATGTCGGCGAATTGGTCGACGCCAAACTTGAAGTTCTCCCAGGCCCCACCGGCATCCCTGGCATGGAAACCGGTCATGTCGAACAACATGCCCAACTTCCCGTGCTTGCCGAATAAGCCGTTCAACCTCTGGCACAAATTGCTCCTAATCCGCCTTCACCAGCTTGTCGCTGACATGAATGACGAGCAGCTTGCCATTGTTTTCTTCATAAAGCTGTACGGGCATTGTGAATTCCATTGGTTTAGTTACGGGCATGGGGTTCCGCCGCGTTTAGCTCTGACGCAGACCTAATGACGTGATATTGACGCTTCACGTTTCACTTCGTCCGCCCAATAGCCGGGGCGCCCATAATGTTGATAGATCGCCATTTCCCGCTTACGGTCAAGCTGCGACGCGGAGTCGTACGGCGGGGCGTCTTTCACGGCTTGCCGTGTCAGGTTAATCGACACCGTGGCGTCGAACCAGCTCACGTCCAGGATCCATTGCGGCGCGATGAGCACCTGGTAACCGAGCCACCAGTTGCTTGTGTTCACAATCAGGTATCGAATGGCCCAGGTCTCCTCATCGACGAGCAGCCCCTGTACATGCCCGATGTCACCATCGATCGCCTGAATGTTATACTTCATTACCGATTTACAACTGCGCAGGTGGAGATCGTCATCCTGGTGGCGCGCTGCTTCTTCTCGTGCGTAAGCTTCATCCGCTTCTGCACTTTTGGTATGCGGTGTCGATACGAAGCCAGCATAGCCGGGCATCAATATGCCCGGATAAGCTCCCCCACCCCTGAGCCCGGAACCGCCCCAATAGTAGGGATAGCCGTAATACCCGAGGTAGCGTATTTCGTGCTGTCGTGAGACCGGCTTGTCGGTGTCAATGTCGGGACTGTTTTTCACCTGCTCTTTCGTGATCGAGACGGGCAGTACCTTTTCCGTCCAGTCCGGGTGGCCGATCGCGATGGGAGAGATCAGAACTTGTCGACTCGAAAGCCAGGTTCCGGTGTCGACAACGAGATAGCGAATGACCCATGCTTCGTCATCAAAATAGAAATCTCTCACGTGGCCAATGGTGCCGTCGGTCGCGCGGATGGTGCAATCCTCCAGATCGTTCATGCTGCGTAACATATGTCTTTCTCCTTTGAGAGCGTCGAATAACTAGCACTTGACGAATTTAAAAATAGGATGCAATCAATTGCTGCAACGCCTCGACCATGAGAGCCGATTGCGCACGCATGAACAAAAAACATCGAGTTGTTGTGTGATCGAATTCATTGTTATCGCTCCTTTCTGCATTGGCTTGAAATCTGCTTTGCCGATCCGCGCCAGACGGCATCGTCCACGACAAACGCAATACAGGCGACAATATGACTCGGCAGCAGAATCAGCTTAGGCGCTAATCCAGATTTGCTCAGTACGGTAGCGCACATTGCCGGCCGGACCCGCGTCGGCCCGTAGCGAAAAACCTGCATGCAGGCACTCATTCATACCTGGCAGCGGTCCCTGGAACCATAATCGGCACAGCGGTTGACGTGTTCTGGATGTTTAGCATCCAATGCGCCAGGAAGCTGCCCTCGACTTGTAGCCCATCGACAACCTCAGGCTCCGTCCAGCCCGTGTAACAGTTCATCGGATCGCAAGCGCCGGACCAGGGTATTGGTCGAGCTATCGTGTTTGAGTTGATACTCGGCCCCGGTCTCAAGTTCGGGGATAATGCATTCGGCAAGCGCCTTGCCCAGCTCCACCCCCCACTGGTCAAATGAGTTGATACCCCAGATAGCGCCTTGCGTGGAGACGCTGTGTTCGTACAGTGCGACTAACTTCCCCAGTGCCGTCGGAGTCAGCCGTTCCAGTTGCCCACGACGGCCGGGCCACCGTGCCCGGGTCCGGAGACGTAGATCATGTCGAGGTCGTATTTCTTGATGACCCCGTTTCGGTGCACATAGATAAAGTTTTGCCCGGGGGTCGTGCCCCAGTGCCCGAGCAGCATCTTCTTAACATCCGCGAGTGTCAGCGGATGCTTTAGCAGCGGATTGTCGTAGAGATAAAGCCGGCCGACCGCCAGATAGTTGGCGGCGCGCCAGTAGGCGTCAATCTTGTGCAGCAGTTCTGCGGAAAGCGTGCTGGTCTTCATGCTTCAGTGCTCCTTTGGATGATTGCGTGCCCGCTCAAGAATTTCGGCGAGATGGAACGACAATGGTGCCAGTTCATTCATGGCGCTTTATTGCGTCTGCGGCCAGTGCGGCCCGCACGGCCATAACAAACGATTCAGTCAGGGTAGGATGGGGATGAATGGCCGCGGCAATAGCCTCCAGCGGCAGTCCTGCCCGCACCAGCAGCGCTGCTTCGCCCATCACATCTGCGGCCCCTTCCACCAACGCGTGGACACCAACCACCCGCCGGGTGTCCTTTTCGTAGACGATCTTCAGCTGGCCGCTATCATGACCGCCAATCTGAGCGCGGGCGTCCTGGGCGAAGTCGTAACGGGCGATGCCCACCTCCATCCCGGCCTTGGCAGCCTGGGCTTCGGTCAGTCCCGCTATCCCCAGTTCCGGAATGCTGAAAATGACTGCCGTGTTGTGTTCGGTTTTTGGAAACGAGACCGGCAGACCCAACAGATGGCGCGCCAATGCCAGACACTGCGCAGTGGCCCAGTGGGCAAACATGGGCTGACCAAGCACATCGCCGACAGCGTAGATGCCGGGTTCGGACGTCTGTAGCGTTTCGTCCACCTCGACGCCATGGGGGCCGACCTTCACTGCAGTGTGCTCCAGCCCCAATCCTTCCACACGCGGGCGGCGACCGGTGGCGGCCAATACCGCAGTGGCGAAGACTTGATCGGCACCCTGTTCGGTAGCGTATTGAACAACCACGCCTTGACCACTGCTATTAATGCTTTTGACTCGACATTTGACCTGCAGATTAATGCCCTGTTCGATCAGATGCTGTTCCAGTGCCATCGCCAACTCTTGATCCACACCGCCGAGAATATTGGGTTCCATCTCCATCAGCGTGACCTGGGCGCCTAGGGCGTGAAATATCTGCGCCAGTTCAACACCGATGGGACCGCCTCCGATTACCGTCAGCCGCTCGGGTACGCTGTCGATATTGAGGATGGTATCGCTGCTGTAGACCTCGGATAAATCGGCACCCGGTAAAGGCAGCGCATTCGGTGTGGAACCGGTAGCCAGAATGCACTTCCCGAATGTAATTTCGATATCCTCACTTTCGAACGGCTTGATGAATGCCTTGTGCGGCCCGCGCAACTGGGCGTGGCCAAAAAGCAGATGAAGACTGCTGAATTGGCCCGCTTTGTGAATCGCACCCTCGCTGCGCCGTTGCAATATGGCCCGCTTGCGCGCCCGCACCTGTTGCCAATTGAGTTTTAGCAACTCATGTGGAAGATTGATACCAAATTCTGCTGCCATGGCAATGTCGCGCATTCGTTGGGCCGTCTCACGAAAAATCTTGGAAGGGATGCACCCCTCGAACAGGCAGGTTCCACCCAGCCCCGCGCCTGCTTCCACCAGCAAGACATCTTTACCTGCCTGGGCGAGCGCCATCGCGGCCGGTGTTCCGCCGGGGCCACCGCCGATCACCAGTACATCGTATTCCTTGTCCATAACATGTATTCCTCTCAAAGATATTTACAAATACATCCGGAAAATGACTCCAGAAGCCGAGCTCCATTGTTTCGCGATCACGTCAGCTGAATCTAACCCCTCGCAGAAAATGCGCAGCCGCTTTTTAGACCTGCCGCCAGCATTTGCAGCAGTTCCGCGGAAAACGTGTTTGTCTTCAGGGTTCGGTTCCTTTGGTCTTGGGCTTCATAATCGTCTTCACCCGTCCTAAGCGCGCTTCGTCCTGAGCGGCGCACAGGCAAGCTCCGAAGATGAAAATGCACCCCGAGAGGTAGATCCACAGCAGCAACGCCATGATTCCGCCGAACGCCCCATAGATTGCGTTTAAGGTCGCGAAATCCTTAAGGTAGATCACGAATAGACTTTCGGCCGCCAGCAATAGCGCAGTGGCGTACACGGCGGCCGCCCAGACTTCGGCAAAGCGCGTGAGCCGGCGTGGGGCCAGCCGATAAAACAGGCTCAGACCGAAGAACACCACCAGCGACGAGACGACATAGCTCCCCAAGGCATAGACCCAGGAACGGAAATCATTCATAGGAAAAAGCCAATCCCTCGCCAGCTTCGCCAGCATCGGCGCCCCCATGCTCAGCAGGACCGCACCCGCCGTGATCCCGAGCAACACCAGGCTTTTTAGCGGCAACCGCCACCAGCTGTAAGCCTCGGCATCCCAGGCGCGGTTGGTCGCGCTGATGAGGGTGGTGAAACATTGGAGAATGACCCAGACCAGGATTAATAATGCGACCATGCCGGCCTGCCCACGCGCATTGATCACACCGGCGACGGTGTCAAAAATGTAACTCTGCATGTCCCCACCAATCGGGACGTGGGCTTCAACGTAAGCAATGACCGCCGTTTCGGCTCGCCCCCGGTCGATCAATGCCGAGGCTATCGAAACCAGCAGGACCATCAAAGGAAACAGGGCGAAGAAGGCGTTAAAGGCGAACGCCCCGGCCCACTGTGTTCCATCGATCCGGAGAAACTTTCTGGCCGCCAGACGAAATATTGCCCATATTTGGCGCGTCCCGCGGTTAAGCCAATCATGCGTATTCATCTGGCGCAGTCTTTCATTGCTGTCAGTGCCATGTCTTGCCTCCAGGTTGAGCAGCGGCGGAGCCGCGCGCAGTCACTCAAGGGTGCCTACAATCGTCAGCCGCGCACTGGGCAACGTCACTCTCTCGAGCGTCGTTCTCTCGACGCTCGACACCGAGCGGGCAATCATGATCTCTTCGTCCGTATGAATGACCCGCACCGCAACCCAGCCGACCACTGCAGGAATCAAGCCCTGATTCTCCGTGTTGTGCTGTGGGTCAAGTTCGATGCCAAGGAATTCCAGTCCTGCGCAGATCCAAGCGCGGACAGCAGGCGCGTTTTCGCCGATACCGCCGGAGAACACCAGCGTGTCCAATCCGCCCAGGCCGGCAGCGAACGCGCCGGTCCATTTCTTGATGTGATAACAGAACAAGGCGACTGCTTCAGCCGCGCGGACGTCCCGCCCTTCGGACTCCAGCAAGTCGCTCATGTCGGCACTTATCTCCGACATGCCGAGCAGCCCCGACTGGAAATTGACCATCTCATTGAATTGCTATGCATTTATTTTTTCAGTGCGCGCCAGATACCACACCAGTCCGGGATCGAGATCACCCGCGCGACTGCTCATCGGCACCCCGGCCGCGGGAATGAAAGCCATGCTGGTGTCCACGGGCTTGCCGTCACGTACTGGCGCCAAGCTCGCGCCGTTGCGGAAATGGGCCAGAATGACCCGGCCTTGCGCCGCTTCCGTCTGAAGTTCCGCGGCCAGGGCTTCCGGATTGATGCCGGCTCTGCGTAACTGTGCCAAAACCGCTTGGCAATCGCCGCCGTCCGCCGCCATAATCGGGCCGATGTCGCTGTGATCGGCGAAAGCTTTCAACGTTTCCTCCGGCATCGTGTTCACCGTGGATGGGGCGTGATGTAGAGGGTGTCGGAGGCATTGGGGTCCTTGGTCCCTGTGCGCTGGCCCACAGCAGACGTTGCGGCCGGGCACCGGCATTGTACGCGCGCTGGCAGCGCGGGTTACCCAACAGGTCGAGGTACGCCTTGTAGATGCGACCGGCAATGGCGATGCCGGGTCGATTGTTCAACGTTTGCGGCACCTTGCCCGCCACGGCGGCGTCCCAACAGCTGATGAAGATCGAGGCCACGGAGCCGACCTGGGGATTAAGTGCGGCGGCGATACGCCGTTCAATGCCGCGCAGATACGCGTCGGCCGCCTCGACGTATTGGTCGCGCGAAAATAGGAGTGTCACGTTGACCGGCATACCCGCAAAGATCGCCTCCTCGATGGCCGGCAAACCTTCCTTGCTGCCGGGAATCTTGATGAAGAGGTTGGATCGTCCGGCTTGGCCAAAAAGCTGCTTGGCGGCGGCAATGGTGCTAATCGTGTCAGGCGCCAGCAGCGGCGACACCTCCAGGGACACCCATCCGTCCAGACCGTTCGTGCGGTTGTAAATCGGCCGGAACAAGTCGGCGGCACGGGTGAGGTCGTCCAGGGCCAGGTTGAAGAAAAGGCCCTCGCGTGTCTTCCCCTTCGCGATTTCCTCCCGGATCTCCCCATCGTACGCGGCGCTATTTCTAATCGCGTGATCAAAAATCGTCGGGCTCGAGGTCAACCCGGGCACCGACACTTCATCAATGTAGCGATTGAGTGTACCACTGGTCAGCAAGTCGCGCGTGATGTTGTCGAGCCAGAGACATTGGCCCAGGTCGTGAAGCGTTTGGGTGCTGGTCAGAATGCGTGCGTTAGTTGGTTTCATGGAGGATATTTCGATAATTCTCGTGGATGCTTTCCCGCCCGCCAGTGTTCTTCAATCTGTTCAAGACTCTTCCCCTTGGTTTCCGGCACCAGCCGATATATGAAGACCCAAGCGGCGACAGCAATTACGCCGTATAGCCAGAAAGTCCCAGCGTGCCCCAGAATTCCGACCAGGGTGAGGAAGGTCACGGCCACGCCCAGATTCAATGCCCAGTTAGTAACGGTCACGGCGCTTATGGCGGCACCGCGAACCTTGAGTGGAGAAATCTCGGAAATCAGCAGCCAGAAGATTGGCCGGAGTCCAAAGGCGAAACACGCGACATAGATGACGAGGCTGCCAATGGCTACATAACTTTTGAAACTCGCCAACTGTTGGAGCTCAAAGGCCGCGCCCAGAATCGCGAGACCGACAATCTAACCGGCCACTCCGATCAACAGCAAAGGCCTCCGGCCGACACGGTCCAGCAGGAAGATGGCCAGCACATGAAAAAGCCACATCACCATGGTCAAACCGGCTCCGGCCAGGATCGCAGGACCCGCGGCGCTAATGCCGGCGAACTTGAAAATCGTGGGGGCATAATAGATGACCGTATTGATGCCGGTGATCTGCTGAAATACCGCCAGGCCCGAGCCGACGATCAGGGGCATCCGGAGTGATGGCTGGAACAGTCCTTTCATCCCGCCTGTGCCCTGTTGTTTCATACTCTTTTCGATGTCCGCGATTTCCGGACCGACGTCGGCATCAGTCCGGACCCGCTGTAGAACCTGCTTCGCCTGTTCCAACATGGACCGGCTGATCAACCAGCGCGGACTGTCCGGCAACCGCCACATGCCAATCGCCAGCACGATGGACGGAATTGCCGCCAGGCCAAACATATAGCGCCATCCTCCGCTGGAGGAAAAGGCGTAGTCGACCAGGTAGGCAATCACGATGCCGCTGGTAATCGCCAGCATATTGACCGCCACCAACGAACCGCGAACGTTTGCCGGCACCACTTCGGCGATATACATCGGAGAAATAAATGACGCGATGCCGATGGCGATCCCGCTCACGATCATGGCGGCAATCAACCAGGGAATCGTTGGTGCCAGAGCCGTGCCGAGAGCGGCGACCGTAAAGATGATGCCGGCCAGGATGATCAGTTTGCGGCGACCAAAGCGGCCAGTCAGAGCTCCTCCCATAACCGCACCCAAAACGGCACCCACCAAAACGGCGCTGACCACAATCTCCTCCATGGTGGCGGACAAAGAAAACTGTTTTTTAATAAACAGGATGGCCCCGGAAATAACGCCCGTATCATAGCCGAAGAGAAGGCCGCCAACGGCCGCGATCCCCACGGCTACATAAACAAAAGGCTTTACCTCCGATTTAGCCTTGTTTCCCATTTGTCTCTCTCCTTTCCGCCGGGACCGCTTCTTCTCTGCGCCACGTGGCGAAGCGGACCATAAAGTCTTTGCCTTCCCAATTCCCGGCGCCCGGCCAGTACAAAGTAAATTTGAGCTGCGCTCCTTCGAACAGCGACTGGGTTGGAAGATCAACAATGTGGATTCCCAGTCCGGCATCGTGAGTCTTCATGTCTTGGCAGGTTGTCCAATCATCAGCGGTCCAGTGGATGACCGCCGAAGCCAGCAACTTGATGCGCAGAATCTTTCCGGGCGGCAGCGAACGAAGCTTGTGGTTGAACCGCCACGTCAGGCGCGGGGAAACCGTTTTCTCCTTCAGGTAGGGTTGCACGGTCTGCCGGGGCTGGTCGAACAGCCGTCCATCGCGCAGCGAGCGGCGCAGCGTAAGATATTCGGCGTGCGCCCAGACCAGCGGCATGGCGGAACCGGAAGGCCGGCCGCAATGAAGTTCGCGCTCCGGAATGTCGGGTGAATCCCATACTTGCTCGGAAATCAAACCGCTTTCGTTGGCGAAAATTTCCATGGCGGACAAAAGTTTTCTGGCGAGCGCCTCATGACCAGCGGCGAGCTCGTAGTGCGCCCGCTCGCCGGTGAGCAACGGCCAGCCACGACCAATCCCGGTTCCGTCAAAGGGCGAACCATCCTCATGCTCGCCATAGCCGTCGTCGTTGTAGCGATGCCAGGTGGGACCGTTCGGCGTCTCCACCTTAAGCAGGGCGTCAATGACTTTGGCGGTGTAACGAATGCGCGGGTCATCCGCCGTGCGCAAACCAAAACGCACCAGCGCCAGCGCATCGGGACTGATCAGATGACTGGCCTGGCGAGTGTCATCGGAGGCCGTCACGTTCTTGACGCGAACATTTTGTTGAAAACTTGACCCGCCGGCGCCCGTCTGCTTCGGGGCAATGCGGACGTAATAGCCTTCGACTTTGAATTGCCGGCACCAGTCGGTGGCGGACATATACATCCAGCGCTCGATGGAATCATTCCAGACATCGGCGATCTCGCGAAGGTAATTTGCAAGGGAGACTTCGTGGTGCACTTCGGCCAGTTCCGCCGCCGCCAGCAGCGCCGCGATTTGGGCCGCGACCGTGAACGGGGTGTAGCCGTAGTCTTCCTCCCAGCGATCCTGCGGGCTCACCGGGCCGTTGCGCGCCAGATAACCGGCCGCCGTTTTCACCATCGGCCAAAACTCTTTAAGATCGCCCGCGGCCAAGGCTCTCTCGCGTCGAGCCAGGTCCACCAGTAAAATTGGCAACGCCGTCTCGTCCATTTGGATTCCGTTCCAATAGGGCGAGCCATCCAACCACATGTTCTGCGACCAGTGACCGTCCGGCTGCTGGGTTCGCTGCAAAAACAAGAGCACCCGGCGGGCATCTTCGTGCGCGCCGGCAGCGAGCAAACCGCCCGCCGTCTCCACCATGTCGCGGGACCAGACGAGATGGTACCCGCCCTGATCATTGTGCCCCTGGCTGAATCCCCACGGAATCGCGAGGCTGGCGATGAGGGCATCGGGCGCGGTCTTGGATTCGTGCGTGCGCAGGACGGCGAGGCTCTTTTGGGCCAGATCGCCGGAAGCAACTTCCCCCGACTTCAGCGACGCGTGCGTCTTGATCCATTCCTGCCAGCCGCTGACATAGTGATGCTTTGCCTTCTCAAAACCGCCGCGCAGGCTGGCGATGGCATTCCGGGCTGCTGCATCCGGGTCTTCGCCAAAGCCAAGTGCCAGGACGAATTTCGCGTCCGATTTCACCAGATCAATTTCGGCGGTCAAAGCTACATTGCCGTATTCCGCCCGCGTGTATTCCCAGGTCATCCGGTTGTGCGCCTTCAAATCCTGCCAGCCATCTGACGAACCGACGTAACCGGCCGACCGCTTAATCCACGGCGCGGAACAGGACAGCGCCAATGCGTTGCCGTTTCTCTGCGCGAACAGCAGGGATGTGCCCTCGAATTCGCCCACCCAGGCAGTGTTGCCGCCGCCGTGATTCCCCAGATGCGGCGCGAGCAGGACGTGCAGGTGATAATCCGACAAGCCGCCTCGCTGCGCGTCAAACTGAACCTGTTGCAACACCGTATCCCGGTGCGGGTCGGTCACAATCTGCTTTTCGATGCGGTAACGGCCATCGCGGCAGGTGTTGACCAGCTTGAAGGCCGGCACGCCGTCGGCCAGCCATTCCACAGTGTGGCCGGCATCGCGCTTTTCCTCGGAGAAAAAGTTTGCGCCGTCCGTGACGATCAGCCCCACGTCGCGGACGCAGGCTTGGTCAATACGCGGGTAATATATCTCGTTGAAGATTCCGTGGCCCAGCGAGAACCAGACGTGGCTGTTGTTGCCCAGGGCCGTGCCAACGCCAGTCTTCGCGCTGGAAGTCCAGCGCGCCGGACTTCCGGGCCAGCCTGGTGCAAAACGATTTGGTGTATTCATGCCATCTCCTTCTGTCTGTTGCTTTCTGGGATCACCTGATTGCGTGCCGGATCGAGCTCAATCACCCTGAAAAGCGTTGCGTCCGCAGGTTGATCGAACAACTTCGCCCGAACGCGACTGGCGTGACGACTGAACAAAACGAAGTTGACGCCGCCCTGGAACGAAGGCGTTCCGCGATCCAGTCTATCAATGAGCTTACCGCCGCAGTGTGATCCGGCGCCGTCACCGGCGGCGAAAAGGTGTCCACCGGGTCCAGGCCTTTCACCCGCATGATGGCATCCTGAAGTCCATTCCGCTCGACCCGGCCTTCCAGTATCCGCCGCAGCGATTCGGCGACCTCGAACAGCGCAAACTTGATGCTCGACGAACCACCGTTGATGGTCAGGATGCGTGGGGCGGTGAGTTTCACGGATAGCGCCTTCATCGCTGGGTAAGCACAACGAAGGCGGCTTCACCCTCATGAGCCGATGGGTGGGAGTGACCACGACTGATGCGCCCAAACATTGAAGATTGGCTTCGCAGCCTTTTCGCGAGCTCCTGCCTCTGTACGCCTTCTTTCAGACGCCATTGGCAGTTTCCTTTCGCAGTTCCGGGCATATTCGTTCGTGCCTCCGACCCTAGGTCCAGGGGATCTTGCGCAGGGACGCTCGCTATATTGGCCTGTAATGCCAGGGCCTCACGGATCATGCCAGAACGATTCCGGTTGACCGAACGCGTCGAGCTCGGGATGGCCGCGGGTCCGCTTGTTGATATCGAAACGTTGAAAAGCCCTTGTTAACCATTGCTACTTCAAGCGTGCCGCCGTGAAATAGTTCACCTTTCCCTCGTCCCCATAGACCGGAGGCTCGATATCCTGGCGGTCCGGGAGACCCTGCTCCACCAATAAATCGGGGCTCACCAGAAGTGGATCGCCCGCAAAAGCGGACGGTGACTGGTAAGAGAAATTCGCTTCACCGGTCGGAACGATTGAAAGCATCGGCCCCCAACGCTGCCCCCTCGCGACCATGAAATCCGCAAAGGCCGTTGGCGGGGGACCAAGATCGCCGACGGAAAAGGGGCCGGAAAGGGAGCTTGAATGGAGAAGTATCCCAAAAGTCCGTTGATTCACAGGGAACCTCCTGCCGAGACGTATTCCTGCTTGTGCGCCAGAAGTATGGCACTGGATCGGGGGTTCAAGCGGTAAGAGCGTGCATCGTTGAAAAGCGGTTCCTCGCCGGGCGCAAACAGATCTTGTGGCGCTTCACGAGATGTGTCGGCGGCCAGATGCCATTCAGCCGCTGCGCACAAAAGAGGCAAAGCGAAATCGACCGCTGCGGTGCCGGCATTAAACATCAGATAAAGTGCGTGCTGCTCTTCTCCATCGATCAGACAAGCAAACTGCTTTTCTTTCGAATCGGTCCAGTTGGGCAATCCTCCTTGCGGGCGGAACCAGTGGATTTCGGCGTCCGTGTAGAATTGCTCCTTACTCAGGATCGGATGGGCACGGCGCAAGGCGATCATGCCGCGGGTAAACCGCAAGATTTCGCTGTGCTGCTCCAGGCGGCCCCAGTCATACCAGCTCGTTTCATTGTCCTGGCAGTAGGCGTTGTTGTTACCGCCTTGAGTGCGTCGCATTTCGTCCCCGCCGAGCAGCATCGGCACGCCGCGAGAGATCAGTAGGGTGAGCAGGAAGTTTTTTATCTGACGTTTGCGGACGGCCTCGATCCCGGCATCCGTGGTCTCGCCCTCCACGCCGTAGTTGTCACTGAAGTTGGCGTCGGTCCCGTCATGGTTGTTTTCACCGTTGGCGTCATTGTGCTTGTGGCGATAGCTCACGAGATCATTCAAGGTGAAGCCGTCGTGGCAGGTGACAAAGTTGATACTACCCTCGGGGCCTTTGCCCGATGCGATGTAGATGTCGGCACTGCCGCATAGGCGGCTGGCAAACGAACCAAGCATCCCGTCATCGCCGCGCCAGAAACGCCGGACATCATCCCGGTAGCGGCCATTCCACTCCGCCCAGCGCCGCTCGGAAAAGCTACCCACCTCGTAGGCACCGGCGGCGTCCCACGCCTCCGCGATGATTTTTACGTCTCTCAAAATCGGGTCCTCGGCAATTCGTTCTAGAAGCGGGGCATCGGCGAGCAGCTTGCCGCTGCCGTCACGGCCAAGAACCGACGCCAAGTCAAAGCGGAACCCATCCACATGCATATCCACCACCCAGTAGCGTAACGCGGTCAAGATGTGGTCCCGCACCACAGGATGGTTGGCATTAATGGTGTTGCCCGTGCCGGTGTAGTTCTTGTAATAGCGCTTGTCTGCGGCCAAGGTGTAGAAGATCGTGTTATCAATCCCGCGGAAACACAAAGTCGGACCCAGTTCGTTGCCCTCCGCCGTATGATTGAACACGACGTCCAGGATCACCTCGATACCGGCGTAATGGAGCGCCCGGACCATTTCCTTGAACTCCAGCTTCTGCTGACCCAAGCCTCCCGCACTACTATAGGACGCCTTCGGAGCAAAGAAGGCCACGGGATCGTAGCCCCAGTAATTTCTGAGTGGCTTGCCTGTTTGTGGATCGATACCCGGGACCTGGCATTCATTGAACTCGTATACCGGCAACAATTCCACAGCCGTTACTCCCAGTTCTTTCAAATAGGAGATCTTTTCCATCAGACCGCGGTAGGTGCCGAAATGTTCCACACCGGCGTTCGGACGAACGGTGAAACCGCGCACATGGGTTTCATAAATCACGGTCTTTGACCAGGGATGTCGGAGCGGCCGATCCTCATGCCAATGAAAGTGCTCATGAGTAAAAACGCATTTCGGCATGGCGCCGGCATCATCGACTTTGGAACTGACCAAGTCTTGCTCCGGCGCCGACGGATCGTATCCCCGAGCCGGACCAAAATCCCAATCCGGCAACGGCGTGATCGCCGCCGCAAACGGGTCCAGGAGCAGCTTGTCGAAATTGAAGCGATGGCCGTCCCTGGGTTGGTAAGGGCCGTCCACCCGGTAGGCGTAGAGTTGACCGGGACGAACACCTGCGACCCAAACGTGCCACACATCACCTGAGCGGTTACGCGCGGGGTCTAAATCAATAACCTTGGCCGCCTTCGCGTCTACGGCTCGATCGAACAACTCCAGACGAACGCGGATGGCGTGACGGCTGAATAAGGCGAAGTTGACGCCGCCCTGGGATTCATGGGTTCCCAACGGCAACGGAACGCCCCCGCGAATTGCAGTGCGTTCGGAAACCTTTGCTAGGTAATCGTGCAGCGGGAGTTTCGAAGTGGTCATGAGAGCGGCTTGTCCATTCAGCTTTGTTATGGACCGACCTGATCTATGGACGGCACCGCCATTGGGTTGCCGCCTACTTTCCGTGAAGGTTATTAAGCGGCGGCTTTAGGCGAAGCGGCTTCCGGACCAGGTACTTCTTTAGTTGCAAGCGTAAGCGCCAGAGTCGCCGCCGTTGGGTTCAGGCTGTCAACCATCGAGCTGGGAATCAGGATCGTGGCTCCCCGTTCCTTGGTGGTCTCGTAAATGATGTTCATGGCTCTCAGTTGCAGCGCCGCGGGATGCCCGGCATAAATATCGGCGGCTTCGACAAACTTCCCCGCGATCGCAGCTTCGGCCGATCCGAGAATGACGCGCGCCTGCTTCTCACGTTCAGCCTGGGCCTGGCGAGACATGGCATCCTGCAAGGCCTCCGGAATGGCGACATCGCGAATTTCCACCGAGCTCACCGCTATGCCCCAGGGCGCCGTTTTAGCGCCGATCTCGACCTTCAGTTGCTCGTCGGCGTCCTTACGATCGGATAACAGTGCCGCCAACATCGAAGAGCCAATCATTTCGCGCAGAGAGGTTTGGGCGACCCGATCGATTGCCTCGCGGTAATTGGTAATGGCTAACGCCGCCTTTTCGGCATCGTGCACGTGCCAGAAAATGATGGCATCCACGTTGACCGGGACGGTGTCCTTCGTTAGCGCCTGCTCGGCATTGAAGGCGGTGGTCTGAACACGTCCATCGATGACGGCGACCACGTTGTCGATGACCGGGATGATGACGAACATCCCAGGCCCCTTGACGCTTTGCAGTTTGCCCATCCTCAGGATCACAAACTTCTGCCAGGCGTTCGCCATCTTCAGCGAAGCGGCGATGATGGACGCGGCCGCGAAGAACACCAACCCAAGATAAGGATTCACCCAGTAACCGGTGGCGAGGCCCGCGAGGACACACAGGAGGACCAGGAAGGATGTAATTGGATTCATGTCGAATATTCCTTGTGCATAGCTGCAACTCTCAGCATATACCGCTTGCAGTATGATATATCTGTGCGATACCGCACCTATATGTATGTGATGATGCAGACGACGTTCGAGCATAATGCCTGCGGGGCGCGTCTGCTATGTTTCCGCCAATGGGTCTGATGGCAAGGACAACATTAGACCTTTGGATCGTCATTCTTGTTCCTGTCTTTACACCGAATGCAAGAAACTTTTTTTGGTTCATTCTTATACTTTCCGCAATCGATTCCCCGTCGCGAGAAGATGTGGGCGGCTTCCAGGGGAACCGTCACGCCGTCGTGGCACGGTAGTACGGGAGGAGTCGCGCCGTGTAGTCCGTCGCCTGGCGTGCTGCAGACACGCTTGCGCGATAGGCATAGCCGTTGGTTGCGCCCACCAGCCGTCCAAGTTCGATAGATTGATGCCGCCATTGACCAATACTTTCATACCACTGGTGCCGCACGCTCCGCGGGGCCGGCCCAACGTGTCGAGCCAAACATCGACTTTCTGCACCAACTGTTCGGTCAAATGCATGTCGTAGTCACTGAAAAAAATGGCATGGAGGCGTACCTTGGGCCGCCGGAAGAAAGGTATCCATTGCTAAATGGGGGCCCGCCCTGTCACGTCTGCGGGGTGAGCCTTGCTGGCCATGATGAGCTGTAGCGGGAATTGCAAATTGGTCAGCAGGCGCTTCGCGTTGCGAAGCAGCGGGTTAGGTCTCTCGTAACTTGCAAAACGCCGCGCAAAGGCCAGTGTCAAGGTGTTGGGATCAAACAGATGCTTCACACGGTCTATCGTCTGGGGGAAGGCCCCTGAGGCGGCCTGTTGCCGGGATAATCGTTCGCGGACGAACTCAAGAAGGGCCGTTCTGGCGGGAGTGCGAAATTGCCAAAGTTCGGCGTGGAAGACGCGGCGAATATCCTGTTCCAGGGTTTCTGTTGCACCCAACCAACGGTCCTTGCCACAGGCTTCCGTCCAAAGCTAATGGCCCAGCGCCGAATCTCAGGTCGGCATATGAACGCCGTTGGTCACGTGTCCGAGCGGCACCTCCTCCACCGGCCGGTGCGGAAAAAGCGCCTCAAACAGATGCCCGGTCACCCCGCCATGCAGGCGGCTCACGCCATTCACCGGCCAACCGCCGTAGAGCTCGCTAATGATCCCGCGATGCGCGGGATCATTCGCTGCATCGTTGCTATCAACATGAATTCCATACTGAAATATGCAACACACTTCAGCGAAGACTGCGGGTAGGTCTGCTGAAAGCACGCAGATAGATCTGCCGTATCCCGTCAGATTTGCACCCGATCGTCAACGATGTTGCGAAAAGCAGGACCGGCGAAAACACCCGGAAGTTACTCCGGGGACACCGCCTGTAGGACATCCCGCGGGCCATGGGTAAGCTCCCATAGCACAAAATACAGCTGCCGCCACACCTGGTCGGTGACATGATTGCACGACGAACGCTTATCCGGGGCAAGCTCGGACAGAAAATCGAATCCCTCGACGTCCGCGCGTAGAAGACGCTCCTTAGGGTGACTGATTGGTGTTTGTTCGCTCATGGTTTCTCGTTCAAAGCCTCTGCACAGGCGCTCATTCGTTATTGCCCGGGTCGCTTTCACGGGCATAGCCGCTGATTCCAATCATCAACCGCAAAAAACCGTAACTAAGCCAACTCACGAACCGCAAACCAGCGGATTGCTGTTTCCAGTTGTCCGCCAAGATCCGCCGGCCATCCGTTTCCACGGTCCTTTTCAGGCTGAGCGCCATGGACGCCCCAAATGCTTCGTCGTCAACGACCACATTCGCTTCGCGTGAAAGCAGTAGGCTGAATGGATCGATATTTGAAGACCCCACCGTTGCCCAATGGCCGTCGATCGCTGCCACTTTGGCGTGGAGGAAGCTCTTGCGATATTCGTAGATTTCGATTCCCGCATCGAGAAAATTGCCATAGAGCGCCCGCGAGGCATAATGCTGAAGAAAATATTCCATTCTTCCTTGCAGCAGCAAAACCACCCGTACGCCGCGCGCGGCCGCATTGATGAGCGCATGGCGGAAATCAAGTCCCGGCAAAAAATAAGCGTGGGCAAGAATGATTTCGGATTTCGCTCGTTTGATCGCCTGCATATACGCCGTTTCAATATCCCGGCGATGGCGAAAATTATCCCGCACCAGGAATGCCCCGCTCATGGATCCCCCGTTAAAGGTCGAAACCGGCAGCGCCCTACTCCGGACCGTGCCTTTTCGGAAGGTGCTCCATGCCACCATTGACCACAAGCGCTGGGTGGAAAGGCGGATCACCTCCACCAGCGGCCCTTCTACGGCTACTGCGTAGTCATAGCGAGAGCCCAAGTCACCCGTCACTTCCCTGTCCTCAATAATGTTGATCCCCCCGACAAAGGCGATCTCCCGGTCTACAACCACGATTTTTCGGTGCATTCGGCGGAGGCGTTTGCGCCGAAACGTCCAGGGGGATATTTTGCGCCCGAAGATAAGCGTCTTTACACCAGCCGTCCGCAGCTGGTCCAGCATGCTCCGTGGCAGATCCTTGGATCCGTAGCCATCGATCAACACATACACCTTTACACCGCGCAAAACCGCCCGTTTCAGGGCATCCGCAAACCGCCGGCCGATAGCGTCATTTTTGTAAATATAGGTTTCGAGATATATTTCATACCTGGCCCTGTTCAACGCCGTTTCGAGAGCGGGGAAATAAGCTTCACCATTTTGCAACAACGTAACCTGATTGCCCGGAACAAAGTCGGACCAACCCGCGGCCAATACTGCGTGATACCAACTCCGTCGATGATGTTTCCCGTGGGACATAGCAATGCCCTTTCTCTTAGGTCCTTACTAAATATCCCTGGAAGACAGGCAGATTATCCATGAAGCGGCTACAAAACCCAATCGTCGAATGCACCAGCCAGAATTCCTTCGTGATGTCACTATTTCTTCGTTTCGCTTGCAGTCTGCCGATCAGGTACCGACGACACCGGGGCTTTGCCTGGTTCCGGCGTCGCGACCAGCGCGCCATTGACGATCGTCTGAGCCTCATTCAGAATGCAGCGCAGATGATCCGCTCCACGAAAGCTCTCCGCATAAATCTTGTACATGTCTTCAGTGCCGGACGGGCGCGCCGCGAACCATCCGGTTTCCGTGATCACCTTCATCCCGCCTATCGCCGCACCGTTGCCCGGCGCGTGGGTAAGGATGGCCTGGATTTTTTCGCCAGCGAACTCTGCGGACAGTATCTGGTGGGGTGAGAGCTGCGCCAGCCTGTGTTTTTGCTTCGGGGTCGCCAATGCCTCGACACGGTCGTAAACAGGATCGCCGAGCTCGCGCGCAAGCTTCGAGTAAATCTCGCCGGGGTCGCGACCCAGGCGCGCGGTAATCTCTGCCGATAACAAAGCCGGAACGATGCCGTCCTTATCCGTCGTCCAGACACTGCCATCCACACGCATAAAAGAGGCACCTGCACTCTCTTCTCCGCCAAAGCCCAGCGAGCCGTCGAGAAAGCCATCCACAAACCACTTGAAACCGACCGGCACTTCGTAAAGCTTCCGGCCGAGCTTCGCCGTGACTCGATCGATCATCTGGCTGCTGACGACGGTCTTACCCACCGCGGCGTCTTTGCTCCACCGCGGCCGATGCTGGAACAGATAGAAAACGGCAACGGAAAGATAGTGATTGGGCGGCAGCAAGCCTGCGTTGCGGGTGACTACTCCGTGCCGATCATGGTCGGTATCGCAGGCGAAGGCGATGTCGAAGCTATCCTTGAGGCCGATCAAGCTCTGCATTGCGTAGGACGAGGATGGGTCCATGCGAATCTGACCGTCCCAATCGACCGTCACGAACCGGAAGGTCGGATCGACGACGTCGTTCACCACCGTTAGATTCAACCGATAGCGTTCGGCAATCGGGCCCCAATAATGAACGCCGGCGCCACCCAGTGGATCCACGCCCATACGAATGTTGGCGCTGCGTATCGCATCCATATCGAGCACGCTCCCAAGATCGGCAACGTAAGCATTGAGATAATCGTGCCGGTGAGTGGTCGCAGCGCGCCGGGCTTGTTCGAATGAAATTCGTTTCATGCCGTGAAGGCCGCCTTCCAGCAACGCATTGGCCCGGGCTTCGATCCATCCGGTGACGTCGTTACCTGCGGGCCCGCCGTTGGGAGGATTGTACTTGAAGCCGCCATTATCGGGCGGGTTGTGTGAAGGCGTAATGACGATGCCGTCCGCCAGACCAGACGTGCGACCGCGATTGTACGTCAGGATTGCGTGAGAAATCACCGGGGTCGGCGTGTATTCGTGCTTGTCCGCCAGCATGACGTCAACGCCGTTGGGCGCCAGCACTTCCAGTGCACTGGCAAACGCCGGCTCAGAAAGCGCGTGGGTGTCGATACCCAGAAACAGTGGGCCATCGATACCCTGCTGCCGGCGGTACTCGCAGATGGCCTGAGTGATGGCGAGAATATGCGATTCATTAAAGCTATTATCGAACGCGGAACCACGATGCCCCGAGGTGCCGAACGCAATCCTTTGTTCCGCCACTGCAACATCAGGCACGTTGCTATAGTAGGCCGTGATAAGCCTGGCCACATCGACCAGCATCGCCGGCGTGGCCAGCTTGCCTGCCAAAGGACTGGTTTTCATTTCCGCGATACTTGCGAGGCTCATTCGCCACCTGCAGAAGAATGAAGCAGCGCCTCAGCTCGCGCGCAAACGTTGTCGACGGTGAATCCGTATTTGTGCAGCACGGTTGCGGCCGGCGCGGAAGCGCCGAAGCGCTCCACGCCCAGCATGTCGCCCCGCGCACCGGTGTAACGCTCCCAGCCTTGCGGCACACCCAATTCGACCGCGAGCCTGGCGCCGACCGAGGGTGGCAGCACCGCATCGCGTTCGTCTTGCGGCAAGGCCTCGAACAACTCCCAGCTCGGCATCGACACGCAGCGCACGGCAATGCCTTGTTCCTGCAAACGTTCCGCAGCGGCCAAGATCAGGCCGACTTCGGAGCCGCTGGCGATCAGAATAAGTTCTGGCTTGCCGTTCGGCGCATCGCTCAACACATAGGCGCCACGGCGCAATCCATCGGCCGCGGCATAGCGGTTGCGATCAAGCGTGGGCAGGTTTTGCCGGGTCAATACCAGCAGCACCGGCCGGTCGCGCGTCTCGAGCGCGACGCACCAGGCCACCGCAACTTCGTTGGCGTCGCCGGGGCGGATCACGACGAGGTTCGGAATCGCCCGCAAACTCGCCAGTTGCTCCACCGGCTGATGGGTGGGGCCGTCCTCACCGACGGCGAGGCTGTCGTGCGTGAATACGTGCACGATATGGAGTCGCATCAGCGCCGCCAACCGGATGGACGGACGCATGTAGTCAGAGAAGATCAGAAAGGTCGCGCCGTAGGGAATAAAGCCGCGGTGAGCAGCCAGACCGTTGACGATGGCGCCCATGGCGTGTTCGCGCACGCCGAAGTGCAGGTTGCGTCCTGCATAGCTCCAGCCGCCGCCATCGGAGCCTTGTTCGTCCGCGTCTTTCATAGGCGGCGGATTGAAATCGCCCAAGCCCTTCAAGGCCGTTTTTGTCGACGGGTCGAGGTCGGCCGATCCGCCGGTCAGCGCCGGCAGTTTGGGTGCGATGGCGTTCATCACCTTGCTGGATGCGTCGCGCGTCGCTATGCCTTTAACATCAGCGCTAAATACCGGAATATCAGCATCCCAGCCCAGGGGTAGTTCGCCGCGCAGGCGGCACTGAAGCTCCTCGGCCAGTTCCGGAAAAGCCTGGATGTAAGCGCTCTGCGACTCGTTCCATGCCGCTTCGGCCTGCGCGCCGCGTGCCACCGCCGCCCTGAAATGCGCCAACGCCTCGCCCGGTATCAGGAAGTCCGGCTCGGTGGGCCAGCCTAATGTCCGTTTTGTTCTGCGCACGTCGTCCACACCGAGCGGGGATCCATGCGCCTTGAAGCTGTCCTGCTCGGGCGAGCCGTAGCCGATATGGGTACGCACCAGGATCAGCGACGGCCGTGCGATTTCCGCGCGTGCAGCGGCCAGCGCGGCGTCGAGCGCGGCGAGATCGTTGCCGTCTGCCACCGATACGGTGTGCCAACCGTAGGCCTCGAAACGTCGCGCGCGCTGCTCGGAGAAGGTGATGTCGGTGCCGGCGGCCAGGGTGACGTGGTTGTGGTCGTAGAGGCAAGTGAGCTTGCCGAGCTTGAGATGGCCTGCCAGCGAGGCCGCTTCTGAGGCCACTCCCTCCATCAGGTCACCGTCGCTGACTAGCGCATAGGTATGGTGATCGATGAGTGCATGGTCGGGACGGTTGTAGCGCGCCGCGAGCTGCGCCTCCGCGATCGCCATGCCAACCGCATTGCCGAAGCCCTGCCCCAGCGGCCCGGTGGTGGTTTCCACGCCAGGCGTGTGTCCGCGCTCGGGATGCCCCGGCGCCTTGCTGCGCCATTGGCGAAAACGCCGGATGTCGTCCAACGAAAGGTCGTAGCCGCTTAGATGCAGCAGACTGTAGAGCAGCGCCGAACCGTGCCCGGCCGAGAGCACGAAGCGGTCGCGATTGAACCAAAGCGGATTATGCGGGTTGTACTTAAGCCGGCGTGTCCACAGCACGTAGGCCATCGGCGCTGCGCCGAGCGGCAGGCCAGGATGCCCGCTGTTGGCCTTCTGCACCATGTCCACCGACAGGAAACGGAGCGTGTTTATGCATTGCAGATCAAGTTCGCTGGACATGGCTGCCTCCTGATTGAGTGCATGCGTGGCGTGTGAATCGTGAGGTCCCATTGGCCGGTCACGCGCCGGAATTTGTCTGCGCGTTGCCGGTTCGCCTGAGCCAGTCCCACGCAGCGTCCTCGCGCACCAGGTCGTAGTGACGCACCTGCGCATGGACGAAATGGTTTGCAATGTTTGGAATGATATTGGCGAAGGCCACCGTCTGCGACGACCGCAACTTTCTCGATTCTCTGAAGATGATCCTTGAGGAACCGCAGGTAAGCAACCAACGCGGCAAAAACCTTCCAGCCAGGAAATGATGTTGCCTGTATCAATACTCCACGCAGCTTCCCATTTTGATCCAGATAAGCGTCGACGAGACCCGACAGCGTCCTGACGTCTGCCGCCTCAAGCGGCCCTTCGGGCGTTAGCATCAGTATCTCGGCGTCGTGTGGACATTCGTGGTTGACAATCGGGAATCCTCCATTAGTCTCTTCATTAGTCTCTTAGCAGAATGTCTACTGCGCAAGGGCGCGTCTGTACGCTATCGCACGCAACACGCGTCGGAGCGACTGTCATGGCGTAACGGCCCCCGCGCGCTGCGTCAGCACGGCGCTTGTTGACGCAATGCAATCCATCAGGAGGTTCCAGGATTGCGTGAAAGACCGGGCGCCTTCGTGCTGAAGTTGGACGGCGAGCGCCGCGTCGTCCACCCCGACCTGCGCAAACTCGGCGAGCAGCGCTTCGGCATCGCCGCCATCGAACGGCAACACGCCTTTCACCTCGCCGTGCTCGGCGAAGGCGAGCAGTGTGTTCTCGGGCATGGTGTTGATGGTGTCCGGCGCCGCGAGTGCCTCGATGTACAGGGTGTCCGAGGCATCGGGGTCCTTGGTGCCGGTGCTGGCCCACAGCAGACGTTGCGGCCGCGCGCCGGCGTCGGCCAGTTTTTGCCAACGGGTCGAGGCCAGCATCTCGCGCTTGCCGGCGAGCGCCTTTCGGCGGATGGCGTCATCGTAGAAATCGCCATTCCTGATGGCGTGATCGAAAATCGTGGGATTGGAGGTCAGCCCCGTTACGGAAAGCTCGCCGATATAGCGGCCCAGCGTGCCGCTCGTCAGTAGCCCGCGCGTGATGTTGTCGAGCCAGAGGCTTTGACCGAGATCGTGAAGCTGTTGGGTGGCTTTCATAATATCTCCTATTGCGCTGTCATTTTGCCGCCTTTACCGGTATTGGGTTGTGCCAGCGTCCATCTTCCGCAATGAGCACGTCAGCTTGTTTCGGCCCCCAACTGCCGGGCTTGTAGCGATGCGCCGGGTGGTGCGTGTCAAGAACGGGATCGACCACCGTCCAGGCGGCTTCAACCGCATCTTCACGGGTGAAGAGCGCGCCGTCGCCGGCCATGGCGTCACCCAGAAGCCGCGCGTAGGGTGCTTCCTTTCCCGGTTGTTCTTCCAGCAGGTAGAGCTCGCGCTGATCGCCGACGAACTCTTTGCCTGCGCGCTTGACACGCGCGGCGAGGGCGACGGCCGTGTTGGGCGAGAGCCGAAAGCGCAGATAATTGGCTCGACCGCCCAGCGGCGCTGAATCATCGAACAGCCTCTGCGGTGGCGGCTTCAATTCCACTAAGACCTCGGCCGCTGTTGTGGCAAGGCATTTGCCGGATCGCAGGTACCACGGCACCCCCTCCCAGCGCCACGAATCGATGAACAGTCGCAGGGCGCAGAACGTTTCGACGTCCGATCCTTTTCCTACGCCCGGCTCTTTTCGGTAGCCGGCGTACTGGCCGCGCACCACGTCGTCCGGCTTTAAGGGGCGCATGGCCTGGAACACTTTGGCCTTTTCGCTGTGGACGGCCCCATAGCCCTGATAGGCCGGCGGCTCCATGGCCAGGAGGGCGACAACCTGGACCAATTGTTTTGGATGACATCGCGCAGACAGCCGGCACTTTCGTAAAACGCGCCGCGACCCTTTACGGCGAAATCTTCGGACAACGTGATCTGCACGCTGGCGACGTGGTCGCGGTTCCAGATCGGCTCGAGAAACGAATTGGCGAAACGGAAATAGAGGATGTTCATAATCGCCTCCTTCCCGAGGAAATGATCGATGCGGAAAATCGAGTCTTCCGCAAATACCGATAGCGCGGTACAGTTGAGCACTCGCGCCGACGCCAGATCGCGTCCGAACGGTTTTTCGACGATAACGCGCGCCTGATCGGCCAGATCCGCCGTACCGAGCCCCTTGATCACCGTGGCGAACAGCGCGGGTGGGATGGCGAGGTAATGCGTCGGGCGCCGGGCATCGACCAGCGCCTGCTTGAGGGCTTTAAACGTACCTGGATCGTTGTAATCGCCGCCCACGTACTGGAGCAGGGATAGAAGGTGGTCGAGTGCTTCGCGGTCATCGAGCTTGGCAGCTTGCTTGATGCTGTTCGTCGCCTGCTTGCGCATGAGCGCCAAACTCCACTTCTCGGCGGCGACGCCGACCACCGGCACGTTAATAAGGCCGCGCCTGGCCATGGCATAAAGCGCGGGAAAAATCATCTTATGAGCGAGATCGCCGGTTACGCCGAAGATTACCAGCGAATCAGCCGGCGTCATGCGGTGCAGGGTATTCCCCATTTCAGCGCCCCTCCTTCTTCTCATCATGCCCGCCAAACTCCTTTCTCATCGCGGACAGCAGCCGGTTGGCATAGTCGTCATCGCCGCGGGAAGCGAAGCGATCGAATAGCGCCGCGCTGATTACCGGAGTCGGCACGCCCTCCTCGGTGGCTGCCAGCGCCGTCCAGCGCCCCTCGCCCGAATCCGAGACATGCCCCGAATACCCAGTGAGATCCGCATCTTCAACCAGCGCCGCCGCCATCAGATCGAGCAGCCACGAAGCCACCACACTGCCGCGCCGCCAGACTTCCGCAATCTCGGGGAGATCTAGCTCATACTGGTAATATTCCGGGTTGCGCATCGGCGCGGTCTCGGCATCGGTATCATGCGGGCGTTCACCGGCATTGGCATTGCGCAGGATATTCAGACCCTCGGGGATAAGCCGCCATCAAACCGTATTCTATCCCGTTGTGAACCATTTTGACGAAGTGCCCGGCGCCGCGCGGACCGCAGTGCAAATAGCCGTGTTCGGCGCTGGTGCCCGGCTTGTTTCGGCCGGGGGTGCGTGACGCCTGTCCCACGCCGGGGGCGAGCGCGGCAAAGACCGGATCAAGATGCTGGACGATGTCTTTTTCACCGCCGATCATCAGGCAGTAGCCGGTTTCCGCCCCGCGACGCCGCCGCTGGTGCCCACATCCACATAATGCACAGCATTCTTATGCAATTCAGCCGTGCGCCGAATATCGTCTCTGTAATAGGAATTGCCGCCGTCAATGACGATGTCGCCCGCCTCAAGCAGCGGTGTCAACTGCGACAGCACGTCATCCACTACCGAAGCAGGCACCATCAACCAGACAGCGCGCGGCTTGGTGAGATGGGCGATAAAATCTTCAAGCGAAGCCGTCCCGACAGCCCCTTGGCTGCGCAATGTTTTCACGGCTTCGGCATGACGGTCGAACACCGTGCATTGGTGCCCTTCCCGCATCAGGCGCCGCACCATATTGCTGCCCATACGTGCCAGGCCAATCATACCGATCTGCATTATGAATCTCCTATTTCAGCGGGCGGGTAATCAATGGCTGATCCGCACGATACGGCGCAAACATCTCGGCCTAGTGGCGTTGTGAAACAAGGGCGACCTCGTACGCAGGCTATCGCAGTTGACGGGGCACTATAATGATATCTTTGCGTATTAAGCGCTGGCGAGCAACACATCCGGCGCTATCTTCTGAACTGCCGGTTGGCGCTTACGTCAACTTCGACCATTGCCGATAAATTCCACAGTACCTTGGCCATTCGCATAACCCAATCGCGGGATAATCTGGCAGATGGTTGATAAAACTGAGGTTTAGAGGTTTAGAGATTCGCGGCCACAGGCGTAGGCGCGTGGCGCGTGATCGGCAAGACATCGGTGTGCGCGTCTATGCGAAGCGCTGGAGCATCGAGGCGCTGTTCCACAATCTCAAGCGCTGGGGGGGCTGCGCCAACCTCTGGTAGCACACCCGCGAAGCCCTGGAGCTGTGGATGCAGATCCGCTGCGGCGCCTTGGCGTTGATGGTGATGTTGGCGCTTTCGGCCCACGAGCACTTCCCGTTGATGGATATCGCGCCCTGGCGCCGCGGCGCTCCGATCACCGCCGGACTGCTGGCCGCATGGATGCGCGTCAAATTTACCCGGGCTCGCGCTCGCGACACCTATCAGGCGAAGTCCAGGAAATTCATCCTGCTCGAACCGGCTCCGGATCGTCGCTTGCGATGCTGATCGTGCGCGCTCGCCGCCCGTCGGCGTCATTTCCTCTTCAACCTCGAAATCCGCCCCACATCGCTACCGCCGAAAGGCCTCCGGGAGGAGGGGAGTGTCTGAACTTCAGTTACAGGATATTCGGTGCCGAAAATCGGCCGCTTGGACTCCTCTATGGCTTAAGAGTAGACCATCAAGTCGGTTGAGTAGAGTGCATACCCATTTTCAAAAATTGAGCGAAGCTGATCGCTTAAGCGCCCCGACTAGGTGCGGCGGGCGGTCCCGAATACATGGTCCCAGAATTCGGTGGTCACTCCGTAGCAGTCCGACTGGCCGTTGGAATGGTGGTGCAGCGCATGCCAGCGCTTGCGTCGCTTCAGCCAGCCGCTGTCGGCGCGCCAATGGTGAGTGGCATGGTGCGCAATGGAGAAGGAGAGATAACCGCCCGTTACGCCGAGAGTCAGAGCGCACGCGCTCCACAGATTGCCCAACGCCAGCGCCGGAAGAAACACCAGCGCGGCGATCAGCGCCGCGCTCAGTATCGTCGGCGTGCAAATCAGTGCCTTTGGCCGCTGATGGTGCTCCGCATGCCAGCGGCTGAATGGCCGCAAACGGTGGAGCACGAAACGGTGCAACGCATATTCGATGGCGGTCCAACCGACCAAACCCGCCAAAGCAAAGGCCGCGATCTCCAGCCGGCGCTCGCGCGGCCCGGCGAGCAGCAGGAAGACCGCCAGCAGCACCACCGCCGCGCCGTACAGCGCAAAGTCGAAGCGGTATGCTGCCCTGCTGTGATCCAAGGAGAAAAGACCCATGCGTTTCCTTTGGCCCCCGGCTCGCTTGCAGCGGGCGGGGCGTGCGTGTCAATTCACGTCGAGGTTAGGCGCTCAGCACTGCGCCGTCTGTGCGCTAGCGCACCATGCTTCGAGGGTGTACCCGAGGTCGGCCAGTCACTGGAGCATTACGCCGCGGCGATACGCCGGCCAATGCCGTCCATGCGGAGATGACTTCGCCGCTGGATATGTTGGTCCGCTGAATCGTGATCATTGTATCTCTATTGCAGATTCAACCGCCATATTGCGTTACTCTAAATTGCCGATGCATCTGAAAGGGCCTCGGGGTGGGCCGCGACGTAGGCCGCGCCGGTCGTCTCGAGAACGCTTTTCGCCTTGGCAACTTCGTCCGCAGTCCCGTGGGCGACGACGAGAAACTTGTCGGACTTGAGCGCCGTCTCGTACTGCATCACACTGTCCTTGGGAATGCCGATGCTGTAGAGCCCGGCGCCCAGTGCGCTCAGGCCGCCCACCACCACGGCACCCTCCAGTCCAGCGACGATCCAACCGACCAGCGGCCCCAGCACGACGATAGGACCGATGCCCGGGATCATGAAGAAGGCCGAGCCGAACAGCAAGCCCCAGAAGCCGCCCCAAAATGCGCCCAGTTTGCCCCAGACCTTCATGCGGTCACCGACGTTGTAGTAGCCGATGACGTGCTCTTCGGTGTGGTAGTCCTTGCCCACGATGGACAGTTTCTTCATGTCGAACCCCGATCGCTGGAGCTCCTTGATGCTCGCTTCTGCCTCGGTGTGAGAGTTGTATACCGCCACTACTGCGCTGTTCTTAGCCATGGTTTACTCCTTAGTTATGGTGTTCGTGATGTTGTGTGACACGTCTGCAATCGAGATCATCCCGCGCTGGGTGGATTCTCCACTTCCATCCGCGCCTGTCTGTGCGCCAGCGTACGCACACAAGACCAGCCCTTTCAAGGCGGACACCTAACGTATTGAAATAACGCGAAAAAACTTGTAACGGCCAATTTGTTAGCGAACAAGTATAGTTAGCCAGGTGAAACCTGCTCATTGTTTTTCGGATTCTGAGCGCACGGAGGCAGGTTCTTACCAGCAGATTGCGCGATATGAGCGTGTCAACGGCGCGGCATTTCTGACACAAAAAGTATTTCAATCGAGAGTTGCCGCGGCCCATACCGAAAATTGTGCGAAGCGTTCTTGGCCGACGCGCGTCGCACCCTTTTCCAGATACAGGGCCCAGGCCCAATCGGGCTCGAACAGGCTGGTGGTAGACGACCAGTAAATGTCCTGCACGTCGGCGAAAGGGTGGCCGGACGGCAAGGCCGGGCTGTGGGCGGCGCAATCCACCAGTGCCTCCAGTTCGTTGACCGTCGGCAGCCGCCAGATAATGTCTGCGCCTTCCCGGTTTAGTTCGGCCACCGCTGCCAATGCATCGCGCCAGACCACCGGTTGCGGTGTGAGGTTCCCGCCGAAAGGCGGGGTCAGGTCTTTCCTTTTGCCTGTTCGATGATATGGCAATTTCATGCGTATTCGCCTAACATCAACGTCAACACGGACCGCAGCGCTATCGCGCGGCGCGCCGTTACATTCGCGTTGGGCAAACAATCATAAATATCATATAGGAAATTCGATGTGGACCCGAAGAAAGCCTTAATGAAAGGATTAATAAACATAATGCGGGAGGAATTTATTGAAGCTGCAAAGTCGGTTGCAGAGAAGGAAAGCACAGACGACAATGGGCTTGATAAAGAGAATCGGTTGAGAGAAAAATACCCAGCCTATGATGAAGTGTTGCAGATGGCAGTTATGGCCGCGAAAGGACAAGAAGAGATAGCGTTATTGCATGCAATGGGCATGCAATCGCCGTTTAGAATACTATTGCATATCGGAGAACGAGAATGATCAAAGATGATCCCGATTTTTATCTTGCATGCCTAACGAAGCCTTCGAGGCCGACCTTGGGGACGCTACGTACCCCTCGGCGGCTCAAGGCTGCCGTTTCAGAGGATGAGGCGTGAGTAAGAAGCTCAAACGAGTCATGCGCTTCCGCGTGAGCCTACGTCATATTCAGCCCGAGATCTGGCGCGTCATTGAAGTGCCGGATACATATTCGTTCTGGGATCTGCATGTGGCCATTCAGGATTCGATGGGATGGCTCGACTATCACCTCCATCAATTCAACATGAGGCAAGGAAGGAGTCGGGCAACTGTCGCTATCGGCATCCCAGACGAGTTTCGAGACGATACGATCCCCGGATGGGAAGCCAATCTGTCCGATTGGTTCAAAGAGGTTGGTGATACCGCCGAGTATGAGTACGACTTCGGCGATGGCTGGGAACACGAAGTACAACTTACGGCAATTGCGCTCGCAGAGCCCGGACAGAAGGTCCCGAGGTGTACCGACGGCGCCAGGGCCTGTCCGCCCGAGGATTGCGGAGGGCCTCCTGGATACGAGAGCCTCCTGGAAGCGCTGAGTGATCTCCAGTCCCGGGAATACAGCAAGATGGCTGAATGGTTGGAAGCTCACGCCAAGAACTACTGGCCCTACAATCCTGAGGAGCTCGATCCAAGCACAATTAAGTTTGACAATCCAAAAACAAGGTTCAAGCGTGCCTTCTCAGAGCTATGAGGGCTTGAAAACTAACGTTGCGTTGCAGGTGACGGTTGGCCCGCTGGGCGCGCCAGCCGCGTCGTTGTGCGTGGCTCAGATTTTCTTCATGACCATCGCCGGTCCGGGCTTGCCCTCCTGGTGCATGGACATGTGATTGGCGTCGATGAACTTGATCGTGGTTTTGGCTCCCTTCTGGTCGCCGTCGGTCGCTGTGATCGTGACGGAGGAGGCGTCGGTGCTTACCACCTCGTAGCCGACGTCCTTCTTCTGCCCGAGGATCTCGGCGGTCATCTTGTCGGCGGTGAACTGCAGCTTCATCGACCCCAACATGCCCACCGCCAGCTTCGCCATGGGGTTCTTGGAAACGTCGGGGTTCTGTGCCTCGAAGGTCTCGAAGTCGGCGGTCCAGGAGCCGATGAGCTTGTCCTTGGCGCTGCTGCCCGAGCAAGCCGTGAGGGCGAGGGTGAGCACCAGTACAGTCCCCAAGGCAAAACGGGTTGTGGTTTTCATCTTATGAATATCCTTTTGGAAGAACGGACAGGGTCCGCCGGCTTCTACCACCTTTTTGAGAGTGTGCCAATCCGCCAGCGCTGATGGATCCGGGAGTTGGAGCTCGCTCGTAACGGTGTAAGTCCGTGGCGGGTGGGGGCCTGGTTTTGGGGGGTCGGCCGGGGGGCAATCGCGGGTTGGGAGGGTGGAGGGGGAATCGCGGCGGGGGCGCCGCTCCCACAGGGGTGTCCGCTCCCACAAGGGTGCCGCTCCCACAAGGGTGCCGCTCCCACAAGGGGGCCGCTCCCACAAGGGGGCCGCTCCCACAAGGAGGGGCACCCCCATGGGGGTGCGGCTCCTACAAAGGTGCAGCTCCTACAGGGGCCGCTCCTAGAGCGGGCAAGGTTATCCGTGTGGGGCTCTGTATGACGGTGAGTCGCGCCGTGAGACGAATCCATTCTGCTGGAGCAGAGGAAGGGAAATGGTAGACCCCGGTCTTCCTGTTTCAGCTTGATGAGGGCGGCGATGACCCAAGGTCAAACCCGTGTCCGCCTATCCAAACTGCCCCATTTTGCGCGCCCGGCGAGTCCGGCGGCGGGGCAGCAGGGTCCTATCCCGTGAAATAGCTCACCACATCCGTGCGTTTGTGTGGGGATGCCGATGATGTCGATGCCGCCGTTGCGGATGAGGTAGAAGATGACGTGGGAGCCTTGGACGTAGCTGTAGTAGCCTTCCTTCACGTCAGGGCGCGCCCTGACGTGCTCGGGCGACTGGGCCAGCCAGGCAAACCGCTGATCCAGCGCCTTCAGGTAACTGTCGCGCTGAGCCCGGCCCCACGTTTCCAGGGTGTGGCGGGCGATGTGGCGAAGGTGCTGTGCGGCTCTGGGGGTTATCCGGAAGGCTGGTGTCACGCGTCCTGATCCAGCTTGGACAGGAGCGCATCCAGGGAGTAGTCCTTGACGAGCTCGCCTTTGGCCGCTTGGGCCTCGCCCTCGGCCAGGTGGGCCCGCAGCGCGGCCAGCTTGCTGTTGCGCGCCTCCATGTAGCGCAGAGCGTCGCGCACCACCTCGCTGGCCGAGCCGTAGCGCCCGCTGGCCACCTCGTTCTTGATGAAGATCTCCCAGTGCTTGCCGAGGCTCAGACTTGTAGTCGCCATGTCAAACTCTGTTATTCATATATAACAAGAACGAATATATTCCGTCCCCCTGCGAAGTCAAGGGGGCAGTCAGAGGCCGCCGACGGCGTGCCGCTGTTCATATAGAGGACGAGAAAGCCCCTGTCGGTCCCGGCAGGGGCTCGCGGCGGGATGCCGTCAGAGCTCCAGGGCGTTGGTGACGATGATGAGGTCGCGGGGGATTGCGACGATATCTCCGCCCAGCGTCATGTCCCGGGCCATGGCCTCGTAGTCGATGTAGTAGCGAAGCGGCTCGGGGATACTGACGCCCGCCGCGCGTGGTCCTCGGGGTCGTACAATACGGAGGTCGTTGGTCCTTCGCGCGGGCCATGACCATAGAGGCCCCGTCGGGTCGTCGCAACGCAGGAGACGTCATGGTCCTTGGTGCAATTCTGCTTTTCTCCTTGGCCGCCATCTTCGGGCTGTCGCTTATCGTCATGGGTGCTCGCTACCGGCGGAGCTCTCGCGCTCTGGGTTTGGGGCACGCGGGTATTGCCGTCCTGGCCCTCTCCCTGCTCGGGGTGCAGGTATTTCGCGGCCCCAATCAAATGCTATACAACGATGCGGCCGTGTTGTTCGTTCTGGTCATCGTGGGCGGCGTGGTGCTGCTGGCGCTGCGCGACGGCAACAAACCGCCGCCGATAGTCGTGGTCGGCGTTCACGGTGGCATGGCATTGGTAGCGTTAGCCTTGGTGGTGGTCGGTTATCTGCATCGCTGAAGAGAATGCTGAAGAGAAGGCCGGGGTTTTGCAATAATGCATTCGGGAAAATCGGCCCGGTCTGGCGGTCGCGGTCTTGGGGACCCATCTCACGGTGCTGCTGCAGCACGCTGGCGTGGCGGCTAACTGGGGCAGGGGTCACCCATTAGCCGCCTCCTGACAAGTGGGGCAGTGGTCAGTGCTCGCGGTGTAGCATGCAGCACGGGAAAAGCTGGGAAGTTCCGCTTCCAAGGCCGATGCGCGCGCCGGCTTATCGAACCTGGGAGGTTCTCGTCGGACCTCCGACATTCAGAACAAGGGAAAGGGAGCCATTAACCAGCGAACGATTTGTGGGGTCGGTAGTGCCCGAGAGAATTGACTCGGGCCTATCGGTGACCCGCGCTTTTCCGGCGGGGCCCTGCGGCCCGTCCAAACCGGCTGTCGTGCCGGTTTGTCGATCCGGCAGGCTCGCGCGACCTCGCGGGCACATCAGCAAAGAAAAAGGGGGTCCATCGCTCGCCGATGGACCCCCTGTCTTTGTTGGCGCGCCCTAGAGGATTCGAACCTCTGACCTCAGCCTCCGGAGGGCTGCGCTCTATCCAGCTGAGCTAAGGGCGCCGAACTCTGGTATTGCTCGTTTGCGATCGGTCGATAACAGCCCTTCGGGCTGTGTCGGACTGCGCTCGCGCGGCTTCGCCGCTTCCCCGGCCCACTCGCGTGGCTCGCGGGCGTTCGCCGGGCGCGAAGCGGTGCTTCGCGTACTTCGCTTGGCTCACGCACCATGATCCACGGGCGCTGGCGAGCGGGCAAGGATACCGCGGATGGTGCGGGACGTCCATGCGCAGGGCTGCGGCCCGACTCGGAACTGTACCTTCTCCCTGATGGAGGCACAGCGGCGGGAGTGCCGATGTGGACGGCTGAAAGCCGTCGGCAGGGTGGCGCACGGGAGGTGCGCCACGAACGCCCGGGTGATGGGGATCGGAGGATGCGGAAAAGCATATGGATCCCCTCACCCCGGGCCTCTCCCGGGGGGAGAGGGGGTGGATGCGGTGGCTCTCGGCGGTCTATCCGGTCTATCCGGTCTATCCGGTCTATCCGAGCAGGCCGGCGACGTGGGCGGCGTTGGTGGCGATGTGGATACCGATGCCGAGGGTGATTACCCCGACGGCGGCCTTGAGGCCGTTGTGGGCCCAGGTCAGGCGCTCGGCGGAGCGGCGAAGGGGCACGCTGATCACAGCGGCCAGGACGGCCATGCCGACGACCGAGCCGAGGCCGAAGACGGCGATGTAGGCGATGCCCTGCCAGGGCGATGCGACGGTCTTGAGCACCAGCAGGATCAGGGCGGCGGAGCCGGCCATGCCGTGCATCATGCCGACGAACAGCGCGCGCAGGGGGAAGCGCGCGGGGTGCGAGTGGTCGTGGGGGTCGCGGGCGTGCACGGTCCGAGGATCGTGGCTGTGGGCGTGGAAGTGCACGTCGCGGCCGTGGCGGTGGGTGTGGAAGTGGATGCGCTCGCGGATCAGCCGGCGCAGCACGTCCAGGGCGAGCAGGATCAGCATGATGCCGACCGCCATCTCCAGGAACGAGGCGAGCCGCTCCGGCACCAGGCGGTCGGCAACCAGGACGGCACCGCCGAACAGGCTCAGGGTCAAGGTATGACCGAGGCCCCAGACCGCGCCCTGCCGGGCGGTCTCGAGCACCGATCGGCTGCGGGTCGCCAGGGATGCGACGGCGGCCACGTGGTCCGCCTCGGTGGCGTGCTGAAGGCCGATCAGGAATCCCAACATCAGTACGGTCAGCATGGCCCTGGGCTCCTCCGCGCTGTGCGGTCGGGGTTGGGGGTGTAGGCCCGTTCGGTGTCCGGTGGCTCAGTTGGGTTGTCGGGTAGCCGCGCAACCCGACCTACGAAAACCCGGCGGATCGCGTCGGCGCTGCCCCCCAGGGCAGGTTGGTGCGAAGCGGCTACCCGACGCATCCGTCGGCGATATTCAATCACAGTTTCGCCTCAGCAGATTCTCGGCAGCTGCTCGCCCGTGAGCATGTCGATGACCCGCTCGCCGCCGAAGCCGGTGTGCATCAGCACCCGGCCGGCCGGGCTCGGTGCGACCTCGCCAACGATGGCGCTCTCGCGGCCCGCGGGTTATCGCGCATGGCCTCGAGGAGCGCGTCCGCCGCCTCGCGCGGGACCACGGCCACCAGTTTGCCCTCGTTGGCGAGGTGGATCGGGTCCAGGCCCAGGATCTCGCAGACGCCCCGCACCCGCTGCGCGCCATGGACAGCGAAGCGAAGGCGCGTGGTCCCCCCGGTAGGCATTCGACAGGCCGTCAAGCCATTTGCGGGAGCGGTGCAAAGCCGGGCATCGAGCTCGCGATGATGTCGGCGTAGCGCCACGGACGCAGGGCGAGCCGGGCCCAAAGGCTGTCGCCGAGCGCAGTCGTTTTGGGACTTGGATGTCCCAAAATGTATCCCGAGCACGGCGACACCCCTTTCCTCGCGCACCGGCAGCGACTCGATGCGGATGGCGACCCCGAAGCTTCCGGCCAACTCGTTCAACACCGTGGCCAGGCCGCCGCGGGTGGCATTGCGCAGGCAGCGCACTCCGGGGCAGACCGAGGGCGTGCGCTCGACCAGGCCGTGCAGGGCGGGGTAGTCGCTCTGCAGCTCGGTCTCCAGGGCGAGCTCGCCGCGGGCCTGCCGGATGGCCGCCCCCTGGTCGCCGAGCGTACCGTTGACGATCACCCGGTCGGCGGCGCGGTCCGCGCCGATCTCTATGCCTTCGGGCACGACGCCGATGCCGGCGGTATTGGTGAACAGCTTGTCGGCGGCGCCACGGTGCACGACCTTGGTGTCGCCGGTGACGATCGCTACGCCGGCCTCCCGGGCGGCGTCGCGCATGCGCACCCCGGAGTGATCGATGGCGCCCAGGCCGCGCCATTCGAAGAGCGGGCGCAGGTCGAACACCTCGCTCACCGCCTCCAGGGCGGGGGCGTTGCCGTCCTGCGGCACCACCCGCCGGGTACTGGTCCTCGATCTCGCAGCGGCCCGCAGCGGCCCGCGGCGATCTGCGCGAGCAGCATGTGCACCGACTGGAGCACATCCTGGGGCTCGAGCCCGGCGACCACCAGCGGGCGCCGGTAATGGCGGGCGATGAGCTCGTAGGGTGCGGTGCCGATCACCATGCTCACATGGCCGGGCCCGATGAAGCGGTCCAGGCGCAGGTCCGGCGAGTCCAGCACCTGCTCGAATGCGGTGCTATTTCTTTATTGGAATGGTCTAACTCGGCAGGAGCGCTTGGCCCCGCCTGCGTCGCGTCGGCCGACGGCGCGGCGCCCACCCAACGGAGACCCGGTCATGTACAGCCCAGAGGTGCAGCAGTTCCGGGGCGCGGTGCGGCCCGCGTTTCCGTTCGACGACGACGGTTTCTTGATCCGTTCCGAGGAATGGTCGCCGGATCTGGCGCGCGAGCTGGCCGACGCCACGGGTCTGGCGCCCCTCACGGAGCTGCACTGGCGGACCATCGATTTCATCCGCGACAAGTACCTGCGTCTGGGTGCTCTGCCTCCGATGGGCAGCCTGTGCCGCCGTCTCGGCCTGCACCCCGGGCAGGTCAAGCAGCTGTTCGGCAGCTGCCGCCAGCTCTGGACCATCGCCGGGCTGCCCAATCCCGGTGAGGAGGCCAAGACCTACATGGCCTGACCGGGCTGCCTGGCGTCGCGGTCGGAGGGCTCAGGACCCGACTCGGCGCGCCGCCGCCACCACCGCCTGACCGAGGGACAGCCCGCCGTCGTTGGCCGGGACCAGTCGGTGGCTGAGCACCGCCAGGCCGTCCCGGCGCAACCCCCCCGCGATTGCCTCGAACAGGGTGCGGTTCTGGAAGACCCCGCCGGAGAGCGCGACGCGATCCAGGCCGTGCTCCGATGCCAGCTCAACGGCGAGCCGCACCGCGGCCTCGGCGAGGCCGCGGTGAAACCGGGCGGCGATGACCTCGGTCGGCACCTGCGCGGCCAGGTCTTCCAGCAGCGCTTCCCACAGGGTGGCCGGATCGAGCAGCTGGGCCGAGGTCCCCGCGGCGATACCGAATGGATAGGCCCCGGGCTTGCCGGTTGCCTGCGCGGCCAGGGCCTCCAGCTCGATGGCCGCCTGCCCTTCGTAGGTGACCGCCTCGCGCGAGACCCCGAGGGCCCCCGCCACAGCGTCGAACAAGCGCCCGCAGGAGCTGGCGGACGGCGAGTTGATGCCCTTGGCGAGCATCGTCGCGAGGATGGCCAGGGGGCGCGCCTGCAGCCAGTCGACCAGCGGCAGTCCCGGCCAGCGCCTGAGGACCTGCTCCCAGCCCAGATGCACCGCAAGCTGGGCCCAGGTGTTGCGCCAGGGCTCGAGGATTGCCTTGATGCCGCCGGGCATGGGGGTGGGCGCCAGGTATCCCAGCCGCTGGAATCCCCGGTAGTCGGCGAGCAGAAATTCTCCACCCCAGAGGGTGCCGTCTTCACCGTAGCCCAGGCCGTCCAGGGCTATACCCAGCACCGGGCCGGCGTTCAGTGCCCAGCCGTTCTCGGCCAGCACGCTCGCAATATGCGCATGGTGGTGCTGCACGGTCTCCAGGTGCAGCCCTTCCCTGGCGGCCCGGTTGCGCCCGATGCGCGTGGGCCGGTAGTCCGGGTGGGCGTCGACCGCGAGCACCGCCGGCGTGATCTGCAGGATGTCCAGGTACAGGGCGAGGGTGCGCTCGTACTCCTCGGCGGTGCGCGCCTCCTCCAGATCGCCCAGGTGCTGGGAAAGGATGGCCTGGCCGTCTCGCACCAGACACAGGGTGTTCTTCAGCTCGCCGCCGAGGGCCAGGATCGGGGGCGCGCCGGCGAGACCCTCGGGGAGCGGGATCGGCGAAGGGGCGAAGCCGCGCGCGCGGCGCAGGAAACGCGGTGCGCCGTCCATCCGGCGCAGGACCGAGTCGTCCCCCCGATTGACGATCTCGCGATCGTGCAGCAGGAAGAAGTCGGCGATGGTGCCGAGGCGTTCGCCGGCGTCGCTGTTGTCGATGCACTGGGGCTCGTCCGAGAGGTTGCCGCTGGTCATCACCAGGGGCCTGTCCCAGCCGTCGAGCAGCAGATGGTGCAGCGGGGTGTAGGGCAGCATGAGCCCCAGGCTCGGTTGCCCCGGCGCGATCCGGGAGGCGAGCGGTGGTGCTTCGGGGCGGCGCTCGAGCAGTACGATAGGGGCGGCGGGGCAGCGCAACAGCTCGACCTCGGCCGACGCAGCCAGCACGTAACGGCTCATCACCTCGAGATCCCGGACCATCAGGGCGAACGGCTTGTGGAATCGGCGCTTGCGCCGGCGCAGCTCTGCCACCGCTGCCTCGTTGGCGGCGTCGCAGGCGAGGTGGAATCCCCCGATGCCCTTGACGGCGACGATCCGGCCTTCGGCGATCAGGGTGCTGGCGGCGCCGATCGCGTCGGCTGCGCCCAGATCCGCCGGATCGATGTACCGGCCTGCGGAGTCCTGCAGCCAGACCTGGGGCCCGCAGTCCGGGCAGGCGTTGGGCTGGGCGTGGAAGCGGCGATCCGCGGGGTCCTCGTACTCCGCGCGGCACCGAGGGCACATCGGGAACACCGACATGCTGGTGTTGGCGCGGTCGTACGGGATGCCGCGCACGATCGACAGGCGCGGCCCGCAGTGGGTGCAGTTGGTGAACGGGTAGCGGAAACGCCGGTCGTTCGGATCGCGGATCTCGGCGCGGCAGGCGCCGCAGGTCGCGGCGTCGGGCACGACCCCGGTGCTGGCCGCCGTGGCGTCGCTGGCGAGGATACGAAAGCCCTCGGGCTCGGGCTCGCCGATCAGCGGTGAGCGCTCTACCCGATCGATGCGCCCCAGGGGCGGGCATTCGGCGAGCAGGCGCTCGCAAAACCGTCCGATCAGCGCCGGCTCCGCCCATAGCCGTACCAGCACCCCCTCGCCGTCGTTGCGCACGTCGCCGGTCAGCCCCAGTTCCCGGGCGATGCGCCAGACCGTGGGTCTGAAGCCCACGCCCTGGACCAGGCCGCGGATGCGGATGTGCTCAGCGGTCATTCCTGCGCTCGCCCGTTCCGACGCCCTGTCACCCTCGGGGCCGATATTGCGTAGGTCAGGTCGGCGCGAGGCGCGTATCTGACGATGATTCCCGTTGACCCCCTTACCCCAGCCCTCTCCCGGAAGCGAGGGACTGACCCCGGGACAACCCGCGAGATACGAGGTGCGCTGCCCGGCGACGACACCGGGCGCTCAGTATACGGTGCATACCCTGCAGGGATCGAAGGAGCGCACGATGTGTTGGACCGCGACGGGCGTCTTTTCCCCCTCTCGGACGGGTGCGCCTGCCAGGGCGCCCGCGGTGCCCCGGGGCGTCGCGGGGCGAAGAGCTCCAGGTTGGTGCCGGCGCCGAGCACAGTCCGCCCCTCAGGGTGCCCTCGTACTGCAGCCCGCAGGCGTCGGTGGGATTGGGGTCTGCCGAGGTGATCCCGCCGAAGGCCGCGCAGCTGCCGACCGCGACCCTGTGCCTGGCCCTGGCGGCGGCTAGCCTGTGTGGCACATGCTCCCGGGCGCCCTTTGGCCGGTCGGGGCAAACGCGGTTATACTCGGCGCCCATTTCCCGCCCGGAGCGCCCGGGCCCTCGTCGATACCTTACCGAGGAGCGATAGCGTGACCCAGCAAGACCTCAAGGCTCTGAACCAGGCGGCCGCCCGGGCCGCAGCGGCGCTGATCCTGTGCGGCGCCATCATCGGCGCGGCCAGCGCCGAGGACGATTCGCGGGCGGCCGTGCTTGAGCGCATCAAGCCGATCGGGACCGTGGTCGTCTCGGGCGCCGTGCAGCCCGCGGCGCCTGCTGCGGCGGCGCCCGCAGAGGGCGCGCCGGCTGAATCCGCGCCTGCCCCCGCTGCGACCGCGGAGTCGGCGCCCGCCGAGCCCGCAGCCGCCGAGCCCGCTCAAGCTGCACCCGCCGCTGCGGCCCCCGCAGAGACGGCCGCGGCCGTGGCGCCCGCCGCAGACGCGATCGACGGCAAGGCGGTATTCATGAAGATCTGCTTCGCCTGTCACATCCCCGGTGTGGCCGGCGCCCCGAAGCTCGGCGACAAGGCCGCCTGGGCGCCGCGCATTGCCCAGGGCAAGGCGACCCTGCTAACCCACGCCCTGCACGGATTCCAGGGCAAGGCGGGTGTGATGCCGCCCAAGGGCGGCGCCACCTATCTGAGCGACGACGAAGTGTCCGCGGCCATCGACTACATGGTCAGTCAAGGCGAATAGCCGGGTGCGGCCGGTGCCGGCGCATGCCGGGCTGGCCTCTGCCTGCCCGGGCGGGAGTCTGCCCCGCCAGGCCGCTTTCAACCGCCGCCCAGCAGGCTGCGCATCTGGGCGAGATGGGCCGAGCCGCGCTCGCGGCGCTCTTCGGGCGGCGTCTCCCGCCCGCCGCCGCTCCACTGCAGGTCGTCCTGCGGCAGATCCTCCAGGAAGCGGCTCGGTTGGCAGGCGCGTGCCTCGCCGTAGCGTTTGCGGGTGGCGGCCAGGGTCAGCGTCAGGCTGGTCCGGGCCCGGGTGATGCCCACGTAGGCGAGCCGGCGCTCCTCCTCGATACTGTCGTCCTCGATGCTGGTGCGGTGGGGCAGCAGATCCTCCTCGACCCCGACCAGGAAGACGTGGGGAAACTCCAGCCCCTTGGCCGCATGCAGGGTCATCAGGTGCACCCGGTCGTCGGCGCCCTCCTCGTCGCGCTGCTCGAGCATGTTCATGAGCGTGAGATGGTTGACCATCTCGGCCAGGGGCTTTTCCTGGAGCCGCCCGCGTTGCAGGGCCTCGAGCCAGCCGATGCAGCTCCTCGCAGTTCTCCCACTGTCGTTGGGCGGCCTTGGCGGTGGCGGCACTTTCGCGCAGCCAATCCTGGTAGTGGATGTCGTGTAGCAGGCTGCGGAAGGTCTGCACCGGGTCGCCGCGCTCGGCTGCGCGGGCATGCTCGTCCACCCAGCGGGCAAACTCCGACAGGTGCTCGGCGGCGCGTGGGCTGAGCACCTGGCCCAGCCCGAGCTCGGTGCTGGCCTGCAGCAGGGGGGCCCCGCGCCGTCCGGCGTACTCGCCGAGCTTCTCCAGGGTGCCCGGACCGATCTCCCGGCGCGGCGTGTTGACAATGCGCAGGAACGCGGCGTCGTCCGCCGGGTTGGCCAGCAGGCGCAGGTAGGCCATCAGGTCCTTGATCTCGGCGCGGGCGAAGAACGAGGTGCCGCCGCTCAGCGCGTAGGGCACCCGTTGCTCGCGCAGGGCCTTCTCGAAGATCCGCGACTGGTGGTTGCCGCGGTAGAGGATGGCATAGTCGCCCCAGCGCCCGTCCCGGGTGAGGCGCTGGTGCAGGATCTCGCTCACCACCCGCTCGGCCTCCTGGTCCTCGTTGCGGCACTCGATCACGCGAATCGGATCACCCGGTCCGAGCTCGCTCCACAGTCGCTTTTCGAACACGTGGGGGTTGTTGGCGATCAGCCGGTTGGCGGCCCTCAGGATGCGTCCGGTGGAGCGGTAGTTCTGCTCCAGCTTGATCAGCTTCAGGCGCGGGAAGTCCACGCGCAGCCGTGCCAGGTTCTCAGGGCGCGCCCCGCGCCAGGCGTAGATGGACTGGTCGTCGTCGCCCACCACGGTGAGGGCACCGCGCACCCCCACCAGCAGTCTGACCAGCTCGTACTGGCCCTGGTTGGTGTCCTGGTACTCGTCCACCAGCAGGTAGCGGATGCGGCCCTGCCAGCGCTCCAGGGCCTCGGGGTGCTCGCGCAGCAGCCTGACCGGCTGCACGATCAGGTCGTCGAAGTCCAGCGCGTTGTAGGCGCGCAGGCTGCGCTGGTATTCGGCATAAAGCCGGGCGGTAGCCACGTCGGCGCCGCCGCCGGCCCCGGCCAGGGCCTGCTCGGGGCTGAGCAGGTCGTTCTTCCAGCCCGAGATCTGCCATTGCTGGCGCCCCAGCGCCTCGTCCGCGGTGTCCTGGCGGCGCTGCAGCTCCTTGAGCAGGGACTCGCTGTCCTGGGCGTCGAAGATGCTGAATCCCGGCTTGTAGCCGGCGAGCCGGTGCTCCTTGCGCAGGATGTTGAGCCCCAGGGTGTGGAAGGTCGATACCGTCAGGCCGCTGGCGTCCCGGCGCTTGAGCAGGGCGCCGGCGCGCTCGCGCATTTCGCGAGCCGCCTTGTTGGTGAAGGTGACGGCGCTGATGTGGCGCGGGGCGATGGCGCAGCGCTCGATCAGATAGGCGATCTTGCGGGTGATCACCCGGGTCTTGCCCGAGCCGGCCCCGGCCAGCACCAGCAGCGGTCCGTCAATGTACTGCACCGCCTCGCGCTGGCGGGCGTTGAGCTCACTCATCGGCGCGGAACAGCGCGCGCTTGACCCGGTACAGGGCGGAGATGTCCTCGTCGCCGTGGCCCTGCTCCATCAGCGCCTGGTAGTCGGCCAGAGTCGACTCGATGATCGACAGGCGGGTGCCGTGGTGCGCGGCCATGGACTGGCAGATGGCGAGATCCTTGTGGTGCAAGGCCACCCGGAATCCGGGCGCGAAGTGCCCTTCCACGATGGCAGGACCGCGCCGCTCCAGCAGACGGTTGGCGCCCACCCCGGCCTGCAGCACCTTCAGCAGGGGCTCCAGCTCCAGACCTTCGCCGGTGGCGAACGCCAGGGCCTCGGTCACCGCTTGGTTGATGCCCGCGACCATGATCTGGTTGGCCGCCTTGGCGGCCTGGCCGGCCCCCACCGGGCCCATATGGACGATCCGTTGGGCGATGGCCTCCAGGGTGGGATAGGCGCGCCTGAGGGCCGCGGCTTCGCCGCCGACCATCATGGCGAGGCTACCCCTGCGGGCACCTTCGGCGCCCCCCGAGACCGGGGCGTCCAGGAAATAGCAGCCCGCCTCGCCGACCATGGCCGCCATCCGTCGAGCCGTCGTCGCCGCGGTGGTGGAGGTGTCCATCACGATGCTGTCGGGATGCAGGCCCGGGAGCAGGGCGTCGGTGACCTCCAGGACATCCTCGTCGGCGGAGACCGAGATCAAGATCAGGTTGCAGCACCGGGCCACCTCGGCCGGGCTTTCGAGCAACGGCAGGCTGTGCTCCCGCGCCGCCGCCTCGGCGCGCGCCCGGGTGCGGTTCCAGGTGCCCTTGAGCGCCCCTGACTTCGCCAGATTGGCGGCCATGCCGGCGCCCATGACGCCCAATCCGATGATTCCGGCTCTCATGACGGCAAGTGAATCCAGTGCTGTGATGTGCGAGGCAGTGTCGGGCCACCGGGCAGGTCGGCTATCATCCCCTCCCAGCGGCGTGCGACGGCCATTATGCGCGAGCGCCGCCCCCTTTGCAGCAGCCGCGAGGCGGGTGATGGACAAGACCGGCAAGCGCTATCGATTCGAGGGGCAGGGGCGTCCGGACGAGCTGGCGCGCGAGTCCTGGAAGGTCTTTCAGATCATGGCGGAGTTCGTTGAGGGGTTCGAGCGGCTCACCCCGATCCGTCCGGCGGTGAGTATGTTCGGGTCTGCCCGTGTGTCCGATGGCCACCCCTACTACCGGCTCGCCGAGCAGATTGCCCGGCTGCTTTCGGATGCCGGTTTCGCGGTGATCAGCGGCGGTGGTCCGGGGGTGATGGAGGCTGCCAACAAGGGGGCCTTCGCCGGCCGATCGCCGAGCATTGGACTCAATATCGAGCTGCCCAAGGAGCAGCTGGCGAACGCCTACCAGGATATTGCCCTGAGATTCCGCCACTTCTTTTCGCGCAAAGTGATGTTCGTGAAGTATGCCTCGGCCTACGTGGTGCTGCCGGGGGGCTTCGGCACCCTGGATGAGCTGGCGGAGATCCTCACCCTGGTGCAGACCGGCAAGACCCGGCGCATCCCCATCATCCTGGTGCACACGCCATACTGGAAGGGGTTGCTGGAGTGGTTTCGCGCCACCCTGTGCCCGGAGGGCGCGATCGACCCGCAGGACCTGGACCTGCTCAGCCTCTGCGACGAGCCTGCCGGCGTGCTGCAGGCGATCTTCGATCATTACGGCTCGCGCCGGTTCGAGCCTTCGGAGTCCGAGCGGGAAATTTTGCTGGATCTGTAATACCATCGAGCGGGCGTCGCCGCCGCGGCGAATCTGTCACAACACCAATAAGTCGAAGGAAAGCGCGATGAGATTCCAATGGCTAGCGTTGCTCTGCGCATCCCTGGCGACATCCGTCCTCGCCGACGAGGTGCCCGCCACTGCCGTCCCGGTCCCCAATCCTCCACCGATTCCCGCCCCGATCCAGAGCGGCGAGGAGCTGGAGCCGCAGGTCACCATCATCGAGACCACCCAGGGCAAGGTCGAGGAGTACCGTGTGAGGGGCCGGCTCTATATGGTCAAGGTCAGTCCCGTGGTGGGTCCTCCCTACTATTTCTTCGATACCAACGGCGACGGCCAGCTCGATGCGCGCGGCAATGACCCGAGGAATATCTCGATCAACCAGTGGCTGCTGTTCAGCTGGTGAGGTCCCTCCGGGCGTCTGCGCCGAACGCCGCTCCCGGCCCAGCCGGCGCGTAGGGTCGCCGGGCGGCTGGCCCGGGCTCTCCGAGTGCCGGCGGCGGACGCCGTTCCGCTCCCTGTCCTTCCACCCGGGCTGAGCACAGATCCGGCGCGCAGGTTTCGGCCGGTGGGCCGAGCGTCTGGCCGGCGACACTGGGAGCCTGTCGGACCTTGGATGTCCTACTGCGGAAAAGCGGATATCGGCCGGATTTCCCGCTCGATCTCGTCAAATAGAGCTGGCTATTCTCCTCAATCGAGCGAAAAATCCGCCTCGATCCCGCTTTCCCTCGCTACGGACCCCAAAGTCCGACAGGCTCCTAGCATGAGCAGAAAAGAGCCCATCGCGCTGCAGATCCTGCGCAGCCTGGACGCCGTCGGCGAGTGGTCTGGGCGGGCCGTGGCCTGGCTGACCCTGCCCATGGTCCTGGTGACCTGCACGATCGTGCTGCTGCGCTACGTCTTCCATCTGGGCTGGATCGGCCTGCAGGAGTCGGTGAGCTATCTGCATGCCTGCGTGTTCCTGATCGGTGCCGCCTACACCCTGCGCCACGAGGGCCACGTGCGGGTGGACATCTTCTACCAGCGCTTCTCCGAGCGCGGCCGCGCATGGGTCGATCTGTGCGGCGCGCTGCTGCTGCTCGGGCCGGTCTGTGTCTTCATCGCCTGGGAGAGCTGGGACTATGTGGTCGCGGCCTGGCGGGTGCGCGAGGGCTCCCCCGACGCAGGAGGGCTGCCTCTGGTCTATCTGCTGAAGAGCCTGATCCCGGCGCTGGCGGTGCTGCTGCTGCTGCAGGGCGCGGCTTCGGTGCTGCGCAACCTGCTGTACCTCGCGGGCTTTCCCGTCGATCGTACCGCCGAGCCCGCTCGCCAGGAGGCCTGATGGGCGAGTACCTGCCGCTGCTGATGTTCGTCGCGGTCTGCGGGGTGCTGCTGCTCGGCTACCCGGTGGCCTTCTCGCTCGCCGGTACCGCGCTCGGCTTCGCCGGGATCGGGATGGCGACCGGGCGGTTCGACGCATCCTTTCTGCAGACCCTGCCCGACCGCGTGTTCGGCATCATGACCAATGGGACCTTGATCGCGGTGCCCATGTTCGTGTTCATGGGCGTGATGCTGGAGCGCTCGCGGGTGGCCGAGAGTCTGCTCGAGACCATGGCAGCGCTGTTCGGCCCGGTGCGCGGGGGGCTTGGGATCTCGGTGACCCTGGTGGGGATGCTGCTCGCCGCCAGCACCGGCATCGTCGGGGCGACGGTGGTGACCATGGGGCTGCTGTCGCTGCCGACCATGCTCAAGCGTCATTACGACCCGGCCGTGGCCGCCGGCACCATCTGCGCCTCCGGCACCCTGGGCCAGATCATTCCGCCGTCCATCGTGCTGGTGCTGCTCGGCGACGTGCTCTCCTCCGCCTACCAGCAGGCCCAGCTCGATATGGGTGTGTGGTCGCCCAAGACCGTGTCGGTTGGCGACCTGTTCGTGGGGGCGATCATCCCCGGGCTGCTGCTGGTGGTGCTCTATCTGGTCTATCTGCTGGGCCTGGCGGTGCTGCGCCCGGCCGCGGTGCCGGCGCTTTCGGTCGAGGAGCGTGCGCAGGACGGGCGCCCTCTGGCGGGGCGCGTGATGCGGGCGCTGATCCCGCCGCTGCTGCTGATCGTGGCGGTGCTGGGCTCAATCCTGGGCGGGGTCGCCACCCCGACCGAGGCCGCCTCGGTGGGTGCCCTGGGTGCCATGGGGCTGGCGGCCGCCAAGCGCCAGCTCTCGTGGGCCACGCTGCGCGCGGTGGTGCGCAGCACGACTGTGGTGACCAGTATGGTGTTCCTGATCCTGATCGGCGCCTCTGTGTTCTCCCTGGTGTTTCGGGGATTCGGCGGTGACGATCTGGTGAAAGACCTGCTCAGCGATCTCCCCGGCGGTACCTTCGGTGCCATGGTCGTGGTCATGGCCGTCATGTTCTTCCTGGGATTCATCCTGGACTTCATAGAGATCACCTTCGTGGTGGTCCCGATCGTCGGACCCATCCTGCTCTCCATGGGGCTGGACCCGATCTGGCTGGGCGTGATGCTCGCCCTGAACCTGCAGACATCCTTCCTCACGCCGCCGTTCGGGTTCGCGCTCTTCTACCTGCGCGGGGTGGCCCCGCCCCAGCTGACCACCGCCCAGATCTATCGGGGGGTGGTGCCGTTCATCCTGATCCAGCTGGCGGCACTCGCGCTCCTGGCCTGGGAGCCGAAGCTCGCGACCTGGCTCCCGGGGGTCGTCTACGCCGATTAGGCAGCGCCCCGAGGGTAGTGCTGCGCCGGCACAGGAGGCCAGCGCTCTGGCCGATGCGGACCTGGCGCCGGCCGCCAACAATCGGCCACAGACCGGGAGGAAGGCGCTCAGCCCGAGAGCGCGGCCAGCAGCTTGCGTAGGGCCTGGCCGCGGTGGGACAGGCGGTTCTTCACCCCCGCCGGTAGCTCGGCGGCGGAGCAGCCCGGCTCGGGCACGAAGAACACCGGGTCGTAGCCGAAGCCGCTCTCGCCTCGGGGCTGGTGCAGGATGCGCCCCTCCCAGGTGCCCTGGCAGATCAGCGGCGTGGGGTCCTCGGCGTGGCGCATGTACACCATCAGGCACTGGAAGCGCGCCGTGCGCTCGGCCTCCGGGACGCCCCCGAGGTCTTCGAGCAGCCTCTCCAGGTTGGCGCGGTCCGACGCGCCCTTGCCGGCATAGCGGGCCGAATAGATGCCGGGGGCTCCGCCAAGCGCGTCCACCTCGATACCCGAGTCGTCGGCGATCGCCGCAAGGCCGCTGTGCAGAGCGGCGTTGCGCGCCTTCAGGATTGCATTCTCGACGAAGCTCAAGCCGGTCTCGTCCGCCTCCGGGACCCCGTGCTCGGCCTGGGGCACGACCTGGATCAGCTGTTCGGCAAGCAGCTGGTTGATCTCGCGGACCTTGCCCGGGTTGTTGCTGGCGAGCACGATCTGCTCACCGCGGTGAGAGCGATTCATCGGGGGTCTCTCCTTCCGGACCTACTCGGCCAGCGCGGCCCGCTGGGCCGCAAGCAGCTCGCTTATGCCTTGGCGGGCGAGCCCCAGCATTTGCTGTAGCTCGGTCTCATTGAACGGGTGCCCCTCGGCGGTGCCCTGGACCTCGATGAAGGCGCCGCTGTCGTTCATCACCACGTTCATGTCGGTCTCGGCCTTGCAGTCCTCTGCGTAGTCGAGGTCAAGGATCGGGGTGCCCTGGAAGATGCCGACCGAGACCGAGGCGATCCGGGCGATCAGCGGGCTGCGCTCGAGCCGCCCAGCCCGGGTGAGGGTCCCGAGGGCGTCGCACAGGGCGACGAAGGCACCGGTGATGGACGCCGTGCGGGTGCCGCCGTCGGCCTGGATGACATCGCAGTCGATAGTGACGGTGCGCTCGCCCATGGCCTGCAGATCCACCGCAGCGCGCAGCGACCGCCCGATCAGTCGCTGGATCTCCAGGGTACGCCCCCCCTGGCGGCCCTGGGCGGCCTCGCGTCCCATACGCTCGGAGGTGGAGCGGGGCAGCATGCCGTATTCGGCGGTGACCCAGCCTTGTCCCCGGTCGCGCAGGAAGCGCGGTACCTGGTCGTCGACCGAAGCGTTGCAAAGCACCTTAGTGTCGCCGAACTCCACCAGTACCGAGCCCTCGGCGTGCTTGGTGTAATGGCGCTGCAGGCGCACCGGGCGCATCTGATCGGGACTGCGTCCGCTCGGTCTCATTGGTCTTCCTGCGCCTGTGTCTGCTCGGTCTCGAACTGCTCGATGGCTTGGCGGATGTCCGCGATAGCCTTTGCCAGATCATCAACGCCCTGGGCCGGGGTCTGCGATCCCGGCTCGCCGCGCCAGCGCAGGGCCAATGCCGTGACATTGTCGCTGGTGGGAGCGGCGGCGCGCACTGCGCGCTGGACCAGATCGTGGATGATGTGCGCAAAGTCTCCCGGCCCTTCCAGGGCGGCGCCGATCAGCGACGGCTCGATCTGGGACCAGAGCCCGTCGGAGCAGAGCATGATCACATCGTCGGGCTTGAGCTGCACAGGCCCTTCAGTGCTCGGGCTCTGCGGCTCAGCCGCCCCGCCGATGCAGCGGGTGACGTAGTTGCGGAACGGGTGGCCGTCGAGCTCCTTCTCGGACAGCAGTCCTTGCTGGCGCAGCTTCTCCACATAGGAATGGTCCACGGTCTGAGCGGCCAGCTCGCCCTTGCGGAACAGGTACAGGCGGCTGTCGCCCAGGTGCGCCCAATACAGCGCGTTGCCCGAGACCAGCGCCAGAATCGCAGTGCTGCGCGGGTTGATGGGCGGATGGCGCCGGTGCCCGAAGGCGATGACCTCCTGGTGGGCATTGTGCAACAGCTTCTCCAGCAGAGCGCCCGGGTCCTCGATCGGTACGGCGGCTTGTCCAAACAGTCGGGAGCAGGTTTTGACCACGGTCTGGGCTGCCGCCTCACCCTTGGGGTGCCCGCCCATGCCGTCGGCCAGCACCAGCAGTACCGTGCCGGCGCGCTCGACCACCGCATAGCGGTCCTGGTTCTTGCGTCGGTGACCGATATCGGTGGCCCGGCCGAGGTCGTAGCTCAGTGCCATGTCCCGCTCAGCCTCCTTGCGCGCTGGCATCCGAGGAACGTCGGCTGCGCGCGTCACCGACCCCGCTGTCGGAGCGCTCCACCAGCACGGCCAGCAGCCCTCCTGCGTTCTGCGGCCGCAGCAAGGGGTCGATCTCCATGGCCCAGTCGATGGCCTCCAGAAGGAATGTCGGATAGCGGCGGGCGTAGACCGCCGCGGCCGGCTTCATGGTGTCTTTGGCATGGCGCTCGATGGCGCTCGGCGGTGGCTTGCCGTCCAGGCAGGCGCGCATGCTGGCGCCGATCGCATAGACGTCGCTCCAGGGACCGACGTAGCCCGAGGCATAATACTGCTCCAGGGGCGAGAAGCCGGGTGTGACCACCTGGCTCTGCTGGTCGCTGCGCGTGGTGGCGAACTGGTGCACCGCGCCGAAATCCAGGAGCAGCGGGTTGCCGCCGGGGCGCAGGTGGATGTTGCTCGGTTTGATGTCCAGGTGCAGCTTGCCCCGGGAGTGGATCAGATTGAGCGCGTCGAGCACCGGCGGAAACACCGTCATCATGAAGTTGATGCTGAGGCCGCCGCCGCGCTTTTTGATATAGGCGCCCAGGTTCTTGCCGTGCTCGTAGGCCATCACCAGGTAGGCGGTGTCGTTGGCGAGAAAGAAGTTGCGCACCCGAACGATGTTCGGGTGGCGGAGCGTCGCCAGCGCCTTGGCCTCCTGGTAGAAGAGCTTGCGCCCGTGGTGGAAGGCGTCGCGGCGTGTCTCACTGATGACGCTGACCCGGACCTTGCCCTCCTCGCGCTTGGCGAGCTTTTTGGGAAGGTACTCCTTGATCACCACCTGGTCGCGGCTGTCCTCGTCGCGGGCGAGATAGATCAGGCTGAATCCCCCGCTGCCCATCAGGCGCAAGACCTCGTAGCAGTCGATCACAGCACCCGCTGGCAGCGGGTGGCGGGGGGCGGTCATGAGACAGAGAGCGCTCCATTTGGGGTGCACGCGGTTGTGCGGCTCATTATGATACATCCTTCGCCGACGACAACGCCCCGCAACAGGGCAAAGGGCCCATCGCCATGACCTGCAGCATGACCGCGTTCGCGCGCGCCGAAGCGCGCGAAGGCCAGGGGGAGCTGGTCTGGGAGCTGCGCACCGTCAACCACCGGTTCCTGGAGGTGTTTGTGCGTCTGCCCGAGGAGCTGCGGGCGCTGGAGCCGATGGTGCGCGAGCGCGCAACGGCGCGCCTGAGCCGCGGCAAGCTCGAGGCGGCGTTGCGCTACAAGAGCACCGGCAGCGCTGCCCCACCGGTGCAGCTCAACCGTCGCGTGTTGGAGCAGTTGCTCGGCGTGGCCAAGGAGCTCGGCGCGGCGCTCCAGGACGCCGCGCCGCTTGCGGTGGCCGACGTGCTGCGCTGGCCCGGTGTGGTCGAGAGCGGGGATGTCGATCTCACGCCGGTCCAGGAGGCCGCGAGCGCGCTCTTCGGCAGCGCGCTCGATCAGCTGATCGCCACCCGCATCCGGGAGGGCGAGCGCCTCGCAGAGACCGTGCACCAGCGCTGCCAGGGCATGCGCGAGCACGTCCGGGCGGTGCGGGCGCTGATGCCGCAGATCCTGGACGGCATTCGCGAGCGCCTGCGCCAGCGTCTGCTCGAGGTGACTGATCAGCTTGACCCGCTGCGCCTGGAGCAGGAGATGGTGCTGCTGGCGCAGCGACTGGACGTGGACGAGGAGCTCGACCGGCTCGGTGCGCACCTCGACGAGGTCGAACGTGTGCTCGACGTGCGAGAGCCCATGGGCCGGCGGCTCGACTTTCTGATGCAGGAGCTTAACCGCGAGGCCAATACCATCACCTCCAAGTCGAGCGACGCCCAGACGACCCGCCACGCTGTGGAGATGAAGGTCCTGATCGAGCAGATGCGCGAGCAGGTCCAGAACATCGAGTGATTCCAGGCGCTGAATGGGTATTGTGATCCAGCGCGGCGCGCAGGCAATGGCACCCCCTTCACCCTGCGGCTGGCTGATGCCCAGGCGGACCGTCGTTGTCCCGTTTGACCGGCTAGACTGAGCAGGGCGATTCGTCCGCGGCACGGGGTCTGCCTTCGGTAATCGTGGGCGCCCGCCGAGTGGCGTCCGAAATCGGACTCAAGGAGGTCGAGGTGCTCGGAACCGTCCGTGATGCCTGCAGGATCCATCCGATGGTCAACGACTACCGGATGACCGAGGCGATCGAGAACCTCTCGGATCTGATCAGCGGCGAGGGTGACGGTTCTGAGTTTTTCGCCCGCAACTATGTCACCCAAGGGATGGACACCCTGTTTCGCGAGGGCCTGCTGCGGCTTGCGGGACGCTCGGACCAGGCCGCTTTCGAGCTGGCCCAGGCCATGGGCGGAGGTAAGACGCACCTCATGGTGGCCCTCGGTCTGCTCGCCAAGCACCCGCACCTGCGTCCTGCTCTGCTCTCCGCCGAGCTGGCAGCAAGGCTGGACTTCGGCCCCGCCCGCATCGCGGCCTTCAACGGTCGCAACGATCCGGACCACTACATCTGGGGCGAGATCGGCGAGCAGTTGGGCCAGGCCGATCGAGTGCGCCCGTATTGGATCGACGGCCCCCGGGGGATCGACGAGAAGAAGTGGCTGGAGATCATCGGCGACGAGCCGACCCTGATCCTGCTCGACGAGCTGCCGCCTTACCTGCTCAACGCCGATACTCGCTCGGTTGGCAGAGGGTCCCTGGCCGATCTGGTGACCTACACCCTCAGCAACCTGCTGACCGCAGCCATCAAGCTACCCCGGTGCTGCGTGGTCATCGCTAACCTCTCGGGCAGCTACGAGGCCCAGACCAGGGATCTGGCGCGGATCATGTTGAACCTCCAGCAGGAGTCCCGGCGCCAGGCCCAGACCATCACCCCGGTGCAGCTCGCCGGCAACGAGATCTACGAGATCCTCAAGAAGCGGCTGTTCACGGAGCTTCCCGGCGACACCCTGATCGACTCCGTGGCTGAGGCCTTCGCCGAGCAGGTCAAGGCCGCCGAGGACGGCGGCTACATTACCGCCCGGGCCATGGAGGAGGTCGCCGAGGAGGTCCGCCAGACCTACCCTTTCCACCCCTCGTTCAAGAACCTGGTGGCCCTGTTCAAGGAGAACGAAGGATTCCGCCAGACCCGCGGCCTCATGCAGTTCACCGCCCGGCTGCTGCGCAGCGTGTGGAACCGCGGGGCCAACGACGTGTTCCTGATTGGCACCCAGCACCTGGACCTCAACGATGCGGAGGTGCGTGACGAGATCCAGCGTGTGAGCTCGGCGCTGCTGCCGGCCGTGGTCAACGACATCGCCGACCACGGCAACGCCCGTGCCGAGGAGATCGACGGAGATCTCGGCAGCGACGCCGCCACCCAGGTGGCGAAGCTGCTGCTCTCCGCGTCCCTGTCCCGGGCCGTCGGTGCCCACACCGGCCTGACCCAGGCCGAGGTCATCGAGTACCTGGCCGCCCCCTACCGCAAGGCCGACGAATTTCTTGCCGGTCTGGACCGCCTGCGCGACCGCGCCTGGTATCTGCACCGGGAGGGCGAGGCCTTCTACTTCAAGGAGACCGAGAACTTAGGCAGGCGCATCGAGCGCGACGCCAGGCAGATTCCGGCGCCCAAGCTGGAACAGGCCCTGATCAACCGCCTCACCGGGCTGTTCCAGGCCCAGAGCAAGTCCAAGGCGGCCTACCAGGAGGTCCAGATCATGCCGCGTCTGGACGACGTGCGGCTGGCAGGCGTTCGGGTTCTGCTGGTGGTTCAGCCGGACGGGCGCACCCCCCCGGAGACAATCCGCAATTTCTTCGAGTTCCAGCAGGAGAAGAACAACGTTCTGATCCTGTCGGGCAACGACAGCCACCTCGCGAACGAGGTGGAGGCGCGACTGCGGGAGCTGTACGCCGTCGAGAAGATCCATGCCAAGCTCAAGCCCGGCGACACCCTGTACGAAGAGGCCCGCGACAAGCTCGAAGAGCTGGCCGAGCGCTTCACCAAAGCGGTCTCTGGGGCCTACAACCGGCTGTTCTTCCCCGGGGGTGCCGGGAGTGAGCAAGGCGAGCTGGTCATGGCCACCATCGACAACGGCTTGAGCTTCGGTGAAGGCGAGCATGCCGCCGAGGCCCAGATCGAGAAGCTCCTGGCAAGTGGACGCTGCGACAACAAGCTCGCCCTGGATATGGCCGACGAGCTGCCGGCCTACTGGGCCATGGCCGAGACCTACCTGTGGCCCTCCAAGGACCGCCGTATCCCCTGGAGAGATCTCGTGATGCGCGCCAAGACCGATCCCACCTGGCCCTGGATGCCCGGGGCAAGGGGGTTAGAGGTGCTGCGCGACGAGGCCCTCAAGCAGGGCCGTTGGCGCCAGACCCCCGAAGGTCACATCGAGAAGGGGCCGTTTCCGGCGGAAAGGACCTCGGTGAATGTCACCCCGCTCGGGACCAACCGCGACAGCGGCGAGACCAGCCTGTCGCTCACCCCGCGCAACGCCGGCGATAGCCCGCGCGTCTATGTCGGCAAGAGCGCCGCGGTGTCCGATCAGGACGACCAGGTCCACGACCTGGAGGACTACCGCACCAGCGCGGCGACCCTGTACTTCATCGCGGTCGATAGCGCCGGCAAGTACCGGGTCGGCGAGCCGACCCGCTGGGCAGCGGATCTGACCGTCCGCCACGAGGTCCACAAGGTCGCCGACACCCGCAAGGTCGAGCTGCGCTGCACCCCGGCGGCGGAGCTGCGCTACACCCTGGACGGCACCAACCCCAAGGAGGGCACCCTCTACGCCCAAGCCTTCGCGGTGCCGGCCAAGGGCTGCACCATCCTCATCGCCGCCAAGGCCGGCGAGGTGGAGAAGAGCGCCAAGATCCAGATCCCGTCCGATGGCGACGACCGCGTCATCATCGACGACCGAAAGCCGGCGCGGCTCGCTGCGTCCAAGCGGGTCTCTATCGACACCACGGACAAGGTGTTCAACTTCATCCAGCGCTTCAAGGATCGCTCCGACACCCTGCTGCGTGGGGTTCAGATCATCCTGGGCGAAGGCGAGAGCGCGGTTCAGATTCGCTTCAACGACCGCGAGCTGACGGCCGCCGCTATCGAGACCGCGATCCGTGGCATTCGGGCGGCACTGGGGGACGAGCAGGCCGCGGTCCAGATCCTGATCAGGGGCGGCGTCTCCTTTGGGGACGGATTTGCGCTCAAGGAGTTTGCCGAGGTGGCCGGCTTCGGGCTGACATCGGGCGACGTGATCCAGGAGGAATGAAGAGTCTCTCACGGAGGCACGGAGACACGGAGATTGCGAAGCAACGATGAATGAGAACGAGATCGGAGCCAACATCGTTGACTGTGCTGTAAAACTGCACATGCGCCTGGGACCAGGGCTCTTGGAAAGCGTCTACGAGGCCGTATTGGCCTATGAGCTCGAAAAGCTGGGTTTGAGTGTTGAGCGGCAGGTGCCTATTTCAATCGTCTACGATGACATTCGATTTGAAGAAGGTTTCCGAGCAGATTTGACCGTCAACGGCAAGGTTATCCTGGAGCTCAAGTCCGTCGAGCGCGTCACGAATGCGCACAAGAAGCAGCTGCTCACCTACCTGCGCCTGACGGGCATGAAGGTCGGATATCTTCTGAACTTCGGTGAAGCCCTGATGAAGGACGGCATCACGCGCATCATCCACGGACGAATCGAATGATGAGGAATTCTCTCACGGAGGCACGGAGACACGGAGAAGAACATCGGTTATTCAAGAACTGTTCTTCTTGCTTGTTGCTCAACCGGAAGGAAACAGATGCCCCGAGCCAATTCGCTCTCACTCTTTCTTCATCCTCCGTGCCTCCGTGCCTCCGTGAGAGAACATTCAAGTGAGCCGGCCTGAGCGCGTCGGGTACGCCCACCGCACCCTGGGCTTCGGTGTTCCGGCGACCTCCGATCCCCACCATTTCGTGGTCCAGATCGCGCGCGGCAACGCGGCGCCGGTGTTGATCTGTGAACACCTGGGGATGGGCTCCGAGACCGCCCGGGAGCAGGTCATCGACCGCGTCCTGCTGGAGCGGCACCGCTGGACGGCCATTCGTGCCGAGGTGCAACGCGCCTTCAATGCGCGGCTCAACGAGCACAACCTGGCCATCGGCACCTGGAAGGTCGGGGACACCCCGGTGGACCGCCTGCTTGGCAAGGAACTGTGCGTCCTGGCCTGG
>CAVQCX010000016.1:0-110147 GCA_963711095.1 uncultured Gammaproteobacteria bacterium | reverse complement strand
CTCCTATTACAGCCGCGGCAGCGGCAAGCCCCTTGGCCAGATCCGGAGGGCGGTACCCATGTTGTGACAGTCGGTCGCCAGCACCGTGACCTGGCCGGCCTGCCAACAGATCCAGGGCGATGCGGCAGGGGACCGGGCCGAAGATGCCCGTCAGGCTGGCAGCGGTGAGCTGGATCAGGCAGCCTGCTTCCAGGAACGGCGCCAGCTTTGCCATGTTGACCTGCAGCTCACGATTACGCTCCGGGTGCACGATCATGGGCCTGACGCCTCGCGCCCGGAGCCAGCGCACCAGATTGATGCTGCCGCTCGGCACCCGGCTGTGCGGAAACTCCATCAGAAACACGCGCTCGCCCTCCCAGCTCCCGAGCCAGGGGATTTGTCCCTTCGTTAAACAGCCCGACAATCTCCGGGCCGATCCGGATCTCCGCGGCCAGTCTCAGCTCGATCGGGAGCTTCTGTGCCCGAGCCCTTTCGTGAAAGGCGTCGAAGGCGGTCCTTATTGAGTCCAGATCGTTCGTATAGCGCCCGACGTGAATGTGCGGGGTCAGCACCTGGATCTTGACTCCCTGGTCCACCGCCAGGGTCAGCATCTCCAGAGAGTCTTCCAGGTCGGCGGCGCCGTCGTCGATGCCCGGCAGAATATGGCTGTGGAGGTCGATCATAGGCGGAGGGGCCAGTGGCTAAGACGCTAGTGGCTAGTGGCTAGTTCGCCTTTGACTAGCTTCTAGCCGCTAGCTTCTCGCCACTGACTTTTACCCACTTCCCTTAACAGCCGCCTCAGGCTCATCCTGATCCCCGTAGTACGCATAGTCGGAGTAATAGTGATAATAATGCCCGCCGTAATAAGACATGCGTTTGGCGTCACCCATGGTCAACACCACGCCCAAGGGCTGGATGTTGGCATTGGCCAGACGGCGCAGCATGGCATTGGCCATCTGGTGGGTGGTCGATTCGGCCTGTACACAGATCAGCAAGGCATCGCACAGGCGGGACAGCACGATGGCGTCGCTCACCGGGAGGATGGGCGCAGCATCGATCACGACATGCTCGAACTTGGCCGGCGAGCGCCTTAACCACCTTTTCGAAGGAATGGGAGGACAGGAACTCGAGGGGATTCGGGGGCCGGGTCCCGGCACCGAAGACGTAGAGATTCGGATTCTCTTTCAGTGCAGTTACCGCATCTTTGGCGTCCGACTTGTCCAGCGACCAGGTCCATGATCCCCAGGCCGCCCTTGAGATGGAAGATCTTGGAGAATCGCGGCTTGCGCAGGTCCGCCTCGATGAGCGCCGTGCGCCCCAGCTGGCTGAAGGCATGGGCCAGGTTTGTCGCTAGCGTGGTCTTGCCCTCGCCGGCCTGGGACGAGGACACCATGATGACCTTCGGCGGGCTGTCGATGTCCGAGAACAGGATGCCGGTCCGGATGTGGTTGATCGCCTCCGCGAAGCCAGAGCGCGGCTCCCTGGCGGCATGCCGCTCGGGCACGTCGTCCGACCCTTTCAGGAGCGGCATCACCCCCAGCACCGGCAGCCCGAGCTTGTCCTCCAACTGCTCCAGGGTCCTGAAGGTGTTGTCGAGACGCTCGCGGAGAACGGCAAAGCCGACCCCCAGCAGCAGGCCGAGGAGCCCCGCGATCATGAGGATGCGAGTCTTGTGGGGCTTATAGGGGATCGTAGGCACCAAGGCGCGGTCGATGATCCGGATATTGGAGACATCGTACCCTTGGGTAGCGCCCCAGCTCCTTGAAGCGTGACAGGAAGCTGTCGTAAAGCTTGCGGTTGTCGTCCACCTCCCGCTCCAGCTTGGCCTGCGCGAATCCCTCGCCCGTCACGGAGGTCGCCTCCTTACGCTGGGCGGCCACCAGGGCATTGACCTCGCGCTCCCGGGACACGGCCAGCTCGTACTCCTTGCGAACCCCCTCGATGACCTTGTCCGTCGCCTGCTTGAGCGCCCGGGTCGCCTCGCGCAGATCCGAGCGCGCCGCCATCATCTTGGGATGCTTGTCGCCGTAACGCTCTGACAGCTCGCTGACCTTGCGCTGCAGATCGATCTGCTGGCGCCTCAGAGTCACCGATCATGGGGCTCTGCAGCACCGATGCCAGCGCATCGTAGTCCGCGTTGCCGCGCTTGACGGCCATCGCCTGGTTGAAGCGGATCTCCGCCTCTGCGCGGGCCGACTGGGCCTTGACCTGCTCCGTCGTGAGACTGGCCAGCTTGGCATTCATCACCTGCTGCTGGCTGCTGGTATCGATCACGCCGTGGGTGCGCTGGTAGGCCTCCAGAGCGGCCTCGGACTCGTTCACCTTCTTGCGCAGGTCGACCAGCTGCTCGTTGAGCCAGGAGGTGGTCTTCTCGGCGCTCGACAGCCGCGAGCTGAGACCGAACTCGATGTAGGCATCCGCCACTGCGTTGACGATCGCAGCCGCCTTCTTCGGGGTCGGGGCGAATCGTAGCTGACCAGGATGATCTCGCTCTGCTTTCCGCCCTTGACATCCAGACCCCCGTTGGATCCCGGCGGCGAGATCGACCCTGACTTTGTCAGCGCTTGGCTGCTCCGCGGGCTTGGCGATCCAGCCCTCAGGAAGCCAATCCCGCCAATTGAGGTCTGAAGCCACTCGCTCCAGTCTCTCCTTGCTGCTCCTTGCGCTGCGCCTCGGCGGTCGACTTCGCCACCAAGCCCAGCTTGTCGACCACTCGCTCTGCGACGGCTCGGCTCTGGATGATCTCGAACTGGGTCTCGTAGAACAGCCAGACGAGCTGGCTTGCGGTAGCCTGATCCTTGGCGTTGAAGCTCGCTGGAATGGGCTCGGCCAGGAGCCTCACCTGGGCCTGGTAGACTGGGACGGAGGTCAGCGCTGTAACCAGGCCGATCAGGGTGCAGAGCAGGGCGATCGAGAGTATGCCCCATTTGTGGCGCCGGACGATGCGCCAGTACTCGGCGAAGTCCAAGCCCTCGGCCTGGTCATCGTCGCTGGCCATGGGACCCACCGGGAACGGGTCCTTGCGTAACGGCTGCGGATCGGTATTTGGCAAGGTGCGGATGTCCATCAGTTTCGCCGCCGGTCCTTCACCGGGCCCGGCGGGGCCCATGTCGCTAGGCGGATCGGCGAGGCTGTTACCCCAGTCAGGCCGGTGAAGAGCGCCCGGCAGGGCATCGCCTGCACAGACTGCCCCAGCAAACGAAACGGCGCTTGTCTGCGTCGAAGGGGCCAATGGTGCTCAGAAGAAGCTCTCGCCCACGGAGATGATGTCTCCCGGGTGTACCGGATCGTCGAGCCCGACCCCTCTCTTCGGATGTCCGGGATCCGATTCCTTGGACAAGCTGATCTTGCGCTCCGAAGCACGCTCGGTGAATCCGCCGGCCAGGGAGATCGCCTTCACCACCGTCAGCCCTTCCTGGTAGCTGTATCCGCCGGGCTGCTTCACCTCGCCACGCACATAGAACTGGCGATAGGCGCTGATGGAGACCGACACCCGCGGGCTCTTGAGATACCCATCGGTCAGGCAGAGCGGCAAGCTTCCGCTCCACCTGGGTGGAGGTCAGCCCACCGACTTCGACCTCGCCGAGCAAGGGAAAAGACACTGTCCCCTTGCCGTTGACCTTCAACGCCTGAGGGCTGAGATCCTGCTCGCCGATAGACCGTGACCGCGAGCGTATCGCCCGCCGCGATCCGATAGGCATCGCCGGCAGGCAGCGCGAGTCCGGGAAATGCCAGGAGCGCCAGCCAAGACCAAGGCGGCAGCGATGCGCCAAGCTCGATAAGACCATCATGAGAACAGTACAAAGGGCCGGGTCCAGCTGCCACCGGAGCCGCATATGGTCGCTCCGACTGCCCAGTCGCGTCAACAGCAGCTCGGTCGAGAATGTCAGCATGTAGCTGTTGGCCGCGTAATCCGCACCCGCCAGGTCGGAATTGCGCTCCGGAGTAGGCATAACGGACACCGAGCTTGCTGTGGCGCCCGAGCTTGCGCGCGATTGCCGAAGTGGAAATTGTACACGTCATCCTGGCGCGCAGCTCGACCCGCGGTAATCGTCCATGTCGTATTGGAGCCCGGTGTCCAGGATCCAACGCCGCGTCAGCTCGTGATTCCAGTTAACCCCGAAGGGTCGTCGCGATGAAATAGCCGGTGTTGTCGGTGGAGGTCCCCCCTGTCCCGAGAGGCAGGGCCAGGCCGGCGACGTCGAAGTACTGCGGGTTCCAGGTGACGTCGCTGGAGCGCTCCGCCAGCAGGGAGACCGTGCTGTAGGTCTTGGGGTGCCAGTTCATGCGCAGCTGATAGGTCAGCCCGCGCTATCTGCCAGCTGCGGCGGCCTTCATGTCCCGCTGGTAATAGCCGATCCGAAACTCCCCGGTGGTCTTCGCGGTGGCCTTCCAGGTCGCTCCCACCTGATAGCGCCACTCGCTGCTGTCGAGTTGGTAATTAGCTTTGAAAAAGTTGTTGAGATAGTTCTCGTCGTAGCGTGTCACCTCGGCGAGCAGCTGGGTCTTGGGGCCCAGGTTCCAGAACAAGGTCCCAACCATCCGGCGTGCCGTCATGGTCCCGCGCGGTCGGCGAGCCCGGGGTCGAAACGGCGGGCAGCGGGAATGCCGAGTTGATCAGCCCGACGCCGAGCGAGCCCACCCCGGACAACAGCGTGGGACGCGCGAGGGTGCGGCGAGCCGTTGCACGTCGCCCGCTCCGCCAGCGTCGGCCCATCGATGTTGTCGTCGTAACGCCGCTCCAGGTAGCCGCCCTCGAACGAGACCTGGGCCTTGGCGGTTCGCCGCCCGTAGGTGACCTTGCCGTCGACGTCCTTCTCATCCCACTTCTGCATCTGGCCGGTCGCCGAATAGCGGTCCGCCGCCGGGGCATCGTGCCCTAGCTTGTAGCCGGTCTGTAAGATTCGACATCCAGCTTCGGCGACAGATCAAGGCGCAGGTCGCCCTTGACCGAGTGGTCGGCATAATCCAGATCGTGGTCGCTGAAATACGTCCCATAGTCACCCGCATAGGTGACCAGGAGACTGTGCTTGGAGAAGAAGCCGAGCCATCCGAGCCGCGGGCTCAGGGTGGCCGTCGTGGAGGACTGCTCGTTGTCGGCGGTCCGCCCGACATTGTCGTCGTAACCAACCTGGCTCCCGACCGTGGCGAAGAAGCCGGGCTGGCTCTGATCGGCCTGGGCTGGCCCCCCACCCACCGCCAGGGCGAGCAGACCAAGCCTCAAGACCCCACCGCCCCGGTTGGAGAATCGTTCGACCAGACTGCTCATGTCCTGATTCCTTTTTCCTTGAAATCCAGATCCACGCCGCATGCCAAAGCATGCTCGGAGAGATACGCCTTGAGATGCGTCTTGCGGGACGCGCTCAGCTCAGGAGCTGCTCGCTGGAAGCACAGGTAGCCGGATCCGTGCGGATAGCCCCGCCTCCGCCCCACTCGCCACCGCTCGGATTGACCCGGTTGAGCCAGCAGGTCCTCCCGGCGGCTGCCGCCCTGGCGATGGTGCCAGAGTCCACCCCGCTGTCAGCGGCTGCGGCCGTGACGCTGTCCGCGCAATCCGTGGAATCGAGCTGCTGCCCGTCTGCGGTGCACGCGCTCGGCTTGAAGTTGGGGATCAGGCAGATGGCGGCGGCGATGGTGTCGTAGGCGCGATCCGGGCGAAGACCGAGTATTGCAGCGACGGCGTCCTTGACCGTCATACCATCGTCCGTGGCATTCATGAGGATGGTGTCCAACGGCTCGCCGTTGGCCATGTCGTCGGCCACACTGGCCCAGGCGCCGGCCGTTGCGAAGATCAGCAGCAATGCGGCCAACGGAATAACCCTTCTTGTATCCATTCGCAACACCCCTGTCTCTGAAGGTACCCCTTGTCTGGAAATAGTCTACGACGAAGACTCACCGCAACACAATAGGAGCCGCGCGTGCGCAAATTCACAGAATTCACAGTAGATGTCGGATGCTTCGGGAAATTTATCGGCATATTAATCCCTTTTGTGATGCTCAACGGCCTGCGACTCATTGTTGCGCCACGTCAACAAACCGCCAGAAAACTGCTGAATTGACCCTGCGTATCCGGCCCCCTAGAATTCGTTGGTTTATGCCCAGGCCAGCCACGCTATGCGCACCTCCCGTTTCCCCCTGCAAACCCTGAAAGAGACGCCGGCCGACGCCGAGATCGTCAGCCATCGGCTGATGCTGCGCGCCGGGCTGATCCGCAAGCTCGCTGCCGGGCTCTACACCTGGCTGCCGCTCGGCCTGCGGGTGCTGCGCAAGGTGGAGGCGATCGTGCGCGAGGAGATGAACGGTGCCGGCGCGTTGGAGGTGCTGATGCCGGCGGTGCAGCCTGCCGAGCTCTGGCAGGAGTCCGGGCGCTGGGACCAGTACGGCCCCGAGCTGCTGCGGCTGAAGGACCGGCACGCGCGCGAATTCTGCTTCGGGCCCACCCACGAGGAGATCATCACCGAGCTGGCGCGCTCCGAGCTGCGCAGCTACCGGCAGCTGCCGGTCAACTTCTACCAGATCCAGACCAAGTTCCGGGACGAGATCCGCCCGCGCTTCGGGGTGATGCGGGCCCGGGAGTTCCTGATGAAGGATGCCTACTCCTTCCATATGGACGAGGCGTCGCTGCAGGCGACCTACGAGGTCATGTATCGGGCCTACTCCCGGATCTTCGAGCGCTGCGGGCTGGAATTCCGGGCCGTGCGTGCCGACACCGGCTCCATCGGCGGCAGCGGGTCTCACGAGTTCCATGTGCTGGCGGACTCCGGCGAGGACGCCATCGCCTTCTCCACCGACGGGAGACTTCGCGGCCAACGTGGAGCTGGCCGAGGCGGTGTCGCCGACGAGCGCGGCCCCCGCCCCGTCCGAGCCTATGCGCCTGGTCGACACGCCCGGGGCCAAAACCATCCAGGACCTGGTGGACGGCTACGGCGTTCCTGTCGAGCGCACCGTCAAGACGCTGGTGGTCGGCGCCTCCGAAGAGGTGGATGGCGGCCTGGTGGCCTTGCTGGTGCGCGGCGACCACGAGCTCAACGAGGTCAAGGCGGAGAAGCTGCGCGCGGTAGCGAGCCCGCTGCGCTTCGCCAGCGAAGCGGAGATTCGCGCCCGGGTCGGTGCCGGTCCCGGCTCGCTCGGCCCGCTCGGCCTGCCGATCCCCTGCATCGCTGATCGCAGCGCCGCCGTGGTGGCCGATTTCAGTGCGGGCGCCAATCAGGACGGCCAACACTGTTTCGGGCTGAATTGGGGACGCGACCTGCCGCTGCCCGAGATCGCCGACATCCGCAAGGTGGTGGACGGCGACCCGAGTCCCGACGGCAGGGGCACCCTGACGATCGTCCGGGGCATAGAGGTCGGGCACATCTTCCAGCTCGGGCGCAAGTACAGTGCGGCGATGAACGCCAGCGTGCTCGATGAGCAGGGACGCTCGGTCGTCATGACCATGGGCTGCTACGGCATCGGCGTCTCGCGGGTGGTTGCCGCCGCCATCGAGCAGCACCACGACGAGCGCGGCATCTGCTGGCCGGCGCCGATCGCGCCCTTCCAGGTGGCGCTGCTGCCCATGAAGATGGACCGCTCCCACCGGGTGCGCGAGGCCACCGAGCAGCTGTATGCCGAGCTGCGGTGCCGCCGGCATCGAGGTGTTGCTGGACGACCGCGACGTGCGCCCCGGATTCATGTTCGCCGATATGGAGCTGATCGGCATTCCCCATCGGCTGGTGGTCGGCGAGAAGTCGCTGGATCAGGGCAAGGTGGAGTACCGCGCCCGGCGGGACAGCGAGAACCGCTTCATCGACCTCGCCAAAGTGGTGGATTTCCTCAGCACCGAGCTGGCGAAGGCCGGGGTGCGTCTCGGCAAGGCCTGAGCCGACTTCTGCCGGCCCCGGGAGAGCGCCGCACCTTGTGGGAGCGCCGCCCTCGGCGCGAGCAGTCCGGTCTCAGCGGCTCGCCCCCTTGTGGGAGCGCCGCCCTCGGCGCGATTCATCCGACTGCACCCCCCGCCTCATCGCCCCGAGGCGGGGCTCCCACAAGCCAACCGGCCACCCCGGCGGACCTCTTCATGTGGGAGCGCCGCCCTCGGCGCGAGCAGTCCGGTCTCAGCGGCTCGCCCCCTTGTGGGAGCGCCGCCCTCGGCGCGATTCATCCGACTTCACCCCCCGCCTCATCGCCCCGAGGCGGGGCTCCCACAAGCCAACCGGCCACCCCGGCGGACCTCTTCATGTGGGAGCGCCGCCCTCGGCGCGATTCATCCGACTTCACCCCCGCCTCATCGCCCCGAGGCGGGGCTCCCACAAGCCAACCGGCCACCCCGGCGGACCTCTTCATGTGGGAGCGCCGCCCTCGGCGCGATTCATCCGACTTCACCCCCCGCCTCATCGCCCCGAGGCGGGGCTCCCACAAGCCAACCGGCCACCCCGGCGGACCTCCTCATGTGGGAGCGCCGCCCTCGGCGCGATTCATCCGACTTCACCCCCCGCCTCATCGCCCCGAGGCGGGGCTCCCACAAGCCAACCGGCCACCCCGGCTCACCCCCTATGCCACCGCCAGGCGGTCTCGATAATGGCATCCAGCGAGCAAAACCGTGGCTCCCATCCCAGCTCATCGCGGATCAGGCCCGAATCACCGACCAGTCTGGGCGGGTCGCCCGGTCGGCGCGGACCGATCTGCACCGGGATCGCCCGCCCGGTCACCACGCGGGCGCTCGCGATGACCTCCTTCACCGAGAACCCCTGTCCATTACCCAGGTTGAAGGCTCTGAAGCCCGGCATTGCATCGAGGCATTGCAAGGCCCGCACATGGGCATCGGCCAGGTCCGTGACGTGGACGTAGTCCCGGATGCAGGTGCCATCCGGGGTGTCATAGTCGTCACCGAACACGGTGATCGCCGGGCGCCGGCCCAAGGCGGCGCCGAGCACCAGTGGGATCAGGTGGGTCTCCGGGTCGTGGTCCTCGCCGATCTCCCCGTCCGGTCCGCGCCCGCGGCATTGAAGTAACGCAGGGCGACGCCCCGCAGGCCGTAGGCGACGGCATAGTCCTGCATCGCCTGCTCGATCACCAGCTTGGTGCGGCCATAGGGATTGATCGGCCGCTGGGGGTGGTCCTCGCGCATTGGCACCTGCAGCGGCTCACCATAGGTGGCACAGGTGCTGGAGAAAACCAAGCGGTCGACGCCTTCGCCGCGCATGGCGTCGAGCAGCTCGATGGTGCCGCAGATGTTGTTGCGGTAATACTTAGCCGGATCCGTGACCGACTCACCCACATAGGCGAAAGCGGCAAAATGCATGACCGCCGCGGGCCGATACTTGCGCAGCACTGTGCGCAGGCGCTCGCCATCGGCGATGTCGCCGCGCTCCAGTGGGCCCCATCTCACCGCCCATGGGTGTCCGTAGGCCAGATTGTCGTAGGCCACGGGCTCGTACCCGGCGAGGGCTAGCGCCTTGCAGGCATGGCTGCCGATGTATCCGGCACCGCCGGTGACCAGGATCGTGCCGCGGTTGCTTCCAGGCATGGCGGGAGCTCGGTCTGTTGCGGGCAAGCGACCCGGAGCGGAAGATCAGGACAGCAGTCGGCCCGGATCGCTCGCGCCCGGCAGCCGCGCCACGCAGTGGCGGGAGAGGCTCACGGGACTGGCACCCCCGAGGATGTCGAGCAGGATGGTCACTCGCTCGGCACCCGAAGCGGCCCGGAATATGCCCTCCAGTCCCTGGAACGGCCCTTCGAGCACCGCGACCCGATCGCCTTTGGCCAGGGGGCGAGGCGTGAGCCGATGCAGGCCAGTTTGCCGGTCAGCCGCCGCTCGAAGTCCGTCGATCACGGCATCCGGGACTACGGCCGGCCAGTCGCCCCGGCGCACCAGACCGCTCACCCCCAGGGTGGAGCGAATGGGAGCGGTATTGTCGCGCTGCAGGTCGAGCTCGATGAACAGATAGCGGGGAAACAGCGCCTCGACCAGGTCCCGCCAGCGTCCCCGTTGACGTCTCGATCGCAGCGCACGCGGGAGCCAGACCTGGAAGCCCTGTCGGCCCAGGTTCTGTTCCGCCAGGGCCTCTTGGCGGGGCCTGGTGTAGACCGCGTACCAGTGTCTCATCGATCCGCCGCCGAGGATTTCAAGACTGGAAACGTAACATCCATATTATTCGGCACCCCGATAAATCGACGGTCATTCCGGCTTGGAAACCGGAGAAGCAGCACATGGAAGTGCTGCTTAAGGAGCTAAGGACGCAATCCAGCTGCCATGGACGGCAAGCAGGACGTTTAAGCACCCTCCCTGGTACTGGATTCCGGCCAATCCATGGCCGGAATGACGGAAGCTGAATAGTTAGCTGGGTACGAAAGTTACCACCGCGTCCCGGCGCTTGGCAAATTCCGGACAGAGCGGCGGGGTTTGCCCCTCGCCGGCGGCTGTCGGTTTGACACAGGCCCGGCGCCCCCGGAAACTAGGCCGCTCGCCGGGGAGCCCGGGCCGATCCTGGCCTTCCGGCTCCGGCAGCCCACAGGCCAGCCCATGACCAGACAGAGCGCTTACTCCCGCGACGAGCTGCTCAAATGCGGCTACGGCGAGCTGTTCGGGCCCGGCAACGCCCAGCTGCCGGTGCCCAACATGCTGATGATGGACCGTATCGCCCGCATCTCCAACGAAGGCGGCAGCTACGGTAAAGGCGAGGTCATCGCGGAGCTGGATATCCAACCGGATCTCTGGTTCTTCGGCTGCCACTTTCCCGGTGATCCGGTGATGCCGGGCTGCCTGGGTCTCGACGCCATGTGGCAGATCGTGGGCTTCTTCCTCGCCTGGCTCGGCAACCCCGGCCGGGGGCGTGCCCTGGGTGTGCACGAGGTCAAGTTCACCGGCCAGGTGCTGCCGAAGGCGAAGCAGGTGACCTACCACGTGGACATCAAGCGGGTGATCGCGCGCAAGCTGGTGCTGGGCATCGCCGACGGCCGCCTCTCGGTGGACGGCCGGGAGATCTATACCGCCAAAGACCTGCGCGTAGGCCTGTTCACCTCAACCGAAGACTTCTGAGCCAGCGGGCCGGCGGCCCCCGTCCGGGCCTCGGCGGCAACACCAGCGTCCGCCGATGCGGCCCCTCTTCCACCGGGGTGAGGGACGGGGTGAGGGGGTCAACGAAACGCCCCGTTGAGCCTTTTCGATCCCCTCATCCTCGCGTTCATGGCGCACCTCCTGTGCGCCACCCTCCGGGCGGCTTTCAGCCGTGCACATCGGCTTTCCTGCCGATGTGTCTCTCTGAGGGAGAAGGAGCCCCGGCAGCGCCGGAGGGCAGCCCCTGAGCCCACCGACCGGGAGCGCGTCCGGCGCGCGGACGCCTCAGTCGCCGACCGCCTGGACCGACCCGATGAGCTCCTGTACCGACGTGAAGCTGCGGGCCCAGGGGTGGTTGGCGCGAAGCGAGGCGCGCAGCCGGCGGATCGCGTTGACGCAGGCCGCCTTGTCCGGGTAGCTGCCATAAGCGACGCCGAGCCAGAGCGCGCCCTTCCTGGGGAATCGGAACAGCAGCGCCTTGCCCCGCAGTCCCTCCTTATCCAGAAAGGCCCGCACAGCGTCCCGGTTGGGCGAGGCGTAAAGCTGGATCAGGAAGGCCGTCGGGCTGCCCGCCAGGATGCGCACCTCGCTGGCCTCGGGCTCGAACAGCCAGCCCTGGTCCTCGAACCCGTCCGGCCTGATCTCGCGCAGCTTAGCGACCAGATCCACGGCCGGCTGATAGCTTAGGCCGGCGGCCTCGAGAAGCCAGGCCATGCCCAAGCGCTGCAGCCGCTCTTCATGCTGGCCGAGCAGCCAATAGGCGCCGAGATTGTATTGGGCGCGCTCGAATCCCTGGCGGGCCGCGCGCTGCCACCAGCGCACGGCCTCGGCCATATCAGGCTGGGTCCCCCGGCCCTGCTGGTACGCATTGCCCAGATCGAACTGGGCCGGACCATAGCCCTGCTCGGCCGATTTGCGGAGCCAGCGCAAGGCCGTAACGGGGCTCTTGCCTGCGCCCTGCCCCTCCCCGTACATCAGGCCGAGCGCGAACTGAGCCCGGCGGTCACCGGCGTAAGCGGCGGGGATCAGCAACTGGCGGGCCTGCTGGTAGTCCTTCCGGTCAATGGCGGCCCGGGCGTCATCGTAGACATCCGCTCGCGCGGCGCCGCCCGATAGCATGCCGTACAGCATCAGCGCGATCGGCACAATGCAGGCAATCCGGTAGTGTCGAGCGAAAGGCATGGCGGGTCCTTTGCACAGGCCGTTAGGAAGTCCTCACACTCCGCCCGGCGGGCACAGGCTGATTCTAGCCCGAGTAGATCGCGCCGGGGGCGGCGCTCCCACAGGGGCTTGGCCGGCTGGCTGGGTGCTTGGCTTGTGGGAGCCTTTCCTCGGGGGATTGCGGGTTTGGCGCAGCGGGGGAATCGCGCCGGGGGCGGCGCTCCCACAGCAGGGGCGGTGGGCGGTGGGGGTCCGGCAGGCTGGCTTGTTTGCTTGTGGGAGCCCCGCCTCGGGGCGATGAGGCGGTGGGGGTCCGGCAGGCTGGCTTGTTTGCTTGTGGGAGCCCCGCCTCGGGGCGATCGGGCGGTGGGGGTCAAGCCGAGCTGCGAGGCCGGGTAGGCGGGCTGGGGGTCATCGAAGCCTGCGACATCGCGGCAGGGATGCCCACTCCCTATCGCGCCGGGGGCGGCGCTCCCACAAGTATGGCGGCGGCCGAGGGGCGGGTCAGGCCAGGTCCTGCGCGAGGGAGTCGCGAATATCGCTGCGGCAGGGATGCCCACTCCCTATCGCGCCGGGGGCGGCGCTCCCACAAGTGTGGCGGCGGCCGAGAGGCCGGTCAGGCCAGGTCCTGCGCGAGGGAGTCGCGAATATCGCTGCGGCAGGGATGCCCACTCCCTATCGCGCCGGGGGCGGCGCTCCCACAAGTGTGGCGGCGGCCGAGGGGCGGGTCAGGCCAGGTCCTGCGCGAGGGAGTCGCGAATATCGACTGCGGCAGGGATGCCCACTCCCTATCGCGCCGGGGGCGGCGCTCCCACAAGTGTGGCGGCGGCCGAGGGGCGGGTCAGGCCAGGTCCTGCGCGAGGGAGTCGTGAATATCGCTGCGGCAGGGATGCCCACTCCCTATCGCGCCGGGGGCGGCGCTCCCACAAGTGTGGCGGCGGCCGAGGGGCGGGTCAGGCCAGGTCCTGCGCGAGGGAGTCGCGAATATCGCTGCGGCAGGGATGCCCACTCCCTATCGCGCCGGGGGCGGCGCTCCCACAAGTGTGGCGGCGGCCGAGAGGCCGGTCAGGCGAGGTCCTGCGCGAGGGAGTCGCGAATATCGCCCGGCAGCGCGTCCAGGGCGAAGCTATAGCTGGCGTGGTCGATGCCGGCGCTGAGCGCCGCTCCTGCTTTGACCGCGGTGGCCATGTCGGGGCTCAGCTCGAAGCGCAGGAAGTGCACCGAGGAGGTCTTGTCAGCAGTCGCCCGCTCCATGTCCTCGTCGGCGATCGCATAGACGCGGTCGAAGTCCGCCACCTGCACCCAGACGCGGTCTTCGATGCCGATCAGCTCGGCCAGCCGACGCTTGCGCTCTTCCGCATCGGGGATCTCCAGCATGAAGGTGGCCTTCCAGTTGCAGCCGTCCGGGACCAGGGGATTATAGGCGTCGAGCTCGTCCTGGATGCCCGCGGCCTCGAAGATGCGCTCCGCCCGCAGCATCTCCTGGATCTGGTACTGCATGGTCAGGCGGTCTTCGAAATAGAGCGTCGCATTGGGTCCGATGGCCAGCTTGCGGTGCTTCTTGTGGGCCATCACCCGGGCGCGGAATTCGGCGCGCTCCGCGGCGTAGCGCTCCAGGGACAGCAGGTCTTGGCGGGTCAGCTTTTCCATGGCGGCAATCATCGTCTACTCGTGGGCGATCTGCTTGTCGGTGAACAGGTAGTCGCGCAGCTCCTTGTCGAAGCGCGGATCTCGTCGGCGGATCCACTCCAGGACCATGGACGCGTGCTCTTTCTCCTCGTCACGGTTGTGGGCGAGGATGGCGCGCAGCTCGGGATCGGCGCACGCGTCCACGCGCTGGTTGTACCAGTCCACCGCTTCGAGCTCTTCCATCAGCGAGACTATGGCCCGGTGCATGTCGCGCGTCTCCGCGCTAAGCTCCGCGACCGGCTCGTGGTAACCCTCGTGGGCCATGGCACTCTCCTCATTCTCTTGCAAAGTGGTCGATTCTGCTCAGCCTAGCAGCTTCCGCTACGCCGCGAGGCTGATTCAAGGGCCTGTCCAAACATCCCATCTCCCACCGGGAGAGGGGCGGGGTGCGGGGGATCAACGAGCCTAACCCGTTGAGCCTTTTCTATCCCCTCATCCTCACGTTCATGGCGCACCTCCTGTGCGCCACCCTCCGGGCGGCTTTCAGCCGTGCACATCGGCTTTCCTGCCGATGTGTCTCCCTGAGGGAGAAGGGATAACCACATACGATCCCCTCATCCTCGCATTCATGCGCACCTCCTGTGCGCCACCCTCGGGCGGCTTCAGCCGTGCACTCCCTCTCCTCACGTTCATGGCGCACCTCCTGTGCGCCACCCTCGGGCGGCTTTCAGCCGTGCACATCGGCTTTCCTGCCGATGTGTCTCCCTGAGGGAGAAGGAATAACCGCGGCGCCCTCGGGCGCTGCGCTTGGCCGTCGCTCAGATGCCGTAGGCCTTGCGCAGCAGCGAGATGGGATGCACCGCTTCGCGGCCGTCGCCCAGGGCGTTGGCGATGTGGCGGCCGGCCATGACACAGTCACTGGTGAGATGGTCGGCCTCGGCCTTTTGGACCCGGGCGACCACCGGCTTGACCAGCTTCATGGAGATCCCGAAGGTCTCCTTGCGCACCCCGTAGGTGCCGTCGTGGCCGGAGCAACGCTCGATCGCCTCGACCTGGGTACCGGGCACCAGCGACAGGGCCTCGCGGGTCTTGGCACCGATGTTCTGCACCCGCTGGTGGCAGGCGGCGTGGTAGGCGACCTTGCCCAGGGGCTGCTTGAAATCGGTGCTCAGCTTGCCGTGCTTGTGGCGCAGCATCAGGTATTCGAACGGATCGTAGATGGCATCGCGCACCTTGGCGACGTCCGGGTCGTCCGGGAACATCAGCGGCAGCTCCTGCTTGAACATCAGCACGCAGGAGGGGATGGGCGCCATGATATCCCAGCCCTCGTCCACCAGCTGCGCCAACACCGGGATGTTGGCCTGCTTGGCAGCCTCGACCGCCTCCAGGTCGCCCAGCTCGAGCTTGGGCATGCCGCAGCACTGCTCCTTGGGTGCGATGGTCACGGGAATGCCGTTGTGCCGGAGCACCGCCACCAGGTCTTCACCGCTCCGGGGGTCGTTGCGGTTTCCGTAACAGGTGGCGAACAGCGCCACGCGGCCGCGGGTGGGCCCGGCGGCCTCGGCCCCGTCGCCTGGTTGCGGCGCGACGCGCTGCCGCAGCGTCTTGCTGTGATACTCGGGCACGACGGCGTCGCGGTCGACCCCGAGGGTCTTTTCCAGGACGCTGCGAAAGCCCGCGTTTCTGTTCAGTGTATTGACCACCCCCGCCAGGATCGGGATGCCGGCGAGCCGGCCCACCGCATCGGTGCTGGTCAGTATCCTGTGGCTGAGGGAGGCACCCTGCTGCTCGAGCTTCACCGCCTTGGCCCGGAGCATCAGGTGCGGGAAGTCCAGGTTCCACTCGTGGGGCGGCACGTAGGGGCACTTGGTCATGTAACAGAGGTCGCAGAGGTAGCAGTGGTCCACGACCTTCCAGTAGTCGGCCTTGGCGACACCATCGACCTCCATGGTGGAGGATTCGTCCACAAGATCGAACAGCGTGGGAAAGGCGTGGCACAGACTGATGCAGCGCCTGCATCCGTGGCAGATCTCGTAGACGCGCTCCAGCTCGGCGAAGAGCTTTTCCTCGTCGTAGAAATCCGGACTCTTCCAATCCAACGGGTGCCGGGTCGGGGCTTCGAGATTACCCTCCCGGGTTGCGCCGCCTGCCATCGCAGTGCTCCTGAAGCTACAGCCTTCGTCTTGCGGGAATCGGGAGGGACGCGAGCCCCTCCCGAGGCCTGTCACTGACCCAGGGTATCCAGGGCCTTCTGGAAGCGGTTGGCGTGGGAGCGCTCCGCCTTGGCCAGGGTCTCGAACCAATCGGCGATCTCCTCGAAGCCCTCGGTGCGGGCGACCTTGGCCATGCCCGGGTACATGTCGGTGTACTCGTGGGTCTCACCGGCGATGGCGGTCTTCAGGTTCGCGTCGGTGGCGCCGAACGGCAGGCCCGTGGCCGGATCACCGCACTCCTCCAGGTACTCCAAGTGGCCGTGGGCGTGGCCGGTCTCGCCTTCTGCAGTGGAGCGGAACACGGCGGCCACGTCGTTGTAGCCTTCCACGTCGGCCTTTGAAGCGAAGTACAGGTAACGGCGGTTGGCCTGGGATTCGCCAGCGAACGCGTCTTTCAGACTGGTCTCGGTCTTGCTGCCTTTGAGCGACATAAGCTGCCTCCTTATCGCGGGGTTGTGTCGGTCACCTAAGGTCAATCATATACCTCAGTGGTAAGCATACTAGGCGACCGTGACCGATGGGTGAAATTGTTTGTTCCAATGATTACGATCGACTATACCTATCGTAAAGCCCAACCAACGCCATCGCTGCAGGCCCGGCCGGCAGCCAGTCGCAGGCGCCCACCTTGTGCCCGCAGCGGTGATCTTGGTCTAGAATCGACCGGTGCGAAGCGGCCGTTGAGGCGCAAGTGCGACGCGACCCTCGGCTGGCGAGCACCCGCCGAGCGAGATCCCGCCGATATCCGCTTTAGCGCAGCAGGACAGCCCCAAGCTCGACAGGCTCCCGGCCCCGGATTCCATGGTAAGCGATCGATCCAGCCCGAGGACCACCCGACACAACCCCCCGTCGAGGCTTCCGCCCGATGGTGCGCTGCGTGTCATCCAGGTCACCGACACCCACCTCTATGCTCAGACCGATCGCTGTCTGGTCGGGCTCAACACCTTCGACACCTTCACCGCAGTTCTCGATCGGATCGCCCAGCAGGCCTCGGATGTCGACCTGGTGCTGGCCACCGGCGATCTGGTACACGATGCCACACCTCAGGGATATCTGCGTCTGCGCCGGCATCTCGGCGCCCTGCAACGGCCCGTCTACTGCCTTCCCGGAAACCACGACAGCCCTGCCGTCATGGCACAGGTAATGGACGAAGGCCTGGTGACCATGGCCGCGAGCGCGGTGCATGGCGACTGGGTCTTCGTGCTGCTGGATTCGACGTTCCCGGGCGAGGCGGGCGGCCACCTCAGTGCCGCGCAGCTCAGCCTGCTCGACCAACGGCTCTCGGCCCACGCCGACAAGCACGCTCTGGTCTGTCTCCACCATCAGCCAATCCCTATAGGCAGCGCCTGGATGGACCGCATGGCGTTGGACAACGCCCCGGAACTGTTCGCGGTCATCGACCGCCATCCCCAGGTGCGCGGCCTGATCTGGGGCCATATCCACCAGGCGTACCGTGCCCAGCGCAACGGGGTGCGCCTGCTCGGCGCCCCGGCGACCTGCATCCAGTTCACACCCGGCCTGGACGATCTCGAGGTGGACCAGTCGCTGCCCGGTTATCGGTGGCTCATCCTGCATCCCGACGGGCGCATCGACACCGGGGTGGACCGGCTGCCGTCGCTGCCCGCCGGCGCCCGGTCGCCAGCCGCAGGGATTTCAGACTAACAACGGTGCGGGGCACCGGGCGCCCAGCAGCTGGACATGGGGCCGGTATTTGGCCAGCGGGCGGTTACCGCCGCCCCCGTCGGGCAGGGCGCAATCCGCCAAAGACCTTTGATATCGGCGCAGGATGACGCCGTTGGTGAGTGCCGGCAGCGACATGGTGAAGACAGTTGCAGCCATTGGGCCGGGCGGGCCGGCAAGATCGGCCGACAGGCGTTTTTCCGCGGCAGCACGATCCAGTGCTGATGGGCTGCTAGTATATTAATCCTTCGTCGACGCAGCGGCCGGCCGTGTCCAGGGATCCGGCGAGCCACGGAAGGTCTTTCGAGGGGGGAGGAGAAGACAATGAGCAAACTGCACCTCTGGGTCCTGGCCTGCTCCGCCGGGCTGGGAGCCCCATTCGCGACGGCGCAGACGGGCTCTCCGCCACCCGCCGGCCCGTACGCGATCGCTCCCACAGGGATCTCGCCTTACGCGGCCGTTGTGCCCCTGCCGCTCGGCCCGCCGGCGCCCTGGCAGAGCGGCCCATTCGGCGGCCCAGGGTCTCCCTACGGGCCGGGCTTCGGCGGCTTTGGCCCGGGTTTCGGCGGCTTTGGCCCGGGCCCGGCCTTCGCCAGCCCACCCGGCTATCCAGGCCAGCTCTGGTACCCGCCGGGCCCTCCACAGGGCAAGGCAGCATCGGCCGGGGACCAGGAACCGGCCCCCGCGTCCGGTGCCGAAACCGCCCCCCCGGCGAAGCCGACGCAGGGCCCAGAGGCTGCGGCCGCCGGCCCCCCGGCAATCTCGGGCGCAGCTGTGAAGGAGCCCCGTTTCCGGCCCTGGACGCGGGAGGATCCGGCCGTCGCCGGATCGACGCCTGCGAGCACGGCAGGGCAGACCGATCCCGCCGCCGAGCAGCAGACCCGCTTCAGGCCCGGCTTGAAGGCTCCGTCCGACGACTGCCCCGTGCGGTCGTCCGCCGGACCCAAGACGGCTTCCTGATCAACGGTCAGCCGCCGGTGTTCCGGCCCCTGCCCCCTGGCGACGCCCCGCAGACCGAGCAGAACAAGACCGACACGGAGCAGCCGGCCCCCAAACCCCCGGCACCGGCATCGGTCGGGGCGTAAGAGCCCGCAGCGGAGCCATCCCCTTGCGGACGGCGCGATCGCGGACGCCGGGCCGTTGCGGTGCGAATGCTGCGCGCTAGCTCTCAGGCGTCGCCGGGCAAAGGCGTCACCCTGAGAGCTTCCTCGATCGTGGTCAGTCCCTGGGCCACTTTCCGAGCGGCGCTGATGCGCAGGGGCTGGGTGCCCTCTCGATAGGCCAGCTCGCGGATCGCCGCGGCGCCGGACTCACCGCCGATGAGGCGTCGAACGCCTGAGCTGAGCGCCAGCATCTCGTAGACACCCAGGCGCCCGAGAAATCCGGTCATGCGACACTCCGGGCAGCCGTCCGCCAGGTACACCTGCCCGGGCACCGGCAGCTTCCAGGGATTGACCAGCTCCCGCCAGACCGCCTCCTCGGTGGATACGGGGCGCTTGCAGTGCGGGCACAGGGTGCGCACCAGCCGCTGCGCCACCACGCCCAGCAGGGTCGCGGAGATCAGGTAGGAGGGCACGCCGATATCGAGCAGGCGGGTGAGCGCCGCGGCCGAATCGTTGGTGTGCAGGGTGGACAGCACGAGATGGCCGGTGAGCGCGGCCTGGATCGCCATGTGCGCTGTCTCCAGGTCGCGGATCTCCCCCACCATGATGATGTCGGGGTCCTGGCGCAGCAGGGTGCGGACCCCGGCCGCGAAGTCCAGCCCGATGGAGGGCTTGACCTGCACCTGGTTGAAGCTGGGCTCGACCATCTCCACCGGGTCCTCGATGGTACAGATATTGATCTCAGGGCAGGCCAGCTGCTTGAGGGTGGCGTAAAGGGTCGTGGTCTTGCCGGAGCCGGTCGGTCCGGTCACCAGGATGACGCCGTGAGGACGGCCGGTCAGCTCCTCCCAGAGCGCCGCCTCGCGGGCGTCGAAGCCGAGCGCGCTCAGGCCCCGGACCACCACGTCCGGATCGAAGATGCGCATCACCAGCTTCTCGCCGAACACCGTCGGCAGGGTCGAGAGCCGAAGCTCCACCTCCTGACCGGCGGGTGTGCGGGTCTTCACGCGCCCATCCTGCGGGCGGCGCTTGTCGATGATGTCCATGCGCCCAAGCGCCTTCACTCGGGCGGTGACCGCGCCGAGGATCGGCGTGGGCATCTGGTAGACGGTATGCAGTATGCCGTCGATGCGAAACCGGATGTTGCCCTGGTCGCGGCGCGGCTCCAGGTGGATGTCGCTGGCACGCTGGTCGAAGGCATACTGCAGCAGCCAGTCGACGATGTGCACGATCGCCTGGTCGTTGGCATCGAGCTTACCGGCGCGGCCCAGCTCGACCAGGGCCTCGAGATTGCCGATGCTGCCCCCGGGGGCCTCGGCCCCGCGCTGGGTCACCCGGCGGATCGAGTGGCTCAGGCCGTAGAACTCGTCCTGAAATCGGGCGATGTCGAGCGGGTTGGCGATCACCCGGCGGATCTCGCGTCGCAGCACGTGGCGCAGCTCGCGCTCCCACTCGCGCACCCGAGGCTCGGCCGTGGCGAAGGTGGCATGGCGCTGGTCAACCGACACCGGCAGGATCTTGAACCGCGAGACGTAGGCATGCGAGACCAGGCCGGTGATCGCGTCCACGTCGATCTTCAACGGGTCGATGCGCAGGTAGGGGACTCCGAAGCGCCCGGCGAGCCATTCGGTCAGCTGCTCCAGGCCCAGCTCCTCGTGGGACGGGGCGGCAGCTTTCGGGTGCTGTCCGGAGAGCCAGACCAGCGGGTGGATCTCGAGATCCGGCCCGGTGCGCTGCTGATGCACGCGCATCAGCCGTTCCCCTTCCTCGCGCTCCATCAGGCCATCGGAGACCAGACCGCCGAGCACATCCCTGATCTCCAGGCGCTGATCGGCGCCCACTGGCCCCTGGGCCGGTCGCTGCGGTCCTGTCACCATCCGCGCCGACCCGGAATCAGTCCGTGGTGAAGCCGCCGGCATCCAGCTCGGGCAGCAGCTCGCAGCTCACCCCCGTCACTTGCGCCCCGGGCGGACCGTAGCGAAGCCACTCGCGCAGCTGCGCCAAGGCATCCGGCCGGCCACAGGCGACCACCTCCACCCGGCCGTCCGGGAGATTACGCGCCGAGCCGCTGAGACCCAGACGCTCGGCCAGACTGCGGGTGGATGCACGGAAGAGCACACCCTGCACCCGCCCCGCCACCACGCACCGTACACAGGCCTTCGGATCCATGATCGATCTCCGAGTTGCAGGGCCAGGACAGACCCGGCGAGCCGACGCTGCGGCGTCGCCAGGCACAACGGCCTCCGGGGGCCCGCCCCCTGATCCACACCAGGGAGCCACGCCAGGGAGCCGCGGCGGCCGGCCGGACAGTGCGTCCAATCTGGCCCAGGTGGGCGCATTGTTCAATTCATCGTGCGAGCGGCCCAGCCGGCTATCCCAGGTCGACATCGGCGTGCCATCCCGTCCGGAGCCCGACGCCCGGGGCCTATCTCATGGCCGGGTCTTGCGCGCCTGATCGCCATGGCTCGCGATGAAGTCCTCGATCGCCCGCGCCGTGACCGGCCCTTCCTGGCGCGCGACCGGATTGCCCTGGGGATCGATCAAGAAAGAGGTCGGCATACCCTGGACCAGGCCAAACGGGGTCCGCCCGGCCGCGTCCCCGCGCAGGATCGGGTAAGTGAGCGACTGCTCGTCCACGAAGCGCCGCAAGGCCTCGATGGAGATATCCTCCGTATCGACCCCCAGCACCACGGCGTCCTTGTCCTGGTGCGTGGCATGAAAGATCTCAAGCTCCGGCAGCTCCTCGAGACAAGGCGGACACCAGGTGGCCCAGTAGTTGACAAGCACCCATTTCCCCCGATAGTCGGACAGCCGGTGCATCGCCCCATCGATATCCGGCAGCGAGATCTGCGGCCCCGCCCGCAGCAGACCCGGCAGCAGCGCGACGGCCAGCGCCAGGGCTTTGCTCCAGGCAGGCAGGGGGATGGCGGCCGGGCGCTCTAGACTCTCGGAGATCATCGCTCGATTTTGGCGGCGCCGCCAGGAAACTGCAACGCCAGATCCGGCGCGATCGGCCTCGCGCTCAACAGCGGCGTGAAATGCGGGCTAGAATGCAGCATGGTCTGCTCGCACCGGAAATAGACGGCCGAAAGCCACGGCTCCGGACCCGATGAGGCCCGAGAACCCGACGTGGATCCTTTACTGACCCTGACTGTTCCAGCCGCCGACCCGGTCACGCGCCCCGGGATCCTGACCGATCCCGGACGCTTGCGCGTCTGGGTGGAAGCGCTGCCCTATGCCAAGCCCGAGGACGCGGCCGCGCGGCTGCTCGAGTCCCTTTACCACCTCAACCGCTCACCGACACCGGCGGCCCAGCGCCGCGAGCTCATGGCCTGGCTGCAACAGGCATTCGAGCGTCTGCAGCGGATCTTCACCGACCGCATGCTCGCCGTGCGGACACCGCGCCACGACAAGGCGCACCGACGCTACACAGCGCTGGTGCGCGCTCTCAGCGCGGAGATGGCCTTCGGGTACAAGCTGGTGATCCAGCCGCGCTCCGGACCGCGCCACGCCGACGCCACCGGACTCAGTCTTTATCGAGCGATCCGGATGCTCGAGATCGGGCTGGTGTTCGCCTGCGCCGAGTACCGTCCGCCCCCCGGCGGCGCCTGGCGCGAGATCTATCAGCTGTACGCCGAGGCGGAGCGACGCGGCCTGACGGACAACGCCTTTGCCGATCGAAACTGGCCTGCCCCTGCCCCTGCCACGGCCAGCATTGCGCAGCTTTTCAAACGAGCCGTGCTGCTGGCCATGATCGACCCCTACCGTCTGCTGCCAGGGGAGGTCTGGCACGCCAACGAGTATCTCGCCGGGTGCGCCGGCAAGGCGCTCTTGGAGCCTTTGGCGGAGTCTTCGCCGACACCCGGAGCGGGCGTCGTAGATCTTGCCGGAGCCAAACCGCCCGCGCCCTTTGCGGCCGGGCACGCCTACCAACCGGCCGAGTGCTTCCGGGTGATCGATCCCGGCCCACTGCGCAGCCTGCTCGAGCTGCACCGCGGCGCCCTTGAAGGCCCCGAGCCGCGTCTCCCCCCCGGGCTGGAGGCAATGCAGCCGTTTCGCGCCGACCAGCTGATCGGTCGTATGGAGCAGTCCTGGCTGGAGCCGGCGCGTCGGGAATCGGTGCGCGAGGAGAGCTACGATTGGCTCCCGGTCGCCTGCGGAATCGTGGCGATCGTCGCGCAACTGCGTGAGCTCACCCGGGCAAACGACAGCTTTCACTACGCGCCCGCGCGCATGGATCCGGATCGCGACCCGCCTGCGGGCCCCGGTGGACGGCCCGTAAATCGCCTGCCCAGTTGGCGCCAGTTCAACCGCAGCGCCGGCGGGGTAGGGATGCGGGTCCGCCTTCCGACGCCCCAGGATCTGCGGGTCGGGCAGCTGGTGCTGATTGAGGACACGGGAGCCACCCGCGCCAAAGGCTGGCTGATCGGCGTGGTGCGGCGCATGATCGAGCGCGACGGCACCAACGTCGAGATCGGCGTGCAGTTCCTTGGTGCCAGGGCGCAGCCGGTGACAGTACGCCCCATCGTGCTCGGCAGAACGCCGACGCCGGATCTCCAGCCCGCCCTGCTCGTGGATCGCGCGGATAACGACGACCGCGGCGAGCTGATCACCCCCTGCAACCTGTTCCGCCAGGGCCGGGAGCTGACGGTCAACCTGGGCAGATCGAAGCTGCAGGTCGGCACCCTGCGCCTGCTCGAGGCAAGCCCATCGTTCGAACGCTTCGAGTACCGGGTCACCATGAAGGAGCGGGCGGTTTAGGGGCTAGGAGCTAAGCGAGCGAAGCCGCATTCTGCGGTCCGTTATTCGCGAAAAAGTTGGCGAGCAGCGCGCGCAGCAAGCGCAGCGCCGAGCGCACGGCGCCCTGCGCCGTCCGAGCGAGCCGGCCCAGGGGTACCGCCTTGGCGCCTGTGTCTGGGGTCATGGCACTCGCGAGCCTCGGGCCGGGTAGCTCATTATGACCAGCCCGACCCTCACCCGAAACCCGCCCTCGGGTAAAATGGCCCGCCTCGCTATTCCTCAGGTCCCAGGTCCATGAAGCTACAGATCTTCCACAACCCCCGCTGCAGCAAATCGCGCGCGACCCTGGAGCTGCTGCGCGAGCACGGCGTCGAGCCCGAGATCATCGAATACCTGAAGAGCCCGCCGAGTGCCGCCGAGCTGGAGCGTATCCTCGCTCTGTTGGGCATGGAGCCGAGGGAGCTGATGCGCAGCAAGGAGGCCGAATACCGCGAGGCCGGCCTCGACGACCCACAGCTGTCGCGCGCCGAGCTGGTGGCGGCCATGGTCCTGCACCCGCGGCTGATCGAGCGCCCGATCGTCATCCGCGATGGCCGGCGCGCGGCCCTCGGGCGCCCGCCCGAATCGGTGCTCGAGCTGCTCTGAGCGTGGATTACGTCCTGATCCTCTATTACAGCCGCCACGGCGCTACGCGCGAGATGGCGCGCCAGATCGCGCGCGGGGTCGAGAGCCTGGCCGGCATCGAGGCCAGGCTGCGCACCGTACCGCCGGTCTCCCCGGTGTGCGAGGCGATCGAGGCCCCGATTCCCGAAGAGGGCGCGCCCTATGCCAGCCTGGCCGACCTGCGCGGCTGCGCCGGCCTGGCGCTCGGCAGCCCGACCAGGTTCGGCAACATGGCGGCGCCGCTCAAGTACTTTCTGGACGGCACCAGCGAGCTCTGGCTGTCGGGCGGCCTGGCGGGCCGGCCAGCCGGGGTCTTCACCTCCACGTCCACCATGCACGGCGGTCAGGAGGCCACGCTGCTGTCCATGATGCTGCCCCTGCTGCATCACGGCATGCTGATTCTCGGCCTGCCCTACTCCGACGCCGACCTGGTCAACACCCGCTCGGGGGGGACCCCTTACGGGCCGAGCCACCTGGCCGGCGCCGACAGCAGGCTGCCACTGACCGAAGAAGAGAAACGGCTCTGCCGCGTCCTCGGCCGGCGCCTCGCAGAAGCGGCCCTCGCGCTGCGCCCGGTACGCCGATGAGACGCCGGATCAGCCAGCGCGTGGCCCTGGGCAGCTACCTGGGGCTGATCGCCCTGACGACCGCATGGAGCGCGTGGCTGGCGCCTTCCACCCACTTCGCCATTTCCCTGGTGCTGGTAGTTGCCGTGTTTCCGCTGCTGCTGCCGCTGCGCGGCGTGCTCCACGGGCGCGTGCGCACCCATCTGTGGGCGGCCTATCTGGTCCTGCTCTATTTCATCCACGGCGTGGGCGTCGCCTATGCCGATCCCGCCGAGCGTTGGCTCGGCCTGGCGGAGATCGCGCTCAGCCTGGGCTTTTTCTTCAGCGCCAGCCTCTATGCCCGCTGGAGCGCCGGCGAGCGCAACGAGGGGCCCGACCCCTGATGTGGCAGCTGCCGCTGCGGCTTCGCCTCGATGAACGGGCCGATTTCGAGACCTTCGTCGCCGGGGAGAATGCCGAGGCCCTGGCGCTGTTGCAGCGCTTCTCCGAGGACGCGCGGGAGCCTTACATCTATCTGTGGGGACCACCGGGAAGCGGCAAGAGCCACCTGCTGCAGGCGGTCTGCCAGCGCGCCCACCAGCTCGCCCAGACACCGGCCTACCTACCCTTGCGCGAGCTCGTCGGCCTGGACCCAGAGCTGCTCCAGAGCCTGGAGCAGCTCGACCTGGTCTGCATCGACGACCTGGACGCGATCGCCGGACGGGCCGAATGGGAGGGCGCGCTCTTCGCCCTCTACAATCGGCTGAGAGACGCCGGACGCAGACTGCTGGTCAGCGCCGGCCAGCCCCCCGCGGGACTCGGCGTCGCTCTCAAAGACCTCAGCTCCCGCCTCGGCTGGGGCCCGGCGCTGCGCCTGCGCGAGTTGCACGATCCCGAGAAGGAGGGGCTGCTGATCGAGGCCGCCGCCCGCCGGGGCATGACGCTCGGTCCCGAGGCCGCCCGCTACCTTCTCAGCCATCAGCCCCGCGACCTGCGCAGCCTGCTCGCGGTCATCGAACGGCTAGACGGGCTCTCCCTCGCCACCCAGCGCCGTCTTACCATCCCGTTTATCCGCCAGCACCTGGGGTAGGATCGCCAAGCCCCTGCACCATCCGAAGGCTGGCAAGCCCGAGGGGTCACGGGATGCCGTCGGCGCAAATCGCGGCGAGGCGCCGCTCCCACAAGACCCCGCCAATGCGGGAGCGGCGCCCCCGTGGGAGCGCCGCCCCGGCGCGATCTCTCCCGGGGCCCAGCGAAACCAGGGCGCGGTGAGCCCACGATCCACACCGGTGGCGGTATCAATCATCTCCCGACCCTACCCGACTCATGAAAGGGAGAAGGACATAGGGAGCAACGCACCGGGACTGTTCGCGCGTATGAGGGTGCGCTGATGGGCCACGACGACGAGCACGCCGAGAATCGTTGGTACCTGGTGAGCTACGATATTCGCGACCCGGCCCGATGGCGTGAGGCCTACAAGACCCTGAAAGGCACCGGCGGGGGGATGCTCGGACAGATACGCGATCCGTGGTGCCGGAAGGCGTTGTGCACCCATCGGTCGCGACCGGGCGGTCGCTCCTACGCGGGGGTTTGTTCATCCGTGGTGCCGGAAGGGGTTGAGGTCGCGACCGGGCGGTCGCTCCTACGCGAGGGTTTGTTCATCCGTGGTGCCGGACGGCGTTGAGGTCGCGACCGGGCGGTCGCTCCTACGCGAGGGTTTGTTCATCCGTGGTGCCGGAAGGGGTTGTGCACCATCGGTCGCGACCGGGCGGTCGCTCCTACGCGAGGGTTTGTTCATCCGTGGTGCCGGACAGGCGGTCTGAGGTCGCGACCAGGCGGTCGCTCCTACGCGCGGGCGGGCGGGCGTTTGTCCGTGGTGCTGGAAGGCGTTGAGCTCGCGGATCGGCCAGGGGGCTGGCCTCCGACAAGGCAGCCGTCCTGCCGTGACGAGCAGGCACCGGGCGCGGCGGGACGCCGCTCCTACAGGAAATCGCATGGGGCGTTTTGAGCGGACCTGCCGCGGCGGACGTACGTCGGGTCATCATCGTGCCTGCCTATCGGTGCGTGCCAATCATGCGCCGCTGCCTTGGAGAGCAGCGCGTCCTCGCCCCTTGCGACCTCCTGCGTGCGCGTCCTGACAGAACGCAAGCAATTGTTTTCATTGTGCTTCTAAACGGCGCGTGGCAATCCCGGCTGAGTCTCGGCCGCGCCGTCGTAAAGCGAAAGAGAGAAGAGGCTAGAAGTTGACAGGCTGAACCGTTCCGGCGACCATGCTCGCGCGGCATCTTCGCCGGACCTTGCACGCCTGCCCCCTGTAAGCAGCCGAGCTGGCCCCGTCCCCCCGTGCGACAAGAGCAGTCAGAGTGCTCAGGAACAAATGCCAGAGCTGAGCGAAAACGGGAACACGATTGCGCGCCCGGGCAGCCGGCACGCCGCGCTGCTCGCTGTTTGCCGAGGGGCTCGGCCTGCGCGCAGGCAGACGAACCGAGCAAGCCGCTTGGGCGCAGGGTTGAACGGGGTGCCTAGCTTCCACCGGCCATCCTCCGTCGTACCCGCATGGGATCGCCGCTCGTGTCCGATCTAGCAACCGGCGTCATCATCTGGCTCTACGCCCTGATCGCCCTGGGCGTGGTGGTGTTCATGCTGGTGCTGAACTGGCTGATCGGGGGCTACCGCAAGGAGCCGGACACGGAGCAGGAGATGCCGTTCGAGTGCGGTATCCCGCCGACCGGCGATGCCCGCGTGCCCTTCCCCATGAGCTACTACCTGGTAGCGGTCTCCTTCCTGATCTTCGAGCTGGAGGCCGCCTTCCTGTTCGCCTGGGCGGTGGACTACTGGAGCCTGGGTATCGCCGGCACGTTGGGCGCCCTGGTGTTCATCATGATTCTGCTGCTCGGCCTGGTCTACGAGTGGCGCAAGGGGGGCTTGTCGTGAGCACGCAATATCCCGCGGATCACCAGGCCGAGCCGGCCGCCGCCGGAGGACCGCTCAACACCGTCTTCACCACCCTGGAGGATGTGCTGGCCTGGGGCCACAAGTCCTCGCTCTGGCCCTACAACTTCGGTACCTCCTGCTGCTTCGTGGAGATGGTCACCGCGCTCACACCGCGCTTCGACATCGCCCGCTTCGGCGCGGAGGTGCTGCGCGGCTCGCCCCGGCAGAGCGACCTGATGATCACCGCCGGCACCATCTTCATGAAGATGGCGCCCCTGATCCTGCGCCTGTACCACCAGATGCTGGCGCCCAAGTGGGTGATCTCCATGGGCTCCTGCTCCAACTCCGGGGGCATGTACGACGTCTACAGCGTGGTGCAGGGCGTGGATCAGATCCTGCCGGTGGACGTCTACGTGCCGGGCTGCCCGCCGCGGCCCGAGGCACTGATGCAGGGCATCATGCTGCTGCAGGAGAAGATTGCGGAGAATCCCATTCCGCTGGGCCTGCGCCGGCCGTTCGGCATCTGGGTGCCACCCCAGTGAGCGCCGTGATCGCCGAGCTCGAGCAGACCCCGCCCCAGGCATCCGGGGCGGACGTGCCGGTGCACCAGGTCGCGCCCGAGCACCTGCTGGAGGTGCTCACCCATCTCAAGCGCCACGCCGAGCCCCGCTACGAGATGCTCTATGACCTCTCGGCCATCGACGAGTCCGGCCGGGGCGGCGGCTACACGGTCTTCTACGAGCTGTGCTCGCTGTCGGGTAAGCGCGACCTGCGCCTGAAGGTGCATATCGAGGACGAAGACACCCCGCTGCCCAGCATCACCTCCCTGTGGCCCAGCGCCAACTGGTACGAGCGCGAGGTCTATGACCTGTTTGGCCTCCAGTTTACGGGCCATCCCGATCTGCGCCGGATCCTGCTGCCGGTCTACTGGGAAGGGCATCCGCTGCGCAAGTCCTATCCCGGCCGCGCCACCGAGCACGGGCCCTACAGCCTGCCCCCGGAGCGCCACCGCCAGCTGATGGAGACCTACCGGGTCGTGGACACCCGGCTGCCGGGAGAGCGCGAGGACGAGATCATCCTCAACATCGGGCCCAACCACCCGGGCACCCACGGCATCCTGCGCCTGGTGGCGCGCCTGCACGGGGAGACGGTGGTCGGCCTGGACCCGGACATCGGCTTCCACCACCGGGGTGCGGAGAAGATCGCCGAGCGCCACACCTATCACAACTACATCCCCTACTGCGACCGCATCGACTACCTGGCCGGGGTGGCCAACGAGCTGCCCTATGTGATGGCGGTGGAGCGTCTGGCCGGCATCGAGGTGCCGGAGCGCGCGGTGGTGATGCGGGTGATGCTCTCGGAGATGTTCCGGATCGCCGCCCACCTGGTGTGGCTGGGCAGCTTCTCCCACGACCTGGGCCTGATGGCGCCTGCCTTCTACTGCTTCCGTGAGCGCGAGCTGATCTTCGACGTGGTGCAGATGGTCACCGGCGGGCGCATGCACCCCTCGTTCTTCCGCATCGGCGGGGTCTCCATGGATCTGCCGGAGGGCTGGCGGGAGCTGGTGGACCGGATGACGGCGAGCATCGAGAAGGCATTGCCGGAATTCGTGGCCATCACGGTCAACAGCCCCATCTTCCAGGCCCGTACCCGCGGCACGGCCCAATACGACGCCCAGCGGGCCATCGACTGGGGATTCTCGGGTCCGAACCTGCGCTGCACCGGCTATGCCTGGGACCTGCGCAAGGTACGCCCCTACTGCGGCTATGAGGACTACGAGTTCGAGGTCCCCACCGCCAGCGAGGGCGACGCCCTGGCCCGCACCCGGCTGCGCATCGAGGAGATACGCCAGACCCTGCGCATCGTCCGCCAGGCCGCGGCCCGCATGCCGGGGGGGCCGGTGCTGTCGGATCAGGCGCGCTACGCCTTCGCCCGCAAGGCGCGCACCCTGGAGGACATCGAGACCCTGATCCACCACTTCGTGGGCACCGGCCGCGGCATGGCCTTCCCGGCCGGGGAGAGCTCGTTCCGCACCGAGGCCCCCAAGGGGATGATGAGCTATTACCTGGTCTCCGACGGCTCGCCCAACCCCTACCGGGTGCGTATCCGCACGCCGTCCTTCCCCCACGTGCAGGCCTTCTCCTGGCTGTCCGAGGGCCACCTGCTGGCGGACGTGATCGCCACCATCGGCTCCATGGACTACGTGCTCGCGGACCTGGACCGATGAGCCCGACCCGCCGACACCCCACCGGAGCCGTACCGGCGCCATGCTGACCGACCACGAGCGCAGCCATCTGCAGGAGCACATCGCCCGCTATCCGGAAAAGCGCGCGGGGGCCATTTACACGCTGCAGTTCCTGCAGCAGAAATACGGCTATCTGCCAGACGATGCCCTGGCCGAGGCCAGCGACCTGTGCGGCCTGTCGGTGACCCAGCTCGACGAGCTGGCCACCTTCTATTCCCTGCTGCTGCGCCGCCCCGTGGGCCGCACCCTGGTACGGGTCTGCGACAGCATCGCCTGCCATCTGGCCGGCGCTCCGGCCCTGCTGGCCGAGGCCCAGCGCCTGACCGGGGTCCCGCTGGGGGGCGTGAGCAAGGACGGTACGGTGACGGTGATGCCCCACGTATGCCTGGGCCTGTGCGACCGGGCGCCGGCGGCGCTGGCAGGGGAGCGCGAGCTGGGCGGGCTGGATACGGCATCCCTCGGGGAGCTGCTCGCATCCCTGGCGACCGAGGCGGAGGGCTGAGCGTGGAGCGCGTGCTGAGTCGCAATTTCGACCTGCCGCAGCCCCCGGGCCTGGCAGAGTATCGCGCCAGCGGCGGCTACGAGGCGCTCAAGGTCGCCCTGGGCCAGGACCCCGAGGCCATGATCGAGATGGTCGACAAGACCGGCCTGCGCGGCTACGGCGGGGCCGGCTTCCCCCTGGCGCGCAAGTGGCGGGCGCGCGGGTCCGATGCCCCCCATCCGCGCTACCTGGTGATGAACGTGGACGAGACCGAGCCGGGCTCGTTCAAGGACCGCCAGCTGCTCTACCGCGACCCGCACCAAGTGATCGAGGCGGTGCTGGTGACCGGATTCATCGAGCAGGCGGACCATGTCTACGTGTTCGTGCGCGGCGAGTACGCCGAGGGCGCCCGGCGCCTGGAACGGGCGGTCGCCGAGGCCCGGGACGCAGGCCTGGTGGGCGCCAACATCCTGGGCTCCGGCTTCGATCTCGACATCGACGTGCATCTCTCCGCCGGGCGCTACATCTGCGGTGAGGAGACCGCCCTGCTGAACGCCCTGGAGGGGCGGCGCGGCAACCCCCGGGCCAAGCCGCCCATGCCCTTCGAGAAGGGTCTCTGGGGCGCGCCGACCCTGGTCCACAACATCGAGACCCTGTGCCACGTGCCCCACATCGTCACCCGGGGTGCGGACTGGTTCAACGCCCAGGGCATCAACGGCGGCCGCGGCACCAAGCTCTACAGCGTCTGCGGCGAGGTCAAGCGCCCCGGCTTCTGGGAGCTGCCCATGGGCACCACCGCCCGGGAGCTGATCTACGCCCACGCCGGCGGCCCCCTGGACGGCCAGGAGCTGGTGGCCTTTCTGCCGGGCGGTGCCTCCACCGCGTTCCTGCTGCCGGAGCATCTCGACACGCCGATGCAGTTCGACGCGGTGGCGGCTGCGGGCTCGCGCTTCGGCACCTGCGGCATCATCGCCCTGGGCAGCGCCACCTGCCCGCTGGATTTCCTGATCGGCATCAACAAGTTCTTCGTGCGCGAGTCCTGCGGCTTCTGCACGCCGTGCCGGGACGGCCTGCCCTACCTGCACAGCCTGCTGGAGCGCATCGAGGCCGGCCAGGGCCGGCGCGGGGACCTGGATCTGATGCTGGAGCTGTGCGCCAAGATCGCGCCCAACTCGTTCTGTGCCTTCGCGCCCGGCGCGATCATGCCCCTGGAGTCCGGCCTGAAGCTCTTCCGGGATCTGATCCACGAGCACATCGAGCGCGGCGCCTGTCCTTACCGAGGAGCTCGATCGAGTGGGCACCTTCTACGTCGACGACCAGGCAATCCCCTTCTCCGACGGGGACAACGTGATCGAGGCGGCGCACGCGGCGGGCGTCGATATCCCGCACTTCTGCTATCACCCGGCGCTGGGCAGCATCGGCGCCTGCCGCCTGTGCATGGTGGAGCTTCAGCCCGCCCGGGAAGGGGAGCGGCCGCGGACGCTGCCCGCCTGCATGCTCAAGGCCCAGGACGGCATGCGCATGTCGCTGAGCGCGGACCAAGCGGTGGCGGCGCGCCAGTCGGTGATCGAGCTGGTGATGACCAACCACCCCCACGACTGCCCGGTCTGCGACGAGGCCGGCGAGTGCCACCTGCAGGACACGACGGTGGCCGTCGGACCCGCCTACCGGCGCTACGACGGCGCCAAGCGCACCTTCCTCAATCAGGACCTGGGTCCGCTGGTCTGGCACGACATGGACCGTTGCATCACCTGCTACCGCTGCGTGCGCTTCTACCAGGAATATGCCCTGGGCACCGACCTGGGGGCGCTGGGCTCGCGCAACCGGGTGTACTTCGGGCGTGCCACCGACGGCGCTCTGGAGAGTCCGTTCGCCGGCAACCTGGTGGAGGTCTGTCCCACCGGGGTGTTCACAGACAAGGTGTTCCGTCGGCACTACGGCCGCGTCTGGGACCTGCAGACCGCACCCTCGGTCTGTCCCCATTGCAGCGTCGGCTGCAACACCCTGCCGGGGGCGCGCAACGGGACCCTGCGGCGGGTGACCCACCGCTCCAATCACCGGGTCAACGAGTGGTTCATCTGCGACCGCGGCCGCTTCGGCCACCGCTACAGCGAGAGCCCCGACAGGCCCCTCAAGGCGCGGATCGACGGCCGCGAGGGTGAGCTGACCGAAACCCTGGAGGCCATCGCCGAGCGCCTCGCCGACGCCCAGGGCGTGGTCGCGGGCCTGGGCTCGGTGCGTGAGGATATGGAAGGCAACGCCGCCCTGCGCTCGCTGATGGCCGCCATGGGCGGCTGGTACAGCGCCCACGCCAGCCCCGACCTGGAGGCGGCCATTGCCGAGGCGGCCACCGCCAGTGACGAGGCCCCGACCCTCAACGAGATCGCCTCCGCCGACGCCCTGCTGGTGGTGGGCGACCTGACCGGGCACGCCCCTATGATGGACCTGGCGGTGCGCCAGGTGGTACGCGCCGGTCATCCGCTGATCCTGCTGCACAGCGTGCCCGTGCCTTTGGCCGCCCACGCAGATCAGGCGCTGAGCCTGGGCCCGGCGGATCTGGCCGGCGCCCTGACCACCCTGCGCCGGCGCGCCGAGAACCCCAATGCCCGGGCCAATGCCGCACTCAAAGCCATCGGCGAGCGGCTCGCGCAGGCCCAGCGGGCGGTGGTGCTCGGGGTCGCCGAGACCCTCGGGGCGGCGGGCTGCCGGGCCCTGGCCCAGCTGGCCAAGGCAGTCGGGGCGCGCTGCGCCTTCGCCCTGCCCGGGGCCAATGCCTTCGGCACTGCGCTGCTGTCGCGTCCCGGCGACGCCGAGCGGGTGCTGCGCTCGGTGGAGAGCGGAGAGGTCGATACCCTGATCGTGCTGGGGTCCGACCCCTTCGGCTCGGACCCCGGCGCGGCGCGCTGGCGCGCAGTGCGCCCCCGGCTCAGACTGCTGGTGGTGCTCGACTGCATCGCCACAGAGACGGTCCGTCAGGCCGACGCATTCATCCCCCTGGCGGCGGTGACCGAGCGCGCCGGCACCTTCGTCAACTACGGCGGCCTGGCTCAGGGCTACAGCAAGGTGTTCGCGCGGGAGCCGGCGCTGCCCGACCCCTACACGGCGATCTCCGACCTGGGCCACATGGTGGGACTCTCCCGGATAGTTCGCAACGCCGAGGTCCTGGCCTACAAGTACCTGGACCGGCCGCCCCAGCCGGGGCGCACCGGGATCAAGGTCGAGCCAGGGGCGTACACCCATCTGCGGGCCAGCGCCGAGGCGGACTACAAGCCGGTGGCAGTGCCGAGCAGCCGCTGGCAGGCGGCCCTGGTGACCTGGTTCGGAGATGAGCCGCTGGCGGCGTTCGCGCCCGAGCTGAGCTCCCTCGCGCCCGTCCCGGCAGCCTACCTCGCCCCCGGCCAAGGCGACGGCGCCGATCTGACCCCGGGCACTCTGATCAGGCTACGCGGGCCCCTGGGCGAGGTCGAGCTGCCGTTGCGCTACGAGTCGGCCTGCGCCAAGGACACGATCGGTCTGTCCCGCTCAGCGATGGCGGCGCTTGGGCTCAGCGAAGGCGAGGGATTGGACTGGGAGCCGCTGCCATGAGTCCGGTCGTCTACTGGTTCGCCGTCGTCGTCGGCATCGCCATTACCGTGTTCGCCCTGGTGGGCATGGCCGCGGTGCTGGTGTTCGGCGAGCGCCGGGTCCTGGGCCTGCTGCAGGACCGCTACGGCCCCAACCGGGTCGGCCCCTTCGGCATCCTGCAGTCGATCGCCGACGCGCTCAAGCTGCTTAGCAAGGAGGTCTTCATCCCGCCTTTCGCGGACCGCCGTTTCTACCTGCTGGCGCCGGTCCTGGTGGCCAGTTCGGTGCTGGTGAGCTTCGTGGTTATACCCATAGGGCCGGGGATGAACTGGGCGGCGAACCTGAATGTCGCCATACTCTTCGTGCTCGCCATGAGCTCGATCAACGCCTACGCTATATTCCTCGGCGGCTGGTCATCCAACAGCAAGTACCCGCTGATCGGCTCGGTGCGCGCCATCGCCCAGCTCATCAGCTACGAGCTGTCCCTGGCGCTGGCGGTGATGGGGGTGGTGCTGCTCTCAGGCTCCTTCCAGTTGGATACCATCGTCGAGGCCCAGCGCATCCCCTATGCCCTGCTCCAGCCCATAGGCTTCGTGATCTTCCTGATCTGCGGGGTGGCGGAGACCCACCGCCTGCCCTTCGACCTGCCGGAGGCCGAGAACGAGCTGGCCGCTGGCTTCAACACCGAGTACGGGGGCATGATCTTTGCCCTGTTCTTCCTCGGCGAGTACATGGCGATGCTGCTCATCGCCGCGCTCACCACCACCCTGTTCCTGGGCGGCTGGCGGGGGCCGTTCCTGCCCTGGGCCGGCCCGCTGTGGTTCGCGCTCAAGACCGGGGCCGTGGTGCTGGTGTTTTACTGGCTGCGCACCAGCCTGCCGCGGCTGCGCTATGACCAGCTGATCGCCTTCGGCTGGAAGTTTCTTTTGCCCCTGGCACTGGTGAACATCATGGTCACCGCGCTGGTGGGCATTTGGTGGATGTGAGTCCGCCTGGAGCGGCCGGACCGGCGCAGACATGCCAATGAACGTGGTCAAGACTATCAGGCAACTGGCGGGCGCCCTGGCGGTGACCGCCAAGCATGCGCTGGCCAGACGCCCCACGGTGCAATACCCGGACGAGATGCCGGCGCTGCCACCGCGCTACAAAGGCCGCATCGTGCTCACGCGCGACCCGGACGGCCAGGAACGCTGTGTGGCCTGCTACCTGTGCTCCTCGGTGTGCCCGGTAGACTGCATCAGCATCCAGGGGGGCGAAGCCCCGGAGGACGACCGGCGCTATCCCCAGTCCTTCAGCATCAACTTCGCCCGCTGCATCTTCTGCGGGATGTGTGAGGAGGCTTGCCCAACCCTGGCCATCCAGCTCACTCCGGACTTCGAGATGGGCGCCTACGCGCGCGGCACGCTGCTCTATCAAAAGGAGGACCTGCTGATCGCAGGCACCGGCAAACATCCCCATTACAACTTCTACCGGCACTCCGGGGTGCCGGTGCGGGGCAAGGCCATCGGCGAGGCGGAGCACGAGTCGCCGCCGGCAGACCCGCACTCCAACCTGCCCTAGATCCGCAAAGGCGACGCCATGCTCTGGAACGGCATCTTCTACGTCACCTCGGCCATCATGCTGGTCTCGGCGCTGTCGGCCCTGTTTGCCCGCCAGGCCATGTACGGGGGGCTGTATCTGGTCACCTCCATGGTCGCCATGGCGGTGCTCTATTACCTGCTCGGGGCCCCTTTCATCTCCGCCCTGCAGGTGAGCCTGTACGTGGGTGCGGTGTTGGTCCTGCTGGTGTTCATGATGACCATGCTCCACCGCTCGGCACCGCGCGGCTATGTGCCGCGCATGAACCGCCGCTTCTGGTGGCCGATGCTGCTGCTCCTGGTGCTGCTGGCCGAGATCGCCGCGCTGTTCGCCACCGGGCCACAGACGGCGCTGCCGACGATCGTCTCCATAGGCCCCAAGGCTGTGGCCGAGGAGCTATTCGGCCACTACCTGCTCATCGTCGAGGCGACCGCGCTGCTGCTGTTGGCCGCGCTGACAGCGGTGCTGTACCTCAGCGCCAAGGTGGAGGAATCCTGATGGTCTACGAGCCCACCCTGATGACGGGCGCGCTGTTGTTCCTGATCGGGCTGGCGATGGTGCTGCTGCGCCGGGAGCTGCTGTTCGTGCTGATGGGCATAGAGCTGATGTTCAACGGCGCGGGCCTGACCGCCGCGGCCGCCGGCCAGTATTGGCAGGATTCGGTAGGCCAGATCCTGGTGCTGTTTCTGATGACCATCACCGGCGCCGAGCTGGCGGTGGCCCTGGTACTGGTCTATCTGGCGTTTCGCCGGCTCAAGGTCACCCAGCTGTCTGACATCCACAGCCTGCGCGACGCAGCACCGCTGGCCGAGGAGCCGCGCCCATGAGCGACTGGCTGTGGCTGATTCCCGGCAGCCCTCTGGCGGGGGCTGCCGCAATTGCCCTGTTCGGGGGCACTGTGCGCCCCGCGGTCTGCGCCCGCGTCGCCACTCTGGCCATGCTGGTGTGCGCCGCCGCGGTGGCCGCCTTGTGGGCCAGCGGTGGTGCCGGCGGGACCGCGCACCAGACCCTCTATACCTGGATGGCGGTGGGCGACTGGCAGGCCAGCTTCGGACTGCGGGTGGACCGGGTGAGCCTGGTGATGGTCAGCGTGGCCGGCTGGGTCGGCTTCCTGATCCATCTGTTCTCGCTGTCCTTCATGGCCGAGGACTACGGCGAGCGGCGCTACTACGTGTTCCTCAACCTGTTCGTCGCCGGCATGCTGTTGTTCGTGATGGCGGACAACCTGCTGCTCATGTACCTGGGCTGGGAGCTGATGGGCCTGTGCTCTTACGCCCTGATCTCGCACTGGTACCGGGACGCCGACAAGGCCCGCTGCGGACGCAAGGCCTTCGTGGTCACGCGCATCGGCGACGCAGCCCTGGCCCTGGGGATCTTCCTGCTCTACACCCACTTCGGCACCCTGGACTTCGAGCCGCTGCTCGGCGCCGTCGCCCAGTCACAGGCCAGCACAGGCCTGCTCGGTTGGATCGCCGTGCTGATTCTGATCGGCGCTGCCGGCAAGTCGGCGCAGCTGCCGCTGTCGGTCTGGCTTCCCGATGCCATGGCCGGTCCCAGCACGGTCTCCGCACTCATCCACGCGGCCACCATGGTGACCGCGGGGGTCTATCTCATCGCCCGGATGCATCCCCTGTTCGAGGCGGTGCCCCAGGTCCTCGGGCTGGTCGCCGTGGTGGGCGCGGTCACGCTGGTCTATGCCGGCCTGGCCGCTCTCGGCCAGCACGACATCAAGCGGGTCATCGCCTACTCCACCATCAGCCAGATCGGCTACATGTTCCTGGGGCTGGGCGTGGGGGCCTACGGCCTGGCACTCTTCCACCTGGCCACCCACGCCTGCTTCAAGGCCCTGCTGTTCATGGGCGCCGGGGTGGTGATCAACGCCTACCGCGGCGACCACGACATCCGCAACATGGGTGGCCTGGCCCAGGGCCAGCCCTACCTGCGGCTGGTGTTCCTGGCGGGCTCCCTGGCCCTGGCGGCGGTGCCCTTCATCTCGGCCGGCTTCTACAGCAAGGACCCGATCATCGAGGCCGCCGCGCTGGCCCCCAACGGGGGCCTGCTGTGGTCGCTCGCCATCCTCGGGGCGGTGCTCACCGGCGCCTACGCCTTCAGGCTGTACCTGATGGTGTTCCAAGGGCCTCAGCGCGGTGACACCGTCGCCTACCGCATGTCCTGGTCCATGGGCCTGCCGCTGGGCCTGCTGGCCCTGGCGAGCCTGACCTTGGGCTTTGTCGAGCTGCCCCACGGCTGGCACCTGCCTCAGCTCTGGGGCCCATGGCTGGCCCCGGAGATCGGCACACCGGAGCTGCCCCATGGCGGCAGCGGCCTGCTGCTGCAGCTGGCGGGGATGATCGCTCCCCTGGTGGGCATCGCACTGGCCTTCGCGATCGTGCGCCGCGAGCGCGCCGGGCGCGGTACCAGCAGCATCCGACTGCTGGAGGAAGGCTGGTACCTGGACCGCATCTATGACCTGATCATAGTGCGGCCCTATTTCGGGCTAGCGCGGGTGCTGCAGACCCTGGTCGAATCCTGGTCGCTGAACACCGCCGCCCTGGGCTCCGTGGTCTGGCTGACCCGGGGGGGAGCCGGTTGCTGAGCATGACGCAGAACGGCAATGCCGCCCGCTACGCCAGCCTCATGGTGCTGGGTGCAGTGCTCATGGTCGGGTACTTCCTGTGGGTCCGCTGAAGGGTCAGAGATGCTGAGCCTACTGGTGTTTCTGCCGCTGATCGGCGGCTTCGTGGTGTGGTGGGCGCTGCGCCAGTGTCACGAGACGGCGAGATACGCCACCCTCGGCATCGCGATGGCCGAGCTGGCGGCAGGACTCGCGCTGTGGTCCGGGGCGGGAGCCGGCTTCTTTGTCCGGGAGCAGGCCCCGTGGATCCCGGCCATCGGGGTGCAGTATCTGCTGGCCATGGACGGGCTCAGCCTGGTGCTGTGCCTGCTGACGGCGGTGGTAAGCCTGGTCGCGATCCTGGTGGGCTGGCAGCGGATCCGCGACTGGGGCACCTTCGGCCCCCTGCTACTGGCGGCTGAAGGCGGCATCATGGGCGTGCTGACGGCCCTGGATCTGATGCTGTTCTACGTCTTCTGGGAAGTGATGATCGTCCCCATCTACTTCCTGATCGCCCTGCGCGGCGGCCCCCGAGCGGCACCGGCTGCGATGAAGTTCTTTCTGCTCACCGTCGCCGGCTCGCTGCTGATGCTGGTCTCGCTGGTCGGGCTCTACCTAGTGCATGGCCAGCATAGCGGCAGCTACACCTTCGACTATTTCCAGCTGCTGCACACGCCCATGTCGGCCGAGCTCAGCCTGTGGCTGATGCTGGGCTTTCTGGCGGCCTTCGCCGTCAAGGTGCCCATGCTGCCGTTGCACGTTTGGGCACCTGACGCTTACTGCGAGGCCGAGCCGCCGGTGACCATCCTGCTGTCGGGGGCCATGGCCAACGTCGGCGCCTACGGCATCCTGCGCCTGTGCCTGCCGCTGTTTCCCGAGGGCGCACAGGCCTTCGCGCCGTTGGGCATCGCCCTGGGCGCCGCGGGCGTCATCTATGCCGGCCTGCTGGCCCTGGTGCAGGACGACATGAAGCGGGTGATCGCCTATTCCAGCATCAGCCACATGGGCCTGGTGGTGCTGGGCCTGTTCGCCTGGCAGCTGCAGAGCCTCACCGGGGCGGTGTATCTGCTGCTGGCCCATGGCGTGGCCGTGGCCGGTCTGTTCGCCGTGGTCGGCTGCATCGCCGATCGCGGCCGCTCCACCGCGCTGGCGGCCATGGGCGGCTGGTACCGGCCGATGCCGCGCATGGGCGTGCTGCTGCTGCTGTTCGTGCTGACCAGCGTCGGATTACCCGGGCTGGCGAACTTCGTGGGCGAGTTTCTGGTGCTGTCCGGCAGTGTGCAGAGCCATCTGCTGTGGGCCGCGCTGGCCACCGCCGGCATCGTGGTGAGCGTGACCTATTTCCTGCGCATGTACGAGCGCAGCATGCTCGGTCCGCTCAAGGAGGAGGTGGCGCTGCCCGATTTGGGGATGCGCGAGACCCTGGTGCTCGGCGCGCTGGTGGCGCTGGTGCTGTGGCTGGGGCTCTATCCCGCCAGCTTCCTCGATCCCATACAGTCCGTCACCGCTGGCATCGCCGATCTCACCTCAGTCAGTCCCGGAGCCATCCCGCACCATGTCGTCCACTGACCTCGTCCTGCTCACCCCTTACATCGTTGCGGGCCTCGGGGGGCTGGCGGTGCTGCTGGCCGGGGTGCTGCCGGTCGCCGACCGCGGGCGCCTGGCCTATGGCCTGACCCTGGTGCTGCTGGTGGCGGCGGGCGGTGCGGGCGTGCTGCCGTGGGGCCAGACTCACATCATCCAGGGTCTGATCATCGTCGATGGGACCTCAGCGGGCTTCGTCGCCCTGTCCGCGGCGGGGGCGCTGGCCACCGTGCTGCTGGCCAGGCATTACGGCCCGACGACGGGCGAGGTCAACGAGGCCTTTTGCGGCCTGATACTGTTCGCCACTCTGGGCATGTTCATGCTGGTGTCCACCGCCGATCTGCTGACCGGATTCCTGGCCATGGAGCTGATCGCGGTACCCTTGTTCGCGCTTGTCGCCTGGCAGCCCCGGCGCCCCGGTGCGATCGAAGCAGGCCTCAAGTTCGCCGTGCTCTCGGGCCTGGCGGCCGCGTTCTTCCTGTACGGCATGGCGCTGATCTATGCCGGCGCCGGCACCCTGGACAGCAGCGCCATCGCCGCTGCCGCGGCGGGGCCCCACGGGATACCTCTGCTCGTGACCATCGGCACCGCGCTGCTGCTGGTGGCCATCGGCTTCGAGCTGGCGGTGGTGCCCTTCCACATGTGGACCGCCGACATCTATCAGGGGGCCCCGGTGCCGGTCACCTCCCTGCTGGGCACCGTGGCCAAGGTGGCCATGCTGGTGTTCCTCAGCCGCCTGGTGGTCCATCAGATGGCGGCGGTCTGGACCCATTTTCTGCCCCTGCTGGGGGTCCTGGCCGCCGCCGGCATGGTGGTAGGTAACCTGCTGGCGCTGCGCCAGCAGAACCTCAAGCGCCTGCTCGGATACTCCACCGTCGCCCACTTCGGCTACGTGCTGGCTGCCCTGGCGAGCGGCGGCGAGAGCGGCTATCAGGCCGCGCTGTACTACGGGCTGGCCTACACGGTGATGAACATCGCCGTGCTCGGCGTCATAGCGGTGCTCGCCGGAGAGAGCGGCGATCGCGAAGACCTGGAATCCTACCGCGGCCTGGGCCGACGCCACCCCTGGCTGGGGCTGGTGCTGGCCGTTGGCGTGCTGTCCCTGGCGGGTCTGCCGCCGACGGCCGGCTTTTTCGCCAAGCTGCTGGTGTTCCTCGCAGCCCTGCAGGGTGGCTGGTACGGTCTCGCCCTGGTGCTGGCGCTGGCGACCGCCGCATCCTTCTTCTACTACCTGCGAATCCTGGTCGTGTTCTTCAGCGCCGCCGAGGAGGCGCAAGCCGCGCCTGCGGCACGCCTTTCCTTCGGCACTGGGCTGGTGCTGGCCAGCGCGGCGGTGCTCACCGTCGGCGTCGGGATCTACGCGCAGCCGTTTCTTGTGGGGGGCTGAGCCCCCGGGGTGCCGAATCGGCCAGAGGGCTGGCCTCCTACATCGAAGGGTCCCGGGCCTCGACTGACCGCCACCCCTGGGGGAGCACCGCCCCCGGCGGGATTCATTGTGGGGCGCTGCCCGGCGCTATGCTCGAATCGGCCAGGGGGCCGGCCTCCTACAAGAGATGTGTCCGGCGCCGGGGCGAGACCATCGCGGCGAGGGCGCCGCTCCCACAAGGGAACCGCTCCCACAGGGGGGCCTCTGACCTTGGCTTTATAAGGGGGGCTCCCGGGGTGCCGAATCGGCCAGAGGGCTGGCCTCCTACATCGAAGGGTCCCGGGCCTCGACTGACCGCCACCCCTGGGGAGCACCGCCCCCGGCGGGATTCATTGTGGGGCGCTGCCCGGCGCTATGCTCGAATCGGCCAGGGGGCCGGCCTCCTACAAGAGATGTGTCCGGCGCCGGGGCGAGACCATCGCGGCGAGGGCGCCGCTCCCACGCTGAATCGGCCAGGGGGCTGGCCTCCTACGGCTCTTCTACCGGCATGGCCCTGCGGTCCGGCGTAGACGGTCTCGCAGTAGCGCTGGTAGGCGTGGCGCACCAGCACCATGCCCACCGCGGCCACGGGCAGGGCCAGCAGCACGCCCAGGAAGCCGTAAAGCTGGGCCCCCGCCATGACTGCGAAGATCACCGCCACGGGGTGCAGACCGATCCGGTTGCCCACCAGCCTGGGGGTCAGCAGCATGCCCTCCGCCAGCTGGCCCAGGCCGAACACCAGGGCGATCCAGAGCAGCTGATCAGGCCCTTGGAACTGCAGCACCGAGGCGGTGCCGGCGACGACTATCCCCAGGATCAGGCCCAGGTAGGGCACGAAGCTGACCAGCCCCGCCAGCATCCCGATCAGCAGGGCGAAGTCGAGCCCGACCAGCCCGAGCCCGGTGGTGTAGATGATCCCCAGTCCGAGCATGACCAGGAGCTGGCCGCGCAGGAAGGCCCCCAACACCCGGTCGGACTCCACTGCCAGCTGTACCGTGGTGGCACGCACCGAGTGCGGCAGCACGGCTGCGATCCGTGCGGTCAGCAGGTCCCAATCGCGCAGCAGATAGAAGGTCAGCACCGGCACCAGCACCAGGTTCGCCAGCCAGCCGAGCACGGCGAGCCCCGACCGGGACACCGACGCCAGCATCCATGCGACCATGCCTCCCGCCTGGCTCCAGTGATCGGCCAACACCTTCTGGATGAGCGCGACCTCCTTCAGGTTGCCTTCCAGGCCGAAGTGGCTGCGCGCCCAGGGCAGCACCGTGCCTTTGATCCATGCCAGATACTCGGGAAACCGCTGGATGAATACGCTGATCTGCTGCTCCAGGCGCGGCACCAGCACCAGGGCCAGCACCACCAGGGCGGCAAGCAGCCCGACGAACACTATGCCCACAGCCAGGGTGCGGGGCAGGCGGTGGGCCTCCAGCCGGTCGGCGAGCGGATCGCCGAGATAGGCCAGCAGGGCGCTCAGCAAGAACGGCATGAGGATCGGGGAAAGGAGGTAGATGATCCAGCCAGTGCCGGCGACCCCCGCGAGCACCAGCCATTTCTGGGAGTCACTCATTCCCGGCCCTTGTGTGCGTCGAGCAGAGAGCGGTGGCTCCAGACCCAGACATAGGCGACACCGCTGGCGAGCGTGGTGAGCGCCACGACCCAGATCAGGCCATCGAGCACCCAGTCGGGCGCCGGCAACACCGCCCGGTCCGCCACCACCGCCAGCACCAGGATGATCTGGGCCAGGGTGTTGGCCTTGCTCAGTAGGCTCGGCTGGCCCTCCAGCGGCGCGATCAGCACATGGTAGGCGATCGCACCACCGACGATCACCAGATCGCGCAGGATCACCGCAGCCACCAGCCAGTGGGGCACCAGGCCCTGCCACCCCAGGGCCAGGTAGGAGATCACCAGCATCAACTTATCGGCGGCCGGGTCGAGCAGGGACCCCAGGCGGCTCTGCCAACCGAACCGCTTGGCGAGATAGCCGTCCAAGGCGTCGGAGAATCCGGCGGCTGCGAACAGCAGCAGGGCTTGGCCAAAGTGTGCTTTTACGATCGTCCAGGCGACCGGGATCACCAGGAGCATGCGCGCAACCGTGATCAGGTTCGGGGTATCGCGCGCTCTCACGGGCTCAAGCGGTATTCCAGGACGGGGGCGCTGACCCCCAGCGCTGCTGGGCGGGCATCGGGCGGCGCAGCCACGCCGCCGAACACCGGCGCCAGCAGGCGGCCGATCTCCAGAGACTGCACGAGCACCGCCTCCTCGGAGCCGGCGGTGAGGCTCAGTCGCACGGCGTCGGGCTCCAGCGCGAGGAGCTCCACGGACCGCACCGATGGCAGGGATTCCAGGTGCTGGCGCACCCGCTCGTAGTCGGCAAGGCTGAGCACGTTGCTCACCCTTAGCTGCAGGACACCGGGCGTACCGGGGACCGACCGCGGAACTGAGCCCACGGCGCCCAGCGCATCCGCCGTCTTCCCCAGCCCGCCGCCGATGGCGGCCGCGAGATCGGCCTGCTGGTCATGCCAGCGCTCGACCCGATCGCCCTGCAGCAGGGTCCATTGGGCGGACCAACCGCCGACACCCGCCCGGCTCAGCCGTCCGCTCAGCACCACATCCGGACGGTAGCGCTGGGATGCGGCCCGCAGGCTGTCGGGGGCATCCGCCCAGAGTGTGGCGGCGCTGAGCCGGCCGCGGTCCTCCAGATCGGCAAGCGGAAAGACGATGGTCAGGCCGCGCGCTGCGGCCTTTGACCGGATCAGCCGGGTGGTCTCCGGGTCGAGGTCCGGCACGAACAGCTCGCGCTGCCCGTCGTGCTCGATGCCGAGCCACAGCAGGGTGCCGGGCCGGCTGGCCACCGAGACCCCCAGCCCCTGGTCGCGCAGCCAGCCGTCCACGGCCGCCTTGTCGAACTGGACCCTCAGCGCGAGCCCCGGGGAGGCCTGCTGTGCCGGCTGTGACGGCTGTGCCTGCGACTCCTGGTCCGTGACGTAGCGGAACTGCTCGACGAAGCGCGAGGCATCGACCCGGCGCGCCGCAGTCGGGGCGTCGCGATGCCCGGTGACTTGGAGCACGACCAGGCGAAACGCCTCGCTCATGCCCCGCGCACGCTCGGCCGGTCCCTGGTCGGCGACCGGGACCTGGGCCTTGTAGAGCCCCTCGACCTCGGCGGCGCCCACGTGATCGCCGGCCCCGAGCAGCAGCAGCGCCAGCAGCGCCTGCGCGAGCAGCCCGCAACAGCCCGTATCCGCCCGGGGGCGGCGCTTCCATTTGAGGCACGGCCAGCGCATAGAGCGCGATTCTAGCGCGCCCCCCGGCCGCTGTCTAAGCGCCGGAGCGGGCGCTCCCGGCCACGAGCAGACACCCCCGATACGGTGAGAAACCCCTTGTCTGCTGGTACACTGGGACCCCGGCCTTTCAGGTCCCGCCGGCCAGTTCCAGGGGAGGTTCACGTGGAGCATGATGCAAGCGGGCCGGCCCCCGCCTCGCTGAGCTATCGCGACGCCGGTGTCGACATCGATGCAGGCAATGCCTTGGTGGAGCGGATCAAACCGCTGGTGCGCGCCACCCTGCGCCCCGGCGTGCTGTCTGGCATCGGTGGCTTCGGGGCCCTGTTCGAGGTGCCCCTGGACCGCTACCGGGAGCCGGTGCTGGTCTCCGGCACCGACGGGGTCGGGACCAAGCTCAAGCTGGCGCTCACCCTCGGCAGGCACGACACCATCGGCATCGACCTGGTGGCCATGTGCGCCAACGACATCCTGGCGAGCGGCGCCGAGCCCCTGTTCTTTCTCGACTACTATGCCACCGGACACCTGGAGATCGAGGTGGCCGCCGAGGTGATCAAGGGCATCGCCCGCGGCTGCGAGCTGGCCGGCTGCGCCCTGAGCGGCGGCGAGACTGCCGAGATGCCGGGGATGTATGGCGCCGGTGACTACGACCTGGCCGGATTCTGCGTCGGTGTGGTTGAGAAGCGTCGCATCATCGAGCCCTCCCGGGTGCGCCCGGGAGATGCGCTGATCGGGCTGGCCTCCTCGGGCCCCCACTCCAACGGCTACTCGCTGATCCGCAAGATCCTCGAGGTGAGCGGGGCGGACCTGTCCGGCGACCTCGACGGCCGCCCCCTGGGAGAGGCCCTGCTGACTCCGACCCGGATCTACGTCAAGGCCCTGCTGGGTTTGATGGAGGTGTGCGAGGTGCACGCGCTGGCCCACATCACCGGCGGGGGGCTGCCCGAAAACCTGCCGCGCGTGCTGCCCCCGGGCACCTGCGCGCTGATCGATCCGCTCAGCTGGCAGCGCCCGGCGGTGTTCCAGTGGCTGCAGCGCGCCGGCGGGGTGGCCGAGCCGGAGATGCTGCGCACCTTCAACTGCGGTGTCGGGATGGTCGTCGCGGTAGCCCAGGACGATCTGGACAAGGCACTGGAGACGCTCCACGCCCGCGGCGAGGCCCCCTGGGTGATCGGGCGGATCCTGGCGGCTCCGGACGCCGCGCCCTGCGTCCGTTTCGAGTCGAGCTCCTGACCATGGACCCGGCGCCGCGCCTTGCGCTGGTGGTCCTGATCTCGGGCAGTGGGAGCAACCTGCAGGCCATCATCGACCACGCCGGCCAGGAGCTGCCCGTGGATATCCGGGCGGTGATCAGCAGCGTCCCCGGGGTGCTCGGGCTGGAGCGTGCCCAGCGGGCCGGCATCGAGACCCAGGTGCTCGACCATCGCGACTTCCCGTCCCGGGAGGCCTACGATGCCGCCCTGGGGGCCCTGATCGACGCGTTCGAGCCCGGCTTGGTGGTGCTCGCCGGATTCATGCGCATCCTCGGCCCCAAACTGGTCGCCCGCTATCGGGGTCGGATGCTGAACATCCATCCCTCGCTGCTGCCGAAATTCCGCGGCCTGCATACCCACGAGCGGGCGATCCAGGCCGGCGAGACCGAGCACGGGGCCAGCGTGCACTTCGTAACCGAGGAGCTCGACGGCGGCCCGGTGGTGCTCCAGGCCCGGGTCGCCGTGGACCCCGACGACGATGCGACCCGCCTGGCCGCCCGGGTGCTGCAGCGCGAGCACCAGATCTACCCTCAGGTGATCCGCTGGCTCGCCGAGGGCAGGCTGCACCTGGACGGTGCCCGCCCGATGCTCGACGGCAGCCCCCTGGATACGCCGGTGGTCTGGGACTTCGCCAGGGATCAGGCCGGCGTATGAGCAGGGCGCACCGGGCACTGGCCTTCGCGCTGTGGCTCCTGATCCTGCCGCAGCTGCGCGCGCTAGCCGACGAGGATGCGGACGCGTCCGCGCCGCCCGACTCGCTGGTGGCCGAATATCGGCTGCTGCGCGAGGACATGCGCCTCGGCCGGGTGGTCGTCACCCTGGAGCTCGGCGAAGACGGCAGTTACGCCTATGAGAGCCGCACCGAGCCAACCGGGCTGATCGCGGTGTTTCGCGACAGCCAAGTGGTGGAGCGCAGCGAAGGTCAGTGGAGTCCCAAGGGGTTCGTGCCGAGCCACTACAGTTACGTCCATCGCGACGGAGACGCGGTGCGCGACGTCCGGGTGGACTTCGATTGGGGCACCGGCAAGGCCGTCAACCGGGCCGCCGGCACCACCTGGAGCATGCCGGTGCCCGCCGAGACCCAGGACAAGCTCGGCCAGCAGCTCAGCCTGATGGCAGGGCTCGCCCACGGCCTGCGCAGCCTGACCATCCCAGTGGCCGACGGAGGCCGGCTCAAGACCTACAGCTACGAGGTCCAGGGCCGGGAGACCCTGCACACCGAGGCCGGCGAGCTGGCCACCCTCAGGGTGATGCGGCGCAAGGATGAGCGTCCATCCAGGCTAACCCTATGGAGCGCGCCCAGCCTCGGCTTCCTGCCGGTGCGCGTCGAGCGGCGCGAAGGCGAGCAGCTCTACCGCTTGGAGCTGACCCGGGTGCGCCGCAAACCGGGCCCCGCCCAGCCCTGAGGCGAACGTTCGGCGAGGGCCTGTCAAGGCTTGGGTAGCGTCACGCCCCGCTGGCGATGATATTTGCCGCCGCGATCCAGGTAAGAGGTCTCGCAGACCTCGTCGGACTCCAGGAACAGGATCTGCGCCACACCCTCGTTGGCGTAGATCTTCGCCGGCAGCGGGGTGGTGTTGGAGAACTCCAGCGTCACGTGGCCCTCCCACTCCGGCTCCAGCGGCGTGACGTTGACGATGATCCCGCAGCGCGCATAGGTGGACTTGCCCAGGCAGATGGTCAGCACATTGCGCGGGATGCGCAGGTACTCCACGGTGCGCGCCAGGACGAAGGAGTTGGGCGGGATGATGCACACGTCCGAGCGCAGGTCGACGAAGCTCGATGCATCGAAGTTCTTCGGGTCGACGATGGCCGAGTTGATGTTGGTGAAGATCTTGAATTCGTCCGCGCAGCGGATGTCGTAGCCATAGCTGGAGGTGCCGTAGGAGATCACCCGGCCGCGCTCGCCCTCGCGCACCTGGCCCGGCTCGAACGGCTCGATCATCGCGTGCTGCGCCGCCATGCGGCGGATCCACTTGTCCGACTTGATGCTCATCTATGCCCTCGGGCGCGGTGCGGCTGCCAGATGGTACACACGGACCGGGGCTCGGCGATAGCGCGCGCCGCCGCCGGCGCGGCGCCCGCTCAGACCGGGCGGCTGTCGTCGATCTCCTTCAGCGACAGGTCGCCGGTCAGCCGGCCGCCGGCGGCGCTCAGGCGGATATGCAGCGCCACGTTGTTGCGTGAATCGGCGAACTCGATCGCGACCTTGTCGGAGATCCGGCCCTCCGCGTGCAGCTTGACCAGCGACTGGTCGAAGGTCTGCATGTGATATTGCGCGCCGGCCTCCACGGCGCCCCGGATGGTGCTCCAATCCTGCTTGACGATCAGATCCTTGATCCGGGGCGTGTTGACCATCACCTCGACCGCCGCGGTTTTCTGACCGTCCAGCGTCGGCACCAGGCGCTGACAGATGATCGCCCGCAGGTTCTCCGCGACCCGCTTCACCTCCTGCTCCTGAGTCTCCCGAGGAAAGAAGTTCAGCATCCGGTCCAGGGCGGTGATGGTGTTGTTCGAGTGCAGGGTCGACAGACACAGGTGTCCGGTGTTGGCGAGCTTCAGGGCGTAGTCCATGCTCTCGGTGTCGCGGATCTCCCCGACCAGGATGACGTCCGGGGCCTCGCGCATCGCCGCGCGCATGCCGGTGTGGTAGCTCGCGGTGTCCACGCTGATCTCGCGCTGCGCGATCACCGACTTCTGGTGCTTGTGGATGTACTCGATCGGGTCCTCAAGGGTCAGGATGTGACCGGGTGCGTTCGCGTTGCGGTACCCGATCATGGCCGCCAGGGTGGTGGATTTGCCCGATCCGGTGGACCCGACGATCAGGATCAGGCCGTTCTTCTGCATCACCAGATCCTTGAGGACCAGGGGCACGCGCAGCTCCTCGATCGTGGGGATCTCGCTCTTGACGTGCCTGAACACGATCGAGACCTCGCCGCGCTGGCGGAACGCATTGGCGCGGAACCGGCCTACGTTGGGCAGCCCCACCGCGAAGTCCACCTCGCCCTTCTCCTCGAATTCCTTGATCCGGTCATCGCTGGTCACCGAGCGCAGCACCCGCTCGTTGACCCCGGGCGTGAGCACCTCGCCGACCCAGCGGAAGCCGTCGGGTCCCTTGATCAGCATCTTCGCGCCGGTGTGCAGGAACAGGTCCGAAGCGCCCTGCTTGACCATCAGTGCCAGGTAGGGTGCGACTTCCAGCTGAGTGTCCTGCATGGCTCTCTTCCTCAGAGTGCTCAGAGTGGCGACGCCTGCGACCGGCGGGGGTGAAATGTGCACTGGGACGCCACCCAATATAGCCGAAGTCGCCCTCGACCTTCCCCCCTCGTGGCGCTGCAAATGGAAAGGCCGGGCATATGCCCGGCCTCGCTCCGTCGCCGCTCCCGCCCGCTCAGTTGTTCTGGATGACGATGCTAGGGAACTTGGCGGCGTAGCTCTTGGCCTGCAGCGACAGCTTGGCCGCGGTCCTGCGGGCGATGTCGCGATAGATCTGAGAGATGCGCGCCTCGGGCTCGGCGACCACCGTGGGCTTGCCGCCATCGGTCTCCTCGCGGATGCGGATGTCCAGCGGCAGCTGACCCAGCAGCTCCACCCCATGCTGGTCGGCCAGGCGCTGGCCGCCACCGGCGCCGAAGATCGGCTCCTCGTGGCCGCAGTTGGAGCAGATATGGATGGACATGTTCTCCACGATGCCGAGCACCGGCACCTCCACCTTCTCGAACATCTTCAGGCCCTTGCGCGCATCCAGCAGGGCAATGTCCTGGGGGGTGGTGACGATGATCGCGCCGGAGACCGGGACCTTCTGGGCGAGCGTCAGCTGGGTGTCGCCGGTGCCTGGCGGCAGGTCGATCACCAGGTAGTCGAGCTCCGACCAATTGGTGTCGTTGAGCAGCTGCTCCAGCGCCTGGGTGACCATGGGGCCACGCCAGATCATCGGGGTCTCCTCATCGATCAGGAAGCCGATGGACATGGCCTGGAGGTGGTACGACATCATGGGCTCGAGGGTGTTGCCGTCCTTCGACTCGGGCTTGCCGGTGATGCCCAGCATGCGCGGCTGAGACGGGCCGTAGATGTCGGCATCCAGGATGCCGACCCGGGCGCCCTCGGCGGACAGCGCGAGCGCCAGGTTCACCGCCGTGGTGGACTTGCCGACCCCGCCCTTGCCGGAGGCGACGGCGATGATGTTCTTGACATTGTCGATGGGCTTGAGCGCCTTCTGCACCGAGTGCGCCGCCACCTTCCAGCCCACCTCGACCTCGCAGGACGACACGCCGGCGACGCCCTGGACGCGCTCCTGGACGGCCGCCGCGACCACATCTTTGATCCCTTTCGCCGGGAAACCGAGCAGCACCTCGACCCTGACCTTGCCGCCGTCGATCTGTATGCCCTTGATCACCTTGGCGGACACCAGGTCCTTCTTGAGGTTAGGCTCCACATAGCCCTTGATCGCCTCTTCGATCTGCTGTTGGGTCACTTCTGTCATGATCTGCTTACTCCTGCGGTCGGGACCGGGATTGCCGGCCTCGCGAAAGTCGTGCGAACAGCGTGGCCGCACATTCTACACGAGAATCGGCGGCCTTTCCCAAGTAAAACGGTGGGTATTTGCGGGCATTGGCTCAACCCCTGAGACAACCACCGAAGGACCCGAAGCGCTTGCTGCGCCCCAGCCCGCAACCGATCGCATGCCGACCCGCGTGCACAGCCTGCGACTGTGACAAAATAGCGCAGGCGCGCTCCTGTCCTGCTCAGGCCGCTGACACGCGTGCGGCCCGGCAGACCGCAGATGTGCCAGCCTTCGGCCCCAGGAGCGGCCCGGGCAAGCCAAGCCATGGAGCCCATAGCGACCTCAACCGACGCCATGCTGACGCCCGTAACCGACATCAATCGCCTGACCGCCGACCTGGAGACCCATCTCGCCCGGTGCCTGGGCGAGCGCCGGGTGCGGGATCACGACGGCGCGCTCAGCATCACCCTGGCTACGCCCGAGCTCGGCCACCTGAGCCCCAGGACGCCGATCGACAAGGGGGTCTATTGGGCCCGGCCCGGCAACCGGGAGTGCGCCGTAGGCTCTGCGCCCTGCCTGGTGCTCGAGACCTTCGGGCGCAGCCGCTTCAATGATCTGGAGGCGCAATTCGAGTCCTTGCGCCGCGGCTGGCTGTGCCTGGACCCCGAGCAGACGGGTCTGCGCCCCCATGTGTTCCTCGGCTTCTCGTTTGCACCGGATTACGTGCGGCTGGCCTTGCCCGCCGTGCTTTACCAACGCCGGGGGGGCAAGCTGGGACTGAGCTTCAGCTGCGGCCCGGGTGAGGGTGCCGACCCGGCCCGGCTGCTCGCCCGCTGGTCCCACGAGCTGGCGGCGCTGCTCGATGGCGATCCGGGGGGCAGAGAGCGGGCGGCGCCCAGCGGCGACCCTCTTCAACGGGTGCTGTGCACGCCCTCGGACGCGCAGTGGGCTGCCCGCGTGGAAGCTGCGCTGCGCGACATCGAACGGGGCTGGATCGACAAGGTCGTGATCAGCAGGCGTGTCCTCGTCCAGCGACGCCGGCAGCTGCCGGCGGCCGCCCTGGTCGGCTGGCTCGAACGTGAATACCCCTCCTGCGCACACTTCGCCCTGGGCGGGCCAAAAGGCACTCTGGTCGGGGCCTCGCCCGAGCGTCTGGTCACCCTGCGAGACGGCCTGGTGACCACCGACGCGGTCGCAGGCACAGCCGCCAGGGGCCGGGACAGTGCCACCGACGCCCGCCTCGGTGCGGACCTACGGGCCAGCGACAAGGACCTGCGCGAGCATCGACTGGTCGTCGACGACCTGCTCCAGGCCCTCGGCCCCCTGTGCGCGGGACTCAACTATCCGACCGAGCCGCAGCTCATGCAGCTGACGAGCCTGCGGCACCTGTGGACACCGATCAGGGGCCGGGCTCGACCCGGGGTGTCGCTGATCGGGATCGCCTCGCGCCTGCACCCCACGGCAGCGGTGGGCGGTGCACCCCGCGAGAGAGCGCTCGCCTGGCTCGCCGAGCATGAGCCCGAGCCCAGGGGCTGGTACACGGGGGCGCTGGGCTGGATGGCCCCCGACGGCGGCGGCGAGCTTCTCCGTCGTGCTGCGCTGCGCCCTTATTCGCGGCAATGCAGCGGATCTGTTTGCCGGCTCCGGCATCGTGCGCGGCTCCGACCCCCAGGCGGAGCTGCTCGAAACCGAGTGGAAGCTACGCACCATGCTGGACGCCCTCGGTGCGGCCTGAGGCCCCGGGGCGGGATCCGGCTCGCCCCGGCGGCCAGGCGACCAGCATCGCCGTTCGGAGCGGTCAACTGCCGTTTCTAGGTTGATGGATAGGGCCGGCATCAACCTGCTCTGGTGCGACACACTGGTTGGAGGCCTGGCTACGGCGGGCGTGCGCCATGTGGTGATCTCGCCCGGCTCGCGCTCCACACCCCTGACCCTCGCCTTCGACCGACACCCGCAGATCCGCACCTGGGTGCTTCCCGACGAGCGCAGCGCCGCCTTCTTCGCCCTGGGGCTGGGCAAGGCGAGCGGCACCCCGGCGGCCCTGATCGGGACCTCGGGCAGCGCCCCGGCCCATTGGCTGCCAGCCGTGCTCGAGGCCGCCCAGGACCTGCAGCCGCTGATCCTGATCAGCGCCGACCGACCGGGGGCGCTGCAGGCGTGCGGGGCCAACCAGACCCTGGACCAGATCCGGCTGTTCGGCCAGCACGTCCGGGCCTTCTTCCAGCTCCCCGAGCCGGAGGCCTCGGAGCAGGCCCTGCGCCATGCGAGCCACCGGGCCGCCCGCATGGCCGACCAGGCGCGCTGGCCGCTGCCCGGCCCGGTGCATCTCAACCTGCCGCTGCCCGAGCCCCTGACCCCTTCGGCGGACTTGCCGCCGCCTGCGCCAGCCCCGGGGACATCCGTGCAGGCGAGCTACCCGCGCCTGGCGCCGGACCCGGATACGCTCGGGCGGCTAGCCGGGCGGATCGTTGCACGCCCCGGACTCATGGTGTGCGGGCGCATGACGCCATACCCTGGCCTGGCCCAGGCGCTCACTCGCCTCGCCCGGCGGCTCGACTGCCCGATCCTGGCCGACCCGCTCTCCGGCCTGCGCTTCGGGAGCCACGACCGCTCGCTGGTGCTCACCCACTATGACGCCTTCCTGCGGCGCCCCGGGATAGAGAGCCGATACCGGCCGGATTGGCTGCTGCACTTCGGCGGGCTGCCCACCTCCAGGCCGCTGCAGGAGTACCTGGCCCGCATCCCCGCCGATCCCTGCGTCGCGGTCACGCCCCTGGGCCCCTGGCCGGACCCCGCACACCGTTATTCCGAGGTCCTCAGGGCGGACCCGCTGCTGGTCTGCGAGGGTCTCGCCGGGCAGCTGGAAACGGCGCCCGCCACGGGGCTCTCGGCTGCTCTGGTTGAGCAGGAGCGCCGGGCGGCGCGGCTGCTCGCCGAGCTGGAGCACCCGCCCGTGGAGGCCTCGGTCATGGGCCAGCTCGCCCGCCTGTGGCCGGGCGGCACCCTGTTCTGCGCCGGCTCCATGGTGATCCGCGACGCCGACGGCTTTCTCGCCGGCGGCCCCCAAGCACTGACCCTGGTAGGCAACCGCGGCGCCAGCGGCATCGACGGCAATGTCTCCACCGGCCTCGGCCTGGCCGCCGGGGGCTGCGGCCCGGTCGCAGCTCTGCTGGGGGATCTGGCGCTCTATCACGACATGAACGGGCTGCTCGCAGCGCGCGGGCTCGACGCCACCCTGCTGGTGCTCAACAACGGCGGCGGCGCCATCTTCGACTACCTGCCCCAGGCCCGCCTGCCCGGTCTGGACCGCTACTGGCGCACCCCCACGGGCCTGGAGCCTGCCCGGATCGCGCATCTCTACGAGCTGGGTTACACCCGTCTCGAAGGCGCTGCCGGCCTGGAGCGGGCGCTGGCCGCCTCTCTCGCCCGCCCGGGGGTCGATCTGATCGAGCTGGTGATCGACCCGCGCGAGAGCCTTGAGCGGCATCGCGCCTACTGGCGCGCGGTCGCCGGTTGACACAGACCCGGCGCCGTTGAACAGTGGCGGCTTCGATCCCGGACCCCGTAACAGCCTCTCGGACAACGACCATGCAGTGGACCCCTGTCGCCGATCTCCAGCTGGAGGACATCCTCTACGACCAGGCCGAAGGCATAGCGCGCATCACCATCAACCGGCCGCAGGTCCACAACGCCTTCCGCCCGGAGACGGTGCGCGAGCTCAGCCGAGCCTTCGCCCATGCCCACGCCGATCCCCAGGTCGGGGTGATCATCCTGACCGGGGCGGGCCGCGAGGCTTTCTGCTCCGGCGGGGACCAGCGCATCCGCGGCAGCGAGGGCTACCGCGACGCCCAGGGCGTGGAGCACCTCAACGTGCTCGACCTGCAGATGCAGATCCGGCGCCTGCCCAAGCCGGTGGTGGCCATGGTGGCCGGCTATGCCATCGGCGGCGGTCAGGTGCTGCACCTGGTCTGCGACCTGACCATCGCCGGAGACAACGCCCGCTTCGGACAGACCGGCCCGCGGGTGGGCAGCTTCGACGCCGGTCTCGGGGCGGGCCTGCTGGCCAGGACCGTGGGCCTCAAGAAGGCCAAGGAGATCTGGTTCCTGTGCCGCCAGTACAGTGCCGCCGAAGCCCTGCAGATGGGTCTGGTGAACGCCGTGGTGCCGTTGGAGCAGCTCGAGGCGGAGACCCTCGGCTGGTGCCGGGAAATGCTTCGGCTGAGTCCGACCGCCCTGCGCGCGCTGAAGGCCGCATTCAACGCCGACACCGACGGCCTGGCGGGCATCCAGGAGCTGGCCGGCAACGCCACCGCGCTCTACTACATGAGCGAAGAGGCCCAGGAGGGCCGCGATGCCTGGCTGGAGAAGCGCCCGCCGGACTTCGGCAAGTTCCGTCGCAGACCCTGAGCCTGTCCGCCTTGTCCGCGCCCGCGACGCCAGCCTCCCTCCCCCCGCCAGGCACAAGCGCCATGCCGAGCCCCTGGCTGAGCGCCATCCGTCCCCGGACGCTGACCCTGGCCATGGTTCCCGTAGTGCTGGGCAACGTCCTCGCCTGGACCGGGGCCCGCGCGCTGAGCTGGCCGGTGGCGATCGCCGCCCTGCTGGCCGCCACCCTGATCCAGATCGGCACCAATCTGCACAACGACGCAGCGGATTTCGAGCGCGGCGCGGACGACCCGGCGACCCGCCTGGGCCCGCCCCGGGCCACGGCCCAGGGCTGGCTGTCGGCCGGGCAGGTCCGCCGCGGCGCCGCCCTGAGCTTCGCCGGGGCCCTGCTGCCGGGTCTGTACCTGGTCTGGGTCGGCGGCTGGCCCATCCTGCTGCTGGGCCTGGTGTCCATAGCCGCCGGAGTCGCTTACACGGCCGGGCCGCGCCCGATCGCATACAGCGGCCTGGGCGAGCTGTTCGTGCTGCTGTTCTTCGGCGTCGCGGCGGTCGCCGGCAGCGACTATCTGCAGACCGATCGCCTGAGCGGTGCGGCGCTGCTCGCCGGCCTGGTGATCGGCCTGCCCGCGGCGGCGGTGCTTGCGGTCAACAACTACCGCGACATGGACAATGACCGCCAGGTGGGCAAGATCACCCTGGCGGTCCGCCTGGGCCGGACGGGCGGGCGCCTGGAGTACGCCCTGTTGATGCTGGCCCCCTTCCCGTTGCTGCTGCTCTGGCCGCTGGCGCCGGGCGGCGGCTCCTGGTCGCTGCTGCCGCTGCTCGCCCTGCCCTGGGCGCTGGTGCTGGTGGCGCGCCTGGGCCGGGAGCCACCGGGACCTGGGCTGAACCTGTTGCTGGCCTCCACCGCACGCTTCCAGCTGGGTCTGGGCGCGCTGCTGTGCCTCGCCCTGCTGGCCCCAGCGGCCGTGCCGGCCTATGGCCTCTGAGGCCCGCAGGGTCGCGCCGGCCGGGGATGCCATCGCCGAGGCCCGCCTGCAGGCCTATCGGCTGGCGCTCTGCCGGCCCTGGGTCAGCGCCAGGGACCGGATCGAGGTCCGTAGCGGCTGGCTGGTGCGCTTGCGCACGCGCTCGGGACACCCAGGGCTGGGCGACTGCGCGCCCCTGCCCTCGGCCGGCACCGAGCAGCCGGATGCGGCGCAGCGGCGGCTGAGGGCCGCACTGCCCGGGCTGATCGGGGCCGATCCCGGCGAGGCCCTGGCGCGGCTGCCGGACTGGCGCGAGACGCCCGCAGCCCGCTGCGCCCTGGAGACCGCCCTGCTGGATATGCTGTCCTCGGCGGCCCGCGTACCTCTGGCCCGCTGGCTGAAGGCCGACGCCCCGTCCGAGATCCAGGTGGGACTTCCTATGGGGGCGCTGGGTGCGGTCTGCGCAGACCAGCTGGCCCAGGCCTCGGCGCAAGGCTACCGGGTGATCAAGCTCAAAGTCGGGCTGGGCCGCCCCGCCGAGGAGCTCGCCGCCCTGGGCCGGCTCGCCGCAGCCCTGGGGCCCGGCGTCGGGCTGCGTCTGGACGCCAACGGCGCCTGGCAGGAGCAGGAGGCCCGGCAGCTGCTCTGCGCCCTGCAGGGGCTGCCTGTCGAATCCATCGAGGAGCCCCTCGCCGGCGCCGACCCCGAGGCACTGCGCCGCCTCCAGTCCCTGACCGCGCGACCCCTCGCCCTGGACGAGTCCCTGGCCGGCCGGGATCTCAGGGGCCTGCTCGCCCGTCCCCCGGTGCGCCGCCTGGTGCTCAAGCCCCAAGCGCTCGGCGGGCTCCTGCCCAGCCTGGAGCTGGCCCGCCGGGCCCGGGCGGCCGGCCTGGAGTGCCTGGTGACCAGCACCCTGGAAGGCCCCGTGGGCCTCTGGGCCGGGGTCCACCTGGCCGCCGCGCTCGACACACCGCTGGCCCACGGCCTCGCCACCGGACTCTGGCTGGCCCAGCCGGAGGGCGTGCCCCTGCCCCAGCGAGGCCGCATCAGGGTGCCAGACTCTCCGGGGCTGGGCCCGCCCCATAACAGCGTCGACTGAGGATCGCCATGGCGTTCGAGTATGTCTTCTACCTGGGTATGTCGTCGGTCGATGCGGCCGGCGTGCTCTTCTATCCGGAGCTGTTCCGCCACACCCACGATGCCTATGAGGCGTTCATGGCCGAGCGCGGTGCCGATCTCGCCGGGCTGCTGCGCGAAGGCCGCATCGGCCTGCCCATCGCCCACGCCGAGGCCGACTATCTGCGCCCGCTGCACCACGGCGAGCGGGTGCGGGTGCAGGTCGAGATGAGCCGCATCGGCGAGCGCTCCTTCACCGTCAGCTACGCGCTCGGCGACAGCCGCGGCACCCTGTGCGCGCGGGTGGAGAGCGTGCACGTCTGCGTCGATCGCCAGACCGGCCGCGCCTGCGCCCTGCCGGAGGGGCTTCGTGCCAGACTCGCACAGACGTCAGCCACCGGGGAGTCGCTGGAGTGAGCGAACAGTCGCTTCCCGGGCACTGGCTGCTTCGATGCAGCGACGTGCGGGGCGGCGGCTCGGTCCTGGTGAGCGCCGGAGCGACACTGGACTACGCCACCCTGTGCGACCGCCTGGGACGGCTGGCGGGCCGGCTGGATCAGGTGCTGACCGATCCCCAGGGGCCCATGGCGGTCCTGAGCCGCAGCCCCGAACGGATCGCCTGGGGGCTGTTCCTCGCCCTCTACCGCGGCACCTCCCTGCTGCCCCTGGACCCGGACCGCAGCAGCGCCGCCTGCCTGCTGGAGCGCTGTCGGGTGCGTTTTGCTTTCTGCGACGAGGGGGTGGGACAGGGGCTCCCGGCAGGTGTCCGGGCCCTGCCCGCCGACTGGCTGACGCGGGCCTGGGGGGGCCCAACGTCGCCACCTCGAGCCGCCGGCGCCGACGAGATCCAGCTGCTGGTGGCGACCAGCGGTACCCAGAGCGCCTCACCGCGGGCGGTCATGCTCAGCGCTGCCGCTCTGGCCGCCGCCGTCGGCGCCTCGCGCGAGCGTCTCGGCCTGGGGGCGGGCGACCGTTGGCTCGCCTGCCTGCCGCTCTGGCACATCGGCGGGCTGTCGATCCTGCTGCGCTGTCTGGAGGCCGGCGCCGGCGTGGTGCTCCACGAGCGCTTCGATCCGCAGCGCGTCTGGGCCGATCTCGAGACCGCGCAGATCAGCCACCTCTCATTGGTGCCGGCGATGCTCGCCCGGCTGCTGGACAAGGCCGCCGACCTCCCGCCCCCACCGAGCCTGCGGGTGGTGCTGGTCGGCGGCGGCCCGCTTTCCGAGCCCCTGGCCCGGCGGGCCTGGCGTGCCGGCTGGCCGATCTGCCCGAGCTACGGGTCGAGTGAGACCGGCTCCCAGATCGCCACCCGCCGGGGGTTGGACGAGCAGTGGCAGGCCGGGGACGTGGGGGCGCCGCTGGCCGGCGTGCGGGTGGAGATTGTCGATGGCGACGGCCGCCCGACGCCCGGCAGCGGGCGCATCCGTGTCTCCGGCCCGACCCTGATGGCGGGCTACGCCCGGGCGGACGGCGCGAGCGGTGAGGGCCTGCGCGACGGCTGCTTCGACAGCGGCGACCTGGGCCGCCTGGACGAGACCGGCCGATTGCACCTGTTGGGGCGGGCCGACGAGGTGCTGGTCAGCGCCGGCGAGAACATCCACCCAGGCGAGGTGGAGGCCCTGCTCAGGAGCTGTCCCGGGGTCTGCGATGTGGCCGTCACCGCCCGCCCCGACCCAGTCTGGGGGGACCTGCTGGTCGCCCTGGTGGTCGGCGATCTGCCCGCTGAGGCCCTGCAGGCATGGAGCCGCGCCCACCTGCCCTCGCGCCTGCAGCCCCGGGAGCTGATTCCGGTCGACGCCCTGCCCCGCAATAGCCTCGGCAAGCTGGAACGACGCGCCCTGCGCGGCCTGCTCGAGCAGCACGCTCCGTCGGATCGCATCGCATCCGGGACTACGACGGACACCGCGATTCGACAAATTCCCAAACCCTGGTAGCCTGTTATACATGCCCTGGAGCGCGCCACAACCCACCCGTCTGAGCAAATCGGTCGCCATCGAAGCGCCGGTCGCCACCGTGTTCGCCTTCTGGGGCGACATCCAGAACTATCCCCGCTTCATACCGATGATCGATGCCGTGCACGCCCTCGATGCGAAGCGCTCGCGCTGGATCGTCCAGGCGCCCCTGGGCCGGTCGGTGGTATTCGACTCGGAGGTGGTGGAGTGGGTCCCGGACCGCCTCATGGCCTGGGAGACAAGGCACACCCTCGGCCACGGCCGGGGTGTCCTGACCTTCGGCGAGCTCGGGCGGGCGACCCGGGTCGACTGCGTCTTCGAGTATGCCCTGGGGCCGCTCTGGCTGCGACAGCTCGGGACCCTGATGAGCCGCCTCGGCTTTCCCTCTGAGGCCTTCGACGAAGGGCTGCGGCGGATCAAGCGCGAGATCGAGGCGGGCGCCCGTCAAGCCCCGTCGGCACCGCAGCGCCAGACCCTGCCTGCACCGCCGTTCTGAGCGTCAGCGGGCGGTTTGGGGCCGGCCTGAAGTGACCCCCCCGAAGGGCCTGTGTGATAATCGCCGCTTGCCCGCATCCCCCGCGACCGAGCCGCGATTCCCGCCATGAGCGACAGACGCAAGATCCTGGTCACCAGCGCCCTGCCCTATGCCAACGGGCCCATCCACATCGGCCATCTGGTGGAGTACATCCAGACCGACATCTGGGCGCGCTTTCAGAAGATGCGCGGCCACGAGTGCTGGTACTGCTGCGCGGACGACGCCCACGGCACCCCGATCATGCTGCGCGCCCGCCAGGAGGGGATCAGTCCCGAGGCCCTGATCGCCCGAATCTCCGAAGAGCACAGGGCGGATTTCGCCGCCTTCAGGATCGGCTTCGACAACTACCACTCCACCCACTCGGAGGAGAACGCCCGCTACTGCGCCTTGATCTACGAGCGCAACCGCGACGGCGGCCACATCGCCCGGCGCATGATCACCCAGGCCTACGACCCGGTGGAGCAGATGTTCCTGCCGGACCGCTTCATCAAGGGCGAGTGCCCCAAGTGCGGCGCCCCGGACCAGTACGGAGACAACTGCGAGGTGTGCGGGGCGAGCTACTCCCCGGGCGAGCTCAAGCATCCCTACTCGGCGGTCTCCGGGGCCAAGCCCGTCGAGCGCGAATCCGACCACTATTTCTTCAAGCTAGCCGATTTCGAAGACATGCTCAGGGCCTGGACCCGGGGCGGCAGCCTGCAGGCCCAGATCGCCAACAAGCTCGACGAGTGGTTCTATGCCGGGCTGCAGGAATGGGACATCTCCCGGGACGCCCCCTACTTCGGCTTCGAGATCCCGGACCACCCGGGCAAGTACTTCTACGTCTGGCTCGACGCCCCCATCGGCTACATGGCGAGCTTCCGCAACCTCTGCGACCGCACCGCGGGGCTGGACTTCGATACCTTCTGGGGCTTGGATTCCCAGGCCGAGCTGCACCACTTCATCGGCAAGGACATCGTCTACTTCCACTGTCTGTTCTGGCCTGCGATGCTCGACGGCGCGGGCTTTCGCAAGCCCACGTCGGTGCTCGCCCACGGCTTTCTCACCGTGGACGGACAGAAGATGTCCAAGTCCCGGGGCACCTTCATCAAGGCGCGCACCTACCTCGACCACCTCGACCCCGAGTACCTGCGCTACTACTTCGCCGCCAAGCTCGGCCCGGGCGTGGACGATATCGACCTCAACCTCGAGGACTTCGCCCAGCGGGTCAACGCCGATCTGGTGGGCAAGGTGGTGAACATTGCCAGCCGCTGCGCCGGGTTCATCAACAAGCGCTTCGACGGACAGCTCTCGGACAGCCTGGCCGAGCTCGCGCTGTTCGACCAGGTCCTGGGGGCCGGTACCTCCATCGCCGAGGCCTACGAGCGGCGCGAGCTCAACCGGGCGGTGCGCGAGATCATGGCGCTCGCCGACCGGGCCAACCAGTGGATCGACGAGCAGCAGCCCTGGGTGGTGGCCAAGCAACCGGACCAGGACCGGGCCCTCCAGGCCATCTGCTCGATGGGGCTGAATCTGTTCCGCGTGCTGATCGGCTACCTGCGTCCGATCCTGCCGGGCACCGCCGAGGCGGCCGAATCCTTCCTGCGCAGCGAGCCCCTGACCTGGGATCGGCTGGCCAGCCCCCTGGTCGATCACCGCATCGACGCGTTCAAGCCGCTGATGACCCGGGTCGACCCGCTGAGCATCCAGGCAATGATCGAGGCCTCCCGGGAGGACCTGGCCGCCCGCGAAGCCCGGCCCCAGGAGACCCGCACCGAGGGCCATCTGGCCAGGGAGCCGCTGGCGGAGACCATCGACTACGCCGACTTCGCCAAGCCCGATCTGCGCGTGGTGCGCATCCTGGAGGCCCGCGCCGTGGAAGGGGCGGACAAGCTGCTGCAGCTCAAGCTCGACCTCGGGGGGGAGACCCGCAACGTGCTCGCCGGGATCAAGTCCGCCTATGCGCCCGAGGACCTGGAGGGCAGGCTGACGGTGATGGTGGCCAATCTCGCACCGCGCAAGATGCGGTTCGGCGTCTCCGAGGGGATGGTGCTCGCAGCAGGGCCGGGCGGCAAAGAGCTGTTCATCCTGTCCCCGGACAGCGGTGCCGAGCCCGGGATGCGGGTGAAATAGACTGCGAGCGGGCGCCGGCCGGCAGCCAGGGGTAAGGCGACAGACGCAGGCGTGCGCGGGCCGCCCGGCAGGCCCCATGGCCCGCCGGTGTCGGGCGCTACTTGGTTTTGGCCGGCTTGGCCGGCTTGGCAGGGGCCTCGGCCTGGCTCGACTGCGGCTCGGTCTGGGCCGGCTGCTGAGGCTGGGCCTGGGGCGGCTGGGCCTGGGGCGCGCTGACGGTACCGCTGCGGCGCAGCTCCCCCACCACCTGATCGGTGATGTCGAGGCTGGTGTCATGGTCGAACACCACCGCGTTGCTGGTGAGCAGCACGACTTTCATGCCCTTGGCGTCGGCCACCTGGCGGGCCACCGGGCGCACCTGCTGGCGCATCCAGGTTTGTAGCCGGCTGCGTAGATTGTACAGATAGCCGGCCGCCTGCTTGCGAGCCCGGGCGAGCCGCAGGTTGGCCCCCTGCAGCTCCTTCTGGAACTGCGCCTGCTTCTCGGTCGAGGGCTTTTCGCCCAGCCCCTCCTTGGCCTTGGCGAGCCGATTCGACAGCTGGGATTGGAGCTGACCGAGCTGCTGCTGGAGCTGCTGGCGGCTGGCCGCCAGCTGGTTGTTCGCTTGAGCGAGCAGCCCGCTCTCCTTGACCGCACGGTTCAGGTCAAGCACCGCGACCGGGCTGCCGAGCTGGCCGCAGGAGGCCAGACCCAGCACCAGCGCGATCGGCGCGATCAAACGGGCAAACGGTCTTATACGCATGAATGCTTTCCTTTTATTTCGACGATTTCCGAACGGAGCGGCGTTGCCGGGGCATGTTGCCTGTCGTGGCGGGCGACACAAGCGCGCCACTCTCTGCCCGTGGGGGCCCTTGCGCTTCCTCCGCAATCGGAGGTGTTGGGCGTGGCAGATTAAGGAGTGTCGCCCCCTGCGTCAATCCCGGGACAGGGCGCGGTTGTAAGGCCAGGGGTGGAGTTTTATGCTTTTTCGATTAAGCGACATTCCGGAAGCTCATGCAAGAGTACGCGCTCATCCTGATCAGCACGGTCCTGGTCAACAACTTTGTCCTGGTGAAGTTCCTGGGCCTTTGTCCGGTCATGGGCGTGTCGCGCAAGCTCGAGACCGCGACCGGCATGGGGCTCGCCACCACCTTCGTGCTCACGCTGTCCGCCGCCTCCTCCTACCTGGTCGACGAGTACCTGCTGATACCGCTGGGCCTGGAGTATCTGCGCACCATCGCGTTCATCCTGGTGATTGCGGTGGTGGTGCAGTTCACCGAGATGGTCATATACAAGACCAGTCCGGTGCTGTACCGGGTGCTGGGGATCTTTCTGCCGCTGATCACCACCAACTGCGCGGTGCTTGGCGTGGCGCTGCTCAACACCCAGCAGCACCACGACTTCGTGGAATCGGCCCTGTACGGCTTCGGGGCGGCGGTGGGCTTTGCGTTGGTGCTGGTGCTGTTCGCCGCGATCCGCGAGCGCGTCGCCGTGGCCGACGTCCCGCGCCCATTCCAGGGCAGCGCCATCGCGCTGATCACCGCGGGCTTGATGTCCATGGCCTTCATGGGCTTTGCCGGGCTCGTCCAGAGCTGACCGGGAGGCCGCCGTGCTCACCGCGATCCTCACCCTGACCCTGCTCGCGCTCGCCTTCGGCCTGCTGCTCGGCTATGCGAGCGTGCATTTCCGCGTCGAGGGCAACCCGATCGTGGAGAAAATCGACGAGCTGCTGCCCCAGACCCAGTGCGGCCAGTGCGGCTTCCCCGGCTGCCGCCCCTATGCCGAGGCCATCGCCAACGGCGAGGCGGAGATCAATCGCTGCGCCCCGGGGGGGAGAACACCATCCTGTCCCTGGCCGACCTGCTCGGCCGCGACCCAGTGCCCCTGGACGAATCGCTGGCCGTCAAGCTGCCCTCGGTCGCGGTCATCGACGAGAAGCTCTGCATCGGCTGCACCCTGTGTATCCAGGCCTGCCCGGTGGATGCCATCCTGGGCGCGGCCAAGCAGATGCACACCGTAATCGCCAGCGAATGCACCGGTTGCGAGCTCTGCCTGCCGCCGTGTCCGGTCGATTGCATCCGCATGCAGCCGATCCCCCAGGAGATACGCACCTGGAAATGGCCGTTCCCAGGCGACACCGGCCGCGACATCGGCGCCTCGGCCGCCGCCTGACGCTATGGCCTCCGCACCGCTGTCGCCATTCGCCCCGGCGGCCCCCCGGCGCCAGCTCTGGCATTTCCCGGGGGGTCTGCAGCTGCCCGACAACAAGCACCAGTCCACCGCCGGCCCGATCGCGCCCGCGCCCCTGCCGCCGCGGCTGATCCTGCCCCTGCAGCAGCACATCGGCGCAGCGCCCGAGGTGCTGGTCCGGCCGGGCGAGCGGGTGCTCAAGGGCCAGCTGATCGCCCGGCCCAAGGGCTACGTCAGCGCGGCGCTGCATGCCCCGAGCTCGGGGCGCGTGACCGCCATCGCCGAGCACCCGGTGCCACACCCCTCCGGACTCTCCGCCCCCTGCATCGAGATCGAGACCGATGGGCTGGAGCACTGGGCCGAGCTGCCCGAGCCGCTCCCGGGGTTCGAGCAGGTCGATCCGGCGCAGCTTCGCGAGCGCATCCGCTGGGCCGGGCTGGTCGGGCTGGGCGGCGCCGCCTTTCCGAGCGCCGTCAAGCTCACCCCGGGGCCCGACCAGCCGATCCACACCCTGATCCTGAACGGGGCCGAATGCGAGCCCTACATCACCTGCGACGACATGCTGATGCGCGAGCGCGCAGACCAGGTGATCGAAGGGGCCCGGGTGCTGCTGCACATCCTCGGGGCGCGGCACTGCCTGATCGGGGTCGAGGACAACAAGCCGGAGGCGATCGCGGCGCTGCGCCGCAGCATCGAGGCGACCGCAAGCGACAATCTCGAGCTGGTGGTCGTCCCCACCCTGTATCCGAGCGGCGGCGAAAAACAGCTGATCCGGGTGCTGACCGGGCGCGAGGTGCCGAGCCACGGCATCCCGGCCCAGATCGGCGTTGTCTGCCACAACGTGGCAACCGCTGCGGCGGTCGCCGACGCGGTGGTGCGGGGGCGCCCCCTGATCTCGCGCATCGTCACGCTCACCGGCGCCGGCATGGCCGAGCCCCAGAACCGCGAGGTACTGATCGGCACGCCGGCAGACTGGCTGATCGGCACCTGCGGGGGCTACAGCGGCGCCCTGGCCGAGCTGGTGCTCGGTGGTCCGATGATGGGCTTCGCCCTGCGCACCGACCGGGTGCCCATCACCAAAGGCGCCAACTGCCTGCTGGCGACCGGAGCGCAGGAGGACCCGCACCCGGGCCCCGCGCTCGCATGCATCCGCTGCGGGGCCTGCGCCCGGGTCTGTCCGGTGAGCCTGCTGCCCCAGCAGCTGTACTGGCTCACCCGCGCTCGGGACTTCGACCGGGTCCAGGACTACAGCCTGTTCGACTGTATCGAGTGTGGCTGCTGTGCCTACGTCTGTCCCTCGCACATCCCGCTGGTGCAGTACTACCGCTTCGCCAAGACCGAGATCTGGGCCCAGGAGCAGGAGCGACGCAAGGCCGATCGGGCCCGGCAGCGCCACGAGGCGCGCCTGGAGCGCCTGGAGCGCCTGGAGCGCGAGCGCAAGGCCCGGCTGCGCAAGCGCAAGGAGGAGCTGGCCGAGGGCCCCGCCGACACCGGGGCCGCTGCCGGTCAGGACGCCAAGAAGGCGGCCATCGCAGCGGCGATGCAACGGGTCGCGCAGAAGAAATCGGCGCAGGGCGCGCCGCCAGCCGGTCCGCAGCAGCCCGGTGACGCCCGCCGGCGCGAGGGCGCCGGGTCGCCCGCGGGGACGCCGGAGCCGGTACCAGACCGGCGGGCCTGAGCACATGGAGTTTCGTGCCCTGAGCTTCGCCCCACGCGGTTCTGCCGAACCGGGTCAACCGGGTCATGCTCGACGTGATCCTGGCGCTGGTGCCCGGGGCCATCGCCATGACCTGGTATTTCGGCTGGGGCGTGCTCGTGAACATGACGCTCGCGGCGCTCGCCGCGCTCGCGGCCGAGGCCCTGGTGATGCGCTGGAGGGGCCGGCCGGTGGGCGTCGCCATCGGCGACCTCAGCGCCCTGGTCACGGCGCTGCTGCTCGGCATCTGCGTGCCGCCCCTGCTGCCCTGGTGGATGACGGTGCTGGGCACCGGTTTTGCGATCATCGTGGTCAAGCAGCTCTACGGCGGACTCGGCTACAACCCGTTCAACCCGGCCATGGCCGGCTATGTGCTGCTGCTCATTTCCTACCCGGTGCAGATGACCACCTGGCTGCCGCCTGCGATGCTCAATACGCACCCCCTGGGCCTGGTCGACACCCTGGCGGCGATCTTCACCGGCCACCTGCCCGCCGCGCTGACCTGGGACAGCATCTCCGGGGCCACCCCGCTCGACGAGATGCGTACCAAGCTCGCCATGCACGACATGATCAGCGAGATCCGCCGCAGCCCGGTGTGGGGGGACTTCGGCGCCCGGGGCTGGGAGTGGGTCGGCAACTGGTACCTGCTCGGCGGCCTGTATCTGCTCTGGCGCCGGGTGATCACCTGGCAGATTCCCGTCTCGATGCTCGGCGCCCTGGCCCTGATCGCCGGACTGTTCTGGGCGCTGGACCCCCAGACACACCCCTTCCCCGCCTTCCATCTGTTCAGCGGAGGGGCCATGCTCGGGGCCTTCTTCATCGCCACCGATCCGGTCACGGCCTGCACCACCCCAAAGGGCCAGCTGATCTATGGGGCCTCGATCGGCGTGCTGGTGTTCATCATCCGCTCCTGGGGCGGATACCCGGACGCGGTCGCCTTCGCGGTGCTGTTGATGAACATGGCCGCCCCAACCATCGACAGCTACACCCAGCCGCGCGTGTTCGGCCACAGGACGTCGGCCGATGATTAGGCACCGGACCCTGGTCGCGGGGGTCCTGCTCGGTTCCTTCGGGGTCGCCGGCAGCGCGCTGGTCGCCTTCACCCACGAGGCCACCGCGGACCGGATCGCCGCCAACGAGCGCGCCGCCATGCTCCAGCTACTGCACGCCCTGGTGCCGGCCCAGAGCGTGGACAACGACATGCTCGCCGACCGCATCAAGGTCAGCAGCCGGGAGCTGCTGGGATCGGAGTCCACCACCGTGTACCGGGGGCGCATCAAGGACGCGCCCGCCGCCGCGGTGTTCACCACGGTGGTCCCGGACGGCTACAGCGGACCCATCAAGCTGCTGGTGGCAGTGCGCGGGGATGGCACGCTCGGGGGCGTGCGGGTGGTCTCCCAGAAAGAAACCCCAGGGCTGGGCGACCGCATCGAAGCGGACAAGTCCGACTGGATCCTCGGCTTCGACGGTAAATCCCTCACGAATCCGCCCGCCGAGCAATGGCGGGTCAAGCGCGACGGCGGCGTATTCGACCAGTTCAGCGGCGCGACCATCACCCCGCGGGCGGTCGTGCGGGCGGTCAAGAACACTCTGATCTACTATCGAGACAATGCGGACCGGCTGTTTGAGAAGTCCGCAAGACCGGCCGACAAACGGCAGGAGAGATCCTGATGGCAGCCCCACCCAGCTACGGCAAGATCTTCAAGGACGGACTCTGGACCAACAACCAGGGCCTGGTCGCGCTGCTCGGGCTCTGTCCGCTGCTCGCGGTCACGAGCAACACGGTCAACGGGCTTGGCCTGGGGCTCGCCACCATGGCCGTGCTCATCCTCTCCAACACCGTGGTCTCGCTGATCCGCCAGATCGTCCGCCCCGAGGTGCGCCTGCCGGTGTTCGTCCTGGTGATCGCCTCGTTCGTGACTGCCGTTCGAGCTGGTCATGCAGGCCTACTTCCACGAGCTGGACAAGGTGCTGGGCATCTTCATCCCGCTGATCGTCACCAACTGCACCATCATCGGCCGGGCGGAGGCCTTTGCCTCCAAGCACACCCCGAGCCTGGCGCTCGCCGACGGGGTCGCCATGGGGCTGGGGATCACTGCGGTGCTGGCGGTGCTCGGCGCCCTGCGCGAGCTGATCGGCCAGGGCACCCTGCTCGCCCAGGCCCATCAGCTGTTCGGCGAGCAGGCCCACGCCATCGAGCTCAGCCTGGGCTCGGACTTCCACGGCCTGCTGATCGCGATCCTGCCACCCGGGGCCTTCATCGGCCTGGGCTTCCTGATCGCGCTCAAGAACGTGATCGACCGGCGAAGCGCGCACGCCGTCGCCCAGCCGGCCCGCGAGCCCACGCCCGGGGCAGCGCCGAGCACGGCCTGAGCGCCTGCCGGGACGCACCGCTCGCCGCACCATGAACCGCGAGCAGCGCCGGGAGATCTTCGAGCGCCTCAAGCGCGACAACCCCAGCCCGACCACCGAGCTGCAGTTCCGCTCGCCGTTCGAGCTGCTGGTCGCCGTGATCCTGTCCGCCCAGGCCACCGACCGCTCGGTGAACAAGGCCACCGCCGGGCTGTTCGCGGTCGCGGCGACGCCCCGGGCCATGCTCGCGCTCGGCGAGGAGGGCCTGCGCGAGCACATCCGCACCATCGGCCTGTTCAACACCAAGGCCCGGAACATCATCGAGACCTGCCGCATGCTGCTGGAGCGCCACGACGCCCAGGTCCCGGCAGACCGCAGGGCCCTGGAGGCACTCCCCGGGGTCGGTCGCAAGACCGCCAACGTGGTCCTCAACACCGCCTTCGGAGAGCCCACCCTGGCCGTCGACACCCACATCTTCCGGGTCGCCAACCGCACCGGACTGGCGCCGGGCAAGACCCCGCTGGAGGTCGAGCGCCACCTGGTCCGCAGCATCCCCAAGGCGTTCCTCAAGGACGCCCACCACTGGCTGATCCTGCATGGGCGCTATTGCTGCCTGGCCCGCAAGCCCCGCTGCGGGGCCTGCGTGATCGAGGATCTCTGCGAGTACCCCGACAAGCAGAGCGACTGATGTTCAGCGACGACCGGACCCAGATGCGCCGTACCTTCGCCGAGGCCTGGCGCAAGCGCCTGCAGGGCGAGCCGCTGACACCCCTGGAGGCGCAGATCGCCGACCTGGTGGGCGAGCACCCGCAGTACCACGCGTTGCTCGAAGCACCCGGCGAGCAGCTGCAGCGGGACTATCTCCCCGAGGCGGGCGAGAGCAACCCTTTCCTGCACCTGGCCATGCACCTGGGGATCCGCGAGCAGCTCGCGACCGGACGCCCCTCCGACGTCACCGAGACCCACCGCCGGCTCGCCCGCCGCCTGGGAGACGCCCACGAGGCCGAGCACCGCATGATGGAGTGCCTGGCCCAGGCCCTGTGGGAGGCCCAGCGCAGCCAGCGCCCGCCCGACGAGGCCGGGTACGCCGAATGCCTGAAGCGGGTGCTGGGAGGCCCGTAGCCAAAACTGAGCCGCCGTCCGAGGGACGCCGCTGGCCCGTCGCCGACACTAACGCCGGACCAGCATCAAGCGCGCCATCGGCGCATCGCCACCGAAGGGGCCTTGTTGGGTGGGCTGATCGAAAAGGGCTTCTCGCTTGAGGTGGTGATCGTCAGCGATGGGGCCGGTCAGTTCGCCATCCTGCTGCCTGCCTTGTGCTGGGTGCACGCCGAGCGCCTCGTGCACAAGCTGATCCCACTCAACGAGACCCATCGCCTGGACCAGGAGCGGGTCCGAAACCTGATCTGGACGCTGTATGCGGACCTCAAGGCCTACCAGCGCCATCCCGATCCGGCGTTGGCGCCCGCCCTGGAGGCACGCTTCGATGCCATCTTCACTCAGCGCACATCCTTTGAAACCCTCAACCAGACCCTCAATCGGTTGCACGGCCACAAAGCCAAGCTGCTGCTGGTGCTGCGCCGCCCGGACATCCCCCTGCATACCAACAACAGCGAGGGCGACATCCGGGTGTACGTCAAATGACGCAAGATCAGCGGCGGAACCCGCAGTGATCTGGGAAAGCGATGTCGAGACAGCTTGGCCAGTCTCAACAGGACCTGCCGCAAGCTTTTGTCACTAATTATCATCATTTCCGTGGATCAGCAATACTCAATATTGCTCCCCATAAGCCGCAGCCCATTTTCAATCCGAGACAAAACGGCGCCCCGCTCTTCGTCAGACATCGAAAAATTCCCACCGGGAGTCACCCACAATTTCACCGTGTCACGGTATATTCCCACAGTGGAACCGAAATCTACCTCTACTACTGCGCGTCTATCTCTCTCGACGTATTCAACGTGATACCGATCGGCGACTTGCACCACAAAACCTAAGGCATCATCGACCACTTTTTGAGGCGATATTCTCAATAGCATCATTTTTCGCCAGTTATCACATTTATAACATTGGGATTGCGCAACAGACTCACATTATTCCAGACTTATGCGAATCTCCTCGTGAGAATCTGGGATCAGAGGAATCTTTCACTTTGGCTCCTGTCCCACCCCCAGCCGCTGTCTCCCCATCTCCGCAGGACGCACTCGCCGGTTCAGGCTTGCCTTGATGTCATCCTTGAGCCGCTCCGATCCCAGCACCAAGCCCTTGTCAACCGACTCCCGAATTTGTTTGATCATGACCGCGTCGACACGCACATCAAACAGCGCCCTATAAGCCTTCTGGCGCTCCGCTGGCCACCGTCCCAGGCTCGGGTATTCATCACCGGGCTTTAGTTTGAAACCCCTTTCACCGAGTCCGTTGCTTCGGTAGCTAGACCACCGGTAATTCGAGGGGTCCCCCACCATCCCTGCGCGCACCGGATTGAGCTCAATGTAACGGTGGCATATAAGAAGGTACCTCTCCGGCTCCACCACGCAGGACTTGTAGCGCCCCTCCCAGAGGGTGCAGATACGACGGTAGGTGGCGTTGAAATGCCTTACGTACTGGCGGCCGAGCGACAGCTTGGTCTTTGAGATGCTGTCCTCCCTTTGCGGCGTCGCCAGAATATGCACGTGGTTGGTTATCACTTCCCGCTGACCCCACTTCCCGTTCAAAATTACTTGTAATCGAAAGTGTAGCACCACGCGAGCGCATGAACCACAGACTCTTCAACCTCTGGATGCTTCTTTCTAAATTGCTCTGACGACATCGCCGCCATTTCTCGCAGATCATTGGCGACGTGACGCGCGTCCGAAGTGTAAAAATCATTCTCCATGGCATGAAGGACAGGAAGCCATTTCGAGGCCTTCTCAGCGCCATAGCGACTAGCGAAACGCCGATCGTCTCTACGTGGTGACATTTCCGTCTTCCACCCAGTCCAAGCCGACATAGCGTTAGCCAGCGTAAGTAATTCTGCGTTGCTCATTATCTGCCCCCCACCAATATTTTCGCGCCCGTTTCCGAGTTTGCTCTGACCCCACCCCCCCTTCCCTTCGCATTTTAAGTCTTTGCATCCGCCCCCTTGCTACTGTGTGGTCATTTCAATTTAAAAAACAGCCACACAGCTTTCGCAATTCGCTTTTCAAGCGCCTCCACTGGACCGAAAATTCCAACCATTGCTGGTATCTGAATTGTACCGCGATGAGTCTTTAGTGCCTCAAGTTGGTGTTCTTCTCTGGGCGATTTCTTGAATCTGTACACCGCCACTATTTCCCCGTTTCTGTCTAACTGCATTAGTGAATATTTTGGGCCGAACTGCCTTTTCGGTCCTTCCTCGTAATCAAGATTATTAATCAAACGAACTGCTTCATGTATGTTCATCGGAATGAGTCAACAGATAGTCATCTTTGGTGGGCTCGGAAAATATCCTCTGTGATGCTCATAAATTTCCCCCTCCTCAAGCGCCTTTGCGGATCTCCAACCGACCTCCCAGGGTGATGCCGTCCGGCACGAAGTCCAGCTTCATGTCCACGCTCATGCCCCGGAGCCGCTCGAAGGACTTGCGCATCTCGGCCAGGTCCGCGGGGGTCGGCAGCGCGGGGGCGCTTGCTGCCGCGCCCGCGACCGAGGCACCCTCGTTAGCCGGGGCTGCCGAGCCCCGGGGCGCGGCCTCGCCCTTCGCACCCGTCCCAGCCGCCTTGGCGTCGGCCGCCTGCACCGCGGCGGCCAGGGCCGGGTCGGGGATCAGTGCGAGTAGGTCGGCGAACAGCCCGTAATCGAGGTGAGCCTCGTAAAGGCCGTTTTCCACCAGGGGCTGACCGGCCAGCGAGCGGGCCACCGCCGCGGCCCGATCGCCGCTGAACAGCGCCAGGTGTGAGCCGTAGTGCCCCAGCCGCACACGCCGGGGCAACTGCGCGCCCCAGGGCAGTGGCAGATCGACGGCTTGGCCGTCCTCCGGCAGGGACACCGCGGCAAACCCGGGGCCGAAGGTGGCCAACAGAGCCCAGAGCTGCTCGGGGTGCTTGGTGGAGACGGAGACCAGGCCGTCGAAGCGCTCTATCTCACGATCGCCACCGGCCCCGGGCTTGAGCCTGATGTCCTGGATCGCCAGACCTAGACCTTCCAAACCCCGGACCACACCGGTAATGAGCCCGAGCAACGCCGGATTTAGCCGACGCAGCTGGTCCTGAGCGGCCATCAGCGGCGTACAGGTGAAATTGGCCTTGGCGGCACGGCTCCAGAGCGCGCTCAGGGTCGGGGCCAGCTCGTCCATGTTGATGCCGAGCTTGACCTCGACCCTCGACACACCCCCGCCCCCGTACGCAGGGACGAACCCGCGCAGACCCATCAGGGTCTTCATCAGTGAGGCGTCGGTGCTCTCGATCTTCACCAGCGTGTCCATCACCATGGGTGATGACTCGGTGTCCAATCGCGTGTAACCGAACACGGTACGCGGCCAGAGCCCGGCCAACGCTTGCAGCTCGCGCCGACAAGCCGGCGCCCGATAGGAGGCCAGGGCGCGCCCGGTCGCGCCGTCGCTCAGCTTGTCCAAAAAAACCGCCAGGGGATCGTCGGCGTGCGTGATGGCCCGCACCAGCCCGGCGTGATCGAGGAGTCCCACCGATAGCGGCAGAAAGCCGTTCGCCTGGGCTATCCGCTCGAGCTTTCCCGACGCGGCGAGGCTGCGGGCCGGACGGGTCTTGCCTAGCGCCTGGGCGAGGGTCTGCGGCGCCACCAGGTCGCCCAAGTCCAGGGTCAGCACCGCGAAGCCATCGTGGTGTGCCACCACCAGCGCCGGGGGCTTGACAGTCCCCGGCGCGGTCAGGGCGAAGCGCTGGTAGCTGAGCCCGTCAACCGCGGCCGTCTCGCCCTTGGCCCCGAAGCGCGCTGCAGCACGCCCTACAAAGGCGTCGAAGGCCACCTCGTCCCTCAACCGCATACGCAGCACCGGCAAGGGACCCTGCATGTAAATGCCGGAGTCGAACGGGACGGCCATCCCGATCTCGGTCATCCCGTCAGGCTTGCCGAGCTCGACCAGGGATTCCGCGTAGAGCCCGAACAGCATGCGCACCCCTTGGGGCGGCTCATGGCCCGCGCCCGACATGCTGCCCAGCTGGCGCTCCAGGTCGGTACGGACGCGCTTCGCATCGGAAATGCCCAGGAGATGCGTTTGCATCATCGCCCGGTAATCCGGCATCGCCACCGGCTCGAGCGTACCGAAGAACAAGACCGTGTCCGCCGGGACATAATCGATGACCGCGGGCTTGGCAGCCACGCGCGGGACGCCAGGGCCGGAGACCAAGGGCGCACGGGGGATCGAAGGGGCCTGGGTCCACCGCTGCTGTACCACCCAGAGGCCGCCGGCCAGCATCAGCACGAATGCGGCAATGATCGATCCTTTCTTCATGAGAAGCTCCAGAAAAATGCCAAGTGTTGTGAATCTTTGCGTCCGAGGAGCGGACAGCCCTGTCGCATTGTGCGGTTCCCTGTCGCCCGGCGGGTCCGCCTGACCCGACGCCTGGCAAGAAGGGCATTCGAGCCTGGCTTCGGCTTCCGAGCGTGGCTCCGAGACCGGCAGCGCCAAGCCGCCGGCTGCGACGATCTTCCGGTCACGGACTCTCCCCCCTCCGTAGCTTAAGCCATCGCCTCCCCTGCCCGTTCACCCGGTCAGGGCGATGTGCGATGCGCGCTTCTTCAGAATCGAGCTTAAGAGGCGCAAATGCGCCCCTTGATGCTGCAATACAACGCAACCCTGTCCTCCACGCCCAGCTTGGCAGGACCCGCCGGACCCTGCAAACGAGGCACCGCCGACCGCAAGAAAAGACGCAAACAGGAGCGGGCCGGCCGCAAAGCCAACCGGAAGCGGAAATAGTGCGACTGGCAAAAGGGGAGGGAGGGATTAATACAAGCCGCCCCCAGCGGACCGCTGGCGACCCGTAGCGGACATTAGAGGCACCGGCGAGCCTAATCTCGAAAGCCGCTTGGCTCGCCCTTAGATCCTGCCGCTCTGCATTCTGCCGCTGAGTGATTACGTCGCCTTCTTTGGATCACCGTCTGCCCCTCCTCTGTCGAGAATCTTAACCCAGCAGATTTCCCTTATCAGGTCCAGATCCCTCGCCAGCCGCATGATAGGCCAGGCCCTCCGATGTTACGAAGCTAGACCTGACCCCGTCCCCTGGCTCTCGGGTGTGGAAGCGAGAGCATCGGGTCTGTAGTCGAGCCCAGCGATGATCTGGTTGAGCCGCCCCTGCTCGCCGCCGAGCTGTCCCAGGGCATTGACAACGCTCTCGGCATCGTGCTGCCGTTGCATAACGCGGGCGATATAGCCGCTGCTGGTTTCCGCGACCCCACGCTGGAGCTGCTCAAGGTGCTTGGGGATGTCCTCCATGGCCCTGATCCAGGTCTCGATGTAGAGCCCTTCCGTCTTGTTGATCTTGCCGGTGGATTTCTGCGCACCCATGAGTTGATTGAAGGCGTTGCACCAGTCCGGCGGGGCCTTGTGCGAAAGCTTGAAGAAGAGGTCGATATAGGGTTCTTTACGCACCCGCGGCGGACGCTTCTCATCCACTCCGACGATCTTGATGTCGCTGATGCCTTCCATTGTCCGCGCTCCCTCGATCCCTAGGATCGATACGTATGGTGTCCGCGGGCCGCGGGCCGCCTATATAAAGCATAGTCGTCGGGCGAGCAAAACGCCAAAGATTCGTCACTCAAGGCTATAAAGCCAGCCCTTTCAAGGTGATCATTCACCCCTCAGCAGTTTCGCAGCGAAAACGTGGAGCTGGTTTGGATCGCGAATGGCTATAGGACGCGGCTATTTTTGGCCCTCTCTTGTGCTTCTCGAACTCTGCCAGATTCACTTTCTTGGCAAGCGTCTTCAAGGTATCAATAAACGCGACTGCACCGATGCTGTGAACAAAGCCGGAGCTCTCACGTCGTAGCATGCTACAAATCGCGCACTGACCCTGCTCGGGTACGAGCGGGGCGTGGTGGTAGTGCCCAAGGGGGCGAGGTTTTGAGAGGCTTTCCTGATTGAACCGCGGAGATCCAGTGGCACTGAGACAACCGGTTGCCGGATGGGAAGTAGCCTCTGCGGTGTGCTCGGCGACAAGCTATCCGAAGTAAAAGGGATTTCGAACCTTGAAGGCCGCGACCATCCGCTCGACGTAGCTAGCCGCGTGCATGGATTGGGGAACGCCTCGAGGGGCCAGATCCACGGACCCTGGGTCGCCGGGCTCGAGGGTGATTACGCCGAATGCCTCGTACAACTCCGCCGGCTCGGTCGCCCTCTCCCGACCGGAAATGCCGGATAGCAAGGCCACCACCTCTCCCATGAGCGTTCCGAAGGCGTGGCTATTCATTGCCGTGCTACTTTGGCCCAAAAACACGAAATGCCCGCACACGGCGAAAGGGAAGCGTTTGTGAAGCTCCAGCGCCTCCATGGCCATGTCCCGGTAGCGGTTCTTCAGGTTCTTCGCTACGGCGAACAGCACGCCCTTCGTCCCTGATGACAACAGCAGCCCGTGCTTTTCATCGGAGAGATAGGCGTCGACGCCTTTTGGACCATAGCCTCCCATGAACTGTTTGTCCCGCCCTCTTGGAGCGACGACACCGGGAAGACCCCCCTGCTCGAACTGCCTGGAAAGAAGGATGGTCAGTTCCGCGCTCATCCGCTCGGTGTAGTTTTTCTTCTCTGATCCCGGCCCGGTCGGGTCGATGGCCCCGAGGGACGCCACAAGCGCGGAAATCTCCCTCGCAATTTCGGTCATTCGCCCCCTCTCCCCCGGGCTCGTCCCCGTCGCCGCTCCAGGAGCCGTTCTCGACCCGAGCGCAACAAGGACATCGTGTACTTGGACAGACCCAGAACCCCCTGCATCACGGTCCGGTCGATCTCCTCGACGATCTCCTCGTAACCCTGCCGGCGCAGACCCCGATCGGCCATGTCGATCAACGCCTGCCGCTGCCCCGGCTCCAGCGAGGGGGCGGCCACCCGAACCCGCGACATTTCCGAGGGCTCCAGCTTGAGGATGCCCCCACCGTAACTGCGACCCTCCACTTCGACCGACAAGAGGGTGAGAGACGAGTGAAACATCAATGCCACCACCGCCGCGTCCACTCCGGGATGGGTCCGCAGACCATGGAGTGTGTTGCTATAGAGGGCCCCTGCACAATTGAGAGCAGCACGAGGCCACGAGCCGGCCATATAGGTCAGCAAGATATCGGCCCGAACCAGGCCCGGTACTCGCCACCACGGTGTGCGGGTGCGGCACTTGAAGCGTTGATGGGTCCCGAGTGTCTCACCTTCGGACGCGAACCGCTCAAGGGCCTCGGCATTCGAAAACAGGCCCTCATCGGGGACGACCAAGTGGTGCGCCCTTCCGCCCGCCTCTTGCTGCTCAAGGTCAGCCAGTGCGAGTCGAAGCCCCGGAAAGCTGCGCCCATTGCGCGCGACTGGAAGCAACCACTCCGAAGGGACCCCCTCAGCAACGGCCTCAGATCTTATTCGATGGAAAAATTCGTTGGCCCCGGTGACATAGCCGTTTGTGATCGTACCCAGGTCCCCAAGCGCAAAGATCTGATCGGCCGCCTTGGCTCGCGCCCAGGCTCGGCGCTCCGCGGGGGAAAGAAACGCCTCCACGAAGCGAAAGCCGTCCTCGATCGGAAGGGCGAGCCCCCGATTCTCCTCTGGGCTCATCTCCGCCAGGTCATCGAGTCTGCGCAGTGGCAGTAGCTGCACGCCGTCCGCCCGACCACCGTAGCCCTCCGCGAGCAGCAGGTAGGTGTCCGCCTGGGCATCCTGGAAGATGTTCTGCTCGAAGCTGATCAAGGTCACCGATGCGAAGCGCCCGACGAGGGCGCGCAGGGTCGGCAGGCCGTACTGGGTCTGGCTGATCTCCGCTGGCACCACCATCGCCAGCTTCCCTCCGGGCCGCAGGAATTGGGCGGCATGCAGTAGGAAGGGGGCCCAAGTGGAAGTCAGTCGAGTAAGGCGCACCCCAAAGCGCAGGGCGGATTCAAGCGCGAGCCGCCGAGACGCCTCGGAAAAGCGCTGGTAACGCACGAACGGAGGATTGCCGACGATCGCATCCAAACCCCCGAAACCCGACGGATCGATCGAGAAGAAGTCCGCTTCCAGCAGCAATGCCTCACCGGCGCCCTGTAATGCCGCCCTGCATCGCTCGACCGCAGCCGAATCGAGATCGATCCCGATCAGTCGGCGCGCCTCGGCATCCTGCGCGGCCTGCAGGAAGCGCCCGTCACCGCAGGATGGGTCCATGACCGAGGATGTATCGCCACGCATCGCCCAGTGGACCAGGAAATCCACTGCCAGTGGATCAGTGTAGTAGGCGCCTAGGGACTTTTTTGATTTGATTTCCATGGCTTACGACCTATCCAGACCCCCCGACCCAGATCTCCGGACCATACCACATCCCGGGTCTCGCCGGGGTGACTCCAGGTCTCTGCCCATTCGATCGCACGCGCACCCGCTTGGCCGACGAGATCAAGGAATATGCAAAGCCGGAGTCACCCATTAGCCGCCTCCTGACGAGTGGCAACACGGCTCCCCGAGGTTGTTTGGTCCCGTGCCTTGGTCTGCCAAGCTCCCTGTTCGCTGGATACGCTGCCCGGGTTTTCACTTGTATCGGTTGCGCGGTCAGCTGACCAATACGCATCAGTCACCCATTAGGCTCAACAGGGGTCAGACCCGAATGGCACTGACTTTACCGGGAGGCCATAACAATCCATTGGTTACACATCCGGTCCGGGTGGCGATGGCGAGGAAATCCAGACGAAAATGACCATACGCGCTTTGACGGGGTTGAGCTCGATATACCGGCAGCACGCCAGCAAATATTGCTCGGTCTGCACCGGACTCGACTTGTACCGCCCCTCCCAGATCCCAGAGCGCGCCACTACGTCCCTCCAGCCGATTGTGGTTATGCGTCTGCCTCCCGGCAAGCCGCTTCATCAGTTTCCCGATTCCTGCGCAGTCACTTGGGAAAAGTAACAAGTGAACATGGCTCGTCATCAAACAGAATGCGTATACCTCCACAGCATATTCTTCCTTGAATTGCTTCAACGTATCCAAGTAGCGCCGGTAGTCACAAGCTTCCGCGAATACTGCATGCCGATTGCGTCCCCGCTGAACGATGTGATGCGCGCATTCTATCAGAATAACTCTGCCCATCCTTGGCATGGCTTCGCTCTTTGGAATTTTCTCGGAATTATGGTGCTCCATGCTAAAAACATAAAACTGTCGCCTTTTTGTAGTGCTCGATCGACTTTCTGTGTGAACAACCGAATCGTCCACGTTACGAGCGATTGTGCAATTCACTTAGAATACGTTGCATATCTTTAACAAAACCGTCGTTTTCAAAATAATCGTGTAACGCATCCTGTGCATTGGTCGCGATGCGCTGCGCCGCCTCCGGGTTGCTCAGATATTCATCACACAATTGCGGAAAGTCACTCAAATTCCATTGCGTCGGAACGTACATTTGATTGTCGACAAAAATATGAGGGCTCGTTTTCAGATGCGCCATCGACGGCTTGATCAGCAAACTTCCGCAACAGACGGCTTCATAATCGCGAAAACATAATTCCCCCCATCCAAACGGACTGAATACAATTCGACTGTCTCGCAATTCAAATATATATTGACGACGCTTGACGCGCTCGGATCTCGTCACGCTTCGGCGGGCGCCCATCTGCTCGACGATTTCACACGAAAATTCACGATATTGCTGATACCATTCCCGTTTGTTGTTATAAACCGGCGCTCCGATTCGACCGTTAACGTCATATTTTCGCCGTGACCAGCGCTTCGGCAGCCAGCGGTTGAGTTTCAATAGTAAGCGGTACTGCGGTGTTACACCCAGGTTCCATCCATGCACTAATTTCCTCTCTAACCCATCCGGTATGAACGATCCGAAATGCCAGTCGCCGATTTCATATCCCATCTTCTGAACGAGGTAATCCGTAAAGATGAAACCCCCGAGGAATGGTTTTTTATAAAGCGACCGATCACGAAGTACCTGTCGCTTAACATATAAATCGACATAAGGTATGACTTGAAAGAAAGGTGAACATGTCGGGGCGAAATAATCCAGAAAGATGATTTTTAAACGTGGATGATCTTCACGAAGACGTTGAAACAATGATATGATTTTTGCTTTGGGCTCCGCCCAAGACACCATGACCATCGCGACGTCCGCTGCATTCGACCGAACCGCCTCTTCGATGCCCTGTAAATCCGGCGGATCCGATCGCTTAAACGTCAGACCCAACTTCTGGCGTAGATGTTTGCGGTACATTTCAAACGGCGCCAGCTGGTGGCCCTCAGGCGTACCTTTGCCCTTTCCCCGACCTATCAATAACATGTGCACCAAATATCTCTCATCATGAATCAATCAAAATTGTGAATGCATATAGGAAAAGCTGGCAGATCTATTTCGGAGTCCGATTTTTTCGGTCGGCCTTGCACTCTTCGCTCTATCCTCCTCCCAGAGATAGCGGCCACCTCCTCCGCTAACCGATACGAACCGTTCAACTGCCCTCTTTGCACCGCCTCCCGTATCAGGCCCACTCCCCTTCCAGGATTGCTGAATGCAAAAACGCCCGGTACCGTGCCTTGCGACAAAGCTGGAGTCAATTCTCCCATCGTAGCATGCTATAAGTTGGGAACGGACCCCGTGCTCGCGGGTACTACCCGCTGCTCCGACTCCCGCCACTCCTTCCGCCTGCGCTCCTTTCTCGTCGCTCAGGCGTACCACCTCAGTGCCCGTTCTGTTCGCTCCTGTCGCCAGCGGACACTTCCGCGACAGGCCACTGCGGCTTCCCCGTTACCGCTGCTGGTGCTCTCGGTGGAGAACGGCGGGCCTCCCAGGTCCCTGGGAAGCCCTTGTGTACATGCCCTGCTCTTTGACCCCGGCGGGACGGGACAGGCCAGGCCAGGCCTCTACAGCCTCTCCCGTGCTACCTTCCGTCGCCTTGAAAACGTCGGCTCCCGCAAAGCGGTCATTTCGGGGCTCAATCACACGGCCTGCACCCTCGCTGTCTACGCTTCGCAGCCTCGCTCACACGCGACCACGCAAGACTCGCTACCGGCTGGTGGCCAACCTTTACCGCACGGGATTTCCACCCGCAGGGCTCCTTGCGCAATTTCCGGTCAGCATCCCTCTCCGACCTTCCCAAGCGCCCAGGTTTTCCTGGCGCACCGAGACCCCGTAGTCCGCGTGACCCCGTAGTCCGCGTAGTCCGTTTAGATGGCCCCGTAGTCCGTTTCTGGCGCGCCGACACCTGACCCAATTGCCTGACCTTGGTTGGCCATACTTAGCGTCGCGCCCCAAGCAACCCTACTGTGTAGCCCGCCTCTCGTAGCGCCTTCGTTGCGCGGGAATTGAGAACCAGCAAAGTAATGAGGCCAATTAATGGCACTAGCAGCAGGATTACTAAAACGATTATTACACCAATGGAATAACCAAGTCCCGACGCTAACCGGAACATCCCTAGGAGGGACATCACGATAGCAATGATCCCTATTAGACCTGCGACGCCGCCGAAAGCTGCTTGAAGGCCCACCGTAAGGAATTGTACGAGGATGGCATAGATGATTAGCTTCTGCCCCGACGCGATGTCCTCCATCGCTTGTACGGAAATAGTCTCTTGCTTAGCTTTTACCTTCATGATGTAACTCCCTTTTGTTTATATGCCCCTCGCGGTAGAAGCGCCCATTTGCGATGAGACGCCTTTGCGCGGGTTGAAGCAACTTCGTCTTGCCCACTCAGAATTCAAAAGAGCCACAAAATTACCTTCGATTGCTTATTTTTTATCCCTCCGTCTCCTTTTAGAAAAAGGAAAAATGTGACAGATTTGTTCCGACTGGATGCCAGATTTCTACGGACGGCATTGCCCTCTTCTCTCGATTCGCTTCCCAACGATCTCAACCACCTCCTCCGTAAACCGACCCGAACCGGTCAACTGCCTTCTTTGCACCGCCGCCCTTATCAGGGCCCACGCCCCTTCCGGTATTGCTGAATGCAGGAACGCCCGGGACCGCGCCTTGCGCTCCTCATCTTCACACCCCAACGCGAGGTAACATGCATCGTCATCGAGCCATTCACATACATTGCCACCGAGTCGGTGTCGACAGCTCGACCATGCGTACCGCTGCTCGCTCGCTGACCATACGCGCCCTGACCGGATTGAGCTCGATATACCGGCGGCACGCGAACAAATATGCCTCGCTCTGAACCGGATTTGACTTGTACGGGCCCTCCCACAGCGTGCCTCTACGTCACTCCAGGCGATTGTGGCCACGCGTCTGCCTACCGGCAAGCCGCTTCGTCAACCTCCCTATTCCTGCGCAGTCATTCGGGGAAGTAGCAGATGCACATGATTAGTCATCAAACAACATGCGTACACCTCTACAGCGTACTCTTCCTTGAACTCCTTCAATGTATCCAAGTTGCGCCGGTAGTCCTCGGGTTCTGCAAACACCGCGTGCCGGTTGTGCACCCCGCTGAACGATGTGATGTGCGTATCCCGCCAAAACGGCTCTCTCCATCCTTGGCATGGATTCGCTCCTCGAAAACTACTCTTAATCACGGTATCCCGTGGTACAAAAATAAGTCTGTCACCCTTTTCCCCGGATGTTACAAGGCGAGACCTGACCCGATCGCCTTCGCTAACTATGCTAAAAGATCCTTAGCATCACTCAGAATGTCTGTTCCGTGCTCTCGCAACATTTTCGAAAAATCTCCTAATGCGACCTTAATTCTATCTTCCAAAGGAAGGCCCGAAACGTTAGAAAATAACTTTTTACGGATCCCCCTACCTCTTAACAATTGCGCCAACCCCTGGCGAACTAGCTTCCCATTAGAATCTACTGAATAGCCTTCTGCTAATTTTCCATCTCTCACTAGAGCTACTTTACAATCAATATCCTCTTCTCTCAGATCGAAGATGAATTCAATTGCGACGTTAGTTGCTAGGTAGTAAACAGTTACAAAACCCGTCTTTGGATCATGCTCGACATAAGGCCCCTTAAAGAAATATGAATCGACAACAAATGAGAATAGTTGACTAGCAACACTAATAAATATTTGTTTCGAATCTGTAACCATATAGCCGCCTAATAATCGAGTCCTTTTACACCGCCGCTATACTTTCCTGTTCGCTCAAATACACTTTCATAGCCGCTGTACCCCTTAGCCTCCATTCGTTCTAAATTATACGCTGGAGCATCCGGGCGAATGCCTTGTTCTAGCCTCTTAGCGCGTCGAGCAAAATCAGGTCCAGTGTCGATAAGTGTGCGTCCTTCATTTTTCATTTGCTTTATCCAAGCTTCATTTGCTTCCCTAGACCATTTATCTGAAGGAATAAAATCGTTTATCGTTTGTCCACCCACTTTATCAGCATATGCTTGAACACGCTTCATATTCTCACCCAACATGATGGGTGCATCCTTTGGAACAGAACAAGCATTATGAACCCAAGCCCCCTGCCTCCCAACAAAATAGGTATGGTAATCCGCAACCTCGAAGTTATAAGTATCCTGCAACCTCTTCTCACGAGCAACTGCCTTGACCGCAAGCGTGCTGCCGCCGACATCCGATATCTCGTACCCTTCCTGAAGGTCACCGGCCGCAGTCCATCCTCTACCCTCGACCCAAAACGGATGAGCTTCCGTAACCCCTATCGATTCATCCTCCCCATCGGCGTCGACCAAGGTGATGTTCAAGATTCTTTTTTCGTGGTTACGGAATAGTTTAACGACAGGCTTCCATGCCGTCTCTCCGGTAACCTCATCTTTCGAAGCAACCCGATCACCAACCTGGATGTCTTCGATAGGCTTCAGACCTTCCTTTGTGTGAACGAACGTGCCGGCTACAAAACAGAGTCCTCCTAGATCCTCTGTGGCCGCAACCTCCCCCTCAGCAACCCCCAACTCCTCCTCCGCAACTGCGAGCTCTTCCCCCGCCAGCAGCTCCTCATCCAGTACCCCCTCCAGGAGCACCCCCTCATCCACCAACGCTTCGGCCGCCAACGCATCAGCGCCAATTCCCGCGGTCCCCACGAGAAAGATCGCGAGCCCTGTCCACTGGCCCGCCCGGTAGGCGGCCGAGCACTTGTCGACAACTCCATCGATCCCGAGGCGAGCCCGCAAGTCCGCGGTGCTGTACAAGCCCCCGGTGATGAGCGACGACACCCTGTCTCCCGTCCCCGCCGCGTAATCTACCGTCCACTGCGGAAACATCGGCCAAGTGGCCGGATCGAACGGACTGAACAAACCATAGGGGTCCCCGTAGAGCAAGGGATTCCCATAGACATACAGATACGGATTCAGCCCCACCGACAGCCCTAGGGGGTCGCTCTGGGCGTACCGGCCCAGCTCCGGCTCGTAGTCCCTGAAGTAGTTCTGGTACCAGCCGGTCTCGGCATCGGCGTACTGGCCGGGAAGCCGCAACGGATTGGTCCAGCCCGCGCCCTGCTGCTGAGCCAAGGCGCCGAACGCCCGGTAGCGCCCGCTCCAGACACTCGCCCCGTTGGGCGTCATCAGCCGCTGGGGGGTGCCGAGCCGGTCGTTCTGGTAGAACGCATAGCCCTGGGCCGTCCGCTGGAACACCGGATTGGTGCCCCAGCTCACCCCCGGCCAATACCCGTACTGGCGGAGCGGCGTGCCGCTCGCTCCATACTCTCCGGCGAGGCCCGCGCCGGTGTAGTGGAAGTACTCGGTGCCCGCGGCGGTGGTTTTGCTGATCCTTCGCCCAAAAGGATCGTAGCGGTATTCGCCGATCGCGCTGCCGGAGCTGTCCTCGGCCCGGGCCAGGCGCCCCTCGGCATTGTAGATGCGGCGGGTCGTCTGACCGTTCTCGCTGGTCTCGATGGTGTGACCCGCCGCGTCGTAGCGGTAGCTGCCCAGGGGGCTCTCGACGAGCCGGTCGTTCTCGTCGTAGCTCCAGCTGCCAGGCTTCAGCAGGTCCTGGATGCGATTGCCGTTGGGGTCGTAGGCCCAGCCCTCGGTCTCCTCCGGGCCCTTGGCCTGGGTGAGCCGCTCGAGCCCGTCGTACTGATAGCTGTAGTCGCCGTGCTCGGTATGGCGCTCGCTGAGCTTGCCCCGCGCGTCGTACCGGTACTGCTCGTCCATCACGGTCTGCTCGGCCGGGTCCTGGACCTGGATGCGGGTCAGGCGCATCAACGGGTCGTAGCCGAGGCTGCGTTTGGCCCCGCCCGGGTAGGTGATCTGCTCTGGATGGCTCCAGTGGTAGCTGTTGACGGTGATGCTGCCCTGTCCGGGCAGGTCGATGCGGCTCAGACGTGCCTTGTCCCAGACATAGGCGACCTCGACCCCGTCGGGGGCGAGGTAGTTGTGGGGGCGGCCGGCGGCATCGTAGCTGTAGCCGTAGGTGAGGCTGAACACCCCGTAGTCGGTGCTCGCCTCGATGACGCGGTTGTTCTTGTCGTACTGGTAGCTCGCGCTGGTGGTGCCGTCAGACCAACCGGTGACGTTGCCGTTGCGATCGTAGCTGTAGGCGACGGATCGCTCCGGGTCCTTGGCCCCGGCGGCATAGAAGCGTTGCGCGATGAGTCGCCCGTCTTTGTCGTAGGCGTTCTCGCTGCGCCGCCCGTCGGGGTCGACCGTGGACAGAAGCTGCCCGGCCGGGTCGTAGCTGTAGCTCCAGCTCTGCCCACCCGGGCGGGTCTCCTGGATTCGGCGGTTGGCTCGGTCGTAAGCGTAGTGCGTGGTGTGGCCGTTGCGGTCGGTGATCGTGAGCAGGTTGTTGCGGTCGTCATAAGCAAAGCTCGTTGACTGGCCGGCCGAGTCGATGATCTCGATCAGGCGATTGAGCGCGTCGTAGCCGAACTGCGTGGTCCGCCCGGCGGCGTCGGTGCTGCTGGTGCGATTGCCGACCGCGTCGTAGACCACGCGGATGATTTGGGCCTCGCTCTCGCTCAGGTGGTTGATCACCCCGGTGAGCCGATCCCTCTGGTCGTAGTCGAAGGTCTGCAGGAAAGTGGGGTACTGGATGCGGTTGACGAGTCCCGGATAGAGCGTGTCGCCACTGACCCCGCCGCCCTGGCCTTTGCCCAGGCCATAGGCGAGCGTGCTGATATCACCGGCCGCATCGGTGTAGCTGCTGAGCTCGCCGAGCCCGTCGTAGGTGAGCGTCTGGCTGTTGCCCAGGGGATCCATGGTCTGGGTGATCCGCCCGGCGAGGTCGTAGCTGAGCTGACTGGTGTGGCCCTCGCGATCCGTGACCCGGGTGGGACGACCGGCCACGTCGTAGGCGAGGCTCACCGTACGATCGGGGGCGTCGCTCATGCCCTGGAGGTGGCCGGCCGGGTCGTACTGGAGGCTGACGCTGTGTCCGTCGGGGTCGGTGACCCCGGTCAGATCCCCGCGCAGGTCGTAGCTGTAGTGCCAGGTGTGTCCGTTGGGATCGGTGCGGGTCAGCGCCTTGCCCTGGTTGTCGTAGGTGAAGGTGCTCACCGCCCCTTCCGGCCCGGTGAGCTTGGTGAGATCCCCGTAGGCGTCGTACTCGGCGCGGGTGACGGCCTCGGCGGTGTAGGCATCGCCCAGGCGCTTGATCTCGATGGGGTTGCCGTCAGCGTCGTACTGGTACTCGGTGACACGCTCCGCTGGGGTGCCGGCGGCCTCGGTGAGGCGGATCAGCTGGCCGTTGGCGTCGTACTCGTAGCGCGTGTGCCGCCCGAGCGCGTCAATGTGCTCGGCCGGCAAGTGGAAACGGTAGTCGTAGCTGATCGAGTCGCTCGATCCGTCGGCGTAGGTGATCCGGGTGAGGTTCTCCCACTCGTCGTACTCGCGGATGGTCACGTGGCCGCGCCGGTCGGTAGTGAGGCGCTTGCGGTCCCCGTCCTTGACCAGGCTGCTCTGGGTCTGGCCATTCTCGACCCGGCGCAGCAGCAGCCCTTCGAAGTCGTACCAGCTCTCGATCACGCGCCCGTCGGTCCAGTCCTCGCGCACGTAGTACTCTCGGGTGCTGCTGTCGTAGTCGTAGCTGTAGGCGACCCCACGCCCGAGCGGGTCTTTGACCGAGGCGGTCTTGCCGGTGTCGTCGTAGCTGACCTCACGGCTGTTGCCCAGCGGATCGGTGAGCCGTGTGAGATGGCCTTGACTGTCGTAGCCGTAATGCCAGTCGTTGCCCAGGGTGTCGGTGACAAGCGCGAGCTTGCCCCCGCTCCAGTGGTAGCTCACGCGGCGCGGCTCGGAGCCGCGGTTGTCGCTGAGGCTCTGGGGATGGCCCTCGGCGTCGTAGCTCAGGCTGAGCACCTGGCGGGCATGCCGGTCGAGGATGGCGGTGATCTGACCGGCGCCGTCGCGCTGCAGGCTGGCCGTGAGCCCCCCGGCATCGCCGTAGGTGCGCATCTTCCCGGCGCTGTCGTAGTCGATCCATTCGCCGCTGCGGTTCTGCCAGCGGTAGCCCCCGTCGTGGGGAACGATCCAGGCGCGGGTGCCGAAGCTCCATAGGGGGGTCTCGCTGCCGGCACGCAGCTCGTAGCTGGCGCCGTTACGCACGATGCTCTGCACCCCGGTGCTGGGAGTGCTGCCGTCGAGGCCGCCCGTAGCGCTGCCGCTCGCGCCGCCCGTGCCGAAGGTCTCCTGGATCAGGCGCAGGTCGCTCCAGGCGCGGTTGAACGACCAGTTGCGCTCGTAGTTGACGCTCGCCTGCAGCGTACCCCCGCCCGTGCCGCTGCCCGCCGGGGCGCCCCCGCTGCTGCCGAAGCTCTCTCCCTGGGGATTGAAGGGGTTGTCATACCAGGTGCGCAGCACCGCCACCCAGCCCCCGGGGACCTTCACCGAGAGGTCCGCCACGGTGTCGTGGAAGGCCCCGCGCGGCAGCTCTACGGCGGCACGCGCGGGCAACGCCAGGGCAAGCAGGCAGAGCAGTGCCAGGCAGCGCGCACCCAGGGCGGCAGGCTGAGGTCTCATCACAGGGGCTCCTCGGGCTTCATGGGCCAGGCTGTTGCGGGGCCGATGCATCTTGACGACTACCAGCCACCGCCCGGATAGCCGGGCGGGGCACCCTCTTCGCCGCCGGAGCCGGGACCGGCCGCGGTACCGGGCGCTCGGCAAGGGCAGGCCTCTCGGGGGACGCAGTGGCAATCGGGAGTGCACTGGCCCCCGGGCAGGGGCTGGCTGGGGCTGACATAGCCGGTGCTTGGCGTCGAGGGTGGATGAAACACCTGGCTGTAGCCGCCACCCCCACTGCCGCCGGAGCTGCCCGAGCCACCGCAGCTGCCCCAGCTCTCGACCCAGCAGCTGGGGTTGATCGCGCTGTTGGTGAGCACGCCGTTGGCGCACTGGTAGCTGTAGCCCCCGTCGGAGCAGGCCTCATAGCTGTAGCAGCCCCCGCCGCTGGCGTCGCCCTGGGTGTCGAGTCCCACCCCTTGCAGGGCGATCATGCGGAACGGGATGCGCACCTGCTCGCCGGCTTCCAGGCTCTCGGGCACCTGAGCGAGCGCCCCGTAATGGAAGGCGGCATCGTCGGCGGGCAACGCGTAGTGCAGGTTATCGGCGCGCACCAGCCCGTGGTTGGTGAGCACGATCTCCCCGTCGTAGACATCCCCCGGGGCCATCGCCGGCAGGTTGAACGCGCCTGGCTCGCCCACCACCACCGGGGCCGGCACCTGGGTCTGGTAAGTGGCATCGAGCGTGAGCTGGTAGCTGTCCTGAAGCGTCACTTCGGTGACCGACCACTCCACGGTGATCAGCGTGTAGTCGACGAGAACCGCCAGTGGCAGGGTCACCCCGGGCTTGATCTCCAGGCGCCCGCGTGCCTCCTGGTGGTCCGGGGCGCTGATGCGGTACTGGTACCAGCCGCTGGGAAGGTCGTGGAACAGCGCCTCGCCCTGGCTGTCGGAGGCGAGCGTCTGCCCGATGTCGGTGACCGCCTCGTTCTGCACGGCGATCCTGGCCCCGGCCAGGCCCGGAATGGGTTGGCCCTGGGCGTCCGGGGTGGCGGTGTAGATGTCGGAGAGCTTGAACAGCACGTTGCCGACCCCGGAGCCGGTCACCGCCACGAACACGTTGATGTCGACGCTCGGGGCGTTGGCTGCGCTGACCCGCAGTCTGAGCTCCTGGTAGCCCTCGGCGATGCTCTCGTTCGGGGCGGCCACGAGCGTGACCTCGCGGCTCTCGCCCACGGCGAGATCCCCGAGCACTGCGGGGCTTCCCAGGTGCACCCACGCGGGAGCGGCCTGGCCGTCGGGGGTCAGCAGCGCGAGACTCACCCCTTGCAGCGGGGCGTAGCCGCGGTTGTCCAGGGTCAGCACCTCGCTCACCTGATCCCCGCGCGCCACCCCGGTGTCGATGTAGCTGGGGCTGAAGCCGAGCACCGGCTCGGCAGCGACGATGGCGTAGTCCAGGGCGAGCCGCGCGATCGGGGTGGCGCCACGCTCGGCGCTCAGCAGCTCCAGCACCAGCTGCCCGCGCGGGGCGGCGCTCGGATCGGCCAGGAAGCCGATGGAGAGTGCGCGCTGCTCGCCGGGGGCCAGCTCAATGGGGGCGGGCAGCGTGAGGCTGATGCCCGTCGGGGCGACCCCGCCGGGCTGGTCCTCGGGGGCGAGCACCAGGTGCAGGTCGGTGGCGCTGCTGCCGGGGCCGGCGCTGAGCTTGAGCGGCAGCGTCTGGGCCACACCGGCGGGGGTCTGCAGGCTGTAGTGGCTGGGGCTGGCGCTGATCGACTCGATCGTGAACTGCCCCTGGTTGGGGCGCTCCACGCTCTGGGGGTGAATCACCGAGACCTCGAAGATGCCCGACTGGCCCGGGGCGGGGGCGAAGCTGTAGCGAAAGGCCCCGCTGGGGTCGGTGTAGAGCTCGAAGCGCTGCTCGTAGCCGTTGGCGCTGAGCACCAGGGCGAGCGGCACCGCCCCGACCGGCGCGCCGCTCTGGCTGTCGAGCGCCTGGCCGGTGATGACGATCGGCTCGCTGCCGTAGCTTTGCTCGGGGCCGATGGCGGTGAGCGCGCCGCGGTAGGCGGTGTCGATCAGCGGGAAGCTGTGGCGGGTCTCGGGGCCGGCGATGGCGGTCTCATCGAGCTGGCCGGTGTGGTAGTGCAGCCGGTCGATCTCCAGGTGCGCGATCAGGCTATCCGGCGCGCCGGCCGGGATGGCGATGGCGATCGGGGCGCTGGTGAAGCTCGCCCCCGGGGCGATGCGCGCCACGGCACGCCCGTCGGGCAGGTTGACGATGCCCTCGCCGGAACGCTGCTGCCAGGGGGCGACGGCGAGCACGTTGCCGTCGGCATCTTCGAGCTTGAGGCGCGTCTCATCGCTCGGCTGGCTACCGGCAGCCCCGGAGACGAGCTCGGTCTCCACGGTGCTGGTGTTGGTCAGCGTGAAGCGCAGGCTGCCTTGGGTGCCACGGGTCAGGGTCTCGGCGCTCAGGCTGACAGCGAGGCTGGCATCGTCCACTGCCTGCTCGCGGCTGCGAATGAGACTCGCCTTGAGCCCCGGCTCGGGCTCGGCACGCAGCTCGCTCTGAAGTGTGAGGCTCGCCGGCAGGTCGGCGAAGCCGCCGAAGACCACCGGCACCGTGAGCGTCTGCCCGGGGGCGAGGTCGAAGGCGGCGGAGCGGGCACTGTGGCCGGCGCCGCTCAAGTAGAGCACCAGCCCGCTGTAGGCCTCGGTGCCGGCGTTGTCGATCTGGTAGTCCAGGCGGTTCAGGATGCCGCGGCGCAGCGCGCTGCTCTCGGGCAGCGTGATGCCGAGCGCCGGAAGCGTGAGGCTGCGCGGCAGGCTCTCAGCCCCGGTGCTGTCGCGCACCACCAGGGTGTAGCGGCGGGTATCGCCGCTGTAGCCGGTGTCGGTGTAATGGGTGTCGGTGAGCGGGGCGTCGTTGAGCTTGACCTCGGCACCGGCGGCGCCGAGGTACAGATCGTAGCCGGCGGCCTCGCCCCCGGGGGTCCAGTCGAGCGCCGGGGCCAGCGCATCGCGCTGCACCACCTGGAAGCTGCGCACCGGCAGCAGGTTGAAGTTGAGCACCGCGGTGGCGCTGGGGGGCGACTCATTGCCGGCGGCATCGAGCGCGCTCACCGCATAGCCGTGGGCCTGGGTGGAGGGAGCGCTGTCCAGGGTGCTCAGGGCCTGGATGCCGCTCTGCAGCGGGGTGAGGGCGCTCAGATCGGCGATCGGCTCGTTGGCGGCGCGATACAGCCGGTAGCTCGTCGGCGATTCCCCGGCCGGGGGCTGCCAGCTGGCGCGGATGCCGGCGCCGGTGAGCTCAAGGGTGAGTCCTTGGGGGGCACCGGGAGGCTGGGAGTCGACCTGGATGGCCACCGCTGCGCTGGGGGCGCTCTCGGCGCTCTGGGCGTTGGCCTCACGGATGCTTGCCACCGCGTAGTGGTAGTCGCCGTCCGCGCCGGGAATCTCTTCCCAGTCGCTGGGATCGGCGGTGCGCGCATGGGCGCTCGGCGCCGCCTCCCCAGGGGCCTGGCGCAGGATGCGATAGCCCGCCACGCCCTCTACCGGGGCCCAGCTCAGGCGTACCCGCCCGCCGGGCAGGGCCTCGCCCTGGAGCCCGGCGGGGGTGTCAAGCGGCGGCAGATCGCCCTGGTAGACCTGGGCCTGGGGCGGGGTCTGGATGCGGGTGCCGGGGTTGCCGAGCGCGTCCACCCCGTGGAAGCGGAAACCGATCTGCTCCACGGAATCGGCCCCGGCGTCCGCCGGCAGCGCGAGCGAGCCGACCCAGGTGGTGGGGTTGTTGGCGCTTAAGCTCTCGACCCGCTGCTCGGCTCTACCGGGCTCGGAGAGCTGCCAGTACAGCTCCGGGGCGCTGCCCTGGGCGAGCGGCTCGGACAGCGCGATCGCCACGCCGACGCTCACCGGGGCCTGGGGGTCGTTGCGCACCGGCGAGGGCGGGCTGATCTGAAGCCCGGTCACCTGCGGGCCGATGGCGTCGATCTCCAGGGTGGCCCCGGCGTCGATGTCGGTGCCGCGGTTGCCCACCGCATCGCGCGCGGAGAACACCGCGTAGGCGGTGCCGGCCACCGACTCGGGCAGGATCTGGAGATGGCCCCGGTAGTGGGTCGCATCCACCGGGCTCAAGGCAACCACCTGGGGCACGCCCCCGCTTACGGCGAGGCTCAGGAACGGGGTGGTGAGCAGCGGCTCGCTGACCTCCAGCGTGACGCTCAGGTTGCCCGGGCCAAAGCGGCCGGTGGCAGCATCCACGAGGCCATCGCTCTGGTAGGCGATCGACAGTGCCCGCGGGGGGGTGCGATCGGAGACGGCGCTGGCCTCGCCTGAGGGCGTGCTCAGGGTGCCGAGCCCGTTGCGCGCCACCACCCGGTAGACCCAGGTCCCGTCCGCCGGGGGCAGGTCCTCGAAGCTGCCCCCCGGGATGGGCGCGGCGTTGATGCGCACCGCCGAGCCCAGGTCGGTGAAGCTCCGCGCGGCGCGGTAGATGTCGTAGCCCACCACCCGGGTGTCGCTGAGCACACTCCAATTGAGACGCACCACCCCACCCTCGCGGGCCTGGGCGGCGAGCCCGCCGGGGGCGTCGGGGACGCCGGTGTCAACGGTGACATGCACTGCGGTGCTTGGCGGGCTGTCGCCGCCGCGGTTGTGGGCTACCGCCTGCAGACTGTTGCCGCCCTCGGCCAGGGTCAGGCCGGCGCTGAACTGCCCGCTGGCGTCCACCCCGAGCAGTCCTCCGGCAGGGACGCCGTTGAGCGAGAGCTGCACCTGGGCGTTGGGCTCGGCCTGGCCCTGCACGCTGATCTGGGTCTCATTGGTGACCGTGCCGTCGGCGGGGGCGCTGATGTGGGGTGCGCCCGGGGGGGCGAGCGCAACGTTGACGGCCTGCTCCAGCAGGCTCGCGTTGCCCAGGGTGTCGAAGCCGCGCACCTGCAGGGTGTGGGCGCCGTCGGTGAGAGGCAGGATGTCCCACCAGGCGCTGGCGCTCGCCCCGCCCCGGGTGTCGCTGCCGATCAGGGCCCCGTCGACGTAGAAGTCGATGTGACCCACGCCGGTGAGATCGCTGGCGCTGACGCTCAGGGTGCCGGAGCGGCTAACCGTGGCGCCGGCGGCGAGCGGCGCCCCGTCCAGGCGCAGGTCGCTCAGCGCCGGGCCCGCGGTGTCGGCCTCGGGGGTGGCGCTGACCGGGCTCACCTGCGGCGACTCGCCCCCGGAGAGGTTGACCGCGGTCGCCGCCAGCCAGTAGCTCTGGCCGTTTGTGAGCCCCGCCACCCGGGTGCTGGTGGCACCCTTGACGGTGCGCGCCGGGCTCAGGCCCTGGATGCTGGTGAAGGGGGCCTGGGAGACGTAGACGGCATAGTGATCGAGCAGCTCGCCGGGGGCCACCGGGCTCCAGCTGAGCTCGACCTGGCCGTCGAGTCCGGTGGCGCTGAGCCCTCCGGGGTTGGGCAGCCAGGTGGCGGCGCTCACATGCAGGCCCGTGCTCTCGTTGCCCGTGGTATCCACCGCACTCAGACGCAGGGCGTAGCGCTGGGCCGGGGCGAGGCCGCTCAGGGTGTAGGAGAGGGCGCTGGCATCCAGCGCGATGGCCGGGGCGGCCTCCACGTACAGGCGGTAGCCCGCGAGGTCGCCGTCGGGGTTGGCCGAGGCGCTCCAGGCGAGGCTCAGCTGATCGGCGTAGGAGCCGATCTTGAGGCCGTTGGCATCGGGCGGAGCGAGCACGTCGTGGGGGGCGACCGCGAGCGGGCTGACGGCGGTGCGCGCGTTGCCCTGGCGGTCCACGGCCACCACGGCGAAGTACAGAGTCTGGCCACGGGTGAGGCCGCTGGCGGTGTACTGGCGGGTGCCGGCGGGCGCGCTGACCAGCGGGCTCAGGCCGACGACGTCGCTGTAGGGGGCGGCGGCGCCATAGACCGCGTAGTGGTCGATGTCGTTGCCGTTGGCGTACTCGTCGTAGCCGCTCCAGTCGAGCGCCACCTGGGTGCCGTTGCCGTCGGGATCGGCGCTGAGGCTGACCGGACCCGGGGCGGTATCGTCGAACAGCACGTTGAGGGTGCTCGCGGGGCTCTGATTACCGGCGCGATCACGCTGGGTGAAGCTCAGGGTGTTGGCGCCGACGCTGAGGACGACCGTGTAGGTCCAATGGGTGGCGCTGCTGGGGGCGATGATCTGCTGGCCGTTGAGGAAGACACTGGCGTCGGATTCCTTGGTGCCCCCAACCGCGAGCGTGCTGATGTTGGTGGAGCCGGGGGCGGGGTCGAGCACCGGGGCCGGCGGGGGGATGCGATCCAGGGTGAAGGCGACGTCGAACACCGGCGAGGCGAGCCCCACCCGGTCGCGCAGCTGCCCCTGCACCCGCCAGAGTCCGTCGGTGAAGCCGCCCAGGGGGGCGAAATGCAGTGCTGCGCCGCTGTCGCTCCAGTCCCCGGTCACAGCGGCCCCGTCGCGGCTCACGGCCAGGGTGGTGGCGGCGAGATCCAGGCCGCTGCCGATCTCCAGGTAGCCGAGGTCGATGCTCGCCGGGGCGGTGTTGATGAAGCTACCCGAGGCCGGGGCGACGCTGCTCAGGCGCGGGGTGATGCTGTCGACAAAAAAGTTAAGCTGCACAGCGGGGGAGCTGTTGCCGGCAGCGTCCCGGGCCAGCACCTCGGCCTGGGAGGCCCCCTCGGGCAGCGGCAGCCGATAGCTCCAATCGCCGCTGCCCTGGGCCACAGCCAGGTTGCCGTTGGTCCAGATGGCGGTGTCTGCCTCGCGGCTGCCCTGCACCTGCACGCTGCGGCTGGTCAGGGTGTTGAGCGCCGGGGCGATGGCCGGGCTGGTGATCTGCGGAGCGGCCGGGGCGCTGCCGTCGAGGGTGAAGTCGAAGCTGTAGACATCGTCCGGGACCTCGCCGGTGACCCCGTCGCGGTCCTGATCCATGCCCTTTCCGACGTTGCTCAGCAGATCCGGGCCCATCGAGAGCCGGTACGCGCCGTCGCTGCGGATCGGCGGGTCGAACACCAGACGGTAGTCGATGGGGTCGAGCGCCTGGATCGCCGTCGGGGCGATGGGGCCGCTCGGGCCTTGGACAGAGACATCGTCCACCGCGAAGCTCGCCGGGTCGGGAGCGACATTGAAGCTGACGTCCAGCTGGGCCAGCGGCTGGGTGAGGTAGGGGGTGAGACTCGTCGAGAGCACGTGGATCGGGCCCTGGCGGTCCTCCAGCACGATGGTGCCGGGCTGGCCGGGCGGGTAGCCGGAGTAGCCCGCGCCACCGGCTACCGTGATCTGGGTGGTCGTATCAAAGTCGAGCAGAGAGTCGTAATAGAGGGCGACCCGACCGCCCCCGCCGCCGCCTCCGGAGTAGTAGCCGTTGTTGCGCCCCGCCCCTCCATCGGCTCGGATCACCCCGCCACCCGTGAGCACCCCCACCTGCAGCCACAGCGAGCCTCCGCTGCCGCCGCCTCGGTACTCAGCTCCGCTTGACTGCCCATTGGCCAGGATCTGCCCCGCCAGCTCCAGCCGATCGGCCACCAGCTTCAGTGCCCCACCGCCACGAATCGTGGTCGTACCGCTGTTGTAGGTCCCCGAGCCCAGATCCACCGGCGAGCGCGCGTCCCCATAGGTCGGGTTGGTCGTCCCGCCCGAGGACACACCTCCCAAGCCTCCGTAGCTCGCCCCGCTGCGATCGCCCACCCCGCTGACCAGCGCCTGGCCCCGCGCGCTCACGTCGATGCGTGAGCTCGCATCCACCATCACGGTGCCCGCCTGCAGCTGCAGGCCGGTAGCCGAGCCCACGGGCTGCGTCAGCACCGCACCATCGAGCAGCGATACCGACACCCCCGGCCACTGCAGCGGGGTGCTCGGCTCCACCACCAGGCTGCCGCTCAGCACCACCTGGTCCGAAGAAGCTCCCAAGGTGCCCGTCGCTCCCAGCCAGGCGTTGGTCGCTTCCACCCGTCCGATGGCGCTTACCCCCGTGAGCAGCGTGCGGGCGTTGCTCAGCACCAGCACGTCGGTAACCAGATCGGCCACCTGGGTGGTAGCCGTCTGCGCCCGATCCGCGTTGTCAATGCGCACCCTGCTTCCACCGGCGGCCCGGTCCTGCAGATACACCGTCCCAGCCGCCCCGGCGGCGTACCCGGCATAACCCAGCCCGCCGTAGGCACTGCTCTGAGCGCTCGGATCAAACCCGTCCAGCGAGTCGTAGTACAGAGCAATCCGACCGCCCCCGCCGCCGCCTCCGGAGTAGTAGCCGTTGTTGCGCCCCGCCCCTCCATCGGCCCGGATCACCCCGCCACCCGTGAGCACCCCCACCTGCAGCCACAGCGAGCCTCCGCTGCCGCCGCCTCGGTAATCAGCTCCGCTTGACTGCCCATTGGCCAGGATCTGTCCCGCCAGTTCCAGCCGATCGGCCACCAGCTTCAGTGCCCCACCCCCACGAATCGCGGTCGTACCGTTGTTGTAGGTCCCCGAGCCCAGATCCACCGGCGAGCGCGCGTCTCCATAGGTCGGGTTGGTCGTCCCGCCCGAGGGCACACCTCCCAAGCCTCCGTAGCTCGCCCCGCTGCGATCGCCCACCCCACTGACCTGTGCCTGGCCCCGCGCGCTCACGTCGATGCGTGAGCTCGCATCCACCATCACCGTACCCGCCTGCACCTGCAATCCCGCAGCCGAGCCTGCCGGGTGGGTAAGCACCGCACCATCGAGCAGGCTCAGGCTTGCAAAGCTCTGCGCACCTTGAACTTGCAGCGTGCTCCCCTGCAGGCGCAGATCCACCCCTGACCAGTCCAGCGCGCCGTTCGCCTGCAGGCTCACCCCTTCCAGATCCACCCCAGCTCCTACCGCAGCCAGGGCACCGCTGGCCGACACGAAGCTCGTATTGGTCCCGACAATACGGGCTACCGTGCTGCCCGCACCCAGCGTCAAACCCGCGTTGTTCAGGTAGATTGGCTCCGGGATCACCCCCTCGAGCCCGGTCGTCGCACTCGTCGCCGGGCGGTTACCGTTGTCGATCCGGAGCTCCGCCACCGACTGCGCAGCCGACTTCAGGTAGATCGTCCCGGCCGCCCCGGTGGCGTACCCGGAGTAACCCAGCCCCCCGTAGGCGCTGCTCTGAGCGCTCGGATCAAACCCCTCCAGGGTGTCGTAGTACAGAGCGATCCGGCCGCCCCCACCACCGCTTGCGGAGTAGTAGCCGTCATTGCGCCCTGCCCCTCCGTCGGCCCGGATCACCCCGCCGCCCGTGAGCACCCCTACCTGCAGCCACAGCGAGCCCCCGCTGCCGCCGCCTCGGTAGCTCAGACCGCTCGACTGCCCATTGGCCAGGATCTGCCCCGCCAGCTCCAGCCGATCGGCCACCAGCTTCAGTGCCCCACCGCCACGAATCGTGGTCGTACCGCTGTTGTAGGTCCCCGAGCCCAGATCCACCGGCGAGCGCGCGTCCCCATAGGTCGGGTTGGTCGTCCCGCCCGAGGACACACCTCCCAAGCCTCCGTAGCTCGCCCCGCTGCGATCGCCCACCCCGCTGACCAGCGCCTGGCCCCGCGCGCTCACGTCGATGCGTGAGCGGCATCCACCATCACGGTGCCCGCCTGCAGCTGCAGGCCGGTAGCCGAGCCCACGGGCTGCGTCAGCACCGCACCATCGAGCAGCGATACCGACACCCCCGGCCACTGCAGCGGGGTGCTCGGCTCCACCACCAGGCTGCCGCTCAGCACCACCTGGTCCGAAGAAGCTCCCAAGGTGCCCGTCGCTCCCAGCCAGGCGTTGGTCGCTTCCACCCGTCCGATGGCGCTTACCCCCGTGAGCAGCGTGCGGGCGTTGCTCAGCACCAGCACGTCGGTAACTAGATCGGCCACCTGGGTGGTAGCCGTCTGCGCCCGATCCGCGTTGTCAATGCGCACCCTGCTTCCACCGGCGGCCCGGTCCTGCAGATACACCGTCCCAGCCGCCCCGGCGGCGTACCCGGCATAACCCAGCCCGCCGTAGGCACTGCTCTGAGCGCTCGGATCAAACCCGTCCAGCGAGTCGTAGTACAGAGCAATCCGACCGCCCCCGCCGCCGCCTCCGGAGTAGTAGCCGTTGTTGCGCCCCGCCCCTCCATCGGCCCGGATCACCCCGCCACCCGTGAGCACCCCCACCTGCAGCCACAGCGAGCCTCCGCTGCCGCCGCCTCGGTAATCAGCTCCGCTTGACTGCCCATTGGCCAGGATCTGTCCCGCCAGTTCCAGCCGATCGGCCACCAGCTTCAGTGCCCCACCCCCACGAATCGCGGTCGTACCGTTGTTGTAGGTCCCCGAGCCCAGATCCACCGGCGAGCGCGCGTCTCCATAGGTCGGGTTGGTCGTCCCGCCCGAGGGCACACCTCCCAAGCCTCCGTAGCTCGCCCCGCTGCGATCGCCCACCCCACTGACCTGTGCCTGGCCCCGCGCGCTCACGTCGATGCGTGAGCTCGCATCCACCATCACCGTACCCGCCTGCACCTGCAATCCCGCAGCCGAGCCTGCCGGGTGGGTAAGCACCGCACCATCGAGCAGGCTCAGGCTTGCAAAGCTCTGCGCACCTTGAACTTGCAGCGTGCTCCCCTGCAGGCGCAGATCCACCCCTGACCAGTCCAGCGCGCCGTTCGCCTGCAGGCTCACCCCTTCCAGATCCACCCCAGCTCCTACCGCAGCCAGGGCACCGCTGGCCGACACGAAGCTCGTATTGGTCCCGACAATACGGGCTACCGTGCTGCCCGCACCCAGCGTCAAACCCGCGTTGTTCAGGTAGATTGGCTCCGGGATCACCCCCTCGAGCCCGGTCGTCGCACTCGTCGCCGGGCGGTTACCGTTGTCGATCCGGAGCTCCGCCACCGACTGCGCAGCCGACTTCAGGTAGATCGTCCCGGCCGCCCCGGTGGCGTACCCGGAGTAACCCAGCCCCCCGTAGGCGCTGCTCTGAGCGCTCGGATCAAACCCCTCCAGGGTGTCGTAGTACAGAGCGATCCGGCCGCCCCCACCGCCGCTTGCGGAGTAGTAGCCGTCATTGCGCCCTGCCCCTCCGTCGGCCCGGATCACCCCGCCACCCGTGAGCACCCCCACCTGCAGCCACAGCGAGCCCCCGCTGCCGCCTCCTCGGTAGCTCAAACCGCTCGACTGCCCATTGGCCAGGATCTGCCCCGCCAGCTCCAGCCGATCGGCCACCAGCTTCAGTGCCCCACCGCCACGAATCGTGGTCGTACCGCTGTTGTAGGTCCCCGAGCCCAGATCCACCGGCGAGCGCGCGTCCCCATAGGTCGGGTTGGTCGTCCCGCCCGAGGACACACCTCCCGAGCCTCCGTAGCTCGCCCCGCTGCGATCGCCCACCCCGCTGACCAGCGCCTGGCCCCGCGCGCTCACGTCGATGCGTGAGCTCGCATCCACCATCACGGTGCCCGCCTGCAGCTGCAGCGGGCTCGCGGTAGCAGCCGAGTGCGTGAGCACCGCCCCGTTCTGCAGCGTCAGGCTCGTGAAGTTGTGGTGGCCGTCGATGGTGAGGGTGGTCGCGTCCACCACCAGATCGGTGCCGTCATAGCTGTGATCGCCGCCCGCGATGCTGGCAGGAGTGGTGAGCGTGACCGCGCCCCGAGCGATGCCCCACAGCGCCCACAGCAGCAACACGCCTGCGAGGCGGATCAGGCCGCGGTTGCGACGGGGAATGGCTGGCGTGCTCATGGGGCTCTGTCCGAGTGCTCAGTTCATGGCCACTTCCAGGCCCGCACCGCGGTAGGCGAAGCGCGCCTGCAGGGCCGGGTCCTGGTCGGGTGCAGGGGTATCGAGGATGCGCAGCGCCAGATAGCGCTCGGCCTGCTCATCCAGGCGGTGGGCCTGGGCATCGAGCAGCACCCAGCGGTCGCCGAGCCACACCTCGGTCCAGTTGTGGTAGTCCTGGGCACGCAGCCCGGGGCGCCCGTCGTAGACGTAGCCGCCCAGCACCCGTGCGGGCAGACCCAGGGCGCGGGCCAGCGCCGCGCTCAGATAAGCCTGGCCGGTGCAGTCGCCACGGCGCGCTCGCAGGGTCTCGAGTGCCCCCCGGTCGGCGCGCACGTAGCCCGGGTCCTCGATGTGGGTGCTGACCCAGCGGTAGATGTGGCGTAGCGTCTCGGCGGCGGCGGCACCGCGCAGCCGTGCGGCGAGCGCCCGGATCTCGGGCAAGTGCCAGGGTATCAGCGCGGTGGCGGCGCGATCCGCGTCGCGCACCGGCACCGCCCGGGCCGGCCCGCCCACGGCGATCTCGGCCTCGATACGGATGATGCGCGTGGCATAGGGGGCGAGCGTGGGCAGCTCGAAGCGCAGGGAGCGGTTGCCCACCCGATCCGCGATCAGGGTGTAGGGCAGCGAGGCCTGGAGGGCGCGGGTCTCCTGGGTGGGGGTGCGCTCCAGGGGGGCGAACACCTCCAGGCGCCCCCCGCTCAGGGGCTCGGCGCGGGTGTTGCGCAGGCGCAGCCGATAGGCGATACGCCGGATCAGCGGAGGCTGCGCCGGGTGCGCCTGGGCGCCGGAGGCGGGCGAGCCCTGGGGCCGGGGTGCGGACGCCGGCGGCGGGGGCCAGCGCAGCAGGATTCCGAGCAGGCCGGCGCCCAGCGCCAGCGCCAGAAGGCGCCGGTGGCTGCGGCTCAGCGGCATGCCGGCGGTGCCTCGGTGGTGGAGCGGGTTCGGCCCGGCCCGCCGACGAGCCGTTGCCCGCGCTCGCGCGCCTGGGCGAGCGCCTGCTTGCCGCCTTCGAGCACGAACAGGATGGGCGCGACCTGGGCATCGAGGCTGCGGCCCAGCGCCCGGAGGTCCTGGTGGGCAGCCCCAAGCAGCAGCACGGCGGGTGCCCCGGCGCCCCGGTAGCCGGCGACGGCGGCGGCGAGGCGCTTGCGCAGCTTGGTCGCGGGGATGCCGGCGATATCCAGCACCAGCCACTGGTCGCTGCCTTGCTCAGCCAGATACTGCCCGGCGTCGAGCCGGTCCAGGGCCTCGCGGGCGAACACGGTCCCCTGCAGGGGCTGGCCTTGGCGAGCCCAGGCATTGAGTCCGCCATCGAGCAGGTGCACGGAGCGGGCCGCGCCCCGGCGCAGCGCCTCCAGGGCAGGCAGGACGCTGGCGTACTCGTAGCCCTGGCCGATCAGCACCAGGGCGCGGTGGCGCAGGTAAGGCTTGGTCTGGAGCGCAAAGGCGGGCAGGTTGATCGCCCCGGGGATGTGCACCGCATCGAACGCGGTGGCCGGGCGCAGATCGACGAGCAGCGGAGGCTTGCGCCCATGCAGGGCCTGCGCCAAGGCCCGGGGGGCGATCAGCAGGGCGGAGTCGCGGTGCAGGACGGGGGCGGTGCTCGGTGCCTGGGCGGGCGCTCGGGCTGCTGCATCGACGCCAGGCTCGCCGAGCAAGAGCATGGCGCCGGCGAGGGCGCGCAGCAGGGCTCGGGGGGCGAGACGCTTGGGCATGGCGGCACGCACTCAGGGCAGGGTCAGCCCGCCCGGGACCTGGTCGCTGCCGTGGAAGGCCTTGACCCGCACGTCGTAGACCCCGGGCGCGAGCGCGGGCAGCTCGATCAGGATGCGCCGGTCGGTCCATTCCAGAATATTGGAGACCGGCACGCCGCCGATGCGCACGCTGCCGCCGGGCTTGGTGCCGAAGGCGCTGCCCAGGATCTCCACCCGGTCGCCGTCGAGGACCTTGGAGATCTGCTCGATGTGCAGCGCCGGTACCGTGAGCTGCGCCACCTCGACCCTCCCGCTCTTGTTGGCCTTCATCTTCACCGGGTAGGTACCGGTGGTGAGCTTGGGGGTCTCCAGCAGGATAGAGGTGTCGCTCCATGCCAGGATCTTGGCGGCCTTCCCACCGATCTTGACCTGCCCCTTCTTGATCCCGAAGCCGGCGCCGATCAGCTCCAGGGTGTCGCCGGGCAGGGCCCGGTCGGGCACCAGCACCACCTGGCCCGGGGTGCGGCTGATCAGTGCGGCGCTCAGCGCCACCTCGTAGATGCGCCCGGCGGCCTCATCGTCGGCGCCTTCGTCCTGGATGGTGACCGCCAGGCAGCCATCGCCCGCGTTGAGGCCGCTGCGGTAGGCGCCGTCGCCCGCGGCGGGGCAGGCGCCGGCCTGGGCGGGGGCGCTGGCGAGGCGGTTGTCGGCATCGGCGAGGAAGCCGTACCAGCCGCGCGCGGGATCGAACAGGCGCAGCAGCGCGCCCTGAGGGACGGACTGGCGCAGCGGCCAGATCAGAGTGATCTCGTCACCGAGCACCGCCGCGCCCTGCACCTGCACGTCGAGCGCGTCCACGGCGCTGCCGGCAGTATCACTGCTGCTCGCCGCCGGCACCCCGCCCTCGCCGCTACCGAACTGGGCGATCGCCGCGGCGTCGATCACCGGCCCGGTGCCAGCGCTGGCGGCAAAGGCGATGTCGCCCAGCCCGAGGTGCAGATAGGCACCGGTGAGCAATGCCCCGCTGGGGGCCCGCACACTGGCGGACGACCAGCTGCCAGGGAGGCGTGGTCAGCGCATCAAGGTACTCGGGCACGCCGTCGGCGTCACTATCGCCCCAGCCTTCGCTCTGGTCGGGCAGCCCGTCGCCATCGCGATCCTCCGCGCCCAGGGTCGGTGGGGTCTCGATCACCTGCAGCAGCAGCTCGGCGCGGTTGCTGCGCGCCGGCAGACCGCTGTCCGTGACCTTGAGCCGCACCTTGTAGAAGCCGGGAGGGAGGCCGCTCGGCTCCAGCGTGAGCGCCTTGGACCCGATCACCGCCGCGCCGAGCAGCGCCGGGTTGCTGGCGCTCCAGTCGAGCTGGTGGGTGTCGGCGCAGTTCACATCCTGGACCTGGACCCGCACCTGCGCCGGCCCGCCCCAACGATAGATCAGGCGCGTGGGGATTCCGGCCTGGGTGGCGCTCAGGGCGAGCGCCGCCGGCAGGTTCTCCTCGACCACGCTGACCTGGCGGTAGGCGGGCGCCGCGGCGTTGCCCACGCTGTCGCTCACCTCGTAGCGAACCTGGTAGCGGCCAACGCGGGTGGTGTCCACCGGGTTGGTGGTCAGGATGTTGGCCGTGAGATCGCCCTCGGGCACGTCGTAAGCCGTGGCGCCGGGGTCGAGGTAGACGCCGCCGAGCTCGGCATAGAGCCCCGGGGGCCCGATCAGGGTGATCTGCGGGGCGCTGGTGTCGGGCTCGTCGTCGCGGTTGCTGCCGTGCACATCGGGGGCAGCGCGCCCGGCGTAGAGCGGATCGGCGCTCTGGGCGGGGGCGGTGACGATGAGGTAGTCCTGGTTGCCGTCGATCACCTGATCGTCCACGCCGTAGACGCTCACCCGCTGGGGCTCGCTCCATTGCTCGGGGGCGATCACCAGGGTCTCGGGCAGTGCCACGGCCTCGCCGGGATCGCTGCTGGCGAGTCCGATGCTGACCGGGGCGAGCGGCTGGCTGGTCAGGCGGAGGGTGAAGGCGTCGGCATCGCCCGACTCGCTGGTGGCCACCTGAAGGGGGCTGACCAGGATGCCGGCGCTATCGTTGTCAAGGTTGGTGAGCCGCACCTCGGGCATCACCAGCCCGGCATACTTGGGATCGTCGCTGAGGCTGGGCCCGCCCTGGATGCTGTAGCCGACATCGCCGTCGTCGACGCGGTCATCCACCCCGGTGAGCGTGACGTTGACTGGGGCGTCCCAGCCCTGGGGCTCGATCACCACCTCGCCGGGGCTGACCAGCCCCTCGCCGGGGTTGCTGCTGGCAAGGCTCAGGCGCACCTCGGCCAGCGGCTGGGAGGCGAGCCGGATGCTGAAGCCGGCGCTGCCGCCCACCTCACTGGTGGGTCCGCTGGGGGCCGAGACCACCAGACCGGCGGTGTCGTCATCGCGGTTGACCAGCGTGGGGTCGGAGGGATCGAGCCCCTGGTAGTCGGGGTCCGCGCTGACGCCGGGATGCAGCTGCAGCGTATAGGCCCGATCACCATCGTCGATGGCGTCGTCCAGGCCGCTGACCTCGACCCCCTGGGGCTGGTCCCAGCTCTGGGGCGTGAAGGTCACCACGGTCGGCTCGACCCGCGCCTCGGTGGGAGCCGAGACGCTGAGGTCGAAGGAGACCGGGGCGGCGGGCTCGCTCGCGAGCACCAGCTCAAAAGACTGGGTCGCGCCCTGCTCGTCGGTAACGCCCTGGATGGGGCTGATGGCGAGCCCTGCGTGGTCGTCGTCGAGGTTGGTGAGATCCACGACCACCGGCTTGAGCTGCGCATAGCCGGGATCGGCGCTGCCGGCCGCGGAGATGCGGATCTGGTAAGGCTGATCGCCGTCGACGCGATGGTCGTCGACCCCGGTAACGGTCACCGTGCGGGCGAGCTGCCAGTCCTCGCGCGTGATGGTCAGGCTCGCCGGCGAGACCTGGGCTTCGGCAGGGTCGGTGCTGCTGAGCTGAAGCTGCACCTGATCCCGGGGGGCGTCGTCCAGATGCAGGCTGAGCGTCACGCTGCCACCGGACTCGCTGGTCTGGGTGCCGTCGGCCTCGACGCCCAGGTGTGCGGTCGAGTGGGTGATCGGCACCGCATTCCAGGTGGTGGTGCTGGAGCTGGCGTCGCTGATGCGGGCACCGACGTAGTATTCGCCCCCGGGCAGCGCGCTGAGATCCCAGAGGTAGGCATCGCCCGCCCCTTCGGCATCCTCGGCCAAGCCCTGGACGATGGTCTGGGCGCCGACGCCGCTCGGATCGGTGCTGTAGAGCAGCTCGATCAGGGCGGGGCTGTCGGCGTCCTCGTCGCCCCAGTACAGGCGCAGGGCGTCGCGCGCCTCGATGGGTTGGCGCGGATAGGTGAAGGCGATCTGCTGGGCCGTCGTCGACCCCGTTGTCGTTGACGAAGAAGCGGCTCGGCTCCGACCAGGGACCGGCCGCCCCCTGAGGGTCGAGGGCGCGGGCGCGCCACAGGTAGCTGTGGTTGTCCGGCAGCGGAGACTTCGAGGCGCCAGCTCTCGCCAGCGCCGCTGGTGCTTGTGACCAGGGTCGCGGGCGAGGCGGCATCGTAGATCTCGTAGTCGTAGCTCAGGGCATCGCCGTCGGGATCGGCGGCGGGGTAGACCGCCAGCTCGGGCTGCCGGGTCTTGACCCAGGCGCCCGCACCCGGGTTGGCCGACAGCGCCGCTCCGGGGGCCTGGTTGTCGATGTTGACGCGGAACCAGCCGTAGACCCAGGGGCCCTGCCGGGCGCCGTCGTCGGGGCGGGCGCGCCAGTAGTAGCCCTGGTTATCCTGCAGACCCGAGACCGTCCAGGCGGTGGCGCCTTCGCCACCCTGGGGCAGGGCCGGGGAGAGCTGTTTGGCGGGGCCGCTGAAGTCGGCGCGGGTGTCGAGCTCGAACTGGTAGCTCAGCGCTGCGCCTTCGGGGTCGAGCCCGTTGGCGACCTGAAGCTGCGCCGTGGAGACGCTGAGGGTTGCGCCCGGGGCCGGTGCTAGCACCGCCCCGCTCGTGGGATCGGCGTTGCTCGCATCCACGGTGAAGCTGCGCACCGCCGAGGCGCTCTGGGCCTGGCCGTCGGAGACGACCGCCTGCCAGAAGTAGGCCACCCCGGCGGGCAGGTCGACGTCTGTTTGCCAGCGCACCGGCGCCTCGCCCGCCGCCGCCAGCAGCGGGCTCTCGGCCACGACATCCTGCAGCGAGGCGTCCCGGGCGATTACGAAGCGATAGCTCAAGGCGTCGCCATCCGGGTCGCTCGCCGGCAGCACCCCGAGCAGCGGACGGACCTCGCCCACCACGGCGTCGGCGTCCGGCAGCTCAGGCAGGGGGGTGCTGGGCTGGTCGTTGCCGGTGTCCAGCCGGAACCGCCCGGGCGTCCACAGCGAGTAGAGACTGCCGTCGAAGCTGCGCGCGCGCCAGCGGTACCACTGGTTGTCGGCCAGTCCTGCGGGCAGGGTCCAGGCGGCCCCCTCCGGGCCGGCGACCAAGCCCTGGACGGTGGCGAGCACCTGGCTGCCCGCATCGTCGAGCAGCTCAAAGTCGTAGCTCGTCGCTCGGCCGGAGAGGCTGGGCACCGCAAACACACTGAGGCTCGGGGTAGTCCCCGTGGCGGTGGTGTCGTACAACGGCGACTGGACCCAGGGGGCGTCCGGACCCTCGGCAGCGGTGGGGTCGCGCTGGGAGAGATACTCCTGCAGATCCGAGACCCCGTCGCCGTCGAAGTCGCCGCTGCCGTCGCGCGCCAGGGTGCCGAAGTGCGCCAGCTCCCAGGCATCGTCCATGCCGTCGCCGTCGGTGTCCCAGGCCGGGTTGACGCGGATCCGGGCGCTGCGCGAGGCCTGCAGCGTGCCGTCGGAGGCCTGATAGGTAATGGCGTAGAGGCCCGCCTGGCCGGGGATCGGGGTCCAGCTCAGCAGCGCGCTGCCGTCGCCCCGGTCGCTGAACTGGGCCCCGAACGGCAGCGGGGCGGCGCTCAGGCGCGGGCGGGTGCCATCGGGGTCGCTCGCCTGGATCAGGAAGGAGACGCCCTTACCCTCGTAGGTCACCCGATCGGCGATCGGCTGCAGCACCGGCGGGTGCGGGCCGCTCGCGGGCTCGCCCAGGCGCACCAGATAGCTGCCGGAGGTGTCGGCGTCGAACAGGTCAAGCCAGTAGCGCCAGCTGTTGTCGGCGGCGCGCGACTTGGAGACCCAGAGGTTGTCGGCGCCGATTACCTTGCCGTCCGAGCGGGTCGCCCCAGTCGCAGAGCGGGTGCCGCTGCTGGGATCGGGCAGCTGCACCAGCACCAGGCCGGTCTGGGGCGGGAAGGAGAGCCGGTACAGGCTGAGCGAGCCATCGGTACCGGCAGGGCTGAGGCTCGCCCCGGCGCTGACATCGGCCACCTCCGCCTCGCTGCCCTGGGACTCGTAGACGCGGTAGACGTCGGCGTCCTTGGCCAGGAAGTCTCGGATGCCGTCGCGCCCGGGCAGGTCCACGCGCACGTCGTGCACCAGCGCGTGGGTCTGTACACCGTCGATCAGCGAGGTGACCTGGCCGCCCAGCTCATCGGAGTGGGAGTAGCTGGCGGTGAAGTCCACGAACCGCCCGGAGAGGCTGGTCTGCATCACCCAGCGCCCGACCCGACTCACCCCGGGGGCGAGGTCGCCGAATGCCATCAGCAGCGAGGGGCTCGCCGGGCGGCCATCCAGACTCGCCCCGAGGATCGAGAAGCTGATCGCCAGCCCCTGGTCGTCGGCGACGATCTGGGGCTGCGCCGAGTCGATGGCTACGTGCCGGGCGGTGCCTTGGCCGTTGTTGCGCACCCGTACCCCCAGGCTGAACGGGACCGGCGGCTCGATCTCCGGGGTGAAGGCGTCGTCGCCATAGACCTCGCGCGTGAGAAAGTAGTCCAGCGAGAGTGCCGGCAGCGGCTTGACGTAGATGGAGTCGGGGGTGACGTCCAGGCTGTGCGTCTCCCCGGCCAGGCTGTAGGAGAGCTGGGCCCCGATCAGGTAGAGCTTGCCCGAGGGCAGTGCGCCGGCCACCCCGCGCGCCGGGATGATCAGCCAGTGGATCTCGGCGCTGGAGGCCGGAGCGAGCGCCGCGCTGCCATCCACAGCGCTGATCCCGTCCAGGGTGTCCAGGCGGATGTAGAACGCCGCGCTGGTGTCGTTGGGATCGGAGGTCGCCCTGACCGGGTTGCCGTCGGCGTCACTGAACAGCACCTGTGCCGCCACCGCATCCAGGGAGGCGGTGTCCAGGCCGTTGGTGAGCAGCATGCGGGCATCGAAGCCCTGACGCTCCAGGGTGAGCTCCTGGGCGATCTCGATCCTGACCGTGGCGCAGATCGAGCCCGCAGCATCGGCGGCCCTTGGGGTCCAGAGCGTAACGAGCAAACTGAGCAGGAACAGCCGGACGAGGAGCGGCAGACACGGCGTCGAGCGAGCGAGGAGACGGCCGCCGCTAGGCTCTCTCCGCTGCCCGTGCGCGCGCACACGCCGCGAGCGGGTCTCCCTCCCGATGTTCCCTGTCGGCATCGCCGACCTCCCTCATCGATCGGCAACAGGCCCGCTAGGCCTGTTGTCGGTGCTCCCTGCTACCCCCGCTGAGCAGACTCTCCCCGGAGCGGCGTCCAACGGCGCCGTGTATCCTCATCGTCTCCGTTGAAGTGTCAACTGCGTCACAAAGCTAGTGTGAGATGTTCCACAAGTCAATGTCCCCGCACTTGAAAAGGGCACGCGGCAATGCACCCGCCAGGCGCCGCCCGTCCACCATCTCTTTCTGGCGCCGGGGCTTACAAGACGGCACCGCTCCCCGTGTAGGACAAGGCCTACAGCGATTTCCGAATTGGCCTACATGGCCCGAACGCAAGCCGTCCCTGCGGGCAGTCCCTGTGGGCAGCAGTGGGCAGCATAAAGGAGCAGGGGTCAGAGCCCTGGAGCTCGGCCACTCCCGGCTCCTCGGGCGGCCGCGGCTCGCCTGCCCCACTTTGACCTTCAACGCCCGCTCGATATCTCCCCGGAGCCGATCATTGCCCAGTGGCGTGCCGGTCTGCAGGCAAGCCCGGATCTCGCCGATGTGTTGCTCTTCGACATGACCCCGAAACCACTGCCGGTACGCCGCTCTTCGTGTCTGCGCATCCTTGCGCAGGCCAAGATACACCTCATGAGGAGATACCGCAGGGTCCGCAGCCCCCTGCGCGTTGGCGCGGTAGCTCGACCACCGATAACCCCGCGGCGAATCAACCATTCCGGCCCTTACCGGATTCAATTCGATATATCGGTAGCACCTGAGCAGATACTCCGAGGCATCGATAACGCTCGCCTTGAATATCCCCGCCCACAAGGTCCCCGTCCGCCCGTACCTGTGGTTGACATACGGCACGTACCTGCGCCCCACGTACTGCAGCACCCGGCTGATCGAGTCCCTGTCGCGCGGCGTCAGCAACAGGTGAGCGTGATTGGTCATCAGCACATAGGCGTGAATCGCGCAGCCATAGCGCTGCGCACCTTCCACAAGCCATCCCAGGTAGGCTCGGTAATCCGAGTCATCGTAAAAAACCGCCTGGCGGTTGTTGCCCCTTTGCACCAGGTGCGCGGGTACCCCCGCCAGGAAGAACCTCTGCTTTCTCGGCATCTTTGCCCCTTCTGTGACCCGACAAGCCGCAATACTCTGAATGCAGCACAGAAAAGGCTCCGACTTTTCCCGCACCCGGCTGGGAGTCGTGTATCGCCTGCGCGAAGCCGAGCTGCGGGCGTCCGCCAGCCTCGCTGCGCTGGACAGGCTCTCGGCCGGCGTGTTGCTGATCGCCCCGCCTGGCGAGGTGGTGCTCGCCAACCGCGCCGCCCATCGCATCCTGGGGGCCAACGACGGTCTGCGTCTGGCCACCTGCTTCGGCAAGCCCGGCGGGCGACTGAGGGCGGCCGACGCCGCCGCCCAGGGTCGGATCGACGAGGCCATCCGCCATAGCGTGCGCGGCGATCTCCTCGACGTCAGCCACTTCGGTCACAGCGTCGCTGTGCCGCGGCACAGCGGAAAGCAGCCGTACGCCCTTCAGTTCTCCGCGCTGCCGGGCAACAACGAGCTCGCCCTGGGCATCACATCCCCGCGGGCAATCGTCTTCGTGACGGATAGCGCAGAGCCCATTGCCGTCGATCCCCAGGTGCTAACCGGCACCTATGGACTGACGCCTGCGGAATCGCGCCTTGCGCTCGCCTTGGGCGAAGGCGGCGGCCTGCAGGAGACCGCCGAACGGCTGCGCATCGGCATCAACACCACCAAGAGCCCGCTGCAGGCGATCTATGCCAAGACCGGCGTGGATAGTCGCGCCAAGCTCACCAAGCTGCTGGTCGCCCTCTGGCCGCCGGCCGCTGAGTCGGCACTCCCGCTCGGCTGAGGGGCGGCGGAGCATCCCGCGCGGGCTGGATGCCCAAGCCGGGCGCAAATGGGGTCAAGCGTCGGTCGTGTCCGGCCACCCTGCCTTGCCCACCATCTCCAGAAGCCGGTGAATTGCCGGTGGACCCGGGGGGCCACCGGCTTATACTCCCAGCATGTATCGGCCGATCAGCCTGACGGGATGAGCCATGGAATTGAGACGCCTCGATCGAATCACATTCGACCCGGTAGTCATGGGGGGAAAACCTTGTATCCGCGGTATGCGCGTGACCGCCGGCATGATCGTGGGCATGGTCGCGAGCGGCCATGAGCGAGCGGAGATCCTGCGTCTTTACCCGTATCTGGAGCCCGACGATATCGCCCAAGCCCTGAGCTACGCCGCATGGCGCGCCGAGGAGGTCGATACTGCGATTGGGCAGCCGTGAAGCTCCTGCTGGACATGAATCTGTCGCCCGCATGGGTCGCATGCCTCCAGACCCAGGGATGGCAAGTGACCCATTGGCTCTCCGTCGGCCCGCCAAGTGCGCCCGATCAGGAGATCATGCGATGGGCAAGAGAGAATGGATACTGCGTCCTGACCAACGATCTGGACTTCAGCGCAATCCTCGCCGCGACGCGTGGAGAGGGTCCCAGCGTGGTCCAGATCCGAGGCCAGGATCTTTCCCCGCAGACCTTGGGCCCGACGCTCATCGAGGTCCTGCGCGAGCACGCCATGAAGCTTGCGGAAGGCGCGATCGTGAGCCTCGACCTGCGCAGCGCGAGGGTCCGAAGCTTGCCGCTGCGATAGCCGCCGCGCTCGTTAGGACCTCTAGGCCAGGTTGGCGTGGTCCGCCCAGTTGGCGCCTTACTGAGACGGACCGCGATGTTGATGATCGCAGGATGCCGGGGTAGCTATGCAACCCGGCCTGCCGGCGGCTCGATTGCCGGCGAGCGTTCACGTGGGTGCGGATTGCACCGGTGGTCCGCCAGCCTGCCGCCGCACCGGCCCCGTGGCGCGATCCCTGCGCCCGTGCGGAGGTCTGCGCGGGTACCTGTACCGTCCTCCCGTCAGTGCTCCGGGATCCCGTTTCACAACAGCCGGGCTTCGCCTCAAGAGTCCCCGAACACAAGGCTACGCTCCGAAATGCCGGTCGAGGGGAACCGTGGTGCGTCTCAGGTAATCTTGATAGAACCTGAGTCGATCGAGCTATTCGATGGGGATTGACAGACCCGAAACCGTGGTCTGTCCCTGGTTGTTTACCTTTTCCCCTTTTGGTTAGGTGAAATTTTCAATGTAATTGATCTTTCCTAGAAAAAGACGCCGTCACACGATATTGGCCAGACTCAATATTCTTCAATGTTGCAGCAATAATCGGATTCTTTTCATTCGGATAAAGCTCCAGTTTTGCCTTGATTAATCCATCCAGATCTTCTTTGAACCATTTCATAATTTCCTCGTCATTTATTCTTGTTCTCATTTCATTTAGATAATTGTTGTATACTTTGTTGCGCTTGCCCTTCGGGAGAATTGATAGATTCCATGCTTTACAAGCTATATCGAGATGTGTTTGTCTTTCTTCTTCCGAGCTTCCCAACTCAATAAATAGAGCAGCCACATCGAGAATCATTTGTGATATTTTTTGGTCGCTGTTCATGATTGATGCACGGTCTCCTTTTCACCTAACGTTGGCGTAACCTGCCGCGTGCTGGCTAGCGGGAAGCGTAGCGACCGCCAGCCTGTACGTGGTCAGGTTGACGCGCTCGTTAGCTTCCGGTCTTGGGAAACAGATATTTCGGACCAGGATTAAGCACAGGGCGCTTGGATTGCGCTTCTTGCTCTCTTAGTGCGGCCACAATTCGCCGAAGATCATGTCCATAAGCGGAGGCATGGTCTTCCCGGTGTTTTCGCACTTCCTCAACGATGGGATCTTCAATAT
>CAVQCX010000015.1:0-133879 GCA_963711095.1 uncultured Gammaproteobacteria bacterium | reverse complement strand
CAACCTGGGCACCATGTCCGGGGGCTGGCGCATCGTGCGCACGGCTGGGCTCGGGATCTACAAGCTGCGCCCTGTGCACGGGCTCGCCAGCCGGCTGGCGGCCGCGACCGTTATAGCTGGTCCTGCGGCGCTTGGCGGGCCGGTATCCACCACCCACGTGGTCAGCTCCACCATCATCGGCGTAGGCGCTGCCGGACGTTGGGGCAAGGTCGGGGAGCTCGGCTTCACCTGGCTCGTCACCCTGCCGGTTACAGGGCTTTTGGGCGCCGGCGCCTGGCTTGTTCTCAGGGGGGTCGTATGAGCGCTGGGGGCCGCAGCTGGCTGACCAGCATCTGGCGCAAGGTCTTTCCCCAGGCGCCGGACTTCCAGGCGTCGATTGCAGATCAGTGCCGCCTGCTGGAGGTCGTCCTGCAGGTGTTGGCGAGCTTCCTCGAAGAGCCGCGCGGAGAGCGCGCCCAGGAGGTTCGGCGTCGCGTCCGCCAAGCCCATGCGCTCGCCCGGCGCAACCTTGATCTACTGCACCGCTCCTTCTTCACCCACATCAACCGTGAGGACATCTACCTCCTGATCACCGGGGTGGACCATGTGTTCGACTACGCCGCGACCTCGGTGCGCGAGCTGGAGCTGCTCGACGTGGCCGCGGATCCCTGGATGAAGGGGATGGTGGCGCAGCTGCAGGCAGGGGCGGCGGCGCTGACTCAGGCCTTCGAGCGGTTTCGCGACCGGCCCGCGGAGGCCGAGCCCCTGGCGGCTTGGGCGCGGCGCGCCGAGCGCGAGGTGGAATCCCTGTATCGCAAGGCCCTTGCAGAGATGTTCGCGGGCGAGGCCTACCAAGCCATGACCGACCCCGGCGCAGCCTCGTCCGGGCGGGCTTGCGTCGAGTTCGTGATCGATCGTATCAAGCGGCGGGAGGTCTACCGCCATCTGTCCAACGCCGCCGACTGCCTGGCCCATGTGGGCGAGGCGCTGCACGACCTGAGTGTGAAATACGGCTGAGCAGCGACTGGCGACGCTGGCGACGGCCTGACCTCTGGGTGGGCTACCGTTCCCGGGATGCCCTGAGCTCGGCGGCCTTTCTCCCGCTGGCCCGATCCGATCGGCCAGGGGCTGGTCTCCTACAGGGAGATCGACCCCCTGTTGTGGGAGGTGAGCCTCTCGGCGTCGATCTTCGTGATATGATATGAGTAGTAACCTATCTATTAGTGAGGCATCTATATACATGCAACCCGGATGGGAGCAACTCGGGCCGTTGCTGGGCGAGACCGCCCGGCTCTGGCGCGCCCGACTCGATGAGCGCCTGCGGCCCCTCGGGCTGAGCCAGGCGCGCTGGTTGGTGCTGCTGCAGCTGCACCGGCGTGGCGACGGGGCGGTGCAGAAGGCGCTGGCCCAATGGGTCGGAATCGAGGGTCCTACCCTGGTCCGGCTGCTGGATCGCATGAGCGAGGACGGTTGGATCGAGCGCCGTGAGCTCGCCCAGGATCGCCGCGCCAAGACCGTGCATCTGACGGAGCAGGCCCGCGGCGTGATCGGCCGGATAGACGGGGTCGCGGCGCAGCTGCGCCACGACCTGCTGGTGGATCTGGACCCCGGGCAGGTCGAGATCTGCATGGCGGTGTTGCGACAGGTCAGGCAGAAGGCCGAGCAGCTGTAGGCCGGTCCCAGGTCGGCCCTTGCCGGTCCAAAGCGGCGGGGGACGGACGGCGACAGCCAGAGCGCAGGCGATCGGAGTCAAAGAGATGCACCTGAAGATTCTCGTGCTGGCCGGCGCCGTGGCGGCCGGCGCCGCCGGTATCTGGGCCTACCAGGGCTACGGTGTCAGGCATCCCAGTACCGATGACGCCTATGTCAGCGCCGACGTCGTGCGGGTGGCCCCCAGGGTCAGCGGCCGCCTGACTCGGGTGCCGGTGACGGATCAGCAGCAAGTGGCCCGGGGCGACCTGCTGTTCGCCGTCGACCCGGTGCCCTTCCGCTTCGCCCTGGAGCAGGCCCGGGCGGGGCTGGCCCAGGCCCGGCGCGAGGTCAGCGAGCTGAACGCGGCCGTGAGCTTCGCCGCTGCCGAGGTGCACCACCGGGAGGTGCTGCTGGGCAATGCTCGTGCCAAGGCCGATCGGGCCCAGCGTCTGGTCAGGAAGGATTTCCTGGCCCGGCAGAGCCTCGATGACACCGAAGCGGACTACCAGAGCGCCCAGGCCAATCTGCAGGTGGCCCAGGCCGCGCTCGAGCAGGCGCGCCGGGCGCTCGGCACCGACGGCGATGGCAACGACCGGGTGATCCAGGCCAAGGCGGCCCTGGAGCGGGCCCGCTGGGAGTTGGACAACACCCGGGTCGAGGCGCCTTGCAACGGCCAGATCGCGGAGCTGGGCCTGCGCCCGGGCAGCGTGGTGCGCGCCGACAGCGAGCTGTTCGTGGTGGTGTGCTCCGAGCGCTACTGGGTGGAGGCGAACTACAAGGAGACCCAGATTGAGCGCCTGCGTCCCGGCCAGCCCGCGGACCTGACGCTGGACATGTATCCGGGCCAGCACTTCCGCGGGCAGGTGCAGAGCATCAGTGCCGCCGCGGGGGCGGCCTTCTCCCTGCTGCCGCCCCAGAACGCCAGCGGCAACTGGGTCAAGGTGACCCAGCGCGTGCCGGTGCGGGTGCGGATCGTCGATCCCGATCCGGCGTTGCCCCTGCGGGTCGGCACCAGCGCCCGGGTCAGCGTGGACACCACGGCCGCGCCGACCGCCCCCGGGGCGGCAACGAACGGCTCCTGATGGACGGGCGCTGGCAGCGTCTGCTGACCACGGTTGCGGTGATGTCGGCGACCGTGATGCAGGTGCTGGACACCACCATCGTCAACGTGGCCCTGCCGCACATGCAGGGTGCCCTGTCGGCCACGCCGGACCAGATCAGCTGGGTGCTGACCAGCTACATCGTAGCCTCGGGGGTATTCATGCCTCTGACCGGCTACTTCGCCGACCGTCTCGGGCTGAGACGCTATCTGGCGCTCAGCATCGTCGGCTTCGTGGCCGCATCCATGCTCTGCGGCCTGGCCACCGGTCTGACCGAGATCGTCGTGTTTCGCCTCGCCCAGGGTGTGGCCGGCGCGGCCCTGGTGCCGCTGTCCCAGTCGGTCATGGTGAACAGCTTCCCGCTGCACGAGCGCGGCAAGGCCATGGCGATCTGGGGCATGGGCGTGATGGTCGGTCCCATCCTGGGCCCGACCCTGGGTGGCTGGCTGACCGAGACCCTGTCCTGGCGCTGGACCTTCTTCATCAATCTCCCGGTGGGGCTGCTCTCGACCCTGCTGGTGCTGCGCTACGTCCCCGACACGACACCGCGCCCGCGGGACATGGACTGGCTGGGTCTGACCCTGCTGGTGCTCGGGATAGGCGGCCTCCAGTATGTTCTGGACCGCGGCTCCACGGACGACTGGCTGGCCTCGACCGGCATTCAGCTAACCGCCTACCTGAGCCTGATCGGCTTCGTCGGCTACCTGCTGCACGCGCGCACCCATCGCGGCCATGCCCTGTTCAGCCCGGAGATCTTCGCCGACCGCAATTTCGCCACAGCCAGCCTGCTGATCGCGTTTCTCGGGCTGGGGCTCTACGGCTCCATGCTGTTGCAGCCGCTGATGCTCGAGGGGCTGATGGACTACCCCACCATCACCACGGGGCTGGTGCTGGCGCCGCGCGGGCTGGCCAGCATGTTCAGCATGCTGCTGGTCGGGCGGCTCATCAATCGGGTGGACCCGCGACTGCTGATCGTCTGCGGCATCCTGATCTTCAGCCTGGGTGCCTACCAGACCACCCAGTTCACCCTGGTCATGGGCCTGGGCGAGGTGCTGCTGCCGATGGTCCTGCAAGGGATGGGGCTGGGCATGGTGTTCGTGCCGCTGTCCACTCTGGCCTTCTCGACCCTGCCCAGACACCATGCCGCCGAGGCCGCCGGCCTGTTCAGCCTGCTGCGCACCATCGGCTCGGCCATCGGCATCTCGATCGTGGCCACGGTGCTCACGAGCCATGCCCAGATTGCATGGCACAACCTGGGCGGGCACATCCAGACATTCGGTGGGTCGCCCGATCGCTACCTGGCGCCGCTGTCGCTCACCGCCCGGACGCCCCAGGGTGCCGGGGTGCTGGCCCGCGAGCTCGCCCGCCAGTCGCAGATGATCGCCTTCCTGGATGCCTACATCTTCATCGCGGTGGCCTTTGCGGCCATGCTGCCGCTGGTGCTGGTCATGAAGGGCGGACGCATCCACGGGCCTGCCGCACCCTCTGCCAGGGGGTAGCCCGGAAAGTCCACCGCTGCTCGCACGCCTCGTGCTCGGGCCTCCTCGGACGCCTCGCGACCCAATCCGGTGGGCCTCGCGGCTTAGTCGATCTTCAGAGGCGTCTGAGGCTGGGTGTCGACGTGCAGCTGGAAGATATCCGGTCGCGCGTAATGGCCGACCACGTCGAGGGTCCGCTTGGCGGGGCCCACGCGCCGGCTGTCGATCTCGGCATAGAGTATTCCCTGCTCTCTGCGCAGGGGGCCGGCGCAGATCTCGCCGCCCGGCGCGATGACGGCCGAGTCGCCCGGATTCACCCACTCGTCGGCGTCCGGATAGAGCTCGTCCCGGCGCGGGAAGTCCTCCGGGATATCGCTTCCCCGGAGCAGGGTCCCACTGCCCAGGACCCAGCAGCAGCCTTCGCGGGCGATGTGCTGCAGGGTCCCGATCCAGGCGTCACCGCTGTCGTAGGTGGGCGCGATATACACCTCTATGCCCTGGGCATAGAGGGCGTATCTCGCAAGCGGCATGTAGTTTTCCCAGCAGAGCAGGGTCCCAACCCGCCCGCACGGCGTATCCACGACCCTCAGACCGGATGCATCGCCGAAGCCCCAGACCATCCGCTCAGGGTTGGTGGGCATCAGCTTACGATGCCGATTGAGGATCTCGCCTCCCGGCCCGATCAACACGACAGTATTGTAGAGGGTCGCTCGACCGAGCTGGCCCTCGCGCTCGTTCATCCCGCATACCACGCAGACGTCGTGGGCCTTTGCGGCGCTGCACAAGGGGGCGAGCTGGTTGGCGTCGAGATTCACGGCATTCTCCAGCAGGCGGGCATGCAGGCGCTCGCTCAGGTCCCAGTCACCGCCGGGTCTCAGGCGCCAGATCCATGCCGGATAGCCCGGAACAAAAGCCTCCGGGAAGATGATGAGCCGGGCCCCCTGCGCGGCGGCCAGCCCCACGAGCTCGACAGCCTTCTGGAGGGTCTTGTCGCGGTCCAGGAAAACAGGTGGTGTTTGGATAATCGCTACTTTTTCCATAGCCGATACCTGCGAGAAAGATCGGCGGGTAGCCGTCGTAAGGGGTTCTCGATACCCGCCTTCCCGGGACCGAGAAATATGTTACGCCCCCATTACTCAGCAAACCCCTGCCGCGGATTCAATATGGGCGAGCGCGACGGGCTGGATGACGCCGGAGCGCATTCGCCCAGATCGCCGCGGGGCGCCCTGCCTACACTAGGCATTCTGGGTCATGTAGACGCCGTGCGAGCTTGCTGTATAACATGGGGGTCGCCGAATCAACCCTCGTAGGCTTGCCATGAGACGCTCGCCCGGTTTTTCAGGCTCCCAGGCCGCCGTCTGCGCCGCCGCGGTGTTGTCCAGTTGTCTAGCCGCCGCGCCCGGCCCGGCGGCCGCCTCCGGTGGACCCATCGGCATCGATCACCTGGTGCGCTACGACAACAGCGGCGTCTGGAAGCGCAGCTATCAGACCGATCTGGAGTATGGATTGATCGCCGCCGAGGCCGCGGGCGCCCTCTGGGAGGGCGACGACACGCGCCTGGGCAAGACCTTCTGGCAGTCCATCGATGCCAGCGTCATCGGCGGGCTGGGCTCGACGGCCTTGAAGTATACCTTCACCCGTCCGCGTCCTTCCCAGGACCCCGATCCCGACAAGTTCTTCGCCGGTCACGGCCATTACAGCTTCCCCAGTGGGGAGGTCACCCTGGCGGCTTCGGTGGTCACACCCTTGGTGCTCGAGTACGCTCACGACCAGCCCTGGGTGTACGGCCTGGAGGCCATCCCGCTGTACGACGCCATCGCGCGGGTCAAGGTGCACGGCCACTGGCAGAGCGATGTGCTCGCCGGCTGGGCGCTGGGAACCGCCACAGGCTGGTACGCCCACTCCCGCAAGACCCCCTTGATGGTAGAGGTGCTCCCCGACGGCGTCAGCGTCGGTCTGCGCACCCGCTTCTGAGCATTGCCCGCGGCGCAGCGCGACCGGCGCCGTCGCCGCGTGGACAGTCTGTGACCCCTGTGGCACCTTAGCCGGATGGGGAGACACAAGACCAAGCATCCGAGTCTCGCCGGGCGTCTGGGTGGTCTGGACCACGCCCAGCTCGCCGTCCTGGCGGAGATGACGCACCGCTTCGCCGCCTCTCTGGACATCGACGAGACCCTGCGCACCGCGGTGGTTGAGTCGATGCGCTATCTGGACGCCGAGGCAGGCTCCATCTTTCTGCTGGAGCCGGAGCCCGATGCCGACACCCTGCAGTGCCGGGCCTGCGCCGGGCCGGTGAACATCACTGGCCTGCGCCTGGCGGCGGACAAGGGGATCATAGGGCGCGCCATGCAGGAGAACAGCCCGCAGATGATCCGCGACGTCGCCCTCGATCCGGCCTTCAACCAGGCGGTGGACCGGGGCACGGGGTTCAGGACCCGCTCGGTGCTCTGCGCGCCACTGGCTGTGCGGGGCCGGCGGCTGGGGGCCCTGGAGCTCATCAACAAGCGCGGCGCCGACGGTCTGTTCGACGAATCCGACCGGTTGTTCCTGGTGGCGCTGGCCTCCGCGGCGGCACTCGCCATCCACAACGCGCGCATGGCCGAGGCGCTGGTGGAGCAGGAGCGGGTGCGCAAGGAGCTTGAGGTGGCGCGTGAGATTCAGCGCTCGCTGCTGCCGCCGGACCCGGGCCCCGCGGCGCCCATCCAGGGGCTGAACATCCCGGCCCGCGGCGTCTCGGGCGACCTCTATCTGTTCTTCCCGCTGGCGGACGGGCGGCTTTTCTTCGCCGTCGGCGACGTCTCTGGCAAGGGGGTGCATGCGGCGATTTTCATGGCCAAGGTGGCGAGCCTGCTGCGCGCGCTCGCCAAGCTCGAGCCCGAGCCGGGGGCGCTGCTCGCGCGGCTCAACGACGAGATCCGCGAGACCGCCAGCCGGGGTATGTTCGTGACCCTGGTGGCCGGGGTCTATGATTCCGCGGCGGATCTTGTGCGCCTGGCCAATGCCGGGCATGAGCCGCCGCTATACCGGGGGCGCCACGGGGGGTTTCGCCGTTTCCCGGCCGCCTCGCCGCCGCTCGGCATCCTCGCCGGCCTGAGCTGCGAGGAGGTCGAGCTGACCCTGGACGGCGGGGCGCTCTATGTGTTCACCGACGGCATCACCGAGGGGCGCACGGCCGAGGCCCGTCAGCTCACCGTTGAGGGCTTCAAGACCCGGGTGAGCGCGCTCGCCCGGCTGCCGGCCGCCGAGCGTATCCGCGCCCTGGTCGCGCCGCTGCTCGAGGTCGGTGGGCCGCTGCACGACGATGTCACCCTGCTGGTGGTGGAGGGTAGTGCTTGACGCCCCTGTTGCGGCTCGGCGTGCCCGCGCTGGCGCCCAGGCTCAAGGAGCTGCGTGATGGCACCCGGGAGACCCTGGACCGCGCGGGCTGTCCCCGGGCGCTGCGCGATGCCCTGGTGCTCGCCGTCGGCGAGGCGGCGATGAACGTGATCCAGCATGGCTTCGGGGGCGGCTCGGCGGCGGGTGAAATCACCCTGGAGATCCTCGATAATGCCGGCGAGCTGGTGTTTCGGCTCGCCGACAACGCCTCGCCCGCCGATCCGGCGAAGGTGGTCCCGCGAGACCTGGCGGACCTGCGTCCGGGGGGCCTGGGCAGCCATTTCATCCGCGAGGTGATGGACCAGATGGTGTTTCTGCCGGTGGCGGGGGGGCCTGGCAATCTCCTGGAGATGCGCAAGAGGTTGAGCCTGCCTTGAAGTGCGAGATCATCGATCAGGGGCCCCTGCAGGTCGTTGTTCTCGGCGGCGAGGTGGACATGTCGAGCTCGCCGGAGGCGCGCCGGGCGATCCTCGGGGTGCTCGAGTGCAGCGGGGTGCTGGTGGACCTCTCGCAGGTCGAGTATATCGACAGCTCCGGGGTGGCGAGCCTGGTGGAGGGCTATCAGCTGGCGCGAGAGCGACGGCTGGCCTTCGGCCTGGTGGGGGTGAGTCCCTCGGCGCTCATGGTGCTGCAGCTCGCCCACCTGGACAGCGTCTTTCCCATCCACGCTTCCATCGACGACGCCCTGGCCCATGGCTGAGCTGCGCGCGGCCGCGGCGGTGGAGGCCTTGGGGCGGCGCAGTGTCCGGGGCGTGGAGGAGCTCGGTTACCACGGGGCGCTGCTGGGGGAGAGCCTGTACTGGATTGCTTGGGGGTGGCGCATCGGCCAGCCGGTGCGCATGAACCGGATCGTCCGGGAGATGGTCTCGGTGGGCCTCAACGCCCTGCCGATCATCGCCGTGCTGTCTCTGACGGTGGGGGCGATGCTCGCCATCCAGGGCATACATACCCTGGAGACCTTCGGGGCCCAGGGCCAGGTGGTGCTCGGGATCGCGCTCTCGGTAACCCGGGAGTTCGCGCCCCTGATCGTCGCCATCCTGGTGGCCGGGCGCTCGGGCTCGGCATTCGCCGCGCGCATCGGCACCATGATGATCTCCCAGGAGATCGACGCGCTGCGCGTGATCGGCATCAATCCGGTGCGCTTCCTGGTCGCGCCGGCCCTGGTCGCCATGCTGGTCATGCTGCCGGCGGTCACTTTCTTCGCCGATCTGCTGGGCCTGCTGGGAGGCGGGCTCTACAGCGCGCCGCGCCTGGGTATGGGGCTTGACGTATATTGGCAGCGCACCCTGGATGCACTGAGCGTGGAGGATGTGCTCCAGGGGCTCGCCAAGAGCGGGGTGTTCTCGGTGCTGATCACCCTGATCGGGGTGGCCAACGGCTTCTCCGTGAGCGGCGGCGCCGAAGGGGTGGGGCGCTCCACCACCCGGGCGGTGGTGATCTCCATCGCCGCCATCCTGATCGCCGACATGCTGTTCACCTATTTCATGAACCGCTGAGGCCGTGGGCGAGACACCGGCCATCGAGGTCCAGGACCTGCGTGTGCGCTACAGCGGGCGCGACATCCTCAAGGGCGTGAGCTTGAGCGTGCGCGCCGGCGAGATCCTGGTGATCATGGGCGGCTCGGGCTCGGGAAAGTCGACCTTGCTGCGCCAGCTGCTGGGGCTGGAGCGGCCTTTCGGGGGCAGTATCCGCCTGCTCGGACGGGACATCACCCGGCGCGCGAGCAAGGAGATGTACGCCCTGCGTCGCAGCATGGGCGTGGCCTTCCAAGGCGGGGCCTTGTTCAACTCCATGAGCGTGTTGGAGAATGTGATGCTGCCGCTGCGCGAGCACACCCGCCTGGACGAGCAGACCATGCGCATCATGGCGCGCATGAAGCTCGAGGTGGTGAATCTCGCGGGCTTCGAGGCGCTGATGCCGGCCCAGCTCTCCGGGGGCATGATCAAGCGCGCGGCGGTGGCCCGCGCCATCGTCATGGACCCCAGGCTGCTGTTCTTCGACGAGCCCTCGGCGGGATTGGACCCGGTGGTCTCTGCCGAGCTCGACGAGCTGATCCTGAAGCTGCGGGCGGCCATGCGCATGACCATCGTGGTGGTGACCCACGAGCTGGAGTCGGCCTTCAAGATCGCCGATCGGATGACCTTCCTGGATCGCGGGGAGATCCTGATGACTGGTACCGTGGACGAGGTGCGCGCTTGCCCTAACCCCCGGGTCCAGAGCCTGCTCAACCGCGTGCCCGAGTCCGGCGAGGTGGACGCGGACGCCTATCTGCGTCGGCTCACCGGCCGCTGATCGCCATGCGATACCAGCAGATCTCCTATCTGACGGTCGGCCTGTTCGTGCTGGCCATGCTCGCCGGCCTGATGGCGATGCTCGCCTACCTCACCGGGCGCACCGGCCCCACCGACACCTTCTATGTCTACTACGGCAACGTCGCCGGCCTGGCGCCCGGCACACCGGTGACCTATGAGGGCTTCCGGATCGGGCGCATCGGCGCGATCGAGCCGGAGCACCAGACGGGGCGGACCCGCTACCGGGTTGCCCTGGAGCTGCAGCGCTCCGGGCCTGGTGCCTGGCCGATCCCGGCCGACAGCCTGGCGCGGGTGATCTCACCGGGCCTGCTCTCGGAGGTCATGATCGACATCGCCCAGGGCAGCTCCAAGCAGCTGCTGGCCCCGGGGGCGGTGATGAACGGCCAGGAGGGCGCCAACCTGTTTGCGGCGGTGGATGCGATCGCCGGCGAGGTCAACCAGCTCAGCCGTAACGGTCTGATGCCCCTGATCGAAAACCTGGATGCCCGCATCGGGGCCATCGCCGAGAGCCTCCAGAAGGGCACCCCCCAGATCGTCGGGCACCTGGAGAGCGGCGCCGCCAAGCTGGATCAGGGGGTGGATGAGGTGCTCGCCCAGGTGCGCGAGCTGGCCGGACGCCTCAACGCCGGGGCGGAGGATCTGAGCCAGCTGGTCGGGTCGGACAATCGCGAGCGTATCGCCGCCATGCTCAAGGCGATGGAGGCGGGCGCGACCAACTTCCGCGACCTCTCCCAGCGTCTGGAGGCCAGCCAGGCGGTACTGCACCGCACCCTGGAGCAGTCCGAGGCCATGGTGAGCGGCAGCCGGGGGGACGTCGAGCAGGCGGCCAAGGACCTGCGCACCAGCCTGCAGCTGGTGTCGCAGCACGTCGGCGCCATCGCCTACGACCTGGAGGCGACCAGCCGCAACATGGCGGAATTCTCCCGCCAGATCCGCCAGAGCCCCGGGCTGCTGCTGAGCAGCGGTACGCGCCCGGACGAGGGACGCTGAGGGCGTCCGAGAGGGGGTGTCGTGAGGTCCAGGCTTGTCTTTGCCGTGCTCTCCGTCGTCCTGATGGCCGGAGGTTGTGCCTCGGTGCCGCCGGTGCCCCAGGAGCATTTCTACCGGCTCTCCGAGGCACTCCCGGCCTCGCCCGGCCGCGAGCTTGCACTGCACGGCGTGCTCGCGGTGGGTGCCATCGACAGCGCCGGTCTGTACCGGGAGCGCGCCATCGTCTATACCCAGCCGGGCCGGCCCACCGAGCTGCTGCGCTACAATTATCACTCCTGGATTGATGGGCCCCCGCGCCTGATCCAGGATCAGCTCCAGACGTATCTGCGCCGCTCGGGCGTTGCCTCGTTGGTGGTCGCGGACGATGCCCGGACCCGGTGGGATTACCTGCTGTCGGGCAAGTTGCGGCGCTTCGAGCGGGTCATGCAGAAGGGCGGTGCCTCCCAGGCCGCCGTGGACCTGGAGCTGCGGCTCGATCGGCGCGGTGCGACCCGTCCGCTGCTGCTGCGCGAGTACCAGGCGAGCGTCCCCGTAACAGGGGATGCGGTGGGGGATGCGGCGGACGCATTCTCGGCTGCGCTCCAGGACATCTACGGCCAGCTGCTGGGCGATGTCGCCGCGCTGCCCCAGGATTCGGCGGCGCACTGACCTGACCGGATTGCGCAGCGGCGAAAGATGGGTGAGATGGAATAGCGAGCCGCGGTCGGCGACATCCGGGGGTCCCGGCCGGCCCAGCGAACACCCCCTGGATACGTTGCGCTGGCTGTCGAGCGCCTGCTTGAGAGCCTGGCCCTGATGGCGCTCGGCGGTCTCATCGCTGCCGTCGGCCTTGTCTTGCCTCCGATCGTGGCGATTCGCTCGATCCGGCTGAGACGGGGCGCAGGATGAGTCTGCGCCTTTTGGCGTTACGCGCGTCCTTGGGCAATACTTCGAGCAGTGGTCAAGGGGAGGCGGCGAAGCCGATGGCGGGGCATCCGTATCAGCACATCATGGTGGCGCTCAATTTCTCGCCCGGATCGGACGATGTCATGGGCCGCGCGGAAGAGCTCGCCCAGCGCTACATGGCGCGGCTGAGTCTGATCCATGTGGTGGAGCCGGTGCTCATGGAGTACGCCGGCGAGGTGACGCTCCCCGACGAGATGAATGTCGAGCGTCAGCTCCTGGAGTCCGGCGAGGCGCGGATCCGCGAGCTCGGAGACCGGTTGCACGTCAAACACGCCGACCGGCACGTGTTGGTGGGGTCGCCGAAGGCGGAGATTGTTCGCGTCGCCGAGGAGCAGGGCGTGGACTTGATTGTGATCGGCAGTCATGGCCGCCACGGTCTCGGGCTGCTGCTCGGCTCGACGGCCAATGCTGTCATGCACCACGCGCCCTGCGACCTGGTGGCGGTGCACATCAAAAGGGGCTGAGCCGAGGGCGATCTGGCGGCTCGAATGCTCGGCCGTGACATAGCCGTAGATCAGCAGCGAGAGCCGCGATCGTCCCGGGCGGCGGGGGTCTTCCGACAGGCTGCTAGGCAGCGTCGAGGTGCCGATCGGTGCGCCGCTCGATGAAGACGCCTGCCCGGTAGGTGGCTTTCCGGGCGCCGAGCTGCTCGACGCTGAGCCGGCGGGCGGTAGACCCGGGCAGCGACGCCACCGCCGCAGCGTGCGTTGCGCGCGACCGACGGCGACCCGGATCGAAGCGCCGGCTCGAGTCGTTGTGTCCGGGGACGTTCTCATCTAGAATTCCGACACTTTTGCTGGCACATCCGGCCGGTTCCGCTCCCGCGCGGCGGTTGCGGGATTCCTATGCATACAGTAGGATGCCCCGCTTATTTGCAGGGCAAGCCGGCCACATCCGGTACTGGCTGAATCCGTGGTTGAATTGGTATGCGGTCTGGCAGGCTTGGGTTGTCGCTGGATCATCCGTCCCAACCAGTCCCTGTCCTGGCGCGGGATGCTGAGAGTTTACGCGGTGGTCGCCTCATGCGTGCTGGGGATCTCCGTGACCTTCGCCCTGCATGGGTTCTGGCCGGTGCTGCCCTTTGCCGGTCTGGAATTGTTCGCGCTGGGAGCGGCCTTCTATCTTTGCCTCTCGCGCAGCCGGTGGTGTGAGATCGTCTCTGTAGATGCTGACGTCGTCAGGGTGGAGAAGGGGCGACGCCACGCCGAGGAACGCTGGGAATGCCCGAGCATCTGGGCCCGGGTACTGCTCGAGAAGTCGCCCATAGCCTGGTACCCGACCCGTCTGATGATCGCCTATCAAGGGCGCCGGGTGGAGATCGGCAGGTTCCTGAGCGAAGACGAGCGTGCCGCGCTGGCGGGTGCATTGAGGCGCGGTATCCGGGAGCGGCTCGACCGGCCGTGGCGCCAGTAACAGTTCTTCTAGAATCAAAATCGTTAGGGAGATTGATGCATGTTTGCTAAGAAGCTACGACTTGCCCTGTGCGGCCTGTGGGGGGCAGTCATCCTGCTCGGCGCAGGCAATTCCTTTGCAGGATTCACGGACCTGAACATGACACCCGGCGCCACGGATATCAGCCACAGGGTCTATCACCTGCACATGCTGATCTTCGAGATCTGTGTCGTGATCTGCATCGGTGTGTTTGCCGTGCTGATCTACTCCATCATCAATCATCGCAAATCCAAGGGCGCGAAGCCGGCCAGCTTCCATGAAAGCACCACTGTCGAAATCATCTGGACCACCATCCCCTTCCTGATCCTGGTGGGCATGGCAATACCGGCGACCAAGACGCTGCTGGCGCTGGAAGATACCCGCGACGCCGACATGTCCATCAAGATCACCGGCTACCAGTGGAAATGGAAATACGATTATCTCGACGAGGGCATCAGCTTCTTCAGCACGCTGACCACGCCGCGCGAGCAGATCGAGAACAAGCAGGCGAAGGGTGAAAACTACCTGGCCGAAGTGGACAACCCGATCGTCGTGCCGATCAACAAGAAGATCCGCTTCCTGATCACCTCCAACGACGTGATCCACTCCTGGTGGGTGCCGGCCCTTGGCTGGAAGCAGGATGCCGTGCCCGGGTACATCAACGATGCGTGGACGGAGCTGAAGGAGCCGGGCCTCTACCGCGGCAAGTGCGCGGAACTGTGCGGCAAGGACCACGGTTTCATGCCGATCGTGCTGGTCGCCAAGACGGAAGTCGGACTACAAAGCCTGGGTTGCCGAGCAGAAGGCCGGTGAAGCCAAGGCCGCCGCGGCCTCCACCGAGAAGATGACCAAGGAGGAGCTGATGGCCAACGGCGACAAGGTCTACCACAAGATCTGCGCGGCCTGCCACCAGCCCAACGGTCAGGGCATCCCGGGCGTGTTCCCCGCCTTGGCAGGCAGCAAGATCGCCAACGGCGATCGCGCCGCCCACCTCAACATCGTACTGCACGGCAAGACCGGCACCGCGATGCAGGCCTTCGGTGAGCAGCTCAATGCGGTAGACCTCGCCTCGGTCATCACCTACGAGCGCAACTCCTTCGGCAACAATACCGGTGATGTGGTCCAGCCGTCCGATATCGCGGCTGCCAAGTAAGCATTTCAGGAATCAGTGGAGGTTTGACGCATATGAGTACAGCAACCACGCACGATGCGCATCATGGCCACCCCACTGGCCTGAAGCGCTGGCTGTTCACCACCAACCACAAGGATATCGGCACCCTCTACCTGTGGTTCTCCTTCATCATGCTGCTGGTTGGCGGCGCCATGGCGATGCTGATCCGCGCCGAATTGTTCGAGCCCGGGCTGCAATTCTTCGAGCCGCAGTTCTTCAACACCCTGACCACCATGCACGGGCTTATCATGGTGTTCGGCGCGATCATGCCGGGCATGGTCGGTCTCGCCAACTGGCTGATTCCCATGATGATCGGGGCCCCTGACATGGCCCTGCCGCGCATGAACAACTGGAGCTTCTGGATCCTGCCGTTCGCTGGCACCCTGCTGCTCAGCACCCTGTTCATGAAAGGCGGTGGCCCGGCCTTCGGCTGGACCTTCTACGCACCGCTGTCCACGACCTTCGCGCCCGAGAGCACCGATTTCTTCATCTTCTCGGTGCACATGCTGGGCTTCTCATCCATCATGGGCGCCATCAACATCATCGCCACGGTGCTCAACATGCGCGCCCCCGGCATGACGCTGATGAAGATGCCGCTGTTCGTCTGGACCTGGTTCATCACCGCTTTCCTGCTGATCGCCGTGATGCCCGTGCTGGCCGGGGCTGTGACCATGATGCTGACCGACCGCCACTTCGGCACCAGCTTCTTCAGCGCCGCCGGCGGCGGCGACCCGGTGCTGTTCCAGCATGTGTTCTGGTTCTTCGGCCATCCCGAAGTCTACATCATGATCCTGCCGGCCTTCGGCGTGGTCTCGCAGATCATTCCGACCTTCTCCCGCAAGAAGCTCTTCGGCTACAGTTCCATGGTGTATGCGACAGCCTCGATCGCCTTTCTGTCGTTCCTCGTCTGGGCGCACCACATGTTCACCACCGGCATGCCGGTCGCCGGCGAGCTGTACTTCATGTACGCGACCACGTTGATCTCGGTCCCGACGGCGGTGAAGGTGTTCAACTGGACGGCCACCATGTGGCGCGGCTCCCTGACCTTCGAGACGCCGATGCTGTGGGCAGTCGCCTTCGTATTCCTGTTCACTATCGGCGGCTTCTCCGGCCTGATGCTCGGCGTGGCACCCGCCGACATGCAGTATCAGGACACCTATTTCGTCGTCGCCCACTTCCACTACGTGCTGGTGACCGGCGCACTCTTCGCCATCATCGCCGCGGTCTACTACTGGCTGCCCAAGTGGACCGGCCACATGTATGAGGAGCGCCTCGGCAAGATCCACTTCTGGTGGTCGGTGGTTTCCGTGAATGTGCTGTTCTTCCCGCAGCACTTCCTCGGCCTGGCCGGGATGCCGCGCCGCATACCGGACTATTCGCTGCAGTTCGCCGACTGGAACATGGTCTCCAGCCTCGGCGGCTTTGCCTTCGGTCTGGCGCAGGTATTCTTCCTGTATATCGTCATCCGGACCATCCGCGGCGGCACGAGTGCGACCGCGCAGGTCTGGGAAGGTGCGGAAGGACTGGAATGGACCGTCCCCTCGCCGGCGCCGTATCACACGTTTGAAACGGCACCCGAGATCAGCTAAGCGTTTTCGACACCGGGTTGCGCGGTAGCGCAACCCGGATGGATGAGCACCATGACGGCGAAAGAATCTGGACAGTCGCGACCGGGGACAGCCCGCAAAGTACTGGTCGTCGTTGCTCTGGTTGCGATCGTGATTGCGTTTTACGTCGCCAGCTTTCTGGTCCGCCACTGAGGTGAGCGACTCTCACCATTCGCGCGTGAATCGGCGCGGCGTCACGCGGCTAGCCCTGGTGGCCCTGGGTATGTTCGGCTTCGGACTTGCCCTGGTGCCTCTGTATGACGTGCCCTGCTAGGTGACCGGTCTCACAATGACAAGATCGGGCGCATCGAGCTGGACAAGGCACTCAGAGGGTCAGCGAGCGCCCCTGGGGACGCCGCCTTGACGGTGACGACGAATTAACCCATCGAATCAATTTCGCATAGTAGAGAGGGAATGACCAATGTCAGTATCCAAAGGGGGTTACTACCTGCCGCAGCCAAGCTACTGGCCGCTCGTGGGCTCAGTGGGCCTGTTTCTCACCCTGGGGGGGTTTGCGCACTTTCTCCATAACGGCTCTCCCATGGTCATGATGGCCGGCGCGGCGATTCTGCTGGTCATGATCTTCGGCTGGTTCGGCACGGTCATCAGCGAAAGCCAGAGCGGCAAGTACAACGACCAGGTCGATATGTCGTTCCGCTTGGGCATGGGCTGGTTCATCTTCTCGGAGGTCATGTTCTTCGCAGCCTTTTTCGGCGCACTGTTTTATGCCCGCATGTATGCCTTGCCCTGGCTCGGCGGGGGCGCCAACAAGGGCATGACCGAGGTGCTGCTCTGGCCGGGGTTTTCGGCCATGTGGCCGACCAATGGACCGGCTAACGTCGGTGGGCCCTTCCAGGCCATGGAGGCCTGGGGAATTCCGGCCATCAACACCCTGATCCTGCTGTCCAGCGGCGTGACCGTGACCATGGCGCACTGGGCGTTGAAGAAGAGTCAGCGCAAAGCGCTGATCCTGTGGCTGGCGGCCACGGTGGCACTGGGTGTGCTGTTCCTGCTCCTACAGATCCACGAGTACTCTCATGCCTATAGCGAGATGAACCTGACCCTGCACTCGGGCATCTACGGCACCACCTTCTTCATGCTGACCGGTTTTCACGGGGCCCACGTCACGCTCGGCGCCACCATGCTCTTGGTGATCCTGCTGCGCAGCATCAAGGGGCACTTCACCCCGGAGCACCACTTCGCCTTCGAGGCGGTAGCCTGGTACTGGCACTTCGTGGACGTGGTCTGGCTGGGCCTGTTCGTGTGCGTCTACTGGCTCGTCTGACGGGCACAAGCGCCCGGCGAGAAAGGGCGCCGCGATCGCGGCGCCCTTCCGTTCCGGGGTTTCAGCCGGGATGGATTCCGTGGGGCTGCAGCAGACCGGTGAGGTAGCCTAGCATCAGGAGCACGAACAGCAGGACGGACAGGCCGATGCGGACTGTGAGCGCACGCACCGTGCGGTCGGATGAGCCCTTGTCACGGACCAGATAGAACAAGCCGCTGCCAAGGCTGGCGACGATGGCGAGCAGAAACAGGACGACGACGATCTTGCTGAACATGGTGAAGGTGCGGCGTTTGGAGTGGATGGCCGGCAGTATAGCAAAGCAGCAGATTGCAGATGCTTATTGGTCCCTTTGATTTTCGTCCCTCGTTGTGGCCGAGTCTCGCCACCCTGGTGTTGCTGCCGGTGCTGCTCCTCCTGGGCCACTGGCAGATCGAGCGCGCGGCCTGGAAGCAGCGTCTGATGGACGCCCATGCCGCACGCATCAGTCTGCCTGCCGAGCCGCTGCAAAGCCTGCTGGCGTCATCCGGGCCCCGTTCGGCGATGGAATACCGGCAAGTGACGGCTCAGGGCACTTACGACCTGGATCACCAGCTGCTGCTGGACAATCAGATCTCCCAGGGTGTGGCCGGATATCAGGTTCTGACCCCGCTGCACCTCGACGGCGCCGGATCGCCAGGGGCGTGGGTGCTGGTCAATCGCGGCTGGGTCCCGCTGGGCAGCAGCCGCACCGAGCTGCCGTCAGTGGCCGGCCCTGCGGGGCGCGTCACGGTACGGGCCATGGCTCGGCTGCCGCCCGAAAGGGGGAGCGGGATGGACGGGGTGGAAGAATCGGGCCAGGGCTGGCCACGGGTGATCGAGCACCTCGAGCTGGGGCCGATCGAGCAACGTCTGGGGCGTCGGGTGCTGCCTTTGGTGCTGCTGCTGGACCCGAAGGATCCGCGGGGTTTTGTCCGTGACTGGAGACCGGTCTATGGCATCACGCCGGACAAGCATCGCGCCTATGCCGCGCAGTGGTATACGCTCGCCCTGGTGCTGCTGCTGATCTATATCGGCGTCAACACGCACCGGGTCGCGCCGAGGCGGACAGATCAAGAGAACGGGCATTCATGAAGGCTTCCGGCGGCGATCTCCACGGGGCAAGGTTGCAGACGCGCTCTCGGCAGCGGGGGGCCATCAGCTCCCGGCAGGCGCTTATCCTCGTGGGCCTGCTGTTCCTCGCGCCGGTGATCGTGGCATGGCTTATGTTCGTAAGCGCGGAGCATGGCTGGCGGGCTAGCGGCACGACCAACCATGGCACCCTGATAGCACCGCCCCGGCCGCTGAGTCTGCCGGCCGGTCTGGTCGGGACCACGGGCGCGCCCTTCCGACAGGACTTCCTGGGCGGCAAGTGGACGCTGCTCTACATCGGCGATTCCGCCTGCACAGAGACCTGCCGCAAGATGCTGTATACCCTGCGGCAGGTGCGTCTGGCGCAGGGCGAGAATATCCGGCGCGTGCAGCGGCTGTTCCTCGCGACCGGTGCGGCGACCCCCGGATTGCGGGCGGTCCTGGCGGACTATCCGGACTTGGCGGTGGCCATCGTGTCGCAGGCGCAGGCCCAGGCGATCGCCCCCCAGTTCAGCGTGGACGGGACTCCCATGGAGGGCGCCAACCGCGTGTATCTGGTCGATCCGCTGGGAAACCTGATGATGTACTATCGGCCGGATACCGACCCGCGCGGCATAATCCAAGATCTGCAGAGGTTGCTGAAATACTCGGGCCTGGGCTAGCCGCGAGGGCGGGTGCGCTATGGACCGGAAGACCGTGCCCGGGCGGGCGGTCCCGGCTCGCCCTCGGCGCCTGCGTCGGGGTGGGGTGACCCGGAGCGAGCGCCACACGGAGGCGGGTGAGGGCCGGCGGCACCGGCCGATCGGCACCGCGGGCCAGTCCTGTCCAGCCGAATTTCCCCGGAGCTGAGCGGCTCCCCATGATCGGTAATTACAAGAGCCATGAACGAACAGACCGGCCCACAGACCCAGACCCCGCGATGTCTCGCCCCGCTTCGGATGGCGATTCTGCGAACGGCGCCGCCGTGCCTCGCCGGGCGGCTCGATAGCCCCGAGCGCGGAGCGATACGGACCGGGTCCCCGGGTAAATGCGGGGCTCTCGCGGTCCCGGTGAGACGCCCGGGATCAGTGCCCCCGCAGGCCCTGGCAGGCGTGGCCGAGGATCCGAATCGGCTACCCCGGCTCCCGAGGTCAGGCTGATGGCGACCACGGCGCCCAGACGGATGTTCGCCCGGACGGCCTTTGTCGCCGCGGTGCTCGCGCTGGCCGTGATCGTGCTTGGGGCCTATGTGCGGCTGTCCGACGCCGGACTCGGCTGCCCCGACTGGCCCGGGTGCTACGGCCAGATGGTTGCTCCGGACGAGCACCAGGAAATCCAGCGGGCGGCGCAGGCCTTTCCCGGCAGCGCGGTGGACCCCGCCAAGGCCTGGAAAGAGATGGCGCACCGCTACCTGGCCGGGACCCTCGGCCTGCTCATTCTGTTGCTCGCGGCCCTCGCCGTCAGAAACCGCGCGGACCCCGAGCAATCGGTGGCTCTGCCCGTGCTCGTGGTGGCGCTGGTAGGATTCCAGGCGGCACTCGGCATGTGGACTGTGACGATGCTGCTGCGCCCTGCCGTAGTCACGCTCCACCTCGTTACGGGCATGACCACCCTGGCGCTCCTGTGGTGGATGGCGCTTCGTCATTCCCGGGCCGGGGCCGTACCGCAGGGCCGTGCCGACCGGCTGCGCCCCTGGGCGATTGCGGGGCTCCTCGTGCTGTTCGCCCAGATCGTCTTGGGGGGCTGGACCAGCACCAACTACGTCGCCCTGTACTGCCCCGACTTCCCCACCTGCCAGGGCCAGTGGCTGCCTCCGCTGGCCATCGGCGAGGCGTTCCATTTCCTGGGCACCCCCGGTGTGAACTACGAGGGCGGTCAGCTTTCGGTCCAGGCCGGCATCACCGTCCACTACCTGCATCGTCTCGGTGCTCTGGTCACCCTGGTCTATCTCGGTTGGCTCGGCCTGGCGGCGCTGACTCGGTCCGGGCCCGTGCGAGGCGCGGGGGCTCTGCTGCTGCTCGCGCTGCTCGTGCAGATCTCACTCGGAGTGGCGAACGTCCTGCTGCGCCTTCCCCTGCCCGTGGCCGTCGGCCACAACGCGGGGGCGGCGCTGCTGCTCCTTGCTCTGGTGACCCTGAATCATTTATTGACCACCGGCCGGATCGAACCTTGGCCGCTCACCCCCCCGAGGTACAGACCATGACCGAGCTCATCCTACACAAGGCCTCCGCGCTTTATTGGCGGGACTACTTCGCACTGTGCAAACCCAAGGTAGTCGCGCTGATCGTGTTCACCGCGGTGGTCGGCATGCTGTTGTCCACACCTGGCGCCATACCCCTCGACACCCTGGTCTTCGGGACCCTCGGCATCGCGCTGGGCGCGGCTTCGGGGGCCGCGGTCAATCACTGGGTGGATCAGCGCAGCGATGCCATCATGGAGCGGACGCACAATCGGCCATTGCCCCAGGGGGTGCTGTCCCCGCGGGCCGCGATCCGTTTCGCGCTCACCCTTGGCGCGCTGTCCATGGCGATCCTGGTGCTCTTCGTCAACCCGCTGACCGCGCTGCTGACCTTCATCTCGATGATCGGCTATGCGGTGATCTACACGATGTTCCTCAAGCGCTCGACGCCCCAGAACATCGTGCTCGGCGGCGCGGCCGGTGCCACCCCGCCGGTGCTCGGATGGGTCGCTGTCACCGGCGACATCAATAGCAGCGCCCTGCTGTTGTTCCTGGTCATCTTCGTCTGGACTCCACCGCACTTCTGGGCGCTGGCCATCAAACGGCGCAACGAATACGCGAAGGCGGGTATACCGATGCTGCCCGTGACCCACGGGGTGCCCTTCACTAAGCTGAACATCCTTCTCTACACGCTCGTGCTGCTGGCGGTCACCCTCATGCCGTTCTTGACCCATATGAGCGGGGTGCTCTATCTCGCCGGCGCACTGGCGTTGGGCATTGGCTTCGTCTACCACGCCCTGGTGCTCTACTGGGCGGCAGGCGATGACCACGCCATGAAGACCTTCGGCTACTCGATCTTTTACCTGACCGCCCTGTTCGCGTTTCTGCTGGCGGACCACTACGTCCTGGTCGCCTCCCGGGCTTTTCTCTGATGGGTGAGGGGGGAAATAGGTCCGCGGACCGAGACACAGCACGGGCCGGTCGCACCTGACTGGCCTTTGTATCGGAGCGCGGGGAGGCAGCCGTGGTGCTGATTGTCGCGTAGATCTGGTGGAGGGCTGCACTTGCGGGCGCTAATCATTGTCCGCGTCGGCCCATGCAGGGACGCCCGCCGCCGCGGGTGACCCCGGTTTCGCCGCCGCGACCCAGCTGGCAAGAGCCCTCGGAAGCAGCGCGCTTGCTTTCTCAGTCATGCCGATCGCGACAGATGACCTACCGGCAAGTGTCGCCCCGTATTCTCGAGGCCAGCCTCGTTACTAAGAAAGTCACTAGTAAATCCACATCAATTTCGGGCGGCTCGGGATGAATCCGGAGGGAGAGCCGGCCGCCCGGGCGAGGCGGAAAAGAGGAGTGTCCGGTGGGCATTCCTCCCGCCGAACGGGTTTGCCAGGGATGGCGAGCCTCGCACTTGCACGCCAAGCAGGATAGCTTGGCGCCAGCAAGGTGGCCGCCGAGCCTAGAGTCTACAGGGATGTATTCACGGCGTGTCCCGACAGGCTTACCCCGGGGCGTGTGACACCACTCGTGTGGCCCTTAGTAACTTATGCTGCGAAGCACCAGCTTCACCACGCCCCATACCGTCAATACAAAGACGGCCGTGACCAGCAGGGCTACCAAGATATAGTGAATGGGCTTGCCGCGTGTAAAATCAGCCTGGTGTTTGCTGGAGCTTTGCACTCCGAACATGCTCGCCAGCACACTGGCCAGCACGCTGAAGAATGAAGGCGCTTTCCGCTCGCTGTTTTCTTTAGGACTCATCGACCACCTCGTTGTGTAAATCATTGCGGCCATGGTACCGGCTGGCGGGCGGCCGCCAAGGCAAGGCTCGCACATGAAGCTCCCGATACCGGCTCAAGGTCATGCAATCCAACTGCCTCAGACAGGGTATGCCCGCGAGCGTATCCGCGATGAGGGTGATCGGCAAGGCGTGCACCGGTGCATATGGCCATCAACTCGCTGGCGGCAGCCTGTCGGACTGTGGGGCTTGTCGCAAGCGAAAGCGGAACCGCGTCGGATTTTTCGATTGATCTGGGCAGGGGAGCGGCATTGGCTAAGGGCCGGGCTTCGAGGAGACAAGGCTCACCGCCCCGGATCGTGGCGAAGGCCCCGGACTCTCTCCCCGCACAAGCCTATCGACCAGCCAGACGCAGGGCGATGCGCAAGACGGCGCTGGCTGCATCGGGCAATGCCAGTGCAGTGGCTCCAAGGCAGCTGCAGCTCCCATGATCCCGGCCAGATGGCGGACCGGGATCAGTCATTCATGGCAGCATGGGAGCCGGACTAAATGCGGCGCCGGTATCTGTAGCAGAATACGGGCGCCTTCCGGGTGTGGGGGGCGCGGATCGAAGGCGGCTTACGGAAAGGCCGGGATAACCGGCTCTGTGCCCTCGATCTCGGCCTCGGGATGGTGTGACTTGACCAGCGCCGTGATTTCCTCCACGCGGCTCTTGGACACGTCCACCATCATCATGAGGCTGCCCGTTCCGATCGCCGCCTCGAATTCCTTGAGCCGTGAGCTGGGCGCCGAGACGCCGATCATGCCGGAGATCCAGGCGCCGACTCCGGCCCCCGCCAGGCCCACGCCGAGTATCGCGCCGCCCGCCAGGGCCACGCCGCCGAGGGTGATGGCTGCGATGCCCGCCAGGACTCCGGTAGCCCCGCCGATCGCGAGACCCCGCTCCACGGCCGGGACGAAGTCGCTTGCCTGCAGCAGGTTGGCTTCCGGCAAATGGGCCTCCGACAAGGCATGGTGGTCGGCGGCGGCAATATGAATACGCCGCTCTTCGACACGGGCCAGCAGAAGCTCATCGACGATGGTCTTCGCGCTGCCAATGTCTGGCAGCAGAAAGTAAAGTCTCCTCATTGCTCAACTCCTAAGAGATATGGTTTCAAGACTACGCAAAAGCCTTTGATGTTATTGGCTCATCATACCGCTTGTATAGAGCAAGATAGGCTAATTTGCCAGACACTGCCCGTTCACGTGAGCCAGGGAGCGACAACGATGCTCGGGTTGCCGGTCCGGGCCAGTCAGCGGTAACCGCTCGCGGCGGCAATGCCTGAGCTGGCGGCTATTCTGAAGGATTCCGGGAGGCGACGAAAGGCTTCCTGCGTATCCACATCCACATGCTCACGCGGGCGCGGCTGGTCTCTGCAGAGCAGGCGCAGCCGTGCGTCTGTCTCCCGAAAGACCGACCTGGCTCCCCAGGGCATCTGAACGACGTCCCGCGGGTGCGTGGTAGAATATGCGCCCTTCACGCCACGAATCTCGCCGATCCGTCCCCCATGAGCGCCGTTCGTCACGCTTGCGACGCGGACCCCGCGCACTGCTTCCACTGTGGGCAACCGGTACCCCGGGGCTTCGACTGCAGCGTGGCGATCCGCGGCGAATCCCGCCCGATGTGCTGCCACGGCTGCGAGGCGGTCGCCCGAGCGATCGTGGCCGGGGGCCTGGAGGGCTTCTATGGTCATCGCACCGCCCCGGCGCGCACGGCCGAAGAGCTGGTGCCCGCCGCCCTGCGACGCATGGAGCTGTACGACCAGGCCCGACTGCAGGAGAGCTTCGTCGAGGTCGACGAGGGCGCGGTCCGGCAGGCCTCGCTGATCCTGGAGGGCATTACCTGCGCGGCCTGCGTCTGGTTGAACGAGCATTACCTGAGCCGCCTGCCCGGGGTCCTGGAATTCCAGGTCAACTATTCCACCCACCGAGCCCGGGTGCGCTGGGACGACGGGCGCATCCACCTCAGCGACATCCTCAAGGCGGTCGCCGCCATCGGCTACCTGGCCCATCCGTTCGACTCCGGCAGGCAGGAGGCGGTGCAGAAAAAGGAGCGCTCCAGGGCCCTGCGCCGGCTTGCGGTGGCGGGTCTGGGCGCCATGCAGGTGATGATGATCGCCGTGGCCCTCTACGCGGGTGACTACTCGGGCATGGAGCTCGACATGCGCGGGTTCATGCGCTGGGTCAGCCTGGTCATCAGCGTCCCGGTGGTGGTCTACTCCGGCGGTACCTTCTTCCGGTCCGCCTGGCGGGATCTCAAGCGCCGCCGGCTGGGCATGGATCTACCCGTCTCCCTGGCCATAGGTGCGGCCTTGCTGGCCAGCATCTGGCACACGCTGACCAATGCCGGCGAGGTCTACTACGACTCGGTCACCATGTTCACCTTCTTTCTGCTTGGCAGCCGCTTCCTGGAGATGGGCGCGCGCCATCGCGCCGGACAGGCGGCCGAGGAGCTGGTTCGCCTGCTGCCGGCCACGGCGACCCGGCTCAGCGCGGGCGGCGAGGAGGCCGTCGCGGTCGCCGAGCTGGTTCCGGGGGATCGGGTGCGGGTGCGTCCCGGTGAGACCGTGCCCGCCGATGGCCTGGTGCTCGAGGGTGCGAGCTCCGTGGACGAATCGTTGCTCACCGGCGAGAGCCTGCCGCGCGCCCGCGCGGCGGGCGATCCCCTGGTAGGCGGAACGCTCAATGTCGAGAGTCCGCTGGTGATGCGCATCGAGAAGGTGGGCGAGGACACGGTGGTCTCCTCCATCGTCAGGCTGCTCGACCGGGCGCAGACCGAGAAGCCCAGGGTGGCGCTGCTGGCCGATCGGGTGGCCGCCTGGTTCGTCGCCGGCCTGCTGGTGCTCGCCGCGGGCGTTGCCTGGTACTGGTGGGTGCACGATCCGGGGCATGCCTTCGCGATCACCCTCTCCGTGCTGGTGGTCACCTGCCCCTGCGCGCTGTCCCTGGCGACCCCCGCGGCAGTGACCGTGGCGACCGGGGCGCTGACCCGTGCCGGACTCCTGACCACCCGCGGGCATGCCCTGGAGACCCTGGCCCGGGCCACCCACCTGGTGCTCGACAAGACCGGCACGCTGACCCGCGGACAGCTGCGTCTGACCGAGACTCGCCCGCTACGCGGCATCGACCCGGCGCGCGCGCTGGCTATTGCTGCAGCCCTGGAGCGCAGCTCCGAGCACCCGGTGGCACAGGTGCTGGCGGCCGCGAGCTCGGACGGATTGTGCGCGACCGGGGTTTCGGCCCTCCCCGGACAGGGCGTGGAGGGGCGGGTGGATAACCGGCTGTATCGGGTGGGCAGTCCGGGTTTCGTCGCGTCCCTTCGCGCTGAGCCGTCGACCGCGCCCGCGCCGGATCTGGCGGCGACCCTTGTGGCGCTGGGTGATGAGCAGGGCATCATCGCCTGGTTTGTGCTGAGCGACGAGCTGCGTCCCGACGCGGGGGCTACCCTGGCTTGCCTGCGCCGTCTCGGGCTGCACCTGGAGCTGCTCAGCGGAGATGCATCCGGCCCCGTCCGAGCGGCTGCGGAGCGGCTCGGCGTGGCGGAATACCGCTCCGGCATGGGCCCGCGGGATAAGCTTGAGCGGGTCCGCGCGCTTCAGGCCGAGGGGGCCGTGGTTGCCATGGTCGGCGACGGCGTGAACGATGCGCCGGTGCTCGCCGCTGCCCAGGTCTCCCTGGCCATGGGCTCGGGCACCCAGCTGGCCCACGCCAGCGCCGACATGGTGCTGCTCTCGGAGCGGCTCGGTCACCTGGCAACCGGCGTCGTCCAGGCGCGCAGGACCGTCCGGATCATTCGCCAGAACCTGGGCTGGGCGCTGGTCTATAATGCGGTGGCCGTGCCCCTGGCGGCTGCCGGCTGGGTGGCTCCCTGGATGGCGGCGATCGGCATGTCCCTGAGCTCGCTCGTCGTGGTCGCCAACGCGTTGCGGCTCAGGCGAATCTCCCAACACGGGTGTGCCTGAGAAGTGTCGATTCTCTATATGTTGATTCCCCTGGCGGTGCTGCTGCTCGGCGTAGCCGTCGCCTTCTTCATCTGGTCCGTGAAGACCGGCCAGTTCGACGATCTCGAAGGTCCCGCCCACCGCATCCTCATGGATGACGACGATCCCATGATCCCAGGCTACGGCGCGCACTCGGCGGAGCGGGGGAGCGCGTCAGGCAAGGACGAGGATCGGAAAGGCGGCTGAGGCGCTCTCACCAAGCTTGTGCTGCGCGCGCGGATGTGCCCGCGCCCGCTCCGCTGCCCGCGTGCCGGGAGCAGGCGGCCCGGTGGTCCGGCGGGCGGCTGCCGTGTCGCGTCAAAGTGGGGTCGCATCGGGCGCAGTGCGAGCTGCTTCCCAGATCTCAGCCGGACCGCTGTGAGCGGGCCCTGTCGCCCGGGGACGATATCAGCGTAAGATTTGACCCGAGTCATGACCGATCCGCGACTTGAGAAAGGAACTAACTAATATTCGCAACTGGTGGCCGCGTCGCGTCGTTTGCACTCTGCCAGGCACGGCGCCACCCATGCAACCCGATGTCTGGGACCCGGCCCGGTGCCACCCCGAGCGTCCGACACAAGAAGCCAGCGGGCAAGACGATGAACCACCAGCAGTTTCGCTATCTGATCGCGGTCGCCCGAGAAAAGCACTTTGGCCGGGCGGCGGAGTCCTGTTTTGTCAGCCAGCCAACCCTCAGCCTCGGCATCAAGAAGCTCGAAGAGGAGCTGGGGGTGGAGCTGTTCATCCGCCACCCCGGGGACGCCATTCCCACGCCCGTCGGCTACAAGGTGCTACGCCAGGCCGAGCGCATCCTGCGCGAGGTAGAGACGCTGAAATCGGTGGTGCGCGATCCTGTGCACCCCCTGGTAGGTGCCCTGCGCGTCGGCGTCATGGACACCGTCGCCCCGTACGTCATGCCCCACGCCCTGGCATACATCACGAGATTTGCGCCCAATGTGGATCTCCACATCGAGACGGGGCCGCCCGCCGTCCTTGCGAAGAAGCTGACCAGCGGCGCCGTCGACGGCATCATCGTGTCGACCCGGGCAGCCCTGCCTGGCACCGAGTCGCGGCTGCTGTACCAAGAGCCTTTCAAGGTCGTGGTGCCCACCGGGCACCCATTGAGCTGCGGCGGGGTCAACCGCGAATCGCTGCGCCGAGAGCGGGTGCTGCTGCTGGACCACGGGCGCGGTTTCACGGAGCAGCTGCTCGCCTTTCTGCCGGAGCTCTCCGAGGCCCCGAACGGAGGCTATCGTTGCAATCAATCGTTCGAGGCCATTCTCCATATGGTGGTTGCCGGCATCGGCATCACCGTGGTGCCCTGCACGGTGGCCTGCTCGCCGCTGTTCTCGCGTAGCCACCTGAGCGCGCTTTGCTTCGAGGACGTTGTGCCGTTCCGGCCGGTCAGCCTGGCCTGTCGGCCGGACTGCGAGGCGCGAGAGCTGCTGGAGGTGCTGTGCCAGTCAATCCTGGCGGCGCTAAGCTTGCCCTCGGGCTGCTCCCACGTGGTGCTGGCCGAGGAGCCTGCGCTGCCGATCGAGTTTCGCCAGCTGCCGGCCGTTCCTGGGATCGGCAAGGTGCCGCGGCGGGCCTAATCGCCGGCCAGACGTCCGATTGTGCTGCCAGACCTGTGGGCTCGGGTGCGCGCGGTCGAGGGTCAGCGGGACGCCGGCCGCAGACTCACGTGTTGGCGGCGTCTGGTCGACGCCATCGAGCCCCCCGGTGCTCGGTGTTCGGGATCGCCCCCCGGTGATTGAAGGGGTTTATCTTGCGGAGTTAGAAAAATTCAATTCTACTTCCGCCCACGGCATTGATAGTCTTTTTGCGCGGAGCCGACATGCGGCTTTTTGCATAATAAAGGGGCCCGACCTGCGGCTGCTGCAGGTTACCGATTCACCGATAGATTTTCGCGAGCAGGCGCCCAAGCGGGCGCGACTGCCTGCGGGGTGGCCGAGCCGAGCCTGGACTTCGGCAGGCGATCGGCGCTGTTTTGCGCCTCAGCTGTCATCCCGATGCCAGGACCAGGTGTCCGTTGCGTGACACGGGAGGAGGTTGGATGTCTATGCCGGGGCGTTGTGTCTTGATCCGCTGGGTCGTCGGACTGCTGTGTGCTGCCGCCCTCGGGGGCTGCCAGGCGCCTTCGGACGGTGGGGGCGGTGGCTCTGGCGCCACACCGCCACCGCTGTTCCCGGGCCTCCAGATCCATCTCTCGGTCACCAGCGTGAGCATCAACAGCCCGCCGGTGGTCGAATTCCAGGTGACCGACCAAGCCGGTCTCGGGGTGTCTCTCGACCAGACCGCCCTGGACAGCGGGGCGCTGAGCTTCGGTCTTGCCAAGCTGGTGCCCGGCGTCAACCGCAATGCAGACAGCTGGCAGAGCTACATCAACAAGGTCGAGGTGCCGACGCCCGGCGTGGGCCCCGGGGGTCACCCCGCGCTGCCTGGCGGCGCCATGCAGGCGACTATGGAGAGCGGCGGCACGCTGACCAATCTGGGCGGCGGTATGCTCCGCTATCGGTTCGCTACCGATGTGACCAATCCTGCCCAGACTATGGGGGTCAGTTATGACCCGTCGCTGACCCATCGCCTGGCGATCGAGGCCCAGTTCACTGGGCTGAATGGCGGTCTGATCTCCGCCAACGCTCACCTGGACTTCGTGCCCGATGGCTCGCCCGTGACCACCACCAAGCTGGTCGCCACCACTCGCTCGTGCAACGACTGCCACGCCAGCCTGTCGGCGCACGGGGGGCGCCGGGTCGAGGTCGAGGACTGTGTGGTCTGCCACAATCCCGGTACCACCGATGCCAACAGCGGCAACAACCTGGACATGGTGGTCCTGGTGCACAAGATCCACATGGGCAAGGATCTGACCAACGGTTTCCGGGTCTGGGGCGACGGCGACGTCGAGGAGGACTTCTCCGACGTCGCCTATCCCCAGGACCATCGCAACTGTGCCCAGTGTCACGACGGCGCGGACCCGGCGACCCCCGACGGCGACAACTGGAAGCTGCGACCCACCCAGCAGGCCTGCGGGGCCTGTCACGACGACCTGGACTTCTCTACGCATCAGTTAGGCTTTGCCCCCGGAGATAACCGCATCTGTGCGGGCTGTCACGTGTCCGAGATCAGCCCGGATCCCCAAATCATCCAGACCGCCCACGCGATGTTTGACAGCCTCGCCGCCGGCTGGTTCAAGTACAACATCCTGGGGGTTAGCCAGACCCACCAGGGCCAGCGGCCGCAGGTCAGCTTCGAGGTGGTCGATCCCCGCGACGGCTCGCGCTACGACATCCTCCACGATCCGCAGTTCTCTTCCGCCAACGGCGCGCGCCTGGCGGTGCTGCTCGGCTGGGATACCGAGGATTACCACAACACCGGCAGCGGGGCGGTCACGGGTCCGCCGACGCCTGGTCAGACCACGACCTTCCCGGTACCCGGCCAGCCGGTGTCGATCGACGCCTTGGCCGGGGCCGTGGATACCGGGGGCAGGGTGTTCACGGTGGAATCGCCGGTCGCTGTCCCAGCGGGCGTCACCGGCAGCGGCGTGGCCGCCATCGAGGGTCATCCGGCGGCGGTGGTGGACCCGGTGCGCCATCCCGGGGAGTACAAGGCCGTCCCGGTTGACAACACCTTCAGCTACTTCCCCATTACGGATCTGGTGCTGGAGCCCCGCCGGCAGATCGTCTCCCTGGCCAAATGCAACAAGTGCCACGGGAGGCTCAGCCTGCACGGGGGCAACCGCCAGGGGGCGATCGAGGTCTGCGTGATCTGCCACAACCCCTACGCCACCGACATCTCCCAGCGTCCGGCGACCCTGGATACCGCGCCGCACAACGATATCTTCGACAACTTCGCGGCGACCGACGTCGATGGCAAGCGCGAGCAGAGCATCCACTTCAAGTACATGATCCACGCTATTCACGCGGGCCAGGCGGACAAGCACGGCTTCCGCGACAAGGGGATCATGGTCAGGGGCTTCGGGCGCAGCCTCAATGATTTCACGGCTGTTCGCTTCCCCGGGGTGCTGCAGAATTGCGACACCTGCCATGTGGGCGACTCCTACCTGCTGCCCACGCCGATCGGCGCCCGGGGGACCACGGTGCAGACTGCCGCTCCCGCCCTGGCCGGTGACCAGGCCGGCGCCGAGGCGGCGCTCGCCAACCCGGCCGATGATCTCAAGATCTCGCCGACCGCGGCGGTCTGCTCGTCCTGCCATGACTCGGCCAGTGCCCAGCGCCACATGGTGCAGCCCGGAGGCGGGAGCTTCGGCGCCACCCAGGTGGTGATCGACGGCACGGTGCTGGAGGCCTGCGGCGGTTGCCACGGTGCGGGTGAGATCGAAGATGTCTCCCAGGTCCACGCGGTGTCGCCGCTGCCGTGATGGGCTTGGAGCGAATCAGCGCGGGACGGACGCGCAGTCCGATGCCGGAGTGGCCCGGTCAGGCCGCTCCCGGGCCATCGATCAGGGGAACGCCACGGGTATCACGCGATGATCATTGACAAGCTACTGAAGCAGAAGAGGCTGGTCGCTCTGTTGCTGCTGACCTTCGCCATGGCACCTCTGGCGCTGTACGCCGCGGGCGACAAAGGCAAGAAAGACAAGGACGAAGAATCCAAGCCGGTGCCACGCGACCACCCCATGACGCTGCAAGAGGAGCAGGAGTCCCTTGCACGCAACGCGGCGGCGGCGCTCACCCCGAAAGGCGTGGAGACCTGCCTGAAGTGTCACGACGAGGACAACGTGCCGCCCATCTTCCCTATCTTCAAGACCAAGCACGCAGTGGTTGCCGACCCGCGGACCCCGTTCGCCCATGAGAACCAATGCGAGGTCTGCCACGGCAACGGCGGGGAGCACGCCCAACGGGTGCGCCGCGGGGAGGTCCGTCCGCGCATGCTGAACTTCGGCATGAAAGCCTGGACGCCGCCCGAGGTCCAGAACGGGCGCTGCCTGCAGTGCCACCAGAATCACCAGCGCATCGAGTGGCAGGGCAGCGTGCACGAATTCAACCAGGTGCCCTGCGCCGGCTGCCACACCATACACGCGGCGCACGACCCGGTGCTCGACCGGGTCGAGCAGCCTTCGGTCTGCTACAGGTGTCATGTCACCCAGCGCGCCCAGTTCGAGAAGGCCTACCACCACCCGGTGCGCGAGGGTGAGCTCGCCTGCAGCTCCTGCCACGATCCGCATAGCGGGGAAGGCGGCGACCTGAGGGTGTCGGCGCTGGCGCGGGAGAAGTGCACCTCCTGCCATGCCGACAAGCGGGGACCCTTCTTCTGGGAGCATGCGCCGGTGGCCGAAGACTGCACCCTTTGCCACGACCCGCACGGCGCGAACAACGCAGCCCTGCTCAAGAAGCGGCCGCCCCAGCTCTGCCAGGAGTGCCACTCCCAGTTCGACCATCCCAGCGTGCGCTATGACGGTCTGACCGTACGACCGTTCGGCTCGAGCCGGTACGCCGAACATCAAGAGCTGTCTGAATTGTCACTCGCAGATTCACGGTTCCAACCACCCGTCGGGTGTGGCGCTGGAACGTTGAGCTAGAGATCAAGCATCGGTGTCGAGCCGGTAGTGGGTGGGGCCCGGCGAGGCGGTGTGGAGGGGAGAAGCATGGCCATAAACCGAATAGCAGCAAGAGCCGTCGCACTGGCACTCGCCATCCCTTGCGCCATGCCGCTTCTGGCGGCGGACAAGGAGGCGAAGCCTGCGGCGGCGGACGAGAAGCTCGCCTGCGATGACTGTCCGGATTATCGGGGGACCCAGGGATGGGGCGAGGTCGGGGGCCTCAACCAGAGCGACCCGTCCTACCGATTCGGCCGCTACTCGGGCCTCACCGACGATGGCACCATGGTCAATGCAAGCGGCTCCATCCTGCACCGAGGTGACGGCGGCCTGTATTACGAAGCGGCTGGGTCCAACCTCGGGCTCGACTCCCGCGACGCCCGGGTGGAAGCCGGCAGGCAGGGCAAGTACCGCGTGTCCGTGGAGTATGACGAGACGCCGTTCAGGGAGAACGACGAGACTTCCACTCCGTTTCGCAAGCTCGATGCGAATCACTTAGGGCTGCCGCTGCTCTGGCAGGACGGGCTCACCACCCAGGACATGCCCCTGCTGCCGTTCGCGCGCAACCAGGTGGATCTCGAGACCCAGCGCAAGAAGGGCGCCAGCGAGTTCAGCTATATCCCGATGGAACATTGGGAAATTACCGGGAGCTACTCGCGCGAGAAGAAGAGCGGCACCAACGACCAGGGTGCCACCTTCGGATTCGACAACACCGTAATCCTGCCGGTGCCGGTCGATTACCAGACCGATGACTATGATCTCGGCGTGGGCTACACCGGCAAGCGTCTGCAGGTCAAGGTTGGGTATCACGGGTCGGCGTTCGACGACAAATACGACTCGGTCAGCTTTCGCAACCCCTTTGCGGAGGTCACCGATTATCGCGCGTTCGGGCGCATGTCCACGCCCCCGGACAACCAGCTCAACCAGCTCAATGCTACGGTCGGCTATGACCTGATGGCCAATACGCGGCTGACTGGCAAGCTCTCCTACGGCCAGCTCTCTCAGAACAATGAGCTGCTGCCATATACGACTAACCGGATCATCCCGGTAGGAGGGCTGACTATCGGCATGCTCAACTCGGGCGTGATGCCGCCGGCGACCCGCGCGCTGCAGCGCGCGATCGCGCCCGATGCCGGGGATCTCAACGCCCAGGTGAACAGCACGCTGGCGAAGCTGCAGCTGACTTCCCGGCCCACCCCCAAGCTGCGGGTCACCGCGAGCTACACCTACAGCGACCGGGACAACCAGACCAACCAGATCGCTCGCTACTACGCAGCCACCGATTGGGCCCGCAGCTCCAATCCGCGGGTCAACCTGCCCTACGGCTTCACCCAGCAGCTCGGGCGGCTGAGTGCCGGTTACAGGCTGCCGCTGCATTCGGACCTGCAACTCGGCGTCGACTATGACCGCACCGACCGGACCTATCAGGAGGTCGACCAGACCAACGAGACGACCGGCTGGGCCAAGCTCAAGATCAAGCCCGTGCAGATGGTGGAAGCGACCCTGGACTACGCCCATGGGCGCCGCGATGCATCGGACTACCAGCGGGTGTACGCGGTCTACCCGCCGCAGAACAGGCTGCAGCGTCTCTCCTATCTCAATGGCCGGGACCGCGACAAGGTTGGGGGATCGATCGCCGTGACGCCGCTGTCCTCGCTCACCATCACCGGCAGCGCCCAGCGCACCGACGACTCCTACGACGCGGATCGCACCCTCGGCCTGCGGGACACCGAGGACCATACTTACACCGTCGATGTTACGTTCTCGCCCATCGAAGCCCTGAGCACCCATGCCTATTACACCTGGGAGAAGGGCACGTCGCTCCAGGCCGGTGGGCAGAACCGGCTGTTTCCCGAGTGGACCTCGAACGATGACAACACCACCGATACGGTCGGTGTCGGGGGTAAATGGACCACGCTGCAGAAGAAGCTGGAGCTCTCCGCCGATGCGGCCTGGGTCAGTTATCAGGGCCGGGTCGACTTCAACCAGTATCAGCTGCCGGCGCTGGGCTATCCGGATCAGGGCTATGACCTGGTCAAGGTCGACCTCAAGGCCAGGTACAAGATCAACAACAAGCTGTCCGTCGGTCTGGCGTACCGGCATGAGCATTACAACGAGTCGCAGGACTGGGCTAGCGAGGGGATCCTCGGCCTGTCCAGCGTCGTGGGACTGCGCGTCCCCGGGCAGCAGGATTACGACGTCGATCTGGTCTCGGCGGATATGCGTTACCAGTTCTGATCGTAAATGAGCCCGGCCGGCGGATAGGCTACAACCTGGCTCCGGGGGCCTCGTCGATCTGCGCGGGCGCCCCTACCAGGAGCGTCGCGAGACGCTTCGCAGGACGGCGAATGCTGTCGCAATGGCAGCTGTTCGTACGACACTAAACATTGGGAGGAGGAGAAATGAAGAAGACCATCGTCTACGCGACACTCGCGTGGGGTGCCCTGGCTTCGGCACCCGTTCTGAGCGGCGACGGACCGACCGCCGAAATGCTCGCCTACACCTGCGCCGGCTGTCACGGGACCGACGGATCGAGCGTGGGTCCTGCAACCCCCAGCATTGCGGGCACGGACGCTGCTGTCTTCACCGAGGCCATGATGTCCTACAAGAAGGGTGAGCGCCCTTCGACCATCATGACCCGCATCGCCAAAGGCTACAGCGATGCCGAGATCAATCAGATGGCGGAGTTCTTCGCCGCCCAGAAGCTCACGCGCTACCCCCAGACTGTCGATGCCGCCAAGGCGGCCAAGGGCAAGGCCCTGCACGAGGAGTATTGCGAGAAGTGTCACGAGGACGGGGGGCGCAATCCCAAAGACGTGGGGGTGCTGGCCGGCCAGTGGATGCCCTATCTGGAGATTGCCATGCAGGAATGCGCCGCCGGGGATCGTGAGCAGACGAAGAAGATGAAATCCAAGGTCGAGGCGCTCATCAAGGACCACGGCAAGGAGTCCATTCAGGACATCATCCAATATTACGGCAGCCAGCACTGAGGGGGTCCAAGATGTCCAACATCAATCGTCGCGATTTCGTCAAGCTCGCCGGAGGGGCGACCCTCGCAGGCCTGAGTATGGGATTTCCTTTCGTGTCCTTCGGGGCCACCCGCCGGGTGGTGGTGGTCGGGGGTGGGGTGGGCGGCTGCACCGCCGCCCGGTATCTGCGCAAGATGGACCCGAGCATCGATGTGACCCTGATCGAGGCCGATCCCAATTATCAGACCTGCTTTCTCAGCAACGAGGTGCTGAGCGGCGAGCGCACCCTGGACTCGCTCACCTTCGGCTATGACGGGCTGCAGAAGCGCGGGGTCACCGTGGTGCACGACAAGGTGGTCGGCATAGACCCGGACAAGAAGACCGTCACGACCGCCGGTGGCAAGAGCTTCGGCTACGACCGTTGTGTGGTCTCGCCGGGAGTGGATTTCAAGTGGGACGCCATCGAGGGCTACAGCCCCGAGGTGGCCCAGACCATCCCCCACGCCTGGTATGCCGGACCGCAGACGCTGATCTTGCGCAAGCAGCTCGAGGACATGAAGGATGGCGGCACCGCGATCATCGTCGCGCCGCCCAATCCGTACAAGTGCCCGCCCGGACCGTACGAGCGCGCGGCCCAGATCGCCATGTACTTCAAGCAGCACAAGCCCAAGTCCAAGGTTGTGATTCTTGACCCCAAGGATGCCTTCGCCAAGCAGGGGCTGTTCGTCCAGGGCTGGACCCGCTACTACGGCTACGGTACCGACAACAGCATGATCGAATGGGTGTCCGGGGCGGGTGGCGGCAAGGTGGAGTCGCTGGATCCCAAGACCCGCACGGTGCACGCCCAGGTGGAGGACTACACGGGTGATGTGGTGAACATCATTCCGCCCCAGAAGGCCGGCAAAATCGCCTTCGACGCCGATCTGGCCGAGGGCGACTGGTGCCCCGTGGACAAGAAGACCTTCGAGTCTAAGCGCCATCCGGGCATCCACGTGCTGGGCGATGCCAGCGACGCGGCGAAGATGCCCAAGTCCGCCTACGCGGCCAACTGTCAGGCCAAGGTAGCGGCTGCCGCCATCGTCAATGCGTTCGCCGGGCGGGAGCCGGGCACGCCGTCCTACATCAACACCTGCTACAGTATGATCGCGGCGGACTGGGGCATCTCGGTGGCGGAGGTCTTCAAGCTGGACGAGGCGACCAATTCCATTTATGCGGTGGAAGGCGCAGGCGGTCTGACCCCGATGGATGCCTCGGAGCGGGCTCACAAGGAGGAGGTGTCGTACGCCTACAGCTGGTTCAAGAACGTAGTGGACGATATGCTCGGCTGAGCGGTTCCCGGGGAGCCGATCCGCCCCATCGCCGGGGAGATCCCGGGGGCGGGGTGGCTCGGCGCGAGGGTCCCGCACGATCCGGGTCCGCATTCAACGAAAGTCCAAGGGGGGTGGCCGCGCCGGCCTAGCCGGTGCCCGGGCCGCCGGGAGGTATGCCCATGTCCTTTTTGCGCAATCTACTGGCAATCATCGGTCTGGTCGTGGTCGTTGCCGCGGTCGCCGCCTGGATCGCACTGCGCCCGATGCTCTCGCAGTTCGATCCCGAGCTGCCCGGGGTCTACAAGGAATTCGCCGAGAAGCTGATCGAGACCGGCGATCCCGGCGTCGCCATGATGTGGTCGGTGCCCGTGAACGAAGGGCTCTCGCCGGAGGATGTCGTCGAGTCGCTCAAGAGTCTGGCTGCCAGCCGCAGCTTTCTATTTGTAGGGGAGTCGCCCTTCTCCAAGCAGGTGGAGGCGATCACCGGGGAGAAATACCGCTACGTCAATTTTCTGTCGTTCTGCGATGCGCGGGTCGGCAAGCAGATGCTGGAGTACCGGGACCAGTACAGCGGCTTCATGCCCTGCCGCATCGCGCTGGTTCAGGACCGCAGCGGCCGGCTCTGGCTGCATTCCATGAACCTCGACCTGATGATCCATGGTGGCAAGAAGCTGCCTCCGGACCTCAAGGCGAGCGCCGAGAAGGTACGCCGGATCATCCGCGAGATGATGGACGGGGCGGCCAAAGGGGAATTCTGAGCCGGCGGCTGCGCTGGGGCCCGGGCCCCAGCGCAGCCTGCGCTTCGTGTACGCTCAGGGAGCCGCTTTTGCCGGCCCGCGTATGTCGGTGTTCCTCCAGCCCACAGGCGCGACCTTCTCGGGCGGCGGCTTCAGACGCGAGGCGTAGTCCGCGGCCGCCGCCAGCTCCGCGTCGGACAGCCGCTGGACGCGCCGCACCATGCCGCGGTAGACATTGCGGCGCTTGCCCTCCTTGATCCATCGAAGCTCGCGCAGCAGGTATGCATAATGCTGTCCGTACAGGCTCGGGAACAGGTCCGTGTCGTCACCTTCCCCCTTGTCGCCATGGCACCGGGCACAGTTCTTCTCGAACACCCGTTGGCCCAGGGCGAGATTGTCGCCGGGCCCCGGGTCCGCCTGGGGGTTCATGGGCAGGGTGGCGACGTAGCCGATCACGTCGGCGATGCCCTGATAGCCCCCGACCACGTTCTTGCGTGCGAAGATCGCCATCTCCGGCGCGTCCCGGTTGCCGGCGCGGATGTCGGCGAGCTGCTTGATCAGCACGCTGCGGTGCTGCCCGGCGATCTGCGGATAGCGACCGTCGGGGCTGCCCCAGCCTTCCGGTGTGTGGCAGGTGGCGCAGACGTTGAAAATGATCCTCCCTTGCTCGACATTGGATTTTGCCGCCAGCGCCTGCGTGAGCTCGTCGTCAAGATCGGCGTCGGCGAAGGCGTTGATGGCCGGCAGCGCAAGGATCGCCGGAAGAAGCCATTTTTTGAAACGGAACGAGCCCGACATGTGCGTGCACCCCCTTGGGTTGAGTTGGTCGTGTGCAGTGCCGGTCTGGGCCCCGAGTTGATGGATCAAGGCGTGCGGGGTCGGCAGCACCGCTCCGGGCTTCCGGGGTATCCTGCGAGAAACGCCCCAGGCTCGCCCCGTATCGAGCCCGGAGTAGATCGGTCCTGCATCGCGGGAATCACCTTGAGTATCCCGCCAGGCCCCTTCGGCGCCCGGCACCGCCCCAGCGGCCACCGGCCTGCGCAAGCATTCTAGACGCTTTCCGGGTCGTGCCCAGCCTGGCCGCGATCGCCAGGCGCTATCATCCGGGGCCCGTGGGTGGTATCGCGCTACACGACCTATCACCGGCTCCCTAACCCGCGGGCCGTTCGCCTCCGGCTGCAGATACGGGCCCTGTCCCTTGGCAAGATCGGGCGATTTCGGATCATTGAAGGTTCCTATGCCGCATCTGTTGAAAAAATCAATTCCACACACCTTAGGGTGATTGCTAATCTACCGTGCAACCGGACGAACAACCGGGCTCATTACAGAGGCGGGGCGATGACCCGCGCCCGAATTGCACTGGACTGATCATTTTGCGAGAAGGCTCGGCCGGGGCCAGGTGCCTGCGGCCGCTGAGTTTTTGGTGTCCGGCAGCACGGGCAACGGGTCTATACGACCATCCCATATGGTAGGCGGAGGGGGAAGTCATGAAGCTCAGTTTAAGTCAGCAATGTCGCCAGGCGCCATTCGCTGGCGTCCTAGGGGTCGGGGTGCTCGCACTGCTCCTCGGAGCATGTCAGCCGGTCACCGGCCCGACGGGTCCCACCGGCCCCTCGGGTCCCACCGGTCCCACCGGTCCTGCGGGTCCCGGGGTCGGCGACAACCCAATCGGCAACGGTAGCGGGCTCACAGCGGAGCAGATCGACCAGCTGGGCCGATTGGTGGCCCACATCACGGCTGTCCAGGTCAGCAGCCCTCCGGTCGTTACGTTCGACGTCGAGGACCAGAACGGCGATCCCGCCATGGGGCTGTCCGCCAGCGCCATCCGCTTCACCATGGCCAAGCTGATCCCCGCCCTCATGGCGAACAATCAGATCAGCTTGCCCTCGCACTGGCAGAGCTATATCAACACGACCAAGAGCCTCTGCCCCTTTGACTACGTCAACCACGTCCAGCCTACCAGCTGTGTATCCATGAACACCGCCGTGCAGGCGACCAACGAGACCGGCGGCACCCTGGTCGAGCTGAGCCCCGGTCACTACCGCTACACCTTCGCCAACGACGTGACGAACATCACCACGCCGATCCCCGTCGCCTGGGATCCCACCGTGACCAATCGGGTGGGCATGGAGATCCGGCTCAGTGGCGCGGCAGAGGAGCTGGCGCCGCTCAACCCGGTCTATGACTTCGTGCCGCAGACGGGCCAAAACGTCACTGACACGACGCAGCCGGGGGTCATCCGGGATGTCGTCGCTACGGATAACTGCGTGGTGTGCCACAAGGCGCTCGCCTTCCACGGCGGACCCCGCAATGCGACCAAGTATTGCGTGACCTGCCACAATCCGGGGAGCGTCGATCCGGCTACCGGGAACCCGATCGACTTCCGCTACATGATCCACTCGATCCACATGGGCGGGGACCGTCCGGGCGCCGATCCCTTCACCATCATCGGCTACGGCAACTCGGTGAACGACTACTCGGATGTCACCTTCCCGCAGTCCAAGACCTACTGCGAGACCTGCCATTCCGATGCCGCTGGCCAGACCGCCGCGAGGACCGATGGCAACGGCCACCCGGTGACCAACGCCAGCCCGCCCAAGCCGACGGTCGACGGTGATCTCTGGAACACGTCCGCGAGCGCCGAGGCCTGCGGTGGCTGCCACGCCAACGGGCTGACGATCTTCTCCACCGACGCGGTTACCGGCCAGCATGTTTACCGGTTTGACCATACGGCTGCGGGCTTTCCGATAGGGGTGTTCTCGGACGACCAATGCTATATCTGCCACGTACCGGCCGCCCCCGCGAGCAGCGGTCCGGCGCTGTTCGTCCACAGCCACATCGCCGGCGATGCACGTTTCCGCAACGAGCTCGGCAAGGACTTCGTGTTCAAGATACTGTCGGCGACGAACACCAGCGACAGCCCGCTCGCGGCGGACGGCATCCCCAGGATCCATTTCCGGATCGACCACGCCAACGGAACCGCCTGGAACATCTTCAGCGATGCACCCTTCCAGGACGGCAACACCCGCGTGTACCTGCGCGTGGGCTGGGCGACCACGGACATCTACAACGGTGACGAGTTGGGCAACACTGGCGGCAAGACGTATAACGGCACGACGATCTCCGATAACCCAGTCGGTGAGCCTTATACCGTAGACATCAACGGCCTGAAGGCCGACGCGACCCATCCTGTGGATGGCAGCTACTGGATCGATTTTCCCGCCGGCTTGGCCTTGCCGCACGATATCCACGGCGATCCGATGGTGGCCATGGATGGGCGTCTGGTTGTCAGCACCACCGACTTCTTGCTTAACAGCATCTCCGAGCGGGCGTACCCGATCAGTGCGATCTACTATCCGGGCATGGCCCGGGCGACGGCCTTCACGCCGCCCCAGTGCAACAATTGCCACAAGGTGATCCAGCTGCATGGTGGCAACCGCAACGGCAACACCGAGGTCTGCGTAATCTGCCACAATGCCGATCTGTCGATCCTCGATAGCCCGCCGGACACGGACGCTGGATCGAATGGATACTCGTTCGGGTATTTCATCCATGCCATCCACTCGGCCAGCGCGACGCTGTACAACGGGACTTTCTCGGACGTCACCTTCCCGCAGGACGTGGACAACTGTGACACCTGCCACAAGCCGGGCGCCTACAATGTGGCTCGGTCGACCGCTCGCGCCGTGAGCACTAATCCTGGTGCCGATGGGACGACGTGGATGGATGACACTGCCACGACGGTCAACGCGGCTGTCTGCGGTGTCTGCCACACCACCTCCGCGGCCCAGGGTCACTTCCTCAGCAACGGCGGCCAGATCGACACGGGCAAGGGCAGCCTTGTCGTGGGCAGCCCGCCGGCGCCGACCGGCCTGGAGGGCTGCGCGGTCTGCCACGGTGCCGGCAGGGAGTTCGACACCGTGAAGTACCACAACAAGTAAGCCCCGGCTTCGGGGATGGGGCGCCTCCACAAGGGGCGCCCTTTTTTTTGCCTTTGAGGGGGTTGCGCTGGACGCCGCGAGGCGCGCCTCGACGGGCCGCGGTGAGAGGCCCAGATACCGCGAAGATCGGTTATCCTTGGTCGCCGGGGAACCGCTTGCGCAGCCTGACCGGCCCACCTGCAAGACTGGCTCCAATATCGGCTCGAAAAAGGAGAATACGCCCGTGCTGCGTCGTTTCTATGCAATGCTCCGCCGCCCCAGCAAGTACAGCCTGGGGGCGCTGCTGATCGGGGGGATCTTGTTCGGGGTTTTCGCGCTGGCCAGCTTCAACTATATCGTCGGGTACACCAACAGCCTGGAGTTCTGCATCGCCTGCCACGAGATGCGCGACACTGTGTACCAGGAGTACAAGACATCGGTGCACTACAAGAACGAGAGCGGCGTGCGCGCGGTCTGCGCCGACTGCCACGTGCCCCACGATTGGTGGTTCTCCACCGTGTGGCGCAAGGTCAAGGCGAGCAACGAGCTGATCCACAAAGCGCTGGGTACCATCGACACCCCCGAGAAATTCGAGGCGCATCGGATGGAGCTCGCCGAGCACGTCTGGAAGACGATGAAGGAGCGCAACTCCCGGGAGTGCCGCAACTGCCACTCGTTCGAGGCGATGGATTTCAAGGAGCAGGACAAGCATGCTGCCCGCAAGATGCAGCAGGGATGGAAAGAGGGCAAAACCTGCATCGACTGCCACCAGGGCATAGCCCATCATCTGCCCAAGGGCTACAAGAAGCCCAAGCCCTGACCGGTTTTTCGGAGCCTCTGGGATTTACGAAAACGTCATTAATTATTCAGCACCCCGAGAAATCGACGGTCATTCCGGCTTGGGAGCCGGAGAAGTACGACATGGACGTGCTGTGTACCGAGCTAAGGACGCAATCCAGATGCCATGGACGGCAAGCCGGATGGTTAAGCACCCTCCCTGGTACTGGATTCCGGCCAATCCATGGCCGGAATGACGCGAGCTGAATAGTTACGAACGTCATCAATAAAGCCACATCAGTTTCGGGCGGCTCGGGATGATTCGGGCGGGACCGTCGGCCGCGGAAGCAAGGAATGTCCGGTGGACATTCCTCGCGCCGAACGGGTTTGCCAGGGGTGGCGTGCCCCGGACTCGCGAGCCAGGCAGGATAGCTTGGCGTCAGTAAGGCGGCCGCCGAGCCTACTGCAGTGAGGCCGGGCAGGAAGAGCTCCAACAGGGCTTCGCCGGTCCACCGGGCTCGCCAGCGAGGCAGGGCCGCGTAGCGCCAGCAAGTATGAACGGCGTGCCCCGACAGGCTTATCCCGGGGCCTGTGGCATTACTTATGTAGCCCCGAGCATGACCGCGCAATCGGTGGGTCGGCTAGGGCACTGCAGCGATGCGGATTCGCCCGGGACCCTCCCGAAGCCTGGCAGACCAGCGGGGCACCGCCATCAGGGTCGCTCGACCTCGTCCTCTGCGCGCCCATAGGTGCGGGCGGCATAGGTGAGGATCAGCACCGCGACGCTCAGCACCACGATGGCGCCAGTGATGCTCAGCAGCAGATACAGGTGGAAATCGTCCGAGACCTGCTGAACGTCAATGACCAGGTGGCGCGAAAGCGCGGTGATGGCGATGTAGATCAGGAAATGCACCGGCAGGCGGTGGGTCTTGAAATAGATGCCCACCATGGCGCCGAGCTCCAGGTAGATGAACAACAGCAGTATGTCCTTGAGCGCCGCATGGCCCGTCGCCATGATCTGCAGGTATTCGTGCACCGCAGACCAGACGATGGTCGCCCCGATGACGAACAGCGCCAGATAGTGAAACAGGTCCACCATGGTGTTGCCGATCTTCTGAATGCTGTCGGTGGTTTTGCCCATCGGTGATCCTCCGGTCCCTGGGTCGATTTATATCCGGCCCGGCGAGCGCCCGCAACTGCAACGGGGATCTTTGGCGCTGACGCGCCTGGTCGTACAGTGCGATCCCGCGACTCGCTGCCAGGAGTGGTCTCACCCCGGGGAGCGTGGCATTGCTTATGTGGCCCTTAGCAGCCCCGACCCTGGAGCATCGGGTCATCGGCTTGCGGGCCGGTCGGGCGACGACCGGCACAAGCACTTCTTATAACAGGCGACGGCGGTGCCGAGCAGCAGCACAGCCAGTCCGATGAGCAGCAGCAGGTTTCGCCGGGGATCGCTGCTGTATTCGATCACCACTCGGTGTCTGCCCGGTGGGAGTCTGATGCCGATATAGCTCGGCATCACCATCATCGTCTCGGTCGCCACGCCGTCCACCCTGGCATGCCAGTTTGGGTGATAGGTGACCTTCAGGATGAGGGTTGCCGCCTCCTCCGCCTGGACGGTCGCGGCGTAACGCTGGGGCCCGGTGCTCTGCTCGAGGACTGCTCCCTTGGGCATGGCCGGCACCGCGAGGCTGCGCAGTATCCGCGCCGCACCGGATAAAGGATGCGAGGGAAGGTCGTTCGGTACGGAGACAGCGCCGTCCAGCCCCACCGCAGGAAACTCGTGCAGTGCCGGTAGGCGGCTCCAATGCCATGCGCGGATTGCCGGCAGGAAATCGGGCTGCCCGCCTAGGAATGCCACATCCGAGCGTCCCAGCGTAAAATATCCGCCGGATTCGGCCTCGTAAAGGCGGTACCTGCCCGAGCTTTCCAGGGCCTTGAGAAACCCCGGCATGGCTTGCGTTGCCGGGGCCACCACATAACGCACGTTGAAAAGCATGTAGTCGCTCTGGTTGCGATAATTGAAGTCCCAGAGCAGGTCGGAATTGAGCGACAGGCTTTGGTAGGGTGGGGATACTGCGGGAATCCGATTCAGGGTCAGCAGGTCGCTGAACGCCAGATCGCCGAGCTTCATCGCCTTGCCCCAATCTTTACGGAGACCGGCAAATGTTCTGCCCGGCGGCAGATCCTTGAGTCTGTCGATCATTGCCCGGGCGCCTGCATCGGCAGCGAGGGCCGATTGGGAACGATCCATGAGCACGCCGTTCCAGTAAAAGAAGGCCGAGCGCTCGACCAGTGCGGGCAACATGACAGCGATCGTCAGGAGGGGAAAGGTCGCTGGCCAATTGGGCTTCCACCTCGATGCCAGGGTCCCGAGCCAGTCGCCGGCCAGGGCAATCAGCATCAGCACCGCCATGTCCACGCTGCCGATGAAGCGATGCATGATCAATCCACGGTGCATCGGGAGGAGATCAGCAAGCGGGCCCCAGGTCGCCCGGCCGAAGTAAAACAGCATCCAGACCACGAAGAAAACAGCGGCGAGCCGGGCTTGGCGCGTGCGAGATCGCCACGCTGCCACGAGGCCCATGGCCATCAAGGCAGTGATGACCGGCGGGCGGCCATGGTCAAGCAGCGCCCCCGTTGCGAGCCGTCGCAGGATGACACCGGCGCCCAAGGAGTCATATTTCCACTGAGGCACGTACGGCGAAGCGGAAAGATAGGTCTTGTCGAGGATAAAAGGCAGCCAGAGATAGGAAGTGACGAGCGCTGCCACCCCCCAGACCAGGGCGAAGCGCATGAGCCGCTGGCGCGCGTTGCCCCTGTTAAGGCCGACCACGAGGAGGATGGCGGCGCTTATGGCCATCATGTAGGCGTAAACGAGATGCGAGAGGATGAGCGCCGACAGGGCCGCAATGGCCCCCAGACGGCCCCTGCCGCGGTCAAGGTAGTCGGAGAGCAAGGCCAGCGAGAGCAATGACAGATGCATGGCCCAGAGCTGCGTGTACATGCCAAGCCCACGCCAGATGTAGCTGTCGTATGCGAATCCGAACGAGAAACCTCCTGAGAACAGCGGCGCGCAGGCTGCAGCCACCAGCGAGCCGGATTGCGAAAACCCCAGCTTGCGCAATGACCAATAGACCGTGAGCGGAAATCCCACCAGTAGGACATAACGGACGGCATTGAAGACGGTGATCAGCTCGACCTGCCACGGCAGGAGCCGGTGGATGAGCGCCACCGCCAGATGGGGAAGATGCTGGTAATAGAGGAACTGCGGGAATCCAAGCTCCAGGTAGGGCGACCAGAAATCGACAATGTTCTCGCCGTGCGACCAGGCAGCCTCGGCGCCTTGCACGAGCAAGAAGTGGAAGGCGTCATCGTTCAGGCTCGGCAGTGGGCGCAGCTCCGGCACCAGGGCCAGCGCCGTGAATGTGATCGACAGCAGCAGGGGCAGCAGGCCCACAAACCGCATCCAGGGTCCGCGCTCGTTAGGAAGCGGACCGAGCGTCGACTCCTTGCGGTGGATCATGGCGGCTGTTGAGCCCTTAACGGCGCGTGCTGGGCGTGGATGACCCAGGACAACAGGCGCTATGCCCCAGGCCCGGGTCCCGAAGCAAGCCGGTCGGGCAAGCGCGCAGGTGATGTGGCTCCGCTAATAACGACATGCTGAGCAAATTCCGGAATCTATCCAGACCTGGAGGTCAGGGATCGGGCGGGTCGCCGGCTCGCCGCACATGAGGCAGTGCGTATCGTCGCAGGTTGGCGTACCCGAGCGGCCGGCCGGGTCGCCTGGGAAGCCTAGACGACGCCGAGACGCCGGTTAGTCAGCCATGGCGTTAGCTTACTAAGAATGTCGGTGGTCTTGCCACGCACCCGTTCATCGGGAACAGTGTCCGCCGGAGATACCGTGTTTCCACGCCATCGGGGCGGTTGCGGGCCACGCCGACCCATGGCCGACGGCGTCGCGCTCGGGCGAGCAGCGGGCGGTCATGGTCAGTACGTTGCGCCTTTTCGCCCTTGGCGCGCGGTCACACCCTGTGGCCGTTTCGTGCGATCATGTGCGCCCTGCGCCGCTTCCCCGGGGAGCGCCGGTCCGGGTGTTGGCTCTCCCCCGGGACACCCCCCGCCCGCCCCTACCGCTATCTGACGCCTCGACCATGAACGGGAATCCCCAGCTTCGCAAGACCAAGATCGTGGCCACGGTCGGCCCCGGCTGCGACCGACCCGAGATCTTAAGGGCCATGTTCGCCGCGGGCATGAACGTGGCTCGCCTGAACCTCTCCCACGGCAGCTACGAGGAGCACGAGGCGCGACTCGATCGCATCCGCGCCCTGGCGCGGGAGTCGGGCGCCAACATCGCGATCATGGTCGATACCCGCGGTATAGAGATCCGCACGGGCAAGCTCGACGGGGGCACCGCCGAGCTGCAGCCGGGCGCTGAGCTCAGTCTGTTCTCGGCACCGCGCCTGGGAAATGCCCAGGGTGTTTCGGTGAGCTACCGGAATCTCCCCGACGAGGTAAGCCCGCGCACGCCGATCCTGCTGGACGATGGGGCGATCGAGCTCGAAGTCCTGGACGTGCGGCCGGGGGAGATCCGCTGTCGGATCGTGCACGGCGGGATATTGCGGGAGAACAAAAGCGTCAACCTGCCGGAGACGACCCTGTCGATCAGCGCCGTGACCCCGGAGTTTCGCGAGGACATGGTCCAGGAGCTCAGCTTCGCCGCCGAGAACGACGTGGACTACCTGGCCGCCTCGTTCGTGCAGTCGGCGGCAGATGTCAGGAGGATTCGCGAGATCCTGCTGGAGCGCGAGCGGCGCATTCCGATCATCGCCAAGATCGAGAACAAGGCCGGCGTGCGCCACTTGGACGAGATCGTCGCTGCCGCCGACGGCATCATGGTGGCCCGGGGCGACCTGGGGGTGGAGCTGCCGCTGGCGGATGTGCCGAGCACCCAGAAGCGGATGATCCGCACCACGGTTATGAACGGCAAGCCCGTGATCACGGCCACCCAGATGCTCGCCTCCATGGAGCAGAACCCCAAGCCGACGCGCGCCGAGGCGAGCGACGTGGCCAATGCCATCCTGGACGGGACCTCCGCGGTGATGCTCTCGGGGGAGACAGCCGTCGGTCGCTACCCGGTGGAGGCCGTACGCATCATGTCGGCCATCGCTTTGCGCGCCGAGGCCTCGCTTCGCGAGTATGGTTATCTGCAGAAGATCCAGCCGGACCCCGCGAACATCATCACCGAGGCGGTAGGACAGTCGGCCGTGCGGATGGCCGAGCAGCTCAACGCGGCCGCCATCTTCAGCCTGACCGAGACCGGGTTCACCGCGCGGCTGATCTCCAAGCACCGCCCGGAATCCCCGATCCTCGCGGTGACGCGCTCGCGCCTGGTGGTGCGGCGGCTCGCCATGAACTGGGGCGTGATCCCGGTGCTCTACGGGGAGGCCGGCGACGACGAGAGCAAGATGGCTTTCGCCTGCCAGCGGGGCAAGGAGCTGGGCTACGTGCGCCCCGGCGACATCGTGGTGGCGACCTGCGGACACCAGCAGCAGGCCGGCGGTACCGACCTGATCCGGGTGATGACTGTCGCCTGAGGTGCTGGGGCTGAGCCCGTAGCCCGCGTGAAGCGGAGCGCGCGAATGGCGGCCGGCGCCTGGCTCGCGGGCTCCGGCCTTCGTTTCCCGGCCGAGCTACGGGGCGCGAGCCTTTACTGAATCTCGCGCGGAGGAGGGGCCTGCCTGGCGCCGCTCTGGGGGGTGATGATGATCGGGGCGTTGGAGCCGCCGGAGCCGCCGTAGCCGGGATAGCCGCCGTAGCCCCCCGGATAGCCGCCGTAGCCAAAGCCCGGGTAGCCGCCGTAGCCCGGGTAGCCGCCGTAGCCCGGATAGCCGCCGTAGCCATAACCGGGGTAGCCGCCGTAGCCATAACCGGGGTAGCCGCCGTAGCCGTAGCCCCGGTCGTAGTCGTCGGAGCGGCCGTGGTTGCCGCCCATCCACTTGGAAGGGTTCATCATGTCGCCGAAGTTCATGGCTTGTGCAGGTCCCGCGAGCGCACAGGCGGTGGTTACGAGAACGGCGCTGGCAGTCTTGATCGATATGCGCACTATGGCTTTTCCTTTTCGATGGGGGATTTACAGCCGGTGGGTCGGCATTGCGGTCTCCGACCGGCCCGGTGCCCTTTATCCCATTTTGTGCAGGGCGAGGTCAAACCCGGGCGCGGCCGCCGGTTTCCGGGCAGCAACGAACCGCGGCGGCGGACGCCGGCGCCTTTCGCCTATGGCTTGCCTTGCCGTTTCGAGGTAGGGCTCAGGGCCTGCCCAGCGGCCCGCTGGCTTGCCGGACCAGGGGCGTAGGAGCCTGTCGGACTTTGGATGTCCTACTGCGGAAAAGCGGATATCGGCCGGATTTCCCGCTCGATCTCGTCAAATAGAGCCGGCTATTGCGTCCTTAGCTCCGTTAACGGCACATCCCTGATGCCACTCCTCTCCTCAATCGAGCGAAAAATCCGTCTCGATCCCGCTTTCCCTCGCTACGGACCCCAAAGTCCGACAGGCTCCTAGGCCGCCACTCTGCATCCGGGGGCCCTGATCTGCGCCGCATCGCTGTTGGTCCCGAGCGTATGCAAGGGCGACCCGGACGGTTCGACGGACAGCGAAAGGCAAGGCCTGACCGCGGCTGGGGATGATTGGGGATGATAGCTCGGGCGCGATGGATCGTTGGCGCCGGAAAGAAAAAGGCGAGCCCAGGCCCGCCTTGTCGTTGGCTCGGTGCCGCTCTCAGGCCAGCATCCGGGACCGTAGCTTCTTCAGCGCGTTGGCCTCGATCTGGCGAATGCGCTCCGCGGACACCCCGTAGCGCTCGGCCAGCTCGTGCAGGGTCGACTTGCTGTCCGACAGCCAGCGCTCCTGCAGGATGTCGCGACTGCGCCCGTCCAGGGACGCCAGGGCTGCGTAAAGGCGCTCGCGCTCGTCGGACTCGCTGTTCTCGCGCTCCAGCAGGGCGGCCGGCTCCATGCTCATGTCGGCCAGGTAGGCCACCGGGGCCACGGCCCTGCGCTCGTCGTTGGTCTCGTCCGGCGAGCCGTCGAAGGCCAGGTCATGGCTGCTCAGGCGCGCCTCCATCTCCAGCACTGTCTCGGGCTTGACGCCGAGCTCCCGGGCGACCTCCGCCACCTCGTCCCGGGAGAACCACCCGAGCCGCTTCTTGGAGCTGCGCAGGTTGAAGAACAGCTTGCGCTGGGCCTTGGTCGTGGCGATCTTGACGATGCGCCAGTTGCGCAGGATGAACTCGTGGATCTCGGCGCGGATCCAATGCACGGCGAAGGAGACCAGCCGGACCCCCATTTCCGGGTCGAAACGCCGGACCGCCTTCATCAGGCCCACGGTGCCTTCCTGAATCAGGTCGGGCAGGGCCAGGCCGTAGCCAGAGTAGCCGCGAGCGATGCGCACGACGAAGCGCAGGTGCGACAGCACCAGGGCGCGGGCGGCTTCCAGGTCGTTCTCTTCCCGCAGCCGCACAGCCAGGTCGTGCTCTTCCTCGGCGCTCAGCATCGGCAGCTGATAGGCGGCATTGATATAGCTTTCGATGCTGCCTGTGGGCAGGCTGGTCGGAATGGCAATCGCCTTGGACATGACTCTATACCTGAGTAAAACTGTATGGAATTATGTTACATGGAACCCGGCACTGTGCCAAGTCCCTTGCCTCTCAGCGCCTGTAGACCCGCGCAGCGGTGTTGAAGTTCCCGATTGACGTATAGTATAACATCAATTAAATCAATTCGATAGCCTCCTTCGGGTCTGCCGCGGACAGGGATCGGTCGGTGCGCCGCCAGGGCACGGTCGAGAGATGCACGCTATGTGGGCTCGATCGCGCTGAGATGGCGACCGACGGCGAGCCAGGAGCCCGCCAATCCCAGCAGGGCGCTGCCGCCCAGCAGGGCCGCCAGGGTGAGGGGACTCACGGCAGCCATATCGAAGCTGCTCTTGTAGAGCAGGGCGAGGTGCTGTACTGGGCCCGCAATGGCCGCCAGCGACAGGCTCACCAGTAGCCAGGCGATGGCACCGCCCGCCAGACCGTACCAGAGGCCGCTGTACAGGAAGGGGCGGCGGATGAAGGCGTCGGTGGCCCCCACCAGCTTGGTGACCTCGATCTCTTCGCGCCGGCTCTGGATCTCCAGCCGGATGGTGTTGCCCACGATCAGCAGCACCGCAAGCCCCAGCAGCGAGGCGATGACCAGGACCCCGCGGCGTACGATCTCGGTGATGGCGTGGAAGCGCTTCACCCATTGCAGGTCGAGCTGGGCTATATCCACCTCGGGCAGCGCCCGCAGCTCGGCGACCAGCGCCCCCGCTTCTGCCGGCGAGCTGTACTCGGGCTTGGGCTCCACCACCACCACTGTGGGCAGTGGGTTTTCCTCTAGGGCATCGAGCGCGGCGCTGAAGCCGCTCAGGCGCTGGAACTCGGCCAGGGCCTGATCCGGGTCGATCACCTTGAACCGCTCGATCTTGGGATGCTGGCGCATGCGCTTGACCATGTGCTGCGTGGTCGCATCCGAGTCGTCGCGCTTGAGAAACAGCGATATGGATGCGGCGCCGTCCCAGCCTCCGCTGAGGGTCTGGACGTTCCGCAGCAGTACCTGCAGACCGGTGGGCAGGGCCAGGGCGATACCGATCACCGCGGCAGTCATCAGCGTGCCCAGCGGGGCGCGGCTGAGCCGGCCGAGGCTGGCCAGCGCCACCTGGGCGTGGCGCAGCACCCAGATGTGCGCCCGGGTGTGCGCGCCAGCGGGCCCGCTGGTCGCGGGCTTGGGGCGGCCCTTAGCCATTCCGCGCCGCCGCGGTGCTGTCGCGGACCAGCCGGGCCCGGTCCAAGGTCAGCACGCGCTTGCCCATCTGGCCGACAAGCTGGATGTCGTGGGTCGCGATCAGCAGGGTGACGCCGACCTGGCTGAACTGCACGAACAGCGCCATGATCTCGCGCGAGAGGTCCGGGTCCAGATTGCCGGTGGGCTCGTCGGCCAGCACCACGGGAGGCTTGCTGACCACGGCGCGGGCGATGCCGACCCGCTGCTGCTCACCTCCGGAGAGGGTGATCGGAAAGGCCTTCTCCTTGCTCAGCAGCCCGACCTTGTCCAGGGCCGCGCGCACGCGCCTGCCGGTCTCCTGATGGCCCACGCCGGCCACCACCAGGGGCATGGAGACGTTGTCGAATACGGTGCGGTCCATCAGCAGCCGGTGGTCCTGGAAGATCATGCCGACCTGACGGCGGTGAAACGCGACTTGCCGGCGGGTCACCCGGGCGAGATTGCGCCCCCCCACGTGGACCTGCCCGAGGCTGCAGCGCTCCAGCAGCCCGACCAGCTTGAGCAGGGTGCTCTTGCCGGCGCCGGAGTGGCCGGTGAGGAACACCATCTCGCCGGGGACGATGTGGAAGCTGACCCGACTGAGCCCCTCGTAGCCACCGGGGTAGCGCTTTGTGACTTCGTCGAAACGGATCATCCTAAAAGCGGCAGCTGACAGCCTCCGATCCACGATGCTCACCAAGCGCCTGGGGCGGCGCCCGATCCGCCCGGGCCTGCCGCGTCGTGCTCGGCCCGGGTGCTTGACCTAGTGTCGACCTCGCCCGCCTGCCCGGTCTCTCGCGCGCCTTATATTATGAGCATTTCGGCCCCCTCGCGAGGAGGTCCGATCGGCAATGCCGGCCGGGCGCAGTCGGTCTCAATCTTCGAACAGGGCCTCCACGAACTCCCGGGCATCGAATGGGCGCAGGTCTTCTATGCCCTCGCCGACGCCGATATAGCGGATCGGCAGGGCCAGCCGCTCGGCGATGGCGAACAGGATACCGCCTTTGGCGGTACCGTCCAGCTTGGTCAGAATGATCCCCGTAAGCGGTACCGCCTGGTTGAACTGCACAGCCTGGGCAACGGCGTTCTGGCCCGTTCCGCCGTCGACCACCAGCAGCACCTCGTGGGGTGCCTCCGGGTCGAGCTTTTTCATCACCCGGGCAACCTTGGCCAGCTCTTCCATCAGGTTGCTCTTGGTGTGCAGGCGCCCGGCGGTATCGGCAATGAGCAGGTCGGCACCCCGGGCGAGCGCCGCCTGCAGCGCGTCGTAGCAGACCGACGCCGAGTCGGCACCGGTGTGCTGGGCGATCACCGCGACGCCGTTGCGCTCGCCCCAGCTCTGCAGCTGCTCCACGGCCGCCGCGCGGAAGGTGTCGCCGGCGGCCAGCATGACGCTCTTGCCCTGGTCCCGGAACCGCCTGGCGAGCTTGCCGATGGTGGTGGTCTTGCCGCCGCCGTTGACCCCGACGATAAGCAGGACCGTCGGTCTGCCCGCTGCGGCCCGGTGCTCGGGACCCTCGCAGCGGCGCAGGATCTCGAGCAGCTGCGCCTTGAGGGCCCGGCTAAGCGCCTGGGGATCGGCCAGCTGCTTGCGCTTCACCTGCTGCGTGAGCTGGTCGATGATCCGGGTCGTGGCCTCCACTCCCAGGTCTGCGGTGAGCAGCAGCGTCTTCAGCTCCTCGAGCAGATCCGCATCGATGCTCTTGCGCCCAAGCACCAGATTGGCCAGCCCATGGGCGAGACTCTCCCGCGTCCTGGCGAGCCGCGACTTGAGTCGCGCCAGCAGGCCGGCGCCCGGCTCGGGCGCCCTGCCTGCTTGCTCGGAGGGGCTGGGCGGGTCTTCACTGCCGGTGTTGCGTTTTCTGAAGCCCAGCATGCTGTCGCTCTCGATCGAGGGAACCTTGACCCCGGCGGTCGGGTCACTGGTTGATTGCGCGCCGTGCGCGGCTGCTTGGACATTCTCCCGGTGCTCTGGAAGAATGCCGTCGGGTCGCCGTCGAGCCAGAGCGCAGGCGCTCGCGGCAAGCTGTTGTCATCCTACCATTTAGCGCGGGCGCCACGTACCGGCCGCGCGGGGAGATAGAGAGATGGGACGTCTGGGCTTCGGGGCCGGCTGCTGGCTGCTCGCCTTCGCCGGGGCCGCCTTCGCGGGCCAGGTCCATGAGCGGGTGCTGGACAACGGCCTCAAGGTGATCGTCGAGGAGGACCACAGGGCGCCGATCGCCGTGACCCAGGTCTGGTACAAGGTCGGCTCGAGCTACGAGCACCAGGGGATAACCGGCATCTCCCACCTGCTCGAGCACATGATGTTCAAGGGCACCGCCAAACACCCGGCCGGGGAGTTCTCGCGCATCATCGCGGCTAACGGCGGCGATCAGAACGCGTTCACGGGCCGCGACTACACCGCCTATTTCGAGACCCTGGCCAGGGATCGCCTGGCGGTGGCCTTCGACCTGGAGGCGGACCGGATGCGCAACCTCAGCCTGCTGCCGGCGGACTTCGCCAAGGAGTCCGAGGTCGTCAAGGAAGAGCGCCGGCTGCGCACCGAAGACAAGCCCGAGGCGCTGGCCTTCGAGCAGTTCGCGGCCGTGGCCTACCGCAGCTCCCCGTACCGTCACCCGGTCATCGGCTGGATGCGCGACATCGACGCGCTCACGGCGGATGATCTCAAGGCCTGGTACCGGCGCTGGTATGCGCCCAACAATGCGACCCTGGTGGTGGTCGGGGACGTGGACCCCGAGCAGGTTTTCGGCCTGGCGCAGAAATACTTCGGTCCCCTGAAGTCCGAGACCCTGACCGCCACCAAGCCCGCCTTCGAGATCCCCCAGCTCGGCCCAACCCGCCTCGAGGTGCGCACGCCGGCGCGCCAGCCCTACCTGCTCATCGGCTACAAGACCCCGGTGGTCGGCCACGCCGACGCGGACTGGCAGCCCTACGCCCTGGACATGCTCGCCAGTATTCTCGATGGCGGCAGCAGCGCCCGGCTTGCCCGCGATCTGGTGCGCGGCAAGCAGATCGCTGCCTCGGCCAGTGTCGACTACGGTGCCTTTGCCCGGCTGCCGGGCATGCTCGTGATGGACGGCACGCCCACCAAGGAGCACACCGTCGATGAGCTCGAGAAGGCCCTGGTCGCGGAGGTAGCGCGACTGCGCGCGGATCTGGTCTCCGCCGACGAGCTCGAGCGGGTGCGCACCCAGGTCGTCGCGAGCAAGGTCTTCCAGCGTGACTCGGTGTTCTACCAGGCCATGCAGATCGGCAGTCTGGAAACTGTGGGCCTGGACTGGCGCCTGGCCGATCAATATGTCCAGAACATCGGGCGGGTCACCGCCGAGCAGGTGCGGGCGGTGGCCCGCAAGTATCTGGTGGACAGCGATCGCACGATCGCTGTGCTCGAAGCCGTTGCCGGAGACGGTCCCGAAGGCGCCGCGCGACGAGCCGGCGGGGCCGCGGGGAGATATCCAAGATGTGCGCTGAGACAAGGGCGCGGAGGGGGCTGGCTGGGGCCCTGATGGCGGGATTGGCGCTGCTGAGCGTCGCCGCGGACGCGACGCCGACCATCCAGTCCTGGGACACCAAGAATGGCGCTCGGGTGCTGTTCGTCGAGGCGCCCGAGCTGCCCATCCTGGACGTGCGGGTGGTCTTCGACGCGGCCAGCTCCCGCGACGACGGCCATCCCGGTTTGGCAAGCCTGACCGGCAACCTGCTGCTCGCCGGGGCCGGCCCCTGGGATGCGGACGCCGTCGCCGAGCGTCTGGAGAATGTCGGCGCCGAGATGAGCTCCGGGGTGCTGCGCGACATGGCCTGGGTGTCCGCCCGGACCCTGACCGCGAAGAAGCCCTTGCAGGTCACCGTCGAGACCCTGGCGGCAGTGCTTGCCGAGCCGCACTTCACCGCCCATGATCTGGAGCGCGTGAGGGCCGGTGTGCAGGTCTCGCTCAAGCAGGATGAGCAGTCCCCGGGCGACATCGCCGAGAAGGCGTTCTACCGGACGCTCTACGGTGATGATCCCTATGCCGCCGATCCCAAGGGCAGCGCGGCCTCGGTGGCGGCCATCACGCGGGACCAGATCCTGGCCTTCTACAAGCGCTATTACGTGGCGCGCAACGCGGTGGTGGCCATGGTCGGTGCGCTTGACCGCGCCGGGGCCGAGCAGCTTGCCGAGCGCGTCACGGCAGGTCTACCCCCGGGTGCCCCCGCGGGCAGTCTGCCCCCGGTCCGGGCGCTGTCCAAGGCGCAGCTGGAGCAGATCGCCTTCCCGTCCACCCAGACCCATATCTACCTGGGTCAGCCTGGCATGAGCCGCACGGATCCGGACTACTTTCCCCTGTACGTGGGTAACCACATCCTCGGCGGCAACGGGCTGGTCTCATTGCTCGCGGACGAGGTGCGCGAGAAGCGGGGGCTGTCCTACAGCGTCTACAGCGCCTTCGTGCCCATGCGCCGGCGCGGTCCTTTCCTGCTGGCTGCCCAGACCAGGAACGACCAGGCCGACGAGACGCGCTCGGTGATGCGGGCGACGCTCGAGCATTTCATCGAGCAGGGTCCGACCGCCAAAGAGCTGCAGGCGGCCAAGCAGAACATCACCGGAGGCTTTCCGCTGGGCATCGCCAGCAACAAGGACATAGTCCAATATCTCGCCATGATCGGCTTCTACGGCCTGCCCCTGGATTACCTGTCCACCCTGGTCGGCAAGGTCGAGGCGGTGACTGCCGAGCAGGTTCGCGACGCCTTTGCCCGGCGCGTCGATCCGTCGCGCCTGCTGACCGTGGTGGTGGGCGGAGAGGCCCAGCCGGCGCCCAAGCCTTTGTGAGCCCCGGCTCCCGCCGGCCCGGCGGCACCAACCAGATCCGTATCATCGGCGGGCGACTGCGTGGCCGGCGGCTGCGCTTTCCCGATCTGCCGGGGCTGCGTCCCACCGGCGACCGGATCCGAGAGACCCTGTTCAACTGGCTGCAGGCCCGGCTGCCGGGCAGCCGCTGCCTGGACCTGTTCGCCGGTAGCGGCGCGCTGGGTCTGGAGGCCGCTTCCCGGGGGGCGGCGGAGGTGGTCCTGCTCGAGCGGGCCCCGGAGGCCGTGCGCGGGCTGCGCGAGGCTGCCTGCGAGCTCGGGCTGGGCGGACTGCGGATCATCCAGGCCGATGCCCTGCGCTGGCTCGGTGGGTCCGCCGAGCCCTTCGACATCGTGTTTCTCGACCCACCCTTCGCGGCGGGGCTGCTGGGGCGCTGCCTGGAGCGGCTGGACAGCGGTGGATGGTTGTGCACCGATGCCCGGGTCTATCTGGAGACCGATGCCTCGGCCGGGCTGCCGCCCTTGCCGGCGGGCTGGACCCTGGAGCGGGCGAAGCGGGCCGGCCAGGTCCGCTATGCCCTGGCCAGGCCCCAGCGGCCTCCGGACACCGACTGACAAAGATCAATTCGGGCGCCGGGATCTGCTAGTATGCTGCCGGGCTCCAGCGGGCATGGCATGCGCTCGATGATCACGGCCGTCTATCCGGGGACCTTCGATCCCATCACCAATGGTCACAGCGATCTGGTCTCGCGGGCGGCGAGGCTGTGTGACCGGGTAGTGGTGGCGGTGGCCGTGAACGCGGGCAAAGACCCTGCATTTTCCGTGGAGCGACGGGTGGAGCTGGCCCGCGAAGTGTTGGACGATATCCCGAGCGTGGAGGTCTGTCAGTTTGACAGCCTGCTCGTGGAGCTGGCCCACCGGATCGGTGCCTCGGTGATCCTGCGCGGGCTCAGGGCGGTGTCCGATTTCGAGTACGAGTTCCAGCTGGCAGGCATGAACCGGCGGCTGGCGCCTGACCTGGAGACCATATTCCTGACCCCGGCAGAGCAATTTGCCTACATCTCCTCGAGCCTGGTGCGGGAGATCGCGCGGCTCGGGGGCGATGTGTCGGATTTCGTCCATCCGAGCGTCCGGGCGGCCCTGATGGCGCGTGGGCGCTGACCCGCCGAGTCCCGGTCGAGCCGGTCTGTCCCAGGAGATCCAACGTGGCTTTGATCATTACCGACGAGTGCATCAACTGCGATGTGTGCGAGCCCGAGTGCCCCAACGGCGCGATCTACCAGGGCGAGGAGATCTACGAGATCGACCCCAAGCTGTGCACCGAGTGCGTCGGGCACTACGAGACCTCCCAGTGTGTCGAGGTCTGCCCGGTGGACTGCATCATCAAGGACCCAGATCACGAAGAGAGCGAGGACCAGCTGCGGGAAAAATACCAGCGGATCACCGCGACCGAGGGCTGAGCCCGAGCGCCGCGGGCTGCGGTGGGTCCGCGCTCTGAGCCTTGGCCGTCTGGCCCGCTAACGCTGACAATGCGGACAGAAGAAGCTCGAGCGCTGACCGATGCGCTGCTCGCGGATGGGCCGACCGCAGCCTGAGCAGGCCAGGCCCGTCCTTCCATAGACCTCCAGTGATTGCGTGAAGTAGCCGGGGCGCCCGTCCTCCCGGACGAAGTCCCTCAGGCTGGTGCCCCCTTGCTCGATGGCGCAGCTCAGCACCGTCCGGATGGCCTCCGCAAGGTGCCGGTAGCGCTCCCGGGAGATGCGCTGCGCGGCGCGCGCCGGGTGGATGCGGGCCCGGAACAGGGCCTCGCTCGCATAGATGTTGCCGACCCCGACCAGCACCCGCTGGTCCATGATCAGCGACTTGACGGCGATCCGCCGCCCCTGCGCGGCGCGCTGCAGGCATTCGCCGTGGAACGCCGGATCGAAGGGCTCCAGACCGAGCCCCGCGAGCCGTGGGTGGCACCCGGGGTCCTCGGTGGTCCACAGCAGCGCTCCGAACCGGCGCGGGTCGTGCAGGCGCAGGCAGCGGGCGCCGATCAGCAGATCCACATGGTCGTGGGGGCCCGCGGGCGTGTCCGCGGGGAGCAGCCGCAGGCTCCCGGACATACCCAGATGGATCAGCACCGTGCCGTGCTCCAGGCGCAGCAACAGGTACTTTGCCCGCCGTTCGACGGCCAGGATCTCTTGCCCGGGCGCCTGCCGGCAGAGCGTCTCCGGGATCGGCCAGCGCAGCAGCGGCTGGCGCACGCGCACCCCTGTGAGCCGCTGTCCCACCAAGTAGGGCGCTACGCCCCGGCGGGTAGTCTCGACCTCGGGGAGCTCGGGCATCTGTTGCTCATCCCGCCGAGCGCGCCGCACCGGGTGCCCCGGCGGGTTGGTCTGGCGTCTCAGTCACCGGGCTGGGGCCCGGGGCGGTGGGTCAGGGGGCTGTCCGCCGGCAGATGGTAGGCCAGGCCCTGCCCCCGGTCGACCAGCAGCAGGCGCTGGCTTTCCAGCAGCTCGAGCACCCGGGGTGGCGTGCCATCGGCGAAGCGCAGCGTCAGCGCTCGCCCTTGCTCGCTCGGCGCGGGCAGGACCTCCAGGGCACGGGCCCGGCGCCAGGCCTGCACCCAGTCCGCCAAGCGTTGCTGCCCCACGGGGGGTGCGGGCGGCTCGATGGACCACAGACCGCCCTCCCCTCGGAAGACCCGAAGCCCGGGCAGCTCGATGGCGGCGATGGGATGGGCTGCGTCACCCAACAGCCGGCGGTCCAGGAAAAACGCCGGCTGACCAAGCAACAAATACAGAGAGACGTCATCGACCAGGTGCACCCGGCCCTGCAAACGTAGGTAACGGTGCTGGCCGAGCGGCTCGGTGCCGCCGATCTCCAGCACCTGGTCGTTGGCCTCCAGGCGTGCGATAGGCCGGGTGAGCCCGTAGCCGTCCAGTCGCGCGGGCTCGGCCTTGAGCTGCACGGTAGCTTGGCGCGGCCAGGATCGCCAGCAGCTGGCTGACCCGCGTCGGGTCCGCCGGATGCCGGTAGGGCTTACGCATCTGCCAGCCTTCCGTGGTGTGCTCGAGCAGGATCTCCTGGCCGCTTGCCCGGGTGATCCGCAGCCGGCTCACGGACTCGGGATCGAGGGCGCTGAGGGGCGCGGGGGCGGGGCCTCGCCCGGCGCCGGGGCGGAAATAGGCCAGGGTGCCCAGCACCAGGACCAGCCCCGCCAGGGCGAGATTCACCCGCGCCCGCTGGCTCATCGGCGGCGTCTGCGCCACCAGATCAGCGCGCCGGTCCCGGCCAGGCCCAACGGCAGCACCAGTAGAAAACCAAAGCCGATCACTGCCGTGGCCGTTCGAGAGAGCGACAGCTGCAGATCCGGGGTGGTCTTGGCCGGTATGTCGAGCATGCGGTCGCGACCGGACGCCCAACGAACCAGGTTGAGCCCCAGATCCAGGTTGCCGGCATTACCGAGAAAGGCATTGGAAACAAAATCGCCGTCGCCGATCACCAGCACCCGCTGCTCGCCCTCCGCCCGGGTCCTGGTCAGGGCATAGCCGATGACCAGCGGGCCTTCGCGCTCGCCCGCCGCGGGATCCCGCTCGGCGGTGTCCTTCAGCGGACCGGTCTCGTTCCAGCTGTGCTCGCCGCTGCTGAGCAGCGGCACTGCGTTCCAGTCGGCTGCGGTGGCCGACTCCAGCGCGGCGGCGTGGGGGAACAGGCTGAGCTGGCTGAGGTTGGCGGTGGCCGGGTGGTCGGGATAGGTACTGACCGGGGTGATCGCGGGGTCGTCGATGCCGAGCGCCGCCGCACTCGGATCGACGACGACGCCGGGCAGCATCCGCACGCCGAACAGCCCCTCGATCACTTTGGCGCCGATCCGGGCCTCGGGATCGGTGAGCCAGAGCAGGTGCCCGCCCGCCTCTACATAGCTGCGTATCAGCTGCCATTCACCCGGCAGCAGATCGACCCTGGGGCCGGCCAGCACCAACAGCGCGGTGTTGCCCGGGATCGAGGCGAGCACTAGCAAGTTCAGGGCCTGCAGCCGCAAGCCCTTGCGCGTGAGCTCCGCGCCGAAGTCTCCCAGGTCGAAGTTGGCCTGCCCGGCGAGGTTGCGCTCGCCATGCCCCACCAGGTAGGCGATCCAGCGCTCGCCTTGCTCGGCGAGTCCCTCGATCGCATCGCTGAACGCCTGCTCGGTGAGCCGGCGCAGGTGCTCGCTGCGTCCCTGATATCGCAGAATCATCTCGCCGGAGACCTGGATGCCGAGCTTGCGCGTCAGCTCGGGATCGGTTTGCGGGTCCACGAAACGCAAGCGGATGTCAGGTCGGACGCGGCGGTAGCGCTCCACGAAGTCCGACAGGGTCTTGCGCAGCGACCCGCCCGGAGGCGCGAAGGCGGTGATCTCCAGGGGCCCCGAGAGACGCGCGAGCACTTCTATGCTTGGCTCCGACAGGGAGTTGCGGGCGGCAGCCGTCCAGTCCCATTGCAGGTCGTAGACCAGGCTGAGCCAGCCGGCGAGTCCCACTGTGGCGACCAGCAGGGCGTAGAACACCAGCCGGTGAGCCCGGCGTGCCCAGCGTGCACGCGTTTCCGGCTCCATAGCGCCGCTCAGCCTTCGGTGCGCCTGAGCTCGAGCCGTCTGACCGCCAGGGCCAGGGCAGTGCAGCTCGCAAGCGGATAGAACAGCAGGTCGCTGGAGCGCACCAGCCCCTGGAGGAAGGTGTTCAGGTGGGTGCGCAGCGACCCCCACTCCAGGAAGGCGCCCAGCGAGCCTCCTGCCGAGCCGGATCCGAACAGCCACAGCAGCAGCAGCAGACCATAAGTCATGGCCGCCGCCATGGCCGGCTGGGTGGTCAGGGTCGAGATGAACAGGCCCAGGGCGGCAAAGCAGCCGAGCAGCAGCGCCACCCCCAGCACAGCGGCTGCCAGGTGTCCCAGATCGAGCTGCCCGCCCGCCAGCAGCGTCAGGGGCATGGCGCTGACCAGCGCCAGCAGCAGACCGAGAAATCCCAGCAGCGCCAGATACTTTCCCAGGACGATGGACAGGGTGCCCGCGGGCGAGGATTGCAGCAGGTCGAAGCTACCGGACTGCAGCTCGGCGCTGAACGTGCGCATGGTCAGCACCGGCACCAGCAGCAGTGCGACCCCGCCGGCAGCGCGCAGCACCGGCACCGCGACCAGGGCTGTGAGTCCGGGGGCGTTTTCCAGAACCTTGAGCCGTGGCTGCACCGCCAGGAACGCGTCCACCTGCACGAGAAAGATCCAGGCGACGATGAACACCGCGGCCGCGAGGACAGCCCAGGCGAGCGGCGAGACGCAGAGTCCGTGCAGCTCCCGCCGGACGATCACCGGGATAGTCATCCAGCCTGCCCGGCGGCAATGTCCACGAAGATCTGCTCCAGTCCCGGGCGCTGGGGCGTGTACTCGTCGAGCCCCCAGCCCTGGCCGGCGATGCGCTCGGCCAGGGTCCGGTCGGCCTGCCCCGACGGCGCGGTGTCGAGCCGGAAGCGCCGGTCGCCCAAGGGATGCACGGCTCCCACCCCTTGCAGGGCCGCCAGGGCGGCGGCGTCCGGAGGTCGTTGCAGGGCGATCAGCACGCTGCCGGGCGCGCGCCCGGTGCCCTGCCGCAGGTCTTCGCCATAGACCAGGCGGCCCTGATGGATGATGATGGCCCGACTGCACAGGGCCTGGACCTCGGGCAGGATGTGGGTGGAGAGCAGCACGGCGGACCCCTGGCCAAGCTCCCCGATCAGCTCGCGTACCTCCCGGTTCTGCAAGGGGTCGAGGCCGGTGGTGGGCTCATCGAGGATCACCACCGGTGGCGCATGGATAATCGCCTGGGCGATACCGAGCCGTTGCTGATAGCCCCGGGACAGGTTGGCGATCAGGCGTCGGCCGGCATCGGCCAGGCCGCAGCGGCGCTTGACCCGGCCGAGTCGCTCTCCTGCCTCTTGCCGACTCAGCCCGCGCAGGCGCGCGGCGAAGCGCAGATACTCGTCCACGGTGAGCTCCGGGTACAGCGGGGGGCGCTCGGGCAGGTAGCCGACGCGGCGCTTGGCCTCCCGGGGCCGGCTCACCAGGTCCAGGCCGTCGATGCGTATGCACCCGGCGTGCGGGGCCAGGCATCCGCTGAGCATGCGCATGGTGGTGGACTTGCCGGCGCCGTTCGGTCCGAGCAGACCGAGCACCTCGCCGGCCCGGACTGCGAGCCCGATGCCGTCGACTGCCCGGCGCTCGCCGAAACAACGGGTCAGATTCTCGGCTTCCAACAGTGGCTCCATGGGCCGAACAAGATACTGGGGGCGACCCGGGCGTACAAGCACGGCCGCCTCCCGAGGTCGTTCGCACCGAGACTGACCGGCGGGTATCTTATCTGCTCGCGATGAGCGGGCGAGGCGCACCTTGAAGCTGATTGGCATCGATACCGGGGGGACCTTCACGGACTTCGTCCTGTACGAGGGGACCCGGTTTCGGGTGCATAAGGTGCTCTCCACCCCGGACGCCCCCGAGATCGCGATCCTGCGGGGCCTCGCGGAAATGGGACTGGACCCTGGCGGTCTGGTCGCCGTGCACGGCACCACGGTAGCCACCAACGCCGTGCTGGAAGGCAAGGGCGTGCGCACTGTCTACGTCACCAACCGGGGTCTCGGCGATGTGCTGACCATAGGCCGTCAGGCTCGGGCCGAGCTCGACGAGCTCCAGCCCGCAGGGACGCCGCCGCCTGTGCCCCCGGCGCTCTGCCTGGAGACCGGCGGGCGCCTGGGCGCGGACGGCAGGGCCGTAGAGCCGCTGACCGAGGCAGATCTGGCGGACCTGTCGGGGCGGTTGCGGGCGCTCGCCCCCCGCTCGGTGGCGATCAACCTGTTGTTCTCCTATCTGGATGCGACGCCGGAGCGACGCATCGAAGCGGTGGTGCCGGCGGGGGTCTTCGTGTCGCGATCCTCGGCGGTGCTGCCCGAGATCCGGGAGTACGAGCGGGGCACGGCCACCTGGCTCAATGCCTGGGTCGGGCCTTTGGTGGAGGGCTACCTCGGCCGGCTGACCGGAGCGCTGTCCGGCGCCCGGGTCTCGGTGATGCAGAGCTCGGGGGAGACGATTGCCGCTGACCAGGCAGGCGGGCAGGCGGTGCGGATGCTGCTCTCCGGCCCCGCCGGCGGGACGGTGGGGGCGCGCTTGCTGGGCGCCGCGGCGGGACGGGACAGACTGCTGTCTTTCGATATGGGCGGCACCTCCACCGATGTCTGCCTGCTCGATGGGGCACCCCGGCTGACCAGCGAGGGGCGCATCGGGCGCTACCCCGTGGCAGTGCCCATGGTCGACATGCATACCATCGGTGCCGGCGGGGGCTCCATCGCCCGGGTCGATGCGGGGGGGCTGCTGCAGGTGGGTCCGGAGTCGGCCGGCGCCTCGCCGGGCCCGGCCTGCTATGGCCAGGGGGGGCGACATGCCACTGTGACCGACGCCAACCTGGTGCTCGGGCGACTGCTGCCCGAGGCCTTTCTCGGCGGGCGCATGGGCTTGGACCAAGCGGCGGCCCGCTCCGCCCTGGGAGCCCTGGCCCTGGGGACCAGTCCGGAGCAGGCGGCCCTCGGCGTGGTGCGGGTGGCCAACGAGCATATGGCCCGGGCCCTGCGTGTGATCTCCGTGCAGCGCGGTGTGGACCCGCGCGCCTTCACCCTGGTCTGCTTCGGCGGGGCAGGGGGACTGCATGTGTGCGCCTTGGCCGAAGCCCTCGGGATGACCCGCGCCATGGTGCCCGCCCATGCGGGGGTGCTGTCCGCCCTGGGTATGCTGGCGACCCCGCCGGGCCGCCAGGTCTCGCTCACCCGGCTGGGTCTGCTGGAGGGTATGACCGATGAGGCGCTGGAGACGGCGCTCGCCGGCTTGGCCGCTGAGGGGCTCGCGGCCCTGGAGCAGGAAGGCGTGCCCCGGGATCGGGTGAGGGTGCAGCCTTCTCTCGACCTGCGCTACCGGGGCCAGTCCTACACCCTGAGTCTCCCCTGGACCGGCATCCGGGGATGCCTCGCGGCGTTCGCCGAGCGCCACGAGCTGCGCTATGGCCACCGCATGTCGGTCCCGGTGGAGCTGGTGAACATGCGTGTGGGGCTCCAGGGCCCGCCCCCGGCGCTGGCGCTTGAGCCCTTGCCTGAGCGAGGCCCGGGCCAGGCCGTGGGTAGCCTCGGCGCCTACGGGGTGGAGGAGGCGGTGCCGGTCTACGCTCGGGAGCGGCTGGCGGCCGGTCAGCGTATCTCGGGCCCCGCCCTGGTCACTGAGCCCGTGGCCACCAGCTGGCTGGCGTCCGGCTGGGAGGCCGAGGTGGATGCCTTCGGCAGCCTGCTGCTGGAGCGGCCGCCGCCGCCCTGAGCGCGTACCTGTCGGCCCGCGCCTCCCAGGTTTTTGGTTTATGATATATAAGCTAGCTTTATCCGATCGGAGAATCTCCTGTTGAACGGTCTGCTCGATCTGTCCTGGTGGCAGCTGTTACTGGTCGGTCTGGGCCTGACCCACATGACCATCGCATCGGTCACTGTGTTTTTGCACCGCGCTCAGGCCCACCGGGCGCTCGAGCTGCATCCGGCGGTGGCCCATGTCTTCCGCTTCTGGCTCTGGCTGACCACCGGCATGATCACCCGGGAGTGGGTGGCGGTGCACCGCAAGCACCATGCAAAGTGCGAGACCCCGGAGGACCCCCACAGTCCCCAGGTGCTGGGGCTGCGCAAGGTGCTCTGGCAGGGCGCCGAGCTGTACCGCGAGGCGGCCCGCGACCCCGGGCTGGTCGCCCGGTTTGCGCACGGAACGCCCGATGACTGGATAGAGCGGCGGCTCTACACGCCCCAGAACTTCCTGGGTGTGGTCCTGATGCTGGGGATCGATGGGCTGCTTTTCGGCCTGCCGGGCGTCGCCCTGTGGGCGGTGCAGATGATCTGGATTCCGTTCTGGGCGGCCGGGGTGGTCAATGGGATCGGCCACTACTGGGGCTACCGCAGCTTCGATTCCCCCGACGCCGCGACGAACATCGTCCCGCTGGGGCTGCTGATCGGCGGCGAGGAGCTGCACAATAACCACCATGCCTTCCCGAGCTCGGCGAAGCTCTCGGTCAGGCCTTGGGAGGTCGATGTCGGCTGGCTCTATATACGCGCACTGGAGCGGCTGGGGCTGGCGAGGGTCAAGAAGGTCGCCCCCAGGCCGGCCCTGGTGGAGGGCAAGGAGGTCGTGGACATGGACACCCTGCGGGCGGTGGTCATCAACCGCATGCACGTGCTCGCCAGCTACGCCCGCGAGGTGTTGGCGCCGGTGTCGCGCAAGGAGCTTTGCGGGACGGATGCCTCCTGCCGGCGTCTGTACCGGCAGGCGCGCCGGTTGCTGGCGAGTGGCGAGCGCCAGCTCGACGCCGCCAAGCGGGCGCGTCTGATGAGTCTGCTGGAGCAGAACCAGACTCTGCGCACCGTTTACCAGTTCCGTCGACGCCTGCAGGAGGTCTGGGAGCGCACAGCGACTAATCAGGAGCACCTGCTGCAGGCCTTGCAGGATTGGTGCGGTCAGGCCGAGAGCAGCGGCATTCGTGCCCTGCAGGAATTCTCCCGCCGGCTGCGCCAGTACTCGCTGCCCGCCCGGGCGTCTTGAGGGGCTGGGCCGCGCGCTGCGGCCGACAAACCAAACAAAAAAGCCCGCTTGTGCGCAAGCCGTCCGACAAAGGTGTTGCTGGCTATCACGCTTTATAAAGATATTTCCCGGACCAGTTGATGCTACAACCTATTGATTTCGCTGAATATGTAGCGTGCTCCGCAACACCTATACCGAGCACCTTGGCTTGTGCGGGCTTTTTTGTGGAGATCCGAGACCGTCCTATTTGATCTTGCCTTCCTTGTACATCACGTGCTTGCGGACCTTGGGATCGAATTTCTTGATCTCCATCTTGCCGGGCTGGTTCTTCTTGTTCTTGGTGGTCGTGTAGAAGTGGCCGGTGCCGGCGCTGGACACGAGCTTGATCTTGTCGCGCATGGTGTTTACCTCAAACCTTCTCGCCCCGGGCGCGCAGATCGGCGAGCACGGCGTCTATGCCCTTTTTGTCGATCAGGCGCATGCCCTGGGAGGATACCCGAAGACGCACCCAGCGCCCCTCGCTGTCCACCCAGAACCGGTGGTAGTGCAGGTTGGGCAGGAAACGGCGCTTGGTCTTGTTGTGGGCATGGGAGACATTGTTGCCCACTAGCGGACGTTTGCCGGTGACCTGACAGACTTTGGACATCGCTCGTTCTCTCGATGGACGCTTCGTCGCCCCTTTGGGGGCGTGAAAGGGGCGTATTTATATCAGAGGGCCCGCGCGCGCGCAAGGTCGCCATCGCGCGGGCGCTGGCCTAAACGAGTCCACGTTCGGCCAGCGAGGTGATGTCCGCGTCGCCTACGATCAGGTGATCCAGGACCCGCACGTCGATCAGCGCGAGCGCCTGCTTGAGCCGCTCGGTGAGCCGGGTGTCCGCCGAGCTCGGCTCGGCCACCCCCGAGGGGTGGTTATGGGCGAGGATAACCGCGGCGGCGTTGCGCTCCAGGGCCCGCCGCACGACCTCCCGCGGGTGCACACTGGCCCCGTCGATGGTGCCGCGGAACAGCTCTTCGAAGGCGATGATGCGGTGCCGGTTGTCCAGGAACAGGCAGCCAAACACCTCGAAGGGGTAGTCGCGCAGGCGGGCTCGCAGGAAGCTGCGGGTGTCCTGGGGGCAGCTCAGCGCGTCCCCCCGGGCCAGGGTCTCCCCGAGGTGCCTGCGGCCCATCTCCAGGACCGCCTGCAGCTGCACATACTTGGCCTGGCCCAGGCCGCGCCCGGCGCAGAACCGCCGCAGGTCGGCCCCCAGCAGACCACGCAGGCCTCCAAAGCGCTCCAGCAGCTCCCGGGCGAGATCCACGGCGGTCTTGCCCGGCACGCCGGTACGCAGAAAGATGGCGAGCAGCTCCGCGTCCGAGAGCGACTCGGGACCGCGTTGCAGGAGCTTCTCCCGGGGGCGCTCGCCGGCTGGCCAATCGGTGATTGCCATGGAAACCTCCTTGTCGCGCCGGCAGGGTGGCCGCGCTTTGCTTTCGAGGCACTGCCGCTTGGGCTACCCTTGGGCCAATAGCATAGCAGGGGTGGCGCGGCGGGTGGGTAGGCTGGTCGGTAAGCACATACTGCTGGGTGTGGCCGGGGGCATTGCCGCCTACAAGGCCGCCGAGCTGGTGCGTCTGCTGTGCAGCGACGGCGCGGAGGTGCAGGTGGTGATGACCGTCGCCGGCGCGGCCTTTGTCACGCCGTTGACCTTTCAAGCCCTCTCCGGCAGACCGGTACGCCAGGGTCTTCTCGACGCGGCGCAGGAAAGCGCCATGGGTCACATCGAGCTGGCGCGCTGGGCCGATCTGGTGGTGATCGCACCGGCCACCGCAGACTGCATTGCCCGGCTGGCGCATGGGATGGCCGATGATCTGCTGAGTGCGCTCTGCCTAGCGTCGGAGGCGCCGCTCGCGCTGGCTCCGGCGATGAATCACGCTATGTGGCGCCACCCGGCGACCCGGGATAATGTGCGGCTGCTCGCGGGGCGAGGGGCTCATCTGTGGGGCCCGGCCGTAGGGGTCCAGGCCTGCGGGGAGACCGGGCCCGGCCGCCTGCTCGAGCCGCCGGTGCTGCTGGAGCGGCTCAGGCGCTGCTCTGCCCTGGGCGGTTTTCGGGCTGCCGGGTCCTGATCACCGCCGGGCCGACCCGAGAGCCGATCGATCCGGTGCGCTTCATCAGCAACCGCAGCTCCGGCAAAATGGGCTACGCCCTCGCCGACGCCTTTGTGCGCGCCGGGGCGCAGGTCGACCTGATCAGCGGGCCCGTTGGCCTGGATGCGCCGCCCCGGGTCCGGCGGGTGCTGGTCGAGACCGCCGAGCAGATGCTGGCCGAGGTCCGGGGGCGTGTCGGCGGCAGCCAGATCTTCGTCGCGTGTGCGGCGGTGGCGGATTATCGGCCGGCCGATCCCGCGGCTGCCAAGCTCAAGAAGACCGCTGAGCGGCTCGAGCTGGCGTTGGTGCGCAATCCCGACATCCTGACCGAGGTGGCCGCGGCCGATCCCAGGCCGTACTGCGTGGGATTTGCTGCCGAGACCGAGCAGCCCCTGCAGCGGGCCGAGGCCAAGCGCCGTGCAAAGGGCGTGGATTTGATGGCGGCGAATCTGGTCGGTGCTGCCCGCGGGGGCTTCGAGAGTGACGAGAACGCCTTGACGCTGACCTGGGAGGGCGGCCAGCTGGATCTTCCCATGGCACCAAAGGCTGCGCTGGCCGCCGCCGTGGTGGATGTAGTTGCGGCCCGGTATCATGCGGTACGAGCCGCAGGCAGGGGTGAGCGGTAGCGGCCTAGAGGTCGCCGTCTCCCAGAGGCCAGCGCCCGGGGAGGCGCGGCGAGAAGCCGGGTCCTGGGTGTCGATTGACGGCTGGGCCGGGAGGTGGTCGCGGATCGGCGGGCTCGCTCTCGACGCTATCTGAGCTGCGTCGCGGGTCGGCTCGCTCGGGGCTCGACGCCCACTGTTTGGCACCGATCGGGCGGAGACGATCGGCTGGGAAGCGGCGGCGATCGATCGGCCGCGTTCAGAGAGGAGTGCCGGGGCGGCATCAATGATCAGTTTCTTGCGCAAGGGCAAGGCGATGGACTCGGCTGCGTCGTATGACGGGGCCGGTCACGGCAGCTCGCTCGCTCTGTATCTGCTGCCCGGTATCGTGCTCGCCGCGGCGGTGATCGTGCTCGGTTGGTATGCCGGCATGCTGGTCGAGAATCGGGTCGAGGCGCGCGCCCGCACCGCCCTTGCGGAGGGCGTGGCGAAGCTCGTGGCGGCCGAGCTCGGTACCGTGCTCGGACAGATCCGCCGTACCCTGCAAAGCGCCGCCGTCGATTCCCGTACGCTGGCGGCGCTGGATGCGAAGCGTCCTCCAGACTCGCGCTGGGGCGAGCCGCTTGCACGGGCGCTGCCCGGCGCCCTTTGGGTGCGGCTGGTACCACGCGGTTGGGAAGATCTGGACCCGACCGCCAAGCCCCCGTTCGGATTCGCTTCGCTGGAGCTTGCCCGCCAGGCCGAGCGCTCTGGCCAGCCCACTGCGTTCGAGGTCCATCAGCCCGGCTCCGCTCAGGTGCATATCGCCGTGGCCGTGCCGGTCAGACGGGGAGGCAGCGGTCCGGTGCTGGGAACCATCCATGCGGCGCTCTCGCCCCGGTGGATCTGGGACCTGGTGGGAAATCTGCCGTCGTCGACGGGGGTCGCCGTGGCGCTTCGCCAGCGCCTGCCCGGCGGCGGGGTACGCGTCTTCGCCGGCGACAGCGCGGGGGACAAGGCGTCCACGGGGATAACCATCCCCGGCAGTATCTGGGATCTCGGCTACGCAACCACCATCCCCGAGCGCAAAGTTACGGAATCTCTGTTGTTCTGGACGCTGCCCTGGATCATCCTCGCCCTGATCGCTCCCTTGATCGTCTGGCGCCTGCGGCTCGCACAGGGAGCCTTGCGCGAGGATCAGGGCTACGTGGTCGATCTGGTGGAGGCCCTGGTGTCGGGTCGGCCGCCGGTGCGGCCCCGGCCGCGTCTCGCCGAATCCGAGGCCTTGCTGGCGCGCCTGGATTCCTTGTTGCGGGTGCGCACGGCGCGCCCCGCGGCTGCAGCACCCGTGTCGGCGAGCCCCGAGTCCCCAGCGGCCCCGCCGGGCCCGGACGAGACCGCGATCGATGTCGCATTCGGGCGGGTCCGGCCCGGTGCGCCGGGTGGGCGCGGGGCCGGCCCTTTGCCGGCAGGGATCTTCACGGCCTATGACATTCGCGGCCTGGCGGGTACAACCCTCACGCCTGAGGTGATGACCCTGCTCGGGCGCGCCATCGGTAGCGAGGCCTACGAACATGGCCAGCAAACTGTCATCCTGGGCCGGGATTGTCGCGAGTCCGGTGCGGTGCTTGCCGACGCGCTGGTGCAAGGGCTGAGAGCCAGCGGCCGGGATGTCGTGGACCTCGGGATGGTGCCGACCCCGTTGCTGTACTTCGCGACCCGGTTTCTGGGCAGCGACTGCGGGGTCATGGTTACGGGCAGTCACAACCCACCCGAGTACAACGGCCTGAAGCTGGAGCTCGGCGGAGACGCCCTCACCGGGGAACAACTGCAAGCATTGGCGCGCCGCGTGGAGCGTGGCGACCTGCTCCAGGGTGAGGGCGCCTATCGCACCCAGGATCTGCTGGCCGACTATGTGGATCGTGTGGCATCGGACGTGCGTCTGGCGCGCCCCATGAAGGTGGTCGTGGACTGCGGCAACGGATCCGCCGGGCGTTTGGTGCCCATCCTGCTGCGTACTCTGGGCTGCGAGGTGGTGGAGCTGTACTGCGACCCGGACGGGCGGTTCCCTAACCACCACCCGGACCCGAGCCGTCCCGAGAATCTTGCCGAGCTCAGCGCGGCGGTGCAGCGCGAGAGCGCCGATCTCGGCCTGGCCTTCGACGCCGACGGCGACCGGCTGGGCGTGGTCGACACGCTGGGCAAGATCATCTGGCCCGACCGCCTGCTGATGCTGTTCGCGCAGGATGTGCTGTCGCGCCAGCCGGGGGCCGACATCATCTACGACGTCAAATCCACCCGCGATCTGGCGAGCTATATCCTACTGCACGGAGGGCGCCCGTTGATGTGGAAGTCCGGGCATTCCCTGATGCGAGCGAAGCTCAAGGAGACCGGCGCTCTGTTGGCCGGCGAGCTGAGCGGCCACGTGTTCTTCGAAGAGCGCTGGTACGGCTTTGACGACGGGCCTTATGCAGGTGCCCGACTTCTGGAGATCCTGTCCGAGGACCCGCGCCCCCCGGCGGAGGTCTTCGCCGAGCTTCCGGAGAGCCTGAGCACACCCGAGCTGCTGGTGGCGACGCCTAAAGGGAACCAGCACGAGCTGGCCCAGCGCATGGTGGCGCGGGCGGATCTGAAAGGCGCCACCCTGACCACCATCGATGGCTTGCGCGCCGAGCTTGGCAAGGGCTGGGGGCTGGTGCGCGCCTCCAATACCACGCCCCACCTGGTGTTCAGGTTCGAGGCCGACGATGCCGCGAGCCTCGCCGAGATCGAGACGCTGTTCCGCAAGCTGGCGCTGTCCGTCGATCCGGACCTGCAGCTGCCGTTCTGATGCCCGGCGCCACGGCCCCCGCAATCGAGAGAGACCCATGAGCCTCAGCGCACAAGCGGCCCGTCATATCGCCCATATCCTCACCGAGGCGCTGCCCTACATCCAGCGTTTTGGCGCCAAGACCGTGGTCATCAAGTACGGCGGCAATGCCATGGTCGACCAGGACCTGAAGAGCAGCTTCGCGCGCGATGTGGTGCTGATGAAGCTGGTCGGCATCAACCCCGTAATCGTCCACGGCGGGGGCCCGCAGATCGGCAGTCTGCTCAAGCGACTGGGCAAGGAGAGCGAGTTCGTCCAGGGCATGCGGGTCACCGATGCCGAGACCATGGATGTGGTGGAGATGGTGCTCGGCGGCCTGGTCAACAAGGAGATTGTCAATTCGATCAACCGTCAGGGGGGCGCCGCCGTCGGACTGACCGGCAAGGACGGCGACCTGATCCGGGCCCGCCAGTTGGTGATCGAGCGCCGCTCCCCGGATCTGGACACCCCCGAGATCATTGACCTAGGGCACGTGGGTGAGGTCGAGAGCATCGATGCCTCGGTGGTGGACATGCTGCTGCACGGCAATTTCATTCCGGTGATCGCCCCCATCGGCATCGGCGAAGACGGCCGTTCCTACAACATCAACGCCGACCTGGTGGCGGGCAAGATGGCCGAGGTGCTCAGGGCCGAGAAGCTCATGCTGCTCACCAATACGCCCGGGCTGCTGGACAAGAACGGGGGCCTGCTCACCGGGCTGAGCGCCGAGCGGGTGGATGAGCTGATCGCTGACGGGACCATTCACGGGGGCATGTTGCCGAAGATCCGCTGTGCCCTGGAGGCGGTCCAGGGCGGGGTACAGTCTGCGCATATCATTGACGGCCGGGTGGAGCACGCGGTGCTCCTGGAGTTGTTCACCGACGAGGGGGTAGGCACCCTCATCCGTCGGCGCTGACCGGCGGCCCGTCCATGGGTGAGCCCGTCTCGCGCAAGCAGTTGATCCTGGAGTCGCTCGCTCGGGAGCTGGAGAGGAGTCCGGGCGAGCGCATCACCACGGCCACCCTGGCCCGCGCCTGCGGGGTCTCGGAAGCGGCCCTGTATCGCCATTTTCCGAGCAAGGCGCGTATGTTCGAGGCCCTGATCGGCTTCGCCGAGGAGACGGTGTTCGCCCGCATCAACCGCATCCTTGCGGAGGAAACGGACGCCCGGGCCCGCTGCGCCAAGGTGCTCTATCTGGTGCTCGGTTTTTCCAGCCGCAATCCCGGCATCACCCGGGTGCTGTTGGGCGATGCCCTCATCGGGGAGCAGGAGCGCCTGCACGCCCGGGTCGAGCAGTTCTTCGCCCGGCTGGAGACCCAGATCCGTCAGATCCTGCGGGAGACCAGGCTCAGGGGGGATGCGGGACTCACGCTGGCGCCGGAGACCGCGGCGAATCTCCTGCTTGCCTGGGCGGAGGGGCTGATGCACCAGTTTCTTCGCACGCGATTTCGGGTCTCCCCGCTCGAGCAGTGGGAGACTCAGTGGCCGGCGGTGTCGGCGGTGCTGTTCGAGCCGGTGGCGGCCGCGGGCTGAGTTGCGGGGGGCGCAGCCTGGGGTGCGAGAAAAGCCTTGAATCCGCTCCTTATCGCCTCGACGCGATCGCTTTCGCAGAAGGTTTTGCCCAGCGGCGAGTCCTTGCATTGCACGTCGAGGAACAGCCTGGCACCGGATCGGCCGGGCTTCTCGATACGCGAAACGGCGAGGCTGATGTCTTCGTGCTGGACGGGCGGGGCGGTCACGATGATGTTCTTGCCGAGCATCTGCATGCGCGTCGTGGTGTGCTGGCGCACGTAGGTCTCTGCCCGCGCCCAGGCGGTGTCGCAGCTCGCCTCGTCGGCGCATTGCACCACCGTCTCCAGCACCGACGGTTTTTCCGATGCCTGGTTGTGCTCGGGCTCGGGAAGGTCGAGCTTCTTGAGCGTAAGGTAGCGCTGCAGGTTGGCCTGAAACTTCTCGGTGATCTCGACTTTCTGCTGCTCGCGCTCGATCAGGGACTCGAAGCTCTGCTTGATCTGCTGGCGCGCCGACTCGATCCGGTCGAGCAGGGTCTTCGGGACTCCGCGGCCGGAGCGCTCGGCATCGGCCGCGTCCTTCTGCATCTTCTCGAGGTGAACCTTGAGCCGCTGGATGTTCAGCCGGGTGATTTCGTTGATGCCGTCAAGCGCGGCGATCTTACCGTCCTTGGCCATCCTGATCTCTTCCTCGCTGCTGTAGAGATTCAGCAGCAAGGCGTCCTCCTTGGCCTGCTCCTGTTTCAGTCGCTCCTGCTCGGCACGCAGGCGCTCGAGCTCCTCCTGGCGGATCAGCTCCTCCTTGCTTTTCACGGGGTCGATCTGCTCCGTCTCGATGCCATGCTTGTTCAAACGCGCGCGGCGCTGCTCGGAGGCGCTCGGAGGGATGGCGTCGGTGTAATGGATGTTTCCCTGGGCGTCGGTCCAGCGGTAGAGCGTCGCCGCCCCGGTCCCCGCCCCCCCTGCCTCGAGGCCAGGCAGGAGCAGCAGTAGCAGGGCCGCTGGCAGCCATGGGGACGGTCGGTGGCGGGGCGTCTGTGCGCGAGGCATCCCACGATTATAATCGGGTGACTAGCGTTTTCGATATCGCCGCGTTGGGAAGGGCATACTTTTTCCGATTTCGCTGCTGGCAAGGATCGGCTTGTTCGTGACGTTCTGGCCGGTGCGCTGGCTCGCTCTGGATTATCGACGCGCCCTGGCCTATACGTTGGTCCCGGTAGGCATATTCTGCAACGGCGCGAGCGCCCTGATGCTGGCCCTCCGCAGCCTGGTCGCCGAGCGGGCTCGCCTCCCACATTGGTGGCTGGGGCCTGTCGAGCACGCCGCCGCCGAGGCCGGCAGGTCTGCAACGCCGATCGCGCCGAGGACGCTGCTCCCACCGTCAATCGGACCTGGATCAGAGGCGGTATTCCGGTAGCAGGCCAGCCTTCTCGCCGATGGACGGCCGCCACACCCCGCTGCAGCGGTCTCCCGGCAATCCCGGGGAGCCCTCGTCAAACGCCATACGCCCGACGGTACGCCCGGATGCGCTCCAGGTCCGCTTCGGCACCGGGGCGCTCGGCGAGGTACGCGACCAGGTCGTCCAGCCGGATGATAGCGGCCACCGGGATGTTGAAATCGCGGCCCACCTCTTGGACCGCCGAGAGCTCGCCCTGGCCCCTTTCCTGGCGATCCAGGGCGATCACCACGCCCGCCGGCTCAGCCCCCTGGGAGCGAATGATGTCGATCGATTCGCGCACGGAGGTGCCTGCCGAGATCACATCGTCTATGATCAGGGCCCGCCCCTGGAGCGGATGGCCGACGATAATGCCCCCTTCTCCATGGTCTTTCGCCTCCTTGCGGTTGAACGCGTAGGGCAGGTTGCATCCGTGATGCTCGGCCAGGGCCGCGGCGGTGACCGCGGCGAGCGGGATGCCTTTGTACGCGGGCCCAAAGAGGATGTCGAACGCGATGCCGGAGTCGCAGATGGTCTGGGCGTAGTAACGCCCGAGCCGAGCGAGCGCTCCGCCGGTGTGGAACAGGCCCGCGTTGAAGAAATATGGGCTCCTGCGCCCCGACTTGAGCGTGAGGTCGCCGAATCTCAGCACCCCCAGCTCGAGGACGAAGTCGAGAAACTCCCGTTGATAGTCGTGCACCCGGTGGCTCCCCAGCCTGAGATGGGGGCATTTTGCGGGGGGCGGGAAGGGGATGCAAGGAGCGCCCCGGGGCGCGGGCGCCGAGGTGTTACACTGCCGCGCGACTGATCGGTACCGGGGGACTGCGGAGTTTGGCGTTGGACTTGGCATTGGCGAGCGAGGGCAAAAGGCCCAGATGGCGGGAGACCCTTGCCGCTTATCGCCACCCCCGGGTGGTGACCATGCTGTTTCTCGGCTTCTCCGCCGGGCTGCCTCGCTTGTTGATCTTCGCCAGTCTGTCCCTGTGGCTGCGCGAGGCCGGCGTGGATCGCGCCACGGTCACCTTCTTCAGCTGGGCCGCGCTCGCCTACGGCTTCAAGTTCGTCTGGGCGCCGATCATCGACAAGATGCCCCTGCCGCACCTGACCGCGCGGATGGGCAGGCGCCGGGCCTGGCTGCTGACCGCCCAGGGATTGATCATCTGCGCGATCCTCTGGATGGCCTTCACCGATCCGGAGCATGGCATCACCGCCATGGGCTTCGCCGCCGTGATGCTGGGATTCTCCGCGGCCACGCAGGACATAGTCATCGATGCCTACCGCATCGAGTCCGCCGAGAAGGCCTTGCAGGCGCTGATGGCCTCGACCTATATAGTGGGCTATCGCCTCGGCATGCTGGTCTCCGGGGCCGGGGCGCTGAAGCTCGCGGCCTGGCTGGGGGACGTCGGTAGTTATCACTACGGCGCCTGGCAGGGGGCCTACCTGTGCATGGCGGCGGTCATGAGCGTCGGCGTGGTCACCACCCTGCTCATTCCGGAACCGGAGACGGCGGGCGTGCCGAGCCGCCATCTGCGGTCCCTGGGAGACTATGCGCGCTTCCTCGCGTTATTCGTGCTCATGGTCGCGACCCTGGTGGCGGTGTTCGCGCTCGCCTCGGGCACGGTGGAGCAGCTCAAGCAGCAGGCGACAGAGGCAGGGCACAATGGCCTGCTGGCCGGGTTTCTGCTGGAGGCCGCCCATCTCGGATTCGCCTTCGCCGGGGCCTGGCTGGCGGGGCTGCTAGCGGTGCGACTGGGCGTCGCCCGGGGCGAGGTGCTGCGGGAGACCTATCTGGAGCCGCTGGCGGATTTCTTCCGCCGCTACGGCCGGCTGGCCCTACTGGTCCTCGCGCTGATTGCCCTGTACCGGGTCTCGGACGTGGTGCTCGGGGTGATCTCCAACGTGTTCTACCAGGACATGGGGTTTACCAAGGACCAGATCGCGGACATCACCAAGACCTTCGGCCTGTTCATGACCATTCTCGGTGGGCTGCTCGGGGGCGGACTGACCCTGCGCTTCGGGGTGATGAGGATGCTGTTTCTCGGCGGGCTGCTCTCGGCCGCCACCAATCTGCTGTTCGTGCTCCTGGCCCACCGCGGGGCGGACATCTGGCTGCTGGCGACTGTGATCAGCGCCGACAACATCAGCGGGGGGCTGGCCAGCGCGGCGTTCGTCGCTTACCTTTCGGGCCTCACCCAGGTCTCGTTCACCGCCTTTCAGTACGCCTTGTTCAGCTCGCTGATGCTGCTGTTCCCGGATCTGCTGGGCGGCTACTCCGGCACCATCGTCGACGCCCTGGGCTATAGCCGTTTCTTCTTGCTGACCGCCCTCATGGGCATGCCGGTGCTGGTGCTGATCCTGCTGGCAGCCCGTTACGCGCCTGCGCAGTCGGAGGCCCCCGATGGTTGAGGCCCAGACCTATCTCGCGGCCTTCCTCGTCGGTCTGCTGGGCGGGGTGCACTGCGTCGGCATGTGCGGCGGCATCGTCAGTGCGCTGACCTTCGGCCTGTCCCCCAAGCGAGGAGCCGGGACAAGCGCCGTGCTGCCGTTGCAGCTGGCCTACAATCTCGGGCGCGTGCTCAGCTATACGCTGGCCGGTGCGCTCATGGGTGGCCTGGGGGTGCTGCTGGTGAGCTGGCTACCGTTCTATCAGGCGCAACGTGCGCTGCTGGGCCTGGCTGGGATCTTCATGTTGCTGCTCGGGCTGTACCTGGGCGGCTGGTGGCCCGGACTGGCCCGGATCGAGGCGGCGGGGGGTGTGCTCTGGCGGCGCATCGAGCCCTGGGGGCGCCGGCTGCTGCCGGTGCGCTCGCCGCGCCAGGCGCTGTTGCTGGGGCTGCTTTGGGGCTGGCTGCCCTGCGGTCTGGTCTACAGCGTGCTCATCTGGTCGGTATCGGCGGGCGGCCTGGCGCGGGGCGCGCTGCTCATGCTGGCCTTCGGTCTGGGCACTATGCCGAATCTGCTCGCCATGGGTCTGGCGGCATCCGCCCTGGCGCGCTGGAGCCGCAAGCCAGCGGTTCGCCGGGGCGCCGGGGCAATGGTGGCGGCCCTCGGGGTCTACACGCTCTGGGGGCTGGCCTGATCGGGCGCGGGGCCCCGGAGGGCCCCGTTGGGCTCAGCGGGTGAAAAACTGCTGCGAGAATTCTGCCGTGTAGGTCTGGCTGGCCCCCTGGGGCTTGACCTTCAGGGTAAAGTTCAGCGTCTCTTCGTTGGCGACCGGAAAGTCGCCGATGTAGTAGATGGCGTGTTGCTCCCGCACCTCCCGCACTGCGATGTCCCGGGTCTGGCCGGTCAGATTCGCGGCTGTCACCTCGACCTTCGCCGGGACTGCCAGCGGCTGGCCTGTGGCACGGTTCTCCATCACGGTGATGGTGACCATGCCCCGATTCGGGCTGCGGGTGATCGCGTAATGTTGGGCGATCTCCGGCGGGAGCGAGTCCGTGGTGATCGCATTGTGGTGCACCGTATAACCGCCGACGGTGGTGCTGTTCTCAGCGGCCAGCGGCAGGGAAAGCGCCAGAGCGAGCAGTCCGGCGAACAGTCTTGTCAATTGTTTTGTCATCAACCTCTCTCCTCGACTTCGGGGGTGCTTCGGCCTTGCTCGGCCGGGCTACACACTACCTAAGCCTGGCCAAGGTGCGCAACGGTCGGCACCGGGATGGCGCGGCCGACGGCTGTCTCAGGACCGCCCGCCTGCCGGATGCGTCCTCACCAGGCGTGGCCCGGGCTTCTGCTCGGCTTCTGCGGGGTGGCTGTTGGTGACGGCGAACTGCAGGTGGCGCAGCCGCGTCAGGTCGCCCGAGAGCGTGCGATATTCGTTGCTCAGCTCGGTCAGGCGCGCGCTCAGTGTCTCCTTGGAGCGTCCCACACGCCTGAGATCGGCAATTCTGCGCTCCACTGCGTTCTTGCGATCCTGCAGCTGCGAGACCAGCGGGTCGAGGCTGGTACGTAGCCAGGTATCGACCTCCTCGCGGGTCCTGCGGTAGATCTCGCGTGCCCGGTTTGCCATGGTGTTGAAGAACCGTTTCATGACAAAGTGCTTCTCGGTGAGTGCGGTCGCCGGGCTCCTGCGGAAGACTTCGCCCTCCTGGCAGAGCAGTTCCATCTCCACCTGGTGCTTCATCACCGAGAGCAAGGGGGGCTGGATCTTCGCGAATCCGTGCTCGCTCTGGAACCGGTTGTACACGGAGCGGAGAACCTTGCGCGCGTCCTCGCTGCGCTCCACCACCTGCTGCATGCGCCCGCGCAGATCGTCGAGCAGGATCTGCATGGATTTCTGCAACCCCAGGGTGGTCCAGTTATCCCTCATGGCGCGCTCAGTCTCCTCGACGATGGCGTCCAGCGACGCGACGTCCAGGCTCTCCAGCAGCTCTGCGCTCTGTTTCTCGACGATCGCGCGGGTGGTGCGGTAGCTGGCGAGCGCCCGCTCGTAGCGGGTCTTCTCGCCTTGCGCCTTGGCCATCATCTGACCGAGCAGGTCCTGGCTCTGCCCGCCCAGCTGTGTCAGCTCCTCGCGCTGGTTGCGCACGCCGGCCAACCGGGTCGCCAGGATCCCGCGGGTGCGCTCGATCATCGCGCCGATCTCGCCGGTCACCGTTTCACGCAGGATCTCGTGCTTGGCCGTGAGCACATCCTCGGTCAGGTAGCGCTCGAGCGCCTCGATCCTACTGCGCTCCAGCAGCGCCCGGTCGCCACGCACTTTGGCAACCAATGCCTTCTGGGCCGACACCGGAAACACGGCGCCTTCGTTGATGCCGAGGATGGTCGCCACCGAGGCGCGCTGGGACCGGATGGCCGTGTCGATGCTCGAAGCCTCCTGCAGCTCGTCCCACAGGGTGTCGATCTTGTTGAGCGCCACCACCAGGCCGCGTTGGCGGCTGCTCTGGAAGCCGCGCAGGTGGTTGCGCCACATGTCGAGGTCCGAGCGGGTGACCCCGCTGTCGGCGGCCAGCACGAACAGCACGCCCTGGGCCGAGGGCAGCATGTCCAGCGTCAGCTCGGGCTCGCTGCCCAGCGCATTCAGCCCTGGGGTGTCGATCAGCACCAGCCCTTGCTCGAGCAACGGGTGAGGGAAGCTGATCAGGGCGTGACGCCAACGGGGGATGTCGATCTCGGCCGGGGGCTGATCGCGGAAGGAGTGCAGTTCCTGGTCGAACAGCCCGAGCTGTCCCGCTTCCTGGAGGCTGACCCGCTTGGTCTGGGCGATCTCGCGCAGGATCTGCTCGATCTGCTCCGGGGAGTGCAGGGCGAGGGGATAGTGGACCCATTTTCGGGTATCCCGCTTGAGCTGGGAGAGGCTGACGTCCTCCAGGCGGGTCTCGATCGGCAGCAGCCGCAGGTAGGCCTCGTCCAATTCGCGGTCATAGAACAGCTCGACCGGGCACATGGTGGTGCGGCCTGCGGTGGATGGCAGCAGGCGCCTGCCCCGGTCCGCGAAGAACATGGCGTTGATAAGCTCGGTCTTGCCGCGCGAGAACTCGGCGACGAAGGCGATCCTGAGCCGGTCATCGTGCAGGCTCTCCAGGGCCTGCTCGATGCTCGTTAGCGCCCCGGGCTTGGCCATGTCGTGGGTCTCGAGCCAGTCGCGATAGGCGCGGATGTTGTCCCTGAGGCGGGTCTTCCACTGCTCGAAGGCGCGCAGCTCGCTCTCGAATCCCATGGCTGTTCCCTTGTCGGTTGGGTGACGATGGTCAGAGCAGATTATAGGCAGCCCGATGGTGGTCGGGGAGGGGCCGGGATGGCGCGGATCAGACTTCGAGCAGCGGGCCGGGCAGCGCCACCGGCCCGACGATGCGAATCCGCTTGTCGCGTCCTGTGATGCCGGCCTCGATCAGCACGCGCTGGCGTGCCACACCGAACAGCTGGGCGAGAAAGCGCTGCAGATGCGCATTGGCCTTGCCGTCGACCGGTGGGGCGGTGAGCCTGACGCGCAGTCGGTCTCCCTGGAGGCCGGCCAGCTCGTCGCGGCTGGCCCGGGGCTGGATACGCAGCTGCAGGACCAGGTCCTCGCCGTCGCGGCGCCACCAACGGCCCGCCTCGGCCATCAGAACGGGCTGGCGGTGAGCGCCGAGAGCGGGGGCAACAGCAGCATCTTGAGCAGGACGAGACCCAGGATCGCGATCATCGGCGTCAGGTCGATGCCCGAGATCGGTGGTGCTAGCCGGTGCAGCGGACGCAGCAGCGGGGCGGTTAGTGCGTGCAGCAGCGCACTCGCCGGGTTGTAGCCTGCGCTTGGTACCCAGCTCAGGATGGCCTGCACGATGATTGCGATCAGGTAGAGGTTGAGCAGTAATCTGACCAGCTCGGGAATCGCCCAGACAACCGGGCCCAGCGGGTGAAAGGAGAAGCCGGAGATCAGCAGCACCAGGGCCAGCTCCAGGGCCTTCAGGGCCCAGGCCAGCAACAGGGAGGCGAGATCGATGCCGGCGTAACCCGGGATGAATCGGCGCAAGGGGTTGAGGACCGGGGCGGTAACCTTGACCACGAGCTGCGACACCGGGTTGTAAAAGTCCGCCCGCACCAGCTGCAGCAGCAAGCGGATGATGACCACCCCTGTGTAGAGCCCGAACAGGGTCTGTACCAGGAAAACGACAGGGTCGGTCAAGTAGCTGCCGCCCATCAGTGGTCACCCAGGCGCTCGGACAGCTCCACGGAGCGGTCCCGCGCCGCGGCCAGCGCCCGCTCGAACAGCTTGCGCAGCTGCGCCTGCTCCAGGGTCTGAATCGCCCGCTCCGTGGTGCCCCCGGGAGAGGTCACCCGCCGGCGCAGCTCTGCAGGCGGCTCCCGGCTCTCCAGCGCCATCTTGGCGGCCCCCAGGGCGGTCTGCAGCGTGAGCAGGCGCGCGGTCTCCGGGGGCAGGCCGAGACAGCTGCCGGCTTCTTCGAGGGCCTCCATGATCAGGAAAAAATAGGCAGGGCCGCTGCCCGAGAGGGCCGTGACCGCGTCGAGCTGCCCTTCATCCTCCACCCACAGGGTCAGCCCGACCGAGCGTAGGATCGATTCGGCCTGGTCGCGCCGGGTCCGGGACACCCCGGGCCCGGCGTGCAGCACGGTGGCGCCGGCCTGGATCATGGCCGGGGTGTTCGGCATGGTGCGCACCAGGGCGCAGTCGCCTCCCAGCCACCGCGACAGATCCTTCTCGCGGATGCCGGCGGCCACGGAGATGATCAGCGGGCGGGTCTCACGGACCACCCCGGCGAGTGCGCCGGCCACTTCCTTGATGACCTGGGGCTTGACTGCCAGTACCAGTATGGCCGCGCCGCGTGCCGCTTCCAGGTTGTCGCCGGTGCAGGTTACGCCGAGACGCGCGCCGAGCCGGGCGCGTTTGTCGGCGTCCGGATCGGCGATCTGGATGCGTGCCGCCGGATAGCGGTCGGCGATCAGGCCGCCGGCCAGCGCGGCCGCCATGTTGCCGCCGCCGATGAAGGCGATCATGGGCTGCTCGGTTGGGTTTTGCATCGCTCCCGTCTCGTGGTTTGTCGAAGGCACGACTGTGCGCGCGCCGCCGGCCCGGATCAATCCCTCGGGCCGAAGATCCCGGCGCCGACCCGCACCAGCGTCGCTCCCTCGGCGACCGCCGCCTCCAGATCGCCGGTCATGCCCATGGACAGCGTGTCCAGCGGACAATCCGGGGTTGCGAGGCGGTCGCGCAGCGCGCGCAGCCGGCGAAACGGACGGCGCTGGGCCTGGAGGCTTCCCGCGCGGGGGGCGGCAGGGCCATCAGGCCGCGCAGGTGCAGCCGCGGCAATGCGCCCAGCTCGGCGATGAGCCCGCCGAGCTGGTCCTCCCTCAGGCCCCCTTTGGTGGGCTCGTCGCCGAGGCGCACCTGCACGCAGACGTTGAGCGGGGGTAGCGCTTCCGGGCGCTGGGTGCTGAGCCGGCGGGCCTGCTTCGGGTCGTCGATACTGTGAGCCCAGTCAAAGTGTGCGGCGATCGCTGCGGTTTTGTTGCCCTGGATCCGGCCGATAAAATGCCATTCTATGTCGAGATCTCCAAGGACTTGGATCTTGGCGAGGGCCTCTTGGAGGTAGCTCTCGCCGAAGCGGCGTTGGCCGCAGGCATAAGCCGCGCGGATGTCTTCGGGCGGACGGGTCTTGCTCACCGCCAGCAGCTCGACTGACTCGGCAGCGCGCCCGGACCGGGCGGCCGCCTCGCGGATGCGCCGCCGGACGGCCTCCAGTCTGTGGCAGATGGTGCTCATCAAAGACCCGCAGGCAACTCGGCTATACTACGTGGGGCCTGGATATTTAAGCAGAAACCCGGCAGGTCCCGGTAACCGGCGCGACCGGCCGAGCGGCGGGTCTGCAGCCAAGAGGCGCTCTCTGGGGGAAGTCGATGGATATTGCCGAGCTGTTGGCATTCAGTGTCAAGCACGAAGCCTCCGACCTGCATCTGTCGTCGGGGCTGCCTCCCATGATCCGCGTGGACGGCGACATTCGCCGCATCAACATCCCGGCGCTGGACCACAAGATCGTCCATGGTCTCGTCTACGACATCATGAACGACAAGCAGCGCAAGGACTACGAGGAGTTCCTGGAGACCGATTTCTCCTTCGAGATCCCCGGACTGGCCCGCTTCCGGGTCAATGCCTTCAACCAGGACCGGGGTGCCGCCGCGGTATTCCGGACCATCCCTTCCAAGGTGCTCACCCTGGAGGATCTGCACTGTCCGGCCACCTTTCGCGACGTCGTGATGCAGCCGCGAGGCCTGGTCCTGGTGACCGGCCCGACCGGCTCCGGCAAGTCGACCACGCTGGCGGCGATGGTCGACTACAAGAACGAGAACGAGTATGCGCACATCCTGACCATCGAGGATCCCATCGAGTTCGTGCACGAGAGCAAGAAATGCCTGGTCAATCAGCGCGAGGTGCACCGCGACACGCTGGGCTTTTCCGAGGCCCTGCGCTCGGCCCTGCGCGAGGACCCGGACGTCATCCTGGTCGGCGAGCTGCGTGACCTGGAGACCATCCGTCTGGCACTGACCGCCGCCGAGACCGGTCACCTGGTGTTCGGGACCCTGCACACCAGCTCTGCGGCCAAGACCATCGATCGGGTGATCGACGTGTTCCCGGCCGGTGAGAAAGACATGGTGCGCTCGATGCTGTCGGAGTCGCTGCGGGCGGTGATCGCCCAGACCCTGCTCAAGAAGGTAGGCGGCGGACGCACGGCGGCCTGGGAGATCATGATCGGGACCCCGGCGATCCGCAACCTGATCCGGGAGGACAAGGTGGCGCAGATGTACTCGTCGATCCAGACCGGCCAGGTGCACGGCATGCAGACCCTCGACCAGCACATGCTGGAGCTGGTCAAGCGCGGCCTGGTCAGTCGTCTGGATGCGCGCTCAAGGGCCCAAAACAAGGATGCCTTCACCGCTGCGTAACAGCGCGGCGGCGGCTGTACGAGATACCCAAACCGGAGGCCGAGGATGGACTTCAATTCGCTGCTCACCCTGATGGTTCAGAAGCAGGCCTCCGACCTGTTCATCACCGCGGGCATGCCGCCCTGTATCAAGGTGCACGGGCGGCTCGGGCCTGTGGCCAAGAGCCCTTTGACCCACGAGCAGTCCCGGGACCTCACGGTTGGCCTGATGAGTCCGGATCAGCGCGAGCAGTTCATCCGCACCAAGGAATGCAACTTCGCGGTGAGCGCCAAGGGTGTGGGTCGGTTCCGGGTCAGCGCCTTCGTGCAGCGCGACGCCGTAGGCATGGTGCTGCGGCGCATCGAGACCCGTATTCCGGACCTGGATGATCTGCAGTTGCCGACCATCATCAAGGATCTGGCCATGGCCAAGCGTGGCATGGTGATCTTCGTGGGCGCCACCGGTACCGGCAAGTCTACGTCCCTGGCTTCCATGATCGAATACCGCAATATCCACGGGACCGGCCACATCATCAGCATCGAGGACCCTATCGAGTTCATCCATTCCCACAAGGGCTGCATCATCACCCAGCGCGAGGTGGGCATAGACACCGACTCCTACGAGATCGCGCTCAAGAACACCCTGCGCCAGGCGCCCGACGTCATCCTGGTGGGTGAGATTCGCAGCCGCGAGACCATGGAGCACGCCATCGCCTTTGCCGAGACCGGCCACCTGGTGCTCTCGACCCTGCACGCCAACAACGCCAACCAGGCGCTCGATCGCATCATCAACTTCTTTGCCGAGGACCGGCGCAGCCAGCTGTTTATGGATCTGTCCCTGAACCTCAAGGCGATCATCGCCCAGCAGCTCATCCGCAAGCCTGACGGTAAGGGCCGGCGGGCGGTGGTGGAGGTGCTGTTGAATACCCCGCTCGCATCGGATCTGATCCGCAAGGGCGAGGTCCACAAGCTCAAGGACCTGATGAAACGCTCCAACGAGCAGGGCATGAACACCTTCGACCAGGCGCTGTACAAGCTCTACAAGGAGGGCGAGATCACCTACGAGGATGCGCTGCTGCACGCCGATTCGGCCAACGAGGTTAGGCTGATGGTCAAGCTCGGCGACAGTGCCGCGGCGGAGAAGATGTCCCAGGGGCTGGAAGACGTTTCGCTGGTGGATCAGGGCAGCTATTTTTAGCCCGGCTCAGCCCGGCGGGAACACTGCGTAGGCATCGAACACCGGGCCGTCCACACAGACCCGTTTCATCGCAGGCCCCTGAGCGCTTACCACAGGTACCGTGCAGCCCGCGCAGCCCCCCACCGCACAGGCCATGAGCTCTTCCAGGGATACCTGGCAGGGTAGCGAGAACGCCCGGGCGAGCCCTGCCACCGCCTCCAGCATCGGGTGGGGCCCGCAAGCGAAGATCTCTACCTGGCTGCGGACCGGCTCCTCCAGGCCCTCCAGCCAGATCCGGGCCAGATCCGTCGCATAGCCCCGGTAACAGCCCGGAAGCCCGCTCAGGCTGGCCAGCCGGCTTGGCACACCCCAGTCGTCCAGCAGCGGCATGGCCCCGATCGCCCCGTCGGGCATGCCTTGGGCGAGGATCGCCGAAGGCCGGGGGTGGAAGGGGAAGGGCACCTCGGAGGCGAGGATCACCAGGGGCGCCAGATCGGGGCGCCGGCGCAGCGACTCCGCCAGGCAGATTATTGGCGGCATTCCCACTCCGCCCCCGAGCAGCAGGGGCCGGGGGCACTGCGGGTGCGCCTCGAAGGGCACGCCGATCGGACCCAGCAGGCTCAGCTGCTCGCCCCGCTCGCGCCGGGCCAGCAAGGCTGTACCTGCGCCGACCACCTTGTAGAGCAGATCCAGCCAGCCTTCCCGCGACGAGGCGCGCATGATCGAGATCGGCCGGCGCATCGGAAGCAGGGGGTGGCATTGCAGGTGCACAAACTGGCCTGGACGCGTGGCGGCGGCGCACGCCGGGGCATGCAGGCGCAGCACGTGCTGGTCCCCGGGAAAGGCCTCGTGGCTCAAGATCTCCGCGTCTTCCAGGAAGATGGTCTCTCGGTGTGGCTTGAGCACTGGGGCCCCTTTTTCCTTCAGCGGTCGAAATCGCCCAACCATCGGCGGGAGTCGGGCGGGGCCCGCGAGATCTTCGGCGGCAAGGATATCGCCGCCGCCCTCGTTACGCCTCGTAGACGATCTGGCCCTCGAACAGGGTATAGCGCACCCGGCCTCTCATCTCCCAGCCCGCGAAGGGCGTGTTGCGCCCGCAGCTCCGCATGGTGAGCGGCTGCAGGATCCAGGGCGCCTGGGCGTCGAACACGCACACGTCGGCGCGGGCGCCGACCCCGAGCCTGCCCAGTGGCAGCCCGAGCACTGCCGCCGGCCCGCAGGTCAGCCTCGCAATCGCTCCATCCAGCCCGAGAAGCTTCTCCTCGACCAGCCGAAGAGTCAACGGCAGCAGGGTTTCCAGTGCCGAGATACCTGGCGCCGTGGCCGGAAACGGGGCGTCCTTGGCGTCGGGCTCGTGCGGTTGATGATCCGAGCACACGGCGGTGATGGTGCCATTCGCCACACCCCTACGCAGCCCGTCACGGTCGGCGGTGGTGCGCAGTGGTGGGTCCACGTGGCAGCGGCTGTCGAAGCCGTCGACGTCGCCCTCGGTGAGGAACAGCTGATGGGCGGCCACGTCGGCGGTGACCGGCAGGCGGTCCTGGCGCGCCCGCTCGATCATGCGCACGGCCTTGGCGCTCGACAGCCCGCGGAAATGGATTCGCGCACCGGTCTGCTCGCAGAGCGCGAGGTCGCGGGCGACTGCCACGGTCTCGGCCGCCTCGGGGATGCCCGGCAGCCCGAGCCGGGTGCTCACGGGCCCCTCGTGGGCGCAGCCGCCATCACGCAGCTGGGGGTCTTCCGGGCGCAGGAACACGACCAGTCCGTAGGTGCTGGCATACTCCAGCGCGCGCCGTTGTACCAGCGTCGAGGCGATAGCGACGCAGCCGTTGCCGACGGCCGGACAACCAGCTGCCTTCAGGGCCGCCATCTCGGCGAGCTCGGTACCGGCCAGGCTTCGCGTCAGGGCGCCGAGCGGCAGCACCATGCAGCGCCCACTGCGCTTGGCCTTGCGTCGGATCAGCTCGACCACGGCCGGGGTGTCGATGACCGGGTCGGTGTCGGGGGGGCAGCACAGGGTGGTGATGCCCCCACTAGCGGCAGCCAGGGTCTCGCTGGCGATGGTCGCCTTGTGCTCGGCTCCGGGCTCGCGCAGGCGCGCGCTGAGATCCACCAGCCCCGGACAGACGACCAAGCCGGCGGCGTCGATCTCTCGATCCGGGTTGAACGTGGCCGGCGGCGCGCCCAGCCCGCAGATCCTGCCGCGGTCGATGTGCACGTCGAGCCGGGCGTCTACGCCGTTCGCCGGATCGATGAGGCGCCCGCCCAGAATGCTCAGTCGACTCACGGCTCGCGTCCCCCCCCCTCGCCCGCGCTCATCGCCATCGACATGATGGCCATGCGCACGGCGATGCCGTAGGTGACCTGGGCGAGGATCACCGAGCGTGGGCCGTCGGCCACCTGCGAGTCCATCTCGACACCGCGGTTGATAGGTCCCGGATGCATGACGATGGCGTCGGGCCTGGCCGCCTGGAGCCGTGCCTCGGTGAGTCCGAACAGCTGGAAGTACTCGTGCTCGCTCGGCAGGAATGCGCCGCTCATGCGCTCCTTCTGCAGCCGTAACATGATCACCACGTCGACGTCGCGGATGCCCTCCTCGAGCGCGTGGAAGGGATGCACGCCCAGGGAGCGGATGTCTGCCGGCAGCAGGGTTCGTGGCGCGATGACCCGGACCTCCCCCGCCCCCAGGATGCTGAGGGCGAGGATCTGGGAGCGGGCGACGCGCGAGTGGCGCAGGTCGCCGACGATCGCGACCTTGAGCCCCTCGATCCGGCCTTTGATGCGCCGGATGGTGAACATGTCGAGCATGCCCTGGGTGGGATGGGCGTGCCGGCCGTCCCCCGCGTTGATAACGCTGACATGGGGCGCGGCGTGCCGCGCTATGAAGTGTGCCGCACCGCTTTCGGCGTGGCGCACCACGAACATGTCCACGTGCATGGCCTCGAGATTGCGCAGCGTGTCCCGGAGGGTCTCGCCCTTGGCGGTGGCGGAGGTGCTGATGTTGATGTTGAGCACATCCGCCGAAAGCCGCTTGGCCGCCAGCTCGAAGGTGGTGCGGGTGCGGGTGCTGGATTCGAAGAACAGGTTGGCGATCACCTTGCCGCGCAGCAGCGGAACCTTCTTGACGGTCTGCTCGGTGACGCCGGCGAAGGACTCCGCCTTGTCCAGTATCTCGGTGAGCAGCTCCCGGCTGAGGCCGTCGATGGTCAGAAAATGCCGGAGCCGGCCCTGGGCGTCGAGCTGGATGTCCGCCGGCCCGCTCAAGCGCCGCCCTCGGGCCCGACCGGGCTGCTACGGGCCTCGCGCTTGGAGCCGCTCACCACCAGGGTGAGGGGGGCGGGGCCGGTCAGCGTGATGTGCTCGCGTGGCGCGAGATCGGGCCGCAGCCCCACGACGTCGGGGTGGATCGGCAGCTCGCGACCGGGCCGCTCCACCAGGGTGGCGAGTAGCACCGAGGCCGGGCGGCCGTAATCGAAGATCTCGTTGAGGGCCGCCCGCACGGTGCGGCCGGTCTGCAGGACATCGTCCACCAGTACGATGTGGCGGTCGTCGAGCGCGAACGGGATATTGGAGGGCCGGACCTGGGGATTCATGCCGATCCGGGTGAAGTCGTCGCGGTAGAACGAGATGTCGAGGGCGCCAAGCGGCTCGCGGATGCCCAGCAGGGCGTGCAGTCGCGCGGCGATCCAGGCCCCGCCGGTGTGGATGCCGATCATGACGGGCTCGCTGATGCGCCGCTCCTGGAGCCGCTCGCGCAGCTGCTGCGCCATGCGCCGGATCAGCCCGTCGATCTCGGCGTCAGCCATCAGCATGCGGGCTGTGTCGCTCACTCAGCCAGGTTTCCAGAATCAGCTTGGCCGCATAGGCGTCGATTGCGCCGGGGCGGCGGTTGTGTTGGGCGAGACTACGCTCGGCCTCGACCGAGGTGAGTCGCTCGTCGACCAAGTATACCGGCAACCGAAAGCGCCCTTCGAGCTGGCGTGCAAAGCGGCGTGCGCCCGGCGCCGCCTGGGCCTCGGAATCATCCATGTTGAACGGCAGGCCTACGATCAGCCCGCAGGGCCGCCAGGTGCTGATCAGGGCGCCTATGGCCTCCCAGTCGGGGCGCCCGCCACGCGTGCCGAGGGTGATCAAAGGCGAGGCCGAGCAGGTGACGGCCTGTCCCACCGCGATGCCCAGGCGTTTGACGCCGAAATCGAATCCCAGCCAAGTCTCCATCCGCGGCTCGGGTAATGCTCAGGCGTGCCCCGCGTCGCCGGAGATCAGACTTAGATCGATCCCCAGAAGACTGGCCGCTGCCTGCCAGCGTTGCTCCAGCGGCAGCTCGAAGATGATCTGGGGATCGGCGCGACTGCTGAGCCAGGTATTGGCGCTGAGCTCGCTCTCGAGCTGGCCCTCGCCCCAACCCGCGTAGCCCAAGGCCACCAGGGCATGCTGGGGGCCCTGTCCGGCGGCCATGGCCTCGAGGATGTCCCGGGATGTGGTGACGCTGATCTCGTTGCTGACCTGCAGGGTGGAGCCCCAAAGCCGGTCGTGAGGGTGCAGCACGAAGCCGCGCTCGGGCTGGACCGGCCCGCCCAGGTATACCGGGAGTCTGCGCACCGGCTCCGCGACATCTGCGATGTCCATCTGCACCAGGATGTCGCCGAGCTCCAGGCCGATCGGGCGGTTCACGACTATGCCCATGGCGCCCCGCTCGTTGTGCTCGCAGATGTAAGTAACGGTGCGCGAAAAATTGGGGTCATCCAGGCCCGGCATGGCGATCAGGAAGTGATCGGTGAGGTTGGACGCGTCAGTCATGTCGATAGTATCCGGGGGCCGCCGACAGCTCGCAAGGGCCGCCGCGCCCGCATGCCTCACCCGGTCTTGTCGCAACGGATGCGGAATGCCCGCCGATGCGAGGCGCGCGCGGGCTGGGACGCTGCCGCCGGCGCCGGACTCGGGTCAATCCGAGGTGACCGCGTTGTCGCTGGTGTACTTGAAAGTCCTCGTGATATCGAGGATATCGGTCTCCGCGGCGATGTCCGGCGGGAAGGGGGCAAAGGGGGCCGAGAGCCTGACGGCGCGGATCGCGGCGTCGTCCAACACCTTGATGCCCGAGGAGCGCTGGATGTCGATGCTCTCCACGGTGCCGTCCGCACGCACCGCGCAGTGTAGCACGAGGGTGCCGTAGAGCCCCCCTCGTTTGGCGTCTTCGGGATAGTTGAGGGTGCCGATGCGCTCCACCTTTTTGCGCCAGGCCTCCTGGTAAAAGGCATACTTGACCTCCCTGGTGCTCGCGCTGATGAACTTGCGGCGCGGGCGCTTGGCATAGGCCTGGGTCCTGCGGTCGAGCTCGGCGGTGATGCGCTCTATCTCCTGGCTGCGCTGGGAGAGCAGCTCCGCGACGCTCGGTCGCTGGGCGGCGGGAGAAGGCGGGCTGAGTGGCGCGCTGGCGACCTGGCGAGGGGCGTCGATGGCGGTGATCACCCGGCGCTTGGTGCGCGAGGGCCGGGGGGCCCCGCTGGGACGGATCTCCCGGAAGGCCTGCTCTGCAAGGTGGGTCGGTGGCCGGCTCGGCTGGGTAGTCGGCATCTGGGCGGCCTCCTGGGTGCCGCCGCCCTGCTGGCTCGCCTGGGCCAGAAAGTCGACCTTTTCCGGCTTGTGGGGCTCGCGCAGGTGACGGACCACCCGGATCTGCAGCGACTGCTCTGCCCTCGGGCTGCGCACCAGGTCGGGATCGAAACTGAGCCCCAGGATCAGAGCCGCGTGGACAGCGGTCGCCAGCAGCAGCGTCAGGCCGAGCCGATCGGCGGGGCGGGAGCTGAGGCTGAGCCCGCTCAACGGTCTGCGTCACCGGCGCCGGCCCGCGCCGGGCTCGGGCCCGGCGCGGGCTCCAGCAGGCTCAGCCGCTGCGTCATCGCCGGGGTCATGTGCGGCACGTCGTGGCTGTCGATCAAGAGTACGTACTTGATACCCATGCGCTCGGCGATCTCCTTCCATCGTTGGGGGCCCGCCACGAACAGGGCCGTGGCGGCCGCGTCGGCGGTCGTCGCATCACCGTAGACGACGGTGACCGCGCGGCTACCCTGGGCCGGATAACCGGTGCGGGGATCGATGACGTGCAGGTAGGTGTTGCCGTCGCAGCCGTAGCTGCGCTCGCTGTCGCCGGTGCTGAAAACGCTCTCGCCTCCGAGGAGGTCGATCGTGGCGTAGACGCCGGTCCCGTCCGGGTGTCGGATGGCGATCCGCCAGGGTTTGCCGTCGCGCGAGCCGATGGCGCGCACGTTGCCCCCGGCGTTGACGAGCGCATTGCGTATGCCCATCTCCTTGAGGTGCTCGATCGCCTTGTCGATGCCATACCCGGTGATCATGGCGCTGAAATCGAGCTGCACCGCGGGGTTGCCGGTCCGCAGTCGGACGCCCTCGATGCTGAGGTCGCTCATGCGCGGCTTGAGCGCCACTAGCCTGGCCACCTCGGCCGCCGTCGGGGGGTCGATGCACTGGGGGGCGTGGTTGTGAAAGCCCCAGCGCTCCATCAGCAGACCGATGGCCGGATTGAACAGCCCATCACTCTGGGCCGCCAGGGTCTTGGCCCGCACAATCAGCGGCAGCAGCGACGGCGGCAAAGAGAACGCCTCGCCGGTGGCTAGCAGCTGGTTGGTGCGCTTGAGCGGTCCGGATTCTTCAGTTTGCCAGGCATGGCTCATGTATGCGAAGTCCACCGCGAGCTGGCTGGCTGCCCACTCCGCGGTCCCGCGGGGTGTGTTGAGTATACTGACGTCGATGGTCGTGCCGAGCGCCTGAATCCGTGAATTGTAGGCTGGGTCCGAGGGCGCGCAGCTGGCCAGGCAGGCGAGCGCGAGCAGGGTGCCCGGGAGGCGGCCGACAAACAGCAGGAGGCGACAGCAGGGCGACGGCGTCATCGGGCCAGACTCTCATCGATGAGGTCCATCAGCCGGGCGCTGATGTTGAGCGCGAACTGGTGGTCGAGCTCCCGGATGCAGGTGGGGCTGGTAATGTTGATCTCGGTCAGGAAATCGCCGATCACATCCAGTCCTGCGAACAAGATACCCCGGCGACGCAGCTCCGCGCCGACCTGGTCGACGATCCAGGTGTCCCTGTCCGACAGCGGCATGCCCTTGCCGGTTCCACCGGCGGCCAGGTTGCCCCGGCTCTCGCCGGCCTTGGGAATCCGGGCGAGGGCGTAAGGCACGGGCTCGCCGTTGATCACCAAGATCCGTTTGTCGCCGGCCGCGATCTCCGGGATAAACCGCTGCGCCATCGCAAACCGGGTGCCGTATGCCGTCAGGGTCTCGATGATCACGTTGGTGTTGGGGTCGCCCTCCCGGACCCGGAACACCGAGGCCCCGCCCATGCCGCCCAGCGGCTTGAGGATGATGTCCCGGTGCTCGCCCAGAAAGGCGCGCAAGCGCCCGCTGTCGCGGTCGACCAGCGTGGCGGGACAGCATTGCGGGAACCAGGCCGTGAACATCTTCTCGTTGGCATCGCGCAGACTCTGCGGGCGGTTGACCACCAACGTGCCACGGCTCTGCGCGCGCTCGAGTAGATAGGTCGTGTAGATGTACTCCATATCGAACGGCGGGTCCTTGCGCATCAGGACGGCGTCGAGACTGTCGAGCGGCGCAATGCGCTGGGAGAGGAACCGGTGCCAACCCGAGCTCTCGTCCTGAACCGCCAGCTCGCGCATCCTCGCGAAGGCGCGATCATCGCGCAGCCAAAGGTCGCCTTGCTCCATATACCAGAGCCTCCAGCCCCGTGCCTGGGCCTCCAGGAGCATTGCAAAGGTGCTGTCTTTTTGGATCTTGATGGACGCGATCGGGTCCATCACCACGCCGAGATTAATGCTCATGGTCGCCGGGGCTCCTGCTCGCCGTTGTACCAGGCGCGGATTGTCCGATCATCGTGCCAGCCCTACAAGGCTGGGCTGCCGGGTCCGCGATGGGATTGGCAGAGCGTCGCGCAACGCCGGTGCTCCCTGCCCCGATGCCATGCCCGGAACGAGCGCCCGGGCAATCGTTTGGTGCCGGATCTCGCCAGTCGGCCCCTGGTTGCGCCGGGACCGCCGGCTTGCTATGTTCTGTGGAGCCGAAAGAGGCCTGGGCAAATAACAGCGAAAAGGCCCTAAACAGGCCGGCTTCTCGGCGGCCGCCGCCCGTGTGGAGCCGGGAGGGGCGTCGCTCGATTTGAGGGTGGGTTTGGAGGTTCGCTTGCCGTCTTCCCCTGGCTGGGTACCCCTTTGTCGGAGCCGCTGTGTGGCCAGGCGCGGTTTTTGCGCCTTACCCCGATGTGTACGAGTCATTGCGCGAAATGTACTACCATGAATCTTGTACGATGGCCGCGCTGGGTGAATGCCGCGCAATTTGCATCCGGAGCCTGACCTCGATGGGGATGACGTGGTCCTTGTGCCACTCGCTTGGTGCGATACTCGGCCATCCTGCGTCAGCGGGCATTTGTACGAGAGGCGAGCCGGGATGAGCGATCTGGAGGCCAGCATCGCCGGTTTGAAGGTGATGGTGATTGACGACAGCAAGACCATTCGTCGGACCGCGGAGACCTTGCTCAAGAAGGCCGGTTGCGATGTGCTGACCGCAACCGACGGATTCGAGGCCTTGGCGCTAATCGCAGACCATCACCCGGACATCGTCTTCGTGGACATCATGATGCCGCGTCTGGATGGCTATCAGACCTGCGCCCTGATCAAGCACAACGCCGCATTCAGGGGCACGCCGGTGATCATGTTGTCGAGCAAGGATGGACTTTTCGATCGGGCTCGCGGGCGCATCGTCGGGTCCGAGCAATACCTGACAAAGCCATTTACAAAAGAAGAGCTGCTCAGCGCGGTCAGGCAGTACGCCGTCAAGGCGGCTTGATCCGGGCGGGATGATGCGGTGCGGGCCAGAGATCCGGACCGCGCGGGTTGAAGTCGGGCGCCGAGCGGGCCAGGGCGCAAACCGGGGAGGATACAAAGCTAATGGCGACTGTGCTGATTGTCGACGATTCCCCGACCGAGGTGCACGTCATCAAGACGATGCTCGAAAAGCAGGGCTACCAGACGCTCACTGCCGAGAGCGGCGAGGTCGGGATCGAGCAGGCCAGGACTGCCCGGCCCGATGTGATCCTCATGGATGTCGTCATGCCCGGCCTCAACGGATTCCAGGCGACCCGGCAGCTGGCCCGGGATCCGGCAACGGCGAACATCCCGGTAATCATCGTGAGCACCAAGGGGCAGGAGACCGACCGGGCCTGGGGTCTGCGCCAGGGCGCCAAGGAGTATCTGGTCAAGCCCATCACCGCCTCCGAGCTTATCGGTAAGATCAAGGCCGTGCTCGGAACCTGAGGCGGGCGATTCCATGGGCAGTGCCGAATCCCGCGAAATTCTGTCCTTGTTGCGCGACATCGAGGACCGCAGCCGGCGAAATGCCGTCGGTCTTCCCCAGCAGACCGAGTTTCGACGCTTCTGGGAGGGGGTGCTGTTCTCGGTGTCCGGTGTGCGCCTCGCCGCGGCACTCGGCGAGCTGATGGAAATACTCAATTTCCCTGCGGCAGTGACACCTGTTCCCGGCACCCACGCCTGGGTGCGGGGGGTCGCGAACGTCCGTGGCAGCCTACTGCCGATCGTGGATCTGCAACAGTTTCTCGGCGGTCGCGCGGCGGTGACGGACCGGCGCAGCCGCGTGTTGGTGATCCGCCACGAGGCGACGCCGGTCGGGCTTCTGGTGGGCGAAGTGTTCGGGATGCGGCACTTTCCGGAAGAAACACGGGGCGAAGCGCCTTATCTCGACGGCAAGCTTGCGAGATTCGTGCAATCGACCTACCAGCACGACATGGAGTCCTGGCCCGTGCTCAGCGTCCCGGCACTGAGCGGAGACCCGGAATTCCAGGTGGCAGCCGCCTGAAAAGCGGCAGCTCCCCGGGGTGAAGCGCATTTGAAGAAAGGTGGGCTGCGTAGCATCAGTGAGCCGCCGCGACAGCAAGGTACCCGGTCGCCGAGCCTGCAGCCTGGGCTTGGAGCCTCGGGGGTGGAGCGCCCAAAGCATTGTAATACTCTGGAGGCGACATAATGGCAGCGAAAGCAGGCGGGGCCGGATCCGCACGGTTGATTACCTTACTTTCGATCCTTCTCATGACCGTGATCGTCGTGGCGCTGGTCACGTTCGTGCACGTGTCGCAGTGGGCGGACCATGATGCCGAATACCTGCTGCGCGTAGCCAAGGAGCGCGTTGTGGCGCAGCGCATCGCGACCTACGCGCTGGCCGCGGCCGCTGGCAACGAGAAGTCGTTTGCCCTGCTCAAGGAGTCGCGGGACGACTTCCAGAAGACCCTCGACGAGCTTAGGAACGGTGTGCCGGACCAGGGGCTGCCGGCGTCGCCTCAGGAGGTTACGGGCGCCCTGGATACGTTCGATGGTAAATGGAAGAGTTTGCGCCAGAAGGCCGATCTGGTGCTGGCCAACCGCGAGTCGATTCTGACCGTGGGCGAGTTCGTCCGCGTCATCACCCAATTCGTGCCGCAGCTCCAGGAGCTCTCGGACCAGATCGTGCGAATCCTGGTCAAGGCCAATGCCCCGCCCTCGCAGATCTATATCGCGACACGCCAGCTGATGCTGTCCCAGCGTATCGAGAACAACGTGTCCCAGCTGCTGATCAGCGGCCACGACACCGCCGGTGCCATCGACCAGTTCAGCCGCGACGCGGACCTTTTCGGGCGGGTGCTGGAAGGTATGGTCAAGGGCGATAAGGAGCTCGGCGTCGACCGTGTGACCGACCCCGCGGGCGATCAGAAACTGCGCGAAGTGGCCATGCTGTTCACGACGGTCAACGACCACGCCGCGGAGATCGTCGATGTGACGCCCAAGGTGCTGCCTGCCCTGGAGGCGGCTGCCAACATTCCTGGGATATCCGACCAGGTGACCGATGCCGCCGGGGCGCTGCTCAAAGTGTACGGTCAATCCCCGGGTCGCTGGGGTATCGGCAAGTTCAGGGTCGGCCCCGCATTCATCACTGTCATGGGCATCATCGCCGCAGTCATCATGCTGATCCTCGGCTACCTGCTGCTCAACGATTCACGCAGGCGTGAGCTGGAAAGCAAGCGCACCAACGACAAGAACCAGCAGGCCATCCTGCGACTGCTCGATGAGATGGGCGACCTGGCCGACGGCGACCTGACTGTAACCGCGACCGTTACCGAGGACATCACCGGGGCCATCGCGGACTCCATCAACTACGCCATCGAGGCCCTGCGAACCCTGGTAACGACCATCAATGAGACCTCGGAGAAGGTGTCTTCGTCCGCCCAGGAGACCCGGGCTACGGCGATGCATCTCGCTGAGGCGAGCGAGCACCAGGCCGAGCAGATCACCTCGGCCACCCGGGCCATTGCGCAGATGAGCCAGGCCATCGACCAGATGTCGAAGGACGCGACCGAGTCAGCGGAAGTCGCACAGCGTTCGGTGGACATCGCGAGCAAGGGCGCCGAAACGGTGCGCAAAGGGATCCATGGGATGGACAACATCCGCGAGCAGATCCAGGAGACGGCGAAGCGGATCAAGCGGCTCGGCGAAAGCTCCCAGGAGATCGGCGATATCGTGGAGCTGATCGACGACATCGCGGATCAGACCAACATTCTCGCCCTGAATGCCGCCATGCAGGCCGCGATGGCCGGCGAGGCGGGCCGCGGCTTTGCGGTGGTTGCCGACGAAGTTCAGCGTCTCGCCGAGCGCTCGTCCAACGCAACCAAGCAGATCGAGGCGTTGGTCAAGACGATTCAGGCCGATACCAACGAGGCGGTGAGCTCGATGGAGGTGAGCACCTCGGGCGTCGTGGCGGGCGCCAAGCTGGCGGAGGATGCCGGCGAAGCCCTCAAAGAGATCGAGACGGTGTCGGGCTATATCGCCGAGCTGACCCGCAAGATCTCCGACTCGGCGCAGCAGCAGTCGTCGGAGGTGGCGCGCATCGACGACACCATGGGGGTCATCCAGGAGATCACCCAGCAGACCACCGAGGGCACCAACCAGACCGCCCACTCGATCGGCAAGCTCGCCGAGCTGGCCGACGAGCTGCAGCGGTCGGTGTCTGGATTCCGCCTACCGGTGTAATCCGTTGCTCGGGGCGAGCGCCCGCAGGGATGCTGGGCGGTGTCCCGGGTTACAAGCAGGCCTGGAACTGTGAGAGACCGGCATGAGTAAGGGTCGCGACTACAACGTCTTGCGCTGGATCAAGGGAGAGATTGACACCACTGTGCGGGAGGCCCGGGAGGCGCTCGAACGGTATGTCGAAGGCGTTGCCGAGCCTGGCGAGATGAAGGCGTGCGGGGACCGGCTACACCAGGTGTACGGAACGCTGCAGATGGCGCAGGTGTTTGGCGCTGCGATGCTGGCCGAAGAGATGGAGCTGGTCGCCCGTGCCATGGACGCGGGTCATCTGGGAAAGATCGGGGACGCGGCCGAGCCCCTGATGTTGGGCCTGGTCAAGCTGCCGGACTACCTAGAGCAGATTCAGGAAGGGGCGGCAGACGTGCCGCTCGCACTGTTGCCGCTGATGAACGAGCTGCGGGCGGCGCGCGATGCCCCGCTGCTGTCCGAGTCTTCCCTGTTTGGCGCCGAGCTGGACCGCTGGCTGCGCGAGACCGAGCAATTCGGAGAGCCCAGCCCCGAGCTGTCCGACCGGGCCCGCAGCATCCGCCACCGTTATCACCTGGGCCTGGTCGGAGTGCTGCGCGGCAACGACACTGCCAGTGGCCTGCGTCAGCTCGAAGCGGTGGTTGATGAGCTCGCCCAGGCGGCGGGCACCGCTGCCGTCGGTCGGCTGTTCCAGGCCGCCCGCGGGCTGATCGCCGGCGTCGAGGTAGGCGCGATCGACCTTGGTATCGCCGTCAAGCACCTGCTCGGGGAGATTGACCGGGAGACCAAGCGGGTCATCGATCTAGGTGAGGCCGCGGTTGCGGCGGAGCCGGCCTCCGAGCTGTTCAGTAATCTTCTCTTTTATGTTGCCCGGGCGTCGACCGAGGATCCCAGGGTCCAGGGGCTCAAGGACCGTTTCGAGCTCGGCCGCTACTGGAGCTCCGCGAGCGGCGGCGGCTTGGCCGCCGGGGAGCTCTCGGCCCTGAGCGAGGACGTGCTGACCAGTGTTCGCGAAGCGATCGCGCAGGACCTGATCCACGTCAAAGACGGTCTCGATCTGTTCATGCGCGGCGGGGCCAGTGACATGGAGCGGCTACGCGCGCTTCGCGAGCCTCTCAACAAGGTTGCCGACACCCTCGGCATGGTGGGACAGGGAGGGCTGCGTGGGCGCCTGAAACGGCTTGCCGCGCGGGTCGATGAGGTGGCCTCGGCCGGAGCGATACCGAGCGATGCCGAGCTCATGGATATGGCGAGCGATATCATCTTTGTTGAGTCCTCGCTGTCCGGCCTGGGCTCGGGCAGCGGTGATGGTGACTCTGCCGAGGGCGTGCTGCCGGCCGGCGAGCTGCAGCTGCTGGTCAAGGCGACGCTGCACGAGACCGGGACCGAGCTGGCCAAGGCCAAAGAGGCCATATCCAGTTTTCTGGAGCGCCCCCAGGACGGGACTCTGATTCAGGACGTGCCCGGGCGTTTCCGCTCGATTGCCGGTGCGTTCAAGATCATCGGCCTGGCCGAGCCGGCCGAGATGATGGATTCTCTGGGCCGTTATTTGGAGCAGGGGCTCCTCGTGGAGGGCAACCTGCCTGTCGAGGCCCAGGATGCCCTGGCTGATGTGGTGACCAGCGTCGAGTTCTATGCCGACGCGGTGAGCCATGGTGAGCGCAGCCCGAATTCGATTCTGGATGTGGCGCGCGAGGGATTGGCGAGGCTGGGCCTGCAGGCCCAGCCTCCGGCCGCGCAGGCGGGGCCGGAGGCTGCCGAGGAGGACATGACCGCGACCGAGCCTCCAGAGGCCGGCGGTGAGCTGCCTGAGCACCTGGGCGCGGCCGAGATCGAGACGCCGGAAAAGGCGGGGATCCGGGCCGAATCGGCAGATGTCGGTGGCAGCGACCTCGACTTTCAGGTCGAGGCGGTCGAGAACGATGGCTGGGCGCAGGGCGCGGCGCAGGACGAGGAAGGCGATGCCGAGATTATGGAGATATTCCTCGAGGAGGCTCGGGAAGAGCTGGGTGTCATCCGTGAGCAGCTGCCGCGCTGGGTGGCGAACCGTGATGACAGCGCGGCACTGGGCACTTTCCGGCGCTCGTTCCACACGCTCAAAGGCAGTGGGCGCCTGGTCGGGGCCTGGGTAATCGGGGAATACGCCTGGTCGGTCGAGAATCTCCTCAACCGGGTGATCGAGGGGAGCGTCGCGGTGAGCCCAGAGATTCTGGAGATCCTCCACGGGTCTCTCGATGTACTGCCCGAGCTGATCCACTCCCAGGAGACCGGGCAGCCCCACGGGGCTCCGGTCGAGGCGCTGATGGAGCGGGCGTTCGGTCTGGCGGGAGGCAAGCCTTCCGGACCCTCTGCGCCGCCGCGCGTCGAGACGCCCGCCGAGCCTCCTCCCGCTCCGGCAATCGAGGTGCCGGAAACCGCCTGGGACGAGCGCGCCTCGGCCGACGTGATCGACCTGCGCAGCTACGCCGAGGAGGCGGAAGCGGTGGCGACCGCACAGACGGATCAGGGCGTCGAGGTGGCGGAGATCGAGCCGGACGCCGAGGCACTTGGTGCGTCGGCGATCGAAATGGAGCGGGGAGAGCCGGCCGGCGCGGGGATCGTTCTCGACCCGGCGCTGGCCGAGATCTTTCAGGCCGAGTCCAGGACTCACTTGGACGCCCTCGCGGGGTTCGTCGAGCAGGCCGGTCAGGTCTGGTACCAGCCCGAGATCCCAGAGTCGGTGTGCCGGGCTTTCCACACCCTCCACGGCAGCGCGCACATGGCCGAGGTCGAGCCGGTGGCTGGACTCGCCGCTGTGCTGGAGAGGTACACCAGCGAGCTGCGTGCCGTGGCGCAGCGGGCCAGTCGGGAGGATCTGGAGCTTATCGCCCAGAGTGTCTCGGTTATCGAACAGGTGCTCGCGGCGATCAACGCGCCCGGCGTCGCGATCCCCGATTGGCGCGCGCTGGTCGACGCGGTTGATCGTGCGCGTGATCTGCTTGAGCACCCCCACGGGGAGCAGGCCCCTTTCGCCGGACCGGAGGTCGGCTCGTTGGCACCGGAGCTGGTAGAGTCCGTGCACTCGGTCGAGGCCGAAGCAGCCGAGGGCGAAGTGGTCGAGCCCGAAGCCGCCGAGCCCGAAGCGGTTGAGTCCGAAGTGGTTGAGGGCGAAGCGATCGAGACCGAAGCGATCGAGCCCGAAGCGATCGAGCCCGAAGCGGTTGAGTCCGAAGTGGTTGAGTCCGAAGTGGTTGAGGGCGAAGCGATCGAGACCGAAGCCGCCGAGCCCGAAGCCGTCGAGCCCCAAGCGGTTGAGCCCGAAGCCGCCGAGCCCAAATCGGTTGAGCCCGAAGCCGTCGCGCCCGAAGCGGTCGAGACCGAGGCGATCGAGGCCGAAGCGATCGAGGCCGAAGCGATCGAGTCCGAAGCGGTCGAGACCGAAGCCGTCGAGACCGAAGCCGTCGAGACCGAAGCCGTCGAGGCCGTCGAGCCCGAAGCCGTCGAGGGCGAAGCGGTCGAGGGCGAAGCAGTCGAGCCCGAAGCCGTCGAGCCCGAAGCCGTCGAGGGCGAAGCAATCGAGGCCGAAGCCGTCGAGGCCGAATCCGCCGAGCCCGAAGCCGTCGCGCCCGAAGCCGTCGAGGGCGAAGCGATCGAGGCCGAAGCCGTCGAGACTCGAAGCGGTCGGAGCCGAGGCAGTCGAGGGCGAAGCGCTAGGGACCGAGCCAGCGCAACCCCTGGCCACAGAGGCTCCGTTCGAGCTGCCGGGGCAGGACGAAGCGGACCTGTCCGCAGCGGCGTCGGAAGAGGAGTCGCTGGAGGGGACCGGGGAGCTTTTCACGGTCGAGGCCGACGAGGAGCTGGTCGCGATCTTTCTCGAGGAAGCCCGCGAGCTGATCGAGAGCATGGACAGCGCGATGGAGGACTGGGCCGGCAATCCCATGGCCAGTGCACCGGTGGCGGGTCTGCAGCGCACACTGCACACCTTGAAGGGGGGGGCCCGTCTTGCCGGTGTCGCGCCGGTTGGCGATCTCAGCCACAATTTCGAGTCCTTGCTGACCGCGGTCGACCATGGACGGATACAGGTCAGCGATCTGGTCGTCGATCTTGCGCAGCGGGTCGCCGACCGCCTGGTCGGGCAGATCGATGAAGTGACCCGAACCGGGCGCGTTCACCGGGCCCAAGATCTGCTCGCCCAGCTGGAGGCGGCGATCGCCGGCAGGCCGCTCGCGGCGCCGGAGCCCTCCGTGCCCGAAGTGCCGAGTCCGGAAGTGGAGTCGGAGCCGGAGCCGGCCGCCGGCAAGTCCGAGGCGAGCGTGATCCCGTTTCCGGCCCGCGAGCTTCCGCCGGAGACGGTCCGCACTGTCACCGAGGCGCCGCGCGCCGGCGTGCGCACGGCACGCACCGGCCAGGAGCAGGTGCGCGTGCGTGCTGAGCTGCTGGATCGGCTGGTCAACAATGCCGGGGAGGTCAGCATTTACCGCTCCCGCTTGGAGCAGCAGAGCGGCGCCCTGGGCTTCAACCTGACCGAGCTCGACCAGACCGTCAGTCGTCTGCGCCAGCAGCTGCGCCAGCTCGAGATCGAGACCGAGGCCCAGATCTTGTTCCGATACGAGCGTGACAAGGAGGCTGGCGTCCAGTACGACGAGGATTTCGACCCGCTGGAGATGGACCGCTTCTCGACGATCCAGCAGCTCTCGCGAAGCCTGGCGGAGACGGTCAACGACCTGGTCAGCATTCGCGACATCATGGATGAGGTCAATCGCGAGGCAGAGACCCTGCTGCTGCAGCAATCGCGGGTTACCACCGATCTGCAGGATGGGCTGCTGCGCACCCGCATGATCCCCTTCTCCACCCTGGTGCCACGGCTGCACCGGGTGGTGCGCCAGACCTGCGCCCAGATGGGCAGCAAAGCGGAGCTGCAGGTGCACGGGGCGGAGGGCGAGATGGACCGCGGCATCCTGGAGCGCATGGTGGCGCCCCTGGAGCACATCCTGCGCAATGCCGTCGCCCATGGCATCGAGTCCGCCGAGCTGCGGGCCCAGGCAGGCAAGCCCGAGAGCGGCACGATCTCCATGTATCTGTCCCGAGAGGGGACGGATGTGGTGCTCACGGTCTCGGACGACGGTCGCGGGCTGCAGATGGACAGTATCCGAAAAAAGGCGATCGAGCGTGGTCTGCTGGCCTCCGGGGCGCCGGTGTCCGACGATGATCTGATGCAGTTCATCCTGGAGCACGGATTCTCCACCAGTGACGTGGTCACGCAGATCTCCGGTCGCGGGGTCGGCATGGACGTGGTCGTCAGTGAAGTCAAGCAGCTCGGCGGCACGGTGGAGATCGAATCCCAGCGCGGCAGAGGGTCGAGCTTTACGGTGCGCCTGCCCCTTACGCTGGCGATTACCTACGCGCTCCTTGTCCAGCTCAACGAGGTGATCTACGCGATCCCTCACACCGCCATGGAGGGTGTGGTCCGGATCAGCCGCAAGGACCTCGAAGATGCCTACGTTGGGCGCCGCGCCGGAATCGACTATGCCGGCCGCACCTATGCGGTGCGTTACCTCGGGGCGATCCTCGATACCAATCCCCTGATGCTGGCGGAGCAGGCCAAGTGGTTCCCGTTGCTGTTGGTCAGGGCTGGGGAGCATAGGGTTGCCCTGCAGGTCGATGGCCTGGTCGGCAACCGGCAGATCGTGGTGAAGTCCGTAGGCCCGCAGCTGAGCAGCGTGCGCTGGATCACCGGCGGCACCATCCTGCCCGACGGGCGGGTAGCCCTGATTCTCGACGTCAACGCGCTGGTGCGCATGGCCGCACTGCAGGAGGTCGCGGTCCCGCCGGATCTGGTCGCCCCGGAGCTCGGCAGAGGGGTCACCGTCATGGTGGTCGACGACTCCATTACGGTGCGCAAGGTCACTAGCCGTCTCCTGGAGCGGCACAACATGAACGTCATCACCGCCAAAGACGGCGTGGATGCCGTGGCGAAGCTCCAGGAGCAGGTGCCCGACGTGATGCTGCTCGACATCGAGATGCCCCGCATGGACGGCTATGAGCTGGCCCGCCACATGCGCAACTCTCCGGATCTGGCCGGCGTACCGATTATCATGATCACCTCGCGTACTGGCGAGAAGCACCGGACGCTCGCCTTCGAGCTGGGCGTGGACCGGTATCTCGGCAAACCGTACCAGGAGACCGATCTGCTTCAGAATATCTACTCGCTGCTGGCTGAGAAGCAATCATGACCGAGCCCCGCAAGGCAGCTAGTGAGATCCGGGCCGTCCTGATCCCGCTTGATGGCGGGCGCCTGTTGCTTCCCAACGCCACGGTGGCGGAGGTGGTCGGCTACAAGGAGCCGCAGCAGATCGATGGCTGGGCGCCGGACTGGCTACTCGGGGCGATCGACTGGCGCCAGCAGCGGGTGCCCCTGGTGGCTTTCGAGCGTGCTGCCGGGGGTATCAGGGCGGCGGCAGGGCACCGGGCGCGGATCGTGGTGTGCAACACCCTGAACGGTAACCCGCAGCGGCCTTACGTAGGGATCCTGGCGCAGGCGATCCCCCGGCTGGTGCGCATCCAGGAAGGAAGCGTGGATGATGACGCGAGCGATGCCCCGCCCGGTGCGCCGGTGCTGCGCCAGGTCTCCCTGGGCGGTGAGCCTGCCTGGATCCCCGATCTGGACGCACTGGAGCAGATGCTCGACGCGGTGCCGGCGGCGGGTGGCGCCGGCTAGCGAAAATCCCCCCAGAGCGTCTGTATAGCCGCCAGGGCGGCCAGCGGTGCGGTCTCGGTTCTCAAGATGCGGGGACCGAGCCGGACGCCGACCAAGCCGGCCGCTTCGGCGGCCCCGCTCTCGGCGTCCGCCAACCCGCCTTCGGGTCCAACGAGCAGGCAGAGATGGCCGCGGGGTGGCTCGAGGTCAACGAGCCGTCGCCGGGCCTCAGGGTGCAGGAAGATCCCGGGCCCCGGTTGCGAGGCGAGCCATTCCTGAAGCGTCGCCGCCGGGGCGACCCGGGCCAGGTGTCGGCGTCCCGACTGCTCGCAGGCGGCAATCGCCACCCGCCGCCAGTGGATCAGGCGCCGCTCCAGGCGCTGAGCATCCAGCCTGACCACAGAGCGCTCGGTGAACAGTGGCACAAAACACCGGGCGCCGAGCTCGATGGCCTTCTGCAGGGCGAAGTCCATGCGCTCGCCTTTGGAGATCCCCTGCGCCAGGGTCAGCTCCAGGCTCGGGGCTGGCTCGGCCTCGGAGAGCCTGAGCACTTCGATCTCCGCGCCCCACTTGGAGAGTGCAACCAGCCGCGCCTCGGCCTCCCGACCGTCTCCGTTGAACAGCTCGACCCGACTGCCCGGGCCCAGGCGCAGCACCTGGCCGAGGTGCCGGGAGGCGGCTTGCTCCAGCACCAGTCGGGCCCCGGGCGCCAGCGGCTGCGGCGTGTAGAGCCGGGTCAGCGCCAAGGGGGTGTCATGGCCGTGTGGCCAGCTCTATGCCCTCGGTGGCGATCGCGGCGAGCTGGCGGATCTGCTCTGCCGAGATCACATAGGGCGGCATGAAATAGATCACGTTGCCCAGGGGTCGTAGCAGGGCACCCCTGGACAGGGCGTGGCGGTAGACCTGGAGCCCCCGGCGTTCCTGCCAGGGGTAGGCTGCGCGGCTCGGCTTGTCGGCCACCATCTCGATGGCCAGGATCATGCCCCGTTGCCGGACTTCGCCCACCTGCGGGTGGTCGTTCAGATGGGCGGTGGCCTCCTGCATCACCGCGGCCAGCCTGCAGTTGCGCTCCAACACCGGCTCCTCGGCGAAGATGTCGAGGGTTGCCAGCGCCGCCGCGCAGGCCAGCGGGTTGCCCGCATAGCTGTGGGAATGCAGGAATGCCTTCAGCGTTGCGTAGTCATCGTAGAAGGCCTGATAGATGAGCTCTGCAGTGACGACCGCCGACAGGGGCAGGTAACCCCCGGTGAGCCCCTTGGACAGACAGAGGAAGTCCGGGCTGATCCCGGCCTGCTCGCAGGCGAACAGCGTGCCCGTGCGACCGAATCCGACGGCGATCTCGTCGGCTATCAGATGCACCCCATGACGGTCGCAGGCCTCGCGCAGCAGCGATAGGTAGACCGGAGGGTACATGCGCATCTGGCCAGCGCACTGCACCAGGGGCTCGACGATGACCGCACAGATCTCCGCCGCGTGGTCGGCCAGGAGCCGTTCCATGTCGGCGAAGCGTCGCCGAGCGTAGTCATCGCAGCTTTCGCCCGGATCGCGCAGGAAACAGTCCGGCGAGGGAGCTGTATAGGCCTGCATCAGCAGCGGCGCGTAGGTCTGCTTGTAAAGCGCCACGTCACCCACCGCGAGGGCACCGAGGGTCTCACCGTGGTAGCTGTTGGCCAGGGTGACGAAGCGCTTCTTGGTGGTGCGACCGGCATTGCGCCAGTAGTGGAAGCTCATCTTGAGCGCCACCTCGACCGCCGCCGAGCCGCTGTCGGCGAAGAACACACGCGACAGACCGGGCGGGGTCAGCGCCAGCAGGCGCTCGGCCAGGCGTATCGCCGGCTCATGAGAGAAACCGGCCAGCAGCACGTGCTCCAGGCGTCCGGCCTGGTCGGCGACCGCGGCACTGATCCTGGGATTGCAGTGGCCGAACAGGTTGACCCACCAGGAGCTGATCGCATCGAGATAGCGCTGGCCGTCGAAATCCTCCAGCCATACCCCTTCGCCCCGGCGGATCGGCACCAGGGGCAGCCACTCGTGGTCCTTCATCTGGGTGCAGGGGTGCCACAGGCTGGCCAGGTCCCTGGCGCTCAGCGCCTGATTGTCCAGGGCGGCCATGCTCGGGGATGACGTAAACCGCAGGGCGGTGGCCCGCCCCGCCTTCAATATCGGCCGTGTCCCTTGGTGATGTAGTTGGTCATCTCGACGTACTGGAAGTTCATGCGCCTGAGCGTGGCATGCACCCTGCGCACGATGGTACGCATGACGTCGTAGACCACCTGGGGGTGGCTGGTGATCAGGGACTCGAATCGGCTGCGCTCCAGGGTCACCACCTGGGCCTGCGTCAGGGCCTTGACGGTGGCCGAGTGCGCCGTGCCGTCGATGAAGCCCAGCTCGCCCGCCAGGTCACCCTCGTGCAGGACATGCAGGGTGGCCTCGTCGCCGCCACCCGTCGTCTTGGTGACGGCGAGCTTGCCGGCCACGATGATATGGACGCTGTCGTCCACCTGTCCCTCGCGCACCAGTACCTCGCCTTCGCTCAGCTCGCGGCTCGAGGCGACCTCGCCCAGCACCTCGCAGTCCTGGCCTTCAAGCTCTTCTCCGAACGCGCACTGACGGATCAGGTCGGTTATGTTGGCTGCGACCATCGGGCATTCTCCTCGCTGTAATCTGTCTGGCTGTCTTGGAAACGGTGACGGGTCTGTCCATGCGTATAACGAAAGTATCGCCCTTCCGGTGGGCCGCGAAAAGCGCTGCGTCGGCGGCCCGGACTCAGGGGCTCACGGTTCCGTCCGTGCCCCGGGGCCGCCATCCGGCGGATCGGGCGCCGCCACAGGGGCCCGGTGAGCACGGCTAGTGTACCGTTTCATGCTGATTGGAAGTTATGAGGAGCTGCGTAATGCAAGCCACTTGGGCCACCGCGACCTTTCCGTGACACGCTGTGGATACATCCCTGTAAGCTCGACGGCCGCATCCCTGCGGCCGACGGCCACTGCAAGGCCCCGGCGACCCAAGTCCCGACCATGGCGCAGCATGCCTGGACTGTGGCTCCATAAGCTCCGAGAAGTACGAAACAGGAGACTAGGACCGGTTCGCGAGGGCCAGCCCGAGGCCTTTCCAGATGGCCAGGGTCGGGCCCGCCTGGTTCATGGTGTAGAAGTGCAGCCCTGGGGCGCCGCCGTCCAGCAGGCGGCGGCAGAGCTCGGTCACCACGTCCTGGCCAAAGCCGCGGATGCTGTCCAGGTCATCTCCTAAGCCTTCCAAGCGCTTGCGTATCCAGCGCGGGATCTCCGCCCCGCAGGCATCGGAGAAGCGGGCCAGCTGGGCGTAATTGGTGATCGGCATGATGCCGGGCACCACCGGCACATTGACGCCCATCGCCGCGATGCTGTCGACGAAGCTGAAATAGGCATCGGCGTTGAAGAAATATTGCGTGATGGCGCCGTTCGCTCCGGCCTCGACCTTGCGCTTGAAATGGCGCAGATCGGCCAGGGCGTTGGCCGCCTGGGGGTGGAACTCCGGGTAGCAGGCGACCTCGATGTGGAAATGCCCGCCGGTCTCGGCGCGGATGAAGGCGACCAGCTCGTTGGCGTGACGCAGCTCGCCGATCTCGCGCATCCCCGAGGGCACGTCGCCGCGCAGGGCGACGATCCGCCGGATGCCGCCGGAGCGGTAACGCTGCAGCAGTTGCCGGACGCCGTCCCGGGTGGAATCGATGCACGAGAGGTGCGGTGCGGCCTCGAAGCCGGCCGCCTGGATCTCCAGCACCGTCTCCAGCGTGCGCTCGCGGGTCGAGCCGCCGGCGCCGAAGGTGACGGAAAAATATTCCGGCGCCAACTGGCCGAGTGCCTCGCAGGTGCTTCGCAGCTTGAGCACGCCCTCCTCGGTCTTGGGAGGGTAGAGCTCGAAGCTGAAGCTGCGGGAATGGTGGCGCTGGCTGGGCATGGGAGAAGCAGCTCTCAGCGGTCAGCCCAAGCGACTTTCGCGAGCCGGCTGACCGCTGCGAGCCAATAGGGCTGAGCGTTGTCCATCAATACCGGTAATAGTCCGGCTTGTAGGGTCCCTCCAGGGGCACGCCGATGTAGTCGGCCTGGCGCCCCGACAGGCGGGTGAGGCTCGCCCCGATCTTGGCGAGATGCAGCCGGGCCACCTCTTCGTCCAGCTTCTTGGGCAGCACGTACACCCGCTTGGCATACTCGTGGTTACGCTCGAACAGCTCGATCTGGGCGAGCACCTGGTTTGAGAAGGAGGCCGACATCACGAAGCTCGGGTGTCCAGTGGCGCAGCCGAGGTTCACCAGCCTGCCCTCGGCCAGCAGGATGATGCGCTTGCCGTCCGGGAAGATGATGTGGTCGACCTGGGGCTTGATGTTCTCCCACCGGTAGCGGCGCAGGCTCGCCACATCGATCTCGGAGTCGAAGTGGCCGATATTGCAGACGATAGCCTGGCTCTTCATGGCTGCCATATGGTCGTGGGTGATGACGTCGACGTTGCCGGTGGCGGTGACGAAGATATCGGCGAGCGGCGCAGCCTCGTCCATGGTCACCACGCGATAGCCTTCCATGCCAGCCTGCAGGGCACAGATTGGATCGATCTCGGTCACCCAGACGCTCGCTCCCAGGCCGCGGAAGGCCTGGGCACAGCCCTTGCCCACGTCGCCGTAGCCGAGCACCACGCAGATCTTGCCGGCGATCATCACGTCGGTGGCGCGCTTGATCCCGTCCATCAGCGACTCGCGGCAGCCGTAGAGGTTGTCGAACTTGGACTTGGTCACCGAATCGTTGACGTTCATTGCCGGGAAGGGCAGCTCGCCGGCCTTCTCCATCTGATAGAGGCGGTGCACGCCGGTGGTGGTCTCCTCGGTGACCCCGCGAATGTTGGCGCGGATGTGCGAGTAGTACCCCGGCTGGGTCTCGAGGCGGCGGCGGATGGCCGAGAACAGCACGCGCTCCTCCTCGTTGCCGGGCTTGTCCAGCAGCTCCGGGCGCTGCTCCGCCTTGGAGCCGAGCGTGACCAGCAGGGTCGCGTCCCCGCCATCGTCCAGAATCATGTTGGGTGTGCCTGCGTCGCCCCACTCCATGATGCAATGGGTGAACGCCCAGTATTCCTCCAGGGACTCGCCCTTGTAGGCATAGACGGGTATGCCTTCGGCGGCTATCGCCGCGGCGGCGTGGTCCTGGGTGGAGAAGATGTTGCAGGAAGCCCAGCGCACCTCGGCCCCGAGCGCCTTCAGGGTCTCGATCAGCACCGCGGTCTGGATGGTCATGTGCAGGCTGCCCGCGATGCGGGCGCCCTTCAGGGGCTGCTCGGCCGCATACTTCTCGCGGATCGCCATCAGGCCGGGCATTTCGGTCTCGGCGATGGCGATCTCCTTGCGGCCCCAGTCGGCCAGGGCCGGGTCGGCGACCCTGTGGTCCGGTTTCAGGCTCTCAGCAGGAGCATTCATGTTGAAGGTCCCTCAGCAACCGAGCGCCGTTGTCATCGGATGCCGGTCGGCGAGCCTGGCGGGGCGCCAGGCCCCCGTTGCAACGCTCCTCGCCGACCGGGCAAGTCTTTAGCGAGCAAAAAATTATAACCCAGCCGCCTCGCGCAGCAGCGCTGCCTTGTCGGTGCCCTCCCAGGGCAGACGTATATCGTCGCGGCCGAAGTGCCCGTAGGCCGCGGTCTGTCGGTAGATTGGGCGCAGCAGGTCGAGCATGGTGATGATGCCCCAGGGGCGCAGGTCGAAGTGCTCGCGCACCAGCTTGACGATCACCGCATCGGCGACTTTGCCGGAGCCGAAGGTGTCCAGATTGATGGACGTGGGCTCGGCCACACCGATCGCGTAGGAGACCTGGATCTCGCAACGCGCGGCCAGCCCCGCAGCGACAATGTTCTTGGCCACGTAGCGCCCGGCATAGGCCGCAGAGCGGTCCACCTTGGAGGGGTCCTTGCCGGAGAAGGCGCCGCCGCCGTGCCGGGCCGTTCCCCCGTAGGAGTCGACGATGATCTTGCGCCCGGTCAGGCCGCAGTCGCCCATGGGCCCGCCGATCACGAACTTGCCCGTGGGGTTGATGTGGTAGCGGGTGTCCTGGTGCAGCCATTCCGCGGGGATCACCGGCTTGATGATCAGGTCCATGACGGCCTCGTGCAGCTCGCGGTCCTGGATGTCCGGGGCATGCTGGGTGGACAGGACCACCGCGTCCACGGCCACCGGCTTGTTGTCCCGGTAGCGGAAGGTGATCTGGGACTTGGCGTCCGGGCGCAGCCAGGGCAGCTCGCCATTCTTGCGCACCTCGGCCTGACGGCGCACCAGCCGGTGGGCGTAGGTGATGGGGGCCGGCATCAGCACATCGGTCTCGTTGGTGGCGTAGCCGAACATCAGGCCCTGGTCGCCGGCGCCCTGGGCCTCGCGATCGCCGCGGTCCACCCCCTGGTTGATGTCGGGGGACTGTCGTCCCAGGGCATTGATGACGGCGCAGGTGTTGCCGTCGAAGCCGACGTCGGAGTGGTTGTAGCCGATGTCGTTGACCACCTGGCGGACGATCTTCTCGTACTCGATCTCGGCCGTGGTGGTGATCTCCCCGGCCAGCACGACCATGCCGGTCTTGGTCAGGCACTCGCAGGCGACCCGCGCGTGCGGGTCCCGGGCGATGATGGCGTCGAGCACGGCATCGGAGATCTGATCCGCCATCTTGTCGGGGTGGCCCTCGGAGACCGATTCGGACGTGAAGAGGTAGTCGCTCATTGGATGGGTCGTCTCCCAAATAGCAGAAAACCCGCCGGAACCTGATTTCGGGCGGGCTTTCGTGACCGGATCGCCTCTTTTAGCTGCATTTGTTCTGCGCCCGCAAGCTGAGCTCAAATCGGCGCGAAGGCGAGATTATAAGGTAAAAAGCCCGGGTGTAAACGCCGGGGCTGGCAGGGTTACAATCACCGGATCGAGCCGGGCCGATGGATCAGTCGCAGCTTTCGGCGCGGCGCCTGGGGTGCGTGCTGTGCATGCCCCGGCGAGCACCCTTGCCCCAGTGGCGGCACCCGCTTGTTTTGCGGCCACGGTTCAGCCCCTGTCATTTCGGCCATGGATTCGCCGGAATCCAGTACCAGGGGCGGTGCTTGACCGTCCACCGTGCCGTCCATGGCATCTGGATTGTGGCTTCCAGGCCGGAAACCGCTGATTTACCGAAATGCTGAATAGCGACCTTTTGCGGTACGCCCGCGGCCCAATGAGATTGGGCTGAGCGCCCGCCCAAGACAGGACGACCCAGCGATGGCTGTGCTACAGACCCCCGTATGCGATTTTGCAGCGCCGGCCCCGGATTTTGCCTTGGCCGGGGTGGACGGCAAGCTCTGGACGCCGGCCGATTGCCGTGGCGACAAGGGCCTGCTGGTCATGTTCATCTGCAATCATTGTCCGTACGTCAAGGCAGCGATCGAGCGTATTGTCCGGGATGCGCGCGAGCTGCAGACCCTCGGGGTCGGGAGCGTCGCGGTCATGTCCAACGATCCCACCGACTATCCGGAGGACTCGTTCGAGAACATGAAGCGCGCGGCGCTGGCCCGGGACTTTCCTTTTCCGTATCTGTTCGACGAGACTCAGGCGGTGGGCAGGGCCTATGGCGCGGTCTGTACCCCGGACTTTTTCGGCTACAACGCCGATCTGCAGCTCCAGTACCGGGGACGCCTCGATGCGGGCGGAAAGACGCCGGTCCCGGGGGCCCGTCGCGATCTGTTCGAGGCCATGAAGCAGATCGCGGCCACCGGAAGGGGCCCCGAGGAGCAGATGCCGAGCATGGGCTGCTCGATCAAATGGCGGCCCGGCTGAATCGGCCTGGGTTGAGTGTTGCTCGGATTCCAACTGACAGATCTCAAAGCAATTTCTCGGCTTGGTGGATTCCCGGCAGTGTGTGCGGCTGCAAGGCACCAACACTGATCGCGAGCCTAGCCTTTTCTTAGTCGCTAGTCGCTAGTCGTTCCGGAGGAGGCAAGCCTCCTGACTGATGCATGTCGAAGCCCCGACCAGGGAAAGATCAGCGTCCGCGAGTAGAAGCGATGGAGAATGGATCTGACATCGTAACTATTCAGCTCCCGTTATTCCGGCCATGGATTGGCCGGAATCCAGTACCAGGGAGGGTGATTAACCGTCCAGCTTGCCATCGGTGGCATCATGCGGTGCCTTGCCGGTTCGTGACGGCTTACTTTGACCGCGGTCAGCGGGGAAAGCGATGAGAATGCAATACGACGAGAAGGTGGACGCCCTCTTTCTGCGGTTGGATGAATCGCAGATCGTCGAGTCTGAAGAGGTGCAGCCGGGCATCGTGCTCGATTACAACGCGGAAGATCAAGTCGTCGGCATCGAGATCCTGCGGTTGAAGGAGCGAGTGCCGTCGGCGAACCTGGAACAGATCCTGTTCGAGGTCGCCTAGAGGGTAGAACGGCAGCGCCACCCCGGGGCGATGTGGTCGGCCCGATGGGCCTTTCGTGGCGAACCGCCAGCACCACAACGAAATCCAACCAACCCAACCAACAACGGGGTCAGACCGTGCTATCCTGTTGATAAAGTTATAAAAATTCCACAAAATAGGCCCGAAATATTGCTTAGAGGCGCCATTTTAGGGCCAAAAACCTGCATCCAATGGAGAGGTCTCGCCGAAATCCTCTCAGAGCCGTGATGCGAACTGCGACGGTATCCCCGACACCGTGCTAACCTTCGGCAGCCGTGAGCTGCTCGACGCAGGGGCCGCGGCGCCTTCGACCACCCGGCTGAAGCTTGTCGGACAGGCCCCGGGGCGCTGACGGCCGGCAGATTAGCGGCGAGATGCCGCTGACCTGCCCCTTGGTGACATTGGCTGACGGTAAGAGTTGCCGCCGCTGAGCAGTTGGGGGAGAATAACCGGCCTTTCCCCTGGGGACCGCCTTGGCGAGCCTTGCCGGGCGGTGTGCAGACGCGGGGTCCAGGATACGAGCGAGGCACGAGCAGCGCGCCGAATCAGTCGGCGCCGTTGCCCGTGCTTTATCGGCAGCAAGGTGCGCCAGCGTCGTAGTGGGACTTCCAAGGCAGTTTAGCCGCTGATCCGCACTCAGACCGATTCATTAATTCCAGCCTTTGCAGACAGGAGAGACCTATGCCCTCACGCAGAGAACTCGCCAACGCCATCCGGGCGCTGAGTATGGATGCGGTTCAGAAGGCCAATTCGGGCCATCCGGGTGCGCCCATGGGCATGGCCGACATCGCCGAGGTGCTTTGGAACAGCCACCTCAAGCACAACCCCGCGAATCCCAAGTGGGCGGACCGTGACCGCTTCGTGCTGTCCAACGGTCACGGCTCCATGCTGCTCTACTCGCTGCTGCACCTGAGCGGCTATGAGCTGTCCATGGATGATCTGAAGAGCTTCCGTCAGCTGCACTCCAAGACGCCGGGCCATCCCGAGTACGGCTACGCACCGGGCGTGGAGACCACCACCGGTCCGCTGGGGCAGGGCATCTCCAACGGCGTCGGCATGGCGCTGGCCGAGCGCACCCTGGGGGCCCAGTTCAACCGGCCCGGTCATCCGGTCATCGACCACCATACCTATGTGTTCCTGGGCGATGGCTGCATGATGGAAGGGATATCCCACGAGGCCTGCTCGCTGGCTGGCACCCTGGGTCTGGGCAAGCTGATCGCCTTCTGGGACGACAACGGCATCTCCATCGACGGCCACACCGAGGGCTGGTTCACCGAGGATACCGCCAAGCGCTTCGAGGCCTATGGCTGGCATGTGGTGCACGATGTGGACGGCCACAGCGCTGACGCCGTGGACAAGGCGATTCACGAGGCCAAGTCGGTGAGCGACAAGCCCAGCCTGATCTGCTGCAAGACCGTGATCGGCTTCGGCGCCCCCAACCTCTGCGGCAGCCACGATTGCCACGGCGCACCGCTCGGCGCGGACGAGATCAAGGCGACCCGGGAGAACCTGGGCTGGGCCTATCCGCCGTTCGAGATCCCGGCGGAGATCTACGCGGGCTGGGACGCCAAGTCCCGGGGCGCCGAGGCCGAGGCCCACTGGAGCGAGAAATTCGCGGCCTACGAGAAGGCCTTCCCCGAGCTGGCCGTCGAGCTCAAGCGCCGGCTGGCCGGCGAGCTCCCGGCCGATTGGGCCCAGGTGAGCGAGGCCTTCATCGGCCAGTGCGCCGAGAAGGGCGAGTCCCCGGCCACCCGCAAGGCGTCCCAGAACACGCTGAACGCCTACGGGGCCGTGCTGCCGGAATTTCTCGGCGGCTCCGCGGACCTGACCCCGTCGAACCTCACCGCCCACAAGGGGTCGGTGCTCATCACCCACACGGTGGTCGACGGCAACTATCTGTCCTACGGCGTGCGCGAGTTCGGCATGTCGGCGATCATGAACGGGATGACCCTGCACGGCGGATTCATCCCGTACGGCGGCACCTTCCTGATGTTCTCCGAGTATGCCCGCAACGCCCTGCGCATGGCGGCCTTGATGAAGATCCCGACGATCTTCGTCTACACCCACGACTCCATCGGTCTGGGTGAGGACGGCCCGACCCACCAGGCCGTCGAGCAGATCCCGACCCTGCGCATGATCCCGAATATGAGTGTCTGGCGTCCCTGCGACACGGTCGAGACGGCGGTGGCCTGGAAGCTCGCCGTCGAGCGCAAGAGCGGCCCGACCTGCCTGATCTTCTCGCGCCAGAATCTGCCCCACCAGGCGCGCGGCGCCGAGCAGATCGCCAACATCGCCCGCGGCGGCTATGTGCTGCGTGACTGCGACGGCACCCCGGAGGTGATCGTCATCGCGACCGGCTCCGAGGTCGACCTGGCGGTCAAGGCCGCCGAGCAGAGCCCGCGCAAGGTGCGCGTGGTCTCTATGCCTTGCACCAATGCCTTCGACGCTCAGGACGCGGCCTACAAGGAGGCGGTTCTACCCGCGTCCGTCACCGCCCGCGTGGCGGTCGAGGCCGCAGTGACCGACGGCTGGTACAAGTACGTCGGCCTCAACGGCAAGGTGATCGGCATCGACCGGTTCGGCGAGTCGGCCCCGGCGGGCCAGCTGTTCAAGGAGTTTGGCTTCACCGTCGAGAACGTCGCCAAGGCCATCGAGGCGGTCCGCTGAGCACCGGGGCCGCAATAAGAATTTTCAGTCTGAGCAACCTGACGGAGTAACCCTATGACAATCAAGGTCGGCATCAACGGTTTCGGTCGCATCGGGCGTATGGCATTCCGGTCCATCGCCAAGGAGTTCCCCGGTATCGAGGTGGTCGGCATCAACGACCTGCTGGATACCGAGTACCTGGGCTACATGCTCAAGTATGACTCGGTGCATGGTAATTTCCCGGGCGACATCGCCGTCGACGGCAACACGATGATCGTCAACGGCAAGAAGATACGCCTGACCGCCGAGCGCGATCCGGCCAACCTCAAGTGGAACGAGGTCGGCGCCGACCTGGTCATCGAGAGCACCGGCTTCTTCCTGACCGAAGAGACCTGCCAGAAGCATATCCAGGCGGGTGCCAAGAAGGTGGTGCAGAGCGCCCCCTCCAAGGACGCCACCCCGATGTTCGTGTACGGCGTCAACCACAAGAGCTATGCCGGTCAGGCCATAGTCTCCGCGGCCTCGTGTACCACCAACTGCCTGGCGCCGGTCTCCAAGGTGCTGCACGACAACTGGGGCATCAAGCGCGGCCTGATGACCACCGTTCACGCCGCCACCGCCACCCAGAAGACCGTCGACGGTCCGTCCATGAAGGACTGGCGCGGCGGCCGGGGTATCCTGGAGAACATCATCCCGTCCTCCACCGGTGCCGCCAAGGCCGTGGGCAAGGTGCTGCCGGAGCTCAACGGCAAGCTGACCGGCATGGCCTTCCGCGTGCCGACCTCCGACGTCTCGGTCGTTGACCTGACGGTCGAGCTGAGCAAGGACGCCTCCTACAAGGACATCTGCGCCGCGATGAAGGCGGCCTCCGAGTCCGGCGACCTGGCCGGCGTGCTCGCCTATACCGACGAGAAGGTGGTCGCCACCGACTTCCGCGGTCGCAGCACGCCGTCGATCTTCGACGCCGAGGCCGGCATCGCCCTTGACCCCACCTTCGTCAAGGTGGTGGCCTGGTACGACAACGAGTACGGCTACACCTGCAACATGATGCGCTTGGTGGAGCATGTGGCGAAGTAAGCAGTCAGCGATCAGCTGTCAGCTTGATTAAAGAACAGTCCGGCGGCCGGCCTGGCCGGCCGCCGGACACCAACAGCTGACAGGCAAGAGAGCGCTCAGGCAAGGCCAACCTTGCGCCTGAGTCCTTTCAGAGCCATATCCCGAGGAGGTTTCTCCATGTCCTTCATCAAACTGACCGACCTCGACCTGGCCGGCAAACGGGTGCTGATCCGCTCCGATCTCAACGTCCCCGTCAAGGACGGCAAGGTCACCAGCGATGCCCGTATCAAGGCCTCCATGCCCACCTACGAGCACTGCCTCAAGGCCGGCGCCAGGGTCATGGTGATGTCCCACCTGGGGCGTCCGGAGGAGGGGGTCTACAGCGAGGAGAGCTCGCTCAAACCGGTGGCGGACTACCTCTCGGGGCTGATGGGCAAGCCGGTGCGCCTGGTCAAGGGCTATCTGGACGGCGCACCCGAGATCGCCGAAGGCGAGCTGGTGGTGCTGGAGAACGTGCGCTTCAACAAGGGCGAGAAGAAGGACAATGAAGAGCTTTCGAAGAAGTACGCGAGCCTCTGTGACGTCTACGTCATGGATGCCTTCGGCACCGCCCACCGGGCCCAGGCCTCCACCCACGGTGCCGGCAAGTTTGCGCCGGTAGCCTGCGCGGGGCTGTTGCTGGCCGAGGAGCTGGATGCCCTGAACAAGGCGCTCGCCAGTCCGGCCCGGCCGATGGTCGCCATCGTCGGAGGCTCCAAGGTATCCACCAAGCTGACCGTCCTCGAGGCCCTGTCCGAGAAGGTGGACCAGATGGTGGTCGGCGGCGGTATCGCCAACACCTTCCTCAAGGCGACCGGCAAGAACGTCGGCAAGTCCCTTTGCGAGGACGACCTGGTACCCATCGCCCAGGCGCTGATCGAGAAGATGAAGGCGCGCGGGGCCAACATCCCCATCGCGGTGGACGTAGTGTGCGGGAAACGGTTCGACGAGAACGAGCCTGCGGTCCTGAAGGACGCCGCAGAGGTGGCCGACGACGACATGATCTTCGACATCGGCCCCCAATCGGCGCAGGAGCTGGCGGCAATCATCGCCAAGGCCGGCACCATCGTCTGGAACGGCCCGGTGGGCGTGTTCGAATTCGACCAGTTCGGCGGTGGCACCCGGACCGTGGCCATGGCCATCGCCAACGCGCCGGGCTTCTCGCTCGCCGGCGGCGGAGACACCATCGCGGCCATCCAGAAATACGACATCTACGACCAGCTGTCCTACATCTCCACCGCGGGTGGTGCCTTCCTGGAGTTCCTCGAGGGCAAGACCCTGCCGGCCGTGGCGATGCTGGAGGCTCGGGCGAAGAACTGATGAGCGTCCAGCCCCCAGCTCAACCGGAGCGCCGCTCGCAGCTGGCAGCCGGCAGCCGGTACTGACCCACATGCTTAGGCGTACCAAGATTGTCGCGACCCTGGGTCCGGCCACCGATGACCTGAAGGTGCTGGACGGGCTGATCCATGCCGGGGTCGACGTGGTGCGGGTCAATCTCTCCCACGGTACCCACGAGGCCCACGCCCGGCGCGTGGAGCTGGTGCGCAACCGTGCCCAGGCGAGCGGCCGTCAGGTGGGCCTGCTGGCGGACTTGCAGGGCCCCAAGATTCGGATCGGCCGATTCGGCCAGGGGCCCGTGACCCTCGTCGAGGGTGCGAGGTTCTGCCTGGATGCCGACTGCCCCTTGGACGGCGGGGACGAGACCCGCGTCGGCATGACCTTCCCGCGCCTGGTCGACGATGTCTCCCGGGGCGATACCCTGCTGCTCGACGACGGGGCCATTGTGCTTTGGGTCGAGGATGTCAATGGCAACCGGGTGGGCTGCAAGGTCGTGGTCGGTGGCGTGCTTTCGGACGGCAAGGGCATCAACCGCCAGGGCGGCGGACTCTCGGCCCCGGCGCTCACGGACAAGGACCGGGACGACATTCGCTTCGCCGCCGGCATCGATGCCGACTACCTGGCCGTGTCCTTTGTGCGCAGCGCCGAGGACATCCGCCATGCCCGCCGCCTGCTTACCGAGGCGGGGGGCAGCGGCGGGATCGTGGCCAAGATCGAGCGTGCCGAGGCCCTGGCGAACATCGAGGACATCATCGATGCCTCCGATGCCATCATGATCGCTCGGGGCGATCTGGGCGTGGAGATCGGCGACGCGGAGCTGCCCGCGGTGCAGAAGCGGCTGATCAAGCAGGCGCGCTCCCTCAACTGCGTCTGCATCACCGCCACCCAGATGATGCAGTCGATGGTGGAAAGCGCCATCCCCACCCGCGCCGAGGTGTTCGATGTCGCCAACGCCGTGCTCGACGGCACCGATGCGGTGATGCTCTCGGCCGAGACCGCCGCCGGCAAGTACCCGGCCCGGGCTGTAGAGGCCATGGATCGGGTTTGCCGGGAGGCCGAGAAGCAGACCCTGGTCCGCCGCTCGGACCACCGTATCGACTCGGTGTTCGGGCGGGTCGACGAAGCGATCGCCATGGCCAGCATGTATACGGCCAATCACCTGGGCGTGAAGGCCATCGCTGCGCTGACCGAGTCGGGCTCGACGGTGAAATGGATGTCACGCATTAGCTCGGGTATTCCCATATTTGCCTTGACTCGGCATGTGTCTACACGTAGAAAAGTAACGCTTTTCCGTGGCGTTTACCCCGTGAGCTTCGATGTGGCCAGTACGGATATCGCAAAAGTCAACGAAGAAGTGATCGACGAGCTGCTGCGAAGGGGCACGGTGCGGGACCAGGACCTGGTCATCATCACCAAGGGCGATCGCTCGGGTGTCGAGGGCCAGACGAACATTTTGAAGATCATGCGCGTCGGCGAGCACATGGTGCTCCCGGCCGACTGACGGGTCGATTGCAGCGAGCCGAACGAACGCATTCATCACACCTAGGAGACTCCCATGGCACTGATTTCCCTTCGCCAGCTGCTGGATCACGCCGCCGAGCACGGTTACGGCGTGCCGGCCTTCAATGTGAACAACCTCGAGCAGATGCGCGCCATGATGGAGGCGGCGGACGAGACCGACTCCCCGGTCATCGTCCAGGCCTCCGCCGGGGCTCGCAAGTACGCCGGAGCGCCCTTCCTGCGCCACCTGATCCTGGCTGCGATCGAAGAGTTCCCGCATATCCCGGTGTGCATGCACCAGGACCACGGTACCTCTCCCGCGGTCTGCCAGCGCTCTATCCAGCTGGGCTTCAGCTCGGTCATGATGGACGGCTCGCTCGGTGAGGACGGCAAGACGCCGGCCTCCTACGAGTACAACGTGGATGTGACCCGCCGGGTGGTAGAGATGGCCCACGCCTGCGGCGTCTCCGTCGAGGGTGAGCTGGGCTGCCTGGGCTCTCTGGAGACCGGGATGGCCGGTGAGGAGGACGGCATAGGTGCGGAGGGCGTGCTGGATCACAGCCAGCTGCTCACCGATCCCGAGGAGGCCGCCGACTTTGTCAAGAAGACCGGCGTGGACGCGCTCGCCATCGCCATCGGCACCTCCCACGGCGCCTACAAGTTCACCCGTCCGCCCACCGGCGACATCCTGGCCATCGAGCGGGTCAAGGAGATCCACGCCCGCATCCCCACCACCCACCTGGTGATGCACGGCTCCTCCTCGGTGCCCCAGGACTGGCTGGCCATGATCAACACCTACGGCGGCAACATGGGCGAGACCTATGGGGTGCCGGTAGCGGAGATCGTCGAAGGCATCAAGCACGGCGTGCGTAAGATCAACATCGACACCGACCTGCGCATGGCCTCCACCGGTGCGGTGCGCAAGTTCCTGGCCGAAAACACCAAGGAATTCGACCCGCGCAAGTGGCTCACGGCCGCCACCAAGGGTATGAAGCAGATCTGCAAGGCCCGCTACGAGGCCTTTGGCACGGCCGGCAACGCCTCCAAGATCAAGTCCCTCAGCCTGGAGGCCATGACCGGCCGTTACGCCAAGGGCGAGCTCGACCCCAAGGTCAACTGATCGGGGCTCGCTCCCGAGTCGAGAGCAGGGGCGCTTCGGCGCCCCTTTTCTTCCGGTGCGGCGAGCAGCATAGGCGGAATCTTGCCGGGGAGGGCCGCCTTGCCGTCAAGCATTCGGGTCAGTCGGTCCCAGCGTTGCATCGTGGACGCAGTGAGCGTGTCCAGCCGTCTGGGTGTTGAGCGCGGAACCACTGGTGGGCGGCTCCATGATGGACGTGGTTGGGCCAGGCGATTGCGATCAGTACGTTGACGTCCAGTAACGGGATCAACCCTCGTCCTCCAGAGCCCAGCGGACGGTCTCGTCGGTAATTGGTGCCGCGTCCGGAGGGACCATAAAGACCGGCAGCCCGTCGTCGGTGGCGGTCTGGGGGAGGGGGGCCAAACCGCGTCGGGCGAGCGCAGAGATAACCCGTCCCAACGGCCTTCCCTGGGATCGGGCGAGGGACTTGGCGGTCTCGAGGATGTCTTCGTCGAGATTCAGCGTGGTGCGCATGGCGCCACGATGATGCGCCGATGTCGTGATGTCAAGTCGGCCTGGCGACGGACAGGCACCACGCGCCACACATTCTGAAGTGTGAACAGCGTCGCAATCCCATCGGAATCGATGCCCGCAGACCCCTTTGGCCGCGGTGCAAGGGGTGAGAGCTTGCCGACCGGTGACGCCGGCCGCCTACCGCTCATCCTGCCGGACCCGCCGTCCATCTTGCCGGAGACAACCCGGTCCCAGGATCTATCCCACTGTTCCAAAAAGTGTTTTATTCTGTTCAACGCCTCCCTTTGAGGGGCCCGGCGCGCGGCGCCCCTGCTATAGTCTGTTTACCTGATGGGGTGCACTTTTGCGCGAGTCTGCCAGGCTTTCAGTCAAGATTCTAAGGTCACAATGAAGCGGCATCTTGGACTTACGCTGGTGGAGCTGGTCGTCACGCTGGCCGTGATGCTGATCGTCATCACCATCGGAGCCCCGCTCTACCGGAGCCTCCAGGCAAACAACCGGGCCGCAGCCCAGACCGGCGCTTTGGTGGCGGCGTTGAATCTGGCGCGCTCCGAGGCGTTGACGCGCGGGGTGCCGGTGGCGGCCTGTGCACGGGTAAACGGCGCCAAGACCTGCAATACCGGCTCGTACAACTGGGCCGACGGCTGGCTGGTCTTCGTCGACAACAACCCGAAAAACGGCGAGCTCGATACCGGTGACGAGGACCTCATCAGGGTGAGCGATGCGCTGAGCGGCAGCCCGACGGTGACCTTCGATTCCGCGTACGTGCGCTTTGCCGCTGATGGCTCCGCGGGGACCGGTGGCACGGTCGGCCTGCGCATCCATCAGGCGGGCGCCAAGGGCACCCAGGACCGCTGCGTGCAGATCACGGCGGTCGGACAGGTCCGTGCCAGCCGCATCGGCTCGGGGGACAGTTGTCCGTGACAGGATCGGCGATCATGACGGGACTCAGGCGAAACGGCGGGTTCACCCTGGTCGAGCTGCTGGTGGCGCTGGTCGTGCTCTCAGTCGGCCTGCTCGGGCTCTCCGGGATGCAGGCCGCCACGGTGCGCAACGCCTACAGCGGCTACCTGCGCTCCCAGGCGGTGATGGCGGCGCAGGGGATTCTCGATCGCATGCGTGCCAACCGTGATCGGGCCCTGGCCCATGGCTACGACATCAGCTTCGACGACGATGCACCGACCGGCACTTGCACGAGCACCTGCTCGGCCTCCGACATGGCCAACGCAGACCTGGCGGCCTGGCTGAACGAGCTTAGCCGCCTCCCCAACGGCGACGGCCAGGTCTCGACCTCCGGGACTGCGGCGGTCATCGAGGTGCGTTGGACCGACTCCAGACAGTCCAGCGCTCTGATACCCTTCAGGATGGCAACCGGGCTATGACCGCCATGGATCAGGTCCGCGATCGGCAGAGGGGCTTCACGCTGGTCGAGCTGCTGGTGGCGCTGGTGCTGAGCCTGCTGCTGCTCTATGGGGCAGTCCAGCTGTTCATGGCGAACAAGCTGACGTTCAAGACCCAGCAAGGCCTGGGCCAGGTGGTCGAGGGCGGACGCTACGCCCTGGACCAGTTGACTCAGGCGGTTCGCGGAGCCGGCTATGTCGGCTGTTCCGGGAGCGAGATCGCCGCCCCCAAGGTGCTCGCCTCGGGCACGGTGGATACGACGGCCATCGGCGGGTGCAACGATATAGGCGCTTACACATGCAGTGTCGTGCCCGCCAGCGTCAGCGCCAACGCCAGCGCTGGCACCGACCTGCTCGTTGTCCGGGGCGGGGGCCGGACGGGCGTGGGCTTCACCCAAGCGCAGACAGCGGTCGCTGACAAAGTCCCGGTGGCGTCGGGCTATCAGGACTTCGCCGTCGGCGACCTGGCGCTGATCAGCGACTGCGAGGGCGCCGACATCTTTCGGGTGACCGGCGTCGAGACCGACGGATCGACATTGCTGCTCTCCCACGGTGCGACCAGCAACAGCTCCAGCAACCTCTCCAAGCTGTACCAGCCGGACGCCGTCGTCGCGAAGGTCCACGAGTACGCCTACTACGTGGGCGATACCGGGCGGGTGAGCGCGACCGGCAAGGCGATTCGGGCCCTGTACCGGCGTGACCTGGATGCCGGCATCACCGATGAGCTCGCCGAAGGGATTTCGAATCTGCAGATGACCTACGGCATCGACCAGGACACCAATCGCCAGGCCGACCGATATCTGGCTGCCAACTCGGTCACGAACTGGTCACGGGTGGTCAGCGTCAAGATCTCTGTGCTCGCCGACAGCGTGGAGAACAGCCTCAATGCCCGGGCCAGCTATTCCTTCGCAGGCGCTGCGCAGACGCCGTCCGCGGGCGACTTGCGGATCTACAAGGAGCTCTCGGGCTTCGCCTCGGTGAGAAACACGACACTATGAAGCCGCCTTCGACACCCAGCCCGTCGCGTCCCCGGCAGAGCGGCGCGGTGCTGATCACCGTGCTGGTCATCCTGACCGTCCTGACCATCCTGGGGCTGGCATCGATCCAGAGCACGACGATGGAGGAGCACATCGTCGGCAACTACCGCGACCGCCAGCTGGCCTTCCAGGCGGCCGAGGCGGGTCTGCGGGCCGGCGAGGCGAAGATCTACGATGACACGACCTTCGATGCCATGGCCTGGGACGGCAGCGACGGGACCTTCGACGGCGACCCCAGCCTCGACCCTGAGCGCGACGGCGACTACTACCGGCTCGAGCGTGACCAGACGCACCCTGACCGCCGACCTGGCGGCGGACCCGGTGTACTACCTCGAGCGGCTCGCAGAGTTCGACATGCCCATGAGCAGCCTGGTCGTGGGCTTCCAGCGGGAGACCCCAACCATTCGTTTCTACCGGGTGACCGCCCGCGGCACCGGCTTGACCGGCCATTCCGTCGTAACACTACAGAGTAGCTACTACCGATGAGCGCACATCTGACAAAAAGGTCCGCCGTAACGCGGACCCATCGATCGTTCTTCCGCGCTTCAGGCTGCGCAGTGGCGGCCGCGGTGCTCTGCGCCATGGTGCTGCATTCCAGTCTTGCCTGGTCCAGCGTGTCCCAGGAGCCCCTGTTCCTGAGCGCAACCGCGCGCCCGATGGTGATGCTGTCCATGTCGGTAGACCACCAGCTGTTCAAGAAGGCCTATCCGGACTACACCGACCTGGACGGCGACGGCACCCTGGACACCACCTACACCGACACCTTCTCTTACTATGGTTACTTCGACACTGGCCGCTGCTACACCTACAGCAGCGGCAACAGCCGTTTCGAGCCGGGCAACGCCGCCGGCGGGACCAACGGCCACAGCTGCACGGCGACCGGTCGCTACACGACGGCCAGCGGCTGGAGCGGCAATTTCCTCAACTGGGCCACCATGACGCGCATCGATATCCTGCGCAAGGTGCTCTACGGCGGCAAGCGCTCCACCGATACCACCAGCGACACGGTGCTGGAGCGCGCGCTGCTCACCACCGACGTGCACGCCTTCGCCAAGGTGTTCACGAGCGCCTCCGATGGGCAGACTTCACGCCCTATCACGGGAGCACCTACCGACCATCTCCGTCTGCAATGTCACCCAGAGCTCCGCCAGCAATTCCGGCACCATACATCACCAGCCCAGCACTATCCGCCGAAGATGCTGGTGGCCAGCGGCTCCTTCCCCCGCTGGGCCTCGGACGAGGTGCACCAGTGCCAATGGGGGAGCACCACCGGGCAGACCCCGGCGACTTCCGCCAACCTGCGGTCCTCTGGCTCTGATGGGCTGATTGTCCGGGTCAAGGTCTGCGTCACGGACAAGGAGGAGTCGGACTGTACCGGTTATGGCTCAGGGGTCGCCAAGAAGCCCACGGGTCTCCTGCAGAAGTACGGAGAGGATGGCACAGTGCGCTTCGGCATGGTCTCGGGCAGCTATCAGAAGCATGCCTCGGGCGGCGTGCTGCGCCGCGCCGTGGGCCAGCTCGCCGGCAACGCCACCGCCGCGGACAACGAGATCAACTCGAACGGCACCTTCACCGGCAACGCCGGCATCATCGACAGCCTCAACAAGGTGCGGCTCAACCAATACACCTACAGCGGTTATAAGTACAACGACTGCAACACCTACGGCATCTCCAAGAGCGACTTCCTGACCAGCTCGGATTCCGGACGGAAGTGCACCAACTGGGGCAACCCGGTGGCGGAGATCTACATGGAGACCCTGCGCTATTTCATGGGCAAGGGGTCGGCTACGAGCACCTTCAACACCACCGACACCAACGACCTGCTGAGCGGGGACAAGGCCACCTGGAACGACCCCATGCCGGCCGATGACGAATGGTGTACCCCCATGAACGTGCTGCTCATCTCTTCGTCTGACAACTCCTTCGATACCGATGAGCTGAGCAACACGCCGAGCGAGCTCGGCAACCCCGCGACGGACACCGACGAGATAGGGACCGCCGAGGGCCTGAGCGGCAACGTCTTCATCGGCGACAACGGCACCACCTCCAGCAGCGACAGCAGCTACGACATCTGCAGCGCCAAGGCGTTCACCTCGCTGTCGCAGATGAAAGGCATATGTCCCACCGCGCCCTACATCGACGGTGGCTATGATGTGGCCGGCTTGGCTTACAAGGCCCACATCGACGATATCCGCCCTGATCGTCCCGACGACCCCGACACCGGGGCCGGGCAGACGGTGAACACCTACGTGATCGGACTCTCCAAGGAGCTGCCCGAGCTGACCTTCCCCGCGGGCACCGGCCACGTCCAGCTCATCCCGAGCTGCGGCGCCAACAACGACGGCAGCGCCTCGCTTACCGGTACCGGCTGGCGCGTCTGCACTCTCACGGACCTCTACGTGCGCAGCACCGTGGTCAATGGCAGCGGCAATATGACCTACGCCCGGGTGCTCGCGAGCTGGGAGGACTCGCCCTGGGGCAACGACTACGACAAGGACGGCATCACCCAGCTGGCGGTGTGTGTGGGCACCGAGTGCGCAAATCACGATGACGACGGTGACGGCTACACCGACAACCTTTACGGTGCCAGCCATGCCTCAACGGTCGGGTCCAGCCAGGTCCGGGTCACCAACCGGGTCGTCGACGCCTACGCCGGCAACGCCCTGCGCTTCGGCTTCTCGGTCTCGGGCAGCACCGCCGACGGGACCTATACCAATGTGTTGCGCCCCGGCGATCAGAATGGCACCGTGCTCAGCAGCAGCAACGACCCCAGCGGTTTGAAGCCCTCGGGCACCAGCTGGAGCAGCCCTGATGTGAAGGTCTTCTCCGCTGGGGCCTCGAGCGCGACCCTGTTGCCCAATCCCTTGTTCTATGCGGCCAAGTACGGCGGCTTCACGGACGAGGACAGCTCCGGTGACAGCGGCTATCAGCTGCCCGACAAGTCCGCAGAGTGGGACTCGGACGGCGACGGTATCCCGGATAATTTCTATTATGCCGACAACCCGTCCCAGCTCGGGTCGAATCTGTCGAAGTTCCTCGCGACCATTGCGGAGGTCTCCTCGGCCTCTTCGGTGGTCGCCAACACCGTCTCCCTGGACGCTGGCACACGCGTCTATCAGGCGCGCTTCGACAGCACGGACTGGTCCGGCCAGGTGCTGTCCTTCCGCGTCGACACCAATACCGGGAACTTTCTCGACAACAACAACCATGTGGTCTCCCCCAGCAGCGTCTCTTCCAGCGACGCCGAGTGGGACGTGGGCACCAAGGTGGCTGCGCAGAATTACGACACCGGACGGCAGATCATCACCTGGGGCATGGTCGACACCACCGGCGACGGCACCCCCGATACCGCCGGAGGGGTGCCCTTTCGCTGGTCCAACCTCGGCGCAACCCAGCAGGCGCTGCTCAACGCCAACCCCGCGACCCTGACCAGCGATGGGCTCGGAAGCGACCGCCTGAATTTCCTGCGCGGCGACACCAGTAAGGAGCAGCAGAATTCCGGCAGCTTCAGAAGCCGCAGCACACCCTTGGGTGCCATCATCCATTCCACCCCGGCGCTGGTGGGCGCTCCGAACTTCAACTATCCGGACAGCCTCGAGAGTGTCGCCTATTCCACCTTCAAGACCACCCACGCGAGCAGGAAGCACATGATCTACTTCGGCTCGGATGACGGCATGCTGCACGGTGCCTCGGCAGAGGCCACCGTCGACGCCTCGGGTGCCGTCATCTCCGGCAGCGACGGCGGGCAGGAGAAGATCGCTTATGTGCCCAATGCCCTGTTCGGCAGTCTGTCGGGCTCGACGGTCTTGTCCGCTCCGCTGAGCCAGCTGACCTACATCAATTACACCCACCGCTACATGGTGGATGGGGCGCCTACGGTGGTCGACGCGTTCTTCGCGGGCGATTGGCACACGGTGCTCGTCGGCAGCCTCGCCGCCGGCGGCAGTGCGATCTTCGCCCTGGATGTGACCGATCCCACCCAGTTCGCCGAGGACGACGCGGATTCCATCGCCCTGTGGGAGCTGTCCACCAGCGACCTCCCGGATCTCGGCTATACGTTCAGTCAGCCCGCGGTGTTCAAGGCCAAGGGTGACGGCTGGGTCGCGGCCTTCGGCAACGGCTATGAGAGCGCCGACGGCAAGGCGGTGGTCTACCTGGTGAACGTGCAGACCGGCGCGCTCCTCAAGACGCTGACCCTCGACAGCGGATCGGGCAACGGTGCCAACACCCTGGCCCCCGTGGACTCCGACAACGATGGCGAGGTGGACCTGATCTACGTGGGTGACCTCAAGGGCAACGTCTGGCGGCTGGCGGCCGGCAGCAGCGGCGGCTTCACCAGCGCAGGCATATCGAAGTTGTTCGCAGCCGAGGCGAGCAGCACCGAGGACCAATATATCACCAGCCGAATGGAGGTCGGGGCTCACCCCTTGGGAAGCCCCGGGCGCATGGTCTATTTCGGCACCGGCAAGTATTACGAGTCCCTCGACGCGAACCCCGACAATGCGGTCTACCCGAATACGGTTTATGGCATCTGGGACAACGACGACGGCGCCCAGGTCGCCAGTGTCACCGATCACTCGGCCGACAGCGCCACACTGGTCAAGCAGACCGTGACAAATGATGTGACCTACGACCCCTCGGGAGAGAACATCGAGGTGCGGATCGTCAGTGCCAACGCCGTCGACTGGGCCAGCAAGCGCGGCTGGTTCCTCGACCTTCCCACCACCGGAGAGAAGGTCGTCGACGCGCCCATCCTGCGCGGCGGCCGACTGATCTTCACCACCACCATACCGTCCGAGCTGCCGTGCGAGGCCGGCGGCACCAGCTGGCTCATGGAGCTCGACGCCGACACCGGCGGGGCCCTGAACAGGCCCGTGATCGATTTGAACAATGACGGAAACTTCGATATCTCGGACTACGTCAACATCACCTCGGACAGCGGAACGACCTCCTCTGCACCCTCAGGCAAGAAGTCCAAGGTAGGCATACTGCAGCGGCCGGCGATCGTGACCGGCCCGACCGGTAAGCAAGAGTACAAGTACGCCAGCGGCACCAAGGGCGGGGCCCTCGACAAGACGATCGAGGACCCGAGCCCCCTGAACCGCGGGCGCAAGGCGTGGTGGCAGGTGCAATGAGGCGGAAGATTATCGGAGAGATGGCACGGGGGACTTTGTCGATGCCGCGCTCCATTCACGCCGGGCTGACTTTGATCGAGCTGATGATCGTGTTGGCTATCCTCGGGATCCTCTCGGCCATCGCCTATCCGCTCTATACCAACCAGATCCACAAGGTGCGGCGTGCGGACGCCCGCACCGCGCTGCTCGAGATCGCCCAGGCCGAGGAGCGCTATTTCACCGTCAACGGGGGGTACACCGACGATCTGACCCTGCTGTCGCTGTCCTCGGACCTCGCGGCGGGCGATTCCGAGAGCGGTTACTATGCGGTTGCGATCAGCGTGTCGGGCACTCCCGCGACGACGTTCACCGCCACCGCCACACCTGTGGCCGAGAAGTCCCAGGCCGGTGACAGCGACTGCACTCAGATGAGCATCGATCAGACGGGCGACAAGAGCGGCACCCCGGCTGGCAACAAGTGCTGGTAGCGATGGTTGCACAGACCAGCAGGGTGTCGGGAAAACGGCCCAGGTGCGGGAAGCCGGGGACACATGAGACCGATGCCACAGGCCCCGGCACGGGCCTCTCGGGACACGCCGTGAATCCCCGCCGGCGCAGCACGCTGGCGCAGCGTCCGCAGCTCGCAGCCTCTATGGGGCCGCATGCGCATCGGGCTCCATTGCGCTGCCGGTTGCCAGCTCGTATCGGCGCTGGAGCATCTTGCGGAAATGCTCCGGGGACTCGCCCCCTTGAGACAAGGCGGCGCTCTTCCCGTAAAGGAAGATGAATGCCGGGGCGCTGCGGACCGAGGTCGATCGCAGGTCATAGAGGTCGGCGACCACCCGCTCCAGGCCCTTCCTGCCGTTGAAGCAGCGATCGAACCGTCCGCGATCGAGGCCGAGGCTGTCCGCCAGAGACGGCAGCAGCTTATCGGGGTCTCCGTCGCGCCATTGGTCCTGGCGCTCGAACAGCAATCTGTACATCTCCCAGAACTTGCCTTGCTCGCCGGCGCACTCCGCTGCAGTCGCCGCCGCGAGCGCATTCCCGTGACCTTGCGATGGGAGGTTCTTGACCACCCAGAAGACCTTTCCAGTCTGGACGAAGTCCCTGTCGAGCCCTGGCTGGATCTCCAGGGCCTGGCGTTTGCACGATGGGGATTGGAAATCGGTCAGCTCTACCACCGTTAGCTTGGCCCTGGGGTCGCCTTTGTAGGCATCGCCGGCCTTGGTAAAGCCGGGGCGATCCGGGTCGGGGGCCAGCCCCGCCGCACTGGCCCATGACGGCAGGGTGTGCTTCGCCTGGTGCGGCGGCGCATGGCCGGTCAGCAACGCGTCCACCCACTGAGTGAAGATCTTGAGCGGTCGGGCGCCCAGCAGCTTGTACACCTCTCCGCCTTGGGTGCGGTAGAGCTGGAAGCTCGGGGTCCCGATGAAGCCCAGCGCCCGTGCATGCTGGAAGCTGCGCTCTACCGCCGCACGGGAGCCAGGCGCGGCGATGCAGGTCGCGTAGGCCTGCTTGTCGGCACCCACCTGGGCGGCGACTGCGGCCAGGAGCTTGCTTGGATCGGAAAGCCGATTCCAGTCGGACTGTCGGCGAAAAAGCTCGTCGTGCATCTTCCAGAAGAGCACCGGACCCTGCTCGCCGACACAGCGTGCCGCCGCCGCACCGGCGGCGGCCCCGGGGTGCAGCTCAGTGACCGGAAAATCCTGGAACACATAGCGCAGCTTGCCTGTACGCACATATTGCTCCATCAGCCCAGGCTCGGTTTCCCGCGCGTGGCGCGCGCAAAACGGGCAGAGATAGTCGCTGTACTCCTCGATCGTCACCGGGGCGTCGGGATCGCCGCGATAAGGGGCGCCTTGGTCCGTGAAGCCCACGGGTGTGCCCTCGTAGGAGGCCGCCGCCTGCCCGGCGGGGGTCGGCGCTGCCGTGGAGGGGGCAACCCCGGTCTCGGCAGGCGGCACATCCAAGGCCTGGGCAGCGAGGCTTGCAACGGCAAGCAAGGCGAGCGGGACAGCGCAGACCCAACGTTTGGTCTTGGTCATGGTTACCGGGCTCCGCGCCAGATGGCTCACCCCAACGATGGTACCCGAGTTTCGCCGCCCGGGGTGCTGGCCAGCGACATCGGGCAGTGCATTCAGGCGGCTCTCCAGTTCAGCCCCGGGGTCGCGGGCGTGTACTTAGCGACGTACTGGCAGCACAATCCCCCGGTCCCCCCTTGGTCCGGTATAGTGTCGGCAAGCGTTTGGAGGCCTGCTATGGACATCCCGCTCCGATTCCCCTGCCCATGCTGCGGGCACCTGGTATTCGCCCGCGAGCCCGGCCATCACGAGACCTGCCCGATCTGCGGTTGGGAGGATGACCTGGCTCAGTTGCGCTTCGCCGCCATGCCGGGGAGCAGCAACCGGGTGAGCCTGCAGCAGGCTCAGCTGAACTACCGGGCCTTCGGCGCTGCCGAGCGGCGCAGCCAGGGGCTGACCCGCGGTCCCAATGGAGCTCGAGGCAGTGGAGGCGGGCTGGCGGCTTATCGACCCGCGGACTGATAACATCGAGGAGCCGAGACGAGGGGTGCGCTATGCCGACAGCTACCCCTGGCAGGACCACACGGTGCTCTACTATTGGCGCGCGACCTACTGGCGGCGGCTGGTAGGCTGAGGGCGGCGCGCTCCGACAACCGCGGGGGCCCGCGCCCAAGGGCGAGCACGGCCGGCTCAGGGACTCAGGCGGGGGCGGGTGCCGGCAGGCTGTCAGCGGCGTCGTTCTGGCGCCGTCTCGGCGGGAACACCGTCACCCCGAGCACGTTGCTCAGCAGCTCGTCGGTGTCTCTGCCGGCGAGTCCGGACTCCGCCAGCATGTCGCGACAGGCGACGGCCTCTTTCAACGATAGGAACCGTAGCGGCTCGCTCAGGGCGGGGACATTGAGCCGAAGTTGGCCGAGCTCTCGCCCAGGCAGTGGGACACAGGCGTCGGTTACCTGCAGCTCGGCACTCTCGCGCCAGCCCTCCCCGAGCATCTCGACGATCAGCTGCAGAGTGGTGCTCGGCGAGCGCGCCAGCCGGTTGATCGAGACTGCGGCGGCCCGCGGATAGCGGGCAGCGAGCATCAGGAACATGCGGTTGAGCAGTCCGATGGTCATGGCGCGCGCCAGAGCCCGGCGCTCGCGGGATCTTGGCAGCTTGCCGATGATCCTGGCCGAAGCCAGCACGTCTTCCTTGTCGCGAGGCAGGAAGCGGGCCAGGAAGGCGGGGTCCAGCACCGCCTGGTCTTCGTAGTCCAGATAGGCGCTCTCTAGCCCCTGGTGGGCGAAGATGTCGTCCACCGCGCGCACCGGCTCGCTCAGCACGAACAATGTTCTGGCCCCCAGGTCCCTGACCATCGCCTCGGCAGCGAGCAGCGCCCGACTCTCCTTGACCAGGCAGATGCCCGGATCGTAGGGGGCGTGGGGCAGGCGGTTGCTCATCCGCTCGGCGGCCCAGACATTGTCCCGCTCCACCAGCATGCGCATCACCCGCAGCAGCGAGTGCTGAGCTGGCAGGGTCTTCGAGAAACCGATCGAGCAGCGGTCGGGCCCCGCGGACAGCGCCATCGGGGGGCTCAGGCGCTTCAGCGGCTCGTTGTAGAAACGCACCCGCGGGGCGGAGCGCGCGATCAGCGCCGCCAGCCAGTCCGGTGCGCCGCCGGCCGAGCCCAGTACCAGCCTGAGGCGGGTGGGATCGCCTTTCATGCCGGTATCCGAGGCATACATCCGGCTGAAGCGCTTCTGCCAGAGCCATTCGCTGGCCTGGCTGGTGAGATTCCGGATCCGCTTGCTCATCACGATTCCTCGCCTAATGCAACCCAATTAGAGCCCCGGCGAGTCAGGGATGCCGTGATGAGCGTCTCGTCTTGGACGGTAGGCGTCAGAAAGTGACCCTGGATGTCACTCTGTTGTCAGGCGTTGCTCGGCTTCGCGGTATTTCTCCGCGGTCCTGGCGATCACTTCCGCGGGCAGCGCCGGGGCCGGCGGGCGCTTGTCCCAGTTCAGGGTCTCCAGGTAATCGCGTACGTACTGCTTGTCGAAGCTGGGGGGACTGCTCCCCGGGCGATATTGGTCGGCCGGCCAGAAGCGCGAGGAGTCCGGGGTGAGCACCTCGTCGATCAGGTACAGGGTCCCGTGCTCGTCCAGTCCGAATTCGAGCTTGGTATCGGCGATGATGATGCCCTTCTCCAACGCATAAACCGCGGATTCGGTGTAGATGCGCAGACTGGTCGCGCGCACCCGCTCGGCCAGCTCGCTGCCCAGCAGAGGTAGCGTCTGCTCGAAGCTGATGTTCTCGTCGTGGGCCCCCAGCGCGGCCTTGGTGGAGGGCGTGAAGATCGCTTCGGGCAGACGGTCGGCCTGGCGCAGCCCCGCCGGGAGACTGATGCCGCAGATCGCGCCGGTGCGCTGGTAGTCCTTCCAGCCCGAGCCGATCAGGTAGCCGCGGACTATGGCCTCCACGGGCAGGGGCTTGAGCTTGCGCACCAGGGTAGCGCGCTCGCCCAGGCTCCGGCGCTGCTCGGGGTCCGGCACCAGCGCGGCGACAGGTCTGTCGGAGAGGTGATTGGGAAGGATCTGGCGGGTGCGCCGGAACCAGAAGTTGGACACGCGCGCCAGCACCTCGCCCTTGCCGGGGATGGGCTGGGGCAGGACCACGTCGAATGCGGAGAGCCGATCGGTGGTGACGATCAGCAGATGATCGCCATCGGCTTCGTAGATGTCGCGGACCTTGCCGCGGTGGAGCAGCTTAAGCCCCGGAAGATCCGACTGAAAGAGCGCTTCGGCCTGGCTCATGGCGTTGTTCCGGCAGGAAAAACGCTGCATTATACAGGTCCCCGCCCGGGCCGATCAGCTCGCCGCCCCCGGGCAGCGCCCGCACCGGCCAGCGCCGGGGGGGCGTCGGACAGCGGATCTCCCTGTACCGCCCGGGGGGCTGCTGCCATATATGCGGCGCTGGTAAAAACCGATGAGCCAGGCACAGACCATCGATATCGACCCGTTCGTCGCGGCGTTCCGCGGCAGCTTCACTTCGGCGCTGCGCTGGCCGCAGCTTGATGCACTCTGGGAGGTAATCCGCGGCAAGGGCGGCGACGAGTGGTACATCTACGCCGTCGGTGAGCCCCCGCCGGAGCTCCCGGCGAGCGAGCGCCAGCTCGGGGATTTCATCTCCCGCATCGATGCCCTGCTCAGGGCAGAGCACCAGGAGGACTTCTGCGGCATCGTGTATGCCGACGACCCCAGGGACCCGGCTTTCGTCAAGATCTACGATCCCCACAATCTCGGCGTCACCTGCGGTTACAGCACCAACCCGCCCCTGCCGGGCTGGGTCATGAGCAAACTGCGTCCCTGCGACTTGCCCGCGACCCGTCTCGGCGCTGCGCGCCGGCGCTGGTGGCGCAGCCTCTTCGGGGGCTAATCCTTAGCCAAATACAGGGACAAACGGGCGTCCGGGATGCTATAAATACCCACTGCCGCCCAATTCGGCCGGTACTTGCCAGGGCCGGTACCCCCAGGAGCTTCCATGAGCGACGCGAAGACCGATGCGCGGATGGCGCTGACCCGAACCACCATGAATGTCCTGGACAGCTGGCGGCTCGAGACCGAGCAGATGCGCGCCGTCCTGGACATGCCCGAGAGCGTGCGGGCGCGGGCCTTCCACCGCTTCCGTGACGACACCCCTTTTCCCGACGAGCCACAGGTCCTGCGCCGGGTGGATTATGTGCTGCGGATTGCCGACGCCCTGCGCACCACCTATCCGCGCAATCCGGAAATGGGCGCCCGCTGGATCCGCCAGCGCAACCGTCGGCTGGGACGCTCGCCGCTGACCGTGATGCTCGAAGGCGAGAGCGGCCTGGTCTCGGTACTGCTGGAGCTCGATTGCACCTTCGCCTGGGACCGCACCGGCTCCCGCGGCTGATCCCAGAGGAAAAAGCCCCGCGCCGTCGCCCGGATCACCGTCCGGGGGTATCCGAGGGTGCGACCAGTCGGCACTCGATGCCCGGCTCCCGCGACGGACGCCTCCGAGGCGCGGGGGGCCCCGATTTTCCGCGTAGACCCTCCACCGTCCCCTTGGACCGGCAGCCCGGGGTACGGGCGAGTGCCCCGCCGAGTAGTCTCTCGCACTGCCCCGGGGCCTACCGGCGACACGACCCGGTGAGCGATCCCGGCCAGCGACAGCCATCTGGTATCTCTCCACAAACGCCCCGCGGCATCCACCCAGACGACAGTACTGGCGTCGGCGAGCAGGCTCCTAGTATCAGCTAATCTCTGTCGCCTGGCCTTGCGCAGGTTGGTGTCGGCGGGCGTTTCCGGAGCGGCCCCTCCGCGCAGCCGGCAGGCTGCGCAACCGCTGGGCCGTCCAGGCGCCGCTGCAGCCGGGTGAGCTGCGCGCCGATGGCGTCGCCGACCCGGATCTGGGGTTGGGAAGGGAGCTGGTGCTCGGCATGCTCCCGATCGCTGATGTGTTGTGAGGCCAGCGCAAACGCCTCGGTGAACGAGCGTGTCTTGGGGAAGGCATAGGCAAACAGTGCCTCGCCGAAATAGGTGTACTCGTTCTCGTTGCTGCAACCGAAGGATGCGCGGTCGGCCGCGGCGGCGGTCATGACGAGCGTCCCGGGGTCGCGCAGGGCGCTCAGGAAGCTGCCGGAATAGCAGGCGGAGACGGCGACGACGCGCCAGCGGATGCCTGCTTCGTCGAGCATCTGGCGAAGCTCGCCCGGAGTGAGCAGGTTCAGCCCCAGGGGACCGAAATCCACCGCCAGCAGGCGGTCCGAGCCGTGACTGGTCAGGTACAGGAAGAGCACATCTTCGCGCGGATTCATCTTGCTGGCGATGCCGCGCAGGGCGAGCCGCAGATTGCTCGTTGATGCGATCGGGACCTGCTCGACGGTCACGGGGCTGTTGATCAGGACCAGCGAGCGGCCGCGCGTGTCGAAGCGGGCGTCGACGATCTGGCGCGCATGCTCGATCTCCCGGCGGAACACCTGCTCGTCGGC
>CAVQCX010000014.1:0-102729 GCA_963711095.1 uncultured Gammaproteobacteria bacterium | reverse complement strand
ATGAGGCGCTCAAGCGCGCCCCGCTGGTGGTGCTGGAGGCCAGCCTGGCACAGCGCGTACAGATCACCCTGGAAGAGTACGTGGTCGAGGCACTGGCGGAGCACCGCGCCCTGCACGGATCGGACGGAGGCTTCGAGCGCTGGTCGGCGCAGCTGTTGGACAGCCTGGACCGCATCACCCGGCGCCTGGGCGGCACCCGGCACCAGGCGGTGCGCTCGTTGATGACCGAGGCGCTGGAGTGCCATCGCCACGGCGGCGAGGTCGACCCGCACAGGGCCTGGATCGAAGCCCTGCTGGTCGACTATTACGACCCCATGTACGACTATCAGATCGGCAACGGTGGGAAACGGGTGGTGCTCAGCGGCGACGCCGCCGCAGTCGAGGCCTACCTGCGTCGCCGCCTGGCCGAGGACGCCTGACAGCCGGCCGCGCCTGTGGGAGGCGAGCCCCCTCGGCGACCGCACCGGATCGAACGACCCATTCGCCCACGCTGGCGGCGCGACCCGCCCCGGGATCTGAGACAATAGCGGTACTCCGACTGTGTTCATGGGGAGGCGACGCGATACCCGGGGCAAGGGGGCGCTGCGCCACAGCCTGATCCGCCGATCCGATGCCTGAGGGAGGACCCGCTATGCAGCACGAGACCAACCCGCGTTTCGTCAGCCGACTGACCCGCAACACCCTCGCCCTGATCCTGGCCGGGGGCAGGGGCTCGCGCCTCCAGGAGCTGACCGAGTGGCGGGCCAAGCCGGCGGTGTATTTCGGCGGCAAGTTTCGGATCATCGACTTCCCGCTGTCGAACTGCGTCAACTCCGGCATCCGCCGCATCGGCGTGCTCACCCAGTACAAGGCCCATTCCCTGATCCGGCACCTGGTGCAGGGCTGGAGCTTCGTTCCAGTCTGAGCTGGGTGAGTTCATGGAGGTGCTGCCGGCGTCCCAGCGAACCTCCGGGAACTGGTACGCGGGCACCGCCGACGCGGTCTATCAGAACCTCGACATCATCCGCACCTATCAGCCGGACTATGTGCTGATCCTCGCCGGCGATCACATCTACAAGATGGACTACGGTGCGATGCTGGCCCACCATCTGGAGACCCAGGCGGACATGACCGTCGGCTGCGTCGAGGTCTCCCTGGAGGAGGCGCGCGGCTTCGGCGTGATGACCGTGGAGGCCGACGGGCGGGTCCTGCGCTTCGACGAGAAGCCCGATCAGCCCCAGCCGATTCCCGGACGCGACAGCGTCGCGCTGGCGTCGATGGGCATCTACCTGTTCAACACCGAGTTCCTCTACCAGGAGATCATCCGCGACGCGCGGAACCCCGAGTCCAACCGGGACTTCGGCAAGGACATCATCCCGGCCCTCATCGGACACAGCCGGGTCCAAGCCTATCCGTTCCGCGACCCGGTGACGAGCCAGCAGGCGTTCTGGCGTGATGTCGGGACGGTGGACGCGTACTGGGGGGCCAACATGGAGCTGGTCGAGCCCGAGCCGGAGTTGGACCTCTACGACCACCTCTGGCCCATCCGGACCTACCAGCCCCAGCTGCCCTCGGCCAAGTTCGTCCTCGCTGAGGGGCAGGCCCAGGGGACGGTGATCAATTCCATCGTCTCGGGAGGCTGCGTGATCTCCGCGGCGAGCCTGCGCCGGTCGCTGCTGTTCTCCAACGTCAAGGTGCAGGCCGGTGCCATCGTGGAAGATTCGGTCGTGCTGCCCGAGGTGGAGATCGGGCGCGGCTGCCATATCCACCGGGCGGTGCTCGACCGCGGGTGCCGCATCCCCGACGGCACCCAGATCGGCCTCGATTCCAAGGAAGATGCCCGCAGATTCCGGGTCACCCCCGGGGGCCTGGTGCTGGTCACCCCTGACATGCTGCGGCAGCGCCTGCACCTGGCCTCCTGAGCTCCGCGACGATTCGATGGGCGGATTAGCCCAATCGATTATCGTCGCTGCGCGGCCTCCTCTAGAATGCCTGACCAAATCACTTCGCAGCGCCCCGCAGCAACGGCGCCACCGAGTGCTCGGGGAAGCTTCTCGATCGACGATAAAGGTTCGGGGCGAGGCGTGCGGGGCATACACAAGATCAAGCAAGGGCTCGACCTGCCGATTACTGGCAGCCCGGAGCCGATCGTCCATGAGTCGGCGCCGCTGCGCCATGTCGCCCTCGTAGCGGCCGATTTTCCGGGCTTGCGCCCCGCCCTGGAGGTGCAGCTCGGCGATCGGGTCCGCCGCGGCCAGCGCCTATTGCATGACAAGAAGACCCCCGACCTGCGCTATACCTCGCCGGCCGGTGGACGCGTGGCCGCCATCCATCGCGGAGAGCGGCGTGCGCTGCTCTCCATAGTCATCGAGATCGGAGCCGAGGAGCCTGATCAGGGCGGCGCCGCGATTGCCTTCGACAGCTACACCGGCGAGCCCCCGGAGTCCCTGCAAGCCACGGACATCCGCGCGCTGCTGCTCGAATCCGGGTTGTGGACCGCCTTTCGCACCCGCCCCTACTCGCGGGTGCCCGCACCCGACGGGCTGGCGAGCGCGATCTTCGTAACCGCCATTGACACCCACCCCCTGGCCCCCGACGTGGATCTGGTGCTGGCCGGCCGCGAGCAGGATTTCGCCGTCGGCCTGCGCGCCGTCGAGCGCCTGAGCGACGGCCCCACCTACCTGTGCACAGCCGCCGGTTCGCGCCTCGGCGCGCCGCCGGGCAACCGCATCCGCCACGAGCGGTTTCAGGGGCCCCATCCCGCGGGCACCCCGGGGGTGCACATCCACCTGCTCGACCCGGTGCATCGCTTCAAGACCGTTTGGCACATCGGCTATCAGGATGTGGCAGCAATCGGCGCCCTGTTGCGCACGGGATGTCTTGACATGACCCGCGTCGTCTCGTTGGGCGGCCCCGGCGTGCGCCGGCCGCGGCTGCTGCGCACCCGGCTCGGGGCCTCCCTGGCAGAACTGTTGAGCGACGAGCTGGAGTCCGGCGAGCAGCGGATCATTAGCGGCTCGGTGCTGGGCGGTCGCACCGCCGCCGGCCCGGAAAGCTATCTCGGGCGCTACCACAACCAGGTCAGCGTGCTCGCCGAGGGCCACGGGCGCGAGCTGTTCGGCTGGCTGAGGCCGGGGCTCAAGATGTACTCGGTGACCAACGTGTTTGCTTCGGCCTTCACCCGTCACCGTCGGTTCGCCTTGACCACATCCACTCACGGATCGGCGCGGCCCATGGTGCCCATCGGCACCTACGAGGCGGTGATGCCCATGGACATGGAGCCAACCTATCTGCTGCGCGCACTGATCGTAGGCGACGAGGAGCAGGCCGAATCCCTCGGCTGCCTGGAGCTCGACGAGGAAGATCTCGCGCTTTGCACTTTCGTCTGTCCCGGCAAGTACGAGTACGGTCCGATGCTGCGTGACATGCTCGATCGAATCTACAGGGAAGCCTGATGGGCGGACTGCGACAGTTCCTCGACCGTCAGGCCAAGCTGTTCGACAAGGGCGGCCGGCTGGCACCGCTCAAGCCGCTGTACGAAGCGATCGACACCTTCTTCTACACGCCGGGTCGGGTGACCCGCGGCCACGCCCACGTGCGCGACGGCATGGACCTCAAGCGCATGATGATCACGGTGGTCGTTGCGCTCATGCCCTGCGTGCTCTGGGGGATGTACAACACCGGCCTGCAGGCCAATCTGGCCCTGGACCCTGCCAAGGTCGGCGAGCTGAGCGGCTGGCGCCATGCCCTGATCGGCCTGCTCGGGGTCGGCTATTCACCGGACAGCATCACGGCGGACCTGATCCACGGCGCCCTGTATTTCCTGCCGCTGTACATCGTCACCATGGTGGTAGGCCTGTCATGGGAGCTACTGTTCGCCTCCATGCGCGGACATGAGGTCAACGAGGGCTTCTTCGTCACCGGGCTGATCTTCCCGCTGATCCTGCCCGCGACCACGCCGCTCTGGCAGGCGGCTCTGGCCATCTCCTGGGGCGTGGTGCTCGCCAAGGAGGTGTTTGGCGGCACCGGGATGAACTTCCTAAACCCCGCGCTGGTGGCCCGCGCCTTTCTGTTCTACGCCTACCCGGTGCAGATCACCGGCAACGAAGTCTGGACCGCGCTCGACCCGCTCTACCGGGTGGACGGATTCAGCGGGGCAACACTGCTCTCCCAGCTCAAGCACCTGCAGGCTCCGTTCGCCGAGCAGGGCCATTCCTGGTGGAATGCCTTCATCGGGCTGGAGCCGGGCTCCATGGGCGAGACCTCGGCGCTGGCCTGCCTGATCGGCGCGCTGATCCTGCTCTGGACCCGGGTCGCGGCCTGGCGCACAGTCGCCGGGGTGGTGCTGGGCACGGTGCTGATGGCGGAGCTGCTCAACCTGATCGGCTCGGCCACCAACCCCGGCTTCGCAGTGCCCTTCTGGTGGCACATGGTGCTCGGCGGCTGGGCCTTCGGCACCGTGTTCATGGTGACCGATCCGGTGACATCCACCTTCACCGCGCGGGGCAAGTGGATCTACGGCGCCCTGACCGGCGCGCTGATCGTGCTGATCCGCGTGGTCAATCCGGCCTATCCGGAGGCGGTGATGCTCGTGATCCTGTTCATGAACGTCTTCGCCCCCTTGATCGACCACTACGTGGTCAAGGCCAACATCCGGCGCCGCCTGCGCCGCAGCGCGGTCTAGCCAGCGATGCAGATCCGCATCGACTCGCCGGTCTATACGCTGATCTTCACCAGCCTGGTGTGCCTGGTGTGCTCGCTGCTGGTGGCCGGCTCCAACGTGCTGCTCAAGGATCGCCAGGAGATCAACAAGCTCCTGTATCTGCGCAAGAGCGTGCTGCAGGCCAGCGGTCTGGTAGAGCCCGGTCAGCGACTGTCCAAGGACGAAGCGCTTCGGGTCTTCGGCGAGCACGTCGAGCCCCGCCTGGTCGATCTGAAGACCGGCGATTACCTGAGCGACGGGGATGCGCTTCGCTACGATCAGCGCCTGGCCCGGGGCGACGAAGAGCAGAGCCGGCCGGCGCCGCCGAACCCCGCTCGGGTGCGCCGCATCCCCGCTATCGCCAAGGTCTATCTGGTCAAGGACGGCGGCCGGTACACGGACATCGTGATCCCCATCGAGGGGCTGGGCCTGTACGGGACCCTCTACGGATTCCTCGCCCTGGAGAAGGACCTGACCACCATCCACGGGATCGCCTTCTACGAGAACCGCGAGACGCCTGGCCTCGGCGGCGAGGTCAACAGCCCGCGCTGGCGGGCGCTCTGGCCGGGGCGCAAGGCCTATGACGAGAGCGGAGCGCCGCGCATCGAGGTCGTCAAGGGGCAGGTGGGCCCCGCCGCGGACGACCCCTACCGGGTGGACGCTCTGTCCGGGGCCACCATGACCAGCAACGGCGTCAACCACCTGCTGCACTTCTGGCTGGGCGAGCAGGGATTCGGACCCTTCCTGGCCCGGCTGCGTCAACGAGGAGGCCCCTGAGCATGTTCGAGACCGCCGAGCACCAGCGCAGGACCCTGACCGATCCGGTGTTCAACAACAACCCGATCGCGCTGCAGATGCTGGGCATCTGCTCCGCGCTCGCCGTGACCACCAGGATGGACAAGGCACTGGTGATGAGCATCAGCCTCACCGCGGTGGCGGGCCTGTCCTCGTTCTTCGTCAGCCTGCTGCGCAAATACACGCCCTCCAGCGTGCGCATCATCGTGCAGCTAGCGGTGATCTCGGCCCTGGTCATCGTGGTCGACCAGGTGCTCAAGGCCTATCTGTACGAGATCAGCCTGGAGCTATCGGTGTTCGTCGGCCTGATCATCACCAACTGCATCGTGCTCGGGCGTACCGAGGGCTTCGCGATGCAGAATCCGCCCTGGATCAGCCTGCTCGACGGCATCGGCAACGGCCTGGGCTACAGCTGTGTCCTGCTGCTGGTCGGCCTGATCCGCGAGCTGGCCGGCAGCGGCCGGGTGATGGGCTACACGGTCTTCCCGTCGATCCAGGATGGGGGCTGGTACGAGCCCAACAGCATGTTCCTGCTGGCGCCGGCGGCGTTCTTCATCATCGGCGTGATGATCTGGGTGCTGCGCACCTGGAAGCCCGAGCAGCAGGAGAAGCAGTGATGGAGCATTACCTCAATCTGCTGGTGAAATCGATCTTCATCGAGAACGTCGCGCTGGCCTTCTTCCTCGGCATGTGCTCGTTCCTGGCGGTCTCGCGCAAGGTGGACACCGCGCTGGGGCTGGGCATCGCCGTGGTGTTCGTCCAAACCCTGACCTTGCCCCTGAACAACCTGCTGCTCGATCATCTGCTCGCGAAGGGGGCGCTGGCTTGGCTGAGCCCGAGCTTTGCCGACGTCGACCTGACCTTTCTGACCTTCATCGTGTTCATCAGCACCATCGCTGCGACGGTGCAGATCGTGGAGATGGCACTGGATCGCTATTTCCCGGCGCTGTATATCTCCCTCGGCGTGTTCCTGCCGCTGATCGCCGTGAACTGCGCGATCCTGGGCGGCTCGCTGTTCATGGCCGAGCGCAACTATGATTTTGCCGAGAGCGTCGTATTCGGATTCGGCACGGGCTTCGGATTCCTGCTCGCCATCGTCGCCTTGGCCGCCATCCGCGAGCGTATGAGCTACAGCAATCCGCCGCTCGCCCTGCGCGGCCTGGGCATCACCTTCATCACCGTGGGCCTGATGTCGATCGGGTTCATGATGTTTTCCGGCATTCAGCTGTAGCCCGCATCGCTCACCAGGTCTGCAGGCGGCTTTGTTATAGGTCTTGTTGAAGACAGAGACGAATGGTTGATTCATCGGCTGTACCGAGAAACGGCGTGGCACACGTCGCCTGCCTATCACGCCTCGGGCGGGTCCCTGCACGCCCTGGCTTGGTCTTCCCGCAGGTTGTAGCTACGGCCGCAACTTTCGCTGCAGCCCGGCGCCGAAACGCACCGGGCCTTCGCCGGAGGCGCGATCCCCGGTAAGGGATGTGGGCTAACCATGCAACTCATCGTATTGGGCGTCGGAGTCTTCACCAGTGTCATGGTGGCCCTGGTCGGCCTGCTGTTGTGGGCCCGGCGGCAGCTGGTGCCGGCCGGCGACGTGCTGCTGCTGATCAACGACGAGCCGGGCAAGGCCCTGACCGTGGCGGCCGGCCAGACCCTGCTCACGGCGCTGGCCGCCAAGCAGGTGCTGATCCCCTCGGCCTGCGGCGGCAAGGGCACCTGCGGCCTGTGCAAGGTCCAGGTGGAGGGCGCCGGCGAGGCGCTGCCCACCGAGCGCGGCTTCTTCACCCGCGGCGAGCTGCTTCGGGGCTCGCGCCTGGCCTGCCAGGTCAAGGTCAAGGGCGACCTCAAGGTGCAAGTGGCCGGCGAGGCCTTCGACATCCGGCGCTGGACCGGCAAGGTGCTCTACAACGAGAGCGTGGCCGATTTCATCAAGGAGCTGGTCGTCGAGCTGCCCCCCAACATGCAGGTACCGTTCAAGGCCGGCCAGTACGTGCAGTTCACCTCCCCGCCCTACTCGCTGCACTACAAGGATTTTGACATCGCACCGCAGTTTCGCAAGAGCTGGGACCGCGACGGGCTCTGGCGCTTCAGCTCCGCCTGTGATCATCCCGTCGAGCGCGCCTACTCCATGGCCAGCCACCCGCTGGAGACCGGCGTGCTCAAGTTCGCCATAAAGGTCTGCCCGCCGCCCTACGGCACCGCCGAGGGCACGCCGCCGGGCCTGATGTCGTCCTGGCTGTTCAACCTCAAGCCGGGCGACGAGATCCCCATGTCCGGGCCCTACGGAGACTTCATCGCGACCGACACCGATGCGGAGATGCTGTTCATCGGCGGGGGCGCCGGCATGGCGCCGCTGCGCTCGATCGTCCTGGACGAATTCCTGCGCCGTCACACCCAGCGCAAGGTCTCCTACTGGTACCGCGCCCACAGCCTGCGCGACGCCCTGTGGCGTGAGGAATTCGAGGGGCTGGCCCGCCGGCACGAGAACTTCTCCTGGCATCTCTGCCTGTCCAAGCCCGAGCCGGAGGACCAGTGGACCGGCTATGTCGGCTACATCCACAACTTCATCTGGGACTGCTACCTCAAGGACCACCCGGCACCCGAGGACTGCGAGTACTACCTGTGCGGTCCGCGGGCCCTGTCCCTGGGCGTGCTCAAGCTGCTCTGGGACCTCGGGGTCGACAAGGAGACCATCTTCTACGACAACTTCGCCGGCGAGGAAAGCCTCTCGTCCCGCTGAGCCCGCCCATGGCCACTCTCCTCCTGACCTTTCTGATTTTCGCCCTCGCCATCCTGGGCCTCGCCGCCGGCCTGCTGCTTTCCGGCCGCTGCCTGCGCGGCTCCTGCGGCGGCGCCATCGAGCACCGCGGCCAGTCACTTGCCTGCATGCTCTGCCCGCGGCGGGACAAGAACACCCCGGCTGACCCGAAGACGCGGTGACGAACAAACCGCATCGTGCTTGCTGGTTGTTCGCGACCGGGCGGTCGCTCCTACCCGCAACGCCAAGATTCCCGTAGGAGCGGGCGCCTGCCCGCGAGGCTCCTGCCCGAACCCCGGCCTTTCGCGACCAGGCGGTCGCTCCTACCCGCAACGTCAAGGTTCCCGTAGGAGCGGGCGCCTGCCCGCGAACGCCTCGGCTCGGGGCGGCCTTTCGCGACCGGGCGGTCGCCCCCACCCGCAAGGCCAAGGTTCCCGTAGGAGCGGGCGCCTGCCCGCGATGATCTTGCCGAACCCCGGCCTTTCGCGACCAGGCGGTCGCTCCTACCCGCAACGTCAAGGTTCCCGTAGGAGCGGGCGCCTGCCCGCGAACGCCTCGGCTCGGGGCGGCCTTTCGCGACCGGGCGGTCGCCCCCACCCGCAAGGCCAAGGTTCCCGTAGGAGCGGGCGCCTGCCCGCGATGATCTTGCCCGAACCCCGGCCTTTCGCGACCAGGCGGTCGCTCCTACCCGCAACGTCAAGGTTCCCGTAGGAGCGGGCGCCTGCCCGCGAACGCCTCGGCTCGGGGCGGCCTTTCGCGACCGGGCGGTCGCTCCTACACGGAACGCCAAGGTTGACGTAGGAGCGGGCGCCTGCCCGCGAATGGGCCTATCGCAGGCTATCATCACCGAAGATTCGTGATAGAAACCAAGGACGGACTGATGCATTCCGCACACGCGCGTAATCTCCGCGTCGGCCGGCGCTCGCTTTCCGGGCACCCCTATCTGGTGACCACCGTCACCCACGGTCGCCGCCCCCTCTTTGGTAACCTAATTTTGGCGCGCCTTGTGGTCCGCGCCATGCATTACCACGATCGCCAGGGCGAGCTGGCAACCCTGGCCTACGTCGTGATGCCGGATCACGCCCATTGGTTGTTCCAACTCCGCGAGGGCTCCCTGGCATCGGTGATGCGGCGGTTCAAGAGCTACAGCGCCCGGGCCGTGAACCAGCATTGCGGGCAAGTGGGTACCGTTTGGCAAGCGGGCTTTCACGACCATGGCGTGAGAGAAGACGAAGATCTGCGCGTCATGGCCCGTTATGTGGTGGCCAATCCGGTTCGCGCCGGCCTGGTTGCGCGAGTTGGTGACTATCCACATTGGGATGCCATTTGGATGCCCGGCGACGCCGATGTTCCGTAGGAGCGGGCGCCGGCCCGCGAACGCCTCGGCTCGGGGGTGGCGTGGTTCGCGACCGGGCGGTCGCTCCTACCCGCAAGGCCGCGGTTGGCGTAGGAGCGGGCGCCTGCCCGCGAACGCCTCGGCTCGGGGGTGGCGGTTCGCGACCGGGCGGTCGCTCCTACCCGCAAGGCCGCGGTTGGCGTAGGAGCGGGCGCCTGCCCGCGAACGCCTCGGCTCGGGGGTGGCGGTTCGCGACCGGGCGGTCGCTCCTACGTGCACGGCCGCGGTTGGCGTAGGAGCGGGCGCCTGCCCGCGAACGCCTCGGCTCGGGGGTGGCGGTTCGCGACCGGGCGGTCGCTCCTACGTGCACGGCCGCGGTTGGTGTAGGAGCGGGCGCCTGCCCGCGAACGCCTCGGCTCGGGGGTGGCGGTTCGCGACCGGGCGGTCGCTCCTACCCGCAAGGCCGCGGTTGGCGTAGGAGCGGGCGCCTGCCCGCGAACGCCTCGGCTCGGGGGTGGCGGTTCGCGACCGGGCGGTCGCTCCTACGTGCACGGCCGCGGTTGGTGTAGGAGCGGGCGCCTGCCCGCGAACGCCTCGGCTCGGGCGCGGCGGCAGCCCGGCAGGACGGACGACCGTCAGGGCCCGCCATTCAGGCACTGCAGCGCCTGGCGGGCGATCTCCTGCTCCTCGTCGGTGGGGACGACCAGCACGCTGACCGGCCCACCTGCTCTCTGGATGGCCGCCGGGTCCCGAGTCACGGCCTGGTTCCTCTCGGGGTCCAGGACTATGCCAAGCCCCTCCAATCCTGCGCAGACACTGGCGCGCATCCGTGTGTCGTGCTCCCCGATACCGCCGGTAAAGACCAGGGCGTCGAGTCCTCCCAGCACGGCGAAGTAAGCGCCAACGTACTTACGGATTCGATAGGCGAAGATCTCGAGCGCGAGCCGCGCATTCGGGTCGTTCGCCGTGGCGAGGCGCCGGACCTCGCGCATGTCGTCAGCCCCGCACAGGCCCTCGAGCCCGCTGCCGTGCAGCAGCATGTCTTCGACGTCGTCCCAACCCATGCCGAGCGTGCGGTGCAGATGAAAGGGGATGGCGGGGTCGATATCGCCACTGCGCTTGCCCATCACCAGGCCTTCCAAGGGCGTGAGTCCCATGGAGGTGTCGACGCTCACGCCGCCGTCGATCGCTGCAGCGCTTGCGCCGTGCCCGAGGTGCAGCACGATGAGCTTGAGGTCCGCCAGCGGTCTGCCCAGTGCGCGTGCCGCCTCCCGGGAGACGTATTGGTAAGAGATGCCGTGGAAACCGTAACGGCGCACCCCGTGGTCTTCGTAGAGCCGACGTGGCAAGGCGTAGCGATAGGCGCGGGCGGGCATCTCCTGGTGGAAGGCGGTGTCGAACACCGCCACCTGCGGCACGCCCGGCGCCCGCTCCAGCGCCGCCTCTATGCCGTGCAGGTTGGCCGGATTGTGCAGCGGCGCCAGGGGCGTCAGCGCGCGGATCCGGTTCAGCACTTCGGTGTCGATCAGGGTTGCCGCCCGAAACTCCTCGCCACCGTGCACCACCCGGTGGCCCACGCAGGCCAGGGCGTTGGGCCATTCGAGCAAGACGCTCTCGGCAAGAGACTGAAACACCCGCTCGACGCCAGCCCGGTGGTCGGGAAGGGATGCCCGGTCCTCGAGATGGCTCATCCGCCCGTCCGGCCCGCGCCAGAAATGGGACAAGGTGCTCTCGGGCTCGCCCAATCGCTCCAGAAGGCCGCGGGCCACCACACCGAATCCGTCGGTCCGCAGCAGCTTGTACTTGACCGAGGAGCTGCCGCAGTTGACCGCAAGAACGCAGGGGCCGTAATCCGTCATGGTTGTCCTTGTCTCGCGGGGCGAGGGGCCGGCCGGAGTCGGCGCCGCCGTTCGTGCGTACCAGGGTTTGACCGGGAACCGGCGAGGAGGTTGCGCAGGGGACGGGACTGGCCCAGGTCAACGCCACCGACACGCCTGCCAGGGGCTCAGCGTAGGATCGGGTGCGGTATGAGCCTTGTCCGGCTTGCGCCGTTCGCTCCCCACCTGGGGCACAATAGACAGTCACTTTGCAAGAGCCGCCGGAACCGCGTTGAGCCCCCTCAAGCGCCTCGCCTCCCAGACCGCCGTCTACGGTGTGAGCAGCGTCGTCGGACGCTTCCTCAACTATCTGCTGGTACCGCTGTTCACCTACACCTTCGCGCCGGCGGAATACGGCGTGGTCTCGGAATTCTATGCCTACATGGGCTTCCTGGCGGTGCTGCTGGTGTTCGGCCTGGAGACCGGCTACTTCCGTTTCCGCGACGGCAACGGGGCCTCACCCGAGCAGGTCTACGCCACCGCCCTGCGTTTCGTGACCCTGACCAACGGGGCCTTTTTCGTCGCGGCTCTGCTGCTGCGACAGCCCGTCGCCGACCTGCTCCGGCACGGCGCCCACCCGGAATACATCTGGTGGATCGCCGGCATCCTGGCCATGGACTCGGTGGGCGCGGTGGCCTTCGCGCGGCTGCGCGCCGAGCAACGGGCGGCGCGCTTCGCGGGCATCAAGGTCGTGGAGATCGGGGTCAACATCGGACTCAACCTGTTCTTCATCGTGCTCTGTAGGCGGGCCTTCGAGACCGACCCGGATTCGGCGCTGGGCGCACTTTGGCATCCGGCGCTGGGCGTCGGCTACATCTTTCTCGCCAATCTCGCCGGCAGCGCGGTCAAGCTGGTGCTGCTCGCACCTCAGCTGCGCGGGGTGCTGGACGGCTTCGACAGGGCGCTGTTCGCCCGGCTGATCCGCTATTCACTGCCCATGGTGATCATCGGCTTCGCCGGCATCATCAACGAGATGCTGGACCGGGCTGCGCTCAAGTATCTGCTGCCCTACGACCTGGCGACCAACATGGCGCAGCTGGGCATCTACAGCGCCTGCTACAAGCTCTCGATCCTGATGTCGCTGTTCATCCAGGCGTTCCGCTACGCCGGCGAGCCTTTTTTCTTCGCCTATGCCCGGCAAACCGACGCCCGGGAGACCTACGCCCGGGTACTCAACTGGTTCGTGATCTTGTGCGTGCTGATCTTCCTCGGGGTGACCCTTTACATCGACCTGTTCAAGTACTTCATCGGGGCGCCCTACCGGGTCGGACTGGACGTCGTGCCGGTGCTGCTGCTGGCCAACCTGCTGCTCGGGATCTACGTCAATCTCTCGATCTGGTACAAGCTTACCGACCGCACCCTGATGGGGGCCGGGGTCTCGCTGGGCGGGGCCGGGGTGACGGTGGCCCTGCTGCTCTGGTGGGTGCCGCTATACGGCTACATGGGCGCGGCCTGGGCGACGCTGGTGTGCTACGCGACCATGGTGCTGCTGTCCTGGGCCCTGGGGCGGCGCTACTATCCGGTGCCTTACGACCTCAAGCGGGTGCTGGGCTACGTGGCGCTGGGGCTGCTGCTCTACGGGGCGGACCGGCAGCTGATCAGCCTAGCCGACATGCATGCGCCGGTGGCGGGCACCTTGTGCATGGCGGTGTTCGTCGCGCTGGTCCTGTGGCTGGACGGGCGGGTGCTGCTCAGACGGTTGCGGGCGGCGGCATCACAGAAGGTTGTCGGGTAGCTTCGCAACCCGACCTAGGAGCCTGTCGGACTTTGGGGTCCGTTGCGAGGGAAAGCGGGATCGAGACGGATTTTTCGCTCGATTGAGGAGAATAGCGGGCTCTATTTGACGAGATCGAGCGGGAAATCCGGCCGATATCCGCTTTTCCGCAGTAGGACATCCAAAGTCCGACAGGCTCCTAGGGGAGGGGCGCAGAAGGGCCGCCTGGATTCGGGCGCAAAGCGGCCCAATAATCCGGGCACCCCCTCCGCCGCTTCGAGCCCCTCCATGTTGTCTCTCTATCGCAATTGGCGCCGCCGCCGGCTGCTGGCCTCCGCCGACACCTCGCCCGAGGCCTGGGCGGGGGCTTGGGGACGGCTGCCCCTGCTCCGGGGGCTCGACCCGGTCAGCGCCCAGCGTCTGCGCGAGCTCGCCACCCTGTTCCTGGCCGAGAAGGCGCTCGAGCCCACCGAGGGTATGCAGCTGGAGCACTGGATGGCCCAGGAGCTGGCGCTGCAGGCCGCTCTGCCGGTGCTCGAGCTGGGCCCCGACTGGCACGCAGGGTGGGTGTCGGTGGTGATCTATCCGGACACCTTCATCAGCGAGATCGAGACCGAGGACGACGCCGGCGTAGTGCACCAGTTGCGCGAGGAGCGCAGCGGCGAGTCCTGGGAGCGCGGGCCCATGATCCTGTCCTGGGCGGACGTGGAGGCAGGCCGTGAAGCCGACGGCTACAACGTCGTCATCCACGAGACGGCCCACAAGCTTGACGGCCTCAACGGCGCGCTGAATGGCATGCCCCCGCTGCATCGCGAGATGGGCCATGGGGACTGGAGCCGGGCCTTCGGAAGGGCCTTCGCCGACCTCGAGAGGCAGGTGGACGCGGGGCGCGACACCGTCATCGACCCCTACGCCTGCGAGTCCCCCGCAGAGTTCTTTGCGGTGGTCAGCGAGGCGTTCTTTGAGACGCCGGACCTGCTCGTGAACGCATATCCCGAGGTCTACGAGCAGCTGCGCCGCTTCTACCGTCAGGACCCGCTGAGCCGCCTGGGGAGGCCGGAGGCGCGGGACTAGCAGCCTGTCGGACTTGGGCGTTCGTTACGAGGGAAAGCGGGATCGAGTTGGATTTTTCGATCGATTGAGGAGAATAGCCGTAGCTATTTGACGAAATGGATCGGGAAATCCGGCCGATATCCGCTTTTCCGCAGTAGGACAGTCCCAAGTCCGACAGGCTGCTAGAGGAGCAGTAAAGATCCCTGGCGACCAAGCGGCGGCCTCCCCGGGGCGGGCTACACCCCGAGCCGCCAGGGAGGCGAGCCCGCTCGGCGAAAAGCGGGAGCAGTGGAAAATCTGTTGGCCGCAAGGCGCAAACCGAGTAGATTCGGCGCCTCCTCACCCTGGCGTGCCTTTCATGGGCCAAGCCTCCGAGAACCTGCCTCTCCCCGAGCCAGAAGCACGCTGCGGGCGCATCGCGCTCGCCATCGACGAGCATGGCTGGTGCGTCACCGACGCCTTTGTGCCGCCACTCCTGGTCGCCCAGCTCGCCCGGGAGGTCCGCGAGTCCTGGGCCGCGGGGGCGTTTCGAGACGCAGGGGTCGGGCGGGGAGAGAGCTTCCAGGTCAAGCCGGACGTGCGCTCCGACCAGGCGCTCTGGCTGGCACCGGATAACCTCTCGGCGGCGGCGTCGCACTACCTGGGAGCGCTCGAGCAGCTGCGCGCCGCGCTCAACCGGACCCTGTTCCTGGGACTCGTCGAATTCGAGGGTCACCTGTCTCTGTATCCGCCGGGGGCGCGCTACCGGCGTCATCTCGACCAGTTCCTCGATATCGGCACGCGCACCCTGACCTGCGTCCTCTATCTCAACGACGGCTGGACGACGGCGGACGGCGGGGCACTCAGGCTCTATACGGAAGGAAACCGCGAAGACGTCTATCAGGACATCGAGCCCCTGGCAGGGCGCCTGGTGAGCTTCCTCAGCGCCCGCTTCTTCCACGAAGTGCTGCCCGCAGGGCGCGAGCGACTGAGCATCACCGGCTGGCTCAAGCGCCGCGGAGCCGGCGCGCTCTAGAGACGCGCTATGCGATCGAGGGTTTCTACCCACCCTGGAGCCGGGTAGTCGGACTGGGTGACCCGGCATGGGTGTCTGAGGTGGGGTGGGAGCAGCGCCGCTGCAGACCGCGCCCCTCACCCTGGGCCCCGGGTCCGACGGGCCCGCCCCTCGCGCCGCCGGGCGAGGCTGTCCCGACGCCCCACCGATTGCGTCCATCCCTTGACGGCGGCCCTCCGTTCGACCACCATTGAATTGCTGCATCGCAACATTCCCGCTTGCGGACGCGTGTCCCTGCGTGACGCGATCCCGCGGGGGGCAGAGATCCGCAAGCCTCGCAGGGACGATTCGAGTCCCTAATGGGCAAGAGCATGACCAGTATCGCAATCGCCGTCCTGTTCATGGGAGGTCTGGGGGTCCTCCTGGCCGCCGTGCTGGCGCTCGCCAACCGGCGTCTGTTCGTCTACGAGGACCCGCGCATCGACGCGGTGGAGGAGATGCTCCCCCACGCCAACTGCGGGGCCTGCGGCACGCCGGGCTGCCGCCAGTTCGCCGAGCAGATGGTCAAGGGCGAGAAGGACCCGGCCCTATGTACGGTGAATTCCAGGGAGATGAGCCGGATGATTGCCGATTTCCTCGGCGTAGAGCTCGGTCGACACGAGAAGCGCGTGGCCCGTCTGGCCTGCGCCGGGGGTGTGCACGTGGCTCATACCCGGGCCCGCTACCAGGGGCTGGCATCCTGCCGGGCGGCCAACGTGGTGGGCGGCGGCGGAAAAGGCTGTGTCTGGGGCTGCCTCGGCTTCGGAGACTGCGAGACCGCCTGCGGCTTCGGGGCGATCAGCCTGAACAGGTACCACCTGCCCGTCGTGGACACCGACAAGTGCACCGCCTGCCGCGACTGCGTGCAGGCCTGTCCCAGGGATCTGTTCTCCATCCACGAGGTCAGCCATCGCCTCTGGGTGGCCTGCCGCAACCGCGACCTCCAGGACCAGGCCGAGGCCGACTGTGAGCTGACCTGCACGGGCTGCGGCCGTTGCGCGGCCTACGCCCCCGAAGGCCTGATCACGATCAAGCAGAACCTGGCAGTCATCGACTACAACAAGAATACGCTGGCTTCGAAACTCGCCATTGAGCGCTGCCCCACGGGCGCCATCGTCTGGCTGGACGACAGGCGCGGCGCGCAACGCGGCAGCGAGGCCCGCAAGATCGTGCGCCGGGAGGCGCTGCCCACCCAAGGGCAGCGCCCGGGTGCCGGGGCATCCGAGCGATAGACGGCCCAGTCGCCCGCCGTTGCGGGCACCGGGCGGAGGGCAAGACGAGGTGAAAAAGCAGGCATCGTCATTCAAGTACCCCGGTATCCGTCTGGCCACCGACGGCAACGGAGCGGTGATTCTGGCCGAGCGCGAGGCCTCGGACGGCGCAGGCGCCTACCCCATCACCCCCTCCACGCAGATGGGCGAGTACTGGGCCGAGGAGGCGGCGCGCGGGCACGTCAACGTCTCGGGGCGCCCGCTGATCTTCATCGAGCCCGAGGGCGAGCACGCGGCCGCGGCGGTCACCGCCGGCCTGGCCATGACCGGCCTGCGCGCCGCCAACTTCTCCTCCGGCCAGGGCGTGGCCTACATGCACGAGTCGCTGTACGCAGCGGTGGGCAAGCGCCTCACCTACGTGCTCAACCTGGGCTGCCGGGCGATCACCAAGGCGAGCCTCAACGTGCACGCCGGCCACGACGACTACCACAGCGTCGACGACACCGGTTTCTTCCAGCTGATGGCCAAGAGCGCCCAGGAGGCCGCGGATCTCAACCTGATCGCCCACCGCCTGGCCGAGCTCGCCCTCACCCCCGGCATCCTCGCCCAGGACGGCTTTCTCACCACCCACCTGATCGAATCCCTGCAGGCGCCGGAGCGCGAGCTGGTGGCCGAGTACCTGGGCCGTCCCGAGGACATCATCGACACCCCCACCCCGGCCCAGCGCCTGATCTACGGCGAGCGGCGCCGGCGCATCCCGGCGATCTGGGACGTGGACAACCCGCTGCTGTCCGGTCCGGTGCAGAACCAGGACGCCTACATGCAGGCGGTGGCCGCCCAACGACCCTACTTCTTCGCCCACATCCCGGCGCTCGCCGAGCAGTGTATGGCGCAATTCCATGCGCTCACCGGCCGGCGCTACGGGCGCATCGCCAGCTATCGCTGCGAGGACGCCGACTACCTCATCGTCGGCCAGGGCAGCGTGGTGAGCAGTGCCGAGGCGGTGGCCGACTACCTGCGCGAGAGCCGACGCCTCAAGGTCGGCGTGGTCAACCTGACCATGTTCCGGCCGTTCCCCGGCGACCTGCTCGGACATGCCCTGAAGGGCCGCAAGGGCGTGGTGGTGCTGGAGCGCACCGACCAGCCGCTGGCCGAGGACCTGCCCCTGATGCGCGAGATCCGCGCTGCCCTGGGCAAGTGCCTGGAGAACCACGTCGGGCGCAAGGAAACCGCCCCTTTCCCGAGCTACGCCGTATACGCCAAGCCCGGCGACCTGCCGCCGCTGTATTCCGGGGCCTTCGGCCTGGGCAGCCGCGACCTGCAGCCCGAGGGCATCATCGGCGCAGTGGAGAACATGCTGCCCGAGGGCGCGCGCAAGCGCTTTTTCTATCTCTCCGTGGACTTCGTGCGCGAGCGCGCCGACACGCCCAAGCAGGAGATCTATCAGCACGAGGTGGCCGAGGCCTATCCGGGTGTGCGCGAGCTGGCAGTGCGCGGCAGCGAGAACCCCGACCTGATGCCCAGAGACAGCATCGCGGTGCGCATGCACTCGGTGGGCGGCTGGGGCGCCATCACCACCGGCAAGAACCTGGCGATGACGCTCTTCGACCTGCTCGACTTCGAGATCAAGGCGAATCCCAAGTACGGCTCGGAGAAGAAGGGCCAGCCCACCACCTACTACCTGTCCGCCGCCCCAGAGCCGATCCGGGTGAGCTGCGAATACGTGTACGTGGACCTGGTGCTCTCGCCGGACCCCAATGTCTTCGGCCATTCGAACCCCCTGGCGGGGCTCAAGCCGGGCGGCGTCCTCATCATCCAAAGCGAGCTCGAGGACCCCGCGGCGGTCTGGCGCTCCTTCCCGTCCCAGGCCCAGAAGACCATCGCGGACAACGGCATCCGAGTCTTCTACCTGGACGCCTTCCGCATCGCCCGGGAGGAGGCCACGGACCCGGAGCTGCAGTTCCGCATGCAAGGCAACGCCTTCCAGGGCGCTTTCTTCCGCGCCTCGGACGTGATAGCGCGCGCGGACCTCAGTGAGGACACCCTGTTCCAGGCCATCCGCAACCAGCTGGAGAGCAAGTTCGGCACCAAGGGCGCCCGGGTGGTCGAGGACAACGTCCGCGTCGTGCGCCGGGGCTACGACGAGCTGCGCGAGATCGCCGACAAGACCCCCGGCCAGTCCGCGGTGAGCCTGGAGCGCAAGCAGGTGCTGATGCCGAGCCTGCTCAAGCGCACCCCGGCGAGCGAGGCGCGCACCTCGGACATCCACCGCTTCTGGGAGCAGACCGGGCGCTTCTACGTCGGCGGCAAGGGCAGCCAGAACCTGGCCGACCCGTTCATCGCGCTGAGCCTGATGCCGGCAGCCACCGGGCTGTTCCGCGACATGACCCAGATCCGTTTCGAGCACCCGACCTGGCTCCCGGGCAACTGCACCGCCTGCGGGGAGTGCTATACGGTCTGCCCGGACAGCGCCATCCCCGGCCTGGTCAACAGCGTCTCCCAGGTGCTGGAGACGGGTTTGAAGCGGGTGGAGCTGAAGGGGCGCGAGACCCGCCACCTGCGGCGCGCCCTGCGCACTGTCGAGCGCAAGCTGCACGCGAGCCTTGGGCCCCTGGGCGAGGGGACCGACGTCGCGGCCCACCTGCAGCAGGCCATCGACGAGACCTTCGCCGAGGCGGTGCTGGAGGCCGAGGAGAAGGAACAGCTCAAGACCGAGCTGGGCTGGCTGCGCGAGGCCATCGGCAGCTTCCGCTTCGCGCTCACCCGGCCCTACCACCTGGTGCACGAGCGGCAGGCCACCGGCACCGGCGGGCTGTTCTCGATCACGGTCGATCCTTACACCTGCAAGGGCTGCATGGAGTGCGTGGCGGTCTGCGCCGACAACGCCCTGGGCATCGAGCGCCAGACCTCGGAGAGCGTCGCGCGGCTGCGCCAGGAATGGGAATTCTGGCAGGACCTGCCGACGACGCCGCCCGAGTACATCCGCATCGACGATCTCGACGAGAGGATCGGCGCCCTGGAGACCTTGCTGCTGGACAAGCGCAGCTACGGGTCCATGGTCTGCGGCGACGGCGCCTGCCTGGGCTGCGGCGAGAAGACCACCCTGCATCTGTTCACCGCCACGGTCTCCGCCTTGATGCAGGGCCGGGTGCAGGGGCACGTGCAGCGCCTCGGAGAGCTGATCGAGCGCCTGGAGGCCCACGTCCGTCTGCGCCTGGCCCAGACCATGGACCTCAGCGACCCGGCAGCGGTGATGGCCGCCGCCGACGCCCATCACGACGTCGACCTGACCCTCTCACGGCTCTCGGCCAGCCTGGAGGCCCGCACCCCGAGCAAGCCGTTGGATGCCGACTGGCTGAAATGGGTCACCCAGCTGCTGGCCCGGCTCCGGCATCTGAAATGGCAGTACGAGGAGGGCACCACGCGGACCGGACGCGCCGCGATGGGCATGGTCAACGCCACCGGCTGCACCTCGGTCTGGGGCTCGACCTTCCCTTACAACCCCTACCCGTTTCCCTGGACCAGCCACCTGTTCCAGGACTCCCCGTCCATGGCGATGGGCCTGTTCGAGGGCCACATGGCCAAGATGGCCGAGGGCTTCAAGGCGATCCGCATGGCCGAGCTGGAGCTCGCCGGGCAGTACAGGGCCGAGCGCGACCAGCCCTTCTTCACGCACTTCGACTGGCGCCAGTTCAGCGACGAGGAATTCCGGCTCTGCCCACCGGTGGTCTCGGTCGGCGGCGACGGGGCCATGTACGACATCGGCTTCCAGAACCTGTCGCGCATGCTGATGTCGGGGATGCCAATCAAAGTGCTGGTGCTCGACACCCAGGTCTACTCCAACACCGGCGGCCAGGCCTGCACCTCGGGCTTCATCTCCCAGGTCTCGGACATGGCGCCCTTCGGCTCCCGGCGCCGCGGCAAGGAGGAGACCCGCAAGGAGATAGCGCTGATCGCGGCGGCCCACCGCACCGCCTACGTGCTACAAGGCTCCATGTCCAACGTCACCCATCTGCTGGAGGGCTTCATCGAAGGGTTGAACAGCCGCCGCCCGGCGCTGTTCAACGTCTATGCGGTCTGCCAGCCCGAGCACGGGGTAGCCGACGACGCCTCGGCCCTGCAGAGCAAGCTCGCTGTGGAGTCCCGCGCCTATCCGCTGTTCCGCTACGACCCGGACCGCGGTACCACCCTGGAGGAGTGCTGCGACGTCGAGGGCAACCCGGCACTGGATGCGGATTGGCCCAGCTACCGCTTGACCTATCTGGACGAGGAGGGCCGGGAGGCGGGGCTGGAGCTGCCGATGACCTTCGCGGACTTCGCCGTAACCGAAGGGCGGTTCCGCAAGCACTTCCGCAAGGTGCCCCGGGACGCCTGGAACGAGAACATGATCGCCCTGGCGGAATTCCTCGACCTCGAGCCGGCCGAGCGGGAGGGCCGCTTCCCGTACGTCTGGGGCGTGGACAAGAAGAACCGGCTGATGCGGGTGATGGTGTCCGCGGAGATGGCGGCCTCCAGCGAGGAGCGGCGCGGCTACTGGCGTCTGCTCCGATCGCTCGCCGGCACCGACCGCACCCAGGATCTGGGCGCCATCGCCCGCGAGGCCCGGCTGGATGCGGTGCGCAAAATCACCGCGGGCCTGATGGCCATGGCGGGGGCCGAGGCCGTCCCTGCTGGCGTCCCGGCCGCCGCCCCGGTCGAAACGGCCGCCGCCACGCACGCCTCTCAGGCGGCCGGCTACGAGCCGGTCTGGATCGACACCCCGGAGTGCACCACCTGCGACGAGTGCATCAACATCAATCCCAAGATCTTCGCCTACGACGAAAAGAGGCACGCCTATGTGGTCGATCCCCGGGCTGGCCCCTTTAAAGACATCGTCCGGGCGGCCGAGAAGTGCACGGCGCGAGTGATCCACCCCGGGACCCCCTGGGACCCGCGCGAGAAGGACCTCGACAAGCTCGTGAAGCGGGCGGCCAAGTATCAGTGACCGAGCCATGGATCTGACGGCACTCTTCAGGCGCTCCTTCTCCCACGGGGTCCACCCGCCGGGGCTCAAGGAGATCACGGCCGCGAAAGCGATCCGGCGCCTGCCGTTCGCCCCGCGCATGATCATCCCGCTCGCCCAGCACGTCGGCGCCCCGGCCCGTCCCATCGTGCGATCCGGCGAGGAGGTGCTGCGGGGCCAGCCCATCGCCGAGGCCGAGGGCTTTATGTCGGTGCCCATGCACGCCCCGGCCAGCGGCGTGGTGGAGGGCATAGAGCTGACCCCTACGGTGCGAGGCCCCAAGACCGACGCGATTCTGATCCGGCTTTACCCGGGCTCCAGCCAGGAGGTGCTGCACGGCGAGCCCAGGGACCCGGAGGCCATGAGCCGCGAGGAGCTGGTCCGGGTGGTTCAGGCCACCGGCATGGTCGGCCTGGGCGGGGCCGGCTTCCCCACCCACGTGAAGCTGCGGGTGCCTGAGGGCGCGGCGATCGACACCCTGCTCGTCAACGGCTGCGAGTGCGAGCCCTACCTCACCACCGACCACCGGGTGATGCTGGAGCAGACCGCGAACCTTATGCTCGGCACCCGTATCCTGATGAGGGCGCTGGGCGCCCGCCGGGCGGTGATCGGCATCGAGGACAACAAGCTCGACGCGGTGGCCGCGGTGCGCGCCCGGCTTCCCGCCGACGGCTCGGTCAGCGCCGGGGTGCTGCGCACCAAGTACCCCCAGGGCGCCGAGAAGATGATGATCCGGAGCCTGCTGGGGCGGGAGGTACCTTCGGGCGGCCTGCCCTACCAGGTGGGCGTGGCGGTGTTCAACGTGGGCACCGCGGCCCAGATCGGCGAGCTGGTGCCCGAGGGGCGGGGGCTGATCGAGCGGGTCATCACGGTCACCGGCCCTGGCATCAAGAAGCCCGGCAACTACCTGATCGCGCTCGGTACCCCCATCGGCTTCGTGCTCGAGCAGCTCGGCTACAGCGGCGACGCCCAGCACCTGATCCTGGGCGGCCCGATGATGGGGACCTCGGTGGCCTCCCTGGCAGTGCCGGTGACCAAGGCGGTGTCCGGCATCCTGGTGCTCAACGACGAGGAGGTGCGCCGGGAGAGGCCCGGGCAGGTCCATCCGTGCATCCACTGCGCCCGGTGCGTGCAGGCCTGCCCCATGCACCTGAACCCGTCCATGCTCGGGCTGCTCGCCGCCCATCGAGAGTACCAGCGCATGGAGGATGCGTTTCACCTCAACGACTGCTTCGAATGCGGCTGCTGCAGCTTCGTGTGCCCGTCGAACATCCCGCTGGTGCAGTATTTCCGCATCGCCAAGTCGATCAACCGCGACTCCCGGGCGAGGACCGCCTGATGGCCGCCCCGACGCCGCGCGTAGAGCTGCGCACCTCGCCCCACATCCGCCGCACCGCATCGGTAGAGCAGATCATGCGCAACGTGGTCTACGCCCTGCTGCCGGTTGCGGGCTACTCGGTGTGGCAGTTCGGGCTGAGCGCCCTGGCGGTGATCCTGGTCTCGGTGGCAGTGGCCGCCCTCACCGAGCAGCTGTTCTGCCGGCTGTCCGTCCAGCCGAGCACCGTCGGTGACTTCAGCGCCGTGATTACCGGCCTGCTGCTGGCCCTCACGCTGCCGCCGGCCTTTCCGCTTTGGATGACCGCGGTGGCGGCCTTCGTCGCGATCGCGCTGGGCAAGGCGCTGTTCGGCGGCCTGGGCTACAACGTCATGAACCCTGCCTTGGTAGGCCGGGCCTTTGTCCAGGCGGCGTTTCCCACCGCTATCACCAGCTGGACACCGGCCTTCGCCCCGAGCCGTTTCACCACCTTCATCCCGTCCACTTTCACGGCGCCGTTCACCGCGCCGCCTGCGCTTCAGGGCTGGATCCACCAGGCCGCGGTAGACGGATTCACCGGGGCCACGCCGCTGGCGCTGCAGAAATTCCAGCACCAGCTGACCGATGTCTGGAGCCTGTTCCTGGGCACCACCGCCGGCTCCGCAGGGGAGGGCCCGGCGGCCCTGATCCTGGTCTGCGGGGCCTATCTCGCGGCACGCCGCATGATGGACTGGAAGATCCCGATCGCGGTGCTGGCAGGGGCCGGAGCGACCAGCGGCGCCTTTCACCTGGCCGACCCGGGGCGCTTCCCCGAGCCGTTGTTCATGCTGTTCTCCGGCGGCCTGATGCTGGGCGCGGTGTTCATGGCGAGCGACATGGTGGCCTCGCCCGTGACGCCGCTGGGGGTTTGGATCTACGGCCTGCTGATCGGCTTCGTCAGCATCATCATCCGGCTGTTCGGCGGACTCCCCGAGGGGGTGATGTACGCCATTCTGCTCGGCAATGCCCTGTGCCCGCTGATCGACGCGGTCAGCCAGCCCCGGGTCTACGGCACGAGCCGGGGGATCAGAGGACCATGAGCGTACCGAGCCCCAGCCTCGCGGCCGCCGCGCCTGGCGGCCGGCTTGTCCGCACCCTGGGTCTGGTGGCCGCCCTCTCGGGCCTGCTGGTGGTGCTCACCGACCAGATCACCGCCCCCTACATCGCCGAGAACCGCCGCCAGGCGGTGGAGCGGGCGGTCTTCCAGGTGCTGCCCGGGGCGGTGCGGCGCTCGGACTTCCTCGTGACGCCCGAGGGCGACCTCGTTCCGGCGACGCCCGGTGCAGCCGGCGAGACGCTCTATGCGGGCTACGATGGCCAAGGGCGGCTGATCGGCGTGGCCTTGCAGGGGGCGGCCCGAGGCTACCAGGATCTGGTGCGCCTCCTGTTCGGGTATTCCCCCGACTGCCGTTGCGTGGTCGGCATGACCGTGCTGCAAATGGCCGAGACCCCGGGGCTCGGGGACAAGGCGGCCAGTGACCCGGCCTTCCTCGCCAACTTCCAGGCCCTGGACGCGTCCCTCGATGGCAAGGGCTCGGCGCTGGCCCATCCGATCGAGACCGTCAAGCACGGAGGCAAGCACGCGCCCTGGCAGATCGACGCCATCTCCGGGGCGACCATCACCTCCAAGGCGGTGGGCAGGGCGCTGGATGCCAGCGCCGAGCGCTACCTGCCGGCGATCGAGCGCCACCTGGTGGCGCTGCGAGGAGCCCCCTGATGCCCACCAACCCCCTCCAGGTCGAGCGGCTGTCGGCGGACACCTTGCTGCGCGGGCTCTGGGAGGAGAACCCGGTATTCGTCATGCTGCTCGGCATGTGCCCGACGCTCGCAGTGACCAATTCGGCGGTCAATGCGCTCGCCATGGGGCTGGCCACCACCTTCGTGCTGATCTGCTCCAGCGCCCTGGTCTCGCTGCTGCGCGCGCTGATTCCGAAACAGGTGCGCATCGCCACCTACATCGTGATCATCGCCACCTTCGTGACCATGGTGGACTACAGCATCCAGGCCATCAGCCTGGATCTCTACAACGCCCTGGGGGCCTTCATCCAGCTGATCGCGGTCAACTGCATCATCCTCGGCCGGGCCGAGGCCTATGCCTCCAAACAGCCGATCCAGAACGCGGTGGTCAACGCGCTGGGCATAGGTGCGGGCTTCACCCTGGCCCTGCTCTGCCTGGGCGCGGTGCGCGAGATCCTGGGCAACGGCAGCCTGTTCGGCCTGAGCCTGTTCGGCACCAGCTTCCAGCCCTGGGTAGTGATGGTGCTGCCACCGGGCGGGTTCTTCGTGCTGGGGAGCTGGCTGCTGCTGTTCAGCTGGGCTCGACGCCACCGCCAGGCACGCGGCGAAGAGGTGACCCATGGAGCATGAGTCGATCAGCTTCATCTTTCTCAACGCCTTTCTGGTGAACAACTTCGTGCTGGCACTGTTCCTCGGCATCTGCCCGTTTCTCGGGGTATCCGGCAAGCTGCATACGGCCTGGAACATGGGGCTCGCGACCACCTTCGTGATGCTGGTAAGCTCGGCCTGCGCCTATGCCATCAACAGCCTGCTGCTGGCGCTGGACCTCGAGGTCCTGCGGCTGATCTGCTACATCGCGGTGATCGCCTCGGCGGTGCAGCTGGTGGAGATGGTGATCAAGAAGCTGAGCCCCGCGCTGTTTCGCAGCCTGGGCATCTTCCTGCCGCTGATCACCACCAACTGCGCGATTCTGGGGCTGGCCCTGTTCCAGACCGCGAAGGCCTATGACTTCGGCCAGAGCCTGGTCTACAGCCTCGGGGCCGGTGCGGGCTTCACCCTCGCCCTGGTGCTCATGGCCGGGCTGCGCGAGAAGCTCGAGCTCGCCCGGGTGCCAGATGTGAGCCAGGGGGCGGCCCTGTCGCTGATGCTCGCCGGGCTGCTGTCACTGGTGTTCATGGGCTTCGCGGGCCTGGGGGGCTGAGCGCCCGATGTATCGTTACTTGGCTGCCACGGGATTTATTCTGCTGGCGCTCGTCGGCTGGACCGCGGTCCAGCGACTCGCCCGTCGGTTCGCCGAGCGCCATCCGGAAACGGGGCCGTACCGGGAGGAGGCCGGCGGCTGCGGCCTGGGGTGCCAGTGCAACGGGGATGCCTGCCGACGCAATGGGGGATAAGCAAAGATGAACCTTCGCGAGTATGACATCCGCAACCCCTATCAGGCAGTGGTCCGGGAGACCACGCGCATTACCTCGGAAGGGGCCACCGAGGTGCGTCACATCGTGCTTGGCGTGCCCCCCGGATTCTCCTATACAGAAGGCCAGAGCGTCGGCGTGCTCAGCCCGGGACCTCACCCGTTCGGCAACCCCACCCACCTGCGCCTCTACTCCATCGCCGAGCCGAGGGGCGCGGTCAGCGGGGAGATCGCCATCTGCGTACGCCGCTGCTTCTATATCGACGAGGTCAGCGGCGAGCGCTACCAGGGGATCTCTTCCAACTACCTGTGCGACCTGCGGGCCGGTGACAGCATCACCCTGACCGGCCCCTACGGCAGCCAGTTCCAGATGCCCGAGGACGCATCGGCGAACCTGCTGATGATCGGCACCGGCACCGGCATCGCCCCTTTCAGGGCGTTCATCAAGCGCATCTTCGATCAGCACCGCGGCTGGAAGGGCCGCGTCCGGCTGTTCTATGGCGCTCGCGTCGGTATGGAGCTGCTGTACATGAATCAGGTGCGCAACGACCTGGAGCACTATTACAACGAAGAGGCCTTTCGGGCCTTTTCGGCTCTGACCCCGCGCGCCCTTGCGGAGGAAGACGCCGCGCTCGACCGCACACTGGAAGACAACGCCCAGGAAGTCTGGGACCTGATCCAGGCACCGGGCACTTACGTCTACGTCGCGGGCCTGACCCGCACCGCCGAGACTCTGGACAGGATTCTGGCGCAGCTCGCCGGCTCCAGCGCGCGCTGGCGTCGGAAGAAAGAGGAGATGGTCACCGAGGGCCGCTGGTCGGATCTGTTGTATGACTAGCCCGCACTGCTGGGAGCAATCGGATGATCCACGTTGAACAGATCAATGAAACGCGCTTCAAGGTCAGCATCGACGAGCGCCGGACCACCGTGCACTGGGTGACGCTCGACCCTGAATTCTACCGCTGCGTGACCGGTGGGCGGGTCTCGCACAAGCAGCTGATCGAAATGTCTTTCGAATTCCTGCTCGAGCGCGAGCCCAACACCAGCATTCTGGGCCAGTTCGAGCTGCCGGTGATCGAGCGCTATTTCCCCGAATACCTGGATCACATCCAAGGCCGGATCGGGGACTGATCCGCGGCGCCTGGCGCGCCTGCGGCCACGTCCCGCGCATCCTGGCCGGCGTCTGTGCTGGTGAATATCTCCCTGACGGCAGCTGGAATCCCGGCCTTGGGCACCAGCCTGCGGTCCGGCCCCAGCTCGTAGATACCAAACCATTCTTCGGGGTCACCCGCGTCGTGCCGGTCGAAGTCGGTCGGCTGCTGCCCATTCTTCCACCACTCATCCTGGAGCTCGAAGAAAGACATGCCACAGATCTTCTCGTGACCCTTGGCGGTACGGATGTCTCTCCAGACGGACCGAAACACATCCGGGACATCAGACACCTTATGGCCCCCGAAGCCCGGCACCCAGGGCTTGGGCTCGGTCGGGGAGGTGGACAGGCCGACCTGAGTGATGAAGATCGGCTTGCGGGCTTGGGCCGTGAGCGCCTCCAGATACCCCTGATAGGGGGTACCGGTCACAGAGCCCGGCGGCGAGGTGACGACGCCGCGCGCATAGGTGTAGACGTTCAAGCAGATCAGATCGCCGATATCGGGCGTCAAGGCCGACAGAAAAGGCACCTCCAGATCGTAGCGATTGGCGATCGGACCTACATGGGTAAAGCTGGTGTGACAATAGAGGTGACGCTGTCCATAGGTCCTGAGCTCGTAGTCCATGGCGGCGTCGATCAGGCGCGCCACTGCGATCTCCGAAGGGGTCCGATGCGATACGCGCACATGCTTCCCGTGGAACGCCTGCACACCCGGGTGCAGCGCGTCCGTGCGCGTGATCGATTGAGGCTGCAGCTCGTCGCCAATGGAGAACAGCACCAGCCTGTCGGGACGACCCACCCGATAGGCATGATCTATCACGTCCTTGATGTGCGCGAGCGTCTCTACCTGGTAGGCCGGGTCGAGAAAATCCCGGGCGCGGACGAAGATCGGGATTTCCTGGCCGTAGACGATGGGAGTCTTGTCCAGGGCAGCGAAGAATCCGGCGGGTAGATGCCCGGTAAAGACATGCAGATAATTGACCCCCAGACGACGCAGCAGAGCGAGATGTTCCGCATAGCGCCCGTCGTCGGCCGGCGCCGCGCCCTGCAACGGCGTTTCGCCTTGCAAGAAAGGCGAGTAGCCGATGCCTTTGAAAAAGACCTTTCGGTGCCTGGCAAGATCGATGATTGAGGTGCCTTCGGCGACGAACCGCCGGGGAACGGGCGTATCCGCGGAGAGCGACGAGGTCTTGGCTGCTGCCAGCCGCGCTGCCGCCTCGTCCACGGATTCCGCCGCCGCGCCGCTCAAGAGGGCCGACAGCAGCAGCAGACAAAAGGCTCGAAGAGATTTACGCAGCACAGGATAGAGCCTTACTGAAGCGCCTGTATCCGACCTTCCGGGAGCGTCCGGCTCTGCGCGCGCCAGGCATCCGCGCGGGACGCGGCAGACCCCCTGCATGGAGCGCGGGCAATTCGTGGACCGCAGCAGGCGTCGGGTCAGAAACAGGGGCTCATGAGTAGGCGGGCAGAGACGCGCCGGCACGGTGCTCCCACAGAGGTGCGGGAGCTGGGGCACGCCTAGCTGATCACCAGGATCTCACGCGCCCGGTATCGACGTGGACGAAGTCGGATTGGGTGTAGAGGCCGACCCCGCCACCTTTGAGCGCGAGCGCGGCGCGGTGCACCTGCTTTAGGTCCCGACCAGGGACGCGGATATCGATCGCCTTGCCCTGCAGGTGCATGCTGTGCTTGGCGACACCGCCTGAGGCCTTGCGGAGCATCTCGTTGGTCTTGGGGGAGCGGTAGCCCGAGATGACCTCGAAGGGCCCGTTGGTGCCGAGCCTGTGGCGCACGCCATAGAGCAGATCAAGCAGCCTGGGATCTATCCTGTGCACGTCGCCGGTGCGAAAGTCGCGCAGCACATGGTTGACCTCTTTGAGTGCATCCTTCACGTAGGCGCCGTTCTCCCAGTAGGCGAGCTTGATCTTCTCGCCGGTATGCAGATGGTCGAAGGAGAAGCTCGCGAGCCCGGGGAGTCGCGATGGAGGCAAGAGCTGGCTTGGTGATGATCAGGGCACCCGCCACCCCGGCGCAGAGGCCCAGGAAGTGGCGCCGATTCATGGTGTTCGTGTTCCGGGTACTGGTCGAATCCCGCATCATGCGTCCTCGTCGGTTGCGCACTCAGGTCAAGGTTCGGCCGCCACGGAGCGCGGCGACACTGCAAATTCCCGGGGATTAGAACTTATGAAAAGCAATCATTCAAGTAGGGTAAGTCCCAGGAAGCGTGCCACGACGGAGCAAAGTTTGACGTCGGTCAATGCTTGGTGCTGAGCGCACGGAAGGCGCCGGGCGATCAACGGCCCCTCAGGGACGCGCCACGATCAGGGGCGTGCAGCAGCGCCAATCGGGGTCAAGGGATAGGTCGGTCGCAAGACCAGGCGATGCCGGCGCGGCACGACCGGGCCGATCACGGCTCCGGCCGGGGACATCACCAGGATTTATAAGGCAGAAACTTGCCGTTCAAGGTGACCACTACCCGATCGCCCTTGGGGTCCGCCTGCTTGTCGACGGTCATGCTGAAGTCGATAGCGCTCATGATGCCGTCGCCGAACTTCTCGTGGATGAGCTCCTTGATGGTCTCGCCGTAGACGCCGACGATCTCGTACCAGCGGTAGATGACCGGGTCCGTGGGCACCGCCTGCTCCCAGGTCTTCATCGGAAACACCTGCAGCGCCGCCGAGACCTCCGCCGGCAGTCCCAGGGCGGTGCACAGGACATCGGCCTGCTCGGCCTTGAGGCTGTTCATGCCCAGGCAGGCCGAGCAGGTGAACTCCGGCGACAGCCCGATGGCGCCACCCAGTGCCGTCCAGGTCATGCCTTTGGCCTGCTTCGCCTGGAGAATGGCGTTTTTCATTTCCGCTTTGTTCATCGCGTCTCTACCTCTGGTAATGGAGCTTGCCGGACTCGGTGAGCTGACAGTAGCAAGGGCGCTGCCAAGAATAACCCAGGCCGGCGCACAGGGGGCGCCCGACCTCAATCCGCTTCTCGCCCGCCACCCGAGCCGAGGGGCAGCTCGCCCTGGCAGGGCGAATCCGCAGCGCCCTCATCGCCGCGCGGGCGCAGTGCACTCACCCGCACACCCAGCAGCCGAAGCCGCTTGTCCAGCGGGGCGCGTTTGAGGCATTCGCCCGCGGCCCGGCGTATCTGGATCGCCGCACCAATCGGCGTGGGAAGGGTCAGGTCTCGGGTCAGGGTGCGAAAATCCTCGAAGCGCAGCTTGATGCCAACCGTGCGCCCCAGATAGCCCTTGCCCCGCAGGTCCTCGGCGAGCCGGGTGCACAATGCGGTGAAGGCCTCCGACAGGGCCGCACGATCCTGGCGGGGGTCCAGGTCGCGCTCGAAGGTGGTCTCGCGGCTGACCGACTTGGGCTCCGAGCGGGTCAGCACCGGGCGATCGTCCAGTCCCCGTGACGCCCGGTGCAGCCAGTGTCCGTAACTACGCCCGAACCGCGCGCACAGCAGCTCGGGTGTGGCCTGGGCCAGCTCGCCGATGGTCGTGATACCCAGCGCCGTCAGGTGCCCCCAGGCTTTGGGGCCTATGCCGTTGATCTTGCGCACCCCCAGAGGCCAGATGCGACCGGGTATGTCCGCCCAGTCCAGCAGGGTGAGCCCGTCGGGCTTGTCCAGATTGGAGCCGATCTTGGCCAGCAGCTTGTTGGGTGCGACGGCAATGGAGCAGGTGAGCCCAGTCGCCTCCCACACCGCCTGCTTGATATGCCGGGCCAGTGCGAAGGAATCCCCCGGCAGGTCGGTCAGGTCGATGTAGATCTCGTCGATCCCGCGGTCCTCGAGCTGCGGGGCGATGCCCGCCACCGCCGCTTTGAACCGGCGCGAGTAATGGCGATAGGCGTCGAAATCGACCGGCAGCAGCACCGCATCCGGGGCCAGGCGCGCAGCCTTCATGATGCCCATCCCCGAGAACACGCCCAGGGCGCGAGCTTCGTACGTGGACGTGGTGATCACCCCGCGTCCCAGGTAGTCGCGCAGCCGGGCAAAGCGGCGACTGCCGTCGGCCTGGGGCAGCGGCCAGGGGCTGCGCCGCCCGCCGACGACCAGCGGCTGTCCGCCCAGCTCCGGATAGCGCAGCAGCTCCACCGACGCATAGAAGGCGTCCATGTCGAGATGGGCGATGCGCCGCCGCGGGCCGGACAGGATCAGCAGAGGATCAGCCATGCCGCGCAGCATGCCGAAAAAGCACCGGCTTGTCCCTTTCAGCGCCGCAGACCCCGGCGCTGCACGCCGATTCAGGCAGGCACAGGGCCCGGCGATGCGGTCCCCGGTCCGTCCGGGACACCGCGCCCGGCACTTTCAGCTTGGTTTCAGCTAGCAAGAGTAGATTGGCCACAGCGAGCCGGATCGGACGGACTCGATCGCGCCCGCCGGCGCGGCGGGGCCTTGTCCGGTCACCGTGCCCGCACCCGTCCATCCCAAGCGATTGCAGTACCAAGGAGCTTCCAGCATGCGTACCCTGTTTGCCTTGCTGCTCAGCAGCAGCCTCGCCATGGCACTCCCGGCCCCAGCCTTTTCCTGGGAGGCGCTGCCCGATGCCCCGCCGATCCCCAAGGACAATCCCCAGAGCGACGCCAAGGTCGTCCTGGGAAAGACCCTGTTCTTCGACCCGCGCTTCTCGGAGCATGGGACCCTGTCCTGCAACTCCTGCCATAACGTGATGGCCGGGGGCGACGACAACCGCCCCAGCTCCATCGGCATGCACGATGCCCGCGGGGGGCGCAGCGCCCCTACGGTGTGGAACGCTGCATTCCAGTCCGTACAATTCTGGGACGGGCGCGCCGCCACCCTCGAGGACCAGGCCAAGGGCCCGGTCACCAACGCCATCGAGATGGGCATGGGCAGCCTGGACGAGGCCATGGGCCGGCTGAAGCGCATGCCGGGCTATGAGCCCCTGTTCCGCGCCGCCTTCCCGAACGACCCGAAACCGGTTACGGCCGACAATGCCGCCAAGGCGGTGGCCGCCTACGAGCGCACCCTGGTCACCCCCGACTCCCCCTACGATCGCTATGTCAAGGGCGACGATAAGGCGCTCACCATGCAGCAGGTCAAGGGCATGGCGACCTTCGCCGCCGTCGGCTGCACCAGCTGCCACTCGGGTGCGAATTTCAGCGGCCCTGCCCTGCCCATGGGGAGCGGCTTCTTCCAGAAGTTCCCGACCTTCCCGGGCAGTGCCTACGAGACCCAGTACCACCTCGCCGATGACACCGGGCGCTTCCAGGTCACCAAGGACCCGAACGACATGCACCTGTTCAGGGTCCCGACCCTGCGCAACATCGCACTCACCGCACCCTACTTCCACAACGGACAGGTCCCGACCCTGGACCAGGCCGTGCGGGTCATGGGCAAGGTCCAGCTCGACAAAGACCTGAGCGACGAGCAGGTCGCCGAAATCGTCGCTTTCCTGAACGCGCTGACCGGAGAATTCCCGCAGCAGACCATGCCCCGACTGCCGCCTACACCCGACTTCAGTGTGGTCCCGCCCGTGGACCCGCATTTGAAGGCGCCCCCGCAAAGCTAAGACCGACGTGGCCGAAAGGGGCAGGGAAGCCCCACCTTTTCCGATCGCCGACGGCCCCACCCCCGGCCAATGGCACATTGCGGATAGCCCCGCCGCCCCCCGGCGGGGCAAGCTTCCTGAGAGGCCACCGGCCTGTCCCCCAATCAGTACAGACCTCCGGGAGGCACCTCCAGAAAGCCCAGCGGCCCTGCGGCCGGGCGCTCGGCCAGCCAGCAGATGCTCCAGGCATAAGCCAGGTTGGCGCGCCGCGTGCATGGTCGATCCCAAACCGACTCAAACCTTCCGAGCAAGCCAATACCTGGAGCACAAGATCATGGTCTTCGACAATTTCACGCTGAGCGCCGCCGCGGTCGCCCTGGCCGTCATCGCCTTCTTCTTCGCGAGTCTCTGTTGCACCAAGCGCAGCTGAAGCAGGCGAGCTGCACTCGCTCGCCCTTGACCGGGCACACCAGGCTTTCCTAGATTCATCCCTGGGGCAGGCGCTTCGAGGTGCTCCGATGCCGTTACCGCAACGGCCGAAGGGCTCTGCGGGGCAACCCCGCGGACAAACGACAACCTGGGCATGACGCGGCATGGGACCGCACTGCGCTGCGCGCAGATCGGCCCATGCAGCACGCGACGGGTCGAAGCGCCGCGCCCCTTCGAGCCCTGGCCCGTATGGCTCGCCGAGTCTCTTCACACGACATCCGGCACCCACGGAGCGACGGAGGGCGACAGTCCGGCAAACCTTGCAGGAGGTTGGTCAAGTGCCGAGCCGACAGACTGCGCTTCGTCTGCTCGCTCTGTCCCTCAAGGACGGCCCCTGGACCAAGGCCGCTCTACGCAACCGCATCGTGCGCGCCCTCGGCGAAAAGAGCCTCGACGCCCAGGGGCTAGCGGCGCGCCTGGTATTTGTGCACGATGAGGGCCGGTCCCCGTCCCTGGAAGCCTTGCGCCACACCCTGGGCGCCGACCCCGCGCTGGCCACCCTCTGGGCCGATCCGCAGGCGGCCGACATCGAGGTTCGCGTGCTGCTCGACCCGCCGGTCATGCAGCCGCCGGCCGCGGAGATCCTGCGGCTGATCCGGCTGCCTGAGCTTCCAACCGTCGGGGATCTCGCAGCTTGGCTGGGACTGGACCCGCCCCAGCTCGACTGGCTCTGCGACCAGCAGCGCCGACAGGCCGCGGTGACCGCACCCCGGCTCTGCCACTACCGCTACCAGTGGCGCGAGCGCCCCGGTCGCACGCCACGCCTGATCGAAGCCCCCAAGTCCCGGCTCAAGGCGATCCAGCGCCGGATCCTGCGCGAGATCCTGGACCGGGTCCCGGTGCATCCCGCGGCCCACGGCTTCCGTCGTCGCCGCTCCTGTCTGAGCCACGCCGAGCAGCACCTGGGGCAGGAGGCGGTGCTGCGCCTGGACATCAGCGACTTCTTCCCCTCGGTGGGCATCGCCCGGGTGCGTGGCCTGTTTCGCGCCCTGGGCTATCCGCCGCCTGTGGCCCTGAGCCTCGCAGGCCTGTGCACCCACGCAGCGTCCCCCGCGCTGCTGGGTGAGGGACTCAGCCGCCTCGACTGGCACCAGCGCAAGCGCATCGCCTCGGTCCACCTGCCCCAGGGGGCGCCCAGCTCTCCAGCCATCGCCAACCTCTGTGCCTGGCGCCTGGACTGCCGCCTGACCGCCCTGGCCAAGCGCCTGGGACTCATCTACACGCGCTACGCCGACGATCTCGCCTTCTCCGGCGGGCGCACGCTCGCCCGCCGTTCGAACGGACTGCATGCCCTGATCGGCTCCATCTGCGCCGAGGAAGGTTTCTCGCTGAATTTCCGCAAGACCCGCTTGATGACCGCCGCCCAGCGCCAGATGCTCACCGGCATCCTGGTCAACCGTCGTCCGAACTGTCTGCGGGAGGACTACGACCGGCTCAAGGCCACCCTGTTCAACTGTGTCCGCCACGGACCGGCGAGCCAGAACCGCGCGGGCATCCCGGACTTCAAAGGGCATCTGCGCGGGCGCATCGCCCATGTGGTCAGCCTGAATCCGGAGCGAGGCCGACGGCTGCGCACCCTGTTCGAGGCCATCGAGTGGGATCAGCGAGCCGAAAAACCGCGTTAGGCTCGCCAAGGCGCAAAGAACGCCAAAGCCGGGATATCCCCGGGGTCGAGCACCCGTCCCAGGGCCCGGTCGACGCCTGTTGGGGCGGAGGGCGCTGCTGGCGCCGCAGCGCTTTACGTGCATCCATGCGGAGGACAACCGGAGCGGAAGGAAAGCTGTCAGGCTTTCGCGAGGCCAGGGAGCAAAATATTGGCTCCGCAAACTTACATGCAGGTCGTCGCCGCAGGCGAGCGAGAGCGACGAGATCTGGGCGCTCACCGAGCAATTCCACGCCGCGATGATGCTGCTCGGTGCGTTGGGCCGGTACGGCTGGATCGGCCCGCTTCAGACCCAGAGCCCGGCCAAGTCCAGCGGCACGCGCTCGAACGGCCGGACCTCGATCCGCTGATCTCCCTGCCAGTGCCCAATGGGTATCCAATCGTCCCGCTCCAAGCAATAGGCTTCGAGGGTCTGCGCAACGGGATCGATCAGCCACGCGAAACTGACGCCATAGCGCGCATAAAGGGGCATCTTCACTTGGCGGTCCTTGCTCTCGGTGGACGGGGACAGGATCTCGCAGACCCAATCGGGAACAATTTCGAAGCGCTGATCGCGAGGGATGGCGGACATACGCTCCCGGCGCCAGCCGGCAAGGTCCGGAACACAGACCTCGGTATCCCGGATGAAATGGATCTCCGGCTCGACCAATATCCACCAGCCCCCTGGCCCCCCTTTGCCTCGATCGAAAGGGCCGCCGAGCTCGATCTGCAGCACCGACTCCGCGCGCGCGTGGGGACCGGAAGGCCTGGGCTGAGTGTGCAGCTGGCCGTTGAGGATCTCCCCCGTGAGTCCCTCCGGCAGGGCCAGCAGACGGTCATAGAGGGCGAGCGTTCTTACGGCTTCCATGAGGGGCTCTGTTCTTGATCGGCCGAGGATTCAAGCCTAGCAGTTTGCCGCAAATACCGGGTACGGGGACGGCGACCATGGACTCCAGGCCGATGCGCATCTCGCAGCCGGCTGTGACCACAAGTCCCCTCGAGGGCAATCATGGCAGCAGGAGGGGCGCAACAGTCCCGCACGAGCTTCCCGACACGCTCGTCCGCTTGGAATCCATCGATGGACCCATGCCGAAGGTGGATGCGTTGCGCTTCATCCACCCCGCTAGCCGGACTCGCGGATGGCCCGGGCCAGGTCCTCCAGGAGCTGGCGCAGCTCGGGGGGAGGTGGTCGGGGATGGACGGGAGCCGGCCAGTGGCCAGCTCGCGCAGATGGGCGACCAGGTCCGGGAAGGGGTCGGGGTAGCCGTCCAGGGTGGCCAAGTTCTCTTCCTCGGCGGGGCCGAGGGCCTGGGGCTGGTCGGCGCCGAAGCCGGCCCGGGCACAGGCGCGGGCGAGCTGCTGGAGGGCCTGGAGCAGCTGGGCAGGGATGCCGGTGCCGCCGCCGGCGCGACGTTGCAGCTCGGCGAGGAGGTCGTCGCGCTTCCTGGCCCAGGCCTCGGCCGTCTGGGTGTCACCTCGGGCCTGGGCGATCCGGGCGAGGGTGTCGTAGTCGATATAGGCCTCCTTGAGGCCGATGGACTCGCGGATCTCGCGGGCGGCCTGGGCGTGGCGCTCGGCGGCGTCGAGGTCACCGAGTAGGAGGTGGATTTGGGCGAGTTGGCCCAACGAATCAGCTTCGTGCGGCTGGTCCTTCTGGGCCTGCCAGACACCCCTGCTCTCCTCAACGGAGCGAAGGGCCGCCTTGAGGTAGCGACGGGCGGCGGGCTCGTCGCCGCGCTCGCGGGCGGCCGCGCCCTCCAGTTGGCAGACGATGCCGAGGTTCTGCGCGACTGCACCCAGGCTTGGTTGGTCGTGCAGCTGCTCGGCCAGCTCACGGGAGCGCTGGTACCAGCCCCGCGCCTCGGCCAGGCGACCGGCCTTCCCTTCGGCCACGCCGAGCGCGTTATAGGTTCGCATCATGCCACCCGCATCGCCGGACTCCTGGAAGCGAAGTCGGCGCGGATCTGCTCCGGGGTGAGGCGGTGCAGGTGGGGGCCGACCAGCTCCAGGGAGAGGGGGTGGTCGGCCAGGTCGCGCAGCAGCGGGTCGAGCCGCTCCCGGGCCAGGCGCGGGTCGTCCAGGGAGGCGCCATCCCGGGCCAGTATCCGGTGCAGCAGCCAGAGGCTGTCGGGCCGGGCCAGGCCCTGCAGCTCCAGGCGCTGGGCCCCGGGCAGGCCGGTCTCCCCCGGGCGGCAGGTGACCAGCAGGCATCCCTGGCCCGGGGCCTGGGTAAGGTCGTGAAAGAGGTCGGCGAGACGGCGGCGCTCCTCGTCGGTGTAGGGGCTGGCCTGGTCGGCGGTCGGGTCTTGGCCGAACTGGGGCAGGACGCTCTCGTAGTTGTCCCAGACCAGGAGCAGGCGGTGTTGGTGGAAGAGCTCGATGGCGCGGCGGCGCTGCTCCGCGCCGGGGCGCTGGTGGAATCGGGGTCCCTCGGCGTATTCGCCCAGCAGCTGCACCACCCGCTCGGCGCTGGTGAACTGCTCGAAGCTGACGAAGCAGGCGCGGTCCGGGAAGAGCCCGCTGCGGGTCCACCAGCGGGCGGCCTCGGCGGCCAGGGCGGTCTTGCCCATGCCGCCCATGGCGTGCAGGACGAGACCCCGGCCATGGCGGAAACGCCGCTCCAGCTCGTGCAGCTCTTGCGCGCGGCCCTGAAAGCCGTACTGGGGCGGGCGGGGGAAGCCGCCGGGCTGGCCGAATTCAGCGGGCGGGCGGAAGCCGCGGAGGGCGCGGGCGTCCTGGGCATCGAGCGAGCGAGCCAGGGAGGCAAGCCGCGCCAAGCCGCTCTCATCCTCGGAAGGGTCGAGCAGGTCGATCCAGAGCAGGTCTTCGAGGTGCTCCGGTAGCGCCAGCGGCTCCAGGCGCAGGGGGATGATGTGGCTGCGTTGCGGGTCGTAGTGGATGGCTGTCTCGATCTCCCACTCCACCCATTTGGATTGCATGGCCGCTTGCGACGCGGCAACCAGGGTGAAGCGGCTCTGCCGTATCCCCTGCTCGCACTGCTGCTCGATGGTGCCGGGCAGCATCTCCCAGGCATCGAGCCAGACGCGCAGTCCGTGGCGGTCCGAGAGGCTGCGGGCCAGGGCCTCCACCCGCGGCTTGTCGTTCTGGTTGTGGCTGAGGAAGATGTCGAACCGACGGACCGACGATTGCTCGACGGCGTCGGCGGGCAGCAGCGGCTGGTCCGCTCCACGCTGGTAGAGCTGGGGCAGGAACCAGTCCCTGAGGGTGATGGTGCGGCCCCGGGGGCCGGTCTCGATCCAGCGGGCATCGGCCGAGACCAGGGCGCTGCGGCCCTGGGCGACGGCGTGGCCGATGCTGGTGCCACGCACCAGCTCGCGATAGAAGCGGTCGAGCAGGACCCGCGCCGCCTCCACGTGCACCGCGTGGCTCATGGAGACCACGCTGCCGACGCCGGCCTGGATCAGCCGGGGCGCCACCGAGCGGAAGACGGCGGTCTTGCCCAGGGCAGAGCTGCGACAGGCCTCCAGCACCACCAGGGGGATGCGGTGGCCAGCCAGCAGGGTGCCCAGGCGGTCGGCGCGGACGAAGTCGGTCCGGGATTTGCCGCTGCCGTCGTCCGGCTGCTCGAAGCACAGGGCGCCGATCTGGGCCTCGGGCAGGAAGGCACCGTGGCCGTCGAAGTGGACCAGGTGGTAGGGCTCGCCCCTGGCCTGCTGCTCCCTGAGCATCTCCTCCATGCGGACCAGGGTGGGAGGACGGCAGAAGTCGATGCGCACGCTGGCGCCGAGGGGGTCCAGGGCATCGAGCAGGGATCGGGCGGTGAGCCGCGGGTCGATGAAGCCGGTGTCCGCCGGGCGGCTCACCACGTAGAGGATGCGCAGGGGCAGCTGGATGGCGGCCGGGTCCGAGGACTCCGGGCGAGCGAGCTGGCGGCGCACCGAGACCCGCCGGGCCAGGCTGCCCGCCTGGTCCGCCAGCAGCTCCCAGGGCAGGCGCAGCAGGGCGGACTGGTCGGTGGCGATGGTGAGGCAGCGGGGCTCCGGGCTGTCGAGGAGCTGCCGGAGCAGGGCGCGGTTTTCGGGGGCCGCGAAGAGGGCATCGTGCAGTCGGCGGCCCCACTGGCCCAGCTGGCGCTCTATGCCCTGGGCGCGGACCAGGGCACCGCCGTCGGGGAGGTCCATGTACTCCTCCAGGTACCAGCGCAGGCCCTCGTAGTCGTCCTCGGTGAGGAGGGGGGTGAAGTCGACCTCGACGCCCAGGGGCGTCTGGTCGGCATCGGCGAGCCGGATGCGATAGCCGCCGTCGGTGGTCGGCTCGAAGAAAGCGCGAATTTCCTGCACCATGATTCCGATCCTTTCCGGCGGTCCTGTATGCGTCAGCGGCTTTGGCGCGCAAGAGGATCGCGCCTGACTCCCTCGACCAACGTCCCCAGTGACGAGTCTCTGATACTAACCGGAAAGCGGTCCTCTCCTCTGCTCGGCACCTGGAGAAGGCCCATGCGCATCGACTATCTGAAAGTGCGCAACTTCAAGGGCTTTGCGGAGCGGGAGTTTATCTTCCACCCCGAGGTCAACGCGGAATATCGTGACCGGCTCGCGGAGTCCATCGCGCCCTACGCCGACAACCCGGCCTTCCAGGCATTTCTGGAAATAAAGCGTGCCACGAAGCTGAGGGAATAGAGCCAAGCGACCCGCACTCCGCGGCGCTTCCCCTCAGGCTGGAGATTTCGACCATTACCGCAGTGCGCTCCGGCTCCTGGAGCGCAAGTTACCGAAGCCGGGTGACGCACGACTGGCCGTAGCGGCAAGACAAGCGGCGGGACCCGATGCAAAGGCCCTTCCGGAAAAGGAGGCTCGGTAGCCGCCTGTTTCGACCTGTTGATCTTCGCTGTTCCCGCCGCCTCTGAAACCCAGGCTCCTCGCCGTTGCCCCCAAGCCCCCGGCCGGCGACAATTTCATGTTCGCCTCCAGCCCTGGCCCCCATCCCATGTCCGGCAACATCCGCATCCGTGGCGCCCGCCAGAACAATCTGAAGAACCTGGACCTGGACCTCCCCCTGGGAGAGCTGATCGTGGTGACCGGAGTGAGCGGCTCGGGCAAGTCCTCGCTCGCCTTCGACACCATCTACGCCGAGGGCCAGCGCCGCTACGTGGAGACCTTCTCGCCCTACGCCCGCCAGTTCCTGGATCGGATGGACCGCCCCCAGGTCGATCGCATCGACGGTATCCCCCCCGCGATAGCCATCGACCAGACCAACCCGGTGCGCACGTCCCGGTCCACGGTCGGAACCATGACCGAGCTCAACGACCACATCAAGCTGCTGTTCGCCCGGGCGGCGCGCCTCTACTGCCGCGGCTGCGGGCGGGAGGTGCGCCGCGATACGCCCGGGGGTATCTGCGAGGACCTGCTGGCGACCTTCGGCCAAGAGGCGCCTCCGGCCCTGATCACCTTCGAGCTGGCGGTCCCGCCCCGTTTCTCCGCCGAGGAAATGCGCGCCCTGCTCGCCCAGCAGGGCTATACGCGCATCCACGCCGACAGGGACGCTGTGCTGGAGGTGATACAGGACCGGCTGCGCATCGCCCCCGAGCGGCGCGACCGCCTGGCCGAGGCGGCCGAGACCGCCCTGGCGCGCGGCCAGGGCCGCCTGGCGGTGCGCATCCTGGACGAGGTCCGCGAGCCAGTGGCCCTTCGCCGTTACTCCTCGGACCTGCACTGCCCGGACTGCGACATCCACTACCGGGACCCGGTGCCCAACCTGTTCTCGTTCAACTCCGCGATCGGGGCCTGTCCGACCTGCCGCGGCTTCGGGCGCACCATCGGCATCGACCCCGCCCTGGTGGTGCCCGACGAGGGCAAGACCCTGGCCGAAGGCGCCGTGCGGCCGTTCCAGTCTGAAAGCTTTCTCGACGTCCAAGGCGATCTTATGCGCTTTGCACGCCGCCGGGGTGTGCCCACGGACCGGCCCTGGCGCGCGCTCTCCGAAGAAGACAGGCGCTGGGTCATGGAGGGCGAGGGCGACTGGGACGACCGGGTCTGGTACGGGGTGCGCCGCTTCTTCGACTGGCTCGAGAGCAAGCGCTACAAGATGCACATCCGGGTGCTGCTCTCGAAGTATCGCGCCTACGACGACTGCCCGGACTGCGGCGGCGCCCGACTGCGCGACGAGGCGCTGGACTTCCGCCTGGGTGATCGAGCGGATGCGGACGCGGTGCTCGAGCCGGCGCGACGCTTCCGGGGCCGCGCAGTCGGCATGGCCGAGACCGTATGGCAGGCGCTGCCCGGCCTGCACATCCACGACCTGATGGGGCTACCGCTGGAGCGCGCGCTGGCGTTCTTCGACGGTCTGCACCTGAGCGCCCCTCTGGACCAGGCTGTCGGGCTGCTGCTCGGGGAGATCCGCTCGCGGCTGCGCTACCTGCTGGAGGTGGGGCTCGGCTACCTGACCCTGGATCGGCAGTCGCGCACCCTCTCGGGAGGCGAGGTGCAGCGCATCAACCTGACCACGGCGCTCGGCACCTCACTGGTCAACACCCTGTTCGTGCTCGACGAGCCGAGCATCGGGCTGCACCCCCGGGACATCGAGCGCATCCTAGGGGTCCTGCGCCGGCTGCGCGACGCTGGCAATTCGCTGCTGGTGGTGGAGCACGATCCCCAGATCATGCTGGGCGCGGACCGGCTGCTCGACATCGGCCCTGGACCCGGCGAGCACGGGGGGGAGATCCTGTTCTTCGGGCGGCCGGCCGATCTGATCGGTGGCGCCCCGCGGCCCTCGCTCACGGCGGACTATCTGAGCGGCCGTCGACGGGTGGCCGCGGCCGACGAATCCGCAGCCCCCGATGCCAAGACCCGCTGGATCGAGGTGCTGGGCGCCACGGAGCACAACCTCAAGGATCTGGACGTGCGCATCCCGCTCAACCGCCTGGTGTGCGTCACCGGGGTATCGGGCTCGGGCAAGTCCACCCTCATCCAGGACGTGCTGTTCAACGCGCTGGCCAGGCTCAAAGGGCGGGCGGAGGAGACCCCGGGGGCCCACCGCGCCCTGCGCGGACACGAGCCTCTGGCCGGCGTCAGCCTGCTCGACCAGTCGCCCATCGGGCGCACCTCGCGTTCCAACCCGGCGAGCTACGTCGGCGCCTGGGACGCCATCCGCAAGGTCTTCGCCGCCGCGCCACTGGCCCGCGAGCGCGGCTATGGCCCAGGCACCTTCAGCTTCAACGCCGGCAGCGGGCGCTGCCCGACCTGCGGCGGCTCCGGGCTCGAGCACGTGGAGATGCAGTTCCTCTCCGATGTCTATTTGCGCTGCCCGGACTGCGACGGGCGGCGCTACCGCAGCTCGGTGCTGGAGGTCCGGATCGAGGCGCACTCCATCGCCGACGTGCTCGCCATGACCGTCAGCGAGGCGCGCGCCTTCTTCGCCGGCAACAGCGAGGTGGCCCGCGCCCTTGAGCCGCTGGAGGCGGTAGGGCTCGCCTACCTGCGTCTCGGACAGCCCGTGCCGACCCTCTCCGGCGGGGAATCCCAGCGGCTCAAGCTCGCCGGGCACCTGGCGAGATCGAAGGCCGGCAAGGCGGGCGCGGGTGAGCTGCTGTTCCTGCTCGACGAGCCGACTACAGGCCTGCACTTCGACGACATTGCGGTGCTGCTGCGCGCCTTGCGCCGGCTGCTGCGCCAAGGCCACTCGCTGGTCGTGATCGAGCACAACCTGGACCTGATCCGCTCCGCCGACTGGGTGATCGACCTGGGGCCGGAGGGCGGAGAGGGCGGCGGCAAGCTGGTCTGCGTCGGCACCCCCGAAGAGGTCGCCCGCCATCCGTCGAGCCACACCGGACGGGCGCTGCGTGAACATGCCGGGGCGCAGCCCAGTGCGATCGCCCAGGCCCCGCCCGCGCCCGCGCCCGGCGATGCGATCGAGATCCTGCACGCCCGGGAGCACAACCTGCGCGATCTCAGCGTGCGCATCCCTCGGGAGCGCTTCACGGTCATCACCGGAGTCTCGGGAAGCGGCAAGAGCACCCTGGCCTTCGACATCCTGTTCGCCGAGGGTCAGCGCCGCTACCTGGAGTCACTCAATGCCTATGCCCGCCAGTTCGTCCAGCCCGCGGCGCGTCCCGATGTCGGCGCGGTCCTCGGCATCCCGCCAGCCGTGGCCATCGAGCAGCGCACCAGCCGGGGCGGCCACAAGAGCACCCTGGGGACGCTCACCGAGATCCACCACTTCCTGCGGCTGCTGTTCGTCAAGCTCGGGGTCCAGTACTGCCCGGACTGCGAGATCCCCATCGAGCCCCAGTCCCGGGACGAGATCCTGGAGCGGATCACCCGGGAGACGCGCGGCCGGCGGGTCGCGATTCTGGCTCCGTTGGTGGTCAACCGCAAGGGCGTCTACAACGAGCTGGCCAAGTGGGCCGACCGCAAGGGCTATGCCCTGCTGCGGGTGGACGGCGAGCTGCTGCCCACCGACGACTGGCCGCGCCTGGACCGCTACCGGGAGCACTCCATCGACCTGCCGGTGGGAGAGCTGCGGGTGGAGCCGGCGAGCGAGCCGCAGCTGCGTGCATGGGTCGACAGCGCCCTGGACCACGGCAAGGGGCTGCTGCGGGTAGTCGACCTGGGTGTCAGCGGCAACAACCAGCGCACCGAGCGGAGCTTCTCCACCCACCGCACCTGCCCCGGCTGCGGGCGTGGCTTCGAGGAGCCGGATCCGCGGCTGTTCTCCTATAACTCCAAGCACGGCTGGTGCCGGGCCTGCTTCGGCACCGGGGTGGTGCTCCCCGGCTTCGGCGCGGATCAGACCGGCGAGGAGGGCGAGTGGCTGGCAGAGGGCCCGGAGCCTCAGACCGCATGCCCGAGCTGCGAAGGGGCGCGCCTGCGCCCGGAGGCCCTGTCCGTGTACTTCAAGGACTGGACCATCGCCGACTATGCCGCCTGCAGCGTCGACGAGGCCGTGGAGGTGCTGCGCGCGCTCGACCTCAGGGGGCGCGAGCGCGCCATCGGCCAGGATCTGCTGAGCGAGATCCTCGGCCGGCTGAGCTTCCTGCAGGAGGTCGGCTTGGGCTATCTGAGTCTGGACCGCGCGGCCCCCACGCTGTCCGGCGGCGAGGCCCAGCGCATACGGCTAGCGGCCCAGCTCGGCTCCAACCTGCGCGGCGTCTGCTACATCCTCGACGAGCCCACCATCGGGCTGCACCCACGCGACAACCGCATGCTGCTCGACACCCTGTACAAGCTCCGGGCCAAAGGCAACACGGTGGTCGTGGTAGAGCACGACGAGGAGACCATCCGGCGCGCCGAGCACCTGATCGATCTAGGCCCGGGGGCGGGCCGGCTGGGCGGCCGACTGGTAGCCGAAGGCAGCGTACAAGCGCTGATCGCGGCCCCGGAGTCGGTGACTGGCCGCTGCCTGGCCCGGCCCCTGGTCCACCCGCTGGTCCGAAGAAGACCGACCAAGGCTGAGGCCTACCTCCGCGTCGAAGGGGCCCGGCTCAACAACCTGAAGGATCTCAGCCTGTCCATCCCCTTAGGCAGGCTGGTCTGCGTCACCGGGGTCTCGGGCTCGGGCAAATCGACCCTGGTGGGCGACCTGCTGGTACAGAATCTGCGCGGCCTTCTCGCCGCCGAAGCGCAGCGCGGACGACGCTCGGTGCCACCGTTGCAGGGCTGCACCGCCATCACCGGTTGGCGGGCCCTGGAGCGGGTGCTGGAGGTGGATCAGACCCCCATCGGCAAGACCCCGCGCTCCTGTCCCGCAACCTACATTGGCTTCTGGGATGCCGTCCGCCGGCTGTTCGCCGCCACTCCCGAGGCGCGCATCCACGGCTGGGGACCGGGGCGATTCTCGTTCAACACCGCCGGCGGGCGCTGCGCGGCCTGCGACGGCCAGGGCGTGCGCAAGGTCGAGATGAGCTTCCTGCCCGACGTCAAGGTGGTGTGCGAGGAGTGTGGCGGGGCACGCTTCAACGCCGAGACCCTGATGGTCCGCTACAAGGGGCAAAGTGTCGGCGAGGTGCTCGCCATGAGTGTAGACCAGGCGGCGGATTTCTTTTCGGCCCAACCGGCGGTGCAGCACGCCCTGGGTCTGCTGCAGGACGTGGGGCTGGGCTACCTCAGCCTCGGCCAGCAGAGTCCGACCCTGTCCGGGGGAGAGGCCCAGCGCATCAAGCTGGTGACCGAGCTGGCCAAGGCGCGCGAGGGCGCGCGCCGCCGGCCCGCCCCGACCCTTTACGTGCTGGACGAGCCCACCGTGGGCTTGCACATGGCCGATGTGGGGCGGCTGGTCCGGGTGCTGCACCGCCTGGTGGAGGCGGGACACTCGCTACTGGTGATCGAGCACAACCTCGACGTGATCGCCGAAGCGGACTGGGTCATCGACCTGGGACCCGAGGGGGGCGATGGCGGCGGGACGCTGGTGGTGGAGGGCAGTCCGAGGCAGGTCAGCGCAGCCTGGCGCAAATCACGCACCGGGGAGGCATTGCGCGACTTTCTCCGCCGTCGACACTGACCCCTGGCCCGGCCGCCGTTGGACAACCGTCTCAGGCCAATCACGACAGACCGCCAGACCGCATCCGGCGGCGGAACGATTCACGTCTCGCCACGGACGGCGTCGAACTCACCCGGCTGAGCAATATCCGACAGGGTCTGCGCATAGGTCTGAGAACGGCTTCTGACCGACCCCCCCAACCGCTGGGGCCGATGGGGGCAGTTCTCGAACTGGCCGTCGCAGGCCACTCCCACGACCAACTGATTGCGGCACACCCGACATATGGGCGATGCGGCTTGCGTTTGCATTCTCTTCTCCCAGGTTGGGCACCGGCAGCGAGGACTGCCGCTTTGCATTTTCCCCTACATGTCTCATTTTAGCTCATAACCCGCGCCTTTGTCCTTGCATCGGCGAAATTATTGCTTCCCATCACAATCCCGCAGCGACTCCCATGCAGCGACCCGGCCCCTAGGTCTCGGCCGTCTCCGAAAAGCCACAACCGAGGGCAAACGCTGATCCAGCCACGACGCCCAGGGGCACATCGGGTCAAGTAGACCCCGCTGCCGGCGGGGAACGCGCCCGCTCCGGATAGACGCGAGCGCCCGTGAGGGCGCGCAATTCTAGCCCACCGCCGAGCCCGGCGCTCCGAAATTCAAGCGCCCGGCTCTGGCTGCATCGGCGCTCGGGAGACCGCAAGACCGATCGGCACCAAGCCCAGAGTTCGGGCACCCCGCAGGACGCGCTCGCCCGCTCCCGCGGCGCTGTAGAACCCATCGACAAGACCGGGAAAAAAACGTAGACAAATCGCTGCGCGACGCCCATATTTTTGCACGTCCAGAGCAGGGCGCCCGGCCCTCGAGACCGCGGCGCGCCAGCGACAGAATTGATGCGTAAACCTGGTTTCGCGAGGTGGGCATGAGTGACAAACAACTCTGGCTGGGGTACCTGGAAGCGGGCGCCAAGAGCTCGCCGGTGCTGATCGACAATCGGCTGGACACGGGCAACCCGACGACCCAGTTCATTTTCAACCTGGCCCGCGGCGAGATCCTCGAGTACAGCCGAGAGATCGTCGAGCGCAAGCTGCGTCGGTTGCGCGACGAAGAGGGCCACTTGGCGGCCGAGCTCGAGGCCGCGTACGCCAAGGTCCGTCCCGGGTTCAGCGGCCGTGTCGGGCGCGGTGTCGAGGGACCGGGCCGAGAGGCCAGCCGGCGGGGTGAGGCGGGCGATGCGGAGGAATCGGAGGGGCAGCCGGAGGTCGACACCGACGAGGTGGAGTGGGACGAGGCCGAGGAGGCCTGACCTCCAGCGGATCGCCCGCGACGGGCGCGGCGGACCCCGATTTCGGGGCGGCGTCGCGGTTCGTCCCTGGCCCTGTCGAGCGACGACCCATGCGTCCCTCGCTGTTCAGCCTGCCGAGCCTGCACTGCGCCCGCCTGGGCGACGCCCAGGAGACCAACCGGGCGATCCTCGATCGTTTCGAGGCCCTGCGCGCCTTACCCGAGCTGCGCCGCACCCATCTGATAGCGGGCCGCTACGAGAACCTGTATGTGCCCGAGACCATGCTGCCGGAGATCGGACCGGTGGTGAGGGCCGCCCTCGGCCATGCCCGCGACCTGCTCGGGACGCCGGACCTGAAGCTCGGGTTTTGGCTCAACGCCATGCAGCCGGGGGAGTCCACGTCGCGCCATACCCATGACGATGACGACGAGATGCTGGTGGGGGTCTACTACGTGAGCACGCCGCCCGGAAGCGGCGACCTGGTGCTGACCCAGCAGGGTGTGCAGCTGCGCCTGCGCCCCGAGGCGGGACTGTTCGCATTCTTCTCCCCGCGGGTGCCCCACGAGGTCGAGCCCAACCTGAGCGAGCGGTTGCGTCTATCCGTGGCCTTCAACTTCGGCTCCAGGGATCCCAACGGCGACAACGTATGAACAGCTGCGCACCGGATTCGCTGGAAATTCAACGGCAACAGCGGCATATACGGGAATATCCTATGGTCACGTTCTATGAGATCACGTATAGTCGGGCCGCGCTGCAGCTTGTGTAACTGGTCGTTGTGCTCGTGCCCCTGAGGTCCACTCGCGCGTCCCCTGTTCCACGATCTGCAAGCCACACCTCATTATTTGACTGGCTTTGAAAGGTAAGTGTGATGGCCACAGGTACTGTGAAGTGGTTTAACGAGTCCAAAGGCTACGGGTTCATCGCTCAGGACGCTGGCGGCTCAGACGTGTTCGTGCATTTCAGCGCGATTCAGGGCTCGGGGTTCCGCACCCTGGCCGAGGGTCAGAAGGTTTCCTTCGAGATCCAACAGGGCCCAAAAGGCCCCCAGGCCGCGAACGTCGTAGCCCAGTAACAGGGGCACGCAATACCGGCTTTACCAAGACCCCGCCTTCTGGCGGGGTCTTCTTTTGCGCAGCGCGCGCCCGGACGCGGCACCTGAGGGGTCGCGCCGAGTCAATCGTCCACCTTGCCCCGCAACGCCTTGGTCTTGCCGCGCCGCTTCTTGTCATCGACACGGCGGATCTGGGATACGCGGCTGGGCCGGGTCGCGACACGACGACGGCGGGTGATGGTCACGCTGCGAATCAGCTCCGCGAGACGGGCCAGCGCATCCTCCCTGTTCTTCTCCTGGCTGCGGTAGCGCTGCGCCTTGATGACCACAACCCCTTCGTTGCTGATGCGGCCGTCGCGCAGCAGCAACAGGCGCTCCTTGTAATCCTGCGCCAGGGAGGATGCCCGGATGTCGAAGCGCAGGTGTACGGCCGTGGACAGCTTGTTCACGTTCTGGCCTCCCGCGCCCTGGGCGCGAATGGCCGTGAGCTCGACCTCGCCGAGGGGGATCGCGAGGCGGGCGGAAATACGCAGCTGTGCGGCTTGCGGAATCATGGGCTGCATTGTGTCTCGCCGGGACGCGCTCGTACATCCTGGCTTAATCCTTGATGCTGCATTGGCTCGGCCCATGGAGCCGGAGCCTATCTGTTGCGCTGCGCAAACGGGGGCGCCGCGGAGATCGCCAGGGTCTTCAGTGTGCGCGACCATCCAACCGGCCAGCCCTGCATACGTGTGGCGCCCCCCAGCCTGATCCGGGCCCGCTGTCACTTTGCCGACACCGACACCAGATCGATCCCCGCCGCCGGCGCCTTTACGGAGCGGAAGATCCGGGGCATGCTCTTGGCCTGCATAGCCGGATATCAGGCCGGCATCCCGGACAGCGCCCGAGGAGCGCCCGCCAGGCTCAGCAAGCGCCGAGATTGCCTATGAGCAAGAAGCACGAAAAGGTCCTCGAGGCGATCTTCGCCGACCACCCCAGCGCCAACCTCCACTGGCAAGAGATTGAGTCTCTGCTGCAGCACCTGGGCGCGGAGCTGCGCGATTGCCGCGGCGCGCGGCTCATGGTCTCGCTCAACGGTCGGGAGACGACGCTGCACCGCCCCCACCACGGCTCGGCCGTGGGCAAGAACGAGCTGCATCAGCTACGCCAGTTGCTTCGCGACGAGTCCGGGACTGACGGCGATTGAGCAGCCCGGGAAGGTGCTGTCGCCAGGCTGCCCGGACCGAGGCAACTTGCAGCGCGACGCCGTGACTACCCCGACGCGCATTCGGAGTAGACTTCCGCCGACCGATACGAATCCTCGGAGAGCCCCATGAGTACAGGTTTCTGGGCGGTGCTGGTGCTGACGCTGCTGCCTGCGCTGGCGGTCCCCGGTGCGCTGACCGCGAGCCCGTCCGCGGTGCGCGACAGTCTCCCCAACGGCGTGGCCTCGGGCGATGTCGACCAGAGCTCGGCGGTCCTCTGGGCACGCCCCCGTACCGCCGGCACGGTACACTTCGAGCTGTCACGCCGGCGTGACTTTCAGACCCTGGACTGGAGCGATGACGTGGCGGTGGCGGATCCCGCGGTTCCGGCCAAGATCCGGGTCAGCGGCCTGACGCCCGACACCCGCTATTTCTATCGGGCCGACTCCCCCGAAGGCGAGCCCCTGACCGGCACCTTCAAGACGGCAGCCCTGGGACCGACCCGGGGCGGGCTCAGGTTCGGGGTGACCGGGGACTGGCGGGGTGAGCTGGCGCCGTATCCGGCCATCTCCAACGTCCCGGGCAAGCGCCTGGACTTTCTGGTCAAGCTCGGCGACACCATCTATGCCGATTTCCCTTCGCCCCAGGTCCCCGCGGCCCAGGCCACGAGCCTCGAGGAATTCCGCGCCAAACACGCCGAGGTCTACTCTGAGCGCTTCGGCAAGGCATCCTGGGCGGCCGTACAGCGGACCACCCCGGTGTACTCGATGATCGACGATCACGAGGTGACCAACGATTTCGCCGGCGGCGCTCCGGCCGACACCGACCCGCGCTTTCCCGAGATCACCGGGCTGATCAACCAGACCGCCCTGTACCGCAACGGCCTCGAGGCCTTTTCCGAATACAACCCGATCGTCGATCTCAGCTATTCGGCCGGCGGCGATGCGCGCACCGACGGCCGCCCCGACCTGTACCGCTACCGTACTTTCGGGGACCTGGCGGCGATCTTCATCCCCGATGCGCGCTCGTTCCGCGACACCGAGCTGCCGGATGTCTCCGATCCCCTGGACACGACCGCGGCGGCAGCGTTCATCACGCGCTCCTTCGGATTCGATCCGGTGACCCATGACGAGCTGCCGCCGCGCACCCTGCTCGGCGCGACCCAGCTCGCGCGCATGGAAGCGGACCTGGTCGCCGCCCAGACCGCGGGCATCACCTGGAAGTTCGTGATGATCCCCGAGCCGATCCAGAACCTCGGCGTGGTGCTCGCCCCGGACCGTTACGAGGGCTATGAGGAAGAGCGCTCTGAGCTGCTGCGCTTCATCGACGAGCAGGGCATCAGCAATGTGGTGTTCGTCACCGCCGACATCCACGGCACGGTGGTCAATGACCTCAGCTACCGCCGGCGCGAGGACGTGGCCGCGGCCCTGGCCAGCTCCGGCAATCCGCTGGCCGCCCCGGCCATCCCGATGAACGCCTTCGAGATCTCGACCGGATCGGTGGCCTTCGACGCCCCCCTCGCGCCGACCGTGCTGGATCTGGTCTCGACTGTCCCCGGCGGCGCGGACCTGCTCGCAACCCTGTTCAATACAGTCGGGGTCAGCTCGCTGGATGAGTTCCTGGCCCTGCCGGACCGGCTCAAGAACGCCCTGATGGAGGTCGCGCTGAATCAGCTGCTCGCCGAGCTGGGCTATTCGCCGGTCGGCCTGCGGGACGCGCCGGAGGTCACGGCGAGGTGGCGCCGCGGGCTGTATGCGGCGGCCTTCACCTACGGCTGGACCGAATTCCAGATCGAGCCCCGGACCCGCAGGCTGCGGATCACCACCTATGGCATTCCTTATTACACCGAGGCGGACATGGAGCAGGACCCCCGGGCCGTCTCGGCACGCCGTCCGCGAGTGGTCAGCCGGTTCGTGGTCATCCCGCTGTAGAGCCTGCTCAGGGACCCAGGAAGACGACACCGCCCGCGCCCGGCCGGTAGCGGTACAGGGCGCGCCCGTCCCGAGGGTGGACCAGCACCACCTCCTTGGCCAGGCGCCGACCGAGACTGCTCATCAGGCGCAGCACCAACTTGCCCCTGGCCGGCCCGTCGACGGCATCCGGGACCAGCTCGAAGTCCAGGGTGCGCATGTCGGCGAGCCGCCAGGCGAAGCGCAGTCCGCCCATTTCGAGCAGCAGCAGATAGCGGTGCGAGGACCGGAATGGGCGGTCCTCGATGGCCTCGGGCAGGGGTACGGGCTCCCCGTCGCGAAACAGACCTAGGCTCGCCTCGGTGCGTCGAAGCAGCCGGTAAAACCGGTTCCAGTCCGAGAGCGTCGCCCCTTCCACCCGGATATGACGGCAAAACCCATCGGGTCGGAACGCCGCTTTTTCGATCTCCCAGTCCATACACTCAGGCTAGCCCGACTTCACGGTCAGCGGTCAGCGGTCAGCGGTCAGCGGAGCGAGATGGACCCCCACCGCTGAGCCATTGCGGCCCGGAAACAGACTGACGACCCGCATCTGGCCCGGGCCGACGGTCAGCGCCCGGTCGGGCGGTTGCCCGCACAGCCGGCAGGCGGGTATCTTGCCAGAAATCTCTTGGCTGCCGCGAAGTCGTACCTCCCATGGCGGATCCCACCGAGGCGCGCTCGACCCTTCTGTCCCTGGCGGAGAACATCGGCCGGGTCATCACCGGCAAGCCCCAGGCGATCCGATTGTGTCTTGCCGCTTTCGCCGCCGGCCTGCACGCGTTGATCGAGGACGTGCCCGGCACCGGCAAGACCACCCTCGCCAAGGCGTTGGCCCGCTCGGTACGCGGTGGCTTCCAGCGCATCCAGTTCACCCCGGATCTGCTGCCTTCGGATATCCTCGGCGTCACCGTGTTCAACCAGCAGGAGCAGGCGTTCCGCTTCCATCGCGGACCGATTTTTACCGACATCCTGCTCGCCGACGAGATCAACCGCGCGTCACCGCGCACCCAATCGGCGCTGCTGGAGGCCATGGCCGAGTATCAGGTCACAGTCGACGGGCAGGCGCATGCGCTGGGCGACACCTTCTTCGTCATCGCCACCCAGAACCCGGTGGAGTATCACGGGACCTATCCCCTGCCCGAGGCCCAGCTCGACCGGTTCGGCCTGCGCTTCCAGCTGGGCTACCTGTCCGCCGAGGACGAGGTCGAGGTGCTGTCGATGCACGGCGAGCGCCCCCCGCTGGACCGGCTGCAGCCCTGTGCGACGCCCGAGCAGATCGGCGCCCTACGCGAAGCGGTCCGAGCCATCGGCTTGAGCGCGGAGATCAAGCGCTACCTGGTCAACCTGGTAGCCGCCACCCGCACCGCCAACGGCGTGAGACTCGGCGCGTCCCCGCGGGCCTCACTCACGCTGATGCGCGCAGCCCAGGCCCTGGCGCTGTTCGACGGACTGGACTATGTGGCCCCGGACCAGGTCCAGGAGGCCGCCGGGCCGGTAATCGCGCACCGCCTCGCCATTGACCCCGAGGCGCGCTTTTCCGGCCTCAGCGCGCAGCGGGTGGTGGACGAGATCCTGCGCAAAGTGCCGGTACCCACCTGAGTCGGGGGACCCCGGCCATGACGCCGTGAACCGAGCTGTCTACGGGGCATTCGCCCGGGTCCACCGGGCGGGCGGCTGGGTACGCCGGCGCTTCACCGCGATGGGGCTGTACCTGCTTGGCCTGTTCGTCGCTTCCGCGGTGCTGGGGGCGGACACGCGCACCAGCCTCGCCTACCAGATCGCCACGCTCGTCGGCGGGCTGCTGGTGATCGCGCTGCTCGGGACCCGGGGCTTCTCACCCCAGCTGAGCGCGGAGCGCAGCCTGCCAGAGCTTGCGACCGTGGGCGAGCCGGTGCGCTACCGGCTGCGCATCCTCAACCGCGGACGCCGCAGCGAAAACGGGCTCGGGGTGCGTGAGACGCTCGACCGCACGCTACCTTCCCTGGAGGAGCTTCGCCACGCCCATGAGCCGGGGGAGGAGCTGCGCAACTGGGTCGACCGCAAGATCGGCTACCCCCGCTGGGAGTGGCTGATCGCCCAGCATCAAGGGGCCGACGTCAAAGATCAGCCGCTGCCGGCCATTCCACCCGGGGCGAGCGCCGAGGTCGAGATGGACCTGGTCCCGCGCCGCCGTGGCCATGTGCGGCTGCCTGCACTGAGCCTGTGGCGGGCCGACCCGTTGGGCCTTACCAAGGCAGTCAGGGAGGTCCCTCTGCCCGAGACGCTGCTGGTGCTACCGCGACGCTACCCGATTCCGGTACCCGAGCTTCCCGGGCACCGCCATTACCAACGGGGAGGCCTAGTCCAGAGCCCCAGCGTCGGCGACGCCGAGGAGTTTCTTGCCTTGCGCGACTACCGCCCGGGCGATCCCCTGCGCCGCATCCACTGGCGAAGCTGGGCCAAGACCGGCCAGCCGGTGGTCAAGGAGTACCAGGAGGAGTACTTCGTGCGCCACGCCCTGATCCTGGACACCTTCGTGGGGCCCGGACAGGCCGAGGCTTTCGAGGACGCGATCTCCATCGCCGCCTCGCTGGTCACGCGCATGCCGACCCGCGACATGCTGCTGGACCTGATGTTCGCAGCGCAGCAGCCCCAGTGCATCAGCGCGGGCCGGGGCCGCCGCGGCGACAGCCAGCTGCTGGAAACCTTGGCATCCCTGCCACCCACTGCGGACCGCCCTTTCGCGGTGCTGCGTCCGCTGTTGGCCGAGCGCATCGGCCTGCTCAGCGGCTGCGTGTGCGTCCTGCTGGGGTGGGACACCGAGCGCCAGACGCTGATCGGCTGGCTACGCGGGGTCGGGCTCACCGTGGAGGTCTACGCCGTCATCTCCGGGGAGGCCCCGACCGCGCCGGGACCCATGGCCGATGAGCCCGACCGCTTGCACCTGGTGCGCGCGGGTCAGCTGCGCTCGCTGTTCCCGGGGCGATGATCATCGCTGCCCTGCTGCTCGGCTCGGCCGCGCTGTTCTGGGGGTGGCAGAGTGGGCACTGGCTCGCCGGGCCGGTGCTCGCCCTGGCGCTTGAATCCCGCCGCCTGATCCGCCAGCGCTGGGCCCTGGAGCCCCGGGACTTCAGCCGCATCACCGATTTCACCACCCTCGCCCTGGTCGGCGCGCTGATCTATCTGGTCGTAGAGGCACGCTCCCTGACCGGGGTGACCAGTCTGATTGGATGGCTGCCTGCCTACTTCCTGCCCCTGGTGCTCGCCCAGAACTTCAGCCTGCGCCAGAAGGTCCCCCTCGCGTCGCTGTTTCTCGGCCTGCGCCGACTTGAGCGCCGGGGTGTGGGGCGGGGTTATGGCGACGCGGACCTGCGCGCACCTTACCTGGGGCTGCTGCTGGTGTCGGCAGGCTCTGGGGCGACCGCACCCCTGATGTATCTGCCCGGCGTCCTGGCGCTGCTGGGATGGCTGCTGTGGCTGAACCGATCACAGCGCTTCCACGCGGCGCTCTGGGTCGGCCTGATGCTGGTATCCGGCGGCCTGGGGGTGGCCGGCAACCTGGGCGTCCAGGCCGTTCGTCACCAGCTGGAGCGCCTGTTCCTGGCCTGGTATCGCGACTACCGGGCCGGCCTGGGCGACCCCTACCACTCGTATACCGCCATCGGCGACATCGGCAAGCTCAAGCAGTCGGATCAGATCCTGTTTCGCGTCAAGCCTCAGGACCCGACCGGGCCGGGCCTGCTGCTCGCCGATGCCGCCTACAACGTCTACAGCCGCGGGGTCTGGTTCGCCGAGAACAGCGATTTTTCCGCGGTCGCCTCCAGCCCGGCGGACCCCATGCGTTGGCCTCTGACCAGGCAGATGCCCGCCATGCCCGGACCCTGGATCGATGTCTCCGGGGAGCTCAACCGCAAGGGGGAAGGCCTGCTGATCCATCCCCTGGGCACCTACCTGATCGAGCGACTGCCGGTGCTCGAAGCTCCGGCGCAATGGCCTGGGGGCCCTCAAGGTGCAGGACGGCCCCCCCCTGGTGAGCTTCCGCCTTTACCGCAGTCCCATGCTGCAGATCCAGTCCCCCCCGGGAAGACTCGACTTCGATGTGCCGAGAGCGGAGCAGCCAACGCTGCGGCACGTCCTCGCACCGTTGGGGCTGGACGCGCTCGACCCGGCCCAGAAGGTGCAGCGCGTCGCAGGCTATTTCCGGCGGGGCTTCGGCTACTCGCTGACCCTGCGCGCGCCGCCGCCGGGGGTCCGGCCTTTGGAGAACTTTCTGCTGAAGACCCGGGCCGGGCACTGCGAGTATTTCGCCACCGCCACCGTGCTGCTGCTGCGCCAGGCGGGCATCCCGGCGCGCTATATCACAGGCTATTCGGCCCGGGAATACAGCAGGCTGGAAGGCGCCTATCTGGTGCGCCGACGTCACGCCCACGCTTGGGCGCTCGCCTTTGTGGACGGACGCTGGCGAAGCGTCGACACCACCCCGGCGGTCTGGGCCGAGCGCGAGGCCGAGCACGAGTCGCTGCTGCGCCCGCTGGTAGATTTCGCAAGCTGGATTCGGCACGCGCTCATGGAATGGCGCTGGCGGCCCAAGGAGTCGGCCGATTTCGGCATCCCGGACTATGCCTGGCTGTTGCTGCCTCTGACCGGCTGGCTGGCCTGGCGACTACTGCGCGGCAAGCGGGCCCAGCCGCGCCGAGCGGACCGCCCCCCGCCCGGTGGGCCCCCGCTGCCCGGGGCCGACTCGGCGTTCTTTACGGTGGTCGGCCGGATCGAGCAGGCAGGATGGGCACGCGCCGCCGGGGAGCCGCTGCAGGGCTGGATCGCCCGGGTCAGCACCAGCAAACACTTTCCCTGGGAGCCCCAGGAGCTCTTTGAGCTGCTGCGCCTTCACAACCGCTACCGCTACCTTCCGGGTGGACTGGACGCACAACGGCGCGGCGAGCTGCAGGCGCATGCCAACGAATGGCTGCAACGGCAAAGCCTGTAGTCCGAGACATCGCAGTGACTTCGCTGCGCGCAGAGACATGGCCATGAACCTGCGCGCCCGTCGGACTTTGGTACCCGTAGCGAGCGACAGCGGCATCGGAACAGATCTTTCGCCGGATAGACGAGAGCAGTCGCACAGGGCCGTGCCGTTGACGAAGCCAAGGATGCAATAGCCAGCGCCATTTGACGACGAATACGCCGGGAGCGGATTTGCGCGCCAGCCCTGCAAGGGCGAGGTGCGGGGATGGATCGAGCAAATCGAGTGGGAAATCCCGTCGATACCCGCTTTGCCCGTGTAGGACATCTGAAGTCCGACAGGGCCCGACGCCCGGATCAGGGCTCGACCGGGTCGAGGTCGACGGGCCCCGTCATCTCGCGCACCCCGATGCGACGCGCGGACAGTCGTGGAAAACTGCTGACGATGGACACCACAACGGCCGCCAGGTAGGGCACGGCCTGGAGCAGCAGCACGATCACCCACAGCAGCAGATCCGCCGAATCCGTGCCCTGGATCTTGGCCACCGCCCCGGCTGCGGCGACCAGCGCTATCAGCATGCCGAGCTCCTCGCGTGCGGCCCCCAGCGCAGGTCGCCAGCCCTGGCGGTCGGCAAGCTTGGGCGTGCGGAAGAACGGCAGCTTTTTGGTCACCGCGCCTTTCATGATGGCCCGCGAGATGGTGTGGGCGAGCGCCAGGCCCGCAAAAGCCCCGGCGAGCGTCTGGGCCGTGGAGGCCCCAATGCGCGTGCGATAGATATAAAACAGCTTGGCGGTCTTGAAAGCGAACAACGCCAGCGGCAGCACCGAGAATCCGATCAGCGGTGGATCGAACTGCTTGGGGTTCCAGATCATCGCAACCGACCAGCCCAGGGCCGCGAGGTTGAAGAACAGGTTGAACGCGTCGGCGAACCAGGGTAGCCAGCCGGCCACGAAATGGTAGCGCTGGCCGGCGCTCAGACGGCCTTTCCAGCCGAGCAGTTTGCCCAGATGGTGGCGCAGAATCTGCAGCGAGCCATAGGCCCAGCGGAAACGCTGTTTCTTAAAGTCCATAAAGGTGTCCGGCATCACCCCCTTGCCGTAGCTGCAAGGGATATACAGGGCCTCGTAGCCTTCCTCGAACACCCGTAGCCCGAGCTCGGCGTCCTCGGTGATGCACCACTCAGCCCAACCCCCCACTGCGTCGAGGACCCGGCGGCGCACTATGGTCATGGTGCCATGCTGGATGATGGCGTTGCGCTCGTTACGGGTGATCATGCCGATATAGAAGAACCCGGCATACTCGCTGTAGCACATGGCCTTGAAGGCGCTGGCGGTCCCGTCACTGTAATCCTGGGGGGCCTGGACGATGGCGACCTCGGGGCGGGAAAACTCCGGCGCCAGCTGGAGCAGCCAGCGCGGGTCCACGATGTAGTCGCTGTCGATGACGCCGATGAGCTCGGCCTCGGGTGCGGTATGGCGCAGAGCGAAGTTGAGCGCGCCCGCCTTGAAGCCGGCCAGCGGGTCCACGTGGAAGAACCGGAAACGCGGCCCGAGCCGCTCGCAGTGGGCCCGCACCGGCTCCCAGATCGCCGCGTCCTTGGTGTTGTTATCGATCACCAGCACCTCGAAGCGCGGATAGTCCAAGGCCGCGAGGGCGTCGAGGGTGCGCATCAGCATGTCCGGCGGCTCGTTGTAGGCCGGCACGTGAATCGAGGCCATGGGCAGCTGATCCTCGGGCACCGCCCGCGGCTTGAGCTCGCGGCGCCGCTCGGTCACCCAGAGCGCCTCGGCCCATTCATGGGCCTCTGCGAGCAGCACCATCACCACACCGATCATGCCGACCAGCAACAGCACCCCGACGACCACGCCGGTGACCGTCAGGTACTGGTTCACGTAGTCGTAGACGATCCACACCCCGGCCGTGGCCGCCGCATAGGCGATCAGCGCCAGGAAGCTGCGGCCGCGGCGCTTCAGGGTGCGGCTCGGCACCACCATCAGGGCGAAGGTGATAGCGGCGATGATCACGGATACGCCACCCAGAAACTTCCAGTGCGGCTCGGCGACGATCGGCTCGTCGAAGCTGAACTTGGGGTGACGACTCACGTCCCACACCCCCCAGTAGGCACCGATCGCCCCCTCGGAGACACGCTTCCAGGGCTGGTCGAAGGCCTCCATCACGTAGTAGACGTAGTCTTCCTTCTCGGCGCGATTCAGAAAGCGGCGCAGAAAAGTCGCCTCGTTGGCGAGCGAGGCCTCGGCGTTGTGGCGGGTGCGCCCGTTGCTCGGCCAGCCCACTTCGGCGATCACGATCGGCTTGTTGGGAAACGCAAGCTTCAGGGAGTTGATTGCATTGACGGCGAAGTCAACCGCCACCTGTACGTCTATCCCCTCCCAGTAGGGCAGGATATGGGCAGCGATGTAGTCGACGTGGTCCGCCAGGTCCGGGTTGCGCAGCCAGGTGTCCCAGGTCTCGGCGGCGCTGACCGGCCGACGCGTCTGCTTCTGCACCTGGTCCAAGTAGGCGATGAGCTGCTCTTTGGGGAGCTCCCGGCGGTAGAGCACCTCGTTGCCAACGATCAGGCGCACCACGTTGCGGTTGGCCTCCGCCACCTGGACGAGCTTCTTGATCTCTACCTCGTTGCGCTCCTTATCCTGGCTGATCCACGCCCCCAGGGCCACGTTGAGCTGGTGCTTGGCTGCAAGCGGCGCCACCTCTGCCAGAGTGCCGTCCATGGTGTAGGTGCGCACCGCATTGGAGCGGCCCTCCAACAGCTGCAGGTCCTGGTCGATCTGCTCGACCGAAGGATAGATGCGCTTGGAGGCATCCTGGCCCTCGCGCATCGGCGAAAACGAGAAGCCCTGGATACGTGACGGCCAGGCAGGCTCCTGTTGGGGCTGGTTGAGCAATGCCAGGATGGCGACCGTGACCGCCGCGATGGCGGTGGCAATGATGATGTTGGCGGGGGTCATGACGGCTCGGCGGCGCCCTGGGCGGCAGACGAACAACAGAGTGGTCCGCGATCCGCACCCAGGGGGGGCGCGCGCGGATCACGGCTTTGCTGGACAAGCATAACAAGCTTCTCTCCAGTGCTTCGGAGTCTGCCAGGAAAACCCATGTGGTCGCCGACAGGCTTGCCGCCCGACTCCTCCGCCAGGGTCCCACCGCCCCTCGGCGCAGCTGCTGTCCCGGGGCCGCCCGCTGCGCCCCTGACGGCCGGATGCGTCCGCCGGGCGGTCCTTCCGGGGGGCCGGGAGCCGGACGTCACGGGGCGCTCGCTCAGTCGGGCAGCCGGCGGGCGGCCGCCGGGCCCAGCTGCGCCTCGATGCGCCTCAGCCGATCCCAGGCCTCAGGCAGGCGCCGGGCATCCGGATCCGCCCGCAGCAGCAGGGTCCGCGACTGCTCGGCAATCCGCCCGAGCTGTTCGCTATCGAACAGCCCCAGGGCGGCCTCCAGGGCCTGCGGGTCCGCGCTGAGCAGAGTCGGGGCCAGCTCGTCGCCCCCGATGGGGGAATCAGGGGCGAGCAGATCGGCCACCAGCGGGTGCTCCAGAAGCGCGAAGTGCAGCGCGCGGGCCTGCTCCTCCTGCTGCAGCTCGGCCTCCGCCCGAAGGTCGCCGGCCGCCCCTTGGCGGACCGCGCCCATGATGACATCGAGCAGGCGGCGGATCGCATCCTGGTTGCGCCGCTGGTCCTCGGCAAGGCCGCTGGCCTGCTCGTAGGCCTGGTCCAGACGCTCCTTGAGTGCCAGCACCCGATCGCTCTCCGCGCTCGGGGGCAGGTTGGCCGCCTCGGCCACCAACTGCTTCAGGTGGACGACGAACGCGGTCAGCGCGTCGTGGTCAAGACGCCGGGCCTCCAGCAGCGCGTCGGGATCGATGCTCGGCGGGGCATCCTCAAACAGCGGGTTGGCAAGCTTGCGGCGATAATGACGCTCGTGGGCGCCCGGACGTGGGCTGAGATCAACGGGCATGGGGCAAGATCGGCAGACCGGCTCGGCATAGAAAGATCGACACCCTCAGCTTATCACGACCCGCGCCGCACCCGGAGCAGAGCAGCGGCCGACCCCGCCGCCGCGGGAATCAAAGCGGCTGGCTCCCGGACAAGCGCTAACCCGCAGGTTTCACCGAGCGCCTGGCCCGGTACGCGATCTGTCTGCGCCTACGGCATTCGGCTCGGCCCGGGACCCGGCAAGCTGCGCAACAGCTCGTGCCCGGGGCGGAAACGAGCACTGGGTCAACGAAAACGCGCAACTGGCGACGCCAGATACCAGCGCCCGGCGTCCTCGTCATACTCCCAGATCTGCTGATCGACCAACGTCCGGACTACCTGGCGATCGCGAAACAGGTACTCGATCTGCACCACCTGAGCGGCCCGATTCTCACCCAGGTGCACAACCGGGCGCAAGACCTCGTAGCCGGTCACCCGCACCTCGTCGAGCCCGGGCGGGATCTCCGGCTGCTCCCCTTCCTTGATGCGCATGAACAGGTAAGCATCCGCCAGACGACCCCAGCGTATGGTCACTTCGTACTTGTGCAGCGTGGCCTCAAGGCTGTTGTCACGGCGTTCTCTGTCCAGGCAGCCCGCCAGGGCGAGCACGGCCAGGGTGATCGACAGAAGGCGGGCGAGGCGCAGCGTCATGAGGATCTCCAGACACACGTCGTTTCCATCTTAGGGGAGCCTGGCGGTCCGCACCAGCACTCGGCGCACACGATCGCTCCGTCGATTCACAGCGGACCCTTTGTTCTTTACCATGCCCGGTCTCTACCACGCGCGGCCCGGCGGGCTGCGACCACTGGGGGCTCGAGATGCGTGACGCGCAATGGTTCACCGAGGAGTGGAGCGGCGAAGGCTCGGCGATCTCCTTCAAGCTCGGCCGCAAGCTCTACGAAAAGCGATCGGCCTTCCAAACCATCGAAGTGTTCGAGACCGAGCGTTTCGGCCGGCTGCTCACCCTGGACGGTCTGGTGATGCTGACCGATCGCGACAATTTCATCTATCACGAGATGCTCGCCCACCCGGCGCTGTTCACCCATCCTGCCCCCCGGGACGTCCTGATCATCGGCGGCGGCGACTGCGGGACCTTGCGCGAGGTCCTGAAGCATTCGCGGGTGGGGCGCGTGCAGCAGGTGGAGATCGACGAGGAGGTCACCCGGGCGGCCGAGCAGTTCTTCCCCCAGCTGTGCATGTCCAACGCCGATCCGCGGGCGTCACTGCACTTTGAGGACGGCATCGACTGGGTGAGCCGCGCCGGCCCCGAGAGCTACGATGTGATCATCGTCGACGGCAGCGATCCCCTGGGCCCCGCAGCAGTGCTGTTCTCAGAGACATTCTTCGGCGCCTGCCACCGGGCGCTGCGTCCCGGCGGGCTGATCTGCGGGCAATCGGAGTCACCGCTGTTCCACATGGATCTGTTGGAGCATGTGCACCGCACCCTGGGCGCGGTCGGCTTCGCTGAAACGCGCACCCTGTTCTTCCCCCAGTGCGTCTACCCTTCGGGATGGTGGAGCGCCACCCTGGCGTCGAAGACTGGGGCGATCCCGGCTTTCAGGGCGCAGGATGCAGAGCAGCGGCCATTCGATACTCACTACTACAACGTCGAGGTCCATCGCGCAGCCGGGGCGATGCCGGAATTCTTCCGGCGACGGATAGCTCTCAGCCCTCACACCAGCGACTGATCTCCGCCCGCAGTCTCGCAATCAGCTGGTCGCGCTCTTCGCCGCTGAGGAAGTGGCGCTGCCCGTCCTCGCCGGTCACGAAGATACGTCCGGCCGCCTCGTACTGGCCCAGCCGGCGGCGCGCCTCGGCGCAGCGCACCTCCCGGGCCTCCTGCTCCTGCCGGGCCCGCGCAGCTGCCTCACGCTGTTCGGCACGCCGCTCGTCGTAATAGCGCAGCAGGCGCTCGCGCGCCTGGCTGCGATCCGCCTCCGGCGCCCCCTGCGACTCCGGCCCGGGATGCAGCCGCAGCTTGGTCACCGTCTGGCCTTCGGGTGGGCGGTCGCCGAAATGGACTCGCCCCTGCTCGTCGAGCCACCGGTAGACATCCCCCGCACCGGCGACCCCCAGGGCGCAGGACAGGCAAAATCCCGTGACGGCCTGGATGATTCGCACGGTCAACCTCGTCAACATGGGCTCCTGTCCATCATAGACGCCCCCTCGACGCCTGCAGCAGGCGCATGCGCGGGCGAGCGACAACGAGGCGGGGAAAGAGCGGCTCGGGCGACTGACCGGCGCAGCGCAGGCTTTTCCCACCGGGGATCTGCGCCGCGGAAACCGTACGAGCGGGGGACTGAGCGAGGACCAAAAACAGCGGCCGGCGGATGCCGGCCGCTGTGCCCAGGGAGTTACAGGTTGTAGCCGCGCTCGTCGTGCAGCGCGATGTCCAGGCCTTCCGTTTCCTGGTCTTCCGTGACGCGCAGGCCCATGATCAGGTCCAGCACCTTGAGGATGATGAAGGTGAGCACCGCGTCGTAAATGATGGTGACCATCACGCCCTCGAACTGGATGAAGACCTGGCTGCCAACGCTCAGCTCCGGCTTCAGCCCGTCCAGAGTCGCGCAGAACACGCCAGTCAGCATGGCGCCAACGATACCGCCGACGGCGTGTACGCCGAAGGCGTCGAGCGAGTCGTCGTAACCGAAGGCCCGCTTCATCTTGGTGGCCGCGAGGAAGCAGATCACACCAGCGATGGCACCGAGCAGCAGCGCGCCCATCGGGCCGACGAAGCCGGAGGCCGGGGTGATCGCAACCAGACCGGCGACCGCGCCGGAGGCTATACCCAGCACGCTGGGCTTGCCGTGGGCCAACCACTCGGCGAACATCCAGCCCAGGGCCGCCGCGGCGGTGGCGATCTGGGTTACGGCCATGGCCATGCCCGCGGAGCCGTTGGAGGCCAGCTGCGCTGCCGGCGTTGAAGCCGAACCAGCCCACCCACAGCAGCGAAGCGCCGATCACCGTGTAGCCCAGGTTATGCGGCATCATCGGGGTGGTCGGATAGCCCCTGCGCTTGCCGATGACCAGGGCCGCCACCAGGCCGGCAATACCGGCGTTGATATGCACCACCGTGCCACCGGCGAAGTCGAGCACGCCCATGGAGCCGAGCCAGCCGCCGGGACCCCAGACCCAGTGGGCGATCGGGGCATAGACCAGGGTCAGCCACATGCCCATGAACCACAGCATGGCGGAGAATTTCATGCGCTCGGCGAAGGCACCGACGATCAGCGCCGGGGTGATGATGGCGAAGGTCATCTGGAAGGTCATGAACACGGTCTCGGGGATCGTGCCGCTCAGGGAATCGACGCCGACGCCGCTCATGAACGCCTTGGCCAGACCGCCCCAGTAGGGGCTGGCGTCACCGAAGGCGACGCTGTAGGCGAACAATGCCCACATCACGGTCACCAGCGCGGTGATGGCAAAACACTGCATCATCGTCGCCAGCACGTTCTTCACACGTACCATGCCGGCGTAGAACAGCGCCAGTCCGGGGATGGTCATCATCAGCACCAGGGCGGTCGAGGTCAGCATCCACGCCGTATCACCGGTGTTCAGGGTAGGGGTCTCGTCCGCCAGGGCGAGTGCAGGCACCAATCCGAGCAGGCCGGTAATGGCGGGGATCAGGTAGCGCCTGTAGTTGAGGCTCTTCATCTTCTCGCTCTCCTATGAATCGGTTACAGGGCGTCCGGACCGGACTCGCCGGTACGGATCCGGATCGCCTGAGCGACCTCGTAGACGAAGATCTTGCCGTCGCCGATCTTCCCGGTCTTTGCAGCCGCGGTAATGGCCTCGATCGCCCGATCGACCAAGGCGTCATCGAGAGCGACCTCGACCTTGATCTTCGGCAGGAAGTCCACGACGTACTCCGCACCGCGGTAAAGCTCGGTGTGCCCTTTCTGGCGTCCGAAGCCCTTGACCTCGACCACGGTCACACCCGTCACTCCGATCTCGGAGAGCGCCTCGCGTACATCGTCCAGCTTGAATGGCTTGATGATTGCTGTGATCAGTTTCATCTCTACTGTCTCCTGCGCCCTGCGCCAGCAGGGCACCTAGGTTCGCCGATTGCTCAGAAGGTCCACTTGGCCGACAGCAGGGCCCGGGCGCTGCACACGTCGGTGCACTCGCTCTTGCTGAGGTCGGTGTCGGTGTAGGCCAGCTCCAGGTCCACGGGACCCACGCTCTTGGTCAAACCCAGCTTCCAGTCGGTGTAGTCGGTGCCGGCGTCGAAGTCGTAGTAGCCCAGGTGCGCACCCGCCCCGAAGCCCCCGCCGATGTCAAAGCTCAGCGCGCCCTCGTAGTAGGTGTTGTCGTTGTCGAAGTCGTGGGAGACCTTCACCGAGCCCGGGCCGTAGCCCAGGCCCACATAGCCCTCCCCGAAGTTCAGGCTGGTCTCGCCGGGGTAGGTGTACTCGATGTAGCCGAGGTCGTAGCTCAGCCCGGCCGCCTTGCCCGAGTAGCCCCCATAGACGTCGGCCTCGACATCGGCCGCCGAGCCGAAATCCACATTCGAGCCCCAGACCCCCACATAGATCCCGCTGGCATGGCTGTAGTCCAGGCCGAAGCTGGCCGCGAAGTCCTCGTTGGACTGGGACACCCCGCGCCAGACATAATCGGTGGTCAGTCCGATATTTCCGCTCAGGTCGGCCATCGCCGGGGCCACCGCCCCTGCCAGGAACAGACCGCAGACCGCAGCACTCATCTTTCGAAGCTTCATTTTTCGTTCCTCAGGTTGATCGCAGATTTTTCGGCGATGGACCACTCGAACCGCCGTACGAGCCGTGGATAAGCAGGATGCGTGCCAAGACAAAACGTTGCCGAATATCCACATATCGTCGGATACCAACGCCCGCGGGCCGCCCGGCGCGCACCAACACGCGCTGACCGTCGGGCCCACGCACCAAATGTGCGCACCATAACGGTGCAAGACGTCCGGGAGGCCGGCCTTCGGAAATTGGCGCGGGCCGGGCAGAGGCGTTACCCTTGGGTATCATGAGCACAGGGCAGCCCATATTTTCCGACCCCAAGCTGCTGGACGACCTCGCCCGCCGCTTGGCCGAGGGTCTGCCCAAGGGGATTCAGATGCTTCAGGCCGATCTGGAGCGCAATCTGCGCGCCGGCCTGGAAGCCGCCCTGAAACGGCTCGACCTGGTCACCCGCGAGGAGCTGGAGGTTCAGGCCGCAGTACTCGCGCGCACCCGTGCGAAGCTCGAGACGTTGCAGCAGCGCATCGCCGATCTGGAGTGCAGGATCCAAACATCCGCCCGCCCGCCGGGCTGATCCCACCAGCGCATGGACGCTTCCCTTGGCCCTCGCGACCCTCTATAGCCGCGCCAATCTCGGGGTCTTCGCGCCCCTGGTCACCGTAGAGGTCCACATCTCCAACGGGCTGCCGGCCCTGTCGATCGTCGGGCTGCCCGAGGCGGCGGTCAAAGAGAGCAAGGACCGCGTGCGCGGCGCCATGCTCAACTCGAGATTCGAGTTTCCGGCGCGGCGCATCACCGTCAACCTGGCCCCCGCGGATCTGCCCAAGGAGGGGGGGCGCTACGACCTGCCGATCGCGATCGGGATGTTGAGCGCCTCCGCGCAGCTGCCTGCCGATCGGCTCGCAGGCTATGAGCTGGCCGGCGAGCTGGCGCTTTCCGGGGCGCTGCGTCCGGTACTGGGGGTCATTCCGCTGGCGCTTGCCGCCCGAGAGGCGGGACGGGCGCTGATCCTGCCGCGGGCCAATGCCGCCCAAGCGTCCCGGGTCTCCGGACTCAGGGTGCTGGGGGCCGATCACCTATTGGAAGTGAGCGCTCACCTGAGCGGGCAACGACCGCTCACCCCCTGCGAAGGCCTCCCGCTCGCTGCGAGCGACGCCCAGGCGCACGCTGATCTGGCCGAGGTCCGGGGACAGGCGCAGGCCAAGCGGGCCCTGGAGGTGGCTGCCGCCGGCGGCCACAGTTTGATCATGATCGGCCCGCCCGGCACCGGCAAGTCCATGCTGGCGACCCGCCTGCCGGGTCTGCTGCCGCCGCCGACCGAGCGGGAATCCCTGGAGACCGCCGCCATCCACTCCGTGAACGGGGATATCGACGAAGACGTCTGGGGCGCGCGCCCCTTCAGGGCCCCGCACCACACCGCCTCGGCGGTCGCGCTGGTGGGCGGCGGCAGCAACCCCCGCCCCGGGGAGATATCCCTCGCCCACAACGGCGTGCTGTTCCTCGATGAGCTGCCCGAGTTCGACCGGCGGGTCCTGGAGGTGCTGCGCGAGCCTATGGAGTCGGGCCGCATCCATATCTCGCGCGCCGCCCGCCAGGCCGAGTTCCCGGCCCGTTTTCAGCTTGTGGCGGCGATGAATCCCTGTCCCTGCGGCTACCTGGGGGACACCGGCCCGCGGACCTGCCGCTGCTCCGCCGAGCAGGTCGCCCGCTATCGCGGGCGCATCTCCGGGCCCCTGCTGGATCGGATCGACATCCACCTCGAGGTGCCGCGGGTGCCCGTCCAGGCACTCACCCCCGGGGCAGGAGAGGGGCCGACCAGCGCCCAGGTGCGCGCCCGGGTGCAGAGCGCCCGGGCGCGCCAACTGGCTCGCGCCGAAACGCTCAATGCCGCGCTCACGCCGGGCCAGGCCGAGCGCGACTGCCGCCCGGACGCCCAGGGTCAGGCTCTGTTGCAGCGGGCCGCGACCCAACTGGGGCTCTCGGCGCGGGCGTTTCACCGCATCCTCAAGTTGGCCCGCACGGTCGCCGATCTCGCCGGCGAGACGCAGATCCGCGCACCCCACGTCGCCGAGGCCATCGGCTACCAGCGCGGGGCGGTCTACCCCCGGGCCTGAGCACCGCACCGGCGCGAGCCCAACGTTTCCCGCTCGGACCCTCAGCGGTAGACTGCGCGCCATGCTGCAATTCAGAGACCTCAGCCTGCGTCGCGGACCCAAGCTGCTGTTCGAGCACGCCAGCTTCAACGTGCACGCCGGCTGGAAGCTAGGCATCACCGGAGCCAACGGGGCCGGCAAGTCCAGCCTGTTCGCCCTGATCCTCGGGCAGCTGCATGCGGACGCCGGCGAGCTCGACCAGCCCGGCTCCTGGGTGATCGCCCAGGTCGCCCAGCAGACCCCCAGCGGCAGCCGGCCGGCCATCGAGCACGTGCTCGACGGCGATGCCGAGCTGCGCCGCGTCCAGGCCGGGCTGGCGGCCGCCGAGGCGGCCCAGGACGGCGGCGGCGCCGCGCATCTGCACGGACTGCTGGAGGCGATCGGCGGCTACGAGGCCCGCTCCCGGGCGGCGCGCCTACTGCACGGTCTGGGCTTTCGGCCCGGCCAGGAAGGGCTGCCCATCGACCATTTCTCGGGCGGCTGGCGCATGCGCCTCAACCTGGCACGGGCCCTGATGGCGCGCTCCGACCTGCTGCTGCTGGACGAGCCGACCAATCACCTGGACCTGGACGCGGTGATCTGGCTGGAGCAATGGCTGCGCCGCTATCCCGGCACCCTGCTGCTGATCTCGCACGACCGGGAGTTCATGGACGCAGTGGTCGACCACCTGGTGCACATCGATCAGCAGCGCGCCGATCTCTACGCCGGCAATTATTCCGCGTTCGAGCGCATCCGCGCCGAGCGCCTGGCCCACCTGCAGGCCGAGCACAATCGCCAGCAGCGCGAGATCGCCCACATGCACGCCTTCGTAGAGCGCTTCCGGGCCAAGGCCACCAAGGCGCGCCAGGCCCAGAGCCGGCTCAAGGCGCTCGCGCGGATGGAGCAGATCGTGCCGGCGCATGTGGACTCGCCGTTTCATTTTGCCTTCCCGCAGCCGGACCGGCTGCCCAATCCGCTGCTCCGGCTCGACGAGGCATCCGCGGGATACGCTGGCAGCGCGGTCATCGAGGGACTCGAGCTCAGCCTCTCACCAGGGGACCGGGTGGGCCTGCTGGGGCCCAACGGGGCGGGCAAGTCCACCCTGATCAAGCTGCTCGCGGGGGGTATGCAGCCCCTGAGCGGGCGCATCGAGCGGGCCGCCGACCTCGCAGTGGGCTACTTCGCCCAGCACCAGCTCGATCAGCTCCACTCCGGGCACACGCCCCTGGAGCACCTGCTGCAGGTCGCGCCCCGGGCAACCGAGCAGTCGCTGCGCGACTTCCTCGGAGGTTTCGGCTTCGCCGGCGATCGGGCCCTGGAGCCGGTCGCACCCTTCTCCGGCGGCGAGAAGGCACGCCTCGCCCTGGCGCTGCTGGTGTATCGGCGGCCGAACCTGCTGCTGCTCGACGAGCCGACCAATCACCTGGACCTGGAGATGCGCCATGCCCTCGGGCAGGCCCTACTGGAGTTCGAGGGCGCCATGGTGATCGTCTCCCATGACCGCCACCTGCTGCGCATCACCAGCGACCGGCTGCTGCTGGTCAACGCCGGGCGGGTCGAGGAATTCCGGGACTCACTGGACGAGTACCCGCGCTGGCTGGCCTCCCGATCAACGCCCGAGCCGGTCCCGAGCGAGCGTGCGGACGCCGCCCATACCGCCGGGATGCGCAAGGAGCGCAAGCGCGCCGAGGCCGAGCGCCGGCGCGGCCTGCAGCCGCTCAAGCGGCGGCTCACGGAGCTTCGAATCGGAGCTGGAGCGACTGGCCGGCGAGCAGTCCTTGATGGAGGACCGGCTCGCCGAGGCGACCCTGTACACGGAGGGGCGCAAGGAAGAGCTCAGGGCCCTGCTTGCGTCCAAGTCCCTGATCGATCACGCCCTCGGCGAGGCCGAGACCGCCTGGCTGAGCGCCTGCGAGGCGCTGGAGGCCGCCGAGCTGGACGGCTGAAGACCGGACCGGCGCCGAGAGTCCCAGGCGACCCGGTCCCGGTGGCTCGAGATCAAGGCCATGCGCGGCAGTCGACGCTGCGAAAGCAAGATCCCCCTCGGGGTCGCCCAGCATCCAGTGGCGGTCCAGTCACAACCGGGGTCGGCTTTTCCATGGCGACCTTCGGGACTGACACGTGGACAGCACTGGCGCTCGACAAGATAGCGCGATCCAGAGTGCCCATGCGCTGCTGCCCGCCTGATCAAGGCCGCTGGCGTTGCTCGGAGGCCGGGAGTGGGTACACAAGCCCCGGGGCTTTGCGCCGGCCGAGCTGCAAGCGGCACTCGCCCGTCTGTACGATTTGTTGTTCAATGGCCCCCGATGAGGGCCCAGAGCAGCCCCGCGCCCCTCTTCGGTGCAGTCCCGGAGGGAGCCGGCAAGCCCCTGCGGCGCGAGCTGTGGCCGGCGCGCCGCATCGATGCGCGCTGGCCTCAGGCGGCCCACAGCTTGCATAATCAAACGCGATACGTAACCCCCCCGAGACCAGGCCCATGCACCAACCGCCCAAATACGCACCGTTCTCGAAACAGTGCGATCGGTTTCATCCGAACCCCAAGCTGACCGACCTGCCTGCGCTCGGACTGGAGAGTCGCAGCTTGGGCGAGGACTTCCTGCACTATTTCAACCACGCCCTGGGCCGCGACCGGTACTGCAATTCCCCCCACTACCACTACAAGGCGCTGGCGCTGACCCTGCGCTCGCGCCTCATGGAGCGCTGGAAGCACACCCGCTATGCCTACGACGAGGCGCGCTGCAAGCGCACCTACTATCTGTCCATGGAATACCTGATGGGCCGGACACTCTGCAATGCCGTACTGAACCTGGGTATCCCCGACGAGATCGGCCGCGCGCTGTACGATCTCGGCCTGCACCTGGAGGAGCTCGCGGCGGAGGAGCCGGACGCAGGCCTGGGCAACGGCGGCCTGGGGCGCCTGGCGGCCTGTTTTCTCGACAGCTGCGCGACCCTGCAGCTCCCGGTGAAGGGCTACGGGCTGCGCTACGAGTACGGCATGTTCCGCCAGCAGATGCAGAACGGCTACCAGGCCGAGGAGCCGGATCACTGGCTGCGCGACGGCAACCCCTGGGAGCTGGAGCGGCCCGAGTACACCCAGCGGGTGCAATTCGGGGGCCGTTCCGAGCATTACATCAACAACGGCGGCCAGCGCAAGGTCCGCTGGGTGGGCAGCCGCGACGTGCTGGCGGTGCCTTACGACATTCCGATCCCCGGCTACCACAACGGCACGGTCAACACCCTGCGGCTGTGGAAGGCCGCGGCGACCGACGAGTTCAATCTCGACGACTTCAACGCAGGCAGCTATACGGAATCGGTGGCGGCCAAGAACGAGGCCGAGCACATCACAATGGTGCTCTACCCCAACGACGCCAGCGAGAACGGCAAGGAACTGCGACTGCGCCAGCAGTACTTTCTCGCTTCGGCCAGCCTGCAGGACGTAATGCGCGAATGGCATCGGGTCGGGGAAAGCGGCATCGAGCAATTCGCGGACCGCAACTGCTTCCAGCTCAACGACACCCACCCGACGATTGCAGTGGCCGAGCTGATGCGGCTGCTGGTGGACAACGAAGGGCTCGGCTGGGAGCAGGCGTGGCGGATTACCAGCCGCACCATGGCCTACACCAACCACACCCTGCTGCCTGAAGCACTGGAGCGTTGGCCGGTGCGGATGTTCGAGCTGCTGCTGCCGCGGCTCCTGGAGATCATCTACGACATCAACGCCTACTTCCTGCGGGAGGTCGCCAACCACTGGCCGGGCGACATCGAGCGCCAGCGGCGCATGTCGATCATCGAGGAGGGGCCCGAGCGCATGGTGCGCATGGCCTATCTGGCGATCGTTGGCAGCTTCTCGGTCAACGGGGTGGCCGAGCTGCATTCCAACCTGCTCAGGGAGGGGCTGTTCCGGGACTTCTACGACCTCTGGCCGGAGAAGTTCAACAACAAGACCAATGGGGTCACCCAGCGCCGCTGGCTGGCCGGGTGCAACTCCAGCCTCCGCGGCCTGATCAGCGACGCCATCGGCGAGGAATGGATCGCCGATCTCAATCAGCTTGAGCGCCTGCATCCCCTGATGGACGACGCCGGCTTTCGCGAGCGCTGGCACCACGTCAAGCAGACCAACAAGCAGCGCCTGGCCGAGATGGTCAAGCGCGAGACCGGGGTCACCTTCGACACCGAGGGACTGTTCGACGTCCAGGTCAAGCGTATTCACGAGTACAAACGCCAGCTGCTCAACATCCTGCACGTCATCCACCTGTACGACCGGATCAAGCGCGGCGACATCGACGACTGGACGCCGCGCTGCGTGCTGATCGGCGGCAAGGCGGCGCCTGGCTACGCCCAGGCGAAGCTGATCATCAAGTTGATCAACAACGTCGCCTGGGTGGTCAATGCCGACGGCTCGGTGGGCAATCTGCTCAAGGCCGCGTTCGTGCCCAACTACCGGGTCTCCTCCATGGAGATCATCTGCCCGGGCACCGATCTCTCGGAGCAGATCTCCACCGCGGGCAAGGAGGCCTCGGGCACCGGCAATATGAAGTTCATGATGAACGGGGCGCTGACCATCGGCACCCTGGACGGCGCCAACATAGAGATCCGCGAGGCTGTCGGCGACGACCATTTCTTTCTGTTCGGCCATACTGCCGCGGAGGTGGCGGCGCTGCGCCCTCACTATTATCCCAACACCATTATCGACCAGGACGATGACCTGCGTCGGGTCATGCACCTGCTCGAGATTGGTCACTTCAACCAATTCGAGCCGGGCCTGTTCGACCCGATCATTGCCTCCATCCGCAGCCCCGAGGACCCCTGGCTGGTGGCCGCGGATTTTCGCAGCTACCTGGAGTCCCAACGTCACGCTGCGGCCTACTACCGAGACCGCGACAACTGGGTGCGAAGCAGCATCTGCAACACCGCCTCCAGCGGTCGCTTCTCCACCGACCGCACCATGCAGGAGTACAACACCCAGATCTGGCGGATGAATCCGGTGCCAGCCTTGGCGCTGGAATAGCGAGCAAAGGGTGCCTTCAACGGTCTTCGAGCGAGGTCTCGATCATCTGGCCCGGCGGCTCCCTGCCAGTCACTTTCTTTCCGGATTCCCTGTGATATAGTCCGTCGCGGAGATGGCATTCCTCCCGCCCGGCCCGCCCCACCAGCCTGGCGAACCGCCCGTACCCACGGGCTGATGATGCCTGCGCTTGGCCCGGACGGGCGGCGTGGGCATTTTTGTTTGCGCGCACCTGTCCAGCATGACTGAAAAGGACAGGCCCGTGTGCAGACCCATAGCTGCTGCGCCGTTGCGCGGCATCCTCTCCCCCTCGCGCCCCGGTGCGGCCCCGCGGCGCGCCCCGGCTCAAGATCGCGGCCGGTGAGTGTCCGCGACTACCTGCTGCAGATCGGCCAGGTGAGCGCAGTGCTGGCGCTCGCGCCGCTGCTGCAGGGCTTTATCCTGCGCTACGAGGAGCGCGTGCAGCGCTCCCTCGGGCCGAGCCTGATCCAGCCCTACCGCGATCTCTGGAAGTTGTTCCACAAGGAGCTGGTGGTCCCCGAAGGGGCATCCCTGATCCACTTCTGCGCCCCCGTGGTAGCGTTCACCGCCATGCTTACCGTGCCCCTGCTGATCCCCGTGCTCACCAACTATCCGCTCCCTCTGTCGGACATGGGGGACATCCTCGGGGGCGGCCTGATCCTGACCCTGGGCAGCTTTTTCATTACGTTGGCCGCTCTGGACTCGGGCAGCGCCTACGGGGGGATTGGCGCCAGCCGCAGCGTCATGATCACCATCCTCGCCGAGCCGACCCTGATCCTGGTTTTCGTAGGCATCACCCTGTTGGCCAAGGCGATGCTGCCGTTCGTGGTCAATCACCTGTTGGTGCACGACCTGGCCGTCTACTGGAGCCCGGCCCACGTGTTCCTGGTCTGCGCCTTCTTCATCCTGCTGCTGGTGGAGACCGACCGCCTGCCGATCCACTCCAGCACACACATCGAGGTCTATATGATCGAGGAAGCGCGCATCCTCGACTACTCCGGCCCGCTGCTGGGACTGCTCAAGTGGGCCGGCATGATGAAACAGCTCATCCTCTACACCATCTTCTGCAACGTGCTGGTGCTGCCCTGGGCGCTATCCATCCAGGGCACGGCGTTGGGCGCGCTCGGTGCGGCCGTCGCGCTGCTCGGCAAGTGCGCGCTGGTCGCCTGCCTGGTCATCCTGGTGGAGACTGCGCAGTCGCGGCTGCGCTTCTACCGCTATCAGGAGCCGCTCGCCGCCTCGTTCCTGCTGGCGGCCCTGGCGGTGATCGCCAACCAGATCCGCTGACCCCATGACCCTGCTGCACTTCACCCCCCTGGCCGCCTCGCTGTTCAGCCTGCTCGCGATCGGCAGCCTGCTGCTCGCCTTCGTGATGCTGGGCTCTCGCTGGCTGCGCGACTACATGTACGCCTTCGGGCTGCAGTCCTGGCTGATCGCGCTACTGTCGGCGGCCATGGGCCATTACGCGCAGGTCCCCGAGCTGTATGTGATTGCGCTGCTCACGGCGCTGTTTCGCGGGCTGCTGCTGCCCTACCTGATCCTGCGCATCCTGCAGCGGCTGGGCGTGGATCGCGAGCTGCGGCTGAAGCTGCAGCCGGCCACCACGCTGGTGGTCGGCGCCGCCGCGGTGGTCTTCGCCTTGGCGGTCTCCTACCGCATCGCCGGGGCGATGGGGATCTCGAGCCCGGTGGTGGTCCTGGCGCTGACCGTCATGCTGTCCATGAAGCTCATCGGCTTCCTGATGCTCTCGGTGCGCCACGAGGCCATCAGCCAGATCCTCGGCCTGCTGATCCTCGAAAACGGCATCTTCCTCGGCTCGCAGATCCTGGTCCCGGGCATGCCGCTGCTCATCGAGCTGGTGATCCTGTTCGACCTGCTGGTGGCGGTCGCCTGTTTCGGCGTGCTCGCGCGCTACCTGGTGGAGCACGCCGGCACCACCAGCAGCCTGAAGCTGCGCAGGCTGGTGGGATGAGCATCCTGCTGGCGCTCGTGGTGCTGCTGGCGCCGCTGGGCGCGGCGGCCACCTGTGCCGCCGCGCGCTCGGCGCGCACCGCCGAGCGGGCCAACCTGCTGGCGGCCCTGGTCAGCGCCGCGGCCGCGGCACCGCTGCCGTTTCTGGCCGGTGAGCCGCGCTTCGCCCTGCACGGCTACCTGGTGGTGGACGCCCTGGGCGCCTGGGTCGCCCTCTGCGCGGCGCTGGTCTACCTGCTCGCCTCGATCTACGCGGTCGGCTACATGCGGCTGCTCGACCGGCCGGGCCGGCTGCCCCGCTTCTATACCCTGTTCGCGGCCTTCGCCTGGACCACTTTGGCCGCACCGCTGGTCAACAACGCCGGCATGTACTGGATCGCCGTGGAGCTGACCACCCTGGTCAGCACCTTCCTGGTCGGTTTCGAGCACGCCCCGGAGAGCATCGAGGCGGCGTGGAAGTACATCGTCGTGGTCTCCGCCGGCCTCAGCCTGGCCCTACTCGGCACCGTGCTGTTCTATTGGGCCGGCAGTGCGGCCCTGGGGCCGAGCTACGACATGACCTGGCAGGCGCTGGCGCGGGCGGCGCCGCAGATGAACACCAGCCTGGCGAGCGTGGCCTTTCTGCTCGCCCTGGTAGGCTACGGCACCAAGGCGGGGCTGGCGCCGATGCACACCTGGCTGCCCGACGCCCACAGTGAGGGCCCGGCGCCGGTCTCGGCGCTGCTCTCCGGGGCGCTGCTCAACACCGCCCTGGTAGGCATAGTGCGCTTCAAGGCAGTCGCCGAGCAGGCGGGCGCGAGGCTGCTGCCGGGCAGCGCGCTGGTGGTGCTCGGCGTCCTGTCCATGGTGATCGGCGCCCTGTTCATCGTGCGCCAGCAGGGCGTCAAGCGGCTGATGGCTTACTCCAGCGTGGAGCACATGGGGGTGATGGCGCTCGGCTTCGGCTTCGGCGGCGCCCTGGGGGTGGCCGGCGCCCTTTATCACATGCTCAACCACGCCTTCAACAAGTCGCTGATGTTCTTCGGCTCGGGTGTGGTGATGCGTGCCTACGGCACCAAGGACATGGCGGGCATCCGTCGGGTTGGCCGCCACTTTCCGCTGGCCGGGGCGCTCTGGCTGGCCGGGGCGGTGGCAATCACCGGCGCCCCGCCGTTTGGGCTGTTTCTCTCCGAGCTGGCGGTGCTGCGCGCCGGCCTCACCCCGGCCGGCGCCTGGGCGGCGGTGATCATGCTGGTGTTGCTGGTGGTGATCTTCGCCGGTTTCCTCAACCACTTCCGGGTCATGTACTACAGCGGCGCCCCCGCCACCGAGCCCCAGGCACGCGCCGCCGGCCCCTGGACCCTGGCCGCCATGCTGCTGGCCGGGCTGCCGCTGCTGGTGCTGGGTCTGTGGTGGCCCGCGGCATTCACCGCGGTCTTCCACTCGGTGAGCGCCGCCCTGGCAGGGGGGCAGCGGTGATCGCTGCGGCGCAGACCCTAACCCTCGCGCCCGAGGCGCTGGACGCGGCCGCCGCCGAGCTGCTGGAGAGCGGCGGGCGCATGCAGATGGCCTGGGCCCTGGTGCCGTCCGGGGCCAAGCACCCGGAGCTCTGCTACCTGGCCTCGCCCGGGCCCCGGCGCCCGTTCCTGGTGTGGCGCCTGAGCCCCCAGGGCGCCGAGGTGCCGAGCCTGGCCCGGCGGACACCGCTGCTCAGCTGGTATGAGCGCGAGATCACCGACCTGTTCGGCGTGCGCTTCGCCGACCACCCCGAGCCCTCGCCGCTGGTGCTGCACGCCGGCGCCCGGCCGTCCTGCCCGGTGCTGAACCCCCGCTGCCGCGCCGAGCCGGTGCCCTTCGCCCAGGTCCCACCCAGGTTTCCCGCCGTCGCCGGCGACGTGCAGCTGCTGCCGTTCGGGCCGGTGCGGGCCGACGTGGTGGAATCGGCGCGCTTTTTCTTCTTCTATATCGGCGAGCATATCCTGCACTACCAGCCGCAGCTGTTTTTCAAACACCGCGGCATGGAGCAGACCTTCGAGGGACGCGACCCGGGTCCCGCGGTGGTGCTCGCCGAGCGTGTCTCCGGGGTGGGCAGCGTTGCCCACGCCCTGGCCTATTGCCAGGCGGTGGAGGCAGCCGCCGGGGCCGAGGTACCGCTGCGCGCCCGCCGGCTGCGGGTGCTGCTCGCCGAGCTGGAGCGCCTCTACAACCATCTGCATTACTTCGGCCAGCTCGCCGACACCACCACCCTCAAGGTCGGCCAAGCCCAGGGCCGGCTGCTCGAGGAGCGGGCGAAGCAGATCAACGCGCGCCTGACCGGCAGCCGGCTGCTGCGCGGCCTGTTGGTGCCGGGCGGGCTGCGCCGCGACCTGTCGGTCGAGCGCGCGCTGGTGCGCGAGATCGGGGTCTTGCGGGGCGAGACGGTCGGATACCTGAGCATGCTGGAGCAGACCACCAGCTACCGGGACCGCCTGCACGACACCGGCGTGCTCGATGCCACCACCGCCTTCGACCAGGGCGCCACCGGTCCGGTGGAGCGCGCCTCCGGGCTCGACCGGGACCTGCGTCGTGATCACCCCTACGCCGCCTACGAGGATAGCGAGCCGCGTGTGCCGGTGGAGCGCGCAGGTGACGCCTACGCCCGGGCGCGTGTGCGCGCCCAGGAGATCGACGCCGGCTTCGACCTCGTCCTGGGCCTGATGCCCAAGCTGTCGGCCCAGGGACCGATCCGCGGGAACTGCCGCCCGGCCTCGGGCGCGGAGGGCTTGGGCTGGGCGGAGTCGCCGCGGGGCTCGCTCTACTACGCCGTGCACTGCGACGGCGAGGGCCGCCTGGCACGGGTCAAGATCAAGTCGCCCTCCTACTCCAACTGGCGGGTGTTTCCGTACACCGTGCACGAGAGCAACATGATGGATTACGCAATCAACGAGGCGAGCTTCGGCCTCACCATCGCCGGCTGCGATCGCTGAGGGCCGCGCCATGGTGATGTGGAGCTGGCTCGGACTGCGGCGGGGCAAGGCGACCACCGGCTGGCCCCGGCCCGGGGGCGACGACGGTCAGGCGGGCGTGCTCGGCATGCCGCGCCTCGACCCGGAGCGCTGCCGCGCCGGCTGCGCCGACTGCTCCGAGGTCTGCCCGAGCGAGCGCCCTGAGCCCCGCGCCGGAGGGTACCGAGCCGCCGCTGCTGATCGACTACGGCCGCTGCCTGGCCTGTCAGCTCTGCACCGAGGCCTGTCCCGAGGGGGCGCTGACGCCCTCCGGCGACTGGTCCTTCGGGGTAACCCGGCGCGAGGACCTTCTTTGGGGGAGGCGATCGGCTCGCCCGCCGGCCAGACCCTCGGCGGACGCCTCGCCGCGCTGCGGCGCAGCCTGCACATCCGCCACCTGGACGCCGGCTCCTGCAACGGCTGCGAGTCGGAGCTGCAGGCGCTGAACAACCCCTTCTACAACCTGCACCGGCTGGGGATCTTCTTCACCGCCTCGCCGCGCTTCGCCGACCTGCTGCTGGTCACCGGACCGGTGACCGCGCCCATGCGCGAGCCGCTGCGCAGCACCTACGAGGCGATGCCCGACCCGCGCCTGGTCATGGCTTGCGGCACCTGCGCGGTCTCCGGCGGTGTCGCTGCCGGCGGGTACAACAGCGGCTGCGGGGTGGACCAGTGGCTGCCGGTCGACCTCTATCTGCCCGGGTGTCCGCCCAATCCGGCGGCGGTCATCGAGGGGCTGCTGGTGCTGCTGGAGCGGATGCCCCAGCGGGTGAAAGGAGGCCGTCTTGAGCGCTGAGCTGATGGCCCTGGCAGTGCTCGCTTGGAGTGCCGCTGCAGTACTGGGACTAGCTGGCAGACGGCCCCTGCTTGGTCGCGGGCTGCTCGGCGCGGGGGCGTTGGCGGCGCTCGCCGGCGCCGTCGCGGTCCTGCCCGAGGGCATGGGGCCGGTGCCCCTCGGACTGACCTTCACCGCGCCGGTCTCCTTCCGGCTCGCACCGGAGGCCGCCTGGCTGCTGGGCTTCGGGCTGGTGCCCGCGGCGCTGGCAGTCGGACTCGGCTCGCCGCTCGCCCAGGGGCGGTTCTGGGTATTCGGCGCAGCGCTGGCGCTGCTCGGCGCCCTGGGCGTGCTCGGCCTGACGGAGGGGGCGGCCTTTCTCATCGCCTGGGAGCTGATGAGCCTGGGCGGCGCGATGATGGTGCTCGGCGAGCGCGGCCCCAACAGCGGAAACGGCGCCGTGCTGTTCATGCTGACCCTGCTGGAGCTGGGCGCCGTTTGCGCCCTGGCCGCCCTGCTCTGGCTCGGCAGCACGGCGGGCGACCTGGACTTCGGCCACCTGGCGGTCGCCGGAGCCGCGCTCTCCCCGGGCGCCCGCTATGCCGTGGGCCTGCTGTTCATCTGCGGCTTCGGCGCCAAGCTGGGCCTGCTGCCGTTCTACGAATGGCTGCCGGGCATCTACGGGCGCGCCAGCGGTGCCACCGGGGTGCTGCTCTCCGGTGTGGTGCTCAACGCCGCCTATTTCGCCCTCGGCCGGGCCCTGGTGGACTGGCTGCCCGGCACGGCGTGGGACGGCTTCGCCCTCGGCCTGTCGCTGCTCGCCCTGGCCGTGCTCACCGCGGTTCTCGCAATACTTTACGCCTTCCAGGAGGAGGACTGGCGCCGTCTGCTCAGCCTGTCGACGGCGGAAAATGCCGGTATCGCCTGCGTGGCGCTGGCCGCCGCCCTGTTGTTCCGGAGCGCCGGGCTGATGGCGCTGGCGGGGCTCGGCTGGCTGGTCGCACTGCTCCACTTGGCCGGCCACTCCCTGGCCAAGGGTGCGCTGCTGCTCAGCGCCGACGGCCTCCAGCGGATCACCGGCGGCTACCGCCTGACGCCGCAGGGGCTGCTGCACCGCGCCCCCTGGCCGTTTGCGCTGGGCGCCTTGTTCGCCGCCATGAGCCTGGCCGCCATGCCGCCCCAAGCCGGCTTCGTCAGCGAATGGTATGTGTTCCAGACGCTGTTCCAGGGCTTCCACCTGAACGGCCTCGCCGGCCCCCTGGCGCTGGCCATCGCCGGGGCCGGGCTGGCGCTGACCGCAGCCATCGCCTTCGCCACGTTCATCAAGGCATTCGGCATAGGGCTTCTGGGGGGCGAAGGACCTTCCCGGCCGAGGATTCCTGCACAGTATGCGCTCGCGGTGGGCTTGCTGGGGGCGCTGGTGCTGGCCACCGCGGTCGGCATGCCCTGGTGGCTGGCCGCCCTGGAACAGGGCGTCGCCAAGGCGCTGCCCGGCGCCACCGCGGAGGCACTGCGCTCCGACTGGCTGCTGGTCCCGCTCAGCGGCGGTTTCGCCTTCATCTCGCCGACCAAGCTGGTGATAGCCTTGCCGCTGCTGGCCCTGCTTCCGCTCGGCCTGTGGTGGGGGGCACGGGCGCGGCGGCGGCGCACGCCCACTTGGTATGGCGGCCTGCCCCGCACGTCGCAGCAGGCGGCGATCACGCCGCTGGCCTTCTCCAACGCCCTGCGCACCTTCTACAGCATGGTCTATCGGCCGACCGAAGAAATGCGCCAAGAGAATGCCGGCCTGCGCTACTTCGTGCGCCGGCTCAGCTTCGATCACCGGGTGGCGCCGCTGTTCGGGCCGGCCCTGTTCGCGCCCACGGTGAAATTCGTCTACCGGCTCGCCGCAAGATTACAAGGGCTGCAGTCGGGGGATCTCAACCGCTATCTGGCCGTCATCGGCATCGCGCTGGTCCTGATTTTGTCGATTCCCCTGTTCTGAGACCCGGCAAAGATGGTACACGCATGTGGCTGCGCTATCTTTCAGTCGCCTCGGGCGGGACCCCGGGCTGCGCCGCCCGCTACGGACTCACCAGGCTCATCCAGCTCGTACCGGGGCAAGCTTTCCGGTTGCGACGCTGCTGGGGGTTAGGGGGACCTCCCATGCAAAAGGAAATGACGATCGTCCGCATCTACCTGCGCGAGGCCGACCCCGGTCATCACGACAGACTGCTCAACGAGATCATGTCCATTCTGCACGACGAGCACCGCGTGCACGGTGTGACCGTTTTCCGCGGTATCGCCGGCTTCGGCCGTCATGGAGAGATCCATTCGTCCGACCTACTGCACCTCGCCGCGCACCTCCCGCTGGTCATTGAGCTCTTCGACGAGCCGGCGATCATCGCCGCGGCGATCGAGGCGCTCGGCGACCTTGTCCCCGAAGGACACCTGCTGCTCTGGTCGGTCGACTGTAAGTGTGGCCGAGGAGCGAGCGGCAGTGACTGAGCCTGCCGGGAGCCGCCGTGTCCCGCACAGGTTACTGCCGGCGCTGTTTCGCGCCTTTGACATTCACGGCGACCCGCCGCGCCACCTGCGGCGTGGGGCTGGCTGTGTGGCGGCGACAGCCATACCCCGTGCGGCTGGTCCACGCGCTGCAACACCCGTGCGCGGCGGAGCCCATGCGCGCGGGCGTTTGCCTGATCGATACACCGGGCCTGGCTCGCTGGCCACGGCGGGCGCGGTCCCGACGTTGGCCTATTTGCCGCGCGGCGACCTTGCCGTCCTGCTGGTAGACGCGGCGGCAGGACCGGGACCGGAAGACGCCGCCGTGGCGCAGAGGCTGACTGCGGCCGGCACGGAGGTGGTGAAAGTGCTGAGCCGGGCCGACATGGTCGCCCCGCACGTCCGGGAGACGTTGCTGTCCTACCTGCAGACGCGCTTACCGGCGCACCTGGGAATGGCGCCGCCGATCTGGCCGGTCAGCGTGAACAAGGCGGAGCGGGAGCTGAAAGTCCGCCTATCTTTAGAGCAATTCAAACAACGATGGAGAAGAGCCGATGTGTACCCGAATCAGCCGAATTCACGCCCGTGAGATTCTCGACTCCCGCGGCAATCCCACGGTGGAGGTCGAGGTGACTTTGAACGAAGGCGCCTGCGGCCGCGCAGCAGTGCCGTCCGGCGCCTCCACCGGCGTACATGAGGCCCTGGAGCTGCGGGATGGCGACAGGTCCCGCTACGGCGGCAAGGGAGTGATCAAGGCGGTGGGCCACGTGAACGGCGCGATCGCCGAGTCTCTGGCAGGTCTGGATGCCAGCGACCAGGGCGCGGTGGATCGAGCCATGCTGGCGCTGGATGGCACGCCCCACAAGGAGCGGCTCGGCGCCAACGCGATCCTGGGGGTGAGCTTGGCGGTGGCGCGGGCGGCGGCGGCTGCCTGTGATCTGCCTCTGTTCCGCTATCTGGGTGGCGCGGCGGCCTGTCGCATGCCGGTGCCCATGTTCAACATCCTGAACGGCGGCGTACACGCCAACTGGCAGGGCACCGACCTGCAGGAGTTTATGATCGCCCCGCTCGGCGCGCCCAACTTCGCCGAGGCCCTGCGCTGGGGCGCCGAGATCTATCACGCTCTGAAGCAGGTGCTCAAGGACGGAGGCTATTCCACCGGCGTGGGGGACGAGGGCGGCTTTGCACCCGCCCTGAAGCGCAACGCCGACGCGGTGGAGCTGATCCTCAAGGCCATCAAAGCAGCGGGTTACCGCCCCGGCGACGACGTAGCCTTGGCCCTGGACCCCGCCTCCAGCGGTTTCTACGAGGATGGCCTGTACCAACTGCGCACCGAGGGCCGCAAGGTGGATGCCGCCGAAATGGTCGCGCTGTACGCCGACTGGGTGGCGAAATACCCGATTGTGGTCCTGGAAGACGGCCTGGCGGAGGACGACTGGGACGGCTGGAAGCTGCTCAACCGGGAGCTGGGGGACAAGATCGAGCTGGTCGGGGACGATCTGTTCGTCACCAACGTCGCGCGCATCCAGCGCGGCATCGACGAGAACATCGCCAACGCGGTGCTGATCAAGCTCAACCAGATCGGGACCCTGACCGAGACGATGGCGGCGGTGCGCCTGGCCTACGACGCCAACTGGGGGGCCATGGTCTCACACCGCAGCGGCGAGACCGTGGACAGCTTCATCGCCGATCTGACCGTGGCGCTAGGCACCGGCCATCTCAAGACCGGCGCACCCTGCCGGGGGGAACGGGTGGAGAAATACAATCAGCTGATGCGCATCGAAGAGCGCCTCGGCGGCTCCGCAGTGTACGCCGCCAGAGGGGCCTTCGTGCGTTGACGACAGGATGGACCGAGGCGGACCTTGCGTGCCGGGAAACAAGGTGGAGCGGCGGACGCCTCTCCACCGACCGCACCATCGCATGCCAGACGACCAAGCATCGCCATGCCGTGAAGCTTGCGTCCGGCGCTTAACTATAATGCTCAGTTGTGCCTCTGGCTCTGCGGTCCACGCCCAAGCCGAAATGCCCCCCTGAGCCCTCGGAGCAAGACGATGAGTGAAGCCCCATCCTCCGACGCCAGCCCTGAGAGCCTGGACCCCATGGCGATCTGCCGCGAGCAGTTTCATCGCGCGCATCTGCATATCACCGACCTCAAGCGGGGTCTCATCGACTACCTGAGCGTCGCCAAGCGCACGCTGAAGGTGAACTTCCCGATCGAGATGGATGACGGCTCCGTCCAGACCTTCCGCGGCTACCGGGTGCTCCACAACCGGGTGCTGGGTCCGGGCAAAGGGGGCATTCGATATCACCCGTCGGTCAGCGAGGCAGAGACCGCCGCCCTGGCGGCTCTGATGAGCTGGAAGTGCGCGCTGGTGAACCTGCCGTTCGGGGGCGCCAAGGGCGGGGTGGTCTGTAATCCCAAGCAGCTCAGCAACGGCGAGCTGCGGCGCATCACCCGACGCTTCATCACCGAGCTCGGCGACAGCATCGGCCCCCACACCGACATTCCCGCCCCCGACGTTTACACCGACCAGCAGACCATGGCCTGGATCTACGACACCTACGACAACCTGCATCCGGGCCGCAACAACCGACCGGTGGTCACCGGCAAGCCCCTCGACCTGGGCGGATGCCTGGGGCGCGAGGAGGCCGTAGGGCGCGGCTCCCTGTACGTGGTACAGCGCTTTCTGGAGACCGTCGGTCTGGCCGAGCTGCCCGTGCTCGACGGCGCGAGGATCGCCATCCAGGGCTTCGGACAGGTTGGAGCCGTCAGCGCGCAGCGGTTTCGCGAGGTCGGCGCGCGCATCCTGGCCGTCAGCGACTCCCGGGGCGGCATCCAGGCGCTCGACGGGAGCCTGGACGTCCCTGCGGTGATTGCCTGGAAGGCTGAGCACGGCACCGTGGTCGGCCTGCCGGGGACCCGCACCATCACCAATGAAGACCTCTTGGGGCTCGACTGCGACATCCTGGTGCCGGCCGCCCTGGGCGACCAGATCCGGGCCGACAACGCGGGGCAGGTGCGAGCCCGGCTCCTGGTCGAGGGTGCGAACCGCCCCGTCACGCCCGCCGCGGACGCGATCCTCACGGAGCGCGGGATCCCCGTGCTGCCGGATCTGCTCGCCAATGCCGGGGGCGTGATCGTGAGCTATTTCGAGTGGGTACAGAACATCGAGAACGAAGACTGGGCGATCGACGAGATCCACGGCAAGCTGCGCGACAGGCTGGTGCGTGCGACCGATCGCGTCGTGGAGCGCTGGCGGCGCCTGCCCGCCGAGGGCGCGCCACCCTGCGCCCGGGACCTGCGCACCGCCGCCCTGACAATCGCCGTCGAGCGGCTGGCCCGGGTGACCCTCGAGCGGGGGATCTGGCCCTGATAGGACCAAGGCAGGGAGTTGCAAACTGCCGGATCTCGGCTATGCACTCCTATTAGGAAACCACGAATTAAGAAACCACGAACCATCCCGCCAACTAACTTCGAGCGAGGAAAGGCCATGACCGATCGGAAGACCAACGTCGTCGTGCATATCGACGAGACCCTGGATGACCAGCGCATCCGCGAGATCGAGCAGCTGATCGGCGCCCAGCCGGGCGTGGTCAGCGCCTGCGTCAACGAAAACGCCAGGCACCTGCTGCTGGTCGATTACGACCCTTCGAACATACAGTCCAGCGAGATCCTGGCCACGGTACGCGACAGCGGCGTACACGCCGAGCTGGTGGGCTTCTGAGACGCCGAGCTCGTCTGTTTCCGAGCGCCGGCCCCGGGGCCGGTTTCTCGTTACCGCCGGCCAGATCTCGGCCGCGCCCGGCCGACGCGCGTTGCTCAACCGTCTGCTGCGACGGATCGCACTGCGGGCTAGAATGACGCGACCTTGCCGGAGCCTTGACCTTGCCCCCCGAGAGCCTGCCCTGCTGGATCTACAAGAGTCCGCGCCAGAGCGAAATGTACTTGTACCTGGCGAGCGAGGACGGCTTCGACACCGTTCCCAGCGAGCTGCTGGCACTGTTCGGCACCCCGAAACTGGTCATTGAGATCAGCCTGCACGCCGGCCGGAAGCTCGCGCGGGAAGACCCGCGGCGGGTCATGGGCAACCTGCGCGAGCACGGATTCCACTTGCAGATGCCCCCGAGCCGGGCCATCCGGAACACTGCAGGGCTCGAGCCGGTATGAGAAAGTCGGTGTTTCTTCTGGTCTTTGGCATCGCCGTGCTGCTCGGCCTGTTTCTGCTCACCCCGCGGCCTGCACAAAGGGTGCTGACCGACCTCCCCTGGCAGATCAGCACCTTCGGGGACGGTACCTCCAAGGCGCTCGGGGTACACCTGGGTCGGGACACCCTGAAGGACGTGATTGCCCGTTACGGTGACCCCGAGGGGCTCGCGCTGTTCGCATCCCGGCAGGCCCAGCGGTCTCTGGAAGCCTATTTCGGCACCATCCATCTCGGCCCACTGGAGGGCAAGCTGGTGGTGCGCCTGGACGCCTCGCCTACCGACCTGGCCGCCCTGGAGGCCAGGGCTATCGGCTCCGAGGGCACCGCGGAGGGAGAGCGGCGCCTGTTGCTCAGCGATGCGGACAAGCGGGCCCAGGCCGATCGCACCGTGGCCGGCCTGAGCTACATCCCTAACTGGTCCAAGATGACCCCGGAATTCCTGACGAGCAGGCTCGGGCCAGCGACGCGCATCGAACGGATCAGCTCGAGCGCCGAGCGCTGGCTCTATCCCGGCAAGGGCCTGTCCGTGCTGGTCGACAGCCAGGGCAAAGAGGTCTTCGAGTACAGCGCGCCCGGAAAGCAGACGCCGACCGCTCAGTAGTGAGGCGGCGGCTCATCGGCAGACCCTGCCGCAACGGGTGATCCCGCGAGCTGCCTGAGGGTGCGGGAGAGCTCGGCGACCTGGTCACCCAGGGCGGCCATGACTTGCTGCTGGGCGGCCAGGGTGCGGTTGAGCGTATCGATCGCCTCCTCCTGGAAGGCGAGGCGGGTCTCCAGGTCCACGAATCGCTCCTCCATGCGGGTCGGCACTGCAGGGGGCCTCCGTCAGGAGCCGCCGGGGAAGCGGTCGTCCAGGTTCGCCGGACAGAGCACGTTGCGCATGATCCCGATCAGCTCCAGCAGCCGGGAATTGCGGATGCGGTAGTAGATGCGGTTCGCCTCCTTGCGCGAGACTACGATATTCTTGTTTCTCAGCTGCTCCAGATGCTGGGAGATGTTGCTCTGGGATGTCCCCGTCTGCTCCACGATCTCGCCCACGGAGAGCTCGCGCTCCCCCAAGGTGCAGAGGATCTTCCAGCGTAGCGGATGGGCCATCGCCTTCAAGGCGTTGGCAGTCAGCTCGGTGTCCTCACCGGGAATCTCGGAATCGTCCTGGCTCGTCTCGACCATCACCTGAATCCCTCGTGACCCCCCCGTGGGGACAGTCTGTCGCGGCGGCCGCCTGCGGCCGCGCGGTCTTGGTGTACCCGCTCATGTCTTTGGCTATGCATATTATGTCGGAAATCTCGCCCTGCTCGTCCTTCACCGCGGTGCGCGAGAGCAGGATCGGCAGACGCCGGCCGTTCTTCTTGATGAAACGCGCCTCGATCTGGGTCAGTACACCGACCCGCACCAGGGCCTCCAGCCAGGTGCCCATGAACGCGCCCGCCTCGGCATCGCCTTCCTCCTCAAAAACATCGCCGATCGACATGCCGACCAGGGTCTCCGCGCTGTAATCGAGCATGCGACAGGCCGTCGGATTGACCGAGCGGATCACACCCTGCTTGTCGAGCACCAGCAGGGCCTCGCCCATGTGGTTGATGATGTTCTCCAGGTGCTGCTTCGCCTGATGGAGCTCGGCGGTGCGCTCGGCAACCTTCTGCTCGAGCAGCCGGTTCATCTCGCGCTCTTTCTCGATGAGGCGGAAATAGGTGCTGATCTTGTTGATCAGCTGGTTGTCCTCGATCGGCTTGAGCAGGTAATCCGCCGCACCAACTTCGTAGCCCTTCTGCTGGAACTCCTCGGTCTTGTAGGCGGCGGTGAGAAAGATGATCGGGATGTCGCGGGTGCGCTTGCGCACCTTCAGCATGGTCGCGGTCTGAAAGCCATCCAGGGCGGGCATTTGCACGTCCAGGATGATCAGGTCGATACCCTGCTCGTGGGTGGCGATCTCCAGCGCCTGGCGCCCGGAGGTGGCCTCCAGGATCTGCACGTCCATATGCTGCACGATCAGCGAGCGCAACGTGAACAGGTTGTGCTCGTGATCGTCGACGATCAGCAGCTTGAAGCCGGAATACCTTTTCATCGGACCTCGGCCGCCCCGGCCGGCGAGAGATATTGCGCGAGCTTGCCTTTCAGGGCCTGGGCCTCCACGGGCTTGATCAGGAAGTCCTCGGCGCCGGCTGCCCGACAGGCCTCCAGCGCCTGCTCGCTGGGATCGGCAATCAGCGCAATCACCGGCAAATGTTCGCATTGTGCCTGTTGTTTGAGCGTTTTGATCGTAGCACAGGCATCCATGCTGGGCATAAGGGCATCGATCAGTACCAGCGAGCAGTCGGGCTCGTCGCGCAGCGCCTCCAGGGCCTCGGCGGTGTCGCCCGCCGCAGTAACGCGCAGCCCCCACCGCTCGAGCAGCGGCGTCAGCGTGAGCAGGGTTTGTACGTCGTCGTCGACCAGCAGTACCTGCTGGGCCGGGAACTCCGCCTCAGGGGGCTCCGGCGGCGCAGGACCGGGACCCGCCTCGCGAGGGGCTTCGATGCGGGGGGCCTGCTCCTGGACCACCGGCACGTGGCTCAGGGGCAGCTCCAGCGTGAAGCTGGACCCGCCCGCCTCGCTGCTCACCAGACCGATGTGCCCGCCCAGCAGCTCCGCGAGCTGCTTGCTGATGGTCAGGCCCAGGCCGGTACCGCCGTAACGCCGGCTGGTCGAGCCGTCGGCCTGCTTGAATGCCTCGAAGATCACCCCATGCTTGTCGGCCGGAATCCCGAGCCCGGTGTCGCTGACGCAGATCCGCACCGGCCAGGGCGAGGCCGCTCTGGGCGCGCGCTCCAGGCGCACCTGGACCCCGCCCACGTCGGTGAACTTGACGGCATTGGAGAGAAAGTTCTTCACGATCTGACGGATCTTGTCCGGGTCGGACACCAGGGTCGGGGGTGCGTCGGGGCTCACCTTCAGGGTGAGGCTCAACCCCTTGGCGTCGAACTGGGGACGTACCAGCTCGATCACCTCCTCCAGCAGCTCGGGCAGGGCCACCGCTTCGAGATTCACCACCGCGTGTCCCGCCTCTATGCGCGACAGGTCCAGGATGTTGTCGATGAGACCCTGCAGGTCCTTGCTCGCCGCGTGGATCACCCGCGCCTGCTGGACCTGCTCCGGGGTAAGGCGGGTGCTCTCCGCCAGCATCTTGGAGAGCAGCAGGATGGAGTTGAGCGGCGTGCGCAGCTCGTGGCTGACGTTGGACAGGAACTCCGATTTGTACCGATAGGAAGCCTCCAGCTCCCGGGCATGGGCGCGCAGGTTGCGGCTGTTGCGCACATGCTTCTCGGCGAGGCGCGAGAGACTCCGGCCGAGGCGGCGCAGCTCTTCGGGACGCCGCCAGGCGAACTCCACCGGCTCGTCCTCCTGCAGCACCCGCGCTATGCCCTCGGCCAGCTCCCTGCCGACACGCTCGGCGCGCAGGGAGAAGGATCGCGCACCCAGCCAGATCAGCACGATCAGGATCAGGATGATGGCCAGCACCCGCACCACCAGCGCAAACTTGAAGTCGGCCAGGGGCGAGGGGTCCACACTGCGTCCGACCCAGATGTAGTCGCCCTGGCTGGTACGGAACATCGGCACCCAGATGACCTGGGCATCACCCCGGTTCCATAGCGCCAGGGTGCCGCTCTCGAAGATCTCCCGGAGGCCCTTGAAGTCATCGAAAGCGCTTCCCGGGGAGCGGAACATCCCCTGCTGGCCCAGGTAGGTACCGTCGCTGCGCACCCAGATGGTGTTGTGGTAGAAGCGGGCCAGGCCTCCCACGTCGATGCTCATCACCACCGCGCCCATGGCCTCGCCGGAAGTACCGCGCTGCCGGCCGATGGGACTGACCAGATACATGCTCATGAGCCGGCGGGGATCCACGGCCCCCGCCTTGGGATCGATCTCGATCAGGCTGACCAGCACACCGCCGCGCTCCAGCCCCATCGCCGCCCGGATGAGCGCGTCGCCGGGCCGTGCCGGCGGGGTGGTGGTGGGCCGCCAGATCTGCGTCTGGGCGTCTCGCTCCAGCCAGAACCGCTCAGCCCCCTGACGGTCGACGAACAGGATCTGGGTGATGTCGAGCTGCTCCTCCAGGATCTGATTGATCCATTCCGTGTATCGCGCGCGGGCCAGGTCCACCTCTTTCTCGGAATCCTCGCCAAGCCCCAGCAGGGTGCCGGGCTCGGGTAACTTGGCCAGCAGCCGCACCATCTCCTGGCGACTCGCGATGTGCTGGTCGAGGTCCCGGAAATCGGCGCGCAGGTTCTGCAGGTGGGCCTTGCGGTAGAACAGCTCCAGGCGATCCAGCACCAGCGGCAGGTTGATCACCACAGCCGCGATCAGCGGGGCGAGCCCGAACAGGAACAGCAACAGAAAGATCTGGGCTCGGAATCTCAAGGTCGCGGAGCCTATCGGACTTTGGGGCCGGTAGCGAGGAAAAGCGGGATTAAGACGGTTCTTTCGCTCGATTGAGGAGAATAGTGGCACAGGGAAGTGCCGTTTATGGAGCTAAGGATGCAAAAGCCAGTCCGATTTGACGACAAATCCGCCCGGAGCGGACCTGCGCGCCAGCCCCGCAGGGGCTCGGCCCAGAGATGCGCCGGGCGAATCGAGCGTGGAATCCGGCCGATTTCCGCTTTGCGCAGTCGGTTATGCAGGGTCCCAGAGGCTCATCTGCACGCGCTCGCAGTCCCGGGGTCGGTTCCAAGAAGAGCACAGGCTCTGGTCGAAATCAAACAGGCCGTGGCGGCGATTCGCTCCCGGCCTGGGGCGCCACGCGGGAATGGGGCTCAGGTGATCAGGCGCTCCGCGGGGGGGACGGTCATTGGTGGAGCGATGCGCGAACGGCTGAATTCAGTGCGCGCGCCGACCGTGGAGCGCTGCCAGTGCTGGGCCAGGGTGAGCAGCCGCAGCCAGCCGGCGAAATCGTCCGCGTCCACCCAATTCGACAGAATCAGCACCCCCTCCAGCAGGTTGTGGCCGTTCCAGTGGGGATAGATGAGCTCGCGCAGTTCCTCGAGCTGCTGGGGTGACGGGTTGTCGAACTTGAGATCCGCGCCGTCAAGGGCGATCTCAGCCACCAGGCAGGGCAGGGACAGTGCGCCGCCCTCCGGCCGACCGAAGGTAGCGCGCACGCGCTGGTCGTGCTTGAAGCAAGGCAGGCCGACCACGAACATGCCGTCGAGGCCGATGTTGCTGATCCGGCACTTGCGGTGCTGATCCCGTTCGACGCAGTACAGATCCACCACCATCTTGTACTTGACGCGCTTCCCAGCGAGGGTTTCCATCGCGCAACCTCCGGGCGAGCCTGTTTTAGTGGGGCCATTCCAAGGTAGGGGCCTCTCGTCGTGATCCGCCAATGTGAAAGGCTAGTCGAGTATTGGCGCGATTCCTATTGGGACAACCCCGTAGTCCGATCGATTCCGTGTCCGGAAGATCCGAGCCTGCGCCCCTGCGCGACCAGATCGATCAATGGGTGTACGCGGTACATTGCCTCGATCGAGCGACCGCCGGAGCACTGGTGCTCGGGCTGCACCCCCAGCGGCCGCCAACCCGCTGGCCCGGCAATTCCAGCGCCGGACGGTGCGCAAGCGCTAGCGCGCTGTGGTCCGCGGCTACCCGGAGCATGCCGGGATCATCGAGCACGCGCTACGCGATGAGAACAATGGCCGGGTCTTGGGCGCGCGCACCGCCATTCGGCGGCTCGCGACCGCCGAGTCGGTCTTCACATGCAGGTTAAAGCTGTTTGAGCAGGCCAAGCACCTGGGCAGCATGGCCCTTGGGCTTGACGTCATAGAGGGCGTACCTGAGGGTACCTTGCTTGTCGACGATGAAGGTGGAGCGCAGTATGCCCATGCGCCGCTCGCCGTGTTTCTCCTTCTCGCGCCAGACATCGTAGGCCTCGCAGAGCTCGCCCTCGATGTCCGCCAGCAGCCGCACGGACAGGCCGTGCTGGTCGCGGAACGCCGCGTGGCTGACGCAGTTGTCCTTGCTCACCCCGATCACCACCGTGTCGAGCGCCTCGAACTGATCCATCAGATCGGTGAACTCCAGGGCCTCGATGATGCAGCCCGTGGTGTTGTCCTTGGGATAGAAATACAGCACCAGGTTCTTCTGGCCCCGGTAGCCGGCGGACCGCGCCATGCTCATATCAGCGTCCGGCAGCTCGAACGTGGGCGCGACCTGTCCAACGGTCAGCATGGGCTCTTGCTCCTCGCTCTGGGTGAGAATCGCAGAAAGGCGTGAGCAATCCTAGCTGGCGCCAAGCGGATGTCAATCGGGGCAAATCTGGGGAAGCCCCTCGGCGCGCCGGCCGGCTGCAGGGGCGGCTCGCACCTGGAGCGGCCCGGGCGAACAGGCTGGGCGCGAGGTCCGGGGCCGCGCAACGCAGCCAGGCGAGAAATTGGGGCGGGTCTTCGGTGCGCCAGATCTTGCCGATGGCGGCCTGCAGCGGCAGGTCGAGATCGTTCTCGCCTTACTCCGGCATCTCGGTCCTCATCCGGCGGATCTCCTTTGGTCAGCCGCGGGCTCGTAGGCCAGATTCGGTCCCAGCCATCGCTCGATCTCGGCCAGCTCCATGCCCTTGCGCCGGGCGTAGTCGGCCACCTGGTCGCGGTTGATCTTGCCGACGGCGAAATAGCGCGCCTGGGGATGGGCGAAATAGAGCCCACTCACCGCCGCCGTGGGCACCATAGCCTTGGACTCGGTGAGCCAGATGCCGGTACGGGCCTGCACCTCCAGCAGCTGCCAGAGCAGATCCTTCTCGGTGTGGTCCGGCGAGGCCGGGTAGCCCATGGCGGGGCGTATGCCGCGGTAGCGCTCGGCGATCAGGGCGTCGTTGTCCAGGGCCTCGTCGGGCACATAGCCCCAGTATCGGGTGCGCACCTCCCGGTGCAGCCACTCTGCGAGCGCCTCGGCCAGGCGGTCGGCCAGGGCCTTGAGCATGATGGCGCTATAGTCGTCGTGCTCGCCCTCGACCTCTTTGAGCTTGGCGTCGATCCCATGGCCGGAGGTGCAAGCGAAACCGCCGACGTAGTCCGCCTTGCCACTGCCTTTCGGGGCGACGAAGTCGGCCAGGCACTCGTTGTAGTGGCCCGCGGGCTGCCGACCCTGCTTGCGCAGGTTATGGAATACCGTGCGGACTTCCCGCCGGGATTCGTCGGCATAGACCTCGATGTCATCGCCGACCGCATTGGCCGGGAACAGACCCACCACCGCGGTCGCGCGCAGCCACTTCTCCGCGATGATCTGCTCCAGCATGCCCTGGGCATCCGCGTACAGCTTGCGCGCCTCCTCGCCCTTCTCGGCGTCGTCGAGGATCTTCGGGAAGCGGCCCTTGAGCTGCCAGGCATGGAACAGGAAGGTCCAGTCGATCAAGGGCACGAGCCCGGCGATCGGGATGTCCTCGAGCAGGTGCAGGCCGAGCCGGGCCGGGACCGGCGGCTGGTAGGAGGACCAGTCGATCGGCGTGGGGTTGGCGCGCGCCTCTGCGATGCTGACCAGGCTCTTGGTCTCGTCCCGGCCGGCGCGACGCTCGCGCACAATCTGGTACTCGGCGCTCACCTTGGCCAGGAAGGCCGTGCGTTGCTCGTCGGAGAGCAGGCTGGAGGCCACGCCCACCGCCCGCGAGGCGTCGGGCACGTAGACCACGGCGCCCTGATATTGGGGCGCGATCTTCACCGCGGTATGGGCCTGGGAGGTGGTGGCGCCGCCGATCAGCAGCGGCCGGGTCATGCCCAGGCGCTGCATCTCCCGGGCGACATGCACCATCTCGTCCAGCGAAGGCGTGATCAGCCCCGACAGGCCGATGATGTCCACCTTCCGCTCCTCGGCCGTGCGCAGGATGGTCTCGGCGGACACCATCACCCCGAGGTCGATCACCTCGTAGTTGTTGCACTGAAGCACCACGCCGACGATGTTCTTGCCGATGTCGTGCACGTCGCCCTTGACGGTGGCCATCAGGATGCGCCCGGCCGCCCGCCGGCTGCCGCCCGCCTCGACCAGGGCCTGCTTCTCGGCCTCCAGGTAGGGCTCCAGATAGGCCACCGCCTTCTTCATCACCCGCGCCGACTTGACCACCTGGGGCAGGAACATCTTGCCCGCACCGAACAGGTCGCCGACCACGTTCATGCCGTCCATCAGCGGCCCCTCGATGACGTGCAGCGGGCGCTCGACCGACTGCCTGGCCTCCTCGGTATCCGCCTCGATGTAGTCGGTGATGCCCTTGACCAGCGCATGCCCCAGGCGCTTGCCGACTGGCCAGCTGCGCCACTCGGCGTCCTGCCGGGTCTCGGCCACCGCGCCGTCGCCCTTGTATTTGGGGGCGAGCTCGACCAGGTGCTCCGTGGCGTCGGCGCGGCGGTTGAGCAACACTGCCTCGACCACCTCGCGCAGCTCCGCGGGGATCTCGTCGTAGACCGCGAGCTGACCGGCGTTGACTATGCCCATGTCCATCCCGGCGCGGATCGCGTGGTAGAGGAACACCGAGTGGATCGCCTCGCGCACCGGGTTGTTGCCGCGGAAGGAGAAGGAGACGTTGGACACCCCGCCGGAGACCAGGGCGTGGGGCAGGTGCTGCTTGATCCAGCGAGTGGCCTCGATGAAGTCGACGCCATAGTTGTTGTGCTCCTCGATGCCGGTCGCCACGGCGAAGATGTTGGGGTCGAAGATGATGTCCTCGGCCGGGAATCCGACCTGCTCGGTCAGCAGCCGGTAGGCGCGCTCGCAGATCGCGGTCTTGCGCGCCAGGCTGTCGGCCTGGCCCTGCTCGTCGAAGGCCATGACGATGGCCGCCGCGCCGTAGCGACGGCACAGCTGGGCGTGCTCGATGAAGCGCGCCTCGCCCTCCTTCATGGAGATGGAGTTGACGATCGACTTGCCCTGCACGCACTGCAGGCCCGCCTCCAGGATCTCCCACTTGGAAGAGTCGATCATCACCGGCACGCGGGCGATGTCCGGCTCGCCGGCGCACAGGTTGAGGAAGCGGCGCATGGCGGCCACGCCGTCCAGCATGCCCTCGTCCATGTTGACGTCGATGACCTGGGCGCCGTTCTCCACCTGCTCGCGGCAGACATCCAGCGCCTCCTCGTAGCGGTTCTCCAGCACCAGGCGCTTGAACTTCGCCGAGCCGGTGACGTTGGCACGCTCGCCGATGTTGACGAAGTTCAGCGCCCGGTCGATGTTGAGCGGCTCCAGCCCCGACAGCCGGCAGGCGTGGGGGATGTCGGGCAGCGCGCGCGGCGCCTTGCCGGTCACCCCCCGGGCGATGGCCTCGATGTGCAGGGGCGTGGTGCCGCAACAGCCGCCGACGATATTGAGAAAGCCCGAGTCGGCCCACTCGCCGATGTACTCGGCCATGTGCGCAGCGTCCAGATCGTATTCGCCGAATTCGTTGGGCAGCCCCGCGTTGGGGTGGGCCGAGACGAAGGTCTCGCTCACCCGGCTCATCTCCTCGACGTACTGGCGCAGCAGGTCCGGCCCCAGGGCGCAGTTGAGCCCGATAGACAGCGGCCGGGCGTGGCGCAGGGCGTTGTAGAAGGCCTCGGTGGTCTGACCCGAGCAGCGTGCGTCCGGACTCGTCGGTGATGGTGCCGGAGATCATGATCGGCAGGTCGCAGCCCGTCCTCCTCAAACACCCGCTCGCACGGCGAATATCGCCGCCTTGGCGTTGAGGGTGTCGAAGATGGTCTCGATCAGCATGCATGTCGGCGCCGCCCGCGATCAGCCCGCGGGCGGCCTCCATGTAGGCCTCCACCAGCTGCGCGAAGCTGATGTTGCGCGCACCCGCGTCGTTCACGTCCGGGGAGATCGAGGCGGTGCGGTTGGTGGGCCCCAGCACCCCGGCGACGAAGCGCGGCTTCTAGGCGGTGGAGATACTTGTCAGCAGCCCTTCGCGGGCCAGGCTTGCGCCGCCGCCTCGTTCAGCTCGTAGACCAGCGCCTCCATGCCGTAATCGGCCATGGAGATGCGGGTGGCGTTGAAGCTGTTGCTCTCGAGGATGTCCGCGCCGGCCTCGAGATAGGCCTCTGGATGCCGCGGATGATCTCCGGGCTGCGTCAGCACCAGCAGATCGTTGTTGCCCTTGAGGTCACAGGGCCAGTCGGCGAAGCGCTCGCCGCGATAGTCGGCCTCCTCCAGCTTGTGGCGCTGGATCATGGTGCCCATGGCCCCATCGAGGATCAGGATGCGCTGCGCCATCAGGGCGCGCAGCTGGGCAGCGGTGTCGGGGCGGGTCTCGGGGCTCATGATCTGTCCGCGCGGGAAAAGCTTGGGATTATATCGGCCGCCGCCCGAGGGCGCGAACCGCGCCAGCGCGCACAGCCCCCATTTATGGGTGCCCCCCTATGGGAGCTGCACCCTTGTGGGAGCTACCCCTTGTGGGAGCTGCACCCTTGTGGGAGCTGCACCCTTGTGGGAGCTGCACCCTTGTGGCAGCTGCCCCTTTGGGAGCTACCCCTTTGCGAACTGCACCCTTGTGGGAGCGGCGCCCCCGCCGCGATTCCGGCGCCTTCAAACACGAATCGCCTCAGGCTGTCAGTTCGGGTCCTCGTGTTTCCCGCTCCTCGGCCTCGGTCAGACCGAGACCCGGAAGCCGAATGATGCCCGATCGCCTGGTGCCGCGCCCCCAGGCCGAGCAAGTCGGTCGCCCTTGTCTTCCCCGACTGCCCGAGTAGACTGCTGGAGAGTTCCCGCCTCGTTCCAAGGAAATGGAAATGATACCCGGACCCAAAACGCCAGGAGCCCGCCGACCTACCGGCGTTTCCGACGAGAGCCGTTTCCGCCTACCTCACGGGCTTAGGCCTCACGCCCGCTCTCTGCCCCTGGCTGCAGCCCCAGCGCCTCCGGCTCACGGCATCAGTCGATACCCGCGTCCCAACGTTGCTCCGGCAACCCCCCGAAAGAGACCCTCAGGATCGACAGCCCCCCGGCTTATCCCCCGGCAAGGAATATCTTCCCGGAGAAAAGTGGACATCGTCGGCCTAACACGCACCCCGTCCCCTGAAACCGGCTGTGGCGATTCGCCCACACTCAACTTAACCGACTGTTCTAAAATGAAAAACCAGGACACCCCCGCCGCTCGACCAGCCCACCCCGGCTTGGGGCGCCTGCGGGTTAGACGGACATGTTCCGTGTTATATCACGGACATCGTCCAGTTAATTAGACTGTTGGGCGTCTCAAGCAATACCTGTGCTTCAAGCGGGGAAATCGCATGTGGAAATGTAAGAACTGTTCCGAGGAACTCGACAACAACTTTGATAGTTGTTGGAAGTGCGGCTATTCGCGTGATGGCTCGCCACCCCAGGAATCCATGCGCACCGTCGGTGCCCCAACACAAAGCTCTCGCAGAGTTCAAAGCGATTCCCATGCCAAGATCTTTACGAGCACCGGAGGGACAAATAAGGAGTTCGAAGTCCTGGATACCGTGTTTGCGATTGAAGGTCACACCGCGGGAATATTCTCAAGCGCTGACCCTTCAAAGGCTTTCTCAGGTGTCAAAAAGCACCTCCGTGAACAATGCCGCGCGCTTGGTGGAAACGCGGTACTATTCTGCCAATTTGAATACCGAAATGCCGTTACGGGGTGGCTATTCGGTCCGAAACAGACAATTGAGATTTTCGCATATGGCACAGCAGTCAGAATTACCGAGCGGCGTTGATCGGCGGCGCCCAACATGCGCATCCAGCCGACCGCAAAAAAGCGTCGCTCCTATAGTCGCTCTGCTTTTTGCGGCGGCTGATGCTTTACGTTAGCGGTAGCGGTAAGCGGTAAATTGAGAACCGAAACATGACTGAATAGCGGTAAATTGAGAACCGAAACATGACTGAATATGAATGTTACTCGATAGCAACCCAGTTAATAGTTGCGTTTGGAACTATAGCCGTAGCTATTGTTGCTATTTGGGGTGATTTCCTTCGTTCAGTTTTTTGCTGCTCCTAAGTTACAAATATCACTATGTGATAAAGAGGGAGAACCTACAACATATAGCGACGGCAGAAATGTTCGGCATTATCACTTACTGATTAAGAATGTCAGGAAGTGGGCACCAGCAAAGAATGTATTAGTTCATATTGTTTCTCTTGAAAAGCCAGGCACAGACGACGAGTGGCAAAAAGCAATGTACAGCGGTCAAGTTCCTTTGGTATGGCAGTTCGGTGATTTCTATGCGGGCTACCCTTCTATCGGAGGGAACGGATTTGTGATCTCGGGAGAATAGCTGAGGATGGAGTGTTTGAACTTAAGACACTTTTTAAGCCCAATAACTTCGATGGCTCAGTAAGAAGAAACCAAAAAATAAGAGTGCATTTACAAGCAGTTTCCGATAACGGCCACTCTAATATGCTTGTTTTGGAAATAGCATGGGATGGTAACGGGTACTTGGGAGACAAAGAAATGGCAATACATTTAGTAATAAAGGAAGTATGTGCCAAGTAGCCGCTAACAAGGCGCTTGTTCAAATGCAAACTACGCTGCGCTTCGTTTGCACCGCACAGCTTCAACGTTGGACGGCGCTCGACGGAGAAGGAGTGACACACCATTGAAGAAAATCGATCTACACATCCATACGGTGCCGACGATCAGCGATGCTGATTTCACATTCAGCCTCGACGTGTTCCAGCGTTATGTCGAAGAAGCAAGTTTGGATGCAGTCGCAATTACAAATCACGACGTTTTCGACCATGATCAGTTCAGACAGATACAAGGTTCACTGAACGCAAAGGTGTTCCCTGGAATTGAAATTAATGTGGCCAAAGGTCACGTGTTAGTGATTGGCAGCGGCGAACAGCTAGACGATTTTGAAGCAAAAGCTCAGATTGTCACAAGCAAGATCACCAAGGTTGGAGACTGTCTCTCAGTCGACGAACTAATAGAAATATATGGCGACCTGAGTTCGTATTTGGTGATACCTCATTACGACAAGTCGCCTCCAGTACGGGGTGAAGCACTTGATCTTTTGCGGCCTTACTTATGTGCCGGCGAGGTCGATAGTGCGAAGAAATTTATCCGTTCAATTAAAGATGAGTCCAAACCAACACCAGTCCTGTTTAGTGACTCACGAATGAAGGAAGGTCTCCTGCGAATTCCCACGCGCCAAACATTCGTCGATTGTGGCGAAATTACCCTTGCATCACTTAAGGCCTGTCTCGCTGATAAAAGTAAGGTTGCGCTCTCTGAGTCTGACGGCAACAGGCTGTGGCAGGTTCTACAAGGTGGGCAGAAGATTTCAACAGGCCTTAACGTATTAGTCGGGGCGCGCTGGAGCGGCAAAACACATATGCTCGATGAAATATATGAAACAGTCGAGAACGCCAAGTACATACAGCAATTTTCGCTTGTGCAACAAAGCGATGAGGAGTACGAGAGAGAATTTAACAGTGAGGTTGAACGTCGTCGAAGTGTCTTTGTCGACAACTATCTTGCCGGGTTCAAGCGCGTCCTGGACAATGTGATGAATGTCGACTTGGAGACGTGGGATGGCGAGTTAGAAAAGTATATAGATACGCTGTTGAAGGCGGCTGAAGAAACTGGTCGTCAGGATGCATTTTCTAAGGCGGTGCTTTTCGATGAGGAAATGTTTCCAGGAGGAAACACCAAGACGCTTGTGTCGCTCATCGAATCTGTGAAGCAGGTCATAGAAAATATCGAGTTCAGAGATGTCATCCAAAAGCATATTCAGCTACCCGCATTGAAACGCCTGATTGTTGAACTGATAGAATTGCTGAGGCAACGAACGCTTCATCATCAAAAAACAAAGTATGTCAATGATCTGGTTGCGGACATTAAGAAGGGCTTACGCTTGCGGACATCCGCCACTCAGATTGAAGATATCGACCTGTACGAGTATTGCATGGATCGGCGGCGTGTCGAGCGGTTCAATGAAATAGTAGATTTGTTGAAGCAAGAAGCGGTGATTTTCGAAGAGTCGTTGCAGGGATTTAAGGTCGAAGCAACTAAGAAGCCGTATTCCGGTGCTCAGGAGATTAAGTCCGTAAGCAGAGTCAAAACTGCTTTTAGCGGCGCTTTCCAGAACTATGCAAACCCATATCAATACCTCCGCAGCTTGCTAGACAACGAAACGCTTGCTAGAGCTGATTTATACAAGCTCTTTGTCAAGATAGGCTACAGAATTTTGAACGAAGACGGGTTTAAGGTTTCTGGCGGTGAGAGGTCCGAGTTCCGCCTGCTGCAGGAAATTTCCGATGCTCAAAACCATGAGATTCTCTTGATAGATGAACCTGAGTCATCTTTCGACAACCTATTTTTGAAGAGTGATGTCAATCAACTTTTGCAGTCGATAGCCGAGACGATGCCCGTTGTCGTGGTCACTCATAACAGCACCGTGGGAGCTTCGGTGGGTGCTGACTACTTTCTTCACACGCAAAAAGAACTTGAGAACGGGGTGATCCACTATCGTGTTTATTCTGGATACCCTACAGATAAGGTGCTGACGTCGGTCGATGGGAAAACCATCAAGACTCACGCGATCATGTTGAATTCTTTGGAAGCTGGCGCGGCCGCGTACGAGAATCGGAGAAAGGGCTATGAAGCTATTAAAGATTGAAGGTCATTGTGGCCATTTCTTAGCCGGAAGCGGTTCTTATGAGCCGATAGATAAGATTTCTAAGGAAGATTTACTTAGGCTTGTTAATGCGATCCTCGGCGAAGACGAGGTTGAATTTGATGAATATAATGAGGCTCTTGTGAAGAATAGTGCGCATCAGGTCATCTACAAAAGCGTGGTCCGCAAGTTAAGTTCTCTCAGGGAACGGAGGCAAGAGTTCACTGATGAAGCGGCTCGCCTATATCTCGAAGACTATGAACGATACAAAGCCGAGTCCACAGGTTAGTGTGGCGCCGTCCAATCGGGATAGGGAGCCGCTCAAGCGGCCCCCTCCCACAGCACCGTACGTACGGGTCCGTATACGGCGCCTAGCCTGCTATTTGCAGCGACGCTTCATCGGGCAAATCGAATTCACGTCAAGTGTCTATCGGGCCGTAGCCGGATGGTGGATCTTGCACCATAGCGTGCGCACGGAAATGAGTCCGATCCGTTCGAAATGTGCGTTGCTCAATCCGCTGTTGGTAGCCAATGTCTTGGAGAGCCGCCAGTAGCTTTTGCGAGAGAGGCCGAGACGAATGGCGTCCCGCTTATTCACTCCCAGCTTGATCAGCTCTCCGATTCTACGTCGCGGTCTGCGCCACTGCTTCCAGTAGCACATTCTTAAACGCCTTCTGATCCAACCGTCAAGTGCTATGGCATCATTATACTTCAGTCCGCATCCATAGTGCCCCATCCACCCTCGCACGTATTGCTTCAGGCGGAAGATTCTCGACTCTATGGAGATACCCGGACATCGGCGCGTGATCCGTTTTAGCTCGTGCTTGAACCGCCGGACCTTGCAGTCGAGCGCTCGAAGCTTCTTACGGTGGATCTCGAACCCGAGCACTGAGCTCTCTTTGACATGACCGACTTTGCTTTTGGCTTGGTTCACCTTCACCTTGAGCGCTTGCTCCAGGTAGCGGCTCACACTCGCCATCACTCGCTCACCTGCGCGCTTGGACTTGACAAAGATCGCCAAATCGTCGGCGTAGCGGACGAACTTGTGCCCTCTCTTCTCCAGCTCCTTGTCGAGATCATCCAGCAGGATGTTACTCAATATCGGCGAGACCGGGCTGCCTTGCGGAACACCCAGTCGGGTCGGCTGTAGGCGCCCGTCGACCATGACGCCGGCTCGCAAGAACCGACCCAGCAGCTTCAGCAGGCCTTTGTTCTTCACCTTCCTGGCCACCCGTGCCATCAGAACATCATGGTCGACAGTGTCGAAGAATTTCTCCAAATCGATGTCGATCTGGAAGATGTAGCCTTGCTGATAGAACGACTGGGCCCGCCTCGCAGCCTGCTCCACGCACCGATTGGGGCGGTAGCCAAAGCTGTTGTCTGAGAAGGTAGGATTGAACAGGGTTCCGAGCACCGCTGCGATTGACTGCATCAGCACCCGGTCCAGCACACGGGGAATGCCCAGCAGGCGCACCCCCCCGGACTCCTTGGGAATCTCGACCCGAAGCACCGGTTGGGGCACGTAGGTCCCCTCCAGCAGTTGCCTCTTGGTCTCCTTCCAGCGGGGTCGTCCCCACTTCGGGAACCTCTCGATGCTGATACCATCAACACCGGGCGCTCCCTTGTTGGCTCTGACCCGTTTCCACGCTTCGGCTATACTCGCAGACGATGCGATGTATTCCACCGATGCAAAACCGATAGGAGATGGCTCCGTGACGCGCCAAGCACCCAAGTCCCCGGTCGGGGTTAGCGAGTTACTTGAGCTCACGGGCATGCCCCATCACACTGCCTTCGGACCTTTCCCCGAAATCACCCTCGGGTTCTCGTCCTCGGCTGACTGCTGCCCTGTTAACGCGCACCCTCGCGGGCTCTGTTCCACCACGCCCATTACGGCGCTTAGGCAGGCAGCTCTCCCCGGGTAAGGACATGATCTCTCCCTGCACAACTGCCGCATTTACCAGCCCCCATGTTCTCCGGACGGGCTTCGGAATGTTGTGCTCCCTCGCCCAGGGGTTCGGCCTTCTATGCGATTTCTGTTCGTCAGCTCGCAGGTTTGCACTCGGGCTTCTTTCAGACATCGGGTCGCCCCTTTGCCCTTGCCGTCGGCTAGTACTTTTTGAAGTTGTCACTATGACTTCTTCCCGGAATATGTACAGGGGACTCGCACCCCATAAGATCATGCCCATGCCGGGCACACACAAGTTGCTGCACTCGGAAAAATTACTCGCTGCGCTCCTAATTTTCCGGTGAGCAAGGCGTTGGGCTACAAATTACACGGAGTCAGAGAAATGACAACCAAGAAAAAATGGAAGCCGTCGAAAGATCCCCTATATCGAGGTGATGGGAAGCACTCAGTCTGTGTTCCGAGCCGAGACGCGGATGATTCAATAGTGCGCCATATCATGTACTTCGAGGGGCCTGGGCGTGAAACACCGTACTTGTCTACATCCGAAGACTATGAATTGGCTGAGAGCTTTTCCAATGGTGCTGTCTGGCAAACGCTGGTGAAAATTGCAAAAGCAGAATCGGTCGAGCATATTAGTCGGACAGAGCTGTTGTCATTGATGAAGGGGAACGGAAAAGGCAAAGCAAAATGGCCAAATGCATTTGAGGTCATGCAGGCACGCCGATATGTGGAACAATGGGGAGAGCACTTACTGGATTTTCGCAATATTGAAGACCCATCGGTTGTCACCAAAAAGATATTTGAGAAATCATGAAACTTCATTCTTGCCAAAATTGCTGGTTTAACGGGCTTCAATATGGTGCGCTCGGCTTAGCAGTCGGGTATTGCTCTAGGCACAAGAGGATACTAAACATCGCTGATGGAACTACGTGTGGTTTTCATTTAAGAAAAGACCTTTCAGTTAATCGCGCACAGGAAGTTTCAGTCGTACATCAAAAATACTACACGAATGAGTGCGTAACTCGCCTAGCAGACACGGGCTGCTATGCTTCAGACGTATCAGACAGCGATAAAGATAAAATCCATCTAAGAAAGGATTCTGTAGCTGATGCAGTCGTAGATTATGGAGAACTCGGTTCAACCATTGAATCACTTTCTCAATTGAGAGCTTTATCTGGTGCTCGGGCGGAGTTGGCTATGCTAAGTCTAGGGCGCGCGTATGTTGCTAATTGTATTTCTAGAAATGGTAAATGGACCAGCGGTCTACACATGTATTGGTGGAGCCGGAGCCGGTTGACAGACATTCCAGAAATAAAAGTCGAAGATTTAAGAAGTGTTGGAGCAACGAACCTCGCTAGGCAATCTGATTTGACCGCTTGGTCATTGGTAATGCTGCGCATCACGTTTATTGAGGATATAACGACATATGCAGGCCAGCAAGACGATCCCTTGGGAAAGGTCGAGAGCCTGACGGAACAGGCCGCTTTGTCAATGGATACATTCAACTTACGCAATCTAAAGAAATGGCTAAATAATGAGGCTGGACCTCAGCTGGATGCGAGGCTTCCCCATGCTCGTTATGCTGAGCTAGCAACAAAGCTACATAAAGATAGAGAAAGCAGTGAAGCCCAATCGGGATAGGGAGCCGCTCGAGCGGCCCCCTCCCACAGCACCGTACGTACGGGTCCGTATACGGCGCCTAGCCTGCTATTTGCAGCGACGCTTCATCGGGCAAATCGAATTCACGTCAAGTGTCTATCGGGCCGTAGCCGGATGGTGGATCTTGCACCATAGCGTGCGCACGGAAATGAGTCCGATCCGTTCGAAATGTGCGTTGCTCAATCCGCTGTTGGTAGCCAATGTCTTGGAGAGCCGCCAGTAGCTTTTGCGAGAGAGGCCGAGACGAATGGCGTCCCGCTTATTCACTCCCAGCTTGATCAGCTCTCCGATTCTACGTCGCGGTCTGCGCCACTGCTTCCAGTAGCACATTCTTAAACGCCTTCTGATCCAACCGTCAAGTGCTATGGCATCATTATACTTCAGTCCGCATCCATAGTGCCCCATCCACCCTCGCACGTATTGCTTCAGGCGGAAGATTCTCGACTCTATGGAGATACCCGGACATCGGCGCGTGATCCGTTTTAGCTCGTGCTTGAACCGCCGGACCTTGCAGTCGAGCGCTCGAAGCTTCTTACGGTGGATCTCGAACCCGAGCACTGAGCTCTCTTTGACATGACCGACTTTGCTTTTGGCTTGGTTCACCTTCACCTTGAGCGCTTGCTCCAGGTAGCGGCTCACACTCGCCATCACTCGCTCACCTGCGCGCTTGGACTTGACAAAGATCGCCAAATCGTCGGCGTAGCGGACGAACTTGTGCCCTCTCTTCTCCAGCTCCTTGTCGAGATCATCCAGCAGGATGTTACT
>CAVQCX010000013.1:0-212087 GCA_963711095.1 uncultured Gammaproteobacteria bacterium | reverse complement strand
TGTGCCCGGCATGGGCATGATCTTATGGGGTCGAGTCCCCTGTACATATTCCGGGAAGAAGTCATAGTGACAACTTCAAAAAGTACTAGCCGACGGCAAGGGCAAAGGGCTGTCCCGATGTCTGAAAGAAGCCCGAGTGCAAACCTGCGAGCTGACGAACAGAAATCGCATAGAAGGCCGAACCCCTTGGCGAGGGAGCACAACATTCCGAAGCCCAGCCGGAGAACATGGGGGCTGGTAAATGCGGCAGTTGTGCAGGGAGAGATCATGTCCTTACCCGGGGAGAGCTGCCTGCCTAAGCGCCGTAATGGGCGTGGTGGAACAGAGCCCGCGAGGGTGCGCGTTAACAGGGCAGCAGTCAGCCGAGGACGAGAACCCGAGGGTGATTTCGGGGAAAGGTCCGAAGGCAGTGTGATGGGGCATGCCCGTGAGCTCAAGTAACTCGCTAACCCCGACCGGGGACTTGGGTGCTTGGCGCGTCACGGAGCCATCTCCTATCGGTTTTGCATCGGTGGAATACATCGCATCGTCTGCGAGTATAGCCGAAGCGTGGAAACGGGTCAGAGCCAACAAGGGAGCGCCCGGTGTTGATGGTATCAGCATCGAGAGGTTCCCGAAGTGGGGACGACCCCGCTGGAAGGAGACCAAGAGGCAACTGCTGGAGGGGACCTACGTGCCCCAACCGGTGCTTCGGGTCGAGATTCCCAAGGAGTCCGGGGGGGTGCGCCTGCTGGGCATTCCCCGTGTGCTGGACCGGGTGCTGATGCAGTCAATCGCAGCGGTGCTCGGAACCCTGTTCAATCCTACCTTCTCAGACAACAGCTTTGGCTACCGCCCCAATCGGTGCGTGGAGCAGGCTGCGAGGCGGGCCCAGTCGTTCTATCAGCAAGGCTACATCTTCCAGATCGACATCGATCTGGAGAAATTCTTCGACACTGTCGACCATGATGTTCTGATGGCACGGGTGGCCAGGAAGGTGAAAAACAAAGGCCTGCTGAAGCTGCTGGGTCGGTTCCTGCGAGCCGGCGTCATGGTCGACGGGCGCCTACAGCCGACCCGACTGGGTGTTCCGCAAGGCAGCCCGGTCTCGCCGATATTGAGTAACATCCTGCTGGATGATCTCGACAAGGAGCTGGAGAAGAGAGGGCACAAGTTCGTCCGCTACGCCGACGATTTGGCGATCTTTGTCAAGTCCAAGCGCGCAGGTGAGCGAGTGATGGCGAGTGTGAGCCGCTACCTGGAGCAAGCGCTCAAGGTGAAGGTGAACCAAGCCAAAAGCAAAGTCGGTCATGTCAAAGAGAGCTCAGTGCTCGGGTTCGAGATCCACCGTAAGAAGCTTCGAGCGCTCGACTGCAAGGTCCGGCGGTTCAAGCACGAGCTAAAACGGATCACGCGCCGATGTCCGGGTATCTCCATAGAGTCGAGAATCTTCCGCCTGAAGCAATACGTGCGAGGGTGGATGGGGCACTATGGATGCGGACTGAAGTATAATGATGCCATAGCACTTGACGGTTGGATCAGAAGGCGTTTAAGAATGTGCTACTGGAAGCAGTGGCGCAGACCGCGACGTAGAATCGGAGAGCTGATCAAGCTGGGAGTGAATAAGCGGGACGCCATTCGTCTCGGCCTCTCTCGCAAAAGCTACTGGCGGCTCTCCAAGACATTGGCTACCAACAGCGGATTGAGCAACGCACATTTCGAACGGATCGGACTCATTTCCGTGCGCACGCTATGGTGCAAGATCCACCATCCGGCTACGGCCCGATAGACACTTGACGTGAACTCGATTTGCCCGATGAAGCGTCGCTGCAAATAGCAGGCTAGGCGCCGTATACGGACCCGTACGTACGGTGCTGTGGGAGGGGGCCGCTTGAGCGGCTCCCTATCCCGATTAGCAGATTTACTGCCAATTTCTCAATCTCATCTAATTCGGTAGCTTTAATTACATAGCCCAAATTGTTTGGAATTGAAGTAAGTGTTACAGGCTTATTCTGCGTAGGAACTGGAACAAGAATGATTTCACCATTGGCTGTATGCTGCGGCCCTGCGTAGAGAACACCTAATAGTATTATGCGTGTTCCCATAATCAGATTCCCCTTCCTGTCCGAGTAATTGCCAAAGTTCGCAAGAAACACAGGACTACCGCTTGATCCGGGAAAACACGCCATGTCTACAACAAATTGCTTTTTACCCAAGTAATCGTCGCCAGGTATTGTGGCGATAACCCCTCTACGCGCTATTGCTCCATTGTTAGTCGAATCCCATATTCCATTTGGAAATCCAATCATCGTGACTTCTTCTAAAGGAAGGAGATCAGAAAAAGTTGCTACATCAGCGACAATTGACTTGTTGAGATGTACTAAAGCGGGTTGCTCACTTTTATTTTGAAAATATTGATGTATAGGTGCGGCTAGAATTGCACACAAATCCACTTCAGCATTTGGATGATAAATTACATTATTTTTATCTATCGGATATGTTACTACTTCGAATTTCCCTGTTGGATTACCAGAGGTGTCTGCAATGCTTATTGGGAGGGATACCGCGACTGTGTCTTCAATCACATGTTTATTTGTGACTATTGCCGGTATGTGAAGCCCACCTTCTTGTTCAGCGAAGCGATACGCAAAACCAGAGCCGGTTGCTATACCACCTTTCGATAGCCTAGCTTCTATTCGTACAGCACATTTCATCAGTTGGTCTAGCGGGTGCATTTCTTTTCTGCGCCGGGTAGGTCAGGGCCTCGCGGCCCCTTCCCCCCTCAGAACCGTACGTACGACTTTCACCGTATACGGCTCAAGCATGACAAACGCCGTTATGACGCGACGAACCGGGACAGCAGAACGAGCTGGCAAACCCGCACACCCGGCCCGTCTGAACGTTTCCCCAGCGCAGGGACTCATCCAATCCAAAGACTGGACCGAAGGACGCTTGCGATAGTCTCCTATCGCCCATTGTAAACTGAGCCTTCGTAAAAGTTTGCTCCGACGTTGACGTTCAGTCACACCTGCATAGGAAGTGGGCTCCCCTTTCGGGTGGGGCAAAGTTCGAACCCCTATCCCGACCATTACAGCCGGGCATTCGCTTTTTCCAGCATCCTCTACCTGCACCCCCATTCTTCTTCCTCGCGGAAGACCGACTCCTGACAAGCAGGAGAGGAATACAGGCTTACCACGTTCCGCATGATCCACAAACAGATCGGGTTAGGGCGCCTCTGTATACCGACCAGGACTACGGGTGTGTTGGCTCGCCGTCAAAACTCACCAACCTGCCTGGCATTGCCATTTTGGCTCTGGGGCCGAAGGGTGGCTCTAGCCCCGCGCTTTTCACGATACGTAACTCCAAGGCTTCACTTACGTTGCCCATACCGACCATTCCCCAAGGATCGAGCACGTGTGCCACTCACAGCCGACCTCTTACCGAGTGCTTGAGACCCCGCCGTTGCCGGCGACGCACCCCCGGTTTGGGGACAGGTAACACCATACCATGGTTAAATCAGACAGCCTCCAGGCTGTTGTTTAACAGTAAATCATGCGACTTCGTGTCGCAGTAACGACCAAGCTCAGCGGAGGAAGGCCGCGTAGCGGCCTGACGTCGGCTGAAGCGCCGTGTTAGGTCTCATTTGTTTTCCGGATACAGTACATCGATTACCTTGAGGCGGTAACGTTCCAAGTCTGAGAGCAGAGATTGAATATTATCAATCTCTGCATTCAAATGCCCGGGAAGGATATCCTCATGTGGTTGTTCCCTGATTCCTTCACTTGGCTTTAGTTTTGTTGGCCTTCGCATTATTCCAACCTGGCCATCAGACGTTGCTAGCATGTGGTAGAACGAATGAACAATGTCGTTTCGACGTGTTGCCAGTTTCTGAACCTGAGACATTAACTTGTGAAACTCTGGGTGTGGCGACTTGTCGGTTAGGCCGTGAATCTGTGCAAAACGCGTGAATATAACATCCAAGGCTCGTGCCTTGCTATTGAATTCAAGCTCAGCTGTAAGAGCTTCTATGTACTCTGAGTCAAAATCTGTGACATATACGATAAGGTCTGTCAGTGATGCCTCAACTGACTGAAAGGCAACCAAGAAAAGCCCAAGCTCTTGGAGTAACTCTTTAGAGTGCATCATGAGACCTAACATGTAATCGGCTGCGCCGCCGATATGGAAAAATATCTACATCTGGATACTTATAGCTAGATCTAGATATCTAGTACCTACATTTAGATATCTACATGTAGATATCTGGATATAGCTATCTACATTTAGATATCTAGATGTAGATACATGACCGCCTTACTAAGGATTGTCGCACTCCTTCCCAACAACCCGGGTCTCAAGGCCCAACGCCACCACATCCGCGTGGCGCATCTCCCATAGCTTTTGCCGGGGCCGCCAGATTCCGCCGGGCGCTTTAACTTGCTCCCGAAGTTCATTTTCCCAGTACTCGACGCGAACGCCGAGGCGCCGGGTGCTCGGGGGTAGAGGATCCGGCCGTTGTACAGGCGACACGACCAGCCTGGGCGCGTCTTCCTCGATCAGCTCGACCGTGGTATAGCGCCTGCCGGCAGACGGGTCGTAGCGGTAGCGCACACCGACCAGTCGGTCGCCGTATTTCTCAGCGAGCTTCTTGGTGCCGTTCTGGCCGGGCTTCAATGTTGCCTTGATCTCCATGGTCCTTGACGGCGGCTCAGGGTCCGACCAGCTGGTTGAGCGGGCTTCGGACGCCCATCGGGCCCTTGTTCATCACATGCGTATAGACCATCTCGCCTTTGCCGTCGCGAACGACGATCTGGGAGCGCGCGAATTCGATGTCCTGGATGCGCAGCCGCAGGGCTTCGAGCAGCCGCAGTCCCGCGCCGTAGAGGATCAAGGCGACAAGCCGGTGCACCCCTTCGATATGGCTGAACAGCCGCGCCACCTCGCCGCGGTCGAAAACCGTTGGCAGCCGCTGGGGTCGCTTGGCCGGGGTGACGTTTCCGAGCTCGATGTCTTCACTGCCTAGCCCGCATTTCTCACCAGGCTTCGTCGCGAGGCGTTCGAGGTGCGCGTGGATACAAGGCGCGCGACAGGCCGGGCGCGCAGGCGTACTCGGCAGTACGTTGAGCGCCCGGGCCGAGCGCAACGCAGTAGACGCGCGCAGATTGGGCGCCGCAGCAGGAGCTTGGTGAGAAATGCGGGCTCTCACCTGCTTGTAAATGAAGACCAAGGCGTTCAGGGCCTGATTCTGCGTGGATGCCGCAACCTTGCGTTGGACAGCGAGGTGCGTGAGAAACGCGCCGATCTCGGCACCGCCCATTTCCTTGGGATGGCGCTTGCCGTGGAAGAGGATGTAGCGCTTGGCCCAGTCGAGATAGGCCTGCTCGGTGCGGATGCTGTAGTGCTTGCGACGCAGGAGGTCGCGCATCTCACCGAGGAGCGCTGAGCGCCCGATGATCCGGTCGGTGTCTACCGGGAGGTGGGCATTGCCGGTTGCCTGCGGGGGCGGGCGCATGGGGTGCTCCGGGTCCTTGGGGCGGTTTGTCTCGGGAAAGTCTAGCGGCCTGGTGCCGAGTGGGCAATGCGCTGTTGAGGATCAATGGGATCCTACGTGCTCGGCACCCAAGGATCTGTTTTTCACTTCGCCCCGGGTTGAGCCCTCGGCGGAGCGGCGCATGTTGACTGGCGATCCGCTTCGGCAGCCCCATTCTTGTCGCACCCGGGCCGGCACCCGCGTTGTGCGGCTCCGCGATGGTCATGGTCGGGGTTGCCCAGAAGGCGAGCCAGCGAGCTCCGTGGCGGTCCACTCGGAGTAACCGAGCAGGAAACCGCGTGCCGCCTGCCAACAGACGCCCCAGGCACGGGTTGCGTGCAGCTGTCGTTCCGGGAGTCAGGCAGGCACAGGTCCGCGCCGGCCCTGGGCTGCGGCCTAAGGTGGCTGCAGGGGCAGTGTCAGCCGCTCCTCGCCGCGCGGGCGAGGGCGGTTTGCGCAAGCTGCGGCGGGCGCTCAGGTCTGAGGGGGACTGGCCGGCGCCGGCTCGTCGGGCGCGGGCTCGTCGGGCGAGGGCTCCTCAGGGGCGCTCAGGCTGGCGATGCACTCCTGGAGATATTCCTGGAGCTCGCCCGGGGGCACGCCGTCTTCGTCGGCGTAGGCCTGGCAGGTGGCCTCGATCTGTTGCGGAGTGTCGGCGTGCAGTACGGGTGCGACAGCGGCCGTCAGCGCCAGAATGGTGACGGTAAGGGCCTTGTTCATCGGAATCTTGACCTCGAGACGGCAGGGTGGGGGACGGCGGGCTCGCCGGTTGCAGTGAGCCCGCCTGCGCGGGGCGGGCGAGCGCCTTTATAAGCAAGGATTTGTCGGGACGCAAACGAAATGTCATGATCGTGACGATCACGGCCAGGAATCTTTGCGCCCGTTGGACGTCGTGCTGTTGCAGACCTTTCTCGAGATGGCGCGGGCGCGCCACTTCGGCCGGGCCGCGCAGGCCCTGGCACTGACGCAATCGGGGGTCAGCGCCCGGGTCAAGCCCCTGGAGTCCGATGTCGGGGTCTCCCTGTCCACCCTCAAACGCAACGACATCCAGCTCACCCCTGCCGGCACCCGGCTGCGCCGTCATGCCGAGACCATCGTGCGCAGCTGGCAGCGCGCGCCTCGAGGTGCCCCTGATTCTGGTCTCGACCCACGCCGGGCAGAGTGCCCGGGAAGCGCTGCGCAGCGGCTATCTGATGGTGGATGGGGGCGGCCCTTTCGCGGACTGCCAAGCGGCTCACTTCCCGGACATCCCGCCCTCGGCGCTGCGCTTGAGCCAGGGTACCCTGGCACTCAACCTGCCGTTGCAACTGCGGCTCAAGACCTGCGCGCGCCGGGCTCGATCCCGGCCGAATCTGACACAATATGGTGGGTGCTCGCCCCCTGGCCTGACGGCGGTGCGGGCCCTGGCGACCATCCTCGGGAGCTTCCATGCGCAGCCTGTTGTTTGCTATCCGTCTGCTTCTTCTGCTGCTCCCCGTACTGGTGCAGGCGCAGGTGGCCAAGCCCGGCGAGGCGGGCGATGACCCCTATCGGCGGGTGGTCGAGCAGGGGCAGAAGTGGCTCGCGGAGATCGAGCGACGCTTAGAGCAGGGGCTGGATCTGGAAGATATCGATGCCGCCTGGAAACGGGTATCGGATCTGCGCAAGGACGCCAAGGATTGTGTGACCGCACGTACCGAGCAGCAGCAGCGGATCGCGAAGGATCTGCAGCTACTCGGCGCGCCGGTGGAAGGCGAGCAGGCCTCGATCGGCGCCGCCCGCAGGACGCTGGAGAAGGATCGCACCCGCGCCGACCAGGAGCTGGCTGCCTGCCGGCTGGTGCTGGTCAAGACGGAGACCCAGATCAGCCAGCTAGAGCAGCTTCGCACCCAGGCCCAGGCCGCCCAGCTGCTCGCGCGATGGCCGTCGCTGCTCGCCCTGGTGCGCGGGGCCCGGGAGGATACCCAGGGATGGGCTGGCGTGCTGTCGGTGGTGCGGCCCGGCCCGCTTGGATTCGACGTGCTCTCGGGCGAGGCCTGGGGCCTCCTGGTCCTGGTCTCGGTCCTCGCGTTGGGGCTGGCAGCTCTGGTCTGGCAGGGCGCGCGGCGTTATGTCGCCCGCCACCCCAATCCGGCGGACATGACCGCCCGCACGGCGGTAGCCCTGGTCCGCGCCCTGGCCCGATACGGTGTGGTGCTGATACCGGCGGTGTTGTGGAGCCTGTTCTGGCTGGTCGCATCCTGGACCGAAGGGGCCCGGATCCCGCTCGCCGGGATCAGTCTGGCGGGCGTGGCCTTCCTGCTGCTGATGATCGGTCTGCGTACCTTCCTCGCACCCCTGCAGCCGGTACAGTATTTCCTGCCTTTCGAGCGGGGCGCCGCCTTACAGCTGGCGCGCTCGCTGCGGTTCCTGGGGGCCTTCTCCGTGGTCGCGGTGACCGCCTACCTGGTACCCCTGACCGAAGCCTTGCCGGATGTCTTGGTGGCGGTGGCGCGCACGGCCATGGCCGCGCTGTATGTCGGCGCGCTTGCCCGGTTCATCTGGGCCTTCTTTTCTATCCGGGGCAAGCGCCGGTTCGGCTTCGGCCGCGGACTGTTCCTGATCGTTCTGCTGGCGGCCCTGGGTAGCGAGATCGGCGGCTACCGCAACCTCAGCGAGTACCTGCTCACGGCTCTTGGGGCGACCCTGGCTGCGGTGGGCATCGGCTGGCTGATCTCCAACCTGGGCGGGGATTTCTGCGACAGCCTGGACGAGGGGCGCTACGACTGGGAGCGCAGGCTGCGGGAGCTGGTCGGCGTTGCCCCCGGAGAGCTGCTGCCCGGTGTCTTCTGGCTGCGTCTGTTCGTCGGTGGCGGTACCTGGGTGGCGGTATTCCTGGCGATGGTCAGGGTCTGGGGGGTCTCGCCCTCGGAGCGGGCCCGCTTCCTCGGCTACCTGACCGAGGGCTTCCAGGTCGGCAACATCACCATCATGCCGAGCCGGCTGGTGTTTGCGCTGGTGCTGCTGGCGCTGGTGATGTCGGCCATCAGCTGGCTGAAGAAGGAGCTCGAGGAGCGCTGGCTCAAGAAATCGCGGATCGACGCCGGCGCGCGCAACGCCGTGTCCACGGTCACGGGCTATGCGGGGACAGCCCTGGCGATCCTGGTCACCCTCGCGGTGGCGGGCGTGGATCTGGGCAATCTGGCGATCATCGCCGGGGCGCTCTCGGTGGGCATTGGCTTCGGGCTGCAGAATATCGTCAACAACTTCGTGTCCGGCTTGATCCTGCTGTTCGAGCGACCGATCCGCAAGGGCGACTGGATCGTGGTCGGCGCCACCGAGGGCTATGTGCAGGAAATCAGTATCCGCTCGACCCAGATCCGCACCTTCGACCGGGCCGACGTGATCGTTCCCAACTCCGAGCTGATCTCCAGCCAGGTGACCAACTGGATGTTGCGCGACCTCAAGGGGCGGGTAAAGGTGCCCGTAGGGGTCGCCTACGGCAGCGACGTCCAGAAGGTGAAGAAGCTCCTGCTGGAGCTGGCCGAGCGGCATCCGGAGGTGATTCTCGATGGCAGCGTCGGTCGTCCCTGGGTGCTGTTCCTGGGCTTCGGCGACAGCGCGCTGGACTTCCAGGTGCGATTCTACGTGCGCAACGTGGATCAGCGCCTGTCGGTGCTCAGCGACATGAACTTCGCCATCGAGCGGGCGTTCCGCGAGAACGGCATCGAGATTCCCTTTCCCGCAGCGCGACCTGCACCTGCGCAGCGTCTCGCCGGGCGTCGGCCTCGGCGGCGTGCCGGGGGTCCCACCGGCACCGGGCGGCGATCAGGCGGGTTAGCGATCGGCCGATCTGCTCGGCCGGCGGCCTTGGGAGGCTGCTCGGCTTTGAGCCGAAAAACGGCGATAGGAACCGCCAAGGCGCAAAGGAGGTCAAGGCAGATATGCACCTGATGCGAAAGCACGCTCTTAACCCCAAAGGGTGATTCCGGTTTCGCGGATATATTCTTATGAAACGTATGGTGATCTTGGCGCCTTGGCGGTTCAAATGCTCTTTCCAGGTTGGAGCGCGCGAGCACCTGGGCGACTTCGCGGGTGTGGGCGATGATCACCGGCTCGTCGTCCGCGCGCAGCCTGGTGCCGGGGCGCTGCGGGCGGGCTCGGGCCCGCGTACGCCCCGCGGGCGAACTGCCCACAGATGATCTAGAATCCACCTCATCCCCGCTTGTCTGCCACTAGCAATTTGCCGGCGCCTGTACTAAAAATCTGAGCCCTGAAGCTTTCGTGGGTGCGCTCAGCGCGAGGAGACCTAGGTGAGCAAGAAAACGTTCCAGGACGCGTTAGGGGACCTGGAGGATTGGGAGGGAGCCGTCCCGGTTCGGCACCGGTGGGTCGAGCATGACGAGCCCCGGCGCCACGCTGACGGCGGCGAATGGCAGGAGCGCTCGGCCCGACGTAAGCCGCGCCGTCGTCCTCCCGAGGGCGGTGACAGCTCGGGCGCCGATTGACGAGAGTGCGCATCGGCCTTCCGGCCGATGCATCGATCGTCTGCGGCTGCTTTCGCAGGCTTTCCCCGGCCCGCTGGCTGATCTGCGGGCCCTACGGCTGAGGCTGAGGCTGGCGCTGAGCGCCGGCGCTGCGCGCAGGTGTGCGCTTGGCGTCGAGGCGGCGCACCAGCTCGGCCATGATCGCCTCGTAGAGTCCGTCGCCGAGGACGCGGTCCTCGACCCCTGCGTCGATGTTCGGGTTGTCGTTGACCTCGATCACCAGCACCCCGTCGGGGGTCTCCTTGAGGTCCACCCCGTAGAGGCCGTCGCCGATCAGGTTGGCCGCCTTGAGGGCCGTGCGCACCACTTTGGCCGGCGCCTCCTCGGCCCGGAACGTCTCGGCGCGGCCTTCCTTGTTGGATGATTTGGCGTGGTCGATGATCTGCCAGTGCGCGTCGGCCATGAAGTACTTGCAGACGAACAGCGGCTTGCGGTTGAGGATGCCCACCCGCCAGTCGAACGCCGTATAGGTGTACTCCTGGGCGAGCAGCAGCTCGGAGTCCTTGAACAGGCGCCGGGCGGCACTCTGGAGCTCGCGCCGGTCTTCCACCTTGAGGACCCCCCGGGAGAATGATCCATCGGGCACTTTGAGCACCACGGGATAGGGGATGGTGCGCTCCAGCTCGTCGAGATTGTCCGATCTCAGGATCAGGGTCTTGGGGGCCAGGATCTTGTGGGTGCGCAGCAGCTCTGCCAGATAGATCTTGTTGGTGCAGCGCAGCATGGACTCCGGGTCGTCGATCACCACCATGCCCTCTCCGGCTGCCTTGCGGGCGAAACGGTAGGTGTGATGGTCGATGGCCGTGGTCTCGCGGATGAACAGGGCATCGTATTCGGCGAGCCGCCCGAAGTCCTTGCGGGTGATCAGCTCGGCATCGACGTCCAGGTTCTTGGCCGCCCGCAGGAAGGCCTTGAGCGCCCGCGGGCTCGATGGTGCCATGCTCTCATCGGGGTCGTACAGGATGGCCAGGTCGTAGCGCGGACCGCTGCGGCTGCGAGGGGTGCGCCAGGGGCGGCTGAGGTAGCGCTCCAGGGCGGCGAAGAAGGGCGCCTCCTCCTCCTCGGGCAGGTTCTGCAGCGCCAGGGTACGGATGCTTGCCAGGTGCCAGCCCGCATCGCGGCGGAACTCGACCTTGAGCAGCGGCGCCCGGAACAGCTCGAACAGCTCGCGGGCGAAGGACTGCAGGTCCCGGGCCTCGCATTCGCCGAACATGATGTCGACCTCGAAGGCGGTGGGCACCACCCCTTTGCGCCGACCCAGTATGCGCTGCACCCGCCGGTCGAGATCTTCGGTGTCCAGGCTGTAGAGGGACTTGCGGCGCAGGTCCTGGATGGTCTTGACGGCAGGCACGACCTTGTGGCCCCGCGCCTCGGCCAGCAGCGAGCAGTAGTAGCCCTCGCCGAGATAACGCTGGGTGCGGCACAGATTGATGATGCGCAGCCCTTTGCGCTCGCTCCAGGCCGGATCGGCCAGGTAGTCGGTCGCGCTCACCGCCTGGTGGGCGGGGAAATGCGGCTTCCAGTGGGTCCGGTTCTCTACCAGCAGTATGTGATCGGACACCTAGGCGCTCTCCTGTTTCCCGTGCTCTTGGGGCTTTGCGTGAAGAATGACGACGGCCTGGAGTCCGGCTTTGCCGTAGCGTGCCATCTGCTGAAATTGCGCCCGCGGAATCGGCATGTTGATGGAGTCGATCCGGGTCTCGCCCTCTTTGTAGTCCACGAACGGGTCATGGGCATAGACGAAGTGATCGTCGAACCCGGTCACCACGACCCAGTGGGGGAACTTCTCCCCGTAGATCAGCCAGGAGCTGATCAGCACGATGGGGACGGAGCCCGCTTCGAGCCGATCCTGCAGATCCTGGATCGAGAGCGCGCCGTAGTGCACCGGCAGTCCGAGCGCCGCCGCCTCCTGCTCCATGTCTTCCTGGACCAGACGGATCACCGACTTCTTTTCCTCGCTGCGCACCGAGTCGACCAGATGCACGCCGGGGCTGTCCACGTAGAGCTCCACCCCGAAGCCGCGGTGCGCGGCCGCCAGTGCCAGCCCGAACGGGCCGCAGCCTCCGTGACCCGCGGTCATGAAGATGGTGGTCGCCTCCCGCCATAGCCGCATCTCCAGCCTGCGGCTGAGCTCGACGCCCGGGTCCAGGGCGCGCATCGCCATCATCAGCGCGGCCGGGCCGCAGGTGAAGTCCAGGGTCTGCTCGTAATAGGGGATTGGGCGCAGCGCTGGCCTGAGACCCGGCACCAGGGTCTTCTCCAGGCGCCAGGCGTCCATGTGGTCTTCGTAGTAGTCGTGCAGCTCGGCCAAGCGTCGGTATCCGAGCCGCTGGAACAGCGCCAGCGAGGCGGCGTTGTCCTTGCGGATCTCCAGGCGCATGTAGGCGCGGTGGTGGTCCCAGGCCGCGGCTTCGGCGGCGCGGGCCAGGGCCTGGCCAATCCCGCGGCCCCGGGTATCCTGGTCCACCGCGATGGAGTAGAGACGGGCCATGGAGGTCCCGCGGGAGAACAGCAGCAGCACATAGCCGCGCAATCTCCCGGCGTCCTCGTAGAGCAGCAAGCTCGCGTTGGCCTTGGTGATCATGTAGCGGAACTGCCGACGGCTGATCCGGTCGCTGTCGAAGCAGCGCTGCTCGAGCTCCAATAGCCGGTCGACGTCGTTGAGGTTGGCTGTTCTGATCATCTGGGCGAGGTCCGCAGGTCCCGAGCCATCATCCTGGAACTGGCGGTCGAGCCTGAAAACGGCAGTTGAGCGTGTCCCAGAGTGCGTCATAGCTTGTAGTCAGTCGGGTGCGACGCCGAGCAACGGCTGGCGTGTGGCGAGAAGTCGTGCGCCCGCCGGACGCAAGCCGGGGCGTGCCCTGCGGCGGGTCGCGGCCCAGCGGCGAGCCGCCAGCCGGCTTGGCCCGTTTTGTCATGGGCCTCGCCGATTCGAACATTGCACAACGCGGTCAAACGCCGTTTCCAGGATCATGCGCCGGGTGGGGGATTCGGCGCCATCGAGGTGCCGCCGAAGGGCCTTGGGGTGGAGTCAGTGGCTGGGCAAGAGCAGCTCGTACAGGGTCAGGGCGATCTCTACGACGATCAGCAGCACAATATACCACTCGACCCTGAGGGTGCGGTTGTTCTGCAGCAGATCCAGCAGCGTCTGGGCGGTGTCGCCGATCACCTGCAGCTTGCGGTCCAGGGCGCGCTGGCGCTCGCGGAGCTCGTATTCGTGCTCAAGGCGCAGGAACAACCGCTCCAGATCGGGTCTGTCCCAGAGGATCTCGGGCTTCTCTCCGACCTCGGCGCGTCCCACCATGCGCTGCTGGATCTGCAAGGTGGCGCCGATGTGGCGCAGCAGCTCACGGCCCTGATGAGAGCCGCGGCCGTGGCGCTGCAGATGCTCGGCCAGGGGCTCGATGCGGTCGAACGTCTGAGCGATGCCGGTCTCGTAGCTGGCGAGCAGCACGCTCTTGGCCAGGATGTCGGCGACCACCTGAAGTCGCGTCAGGTCGAGGTCCGGCATCACCAGCTCGGCACTCTCGATCAGGTCCCGACCGCCGGGCTCGATGCGGATGTCCAGGTGCTCGCGCTCCGGCACCGGCAGCGGGTCGCTGACCAGGGGGGCCAGACGCTCCAGCAAACGATCCTCTTGCTGCCCCGGCGGGCCGAAGCAGACGACCGCGCCGAAGCGAAACAGTACGCTGACGCTGTCCCTGCCCAGGGACAGGGTGAGCGGGTAGGCGGCCAGACTCTCCATGCCCTCGGCCTGGGCCAGGGCGCGCAGGTTGATGCGGCTGCCCAGCAAGCGGGCCCGCGCGCTCAGCCGCCCGTCCGCGGTGAGCGGCAGGGCGGGGCGCGCAGTGGAAGTGGTCGGGGTGCCCAAGCCAAAGGTCCCGCGGTGAGGCCGGGTGCAGCGCCGGGGTGCTGCGGCGGTGCCCGCTCAGCTCTCCTGAGCGAAGAAATAATTGGTCGCCTCGACGAAGCCCTCGATGCTGCCGCAGTCGAAGCGCCGGCCCTTGAAGCGATAGGCGATCACCCGGCCCTGCTGGGCCTGGGTGCGCAGGGCATCTGTGATCTGCAGCTCTCCGCCCTTGCCAGCGGGGGTTTCGCGCAGGATCTCGAAGATATCGGGGGTGAGGATATAGCGTCCGATGATGGCCAGGTTCGACGGTGCGCGCTCGGGGTCGGGCTTCTCGACCATGTCGGACACCCGGTAGCTGTCATCGCCGAACGGCACCCCGGCAATGACGCCATACTTGTCGGTGTCCCGGGGCTCGACCTCCTCCACGGCGACCACGCTGCAGCGGTGCTCCCGATAGACCGCCATCATCTGGGTCATGACCGGCTCTGGCTCACCCACGCAGAGGTCGTCGGCGAGCACCACGCCGAAGGGCTCGCTGCCGACCAGCAGCTCGCCGGTGAGGATCGCATCGCCAAGCCCGCGCATCGCCTGCTGGCGGGTGTAGGTGAAGGTGCATTCATCCCTGAGCTTGCGGATCCCCTCAAGACGCGCCTCTCTGGAGCTGCCCTGGAGGGCGTGCTCGAAGCTCGTAGGTGATGTCGAAATGATCCTCGATCGCCCGCTTGCCCCGCCCGGTGACGAAGGCGATCCCCGACATTCCGGCCGCGTGCGCCTCCTCGACCCCGTACTGGATCAGCGGCTTGTTGAGGATCGGCAGCATCTCCTTGGGCATGGCCTTGGTGGCGGGCAGGAATCGGGTGCCGTAGCCGGCGACCGGGAACAGGCATTTCTTGATCATTGACGGCGGTCCTCTTGGTTGTGCTTGAGCTGGATGAATCGTCGCTGAGGCACGGGCTGCGCCGCAACGCAGCCTGCGTCATTGTGCCATCCCGGGCCTTGACGCGGGGCATTGGCCCGCGAGCACGGGCGCGCAGGGGGGGGCGGCGCTGGCCCGTTGGCTGCGTCTTCAATTCCATGCAGCAGTCGATGGCGGCCGTGGGGCGGACTTCTCCCCGGGACTCAGTGCCTGAGGGCCTCGGCCAGAGGCCGGTACTGCAACGAGTAGAACATCTCCAGATAGCGGCGTGTCTGCACGCGCTCCAGGCCGGTGACATATTTCCAGAAGCCGTAGATCCGCGACAGGGTCATCATGCGCTCGGCATAGCTGCGCCAGGTGTAACGGGCGGCGACTCGCTGCAGCGCCCCTCGGGAGATGCGCTCCCAGTAATCGGGGTGCTCGCGACTGCGGGCGAAGAAGGCGGCGATCTGCTGGGCGGCTTGGTCGCCGTGGCTCGGGTCGATGTGGAAGCCTGAGACGCCGTCCTCGATGATCTCCACCGGTCCGCCGTAGCAGGTGGCGAAAGTGGGCAGTCCGCAGGCCATGGCCTCGATCAAGGTCAGACCGAAGGCCTCGAACAGGGCGGGTTGGACGAACGCGCCACGCCCGTCGGCCACGAACCGGTAGATCTCGCTGTTGCGCTCTTTGTCCACTTGGCGCTCGATCCAGCGCACTTCCCCGTCGAGCTCGTAGCGGTCCATCAGCTGGTGCATCTGCGCGATCTGGCTGCGCTCCTCCTCGTCGTTGGAGCGCTCGGGATCAATGAACCCGGAGGCTACCAGCAGATTGGCCTGCTCGCGCAGCTCCGGGCAGCGCCCGAACCACTCGACCAGACCGGTGATGTTCTTGATCCGGTCCATGCGCGCCAGGGTGAAGATCAGCGGCTTGTCCGGATCGCGCAGCACCCCGCGGCTCGGGCTCTCCTGCCCGGGGCCGTAGATCAGGGTGCGGATCTCCTGGTGCAGGTGATGGAAGCGGCGCCCGGATTCGGTGTACGGGAAGTAGGCATCCGCGTCGGCCCCGGGCGAGACAATGTTGAACTTGGGGTCGTAGACGTCGGTGCCGTGCACCACCCGGTACAGCCCGGGCATGGTGAAGCTCATGTAGCTCTCGTACTGGCCGAGGCTCTCGCGGGTGCCGGCGATCTCCTGGTAGGTGCTGGTAATGATGAAGTCGGCGGTGTTCATGGCGATCAAGTCCGCCGTGAACTGGCAGGCAAAGTGGTACTGGGCGTCGTTGTCCTGCCAGTACAGGTCCGAGTAGAGGTACTTGGTCTTCTCCAGGGCGTGGGCGATGTTGCATTGGGTTACCTCGAGCCGCGGGGCGATCAGGGATGCGACCAGATTGCCGTCCGAGTAGTTGCCGATGATCAGGTCCGGTCTGCCGCCGAGCTCGGCGAGCAGCTCGCGCTCGCAGTCGGCGGCGAAGCGCTCCAGATACGGCCAGATCTCGAACCGAGAGATCCATTGGGGCACCAGCTCTCCGCTCGGGGCTCGGAACGGAATCCGCAGGATGCGCGCCTTGCGGGTGCCGGCGATGTGCTCCAGAGGCTGGTCGCAGGTGGTGCCGTCGGCCTCCGGGATCAGGCGCGTGATGACCAGGATCTGGGGCTCGATGTCCAGGCCCTGCTCGGCGAGTCGCTCGTACATCTCCCGCTCCAGGGCTCGCACCTGGTCGAGGATGTAGACGACCTGCCCACCGGTATCCGGTCGACCCAGCACATTGGACTGGCCGAAATAGCCGTGAGGGGAAAGGATGGCGAGTGAGAAGATCATGGGGATGCGGCTGAGAAACCGCTCGACGTTGGCGGGCGAGGGCGCCTCAAGGATGTCCAGGAGCAGCTCCATACTCTCCCGGGCGCGCCCCGCGTTGCCGCCCCAGCCGGGCTCGAAGCCGAGATGCCGAAGCTCGCGCGCCGTCTCCGGCCAGGGGGTGTCCGGGCCGAGCCCTTCGAGCAGGTCGCGGCCCTGGCGCAGCGCCCGGCGCAGCCCGCCGATGTCGCCGATCGATCCGTTCAGCATCAGTTGCTGATTGCCGTAACGGTGCATGCGCAGGAACTCCAGCAGATGCTGGGCCCCCTGACCGAGCTCCTCGAACAGCCGGCTGGAGAGGCGGCGGTTCAGAAACTCCACACCGCGGCCGATGGAGGCCGGCTCGTGCAGCTTGAGAAACTCCCGGGAGAAGGGCGCCAGGTCCACCTCGAGCACCCAGGCGTCCTGTGGCCGGGGGGCGGCGAGGCGCTCCTTGACGCGCAGGAACTCGGCGACCGGGATCTCGTCGAGGTCCATGGTCTCGACGTGGAGGCGCAGGAAGGTCCAGCGCGCCACGCGCGGGCGCAGCGCCAGGTACACCCAGGCGTGGTCGAGCGCGGCCTCCTGGCAGAGCCGGAAGGTCTCGGCCAGAGGACAGTCGTCGAGCCTGGCGCCCGGGTCGCTTTCGCAGAGCTCGTGGAATGCGTCCAGCAGCTCGCTGCGCAGCAGAAAGGGGCGGCCGAGGCCGAGCAGCTGATGCATTGCGCGGTGGGCGTCGCTGCGGTTCTCGCGCAGAAAGATCCTCAGCCGATCTACCGGATCGCCGGCTGACTGCCGATTCATCCAAGGCCCCAGATGTGGCCGAAGGATGCGTAGAACAGCGGGTCCTGGACGGTGGCGCCGCGTTGGCCGACGATTGCGGAGGCGAATTCCTGGGCACGATCCAGGGTCTCTTGCAGCTCCCAGCCGTGGGCCAGACCCAGCAGCAGGACCGATGCGAAGGCGTCGCCGGCGCCGACGCTGTCCAGCACCTTGAGGTCGCGCGCGGGGCGTACCTCGGTGAGCGTCCCGTCGCTGTCCCGGGCAATCGCCCCGGCGGCACCGCGGGTGATGAACAGCTTCTCCAGGCCGAGACGGCTCTGCAGGGACTCGGCGCGCCGCTCCAGGCCGGCCACCCCCGGCACCAGGGCCTCCAGCTCGTCGCTGTTGACCTTCGCCCAACGCGCCCCCTCCAGCACGGCCAGAGCACCCTCCGGCGTCCACCAGGGGCGGCGCAGATTGACGTCGACGAACACCGGGGCGTGCAGCTGACTCCTGCAATGCGTCAGCGTCTCCCGCGATGCCGCCGTCCTGAGCGCGAGGGTGCCGTGGTAGATCAGCTCGGGCTCGGTGGGCGGCAGGCAGCTCGGGTCGATGAAATCGTAGGCTTGGTCCGGCACGATCTCGAAGCGCGGCTCGCCATGGACGATGCTGACCTGGACCGCGCCGGTGGGATGCGCGGAGTCGAGCTGCAGCCCCGAGGTGTCCATCCCCCACCGCTCCATGGCGTCCCTGACGTCCCGGCCGGACGGATCGTTGCCGACCCGGCTCACCAGCAGCGGGTCCATGCCGAAGGCGCGCAGATTCCAAGCGACGTTGAACGGGGCACCACCGAGCACGCGCGAGCCGTCGGGGAAGTGGTCGAACAGCACTTCTCCGAAAACGATCGGCCGGGGCTTGTCATGGGATCTCATTGGCGCCTGCCTACGGGTGGTCTTGGTGGTTTGGCAAAGTATAAGCCGTGCCGGGCGATGCCATGTCCCCCTGATTGGTCGGGCGAAGGGTCCGCCAGCCTGGTCACCGGGTGGATCGAGCCATCCAGGGGCGCGTCTCGGGGATACAGTGGGCGAGTCCCTTCAGGGTGCCGGCGCTGTAGCTGGCGTTCATGCCGTCGAGGGCGCCTCGGTCGAGATGCAGGGCCCCCAGGGTGTTGCTGCGCTCGGCCGCGCGCCACCGGGGTTGCGTTGGCCACCAGGCGGGTTGGAGCGGGCTCTCCGGCACCGGCAGATCGTCGCGGTCCAGGGCAGTGACGATGAGGATGCGCGCGCTCACCTCAGGCGGCGTCGGTCGCCGGATCGGGGACCCGGCACTTGCCCAGGAAGTCGTAATAGTCGATCGCCTCCAGGATGCCCTGGGCGTAAGGCTGGTGGGCGAAGTAGATGCGCTCCAGCTCGGTGAGTCCGGACAGCTCCTCGTGGTGGCGGTTGGCCACCACCACGGCGAGCGTGTTGCCGCGCATCATGTCCTCGTCCGCGCCTGAGCCGCCGGCCGCCAGGACATTGCCCAGGGGAATGCCCCATTGGTGGGCCACATAGCGCAACGCCAGCCCTTTGGAGGCGCGCAGCGGGAGCACGTCCAGGAACTGCCCGAAGGAGAGGATGGTGTTGGCCGCCTGATCCTCCTGGTGCAGCCGGCGGTTGATCTCCTCCAGGCTGGGGGCCTTTTCCGGGTCGATGTAATAGCTGATCTTGAAGTGGCCCTGTACGTCCTTGGCCTGCAGCTCCAGCCCCGGCAGCCCTTCGAGCACGCGACGGATCGCCTGGGGCTTCCAGCCGTGGTCGATGTGGTCGGCCCAGGCGGTGTCCGCGGTCAGCCTCGGGGCATAGTGGATCTCGGTGCCGACGCCGGTGATCAGCACGTCGGGCATCGGGATGCCGTAGCGGCGCATAACCTTGAGGGCCGACTCCAGGCTGCGCCCGGTCGCGACGCCGAAGTCGGTGCATTTTCGGTTCTCGCGCAGCAACCGGATGAAGCGCTGCAGCGAGTCGGGGTCGCCGAGCAGGTTCTGGTCCAGGTCGGTGAATACCGCGCGGTCGTGATACAGATGCGGGCGCCGGTACAGTGTGGAGCGCGGCGCCCGCTCGGTGCGCGCCACCAGGGGGTCGACGGCGGCGATATAGGCGTCGGCGTGCGCCAGCCACGAATAGTGCGCCTGCACGCCCACCAGCCCGTTCTGGACCAGGCCGGCGTAGCCGGGCGGGTCGTTGAGCACCTCCCAGAGGGCCTGCGCCATGGCCTCCTTGTCCAGGGGATCGATCAGGCGTCCATTGTGGCAGTTGCCGATGATGTCCTGGGGACCGCCGTCCTCGGTGGCGACGATCGGCAGGCCGCTGGCGGCCGCCTCGATCAGGGTCAGGCCGAAGGGCTCGGTCAGGGCCGGGTTCACGAACACGCCCTGGGATGAGGCGGTGAGGCGGTAAATGGTGGGGACATCCTCGAACCGGTGGTGCTTGGGGTAGGCTACGCGCCCGTAGAGATCGTAGGCGTCGATCAGTAGCAGGATCTCCTTGAGCACGCCCTGACTCCCCGACTCCATCTCGCGGATATCGTCGCGGTTGCCGGCGACGATCACCAGGTTCGCCGCCTCCTGGAGCTGTTGCGACTCGCCAAAGGCCTCCACCAGCGTGGCGATGTTCTTGCGCTCGTCCGGCCGGGACAGCGCCAGGATCATGGGCTTGGCCGGCTCTTTCAGGAAACGCCCGATCTCCTGGGCGATCGGCAGGCGCTCCTCGTCCCCGGTCGGGGGATGGAAGCGCTGCAGATCCGTGCCCGGGGGGATCACCGCCATGCGCTCGGGCTGGTAGTAGTCGTAGAGCCCATACTGCTCTTCGACCTCGTTGTGCGTGCTGGCGACCACCAGCTCGGCCACCGCCAGGGTCTCCTCCTCGGCATTGATGCGCCGGGCCATGTGATAGCGGCTCTCGATCGCCTCCCGCCCCATGCCCTTGGCCAGCAGACGGCGGCGCTTGACGCGCCCCAGGGAGTGCCCGGTATGCACCAATGGGGCGCCGAGCACGTGCGCCAGGCGCTGCCCGACATAGCCCGCGTCGGCGTAATGGCTGTGGATCAGGTCGGGTGTCCGGCCGCTGCGCTGTAGATAAGCCAGGGTGTTGTCGGCGAAGCTGTCCAGGTGGTCCCAGAGCTCCTCTTTGCGGATATAGCCCGGGGGGCCGGCATTGAGGCGCACGATGCGCGCCTTCTGGGCCAGCGGCTCGAGGGGCCGGGCGTAGTCCTCACTGACCTGCGGATCGACCACGCGTCGGGTGAGCAGGTCGATCCGGCCGACGTCGGCGCGGCGCGCCAGGGCGCGAGCCAGCTCCACCACGTACGTGATCTGGCCGCCGGTGTCGGCGTCGCGGCCAAGCTCCATATCCTTGCCGCGGATCAGGCCGTGGACGCTGATCAACAGGATGTACAGCGCATCTCTTGCCATAGCCGATCCATCCTCGTCGTGGTCTTGCGCGGGCCGATGTCTGTTCGGATTCGGCGGTCACCTGCAGCATAGGGCCAGTCGGGCGGCTCAGGACAGTGCTGCGTCGCCGGGGCAGGCAAATTGGCGCGGACCGATGAGTGTGTGTGATGCACGGGGCGGGGAATGCTGTCTGAGCTTATGGCTCGTATCCTAAAAGAAATTCTTATGACATTTCAAGATTTCTCGTCATCTCAGTCAGTTAGGCGTACTCTGTACGCTTGACGACGAGTCTGCCGGGGTTGCCGAGCTCATCCCTGGCGACTGCAGCCCTGTCCGCCGAGATGCCCCGATGAGTGTCCAATCCCCTCGCTGTGACGAGATGCTGGTAGCCCTGCGCCGGGTCATGCGTGCGGTCGATCTGCACTCGCGCAGCCTCATCCGCAGCCACGGATTGACCACGCCCCAGGCCCTGATCCTGAAAGTGGCGGCCAGCGGCGAGGCCCTGCCCGCGGGAAAGCTCGCCCGCCAGGTCAGCCTGAGCCAAGCCACAGTCACGGACATATTGAATCGCCTGGAGGCCCGGGGGCTGGTCCGGCGCATACGCTCCAGCGAGGACAAGCGCCAGGTCATGATCGAGGCGACCCCCGCCGGGCGCGAGCTGATGCTGAGCTCCCCGCCGCTGCTTCAGGAGCGCTTCGCCGATCGTTTCGGAGCCCTTCAGGACTGGGAGCAGAGCATGCTCGTGGCGTCCCTGCAGCGCATCGCCGCGCTGATGGACGTGGCCGACATGGAGGTCGCGCCTGTTCTCTCGGGCGCCGATCTCACGGCCGTGCCGGATGTCCAGGAGGCCCGACCGGCGTGTGCGTGAGCATCGACAGCCACAGCACAGACGGCTATGCCAACCTACGCTGGGGTACGCGGCCCAGGCCCGGCGCGGCTGGCTGGCGCCGGGCGATGTGCGCAACAGCGGCAGTTTGCGCGAGCTGTCGGGACGAGCCCTGGGCGGGTGACTCGGACGTCTCGCCGGACGCCTGCTGCTGCCGGGCCGATCACGTACGCGGAAGCGCCGGCAGCGGCTATCGACGGCGTCCTCAGGCGCTGGAGGGATGGGCCGCCGGAGCCGGGCTGGCGGCAGTCGACGCCTGCAAGCCTGCGGGTCGCTGGGCAGGGCTCGCCTGAGTGCCCGGTACCCTGCCGCATTCGTTGAACACCCTCAGATGGCAGCTGCTGCAAACCCGCGCGTCGAGCTTTTCGAACACGTTGGCGATGGCCTCGCTCTTGGTGCGGAACGAGCTCTGCTCGCCGATCTCATCCATGTAGCGACCCCTGCGCAGGGTCTTGAGCACGGCACTCTTGAGCTGGATGAAATACAGCCCGCCGCCCTGGGCGCGCCGGCGCTTGGCTTCGGTCGCCAGGAGCTCGGCGCCGGCGACGTCGATGAAATTGATCGGCGAGGCCACCACGACCAGATGCTTCTGCGACGGCGTTTTCTCCTCGAAGTCGTGGAAGCTCTCCTGCACGGTGCTGACTGCGCCGAAGAACAGCGAGCCGTCGATACGCACGATCTTCATCTGCGGGCATTCGGGCAGTAGCGGATCGCGGCTGAACTTACGCTTGGGGTGATTCGGATCGGGCACGCGCTTGACCACCTGGGGGCGCGAGGTGCGGCTCAGATAGATCACCAGGGACAAGATCACCCCGATGACGATGGCCTCCTCAAGCTCCAGCGTGAGGGTGGATACGAAGGTGGTGATGAGAATGGCGCTCTCGGCGTGGCTGGCGCGGATGATCTGGCGGATGTGATGGAAATCGATCAGCCCCCAGGCCACCAGGAACAGCACCCCGGCCATGGCCGCGTTGGGCAGATACGCGGCGAGCGGGGCGACCAGCACCACGATCACCGCGAGCAGCAGGCCGGCCAGCACAGCGGCCAACGGGGTCTTGGCGCCGGCCGAGTAGTTCAGGCCGCTGCGGTTGAAAGACCCGGTGGCGACGTAGCCGGAAAAGAAGCTGCCGACGATGTTCGACAGACCCTGACCGATGAACTCCTGGTTGCCGTCGAGGTGCTGGCCGCTGCGCACCGCCATCGCCCGGGCGATCGAGACCGCCTCGGTCAGGGCGAGCAGGGTGACCGCGACCGCGCCCTGGGCGAGCTCTCGGAAGGTCTCCATGGTCAGCGTCGGCACGGACAACGGCGGCAGCGACGAGGGCAGGGCGCCCACTGAGCTGATCGACTCGCCGCCGAGCTGCTTGAGCACCAGGGCGAGGATGCTGCCCCCGAGCATCGCCACGATCATATAAGGCCAGCGCGGAAAGAACCGGCGCATCAGGATCCCGATCAGCAGCGTGGACACGGCCACGGCGGTGATGTACGGGTCGATATGCGTGATGTGGGTGAACAGCGTCTCCCAGGTGGCCTCGAACGACGAGCCGCGCGGGATCGGCAGCCCGACGAAGTTCTTGACCTGGTTGGTGGCAATGAGGATGGCAGCGCCCGCCGTGAAGCCGATGACCACCGAGTGGGAGATGAAGTTGACCAGGGCCCCCAGGCGCGAGATGCCCAGCGCCAGCTCGATGACGCCCACCATCAAGGTCAGCGTGAAGGCGAGCTGCACGTAGGGTGCACTGCCGGGCTCGGCATAGGTGGACAGAATCGAGAACAGCACGATCGAGGCAGCGGTGGTGGGCCCGGAGACCAGGTGCCAGGAGGAGCCGAACAGCGCGGCGATGATCGCCGGGACTATGCCGGCATACAGCCCGTATTCCGGGGGCATGCCGGCGATGGTGGCGAAGGCCACGCCCTGGGGCAGCACGACCACGGCGCCCGTGAGGCCGGCCATGAGATCCGCTTTCACGGTCTGACGGTTCAGCATCGGCCACCAGGCCAGGAACGGCAGGAAAGGCTTCAGCCACTCGGGGAGGGTTTTGGTCGTCGACATCGCGGGCTCACAATCCGGGCAAGACAGGTTAAAGCGGGGCAAGCTTAAAGCCGGAACCGTAATGCCGGCGTAAAGGCATAATCAGCGAAATGTTATCAGAATGTTGGTAAAACGTTAAGAGCGATCTCCTCTGGCGGCATCGCGGCCAAGCGCGCGGCAGTGGCGGCTCAGCCAAAGCGCAGCCGGACCGCGGTGCCGCACCCGGAGCAGCTCTCCACGTCGATGTCCCAGCCGTAGCGGTCGCAGATACGCTTGGTCAAGGACAGTCCTATGCCTTCGCCGCGGCTCTCCTCGCCCTTGAAGTGGCGCTGGAAGATCCGGGCGAGCTGCTCCCCGGCGATGCCCCGTCCGGTGTCGCCGATATGCAGCTGATCGGCCTCCAGCCGGATGCGCACCTCGCCCTCGTCGGTGTGCTGGCAGGCGTTTCGGATGATGTTGCCCACCACGATGAAGAGCAGGGCCCGGTCTGCCGCTATACGGGGCTCGGCCTGCACCTCCAGTATCACCTGCGTGGCCTTGCCTTCGAGCAGGTGCTGATGCTTGTCCAGCGCGTCGCGTACGACTTCGGCCACCGCGCAGCTGGCGCTGCTGCCCACCGCCTGTTCGCGAGCCAGCACCAGCAGGGCGGTGGTGATCTCGGCCATGTCCTGGGCGGCGCGCTGCAGCCGCAGGGCGCGGGCACGCTGGCGCGCCGAGAGCTGCTGGTCCTCGGCCTGAATCTCCGCCACGCCCTGGACGATGGACAGGGGCGTGCGCAGCTCGTGGCTGACGTCGGCGGTGAAGGCGCGCTCGCGCTCGATGAAGGCCCGCAGCCGCGACAGATAGCGGTCGAAAGCCCCGGCCAGCGCGCCCAGCTCGTCCCGCGGAAAGTCCGCCGCCAGCGGGGGATGTACGGCCTCGGGCTCGAGGGCCTGGACCCGACGGGCCAGGGCCGACACCGGGGCGACCACGCGCCCGGCGAGCCAGAGTCCGCCGGCGCTGGCGAGCACCGTCATCATGATCACGCTGACCGCGAGCAGCCAAAGGAAGCGGGTCTCGCGTGCGCTCGGGTGGGTCTCGTTGTAGAGCATGTAATAGCGCGTTCCGCCGGCATCCTGGACCAGCAGGCGATAGGGCACGCCGGCGAGCCTGACCGATTGCAGGCCCGGCGCGGCGCCCCTCAGGCTCTCGGGCGGGGTCGGGGCGCCCGGCGAGGCGGGGGCCAGGTAGCCCAGCACGCTGACCGTGGCCGGTGGCAGCGAGCGGGGATTGCGGTGGCGCCGGGCGAGGTAGTCCTCCATCTCCGCGCGCAGGGTCTCATCCATCAGCCGGATCCCCTGGTCGTGGCTGGCCAGATACAGCCAGATGCTGAGCAGCAGGCTCAGGCCGGCGCCGAACAGGGCGAAATACAGGGCAACCCGGGCTCTCAGGCTCAGGTTAAAGCGCATCGGCATCGGCCAGCCGGTAGCCGCGCCCCCGCACCGTTTGCAGCAGCGGCGGCTCGCCGGGCCGGTCGATGGCGCTGCGCAGTACATGCATATGGGAGCGCAGGGCGTCGCTGCCCGGGGGCGAGCCGCCCCAGACCATGGCCTCGATATCGCTGCGCGGGACCACCCGGGGCGAGCTCTTCATCAGCAGCTCCAGGACGCGCATGGGGATCGGCGGCAGCTCGATCTCGCGTCTCCCCCGGTACACTCTGAGCGATCCGGTATCGAACACCAGGTCGGCGACCTGCAGCCGGCTTACCCGGCCGCGGCCGGCGGCCCGGCGCACCAGGGCCCGCAGGCGAGCTTCCACCTCGCGCAGGGCGAATGGCTTGATCACATAGTCGTCGGCCCCCGCGTCCAGTCCGAGGACACGGTCCTCCACCGAGTCCCGCGCGGTGAGCATCAGCACCGGCGTGTCCTTGCCCGCCTCTTCGCGCAGGGTGCGGCAGACGGTGATGCCGCTCATGCCTGGGAGGATCACGTCCAGCAGGATGGCGTCGTAGCTGTTGCGCACCGCCAGGTGCAGCCCGGTGAGTCCGTCCTCGGCCGCTTCTACGATGTGCCCGCGCTCTCCCAGATACTCGCAAAGGTTGGTGGCGAGATCGTGGTTGTCTTCGATGACGAGGATGCGCATCGGGCTAATTTAACCGCATTCGGCCTCTCTCGGGCACTCATGGGCCCGGCGGGACGGGCAAGGGCTCGTGCCCCGGTGCAGGGATGCCGAGGATCGGCCGCCGGGGTGTTGCCGAGGGGTGCCGCCTGCGGTCGCCGGTGCCGGGCCAAGTGCCCGTGCGCCATGATAAGGGGCCGCTCAAGCTGCTCGCGGGCGTTGTGCCGGGTCGGGTTTTTTCGCTAGGCTTCGACGCCACCGGACCCAGCGCGCTGCCGCACATCGCTTCAATGTCTGCCCCACCCGACGTTTCCCAAGACCCCGGCGGGTCGGAGCAGGCTCCCTCACATCCCCTGCTGCGGCGGTTGCTGGCGGCGCGCCACTGGCTGGCCGCCCTGTTCAGCGTCTTGCTGTTCCTGGCTGCCCTCTGGGTGATGCATCGGGAGACCGCCAGTGTCCACATGGGCGCAGTGCTGGGCTATTTCGGGGAGTTGTCGCCGCTTACCCTGCTGCTCGGCGTGCTGCTGAGCGCTGGGAGCTACCTGGCCATGACCGGCTATGACGCGATCGCCCTCGATTATCTCGGCAAGCGCCTGCCGTACGGCCGGGTGGCCCTGGTGTCCTTCGTCGCGGTCTCGGTGGGGCAGAATGTCGGTCTGGCCTGGATCTCGGCGAACGCGGTGCGGCTCCGCATGTATACCGCGGCCGGCCTGTCGGCGACCGATGTTGCCGTGGTCGCGGCCCTGTGCAGCCTGGCCTTTGGGATCGGCGTGGCCGTGGTGGGCGGCATGGCGCTGGTCTCCGACCCGGCACGCGCCGCGCTGGTGCTGCACCTGCCTGTGGCGCTGCCCAGGCTGCTCGGCTGGCTGATCCTGGCCGCGACAGCGCTCTACCTGATCTGGGGCTGCCTGCGCCGGCAGCCGTTGCGGGTGCGCAACTGGCTGCTGCGGGTGCCTGGCCCTTCCACCACGCTCGCCCAGATCGGCCTGGCGGTGCTGGATCTGTCTTGCTCTGGCGGGGTGCTGTTCATGTTCCTGCCTCCCGACCTGGGGCTGTCCTTTCCGATGTTCCTCGGCATCTACCTGCTGGCGATCGTGGCGGGCATTGCGAGCCATGTCCCGGGTGGGGTCGGCGTGTTCGAGAGCATCCTGCTTCTGGCGCTGCCCGATATCCCCAGGGAGGGGCTGCTCGGCGCCGTCGTTGCCTATCGCATTCTCTTCTACGTCGCGCCCTTTGGCTTGGCGGCGCTGCTCGCTGCGGGGCACGAGCTGCACCTGCACCGCAGGCTGGTGGGCAAGGGGGTCGCAGCTGCCGGGGATCTTCTGGCGCGGATCGCGCCCCAGATCATGGCGGTGCTGACCTTCGTCGCCGGCGCCGTACTGCTGGGCTCGGGAGTCACCCGGGCGGTGTCCTGGCGCATCGAGCTTCTGAGCGACCTGTTGCCGCTTCCGCTGTTGGAGATCGCCCACCTGACGGCCAGTCTGGTGGGCCTGGCACTGCTGGTGCTCGCTCACAGCCTCAACCAGCGTGTGAGGGCGGCCTACCGCGTGACGCTCTGGCTGCTGCTCGCGGGCATCCTCAGCTCGCTGGTCAAAGGGCTCGACTACGAGGAATCATTACTGCTCGCTGCCCTGGCGGGTGTCCTCTGGCTGGCCCGGGACGCGTTCGAGCGACCGGCCTCGTTGCTCGACGAGATCTTCTCCGCCGGCTGGATCAGCTCGGTGACCCTGGCGCTGATCGGCTCGCTGTGGCTCGGCCTGTTCTCCTACAAGCATATGGGTTATTCCAATGAGCTCTGGTGGCGGTTCGCCTTCCATGCGGATGCGCCGCGCGCCCTGCGCGCCTCCCTGCTGGTGGTGCTGTCGGCGACCGGTCTGGGGCTGATCAAGCTGCTGCGCTCGGCACCGCCGGTACCCGGGCTTCCCGGCGAGGGCGATCTCGCCAGGGCCGCCGCTGTCGTGGCGCGATCTCCGAGCGGGGACGGCCACCTGGCCCTGCTGGGCGACAAGCGCCTACTCTTCAGCGAGGCCGGGGATGCCTTCGTGATGTACCAGGTCAAGGGCCGCAGCTGGATCGCCATGGGCGATCCGGTGGGCGCACCCGACGCGATCGGCGCTCTGGCCTGGCGGTTCCTGGAGCTGAGTGACTACCGCGGTGGCCGGCCCGTCTTCTATCAGGTCGATGGCCGGCATCTGCCGTTGTACACGGACCTCGGCCTGGCCCCCCTCAGGATCGGCGAAGAGGCCCTGGTCCCGCTGGCGGGCTTCTCGCTCGAAGGCAGCGAGCGCGCCGAGCTGCGCCAGGCCTACCGCCAGGTCACCGATCTGGACGCCCGCTTCGAGGTGATCGAGGCGCGCCAGCTGGACGCGGCGCTCGCCGATCTGCAGCGCATCTCCGACGCCTGGCTGCAGACCAGGCGTGCCCGCGAGAGGGGCTTCGCGCTCGGCTTTTTCGAGCCCGCCTATCTGCGCCGCTGCCTCTGCGCGCTGGTCCGCATCCAGGGCCGCATCGTTGCGTTCGCGAGTCTCTGGGCCTCCGCGGACCGGGCCGAGCTCGCGCCCGAGCTCATGCGCTTCGATCCGGCCGCTCCCCGGGGCACCATGGACTACCTGCTCGCCGAGGTCATGCTCTGGGGGGCCGCCAAGGGATACGGCCGATGCAATCTCGGCCTGGCGCCCCTGGCGGACCTGCGCTCCCACCCGCTCGCCCCCACCTGGCAGCGCCTTGGCACCCTGATCTACCGCCACGGCGAGCATTTCTCCGACTTCGAGGCGGTGCGCGCCTACAAGAGCAAGCTCCAGCCGACCTGGCTGCCCAAGTACATCGCCGCCCCGCGGGGCTTCGCAGTTCCCGCTCTGTTGATGGATGTGGCCGCGTTGATCTCCGGTGAGCTGCGTGTCCCTGTTGTGCGCTGAGGCCGGGACCTGCCAGCGTAGCGGGACTGCGTAGCGCCAGCAGGGATTCACGGCGTGTCCCGCCGGTCCCATCCCGGACCGCGTTTCCGCAACGCTCCGCTCTGCACTCAGACCGTCTTTTCAGGCCGACCGCCGCAAAGGTCAAACCTCGTGAGTCCCCGGCAAAGCCTAGGGTCTCCCCAAGTGAATGAGGTTATGGCCTTGATCAGAAGCGTCGCGGAAATAATCGCTCAGCCCAAGCGGGACTGTATTTATGGTTGAGCTTGTCGTCCCTTCAGTCGTCCAGGGTATTGAAGCTGGCTGGGAAACATATGCTGGATATTCATCTTGTGGTTACCTGTTGTCCGACACCAATATTGCTTCCACAGGAATCGCTCTGCAGGCTCATAAATATTTCAGGTATTGCATGCAATGCATTATTGCACTTGCGCTCAAGCGCTCGCGTCCTCAAATGCTCAAGGTAGAAACCACAACTATCGACAATGAATTTCCAAACGAGCAGATAGATTTCATGCTGGCATGCGGTTCCGCACTGGCGGGTCGCGAGAGTCAATGCTCGCATTGCAGCATCCGCCGGCCTGGCTTAGCCCTCGCCGTTGGGCGCAATGACGTTGCCGTGGACGTTGAGCTGGCGCAGGCCAGCGGTCGGCTTGGTGCTGGCCGCAATGGATGAGCTCGCTGAGATGGCGTAATCCTGTGCTCTACTCGTGTGCTCTGGTGCTGTTATGGCGAGCCCGATCGCGCCCATCGGTGGGGCGCGTGACGCTAAAACATAGCGCGCGATTTGGCCCTTGGTCGCAGTAATCAGGAAGAGGTTGCTGGGGACCGATTCCCGTTCTGCCTTGGCAAGCGGGTCTTGCGACAGGCGCCCGCTGAGTGGAGAGTACGTGCACCCCGCGTTGCTAAATCGGATAGGTGTTATACAAGCGATTTCTTCCCGGTCGCGCTGTATCACCTCGGCAGCTCCATGTTCGCGCACCGGACCCGCTTCAGGCACCGCCAACCGGCGACAAAGCATCTCCGATCCGGGCTTTTGTGGCATCTCAGGTGTAGAATGAGGGCTCGGTTGGCTGTTCAAACATAGGGCACGTCTCCCGCCCGCGACGGGGGGATGGGCACGCGATCCGGGGGCGGGGGGCGGACATGGTCAGAGATTTTGTTGCTATAGTAACCCAGAACATTATCAGCCTTATCGGTACGGTGGTGACGACAGTCAGCGCCGTGCTGTTCGTCATGCTGTTCGTCATGCAGCTGACGGGCTTCGAGGGTGGCCCGTACCTGGGTATTCTCTCCTATCTGATCCTGCCGGCGCTGTTTATTCTCGGGCTGAGTCTGATACCCATAGGGCGGCTATGGGCCCTGCGCCGGGCGCGCCAGCACGTGGGAGCGGACGAGCGCCTGCCGGTCATGGACCTGAACCGCCCGGGCACCCGAAACGCCTTGGTGGTGACCGCGCTTCTGACGGTCACCAATATCGTCATTCTGGGCGCGGCGACCTACAAAGGTGTGGAGGTCATGGAGTCCACTGCGTTCTGCGGCGCCACCTGCCACACCGTCATGGAGCCGGAATACACTGCCTACCAGCGCTCGCCACATGCCCACGTCAAGTGTGTGGAGTGCCACATAGGCCCCGGCGCGGACTGGTTCGTCAAGTCCAAGCTCTCGGGTCTCTGGCAGGTCGTTGCCGTAGCTCTGAACCTTTACCCGCGCCCGATTCCGACCCCGCTGCACAACCTGAGGCCCGCGCGGGAGACGTGCGAGCAGTGCCATTGGCCGACCAGATTCATCGGTGACCGGTTGATCGTGAAGACGGGCTATGACGACGACGAGGCCAACACCGAGGTCAAGACGGTGCTGCTGATGAAGGTCGGCGGAGCGCAGGGGAGGACGTCCCGGGGTATCCACTGGCACGTGGATCGCAACGTAAAGGTCCGCTATCTGGCGGACCCCACGCGCGAGACTATCTACGATGTGGAGCTGACCCGGGCCGACGGCAAGCAAGAGCTGTTCAAGGGCTCGAAGCCCGCTGTGCAGGATGCGGTCTGGCGCACCATGGACTGCCTCGACTGCCACAACCGCCCGACCCACATCTATCGGCAGCCGGGCGACGAGGTGGACCGGGCCCTGGAGCAAGGGCGCATCGACCGCACGCTGCCATTCATCAAGCGCGAGGCCGTGCAGGCGCTGAAGGTCCGTTATGCGTCACACGATGAGGCAAGGGTCGGGCTCGCCAAGGCCGTGGAGACTTTCTACGCACAGCACTACGCCGAGCTGCTCAAGTCGAAGGCCGACGCCATCAGCGCGGCGGGCCGGACGCTCGGCGACATCTATGCGCTCAACGTGTTTCCCAGCATGCAGGTGTTCTGGGACACCTACCCCAATCACCTGGGGCACCAGAGCTCCCCTTGGCTGCCGACGTTGTCACGACAACCGGCACCGCACCGCCGACGGTGAGCGCATCTCCAAGGACTGCGATATCTGTCACGCGGTGCTGGCGGACGGAGAAAAGGATCCCAAGATCCTCGAGGAGCTGGAGCCCTGAGGGGGGCGGGTGGATGCCGGCGATCCGAGCCTGGATCGGGAGCGGCGGACGTCGAGAAACAGAGATGTCGACCGGACGCGGTCAGCCGGGGGGTGCGGGTCGTTAAACCTAGAAACGGCAGTTGACCGCTTCGAGTAGCCATCAAGTGATTGATCTGGCCTTGGTTCCGTACAAGCTTGATGCTCACCCGTCGGGTGATGGCCGCTACGACCACCAGGGCACGCCCCGCGCGGCGCCTGGCTGCGTTATAACTCGTTGGAATAGGTCCACTATTCCGCCTCGTTATGCCTTGCCAGACACCACGCGGCACGCACCCTGGCGGCCGTCCAACTGCCGCTTCTAGGTTAAATCGGCGTCGCCGTTGGTTTTTGAGCCCACGAAGGGGCACGGCGTTGACCAGCATCTGACATGGCGCTCGGGGTATTCGAGCGCTATGCACCACGCTTGATTCGGAAGACGACCTCGCCGTCTTCCAGCGCAATCCCGACCCGGCTGCCGTCGGGGCACTCCCCCCTGACGATGCGCATGGCAAGCGGGTTCTCCACCTGGCGCTCGACTTCGCGGCGCAGGGGGCGGGCGCCGTAGACTGGGTCGAAGCCGTCGCGGGCGAGCTTGTCGATCACGTTGTCATCGACCTGGATCTCGATGTGGCGGGTTTGCATGCGACGGGCGAGCTCGTCGACGAACATGCGCGCGATCAGCCGCACGTCTTCGGGCTCCAGGTAGTGGAACACGATCACATCGTCGAGCCGATTGAGAAACTCCGGCTTGAAGAACCTCTTCACCTCGTGCATGACCAGCTGACGGGCCTCGGCGTAGTCCGGGGTCTCGGACTGCACGAAGCCGATCGGGCGCTTATCCGGAGAAAGCGCCTCGGTGCCCAGGTTGGAGGTGCCGATCAGGATGGTGTTGCGGAAGGACACGCGCCGGCCCTGGGCGTCGGTGAGCTGCCCGTCCTCGAGGATCTGCAGCAGCATGTTGAAGACATCGGGGTGGGCCTTCTCCACCTCGTCGAGCAGCACTACGGTGTAGGGGTTGCGCCGCACGCGCTCGGTGAGCTGGCCGCCCTCGCCGTAGCCGATGTAGCCGGGCGGAGCGCCGATCATCTTGGAGACCTCATGGCGCTCCATGTACTCGGACATGTCCAGGCGCACGATGCGCGACTCGTCGTCGAGCAGCAGCTCGGCGAGCGCCTTGGCGAGCTCGGTCTTGCCCACCCCGGTCGGACCCAGGAACAGGAAGGAGCCGATGGGGCGCGTGGCGGTGGTGATGCCGGCACGGTTGCGCCGGATGGCGTCGGCCACGGCCTTGACGGCCTGCTCCTGGCCGATGATGCGCCGGTGCAGGCTCTCTTCCATGCGCGAGAGCTTCGCGGATTCGGTCTCGACCATGCGGGCCACCGGGATGCCGGTCCAGCGGGCCACCACCTCGGCGATGTCCTCGGCACCCACCGAGGTGTCGAGCGCACCGCGTTGGCCTTCCCAGCGCTGGCGGGCCTCCTTGAGCTGCTCCTCGAGCTTGAGGATCTCCATCTGCAGGCGGGCGGCCTGCTCGAAGTCCTGGGCGTCGAAGGCGGCGGTCTTGTCGCGCCCCAGCCGCTGGTGGTCACGCTCCAGAATCTTGACGTCGCGCGGGATGGAGATCAGGCGGATGTGATTGCGCGAGCCCGCCTCGTCGATCAGGTCCACGGCCTTGTCCGGCAGCCGCCGGTCGGTGAGGTAGCGCTCGGAGAGCCCCGCCGCCGCCTCCAGGGCCTCGGGCAGGTAGCTGACCTGATGGTGGCTCTCGTAGCGCGGACAGATGCCCTGCAGGATACGGATGGTCTCCTCGATGCTCGGCTCGCGCACCAGGATCGGGTGGAAGCGCCGTTCCAGGGCCTTGTCGGCCTCCACGAAGCGGCGGTACTCGTCCAGGGTGTCGGCGCCGATGACCTGCAGGCTGCCCTGGGCCAGCGCGGCCTTGAGCATGCTGGGGGCGTCCAGGCCGCCCGCGCCGGCACCCGCACCGACCACCGTGTGCAGCTCGTCGATGAACAGGATCACCTGGCCCTTGGCCTGGATCACCGCGTCGCGCACACCCTTGAGGCGCTCCTCGAATTCGCCACGCATCTTGGCCCCGGCCACAATCTCCGACATGTCCAGCGCCAGGATGCGCCGATTGAGCAAGGTGTCGGGCACGTCCGCGTCGGCGATACGCTGGGCCAGACCTTCGACGATTACGGTCTTGCCCACCCCGGCCTCGCCGATCAGGGCGGGGTTGTTCTTCTTGCGCCGGGAGAGTGTCTGGATCACCTGGCCGATCTCGTCCTCCCGCCCGATCACCGGGTCGAGCCCGCCCTGGCGTGCCATCTCGGTCAGGTCCTTGGTGTAGCGGTCGAGCACATTCTGCTCGCTCTCGGCATCCTCGCTGGTGATGGTGCGCCCGCCGCGCAGATGGCGCAGGGCCTCGCGCGCCTGCTCCCGGGTGATGCCCGCATCGCGCAGCAGGCTCGCGGTCTGACCCGCCTTGGGATCGAACAGCCCGATGAACAGGGTGCCGGTGGACAGCAGCTGATCGCCGAGGCTCTGGGCCTCGGTCCAGGCCGCCCGGAACATCTCCTCGACCTCCTGGGACGCCACTATCTGGGTGGCCTGCACCGGCGCCGTGCGCTGATGGCGGCTGCGGATCCGGCCGACCAGATCGGCGGCCGTCTTCTGGGCGTCCGGCAGCAGGTGTCCGAGGATCTTGAGCGCCTCGGAATCGGGCTGGGAGAGCAGCGCGAGCAGGATGAAATCGGGGGTGAGCAGGTTCTGGCGGATACCCGCCAGCTCCGAGACCGCGAGCTCCAGGGTTCCCAGGACCTTCCTGGTGCTCTTCTGGACGTAGTCCTGAAACATGGCGGCAGAGCCCCGGGGCAGGTGCGTGGCGCCGCGCTCGGCGGCTATCCACAACCTTAGCGGGGAGACCGGACCCCAGCAACCGGCACGCCCCGGTGGGGCGGCGAGGGATCGAGGCGCCCGCGCACGCAGGCCTCCGCCGGGCGGATTGAGATGCCGCCGGGCAGCGTGATCTAATCCTGGAATGCCCCTCGCCAATACCTCACGCTTTCCTTTCCTGCTGCTCGCACTCTATGCGGCCGAATTCATCGTGCTCGCCTTCCATCCGGTCGACCGGTCCACCTGGCTGGTGGAGAACGCCACCGTCTGGATCATTGTCGGGGTCATCGCCGGGCTATATGTCGGCCGGATCCGCTTCTCGAATCTTGCGTATGGATTGATGGCGGTCCTGATCTATCTGCACACCATCGGCGGACACTGGACCTTCGCCCAGGTCCCGTTCGGCTGGGTGACCGAGGCCTTGGGATTCGAGCGCGACAATTTCGACCGCATCGCCCATTTCACTGTGGGATTCTATGCCTATGCGATCGCGGAATGGATCTGGGCAAGGCGGCTGGTCCGCAACCGTTGGCTGTTGGCGAGCTACCCGGTGTTCGCCATCGGCACGCTCGCCATGGCCTATGAGCTGGTCGAGTGGATCTTCGCGATCACGGCGGCCCCGGAGGCGGGCGCCGCCTATCTCGGCAGCCAGGGGGACATCTGGGACGCACAGAAGGACATGCTTGCCGACACCCTGGGGGCCATCGCCGCCACCGTCCTGTTCTTCGGCGTGCACGGGCCGCGTCGCCTGCGCAACGACCTGGCGGAAGGGTAGGCGCCGGGCTGCCACCGGGATGGGCCCATGGGGTTGGCGCTTTGGAGGTGGTGAAACCGTAGGTCGGGTTGCGAAGCTACCCAACGATGCGCCGCGAAGGTCGTCGCCAGGTAGGCGCTGCGCGCCAACCCGGCCTGCGGCTGGCGGAGGGATAGGCGCCGGGGCGGTTCTCGGGGTGAGCCGCCGATCGGCCGGGCGGCTGGACTCATACGCCGAGCCGAGGCTTGGCTGTGGGAGGCGAGCCCTCTCGGCGACCGGCGTTCCGCGGCGCTGGCTTCAACGCGGTCCCGCTCGGTCAGAGGGTTGGCCTCCTGCAGCAACCTGAGCCCGGCGGGCGTTGCGGTATCTGCCTCGCTACGGGTTGTTGTGCGCGCCGAGTGTCCGGGACAGGTGCTGTGCCTGGTCCCGCTCGGCCGGCGTCATCGACGACGCGAGCCCCGGGAGCGCCCCCTGCGCCGCGGTCTGGCCCTGAGTGGCGGCGAGGGTGAGCCAGGCGTATGCGCGCACCTTGCTCTTCGGCACGCCCAGCCCCTGCGCGCACATCACCCCGAGCTGATACTGGCTGTCCGGCAGTCCCTGCGCGGCGGCCTTGCCCAGCCAGAGCGCCGCCGTCTCGGGGCTGCGGGCCACGCCCTGTCCGTTCAGATACATGAGTCCCAGATTGTGCTGGGCGCCGGCGATCCCCTGAGCGGCGGCCAGCTTCCACAGCTTTGCCGCCTGCTGGTGGTCCTGGACCACCCCTCTGCCCGAGTCGTACAGCGCACCCAGGTTGTACTGGGCCAGGGCGTATCCCCCCCAGGCGGACTCGCGCCACCACCGCCAGACCTCGTGATCGTCCTGGGGCACGCCCCGGCCTTCGTAGTAGGCGACACCCAGATTGAACTGGGCCTCGGAGTCGCCCTGCGCGGCGGCCATGCGAAACCACTTCACTGCCTCCTGGTCGTCCCGTGGCAGGCCCTTGCCCTGGTAGCGCATGACGCCGAGCAGGGTCTGGGCGGCGGGCTGCCCAAGCCGGGCCTGCTTCTGCAGTACAGGGATGGCGCTCGCATAGTCGCCCTGGCGGTAAGCGGTCACGGCCTGGACGAGCTCGGCGCTCACTGCGGGGCCCTGGGTAGCGCTGGCGCACCCGCCCACTATTATTGCCACCAGGGCGAGCCAGATCAGCCGACGCATGCTCAGGTGCTCCTTCGGGGCCTCTCCAGGCAGAGTTTAACAGTGATCGCAGCGGATGGGTGCCAGGCAGACGCGCACTTGACCCGAGCGTTGGATAGGGCCGGTGGCCCCCCCTGTTCTGGTACTGATCGCTGTCTGTTTCGCGGCCCGATGCTTGGGGGAGACCGGTGAGATCCGTCCCGCGATCTCTGAGCTTTGTGCTGCTCGCCGTGCTGATGGCCGGTGCCTGGGCCTGGAACGCTTCCGCGGGCGTACCGACGGCCGCCCAGATCGAGCAGGCCGTCTCCCGGGCCTCGGCCTGGGTCGAGGCACATCCGGCGAGTCTGAAGGACGGCGGTCTCACGGACCTGGTCGACGAGGCTGTGCTCTATCTCGTGCTTCAGGGGCTTGCCGAGCAGCCCGAGGATCAGCGACGTTTCGCGCAGACCCTGCGCGAGCGGGTGTCGGCAGTGGACAAGCTCCCCGAATTCGGGCAGTGGGTGCGCCGGCCGGGCAAGGGCCTGATCGATCATTACCACCTGCTGCTGGCCGCCCACTTGATGCAGGTCGCCGGGCAGCCGAGTGTCTTTCAGGACCAGATCATCGAGCAGGCCGGGCAGGCCCTGGCGGATGCGCCTTACGCCTACCCGACCTTCCGGCTCACCATCGCGGCCCTGCTGCGCTACCTGGGCGGGCAGCCGGCGGTGGATCGCAAAAGGCTGTTCGACGCCAGCCTGATTGCCCAGGTCGCCTCGGGGAGGCAGCCCGTCGTCTTGTCCGCCCCGGCTTCCCGGGGTCAGGGGCAAGGCACGGCGCTGCAGCTCTACGCCCTGGTCCACGAGGTCGTGGCATTGACCGATTTCGGTCGGCTCCGCCCCTGTCCCTGGCTGGCGCGACGGCGCGCGACCCTGAGCCGGTTCATCGTCCCGGCGGCGGCCTGGGCGAAAGCGCGTGAGGACGTCGACCTGCTCTCCGAGCTGCTGATGACCGCCCGGCTGCTCGGTAAGCCGCTACGCGGTAGCCTGGACGCCGAGGTCGCCTGGCTGGTGGCGGCGCAACGCCCGGACGGCTCCTGGGGACCCTGTTCGACTGCGCGCCCCAATAAGAAGCGCCATGCGGTGCAGACCGCTCTTGCCGCGCTTTGGGCGTATCGGAACGAGATGCGGGACTAGTACTCCGTTCCGGTAATAACGTGTCATTCAGAGCCCCCCAAAAGCGCTCAGACAAGGCGCCGTCCGCAGCGAATGGCCCAGCCCTTTGCAAGGACGGCAACGCCGGATGAGCGCTTTTGGGGGGCTCCCTGCGGGCGAGCCGGGAAGGGGTCATCCACGGCGTTGCGTCTCTTGACAAGGGCTGGGCCATTGCCTGCGAGACGCGCCTTGTGGCTAACCCCTTCCCGACTCGCTGAGTGGCACGTTATTACCGGAACGGAGTACTAGGCAGTTGGTATGGGCTCCGGCGGTGCTGGAGTCGTACGTCGGGCTGCGGTGCTGCCCGGCGATTCGGACATCAGCCAGGCGCAGTGCACTCCCCTGAGCTGCCGGGCCGATCGGCGCCTGTGATGTGAGAGGCGAGCCCCTCGGCGACCCTTCGGTCAGGGCTCCACCGGCCCCTGGCCGCCGGTCTGCTACGGGCGCCCGTCGCCTCGGTGGAAGCGAGCGCCTTCGCCCGGCGCGGCCTCGCGCAGGATGCCGAGCAGGCCCTTGAGCAGATCGAGCGGTGTCGGCGGACAGCCGGGGATGCGCATGTCCACCGGGATCACGTTCTCGACGGCCCCGCAGCTGGCGTAGGAGACACCGAACTCGCCCCCGGTGCAGGCGCAGGTCCCCGCGGCGATCACCAGCTTTGGGGACGGGGTGGCGCGCCAGGTGCGGCGCAGGGCGGTCTCCATGTGGCGCGAGACCGGACCGGTGACCAGCAGGGCGTCGGCGTGGCGGGGCGAGGCCACGAAGTGCACGCCGAAGCGCTCCACGTCGTAGTAGGGATTGTTGAGGGCGTGGATCTCCAGCTCGCAGCCGTTGCAGGAGCCGGCGTCCACCTGGCGGATGGCGAGGCTGCGGCCGAAGCGCTGCCGATGCGCCGACGCAGCTCGATGCCCAGGCGCTCCAGCTCGGCGTCGTCGGCAACCGGCGGCGCCTCGGTGACGATGCCGGTGCGCAGGGCCTGCTTGAGGATACGGAACATGGCGGCGCTCTACAGATCCTGGCCCGAGTAGGAGCCGTTGACCGATTTGTTGCAGACCGGAAAATCCGGAACGATATTGCCGTGGATCAGCCGCTCCAGCGCAGGCCAGGTGAGCCAGCTCGGATCCCGCGGGAAGAAACGGGCGATACGCCCCTCGGCGCCAAAGCGCACGAACGACAGGATCTCGCCGCGCCAGCCGTCCACGAAGCCGACGCCGACCGCCCCGTCCGGTGGCGTGGGCAGCGGCGTGACGATCGCGCCGGTGGGCAGGACTGCCAGCAGGCGGTCCATCAGCGCGAGACTCTCGCGCAGCTCCTCGCATGCGCACCCGCACCCGGGCGGCCACGTCGCCCTCGGTCTGTACAGGCACCCGGATCTCCAGCGCGTCGTACGGCGGATAGGGGTTGTCGCGGCGCACGTCGAAGGCCTGGCCGCTCGCCTTGCCGACGTAGCCGGTGCAGCCCAGAGCCCGAGCGTCGGCGGCGCTCAGGTGGCCGGTACCGAGCAGCCGGTCGTCCAGTGACGGGTGGTCCTCGATCACATCGAACAGGGGGACGACGGCCCGGTCCAGCGCGGCGTGGTCGCCGTGCAGCAGCTCCGCCGCTCCGGAAAGAAGGTCGCACGCCACGCCGCCCGGAACGACCCCATCCATCATCAATCGGTGCCCGAACAGCGCCTGGCTGCGCCGCTGCCACTGCTCGCGCAGCCGTGCACAGTGAGCATGGGCGAAGGCGAAGGCGACATCGTTGCAGATGGCGCCGATGTCGCCCAGGTGATTGGCGACGCGCTCGCGCTCGCACATCAGGGCGCGCAGGTGCACTGCCCGGGGCGACACGGCGCAGCCGGTCGCGCGCTCCATGGCCATGCACGCGGCCCAGGTGTGGGCCACCGTGGAGTCGCCCGAGACGCGCCCGGCCAGCCGGGCCAGCCCCGCCGGGTCGCGACCCACTGCGATCTTCTCTATCCCCTTGTGCACGTAGCCGAGCCGCTCCTCCAGGCTGAGGATCTCTTCGCCCACGGCCTGGAAGCGAAAGTGACCGGGCTCGATGATGCCGGCGTGCACCGGCCCGACCGGGATCTCATACACCCCGCTACCCTCGACGCGCAGGAAGCGGTAGTCGGCATCGGCCGGCGAGCGCTTCGGCGAGCGCCCGGCGGCGGGGAAGTCAGTGCGCAGGGGGAAGGCGCCTTCGGCCCAGGCCTGGTGGCGGGTCCAACGTCGGCTGTCGGGGTGATCCAGGAAAGCGATGCCGGCCAGGTCCTGGAGATGGCGCTCCAGTCGGTTTGCACCGCTGTAGCAGGGGGTGAGCGAGGCCAGCACCGGCTGGCCGAGAGATACCTCGGTGGACAGGACCAGATAGTCGCGCTCGCGCTCCAGGCAGGCATAGACCCGCACCTCGCGCTCGCCGGGATCGCCCCAGAGCGCGACGAAGCGGGTGCCGAAGGTGCAGGCGACACGCGCGGCGCGGCCCCAGTCCTCGGTGTCCAGCTCCAGCAGGTGCGCGGGCGCCAGCTGCTCAGCACTGCCGCTGCGCACCAGCACGTGATCGTCTTCGAGCCGGGCCAGGTACTCGGACAGCCAGTCGAAGCGGCTCATAGCAGGTGGCTCCCGGTGATCAGTTGGGTGGCTCGATCCAGCCAGTGCGCCAGGTAGCCCGGAATGGCGAGCCCCAGCCAGAGCACCAGCCCCAGGTGCACGGCGATCGGCACCATGTTGGCCTGGACCGGGACCTGTCCCTCGGGCGCGTTGCCGTAGACCATAGGGTGGAGATGCCGGAACAGGCCCGCGAAGGCCACCGCCAGCCCGCTCAGCAGGGCGAGCGTCAGCCAAGGCTGGGCCTTCATGGTGGCGGTGAGCAGCAGGAACTCGCTGGTGAACACCCCGAACGGGGGAAAGCCGGCGATGGCCGCCACGCCCAGCAGCAGCGACCAGCCCACCGCGGGCTGGGTGCGGATCAGGCCGCGGATGCGGTCGATGGACTGGGTGCCGGCGATGTGGGAGGCATGCCCCACTGTGATGAAGATCGCCGACTTGGTGAGCGAGTGCACCAGCATGTGCAGCAGTGCGCCGAAGGTGGCGAGCGGCCCGCCGAGCCCGAAGGCGAAGGTCATCAGGCCCATGTGCTCGATGGACGAATAGCTGAACATGCGCTTGATGTCGCGCTGGCGATGCAGGAACAGCCCGGCCACCAGGAAGGAGATGAGCCCGAAGCCCATCAGCAGGTAGCCGGCCAGGTGCGGGTTGGGGGTCCCGGCGAGCGAGCCGTCCACCAGCATCTTCAGGCGCACCACGGCATAGAGCGCGACGTTGAGCAGCAGGCCCGAGAGCACGGCGGACATGGGTGTGGGGCCTTCGGAGTGCGCATCGGGCAGCCACTGATGCATGGGCACCAAGCCCACCTTGGTGCCGTAGCCGACCAGCAGGAATACGAACGCCAGGCTCATGACCACCGGCTCGAGACCCCCGGCTTGGCGGTACAGCTTGCTCCAGGTCAGCCCCGCGGCCGGGTCCGTGATCACATGCTGGGCCGCAAAGTAGGTCAGCACGGTGCCGAACAGTGCCAGGGCGATGCCCACGCCGCAGAGAATGAAGTACTTCCAGGCCGCCTCCACGGCCTCGGGCGTGCGGTACAGGGACACCAGCAGCACCGTGGCCAGGGTTGCGCCCTCCACGGCCACCCAGAGCACGCCCAGACTGTCGGTGGTCAGGGCGAGCAGCATGGTGAACATGAAAGCCTGGTACATGGCGTGGTAGACGCGCATGCCGCGCTCGGTGGTCAGGCCCCGGGCACAGACATGGCGCATGTAGGGCCGCGAGAAGATCGCCGTGGTCAGGCCCACGAAGGCGGTGAGCACCACCAGGTAGACGTTGAAGGCGTCGACCCGGAAGCCCAGGCCGCTGACCTCGCCGCTCAGCGCCACGGTCCAGGCGAGCCAGGCGGCCCCCACCAGGGAGGTCGCCGAGACGGCGAGGTTCAGCCAGCCGGCGAGGGCCAGCGGGCGCAGCAGCGCCAGCGCGATCGCGCCGGCTACGGGGCTTAGCAGAGTCAACAGCAGCGCGGTCACTCGCCTTCCTCCGCGGTCTCCTTGAGCCGGTTGAGGCGGTCCACGTCCAGAGATTCGATGCTCTCGCGGATCTGGAAGAAGAACACCCCGAACAGCACCATGGCGACCAGCACGTCGAAGGCCACGCCGAGCTCGACGACCAGGGGCATGCCAGCGGTGGCCGAGACCGCCGCCAGGAACAGTCCGTTCTCCATGGACATGAAGCCAAGCACCTGGGCCACCGCCTGCTGGCGGAAGACCATCATCAGCAGACCGATCAACACCACCGCCAGGCTGACGGCGACGATGTTGCGGGTGAAGGCCAGCCCTTCCTGGACCATGGGCAGCACCAGCCAGTAGCTGAAGATCACGAGCACCACCGCGGCCATGCTCACCAGGGTGGGCCAGCGCAGGGTCTCGACGTGCCGGTCGAGCTCCAGCCGGCGGGTCAGGCGGTGCAGCATCCAAGGGATCAGCAGTGCCTTGAGCGCCAGGGTCAGCAGGGCCGAGAAGTAGAGGTGGGGTGAGGCACCGGCCGCCGCGACCACGGTGGTCACCGCCGCGACCAGGCCACCCTGCCAGGCGAAGACATGGATCGCCGAGACCAGGCGCGCCTGGGCCAGCAGCACGAACGAGGTCAGCAGGACGATGGCCGCCAGTACGAGCACCAGCTGCTGCAGCAGTGGCAGGGGGGCAAGGCTCACGTGCCGACCTCCAGGATCACGTGGCTGAGCAGGCCGAGCAGCGCCAGCAGCAAGGCGAGATTCAAAAAGGCGGGGGCGCGGAACAGCCGCATCTTGGCCAGCACGGTCTCGGCGACTGCGAGCGCCGCCCCGAGCACCAGGAGCTTCAGCATGACCGCCGCCAGGCCGAGCACGAGGCCGGCGGGGGCGAAGCTCTGCCCTATGCCCCAGGGAAAGAAGATATTGGAGATGAGCGCCCCATAGAGCAGCAGCTTGATCTGGGCCGCCCACTCCATCAGCGCCAGATGCCGCCCGGAGTACTCGAGCAGCATCGCCTCGTGGATCATGGTCAGCTCCAGATGTGTCGCTGGGTTGTCGACGGGGATGCGGCCGGTCTCCGCGACGGCCACCAGTACCAGGCCACCCAAAGCGAACAGAAACGACGGACGCAAGACGAAGCCGGCCGCCAGTTGATGGTCGATGACACTCGCCAGGTTGGTGCTGTGGGCCGTCATGGCGAGGGTGAATACGGCCATCAGCATGGCGGGCTCGGCCAGGGCCGAGACCAGCATCTCGCGGGAGGCGCCCATGCCGCCGAAGGCCGTGCCCACGTCCATGGCCGCCAAGGCGAGGAAAAAGCGCGCCAGCGCCAGCAGCCCCACCAGCGCGATGATGTCGGCGATGGCGGCGGTCGGCAGGTCGACGGCCACCAAGGGGACGGTGGCCGCGGCCAGCCAGGTGGCGACGAAGACGATGTACGGCGCCGCCCGGAACAGCGGTGAGGCCGTATGGGCCACCCGCGCCTCCTTCAAGAGCAGCTTGTACAGATCGCGGTAGGGCTGGAGCATCGGCGCGCCGCGGCGGTTCTGGAGCAGCGCCTTGAGCTTGCGAATCCAGCCGACCAGCAGCGGCGCCAGCGCGGCATAGAGCAACGCCTGCAGCAGAGCCGCTCCCCAGGGCGCAGCCGTCATGAGACGGTCCATAGCAGCACCAGCAGTGTGGCGAGGGTCCAGCCGAGGTAGACCCGCAGGCTTCCGGACTGGAGTCGCACCACCCGGCGGGCGGCGGACTCCACCGCACGCGCGACAGGCGCGTAGAGCAGGCCCCAGACGCGATCGCTGACGCGCAGGTGGTAACGCGCCGTGCCACCCTCGCGCGGCGAGACGGACTCCTCGATGTGGAACAGCAGGCCGAACACGCGCCGGATGGGCTGGGAGAAGGCCGTGGCCGTGTACTGCATCCGCGGATTCGGCGGCGCGAAGCCGCAGTCCCAAGCGTCGCAGCGGCGTATCCTGCGTACCGCGCCGCGGCGCAATCCCCAGACCGAAAGACCGGCCATCGCCGCAAGCAGGACGACCACCAGCGGCGCGCTGTAGCTCGCTGTCTGCGCCGACACCGGTGTGAGCCAGAGCCAGCCGTGGGCGGTGGCATGGGGCAGGCCTGCACCGAGCAGCTGCCGCGGCACCGCATTGATGGCGCCGATCACCCAGGTGGGCAGCACGCCGAGCAGCAAGCACAGCGCAGCCAGCAGGCCCTGGGCGGCACGCATGCCCAGGGGCACCGGCCGGGCTCGGCGAACGTGGCGACTGCGTGCCTGTCCGAGGAACGCTACGCCATAGACCTTGACGAAGCATGCTGCGGCAAGTGCGCCGGTCAGCGCCAGCACCGCCGAGGCGATCGGGATGAGGGTGCGCAGCACGCCGCTTTCGAGCTGCCAGGCCTGCAGCGCCGCCTGGAAGGTCAGCCATTCGGAGACGAAGCCGTTGAACGGCGGGAGCGCGGAGATGGAGATGCAGCCCACCAGGAAGAACAGACCGGTCCAGGGCATGCGCCTGAGCAGGCCACCCATCTGCTCCAGATCGCGCTCATGGGTGCTGTGCAGAATCGCCCCTGCGCCGAGAAACAGCAGGCCCTTGAACAGCGCGTGATTGATGGTGTGGTAGAGGGCGGCGACCAGGGCGAGCGCCCCCAGCAGGGCATGGCCCGTCGCCAGGAACAGCAGCGTCAGGCCCAGTCCGATGAAGATGATGCCGATGTTCTCGACCGAGTGATATGCCAGCAGACGTTTGAGGTCGTGCTGCATCAGGGCATACAACACCCCCAGCAGTGCCGAGAGGCAACCGATGATCAGCACCGCCACCCCCCATTGCCAATGGACCTGATGGAGGAGATCGAGCACGAAGCGGATGAAGCCGTAGACCGCCACCTTCAACATGATCCCGGACATCAGCGCCGAGACGTGCGACGGCGCGACCGGATGGGCCTCCGGCAGCCAGGCGTGCAACGGCACCAGGCCCGCCTTCATCCCGAAGCCCAGGAACGCGAGCGTGAAAGCTACGCTCGCCCAGGTCGGCGACAGCGAGGCGGCGCGCATGGCGTCGAAGCCAAAGCCGTCACCGAAGGAGGCTAGCACCCCGTAGCCGAGCAGGATGGCCAGACCACCGATATGGGCCATGAGCAGGTAGAGGAAAGCCGCGCGGCGGTTGGCCGCGTTCTCGTGCTGGAAGGCCACCAGGAAATAGGAGGACAGCGACATCAGCTCCCAGGCGACCATGAACAGGAAGGCGTCGTCGGCGAGCACCACCAGCAGCATGCCGGTGAGGAACAGACCACTGAAACCGCCCAGGGCCGTGAGTGAATCCCGGCCGCCCTCGAAGCCGCGCACATAAGCCGGCCCGTAGAGTCCCACGGCCAGACTGACCACGCCGATCACGGCGAGAAAGAAGCCTGCCAGCGCATCCAGACGGACGTGCCAGGGCAGCCAGGGCAGTCCGAGCGGTAGGGTCGCCGTGCCGACCTCGCCGGTAAGCAGGGCGGTCAGCCCGGCGGCCAGCGCCGCGAGGCCCGCCAGGCCGAACAGCGGCAGCGCCAGCAGGCGCAGCACTCGGCGCCAGCGCACCACCAGCAGCGAGGACACCGCGGAGGCGAGCGCGAGCGCTACCGCTAGCGCGGCCAGGACCAGCGACGTGTCCACCTTCAGGCGGTCTCCTCAGGCAGGATTGGGGTCTTGAGGCGCACGCCGCGCCCCCCGCCGTTGCTTACCACCCCTTCTCCGATCAGCTCGATTCCGACCTTCTCCAGCGCCTCCACGACCTTAACCAGGGACTCGACATTGCCGCGCACCTGCCCGGCGCTGGCCTCCATACGCTGAATCGTGGGCAGCGACAGACCGGCCACCTCGGCGAGACGGCGCTGGTCCATACCGAGCAGCGCCCGCGCAGCCCGGATCTGGGCGGCTGTGATCATGTGTGGAACATGCCTTATCAGGTCTGAACGGTGAAATTATGCGTATAGGAAATGACAATGCAAGTATGAAACATCATGGTGAGCCGACGCTAGACGGAGAGCGGCAAGGAAACAGGCGGCGATCTTAGCGGCTCTTGAGCATCCAGCTGGCAGGGACGAGACTCAAGGGTAGCGCCGATCCGTGACGGCGATGAGAGCTCGGCGGCACGGCCGTTGGGTGAAGCTTGGCTCACACACGGTGCCGAGCCTATGATCCTAGAAACGGCAGTTGACCGCTTCTAGGATGATGCGGGGCAACATGCTTGGCAGGAGGAAGGCCGAACGGTCGGGCGCTGTCCCGGGGAGGCGCCTTGCCCGGATCCTCGGCTGCGGGCGCAAGGTGCGGAGATCCGGCGGCTTGGGCGCTGCCGCCGGTCGGCGGCTCGGCGAGCAGCCATGGTCGTTCAAGCGATGTCGACCCGATGGCGTTTCGTTCCGTGCCACGAGCGGGAGCCTTACCGGGGAGAGCGGGGCTTTAGCGACGCCTTACCTGTCGGCGTTTGAGTCTTCCGGGGGTATCTCGCCCCGGGCTTGCCCCCGGCAAGCGCATGGGCGCTCGTGACCATGTCCCCGGATTCTGCGGAGGAGCCGAGATGACAGATATCCTGGTGGTGGGGTCGGTGGCCTGGGACGAGGTCGCTCTGCTCGAGGGAGAGCTGCAGCACGGTGGCCACAACGGTGCGCGCTGGCTCGGGCGACGCGTTGGCGGGGGAGCGGCCAATACGGCCATGGCCCTGGCGCGAGCGGGTGATCGGGCCACCGTGATCAGCGCCGTTGGCATGGACGAGCAAGGGGTGCGCCTGATCGCGACCCTTGCCGATGTCGGTGTGGACGTCGACGCCATCGATCGGCACGGCTCCGAGACCACCCGCTCGGTGGTTCTGTTGGAGTCGGACGGGGAGCGCACTGTGGTGAATCTGGCGCGCGCGCGCGTGCCCTTGCCGGCGGACTTGGCGACGCGACCCGCGGCCTGCTGTTACGTGCGCTCGGCCGATCCGGCCCTGACCGAGGTGCTGCGTCAGCGCGTGCGCCACGGCCTGGTGGTCGCACACATCCCGCCGCTGCTGCCGGATTTTCGCCCCGCGCAGGTGCTGGTGGGATCGGCATCGGACCTGGATGCGGGCTTCCTGGCCGATCCCTATGCCGCGGCCCTGGAAGTGGCGGGTGAGCCCCTGGAGTGGGTGGTGGTCACCCACGGGTCTTCCGGCGCCTGTGCTTGTGCGGTGGACCGGACCATCGAGGTGCGCGCACCTAAGGTGGAAGCGGTCGACACCACCGGGGCGGGGGACATCTTTGCTGCTGGACTGGTGCACGCCTTGGCGCGCGGCAAGGCCATGGAGCACGCCCTGGCGACCGCCGTGGCATGGGGTGCGGCTTCGGTGACCTTCGAGGGCACTGTGCCACCCGCGGGCTTTCCGGAGCTTGCATAGCGGCCGAGGTAGTCTGGTCAGCGTTAGTCTCAATAAAATCCCTGTATCCTCGGTGGTGGAAGCGGTCCGGCGAAGGGCTATGTTTTAGGTAAGGGATTGCCGCCTGCGAACCTGCTCCGGGAGATCTTTCCGGGCTGCTTCGGCAGGGTTTGTGGATACCGGAACGAACGGAATCCGCGGGGAGGTACAGCAATGAGCAAGGTGTTAGAAGATGTCTTGACGGCGAATGAGCAGTACGCGACCGGGTTCGGTGACAAGGGCAACCTGCCCATGCCCCCGGGTCGGCGCTTCGCCATTCTGACCTGCATGGACGCTCGGCTTGACCCCGCCAAGTTCGCCGGCCTTGCGGAAGGCGATGCCCACGTGATCCGCAACGCCGGTGGCCGCGCCAGCGACGATGCCATCCGCTCCCTTGTGATCTCCTACAAGCTGCTGGGCACCCGTGAATGGTTCGTCATCCATCACACGGACTGCGGCATGGAGACCTTTACCGACGACGTGATGCGCAAGCTGCTCAAGAGCAGCCTCAGAACGGCATCGGTGGACGCGAGCGGCTGGCACGACGGCGGCGAGGGACCGGGCTCCATGGAGGGCGACTACATAGATTGGCTGACCATCCGCGACAATGCCCAGAGCGTGGCGGAGGACGTGGAGCGCATCCGGCACCATCCCCTGGTGCCCAGGGACATCCCGATCTATGGCTATCTGTTCGATGTGAAGACGGGCAAGCTGATGGAAGTGACCGACGCCAGCCTGATCGGCAAGGCGGCTTAGACCCAGGCCGCGCCTGCGCGGCACGAGCGAGCTACGACTGTTGGCTTGCCCCGAATCGTCGGGTAGGTCCGCTACCCGATTCCCAGCAAAGGGGTTGGCCCCTTAGGAGGCCAACCCTCTCGCGGAGGGACTCGCCTCCCGCGGTCACCCGGATTCGCTGCGCGGTACTCTTTACGGCGCGACCAGCCCATCATGCAGGTAGCGGTCGTCGTAGACCAGCACGCCGTTGGGGTCGGGCAGTACCAGGGTCTCGTCCTTGCCCTTGTAGTCCAGGCGCGAGAGCAGGTCGGTAATCAGGTGCAGCCGCGCGGATTTCTTGTCGTCGGCGTGCACCAGCAGCCAGGGAGAGATCGGGCTGTGGGTGCGGGCAAACATCGCATTGCGTGCCGCGCTATAGTCGTCCCAGAGCTTGGTTGCCTGCTCGTCGATGGGGCTCACCTTCCACTGCTTGAGCGGGTCTTTGTGGCGGTCGGCCAGACGCCTGCGCTGCTCATCCTTGGAGATGTCCAAATAATATTTGAACAGGTGGGTGCCCGAGTGCACGAGCATCTGCTCGAAGACGGGCACCGTCTCCATGAACGTCTCGTACTCCTCGTCGGTGCAGAACTCCATCACCCGCTCCACCCCGGCGCGGTTGTACCAGCTGCGGTTGAAAAGGACCATCTCCTGCTCCACCGGCAGATGGGGGACGTAGCGCTGGAAATACCAGGCCCGCTGGTCGTGATCCGAGGGCTTGCCCAAAGCCACCACGCGGGTCTCGCGGGGGCTCAGGTGCTGGACGACGCGCTTGATGGTGCCGTCCTTGCCGGCGGCGTCGCGGCCCTCGAAGATCACCAGGATCTTGCGGCCCTGGCGGATGATGGAGCTCTGGAGCTTGACCAGCTCTACCTGCAGGGCGCGCAGTTTGGTCTTGTACTCAGGTTTGGGACTTTTCTTCTTCTCGGATTTCTTGCCCATGGCGGGTCTCCTATCGGTGATGGTGCGCTGAGCGGCTGCGCCCAGCGAGTTTGAGAAAACGGCGGTGACGGGGGGGTCGAGGCCTCCATGTGGGAGAGTAACAGGCGCTTGGCCCCGTCCTCGATGAACAGCCAGGCGAGGCAGTACAGCCAGATCATGAGCACGAAGCTCCAGGGGATGGGCGCGACCAGCCAGCCGCTGGAGCTCGCTGTCGATGTCTCTAGGCGCGGAAGCGGGGGTCTGGTCGGTGTCGTCTGTCATCGGCCATGCTTTCGAAGGCTGGACCAGGGCAGGCTGAGGGCCCCGCTCGGGCGCGCGTACGCTTGAGCGGCCGGCCGCGCGTTGCCGACCTTGGGATCACACCGGGCATAGCGTGCCTCTGCGCCTGTTGCCTCGGCTCTCCAGATCTGACCGGCTGGCCAGGGGTTCGTTCACCCGATTCGGCATGGGTGGCACGGCCGGTCTGGCCGCGAAATGCGGGCTAGAATCCCCGGGCAAGTCATCGGGATCCGCGGGGGGCGACGGCCGCGGAGGCACCCTCCGAGCTGGTGCTCCCAAGGTGGGTCCCTCACCTGATCCTCAAGTTTGAAGCGGTTAGCCTGCGGATGTCCGATCTCGCTGCCTTGGCCACCATCGTGCTTGCGGGCGTGGCCTGCCAATACCTTGCCTGGCGGGCGCACCTGCCCGCGATCCTGTTCCTGCTCGTTGCGGGAATCGTCTTGGGGCCGGTTACGGGCTGGCTGCGACCCGACGCGCTGTTCGGGGGGCTGCTGTTCCCGGTCATCTCGCTGTCGGTGGCCGTGATCCTGTTCGAGGGCGGCCTGACGCTGAAGCGGGAGGACATCCGGGGTCACGGCCTGGTGGTGCAGCGCATGATCGGTATCGGCAGCCTGATCGTGGCGCTGGTGGCGGGGATCGCCGCCTACTCATTCGCCGGCTTAGGCTGGCGCACGGCCACCCTGTTCGGCGCGGTGATGACGGTCACCGGTCCGACGGTGGTGGTGCCCATGCTGCGCAGCATCCGACCCACCCGCGCGATCTCTGAGGTGCTGCGCTGGGAAGGCATACTTATTGACCCCCTGGGGGCGCTGGTCACGGTGCTGGCGTTCGAGCTCGTCGTCGCTTCGTCTGCCCGAGATGTCGCCCATGCGCTGGCGCTTTTCGGCGAGATGATCGCCGTGGGCTTGACCGCGGGGCTGGGCGCCGGCTGGCTGCTGGGTGTGGTGCTGCGTCGCCACTGGCTCCCCGAGTACCTGATCAACGCGGTGGTGCTGAGCGCCGTGGTCGGTGTCTTTGCCGGTGCCGATCTGCTCGCCGAGGAGTCGGGGCTGCTGGCGGTGACGCTGATGGGCGTGCTGCTCGCCAACATGCGGGAGGTGCCGGTCGCCGAGATCCTCGATTTCAAGGAAACACTCAGCATCCTGCTGGTCTCCGCGCTGTTCGTGATCCTGGCGGCGCGCATTGATCCGGCCGCCTTCGTGCGCCTCGGCTGGGGGGCGGGGGCGGTGTTCCTGGCCATGCAGCTGGTGGGCCGGCCACTCAAGGTGCTGGTCGCCACGCTGGGCTCCCGGCTGAGCTGGCGCGAGCGGGCACTGATCGCCTGGGTGGGACCGCGCGGCATCGTGGCGGCGGCGGTGGCCGCGTTGCTTGCGATCCGACTGGAGGAGGCCGGGGTGCCTCAGGCAGACCTCATGGTGCCACTCGTGTTCGGCATCATCATCGCGACGGTGCTGGTCCAGGGCCTCAGCGCCCGACCGCTGGCGCGCTGGCTGGGCGTGGCCGAGCCCGAGCCGCGCGGATTCCTGGTGATCGGTGCCAATCCGCTTGCCCGAGCCATTGCCTGCGAGCTCAATGAGCTGGGCTTCCAGGCCATGGTGGCCGACAGCGGCAAGGAAGACATCCGCCGCGCACGCATGGCGGGGTTGCGCACCTTCCACGGTAATCCGGTCTCCGAGCTCGCCGATCGACGACTGGACTTGGTGGGGATCGGGCGGATGCTGGGTCTGTCGCCGGACCCGGATCTGAATGCGCTGGCGGCGCTGCGCTACAAGCCCGAGCTCGGCTCTCGCGAGATCTACAGCGTCCGGAGCACGCTGGACGTGAACGGAGAGCAACGCCGCGGCGTGGCGCGCCAGTTTCGCGGGCGCTTGTTGTTTGGCGGCGAGGACAGCTACGCGACTCTGGCGGAGATGCTCAAAGCGGGCGCGAGCGTGCGCACGACCCGGCTCAGCGAGACTTTCGAGTACCAGGACTTCCTGCGCGAGCACTGGAAGCGGGCTGTTCCCCTCTTCACCCTGGACCCCAAGGGCCAGGTGCACCTGTTCACCTCGGACGAGGACTTGGAGCCCGGGCCGGGCTGGCGTGTGACCGCGCTGGCCCTGCCGGTACCCGAGGGGGAAGGCGCGGACCGGCAGGCCGATAAGCGCCCGCCACCGCCCGGATCCTCTCCGAGGCCGTAGCGGGTAGCCGGCATAGCCGATCCCGGCGTTTCGCAGATACCGGGACGCGGCGACTGGCAAGCACCCATCTGCGCTCAGAGATTCCGGTGACGAGCCGGCATTCCTTGATGGTCATCAAGGATCTCGGGCCTGCCCCCTCTGCAGAATCGGACTTGTGCACGGGACAGACCGCTGGACCGGTGGAGACAACGCCGGGCGGCGGCGCGAGCCTTTTCTGTCAGCCTTTGGGGGACAAATCAATGATAGGACGAATCCTGGTCGCCGTATCTCTGTTGCTCGGGGGTGGTGCTGCCCTGGCCGCCGTCAAAGCGCCGCCGAAAGATTTCTCCAAGGAGACCTTGGAGTGCGTTGCCTGCCACAAGAAGAACAACCCCGGTATCGTGCAGCAGTGGGGAGACTCCAAGCACTATCGCGCCAAGGTGGGGTGCTACGAATGCCATCAGGCGGACCCCAAGGACCCGGACGCCTTCCTGCACGGCCCCAAGAACGCGAAGAAGTACATCGCCATCATCGTCTCGCCCAAGGACTGCGCCAACTGCCATGAAAAGGAGGTCAAGGAGATGACCGAATCCCATCATGCCAAGGCGGGACGCATTCTGGGCTCGTTGGATAACCTTCTGGCCGAGGTGGTGGAGGGCAATTCGGGCTTCGTCACGCCGGGCTTCCCCCAGGGCAATTCCGCCGCGGCCGTGAACGGTTGCTGGCAGTGCCACGGCTCCCAGGTCAAGGTGTTGAAGGACGGGGAGCTGGACCCGGCCACCTGGCCCAATACCGGCATCGGACGCATCAACCCTGACGGGTCGGAAGGCGCATGCTCGGCCTGCCACTCTCGGCACCGCTTCTCGGTGGCCCAGGCGCGGCGTCCGGAAAATTGCGGCAAGTGCCACCTGGGGCCGGACCATCCGCAGGAGGAGATCTACCAGGAGTCCAAGCACGGGGTGGCATACAACGCCAACGTGGACAAGATGAATCTGGACAGCCCCAAGTGGATCGTGGGCGAGGACTACAACGCGGCTCCGACCTGCGCCACCTGCCACATGAGCGCGGCCAAGGACCTGCCCGTGTCCCACGACGTCGGCCTGCGCATCTCCTGGAACAACCGGCCGCCGGTCTCCATCCGTCCGGAGCAATCCGATGCCAAGATGGGGCTGGCTGGCGCCAACGTTGACTGGAAGACGCGCCGCAGCAGCATGAAGAAGGTCTGTGAGGCCTGCCACGAAGAGACCTGGGTCGACAATTTCTATACCCAGTACGATGGGCTCATCGACCTCTACAACGAGAAGTATGCCAAGCCCGGACTGGCGTTGATGGCCGCGGCCAAGCCGTTGCTCAAGCCGGCCAACTTTTCCAACAAGATCGACTGGACCTGGTTCGAGCTCTGGCATCACGAGGGCCGCCGGGCGCGCCACGCCGCCAGCATGCAGGGTCCGGACTACACGCACTGGCATGGCACCTATGATCTGGCCAAGCACTTCTATACCAAGCTGGTGCCCGAGCTCGAGGAGCTGGTCGAGCAGGGCATGACCTCGGGCGATGTGGGCAAGCAGGCGGCCGCCAAGGCCCTGCAGGCCAAGCTGGACGAGGTGCTCAACACCGACGACCACAAGTGGTATCTGAACAAGCTGGATCCCGCCAAGGTCGCGGCTCGCAAGAAGGCTGCAGAGGAGTTCAAGGCCCGCTACGCCAAGTAATGGGCTGAGCGCCCAGCCTCCCAAGCCCTCCCCGGACTGCCCGGCGGAGGGCTTTTTTTGGCTTCCGTGCCGTATCGGCGGGTATGCTCGCAAGATCGACGTTGTCGCCAAGGCGCGGGAGGCGCCAAGGCATGCGCGGGGCTTGCTGTCGGTCCGGGTTGGCGGTACCTCCGCCGCTTGCCTGCCCGGCGGCGCTCCATTTCCAGGTTTCAATGCGCTCCGGGGCACTGACGGGGCCGACACGAGAATCTCGGGAGGCGAGCATATTGAAGAGGACTTTGATGTGGGGCCTGCTGTCGATCGGCCTCACCGCGCAGGCGCCCGGCGCGCATCCGGCATACACAGGCCATTGATTGGGGCCGGTGCCTTACCCCGATGGGCCCTGCTTGCGGGCTCGGCGTCGCACTCGCGGGTGTCGCCGCATTCGCGCGCTCTCGGACGGTCGGCCCGGCCAAGCCAGCGGCTGTGGGCAGCAGAGCGTCCAATGCAGCACAATATCCCTGTCCGGTCCGTTGATGCTGGGGGCGAGCGATGAGATCCAGGGTGTTCCGGGTACTGGGCTACCTGGTCGCCGGCTTCATGGTGCTGGCTGCCGGGCTGGTGTTTATCGTCGAACCGTCCCAGGGCGCCGTGGTCGCGTTGCTGGCGTCTTTCGTGCTCGCGATCCTGGGCAGCGGTGTGGCCGCGATCGACCGGCTCCGCGGCCTGCGCCGCCAGACGGTCCGAGAGGAGACCTCTGCCTTCGAGCCGGCCCCGCAGGAGGTTACCCGCCGGGCCCTGGCTCGGCACCCCGGCCTGGGACCCGGGACCCTGGAGCTGGACCGCGAGGTCTTGTGCTTCAAAGGCGGCGAGGTGAGGGATCTGGGCGCACTGAGCTTTGCGGGCATGGACCTCTACGATGCGCCGCTGTTGCAGGCGGCGGCGCGGCCGTTCCGCAGCTGGCTCGCGCGCGGTCGCCTGCGGGCGCAGGCGGCCGCGCCGCGCACCTTGAGGATCCCGCGCCGCGACATCTTCGCCTGCGCCGGATTCGATCGCGTCAGCACGGGACCGGAGCTGGTCCTGGGCTACCGCGAGCCGGACAGAGCAGCGCAGCGTTGGCTGGTCCTGTTTCTGGCGCAGACGATACCGGGCCGCTTTCCCATGCCGAGCGACGATCCGCGGCCCTGGGTACGTGCCCTGCAGCCGGAGGGGACAGCCGTGCAGGGCCAGGCCGCCGCGGCCCAGGCCAGGCGGCGCATCCATCGCCGCCTGGCGTTTGCCTCGACGGTCTTAGGTGCCACGGCTGCGGCCATCCCGCTGCTGTTCTTCGTGGCGCTGTTGACGGTCCTAGCGGTGTTGGACGCCGATCGCGCGGCCGCCCTCACGGCCGGTGTGCTGCTGGTCATCTGGGTGGCCACCGCGATCGGGATCGGGCTCATCACCTGGTGGTCCTACCGTTGAGTCGATGCCGAGTGCGGACTCAGCCGCTGCACGGCCGCGAGCACTTCAACCTAGAAGCGGCCGTCACTCAACGGCTGAGCAGCAGGTTTGTCCTGAGCCATGGTCGAATCAATCACTTGATCGTTATTGGGAGCGGTCAACTGCCGTTTCTAGGCTCAACATCCGGGACCGCCATGGGCGCACGGCATTGCACCGGGCCATCGACGCGTCCGAGGCGGGGTCCGCCGAGCAGGTACGGGCGGTGCGGGCTCTGCTGCGTTTGTGGGCGGTACCGGAGCTGCGTATCGACACCGGACAGGACGCCTACCAGCTGGCGCGCGAGCGGAATCTGCTCGAGGTGCAGGCACTGCTGCGTGAGCAGGGCCTGGCATTCGGGCCGCGTCAGTCCAGGGAGGCGCGCGCTGCCGGCATCCGGGATATCTGTCTGTGGTATGACAAGGCCCGCGGATTCATCTACCGTATCGGTGAGCCGCACCTGCCGTTCCTGGCCGGCGGCGACCACGACGGGCCGCGTCCCTGCGCCGGTTTGGCCGTGCTCGGCGAGCTGGATCTGGTGCGCCGGCTCTCGGGTCGGGAGCTGGGTTGGCTTGAGCCGTTTCTGCAAGCGGTGCTGCGCGGGCGCGAGTTTGCCTTGGATACGTTGCTCGAGAACCGCGATCGGTTCAGCATGCACCGCTTCGACGCGCGCTCGAGCTGGAGCAGGTTGGTGCCCTGAGGGGTGGCGATGATGTGCCGTCGGGGCTGGCAGGGACTCGTGGCGAGGTAAAGCTTGACGCGTTCCGGTGCGGGCGGAGCGCGTCGGCCAGCAGACCAGAGGCGGCGACGGGCCGCATCGGAGCCGGGATCGGATCATGCGAGCCTTCGACTGGGATCGGCACTTTCCCACCGGGCTGGAGACCGTCGACAAGCAGCATCAGCACCTGGTCGAGCTGATCAACCGGCTCGGCGACGCCCTGGCGGGCGGGGGGCCCGGCGCAGATGTCCCGGACAGCGTTCTCGGCGAGCTCACGGACTACGCTCATTACCACTTCTCCGAGGAAGAGCGGCTCATGGACCGGGCCGGCGTGGACGCGCGCCACGTCGAGCGTCACCGACAGTCGCACCTGAGGTTCGTCGAGCAAGTCTCCAACATGTGGGCTTCGCGCGGTTCAAGCGGTTCGTCGCTGGCGGTGCTGCACGACTTCCTCGCCGCCTGGCTCAGCTTTCATATCCTCGGTGAAGACCATGCCATGGCCCGCCAGATCGCGCGCATTGCCAGTGGTACCCCGGCGGTGGATGCCTACGAGCTTGAGGAGGCCCCGAAGGACAGCGCGACGGCCGTGCTGTTGCGCACGCTCGGCAATCTCTACCATGCGCTGTCCGAGCAGCATCGTGCGCTTGCCAATGCCAACCAGCTGCTTGAGCAACGGGTGGCCGAGCGCACCCAGGCGCTGGCGCGCGCGAACGGTCTGCTGGAGAAGGCCTCGCGCACTGACGGTTTGCTCGGGATCGCCAACCGCATGTGCCTCGACGAGACCCTGGAGCGGGAATGGCGGCGTGCCATGCGCGAGCACGCGCCGCTGGCGTTACTGATGATCGATGTCGATCATTTCAAGCGCTACAACGATGCCTACGGTCATCAGTCCGGCGATGCCTGTCTGCGCGCTGTAGCGCGCGCCGCCGCAGGGGTGCTGCATCGCCCGGGAGACCTGTTGGCGCGTTACGGCGGCGATGAGCTGATGGTAATGCTTCCCAACACCACCGCGGACGGCGCGCGCGTCTTGGCGCACGCCATTCACGAGGCCATCGGCCAGCTGCATCTGTCGCATCAGGCGTCGCCGGTGTTGGATCGCGTGACCGTCAGTGTCGGTGTCGCCGCCGCAATCCCTGAAGACGATGCGGCTCCGGCCGGCCTCATCGCGGTGGCCGACCAGGCGCTCTATGCCGCCAAGGCGGCGGGGCGCAACCGGGTTGCCGGATAACGCCCTGACGCGTCCGCCGGGAACGGATGTCCAGGGTTGACACGGCCCGGCGCGACCGCTGAAACTCACCCGATGATTCTACCGTCGTGCTTCCGAGTACCCATGCTCCGGCTGCGCCGCTGGCGTCCGGCCGGCGTGCCTGTGTGCCGGGACGGAGAACTGATCGAAGCGCTGTAATCTCGTCAGTATCCCGCTTCTTTCCAAGGCCACAGGTCCCCGATCTGTGGCCTTTTTTGTTTGTGCAAGCCCGAAGGAGCGTTGCCGTGTCCGTGCCTTTCGCCTATCTGGGCGTCATCCTCATCTGGTCCACCACGCCGCTGGCCATCCAGTGGAGCGCGGAGGGCGGCGGCTTTCTGTTCGGGGTGACGGCCCGCATGACCCTGGGCGCCGTCCTCGCGGGCTTGGCCCACGGCCTGCTGAGGGTGGAGCTTCCCCGACACCGTGCTGCACGGCTGACCTATCTGGCGGCGGGCATCGGCATCTACACCGCCATGCTCGCGGTCTACTGGTCTTCCCAGTACATCCCGTCGGGTTGGATGTCGGTGGTCTTCGGGCTGGCGCCTATCGTGACTGGCGCCATGGCGAGCGTCTGGCTCGGGGAGCGGGCGCTGTCGGTCGACAGGCTCATGGGCATGCTGGTGAGCCTGGGTGGGCTGGTGGTGATCTTCCGGGCGGGTCTCGGCCTGGGCCCCGGGGCGGTCTACGGTGTGCTCGGCATGCTGGCGGCGGTGAGCTTTCACTCGGCCAGCGCGGTCTGGGTCAAGCGCCTGGGCGCGAGTCTGCCCGGTCTCGCCGTGGCCACGGGCGGACTCTGGGTCGCCGCACCCTTGTTTCTGCTGACCTGGCTCGTCGCCGACCGCGGATGGCCGGCGACGCTACCGCTGCGGGCCGGGGTCTCGATCGGCTATCTGGCCATGTTCGGCTCGGTGCTGGGATTTGCCTTGTATTTCTATGTGCTGCGTCACATGGAGGTGGGACGGGTGGCGTTGATCACCTTGATAACCCCGGTTGCTGCCCTGATGCTCGGGCAGCTGCTCAACGGCGAGCCCGTGAGCCCATCGGCCTACCTGGGGACCCTGATGATCCTTTTGGGGCTCGCGGTGTATCAGTGGGGCGGGCGGTTCTGGCGTCGCCTGTTGGCTTGAGCCTAGAAACAGCAGTTGACCGCTTCGAGCAGCGATCGAGTGATGGGTTGGACCAAGGTGATGGGCAAACTCGATACTCACCCATCATGGGTACACCAGGCGAGGCGGTTCGAGTCGGCGCCAGCACGGGCGTTGGCAGAGGCTCGGGTCGCGAGATATCGAATGGTCTGGCTTGCGAGCTGCCGTTACCATGACGGGCCAGACGCCACAGGAGTCATCCGATGGTGATCATCCGCGCGGATTTGTGCCGCAGTAGAGATACCCGATTCCCCGGTCTCCGGCGGGTGGCCCTGGTGCTGGCGTTGGTGGCTGCACCCTGTGCGGGTGGCGAGCTGGAGGCCGTGCCGGGCGTGCCCGCAGCGCCTGTGCTCCAGCTGGATGATCCCGACGGTCACCCGCATCGTCTGGCGGACTACCTTGGCAGGGTCGTCCTGGTCAATTTCTGGGGCACCTGGTGCGCACCCTGTGTGGCCGAGATGCCGAGCCTGCAGCGGCTGCAGGACAGTCTCGCAGGCAAGCCCTTTCGCGTGCTCACGGTCAATCTCGGAGAAAATCGTCCGCGGGTTCGGCATTTCAAGGATCAGCACCGGCTGAGCTTCGATTTCCTGATCGATGCCGAAGGTGACGCGGCCCAGGCGTGGGGCGTGGAATTCATCCCGAGCAGCTTCGTGGTGGATGCGCGGGGTCGGCTGCGCTACAGGGCCAATGGCGCGCTGGGCTGGGACGAGCCGGAGGTGCGCGAACGGGTCAAAGGGCTGGTCGGGGAGATCGGAGAGGTTTCGAATCTCCAGCTCGGGCGTTAGGCAACGGCTGCGCCGCAGGCTGACCTACAATCGCGGCGATGCTGTAGCGCAGGTGGCAATGCCCGTAGGTCGGGCTGCCGCGCAGCGCCTGCCTGACCCCGGCTCCGCCCTGGCGTCAAAAAAGCCCCGCCGGCGCACGGCGGGGCTTGGGTCAAAGGCGGCGTCCCTGCCGCCGGACGGGGCACTCAGTCGCCCCCGCCGCCGCTGTGGCAGATCGAGCAGCCGATGGGGGTGCCCGCCGGGATCAGCTGGCCGTTGAGGCGCCGGTCCTTCTTGGCCACCGACAGCACCGTGCCCTGGTTGGCGCTGCGGCTGCCCCCGCCGTGGCAGGCCGCGCAGGCGCTGCTGTTGCCCTCGGCGAGGTTGTCGTGACCCCCGGCCACGAAGCTTACGCGCGGACCGCTGGCCGAGCCGCTGGCCACACTGGTGTCGTTGCCCACCGGGTGCATGCCATGGGGTCCGTTGAGGGTCACCTGGCTGTCCATGCCGGTGCCGTGGCAGGTGCTGCATTCGATGAGGGTGCCGGTGTGGCCCTGCAGCTCGCTGGCGCTGAGGTTGTCGTTGCTCGACGGGTTGGCATTGGGCCACTCGGCATGGGTTGCCCCGTGGCACCCTTCGCACATCACCCCGCCGTGGCCGGTGCTCACCCGGTAGAGCCTGGGATTGCCTGCCCCGGGGTTGGCAAAGCCGTTGAAGCTGGTCGCCACCGCCGGCTCGGCAAAGCGCTTGTTGCTGGGCACGATCGGGGTGGCCTTGGCATCCCCGCTGCGCCAGGCCTGGCGCAGGCGGATGCCGTCGGTGTTGCCGTTGGTGTCCACGGTGTTGACCAGCGTGCCGCTGCTGCCGGCGAGGTTGCTGCTGGCATCCCCGGTGTGGCAGGAGCCGCAGCTCGGCTCATTGGCCCAGGGCACCCGCGGCTGGCTGCTGCCGGGGGTGTAGAAGTTGCCCTGGTTGAGCACGAAGGCCCCGGGGTTTTGCGGCGAGACGTTCTCGGAGAAGTCGTTGCCGACCTGCAGCATGTCACCGTGGCAGTCGTTGCACAGCATCCCGGCATTGAACATCGCCCCGCGCAGGCACTGGGTGTTCTTGCCCGGATGGCACTGGTAGCAGGTGTCCTGTAGCACCGTCAGACGCTGGCTCTGGTTGCTGATGCTGCCGTTGGCCCCCTGCACAGGCGCCGGCATGGCCGGGAACAGGCTGGTGAACTGGGCGTGGAAGTTGTGCATCACCCGCGAGTTGGACTCGTGGGGCAGCTGGTTGCGCCCGTTGGCATCGCTGCCGGGCGGGCCCGAGACCGGCCCGACGTGGGCCAGATCCAGCGCCGGGGTGTAGTGACAGACCTGGCAGACCACCGGCTGGTGCTGGACCAGCGCCTGCTGGGTCAGGCAGCTGGCATCGCCCATGCCGGCATTGGCGTGGATGTCGCAGGGCGTGCTCTGCCCGGCGGTGTCCACGTAGTCCGCCCCGTGCTTGAGGTCGTGCAGGCGCAGGATGTTGACGTCGGCGGCATACTCCACGCTGACCTTGCTCGGCAGGCTGGGGTCGGGATCATCCAGGCTGGTGAGCACCGGCAGCCCGGCGTTGCTGAGCGCAGCGGTGGGCACGCTGGTGCGGCTTGACTGCACGTCGACCGGATCGGAGTGACAGTTGGTGCAGCTCGCCTCCCCGGAGATCGGCAGCACCGTGTCCAGCGTGGCGAGCGTGGTGTTGCCGCTTTTGGCCTGCACCCGCACCAGCGGGTAGGGGTTCTCCCGGCCGAAGTCATCGAAGGCGGTGAACGGCACGCCCGCGGCCTCGAACCAGTTGACCGCGTTGGCCACATAGCCGAACGGGAAGTCCACGAAGAAGGGCTTGTCGGTGTAGTGCTCCTGGATCTGCTGGGGCGAGTTGGCGATATAGGGGTTGGTGATCCCCGGCATGCGGTGCTGGGTGGCGCTGAGCGACTCGTCGCCGCTCTCGACCTGGCCGTCGGGGCCGATGTAGAGGTCCGCCACATTGGGCACCGGCAGGCCCACGTCCGCGGTGACCGGCACCGTGGCCCCGGCTAGCCCGCTGAGCAGCGGGGTGACCAGCGCCGGATAGAACGGATCGTAGGCGCCCTCGGCCACCGTGGCCCAGAAGTTGGTCTTGTAGGTGCTGCCGTCTTTCTTCAGCCCGTTGAGCACCCCGGCCTTGGCCAGGATCGGGTCGTTGGGGTTGGCCGCCGCCGAGTAGTACAGACTCACCCCGGCGGGGTTGAGGGTCGGCTGACTGCCCTTCTGGATGACCTGGGCCAGCAGCACCTGGAACGGCGGCAGGATGCTCGCGATGCGGGTATCGAGATCCCCGCAGTGCATGCCCAGATCATTGATCGCCAGCACGCTGTAGCTGCCGGTGTTGGGCAGGCTCGGCTGCTGGGCGACCACTGTGGTGTTGACCCCCACCGAGCCCTGGCTGGTGGAGTTGATCGAGACGTTGGGTGCGCTCACCACCCCCTGGATGCTCGCGCTGGTGGCGTCGCTGCCTTTCGCCCCCAGGTTGTCGGTGACGCTCAGGCTGATGGTGTAGCTGCCGGGGCCCGCGTAGCTGTGGCTGGGGTTGGCCTGGGTGCTGGTAGCGCCGTCGCCGAAGCTCCAGGCGTAGGCGACGATGCTGCCGTCCGGATCGCTAGAGCCGGCGCTGCTGAAGCTCACCGCCTGCCCGGCGGTGCCGCTATAGGGGCCGTTGGCATGGGCGGTGGGCACTTGGTTGGACGGGGGCGCACTGGTGATGCTGGCCGTGGTGGCGTCACTGCCTTTCCCCCCCAGGTTGTCGGTGACGCTCAGGCTGATGCTGTAGCTGCCGGCGCCCGCATAGCTGTGGCTGGGGTTGGCCTGGGTGCTGGTGCTGCCGTCGCCGAAGCTCCAGGCATAGCTGACGATGCTGCCGTCCGGATCGCTGGAGCCGGCACTGCTGAAGCTCATCGACTGACCGGCGGTGCCGCTGTAGGGGCCGTTGGCGTGCGCGACGGGCGCTTGGTTGCTCGCCGCGGCCTTGGGCCCGCAGGTCGAGGGGGCGCCGCTCACATCGCGCTCGGCCGTCTGGCCATTGGACTGGATGGCGCGCACCCGGCAGGGCACCGGCGAGGGCCGGGAGATGTTCAGCGACCAGCTGCTGCGGAATCGGCTGACACTCGTGTTGCCCAGCCCTTGGTTGGTGTCATAGGCGTTGACCAGCATCACGGTAGCGCGCGAGGTGCCGTTTCCTGACACCGACAGGCGGCTCCTGCGGCTGCTCCAGCTGGCGCTCGAGATGGTGAACGGGGTGGAAGAGCCCTCGTCGGCGGCCAGCGCGACACCGCTTGCCGCCAAACCGGATGCGAGCGCGAAAGCGGCCGGGAATAGCAAAGCAAGGCTTGTTCGGCGGCTCGGTCGGGGCAGACCGGACATCGGGCGGTTGGGGGTCTCGGTTAGGGTAGGCATCGGGCTCATGGCTGGCCTCCCGAGATCGGATCTTCGGGCCTGATCCCGCGTGTTGGGTCGGTGGCTACCGGGGGCCGGAGCGCACAATCCGCAAGAGCCTGGTGGCTCAGGTGTGGTGTCGGCATCGTCATAGTCTCCTCGCAGTTGCCTGTCCCGGGGGACAGGGAGGTCGTTCTTCTTAGGGGTTGGCGGGGCGGATATTAGCGGGTCGCCCCGGGGAAAGCGGGGCGTGGCGCGTAAAAACCACTAGTCCACGCATGGGAATGTGACGCCGCCCACAAAACCTTTTTCTGCGCATGGACCCGGAGTGGACGAGTCCCCGGGCCGGGCCCCCGGCGGACCATGGGCTCGCCCCGGCCCCGTCTACCCCTTGCCGCCTGCCCGGGTGCCGAATAACATCTGTCGCCGTGCCGCACGGCGGGCGCAGTGCTTGCCGCGGGGCAGGCCGAGCCGCCCCGCTTTACCGCCGATTCACCGTGTCCGAGTGTCCTGGTCCCCGGCCGAGCCTGAGGGGACGCCTCCAGCGGCGACCGTGGTCGTCGCGCGTCCGGCTCCGATGCCGCGTAACGAATTCTTCAGAGAAGGCGACCAACAAACATGAACATGCGCTTGCAGCGCTGGGTGGCGATCTCTGCCCTCGCCTTGACCGCACTCTGGCTCCCGCTCGCTTCCGGGGCCCAGGAGGCGCCGGGGGGCTCGCCTTCAGACGTGCTGATCATCTCGGGCACCGTGGCCAATCCCCAAGGGAGGGGCATCAAGGACGCGGCGCTGAGCTTCTTTCTGCACGGCAAACGGCTGGCCGAGCCCGCGGAGGTCACCACCGGCAGCAGCGGGACCTATGAGGCGGAGCTGCGCTTTGCTCGTGGGACCCTGCCCGACGCGAACCTGGCTGTCACTGTCAAGCGCTCGTCCTACAAGACCGTCGAATCGGTCCCTCTGTCACGGGTGCTCACCGAGCAGGTCGACGCGGGCGGCGACCGCCATTTTCTGGCTCACCTCAGCCTCACCCTCGAGCGCGATCTCTCCCCGGCCTTCTGGATCGCCGCGGTCGTGCTGCTCGCCGTCTACGTGTTCATCGCCTTCGAGCTGATGCACCGCACGCTCGCCGCTCTGGTGGGCGCCTCGGTCCTGCTGTTCGTGAGCTACACCATGGGGACCTTCGACTCGGGCTATCGCGTGCTCACTTTCGATGAGGCAATGCACGCCATCGATGGGAACGTGATCTTCCTGCTCATGGCGATGATGATCATCGTCGGCGTGCTCAAGAAGACCGGGGTCTTCCAGTGGATGGCGTACAAGTCCTTCCAGATGGCCCGGGGCAACATCTACGCCCTGTCGGTGCTGCTGATGGTCGTAACAGCGGTGACCTCGGCGTTCCTGGACAACGTCACGACCATGCTGCTGATCGTGCCGGTGACCATCGAGATCGCGCTGGCGCTGCGCATCAAGCCCATTGCCTTCCTGCTGCCTGAGGTGTTCGCCTCGAACGTCGGCGGCACGGCCACGCTGATCGGCGATCCGCCCAACATCATGATCGGCTCCTATGCGGGCCTGACCTTCATGGATTTCGTGGTGAACCTCACCATCATCTGTCTGCTGGGGCTGGCGGTGGCTTCCGTGTACTTCGTCTTCTGGTTCCGCAAGGACTACCATGCCGCCAGGGTGGCGGACGTGCCGGCCATGACCGCCCGGCTGCGCGAGGAGTACCGGATCACCGACAAGGCCCTGCTGGTCAAGGCGGGCACCATCCTGCTCCTGACGATCGGGCTGTTCGTGATGCACGGCAGCCTGCACATGGAGCCCAGCATCGCGGCCATGGCCGGTGCTTCCTTGCTGTTGGTGGTGAGCGGCGTGCACATCGTGGAGATGGTGGAGCGCGAGGTCGAATGGCCCACGCTGGTCTTCTTCATGATGCTGTTCATGCTGGTGGCTGGGGCGGAGCAGACCGGTCTGATTCAGGTGGTCGCCGATTGGGTGCGCGAGGCCTCCCGGGGCTCGGTGGTGCTGGCGGTGGTGATGATCATCTGGGTCTCGGCCATCCTGTCCGCAATCATCGACAACATCCCTTTCACCGCCACCATGCTGCCGATCGTGGCCTATCTGAATACGTCCATTCCGGGCATCCACGGCTCGGTGCTCTGGTGGGCGCTGGCGCTGGGCGCCTGCCTGGGTGGCAACGGCACGCTGATCGGTGCCAGTGCCAACGTGGTCACGGCCGGGCTTGCCGAAAAGGCGGGCCACCCGATCTCCTTCATGGATTTCATCCGGATCGCCATGATGCCCATGCTCATCACCGTAGCGATCGCGATGGTGTGGCTGCTGCTGGTGGAGCTCTGACGGCCGGGCGGCCTGCGCTGCGGCGGCAAGGGATGGTCCCAGTGCAATGGCCGCCTCAATCGGTCTCGCGCAGAGGGGTCGGCACGGGTCGCTTCTCTCGCTGGCGGTGCGACTGTCGACGACCAGCCATCGAATCTTGACGTCCTTGGGTGCCGGTGCAGGTCTGCCCTCGGAAGCCGGCGTGATCCCGGGCGTATGGCCATTCGGTCTTGCCAATTCGTCGAGCGCGGGAGCCGAGACGCCTGGCCTCGGGGAACGCCATCAAGCCCGAGACCTGCGGGAACCGGCTGACGCCGACGCCAAGCGGCGTGGCCATCGCGTGGTCGCAGCGCTCCGGTCAGCGACTGCTCCAGATGATCAGCGCCACGCCGGAAAAGACCAGCGCAGCGCCGGCAGCGGTCGCCGGCGTGAGATGCACCTCGCGAAACAACACCCAGGCGAAGAGCGCGACAAAGACCGGGTAGGAGATCTCGATCAGGCTCGCCAGGGTGGCATTCTTGCCCCCGATTGAAAGGAACAGCAGGACGGTCGCGATCACCGAGGTGGCACAGAGCGCCAGGATCGGCGTGGCCTCGCCGGGCGCCATGGCGCGCACGACCGAGAAGTCCCGGGCCAGTGCTCGCGTGAGAAAAGGCATCATCAGCACGATTGGAAGCGCCGTGAGCACCAGCACGCTCGCCAGGGACAGCCGCTTCAACGCGTAGCCAACCAGGGGATAATGGATGCCCCAGACCACCGCGGCGGCCAGGGCGCTCAGGTACCAGGGCATCTGCATCGGTGTCTCCCGGGAGCGGAGCCGACAGGGGCCTCGCCGGGCGGGCGCCCCGTCTGGCCCAGGAGGGCGGCAAGCCCGTCGAGATCGATCTGGGAGATCATGACCCGGGCCCGCTCCGGCGCCGCGACCACCTCCACGCTCAGGCTCGGACCGCGCCGCCTGCGCGGCGCGCAGCCGCGTCGAGCCGTGCTTTCCCCGGGTCTCCCGGCGGCCCAGGAACAGCTGGGTGCGGCCCTCCTGCCAGCCGCTGGTCCCGTACTCTCCCTCGCCGCCGTCACGGTATGCCTGGCGCCCGGCGACCTCCAGGGGCTCGCTGCCGTCCAGGTAAGTGAGCCGGGGGCTCAGGATCACCTCGATCGACGCTGTCGTGTCTTTCTCCTGGGGCGCGGTCTCGTTGTCAAGCCTTTCCTGTATCCCGGAGCACACGGCCTCCAGCCGGGCGTTGATCTCATCCATCTCCAGCTCCCGCCCCGGCAGGGCGGCATAGTCCTGCCGCGCGAAGAGCTCGGTCATCCGGGCGGTGAGCCGGTCGATCTCCGCCTGCCGGTCGGCGGACCGAGTCGCCGCCCGCTCCATGCTCTGCTGAAGGGCCGCGCGGCGCTCGTCCATGCCCTCCACCGATCACTCAATGGTCCGGCTGTCGCCGACCTGGCCGCGGCGTTGCCCGGGTCCACCCTCACGGGCGCCCCTGTCTGTACGTCGCCGTCGTCGATGTTTCCCAGTAGTCTTGTCATACCCACTTGCGGAGCGCAGGATTGTCAGCCTCTTGAAGCAAAGCGGCGGGTCGCGATGTCAGCACCACAGCTGCCTCTGGCACCGACGAGGCAGAACGCCACCAGGGCCGAGCCGGATGCGATGACAAAGATCCAGCCCACCCCGGAATCGACCCAGAGAAACAGCAGGCCCAGCGTCATACAGACGGTGGCCAGAAACAGGGCTGGTCCGCTGTGGTAGCGAAATGCCTGTTTAAGGCAGTTCATGCTCATGTCCTCCACTCCAGTTACTAAGCGCTAAGCGCAAAGAGCAACGTTAACAACGCCACCCGGGCTAACGGGGCGTTGGGGTGACTGTTGGCCGCAGGGGTGAGTTGGAGCCGAGGAATGTCCAGTGGACATTTCTCCGGCCGAACAGGCTTTGCACGGATGCCAAACCCCGGCTTTGGCCACGGAGCAGGCCGCACAGCGCCGGCAAGCCGCTGCGGCATGTCCCGGTAGGCCCATGCCGGAGCGCGTGACGTTATTTACGATCTTCTTGACAAAGCACGTGGATCAAGAGAGTCGGAGCCCAATGCTCTATCGGTGGCATCGATGCTCTCGGTCTAGGCGAGCGCCAAAGATCTACCGCGATCTCAGCGCTGATAGGCGAGGTCTCTCCAACGGTCCGCGATGCTTATGCTCGGCGTCATGCGGATCTGCGGAATGTTGTTCCAAGTTGGTGCCCCTGTAGGAGAAGTGCCACCGGGGTAGCTGGGGCGCGGGCCAAAACCAACGAAAATAGTCATGTATCGCCACAATACGCCCTCTCAGCCGAATAGCAAGGAGTATTTCGGAAGAGAAACCGGCTTGCGTGGACGATCTATCCCCCGGCGGGCCGTGGCAGATCGGTATCCTGCATTTCTCCCTGTGGCCGCGGCCGACGGCGTACAGGGCGAGAGCAGCCGGGCGAAGCGTACCCTCGATGCCTGAAATTCATCATGTACGCTCGTGAATGGCCCGCTGGTCCGTTTAGCGTGGCCTACCGGCGATCCATTTGGACCGGCAGTTTGCGGCTCCGGGAGCGGTTCCAACTCAATGCACTCGGAGCTCAAGCGCGCCTGTAAGACTCTGGCGATGTCCCTGGGGCCAGGCAGGCCGCGTCCCGCGGTCCTATCGTGACCGGGTGTATGATCCTAAGAAATGCGAGGCTCCGATGGCGTCTCCGCTGTCTCGGGCGTGGCTCGCGGGCGTCCGGGCCAAGCTGCCTCGAGCATGCCGATCATCGTCACCCTGGTGTCGTGCCACGTGACGCAACTGTAGCCGCTCCTCGAGCGGCGGGGAGCAAAGCGTGGAACCAGCGTGGACGGCGGGCGGCTGGAGCCTCTTCAGGCAGTGGCGACGGATCAGGACCCATCTGACCGGAGCGCACTTGGGCGGCGGCGGGGCGCCGCGCAGACCTTTCGACGATGAGCCGCCGCTGCGGGCGGAGCTATTCAGCATCGATCAGATGGAGCAGCACGGTGTGCGGCTTGCGTCCGCCCACCGCTTGATGCCCGGACGGGTGCCGGACCAGCTGCTCTCGCGCCTGGCCGTCAACGAGGGCGTGCTGGTCGAGACCTGCGACCGGCAGACTGCGGCGGTTGCGGCGGGCCACCGCATCACGCCCGCCGGGGAATGGCTGCTCGACAACTTCTACCTTGTCGAAGAACAGATCCGCACCGCCAGACGCCACCTGCCCAAGGGCTACAGCCGGGAGCTGCCCGCCTTGGCCGAGGGTGCGTCGGCCGGGCTGCCGCGCGTGTATGACATCGCCCTCGAGACCATCGCCCATGGCGATGGACGGGTGGACCCGGGCAGTCTGAGCCGTTTCGTCGCGGCCTACCAGTCGGTCGCCCCCTTGCGACTGGGCGAGCTGTGGGCCATCCCGATCATGCTGCGTCTGGCCCTGATCGAGAACCTGCGCCGCGTCGCGGTGCGCATCGCCAGCGGCAGGGCGGACCGGGATCTGGCCGTCGTCTGGGCGAACAAGCCTGACGGACATCGCCCGCCAGGATCCAAAGAGCCTGATCCTGGTGATTGCGGACATGGCGCGCTCGGATCCACCCATGACCAGCCCGTTCGTGTCGGAGATCGCACGCCGCCTGCAGGGGCAGGGGCCCGCCCTGGCCTTGCCGCTGACCTGGATCGAGCAGCAGCTGGCGGAGTCGGGCCTGAGCATCGAGCAGCTGGTTCGCTCGGGAAACCAGCAGCAGGCCGCCGACCAGGTCTCCATCAGCAACAGCATCGGCAGTCTGCGGTTTCTCGGGACCATGGACTGGCGCGAGTTCGTCGAGGCCATGAGCCTGGTCGAAAGGACCCTGCGCTCGGACCCGGGTGCAGGCTACGCCGGCATGGATTTCGCCAGCCGTGACCGTTACCGCCACGTTATCGAAAAGGTCGCCAAAGCGAGCGGACTGTCCGAAGAGACCGTAGCGGGCAGTGCCATCGAGCTGGCGCGCGCCGGCGCCGCCCGGCTCGGCGAGGCCGACAGGGCCGCCCATGTGGGCTACTACCTGATCGACCGGGGCCTGGCCGAGCTGGAAGCCGTCACCCGGGCACGCCTGCCACTGACCGCCGCGCTGCGGCGCACGGCGGGGCGAGCTCTCGTTGCTGCTGTATCTGGGCGCGATCGCGCTGATCACGGTACTCCTGGCGTCGGGTCTGCTGGCGAAGGCGCAGGCGGACGGGTTGGCCGATTGGGCACTGCTGCCGCTGGGCACACTCGCGCTGCTTGCGGCCAGCCAGCTCGCGGTCGCGCTGGTGAACTGGCTGGCCACTCTGCTGGCGGCGCCGCATCCGCTGCCGCGTATGGATTTCTCCGCGGGCATCCCCCCGGCATCGCGCGCCCTGGTGGTGGTCCCGACCATGCTCACCAGCCCGCGCAACGTCGAGGCCCTCGTCGAGGCGCTGGAAGTCAGGTTCCTGGCCAATCGCGACGCCAACCTGCACTTCGGCCTGTTGACCGATCTGCGCGACGCCGCGAAGGAAACGCTGGCTGAGGATGCGTCGCTGCTGGAGCTGGCCCGGGAGCGGATCGACGCCCTGAACACGCAGTACGCGGAGGGTGGGAACGACGTCTTCTTCCTGTTCCATCGCCCGCGCCGCTGGAACCCCCATGACCGGATCTGGATGGGTTACGAGCGCAAGCGCGGCAAGCTGGCGGACCTGAACTGCCTGCTGCGGGAGGGCAGCAGCGACGCTTTCTCCCTGGTGGTCGGAGCCACCGCGGTGCTGGCCGGCGTGAAATACGTGATCACCCTGGATACGGACACGCAGCTGCCGCGCGACGCCGCGCGCCAGTTCGTCGGCACCATGGCGCACCCGCTGAACCGTCCGGTCTACGACGCGGCCCGGCAGCGGGTCCGCGCCGGCTACGGCATCCTGCAGCCGCGTGTGAGCGTGAGCCTGCCCGGCACCGGTCTGTCGCGCTATGCGCGCCTGACACGGCGGCGAGCCGGGCATCGACCCGTATACCCGCGCCGTCTCCGACGTCTATCAGGACGTGTTCCAGGAAGGCTCGTTCATCGGCAAGGGCATCTACGACGTCGATGCGTTCGAGCAGTCCCTCAAGGGGCGCTTCCCCGAGAACCGCATCCTCAGCCACGATCTGCTGGAAGGCTGTTACGCCCGCGCCGGGCTGTTGAGCGACGTGCAGCTGTACGAGGAATACCCGGCCCGCTACGGCGCCGACGTCAACCGCCGCCACCGCTGGATCCGCGGCGACTGGCAGCTCGCCGCCTGGCTGCTGCCGTGGGTGCCCGGGCCCGCGGCGGACGGCTGGAGCAACCCGCTGTCCGCGCTGTCGCGCTGGAAGCTGTTCGACAACCTGCGCCGCAGCCTGGTGCCGGCGGCGCTGACGCTGCTCCTGCTGCTGGGCTGGACGGTGTTCGCATCCGCCTGGTTCTGGACCCTGGCGGTGCTCGGCGTCATCCTGATCCCGCCGGTGCTGGCCGTCGCTGCTGGATGCTGCTGCGAAAGCCCGACGACATGCGACCGGGCCAGCATCTCGCCGCCGGTCGCCCACGCTGCCGGCCAGCGCTTCATCGCAGGCGGGCTTCGCCCTGGTGACGCTGCCCCATGAGGCCGTCTACAGCCTGGATGCGATCCTGCGCACCCTCGGGCGCCTGCTGGTCACGCACAGGCGGCTGCTGGAATGGAACCCCTCCGGCGACCAGGAACGGCTGAGCCGCAGCGACCTCGCCGCCTCGTTCCGCACCATGTGGCTCGGCCCCGCGCTTGCCGCCGGCACGGCCATCACGCTGGCGGCGGTCGAATCCGGCCGCGCTGCCCGTGGCGGGCCCCATGCTGCTCCTGTGGCTGGCCTCCCCCGCCATCGCCTGGTGGATCAGCCTGCCGCTGGCCCGCCGCGAGGCCCGGCTGACGGCGGAGCAGACCCGCTTTCTCGGCCGGATCGCGCGCAAGACCTGGGCCTTCTTCGAGACCTTCGTCGGCCCGGAGGACCACTGGCTGCCGCCGGACAACTACCAGGAATACCGCGATCGCCACGCTGGCCCATCGCACCTCGCCCACCAACATGGGGCTGGCGCTGCTGGCGAATCTGGCCGCCTACGACTTCGGCTACATCCCGGCCGGGCCAGCTGATCGAGCGCACGGCCCATACCCTGGAGACGATGGCGGGGCTGGAACGCCATCGCGGCCACTTCTACAACTGGTACGACACCCAGTCGCTGCAGCCGCTGCACCCGGCCTACGTCTCGACGGTGGACAGCGGCAACCTGGCGGGCCATCTGCTGACCCTGCGCCCGGGCCTGCTCGCGCTGCTCGATCGCCCGATCCTGGAGCCGCCGCTGGCTGGACGGCCTGGGCGACACCCTGGGGATCCTGGAGGAGGCCGCGGGCGACCGGCGTACCGGCCGCGCTGGCGCGATTCCGGGAGGAGCTCGAGGCCGCGAGCGACTGCGCCGCCGGCCACGCTCCGGCGGCGCGGCTCGCTGCTCGACCGGCTGGCGCGATCGCCGAAGCGTCGCCGCCGACCTGGGCGAACGAGCCCGAGACCGAGGCCGTCTGGTGGGCAGGGGCGCTGACCCGGCAATGCCGGGCCCTGCGCGACGAGCTGGCGTTTCTCGCGCCTTGGACCGGGCAGCCGGAGGCGACCGAAGGGCTCGACGACCTCCCTGAGATCGATGCCATCCCGACCCTGCGCGCCCTGGCGGGTCTCGCCGTTGTGACGTCGGCCCGCCTCGCCACCCAGTCGGCGGTGGACAGGGCGCCCGGCCGGCAGGAGCTGGCTGGCCGATCGCGCCGTGAGCAGCTCGAGCAGGGCAGCGAGCGTGCCCAGGCCCGCATCGCGGCCATCCAGCGCCTGGCCCTGCAGGCCGGCGAACTCGCCGACATGGAATACGGCTTCCTCTACGACAAGGCGGCGCGTCTGCTGAGCATCGGCTACAACGTGGACGAGCGGCGGCGCGACGCGAGCTACTACGATCTGCTGGCGTCCGAGGCCCGCCTGAGCGTGTTCGTCGCCATCGCCCAGGGGCAACTGCCCCAGGAGAGCTGGTTCGCCCTGGGGCGCCTGCTCACCAGCGGCGGGCGGCGAGCCGATCCTGCTGTCCTGGAGCGGCTCCATGTTCGAGTACCTGATGCCGCAGCTGGTGATGCCGACCTACGAGCACACGCTGCTCGACCAGACCGCCCGCGCGGCGGTGGCGCGGCAGATCGAGTACGGCCAGCAGCTGCGGCCTGCCCTGGGGCATTTCCGAATCCGGCTACAACACGGTGGACGTGCATCTCAACTACCAGTACCGCGCCTTCGGCGTGCCCGGCCTGGGGCTGAAACGCGGGCTCGCCGAGGACCTGGTGGTCGCGCCCTACGCCTCGGCGCTGGCGCTGATGGTGGCGCCGGAGGCGGCCTGCCTGAACCTGCAACGGCTCGCCGCCGCCGGGGCGGAAGGACGGTTCGGCTTTCATGAGGCCATCGACTACACCCCGGCCCGGCAGCGGCGCGGCGAATCCCATGCCCTGGTGCGCTCCTACATGGCCCATCACCAGGGCATGAGCCTGCTCGCCCTGGCCTCGTCTGCTGCTGGACCGGCCGATGCAGAAGCGCTTTGCATCCGACCCGCTGTTCCAGGCCACGCTGCTGCTGTTGCAGGAACGGATCCCGAGGGCCTCGGCGTTCTATTTCCACTCGGCCGAGCTCACCGGACTCCAGACCGGTGCGGGCACCCCGCAGATGCCGATACGGGTGCTGGACAGTCCCGATACGCCGGTCCCGGAAGTGCAGCTGCTGTCGAACGGCCGATATCACGTGATGGTCACCAACGCGGGCGGCGGCTACAGCCGCTGGAAAGACCTCGCCGTGACGCGCTGGCGCGAAGACTGTACCCGCGACCCCTGGGGCACTTCTGTTACCTGCGCGACCCGCAGAGCGGCGCCGTCTGGACCACCGCCCACCAGCCCAGCCTGCGTCGCGCGGACAGCTACGAAGCGATCTTCTCGGAAGGGCGCGCGGAATTTCGCCGCCGCGACGGCGATTTCGATACCCATACCGAGATCGTCGTATCGCCGGAAGACGACATCGAGCTGCGCCGGGTGCGCATCACCAACCGTTCCCCCGCGCGCCGGAGCATCGAGGTCACGAGCTACGCGGAGGTGGTGCTGGCGGCCCCCGCCGCCGACGCCCTGCATCCGGCATTCAGCAATCTCTTCGTGCAGACCGAGATCGTCGACGCGCACCGGGCCATCCTCTGCACCCGCCGGCCCCGCTCCCGCGACGAGCACTCGCCCTGGATGTTCCACCTGATGGCCGTGCACGATGCGGCCGTCGGGCGAGCTTTCCTACGAGACCGACCGCGCGCGCTTCCTCGGCCGCGGCCGCAGCGTCGCCGCACCCCTGGCGATGGACAATGCGGCGGCGCTGTCCGGCAGCCAGGGCTCGGTGCTGGACCCGGTGGTGGCCATCCGCTGTCGGATCACCCTCGAGCCGGAGCAGTCGGCCAGCGTGGATCTGGTCTACGGCATCGGCGACAGCCGCGATGCCGCCCTGGGTCTGGTCGAGAAGTATCAGGATCGGCGCCTCGCCGACCGCGTCTTCGAGCTCGCCTGGACCCACGCCCAGGTGGTGCTGCGCCAGATCAACGCCAGCGAGGCCGACGCGCAGCTCTACGGGCGCCTGGCCAACTCGATCCTCTACGCCCATGCCTCACTGCGCGCCGACCGCAGCCTGCTCATGAAGAACCGGCGCGGGCAATCCGGACTCTGGGGCTATGCCATCTCCGGTGATCTGCCGATCGTCTTGGTGCGCATCGGCGACCTGGCCAACATCGAGCTGGTGCGCCAGCTCATCCAGGCCCATGCCTACTGGCGACTGAAGGGACTGGCGGTGGACCTGGTGATCTGGAACGAGGACCGCGCCGGTTACCGCCAGGTGCTGCAGGATCAGATCCTGGGCCTGGTGGCGGTGGGCCTCGAAACCCAGGCGATGGACCGGCCGGGCGGCATTTTCATACGCTCGGTGGAGCAGATCTCGGAGGAGGACCGCACGCTGTTTCAGACGGTCGCCCGTGTCATCCTCAGCGACAGCCGGGGGACCCTCGCGGAGCAGGTCAACCGCCCGGGTCCCGTGCAGGCGCGCGTGCCGCGCCTCAGACCCAGCCGCCCCCGACAGGACGAGGCGCCCGGCGCCTTCGAGCCGCCGCGGCGCGATCTGATCCTGGCCAACGGTATCGGGGGGTTCACCCCGGACGGGCGTGAGTACGTCATCACCACCATGCCCGGACAGGTCACCCCGGCGCCCTGGGTGAACGTGCTGGCCAATCCCCAGCTCGGCAGTGTCATCTCGGAGAGCGGCCAGTCCTATACCTGGGGCGAGAACGCCCACGAATTCCGCCTCACGCCCTGGCACAACGACCCGGTATCCGACCCCGGCGGAGAGGCCTTTTACCTGCGCGACGAGGAGAGCGGCCATTTCTGGTCGCCCACGCCGCTGCCCAGGCGCGGCGCCACGCCCTACGTCAGCCGCCACGGCTTCGGCTACAGCGTGTTCGAGCATACCGAGGGCGGCATCCGCTCCGAGCTGTGGGTCTACGTGGCCCAGGATGCGGCGGTGAAGTTCGCCGTGCTCAAGGTGCGCAACGGCTCCGGCCGGCCACGCCGGCTCTCCGCCACCGGCTATGTGGAATGGGTGCTGGGCGACCTGCGGCCGAAGATCGGCCATGCACCTGACCACCGAGGTCGATCCCTACAGCGGCGCGCTCTACGCGCGCAACCCTTACAACACCGAGTTTCCCGGGCGGGTCGCCTTCTTCGACGTGGACGATGCGACCCGGACGGTCACCTGCGACCGCGCCGAATTCATCGGCCGCAACGGCAGCCTGGAGAATCCGGCGGCGATGGCGCGCACCCACCTCTCCGGCAGGCTGGGCAGCGGTCTGGACCCCTGCGCCGCGATCCAGGTGCGCCTGCGATCTGGCCGACGGCGAGGAGCGCGAGATCGTCTTCAGGCTCGGCCTGGGGGGCGTCCCGGGCGGCGACGAAGCCAGCCAACTGGTGCATCGCCTCCGGGGCGCCGACGCCGCCCGCCGGGCCCTGGAAGCGGTCTGGCACTACTGGAACCACACCCTCGGCGCGGTCCAGGTGGAGACGCCCGACGAATCGCTCAACGTGCTCACCAACGGCTGGCTCCTGTACCAGACCCTGGCGTGCCGGATCTGGGCGCGCAGCGGCTATTACCAGTCGGGCGGCGCCTTCGGTTTCCGCGACCAGCTGCAGGACGCGATGGCGCTGGTGCACGCCGAGCCCGGCCTGCTGCGCGCCCATCTGCTGCTGTGCGCCGGCCGCCAGTTCCGGGAAGGCGACGTCCAGCACTGGTGGCATCCGCCGTCGGGCCGGGGCGTGCGCACCCATTGCTCCGACGACTACCTGTGGCTGGCGCTCGCCACCTGCCGCTACGTGCTGAGCACCGGCGACACCGGCGTGCTCGATGAGCGCATCGGGCTCCTGGAAGGCCGCCCGCTCAATCCGGACGACGACTCCTACTATGACCTGCCCGGCCGCTCCGAAACGGCGGAGAGCCTGTACCAGCACTGCGTGCGGGCCATCCGGCACGGCCTGACCTTCGGCGAGCACGGCCTGCCGCTGATCGGCACCGGCGACTGGAACGACGGCATGAACCGGGTCGGTATCCAGGGCAAGGGGGAGAGCGTCTGGCTGGGCTTCTTCCTGTTCGAGGTGCTGCGCCAGTTCGGCGCCCTGGCGCGCCGGCACGACGACCCGGCCTTCGCCGAATTCTGCGCGGCCGAAGGCCAGCGCCTGGGCGAGAGCCTCGAGCGCCACGGCTGGGACGGCGCCTGGTATCGCCGCGCCTGGTTCGACGACGGCACGCCGCTCGGCTCGGCCAACAATACCGAATGCCAGATCGACTCGATCTCGCAGAGCTGGGCGGTGCTGTCCGGGGCGGGCGATGCCCGAGCGCGTGCGCAAGGCCATGCAGGCGGTGGACGAGCGGCTCGTGCGCCGCGAGCACGGCCTCATCCAGCTGCTCGATCCCCCCTTCGACCAGTCGGACCTGGACCCGGGCTACATCAAGGGCTACGTGCCGGGCGTGCGCGAGAACGGCGGCCAGTACACCCACGGCGCCGTCTGGGCGGCCATGGCCTTCGCGGCGCTGGGCGACAGCCGCCGCGCCTGGGAGCTGACCACCCTGATCAACCCGGCGAACCACGCGAAATCCAAGGAGGCCATCGCCACCTACAAGGTGGAGCCCTACGTCATGGCGGCTGACGTTTACGCGGTGGCGCCCCACACCGGCCGCGGCGGCTGGACCTGGTACACCGGCTCGGCCGGCTGGATGTACCGGCTCATCCTGGAGTCCCTGCTCGGCCTGCGCCTGGAAGTGGACAGGCTGCACGTCGCGCCCTGCCTGCCCGCCCACTGGCACGGGCTGAAGATCCACTACCGGTTCCGGGAGACCGTGTACCACATCGCCATAACCCAAACGCCGGGCGGGGAGGGTGCGAAGGGCGGGGTGACCAGCCTGACGGTGGACGGGGTCGAGCAAGACGGCCAGGCCATTCCCCTGGTCGACGACCACCAGGAGCACTCGGTCGTGGTGACACTGTAGGGCGGAAAAGCGCAGCGCCTTCCGCCGGATGGGAAAAGCGCAGCGCCTTCCCCCGCACGCCCTGTGTCGGCACAATCCAGCAATGCCCGACTACCGTCGCAACCGCGTCCCCGGCGGAACCTACTTCTTCACCGTCAACCTGCTCGAGCGCAGCAGCACGCTGCTCGTCACCCATGTCGATGCGCTGCGCGATGCCGTGCGTAAAGTGCGCGCACGACAGCCCTTCCACATCGACGCCTGGGTGGTGCTACCCGACCACATGCACACGGTATGGACTCTACCGCCCGGTGACACCGACTACCCGGGTCGCTGGAAGGCGATCAAGATCGCCTTCGCCAAGACACTGCCCAAGACCGAGCGACTCAGCCCCGTTCGTGCGGCCAACGGGGAAAGGGGCATCTGGCAGCGGCGATACTGGGAGCACACGGTCCGGGACCAACAGGACTATACGGCGCACGTGGACTACGTTCACATCAATCCCGCAAAGCATGGGCTGGTCGCGTCTGTAAGGGACTGGCCGTATTCCTCTTTTCACCGCTACGCGGCTCAAAGCGTCTATACGCCGGATTGGGCAGGGCAGGGGGTGGGAGATCTGGCCGCTGGCGAGCGTGGCTGTTGAGGAATCATTTACATGCGGCGGAAGGCGCTGCGCTTTTCCGCCCTACGCTGGCTGTGCCACTCCGGCGGAAACTGCACCTGGGGTCCACTTCATCGACCCCTACGGAAACTGCAGAGACCGCGGGCCCATGCTGACCTCGCAACGCGGAAATCGTGGTCTGTCCCCGATTACTGTGAATAGAGATTAAAGTTCCCGCAGACACCTTGTGAAAAGACTGCCAAGTCATATCGTTTAGGCTGCTTTTTTGTTCTTGGATTGTCGCCGGGCAAAACAAATTCGCGAGAAAATCCTAGAAAAATATCCGCAGCAACGTTACTGTCAGACCATCCATTTCGTAGGCATTCGGCATAAATATCTCGCTGCGGATTTCGCTCATTTCTGAAATTTGATAGCACATTAAGTGAGTTTTGTATCACTCTCGAAAATGAAGCCTTGGGCTTGCCATCATTCACGGGCAAAATAGGAAGTGCAATTTTCGCCAAAGAAGCCGACTTGGGCTTCCCCAGATAAAAGAAATCATCATCCTGTCTAAAAAGTGCCATGCTGTGCCCAGCATCACAAATAGCAGAACGCATTACTTCAAGTTGACCAACACTTAACTTCCCAGGAAGTTTGCTCGTTTCCACTCCTACCCACCAAGTTTCTATGCCTTTCTGATGTAGAGCATTCAATTTTGGTAGATCGTCTGTCCTAAAAGCTTCGGGGTGAGCTTTGAAGCAATTCCTACCTCGATGTGCACCGCCTTTCACTTCAATGGCACAGTCCGATTTTATCCCACCACTTTTATGAATAAACAAATCAACGCTTCCTGTTTCTATACGGTGTTCATTTTCTATAGCCTCGGGGGCTATCCCATAGTTAAGAATGGTATCTGCAAGGACAATCTGATACGTGTGTTCGTCTGAACACACGTATCGAATCCTCTGAAAAAAATCTAGTAGAATTTTTTGAAAATCAGCCGATTCCTTCTCCGATATTGAATCAACGGAAAAGTTCTCCGCTAGTGATTGTGCTCGCTTGCTTCGGCAGTCCGTAGGTTGGGCTGAATGCAATGAAGGGATAGGAATTTGCTTTCAGCCGCCGCAGGCGGAGAGCAAGCCAGCGGCCCGCAATCGGCGCCAACCACCCGTCCTCCGCCACCCTTTCCGCACGAAACCATCCCGACCCCCCCTGGCGAGGCCATCGCGAGCGGGACGTAGCCCAGTCCGATGGCTCTGTGCGCGATTTCCTTGACTTTCTCCGATCTTAGCCCGACAGCGGCCCAGTCAAGGCTCGGAGGACGCGGAGGGTCAGGTCTAGAATCGAAGCCTTTTCGTCGGCTATGCTTCAGCGAATCTAGACCTGACTGCCAAAGTCGTCGACCTTCTACGCTGCCTCCGTTGTGCCGCCACGTGTCGAGCAGGCGTCGAATCTAGACCTGACCCTTAAGGCTTCTCGGACGGTCTTGTCAACGGCAGGGCGCGGCGACTGTCGTGCCGGGGGCATGGGATGTTTGCCGATTTGGCCTAGCCTTGAGCGTGCTGCGGACCCATGAATCTGCTGGAAGCGATCTGGATATCCTGTCCCTGTTGCGGCGAGACCGTCGATCTGACGGTGGACTGCTCTTTGCAGCGGCAGTGCTATGTGGAGGACTGCCAGGTGTGCTGTGCAGCCCCATGGTTCTGCACGTGACCGTTGGTGAGGGAGGCAGGATCGAGGTGGAGGCGCATCAGGAGAACGAGTGACCGCCCAAGATCCGCCCAACTAGCCCGAACTGTGGCGAAATCCACTCGATCTGAGCCAATTCATGGGCTTCGGGGCCATGGCGCGCACCGTGGTGGTGCAAACACTCCCTGCAGACGGCCTCACCCGCTATCAGAAGGTTGTGTTCGGGAGCCTGCTGGCCTGGTCCAACATGCGGGGAGTGCCGGAAAGAATAGGCTTGCTGCTGTCCAGCGAGCGGTCGGGCTAATGGGGCCAAGCGGGGTCCTCTCTTGGTGCCTGGCGTGACTCCATCTGGACTGACAGGGGCCACGCTCGATTTGGCGTCCGCAAGACCGCGACGGCGGAGTCGGAGCCTGAGACGCCGGCCCTGGTGATCGATGGGACGCCCGAGCAGGTCGACCCCGAGGCCTCGCGCGCCGCTCGGGCCGCCTGGGCTCGGCTGATCAAGATGGTGTACGAGGCCGACCCTTTGACCTGTCCCCACTGTGGCGGGGAGATGCGCTTCCTTTCGGTGATCGAGGAGCCCCTAGTGATCGAGCGCATTCCGCGCCACCTCGGGCTCTGGAACCCGCGCCCGCCCAGCCAGGCCCCGCCCCAAAGACGACGACTGGCCGGTCAACGGCCAGGTCCCGCTGACCTACGAGCCTCTACCCGCCATCGCCTGATGGCTTGCTCTTCGCCTGCGGCGGCAGAAAGCAAATTCCTATCCCTCCACGTATGCCAGCGTACAGACACCCACATGAGAGAATGCTTTAGTGCTGTTGTCAACTCATACCTGACAACCCTCGCCGAGGGTGGGTGATGAGATGGAGGTAAATATGTATATCGGCCTCGGTACGGTAGTACTCGTTATCGTTCTATATCTTGTCTTTTTTCGTTAGGGAGAAAACGGGGTCAGGTCTTGCGTTTTGCTCGCGAGCCCCTCACCAGCCTACTAAAATACAAGGACACCCGCCGTATCGCCAGTAACATCTATCCGGGCCGATGCCGCGAAGAGGCCTCCATCCCCGCCGAAGCGGTCGAGCAACTGAATGCGGCGTGTCGGGCTCGGCCCCGGACGCCGTGCTCTGGCCGGCCCCGGGGGGCCAGCTAGGTGGTCCCAGGCTTCTACGACGGGGGCTCGTACGGTGGGTGTCCTCGGAATGGGCTATCAGCCGCGCCCTACCTCGACAACCCGAAGTCCGCCACCACCTTGTCCAAAGAAACCCCTTCTTCCCCCCTTGATTCTTCCTTCGCCTCCCTCAGATCCCGAAGATCCTCATAATCAAGTAGCAGCTCCGTCAAGGCCTGATATTCCTCGAAAGGAAGGACAACAAATTCCTTTTTTCCTTCTTTCTCTATAATCTGGGGGTGCAGTTTCATGGCATTACCTGCGCAGATAGGCTTCTTTTCGGTGCTTTATCCGATAAATGACTATGGTCTCTCCTTCAATTTCGAATAGCACCCTGTAGCTGCCGACTCGCAATCGGTATTCGAGAGTGAAGTTTGTCAGCTTCTTGATGTCGCCGACGAGGCCCTGCTCGAGTGCTTTGATCTTTTCAACAACCCTCTTCGCTTCGAGTGCCTGAATCGCTTGAAGATCCTTGATAGCTTGGGGTTTCAGAATCACCAGATACACTTAAAGCTCCTTGCCTACGAAGACGTCGGTGTCCCTGTGTGGCCGGGAACGCGGATTGCGTCAGGTCCTTCGCTCTGGTTGATTCCTCCGATGCTAGCCGCTTGCAGGGGGGGAGGCAAGGCCGGGGTGTCGGAGGTGGTAGGTGGGTGCGAGGGAGTGCGGTACCGGGGACAGACCACGGTTTCCCGAGTCAACAGGCAAAATTGGCCGCAGCTTTCTATCCGTAGGGGCGCACCTTCTTCCCCGGGATCGGACCTTCCGGTCGGGATCGAGGCCAGCGGCGGAGTGATTTCGCTCGGAGGATTCGCCGATACGGAACTGTGCGTTCTCACACCCAGAGCGCAGGAAGCTCCAGCGGCACGGCCTCAAAAGGCGGCAAGGACACAGTCTCATCACCGTGGTGAATCCTGGAGTGTCGCCAGTTCCCCTCGCTCAGCACGAAGGCTTCCACCTTTCGCTTCAACGGGTCGACGAGCCACGCGAAGGGCACGCCGTATCGGGCGTAGATCGGCATCTTGATTCCCCGGTCCTTGCTCTCGGTGGAGGGCGAGAGGATTTCGCAGACCCAGTCCGGCACCACGTCGAAGCGTTGATCCCGCGGCAGTTCGGCGAGGCGCTCTCTGCGCCAGCCTGCAAGATCGGGGACGCAGACCTCCCGGTCGCGGACGAAGTGAATCTCCGGCTCGACCAGGATTCGCCAGCCGCCCGGACCGCCTCTGCCCCGGTCGAACGGGCCGCCAAGCTCGATCTGCAGGGCCGATTCGACCCCCGTATGGGCGCCGGACGGACGGGGCTGGGTATGAAGTTGGTCGTTCAGGATCTCCCCGGTCAGCCCTTCGGGCAAGGTCATCAGCTGGTCGTAGAGACCATATTTGTTGGCCGTTTCCATTGGGAGTAGCTTATGTCGGTCTGGTGCAAGTCTAGCCCCGTCCGAAGCTTGGCGTGGGAAAATCGGGGTCTTGAGGGGGCGAAGGGGTCTTGTCTTTTGCCCTGTTGGTGTCACCTTCGGACTTGTTTTTTTGCCTCAGGCGGAACAAAGTTGGACAACCATCTTTTGGGAGCCCCAGAAAGCGGGAGGCCGCGCGTTTCCGCTTGTGCCCCCATCTGGGACTAAGAGCGACTTCAACGTGGAAGGGAAGCCCATCGGGCATACCTTGGCGTGCGCCTCCAAACGGTGGCGGTCCATTTCTTGTCGTCTTGCTCTCACGGCGATGCATCGCGCCAAACTGAAACCGCCTCATGACTACACAAACGGAGCCGACAACCGTATAATGCAATGTATTACAGTGCATTAAGCTGGAGCAATTACATGGGCATAACCAGCGTCAGAATGCCGGATGAGCTCCTGCAACGGCTTGAACAGGCAGCAGAAAAGCTTAGACGGAGCAAGGGCTGGATCATCAAGGACGCTGTCGAGGAATACCTGGCCCGCGAAGAGCTGAAGGCCCAGAGGCTGGAAGAGACCCGCGAAGCCCTGGCGGACATCCAGAACGGCCAAGTCATCCCGGGCGATGAGATCTTGGAATGGCTGGAGAGCTGGGGCACAGAGCGCGAGAAGGTCCCGCCTCAATCATGATCTTGCAGTTTACCCGGCGCGCCCAGCGGGACTTGGAGCGCCTGCGCAAGTTTGTCGCCCTTAAAAACCCCCACGGCGCCCGCCTGATCAGCCGGCGGCTGGTGCAATCCATCCGCCATCTTGTTAACCAACCCGCGATGGGCGTCGAGGTTGAAGAACTGCCCGGCGTGCGGGAACTGGTCAGTGGTGATTACATCGTGCGCTGCACCGTAACGGATGACAATCTCTACATCTTGCGCATCTGGCATGGCAAGGAAGACCGCTAGCCACAGGACGTGTTGCCGGGTCATCCCGCGCGTCAATACCGATGACAGGGGTCAGGCTCGTCGGGTAGCAGGGTGACGTTGTCGTCACCCCGCCCCCTAAGAACCGTGCATGCGACTTTCACCGCACACGGCTCAAGCCTTGGTAAGGCACCGTGAAGCACCCGGCGACCTGCGGGGTGACAGCTGTGGCGGGTCACGGCGACAGCCAGTGGAGAAGGTCAGGTCAGGGAGGCGTGGGTCTCGACGATGAGGTCGCGTGGTTTCAATAGCTCCACGACAGAGTGTGGCTGTCCATGCCTTTGGGCAGTAGACAATGGAAAATGTTCGATGCTAAGAAGCAAGACGGGCTCCTTATCCGGTGTTGGAGTGGCTGTGCAAATGATTCACGATCCCCTACTGGGGGCCTCTTTCCTCGCGACGGCCCCGGAACGGCAGGGATCGTCCATGTTCTTGGGAGACGCCCCGTGAATTCGACGAAGACGCTGGCTGTCCTCTCCATCCTGCTTGGAGCGGCGGCGATCATCGTTCCCTACTTCTTCGGGACCCTCGCGGTGATGGCGCTCGGCGGCGTCATGCTGGCCAGCGGCATCGTGGCCCTGCTCTGGGTCAACGAGGCGCGCAAAGAGGGCTTGCCCGTCGGGGTGTTCGGCCCCTGGGCCCAGGTGATCGCTGGGGGGGTGATCCTGATCTGGCCCGAGCTGACCCTGTGGTTGGTGGCGGTGCTGCTCGGCGGCGGCCTCATCCTGAGCGGTATCACCGGGCTGGCGACCCTGCGCGACTCAGAGGTGGTCAACCCGCCCCTGCTGCGGCGGGTCGGGCTCTGGTCGAGCATCGTGCTCGGGGTGCTGCTCATCGTCATGGGCAGCCTCGGCTCGGCCATCCTGCTTGGCCTCGTGCTGGGCGTCGCCCTGATCAACGCCGGTCTCCAGCAGTGGCGGGAGACGGACCACCGAATCTGATGGGGGTGCCCTTCCCATGGCACTGGGTCCCAATAGGTGGGTGTCGCAAATATTCAGTGGCCGTCGGCCACGGCGGAGACCACGTCATTGCTTTGAATACTTTGGCGATCTTGGCGCCTTGGCGGTTCAAATGTTCTTTCTAGGGTGAAGCAATCCTTGCCTGATCTGGACGGGGCAGGGCCGATCGCCGGCCGTGCAGTGATCGCGGCTCTGTTCTTGGCCCCTAAACTCCCCCCGAATGCACCACCTCATAATAAACCCCCTCCAAGTCCGCTTTGTGCTTAGTCTCCTCATTCGCCAAAAACGCAAACAGCTCCTTCAACGGCCCCGGCTCCGCAGCCTCCGCCAGGTTCCGATAGTGCTCCATGGCCAGATGCTCCCGTCCCATCGCATACTGCAACACCGCCTGGTCATCCGGCCGCTCCCCCAGATCCGGTATGTGCACCGCATCCGAGAAGCGCCCGTCGCTCGCGGGCGTGGCGATCTCCGCCTCCACCTGGGCCTGGATGTCGGCCCGGGTGGCCAGCTCGGTCAGCATGTCGTAGTGCTGCTGCTCCTCCCGTGCCAGGTCCTCCACCACCCAGCGCACGTTCTTGCTCACCTTGGGGATGAGGTCGGTGTAGAAGTCCCGGGCACCGGCCTCGAAGGAGGCGGCCACTGCCAGGACCTCCTTCAGGGTCTTCTTGGACTGGATGCGGGCGGAGGCCCCCTGGGCGCCTTCGATGTCGGTCATGCGACCTGCTCCTGCAACGCGAGGTGTTCGTTGATGCTTTCGGCCACGCGGTGGCCGTCGGCCACGGCGGAGACCACGTCGGGGCCGCGCACCATGTCGCCCGCCGCCCACAGCCAGGGCTCGGAGGTGCGTCCCGCCTCGTTGATGCTCAGGCGGCCGCGGTTCCACTCCAGGGCCTCGGTGAGGGCCTCGCCGAGCAGGGAGACGTCGGTAGCCTGGCCGATGGCCTCGATGACCATCTCGCCCGGGTGGATCAGCTCCTGGCTGTCGTAGTACTTGGGGGCGAAGCGGCCCTGCTCGTCGAAGATGGAGGTCACCGCCCAGGTGCGCAGGCCGCTGACGCGGCCCTGCTTCAGCAGAACCTCCTGGGGGCCGTGGGCGTCGTGGATGACCACGCCTTCCTCCAAGGCCTCCTTGACCTCCTCGGGGTCGGCGAGGAAGTGGGCCAGGTCTTCGAGGGCGGTGACGGTGACCTGGACCTGGCCATACTCGCGCCGCTGCAGCCGCACCAGGGTGCGGGCTATGTCCATGGCGACGTTGCCGCCGCCTACGACCACGGCGGAGCGGGGGACGTCAATGGCCTCGCCTGCGGCGACGCGGCGCAGCAGGTCGACGGCGCGGCGCACGTCGGCATGGTCGCTGCCCGGGACCCGGGTGGAGCGGCCCATCCAGAGCCCGACGGCGATCAGCACGGCGTCGTGGTCCTTCCGGAGCTGGGCGAGGGTGACGTCCTTGCCGACCCGGGTGTTGTAGCGGATGTCCACCCCGAGGGAGGCGATGACGTCCACGTCCTGGGTCAGGGCGGCGGCGGGCAGGCGATAGTCGGGGATGCCGTAGCGGGTCATGCCGCCGGCCTCGGCCTCGGCCTCCAGCACGGTCACCGAATGGCCGGACTTGGCCAGGTCGAAGGCGGCGGTGAGGCCTGCGGGTCCTGCCCCGATGATGGCCACCCGCCGGCCGGTGACATAGCCGGGGCGCAGCTCGGCGACGATCTCCTTGACCCGCTCGTGGGGCACGGCGTCCATGGCGTAGCGCTTGAGCCAGCGGATGGCGATGGGGGTGCCGCGGTGGCCGATGGAGCAGGCGTCCTCGCAACGGTGGGTGCAGACCCGACCGCAGGTGTGGGCGAAGGGATTGGTGCGATAGATCTGGCGCACCGCCTCTTCCAGGTCGCCTTGCCAGATGGCGCGGATGTACTCGGGGGCGTTCATGTGGGTGGGGCAGGCGTCGTGGCACATGCCGCATTGGACGCAGCGCGAGGCCTCGATGATGGCCTGGTTGGGGTCGTAGCCCGCCACTATCTCGTCGAAGCCCTGGGTGCGGACCTCGGGGGTCAGCTCCTCCATGGGCTGGCGCTCCATGGCCACCATGTCGGCATCGGCGCTCTTGGCCCAGCCCTTGGGGAAGGGGGTGCCGTGTATGCCCTTGGCGTCTGGCAAAATGAAGTAGCTGTCGATGTCCGCGTCGACGCAGGTGTGCACATACTCCCGGGTCAGAGCGATGGAGCCAGTCGGGCAGAGATCCACGCACAGGGCGCACCAGCAGCAGCGGCCATAGTCGATGGCCGGGCGCCAGTTGCGGATGCCCTTGGCCGGGTCCTTGGGCAGGCCCGGGACCTCGACCATGGTGATGGCCGCGTTGTCGCAGACCTTCTGGCAGGTGCTGCAGCCGATGCACTTCTCCCAATCGTTGACGTGGAAGCCGCGGTAGTTGGCCGAGGCGGGGCGCGGGTCCAGGGGGACGGTGACTGCCGGGCGCCCGAAGAAGGAGAGGTTCTTCAGGGGGGCGAGGATGCTCCCCTTGGCCTTGTAGTCGATGTCGCGCATCAGCGGTCCACCTCCGGGGGGCAGGCGTCGAGGGAGAACATGGTCTGGGCCACGTCTTCGATGCGGCATCCCACCGACAGCCGCTCCAGGACCTGCACCGCGTGCATCTGGGAGGGCCCGCGCACATGGGTGCGGTAGGGCCGCTCCTTGCCGTTGGAGACCACGTACCAGGCCAGCTCGCCCTTGGACGACTCGACCCGGGTGTAGGTGGAGCCGGCCGGGACGTTCCAGGCCAGGGGGTTGGGGATGGGGCAGCGGATGGGGCCCGGGATGGCGGGCAGGCGCTCGATCACCTGGCGGCAGATGCGGATGCTCTCGACCAGCTCCTTGCGCCGCACCAGCGTGCGGGCCCAGGCGTCGCCCGCCTCCTCGGTGGGGATGTCGAACTCCAGCTGGTCATAGACCAGGTAGGGGTCGTCGCGGCGCACGTCGAACTTCAGCCCGGTGGCGCGCAGGTTGGGCCCGGTCACGCCCCACTCCAGGGCCTGCTCGCGGCTGATCGTGCCCACGCCGCGGGCGCGCTGGACGAACACCTGGTTGGTGAACATCAGGTTGTCGTAGTCAGGCAGGCGCGACTCCAGGTAGTCCAGGGTATCGGCGACCCGCTTCGCGAAGCCCTCGGGCAGGTCGCGCCGCACCCCGCCCGGAATGTTGTAGATGTGATAGACCCGCCCGCCGCACAGCTCCTCGAACAGGTCGAGGATCAGGTCGCGGTCGGCTATGCCCCAGAACATGGGGCTGTACATGCCCGTGGTGGCCGCATGGCCGCCGAAGGTGAACAGGTGGGCAGCAATGCGCGAGAGCTCCAGCTGCAGCACCCGCAGCCACTGGGCCCGAGGCGGCACCTCCAGCCCGCACAGGTCCTCCACCGCCAGGGAGTAGGAGACCTCCATGGGAACGGGGTCGGGGACGCAGATGCGCGGGGTGATGGCCAGGTTCTGAATCCATAGCCGCCCCTCCATGAGCTTCTCGAAGCCGCGGTGCAGGTAGCCCGCATCGGCCCGGCCCTCGATCACCCGGTCGCCGTGCATGCGCAGCTTGAAGGCGTAGTTGCCCTCTATGCCCGGGTGGTTGGGGCCGATGAACAGCTCGTACTCGTGGCTCGGCGGGTGGCGCTGGGCCTCGTAGTTCTCAGGTCTCATCGCGGTTCCTCCGGCTGAAGCGCTGCTCGTCCGGCGGTACAGCAATGCCCCCGCCTTGGGCCACCAGGTCCTGAAGCCACTCGGGGTTGTAGTCCTGCCAGTCGAAGTGCTCGTTCACCCAGGCCTCGGAGTCGAAGTCCTTGCGCATGGGCGGCGGGCCGTCCCACTCGGTGAGGATGAACTTGGACATGTCCGGGCTGCCCTCGAACCAGACCCCGAACATCTCGTGGATGTCGCGCTCGAAGAAGGCCGCCGGGGTGTAGATGTCGTAGACCGAGATGTAGCGGCTCGATTCACGCGGGATGCGGGTGTGGGCCGAGACCAGGGATTGGAGCTCGTAGGACCAGACGTGGTAGACCAGCTCGAACTGGTCGTCCTCCGGCCAGTCCACGCAGCTGATGGCCGACAGGTGCACGTAGGAGGCCCGGCCGCGCAGCAGCTCCAGCAGGGCGGGCAGGGCGTCCGCGGCCACGTCGACCCGCAGCCGCCGTGCGCCCTTGCGGCGCAGCTTGATCCCCTCCACCTCCTGGAGGAGCTGGTCCAGCCAGCTCGACAGCTCTTTGCTCATGGCGCTTTCCGCTTCAGCTCGGGGATCTCCAGCTTCATCTCCAGGGCCTCCAGGGGCCGTTGATGTTGCTCCAGCAGGGCTGTGTGCTCGCCCAGGGTCTCGGGGCCGAACAGGCCGTAGTGGCGCGCCTCGCCGATCACGTCGGTGGGGGTCTGCCAGTTCTCGCTAAACAGCCGCTGCTGGTGGCCCAGGTAGTAGTCGTAGCGGTGGTAGTAGTCCTGCCAGGCGTTGGCCTCGCCGCGCTTGATGTTCTCGATCAGGTCGCGCAGCCCGGCGATGACCGCCTCGGGGCGCGGCATGCAGCCCGCGATGTAGATGTCCACGGGCAGGTAGTCGTTGAGCTTCTTGGCGGTGGCGTAGCTCTGCCAGTACATGCCGCCGTTGACGGTGCAGGAGCAGATGCCGACGACGTACTTGGGCGAGGCCATCTGCTCGTACGTCAGGATCACCCGCTTGAGGGTCTTGACCGAGACGTAGCCGGTGACCAGCAGTATGTCCGCCTGGCGCGGCGAGACCATGGGCTGTATGCCCAGGCGCTCCATGTCGAAGCGCGAGGTCATGGCCGGCGGCAGCTCCACCGCCCCGCACCCGGTGCAGTAGTGCAGCATGAACAGCGAGCGCGAGCGGGCGAAGTTGATCAGCTCGTCGAAGACGTGGGCGAGCGGGTTGGTCCGCGCTTTCGCCTGGGTCGGGCCGCCGGGTTGGGGCAGGCGCTCCTGGCGGATCGGGATCTTGTCGAGAAGGCTCATGGGGCTTACCTCAGCACAAAGGCCAGGCCGACCAGGCCCAGCATGACCGGCCATTTCCACAGCAGGCGCACCAGGTCCTCGGTGCGGTAGCGCGGGAAGAGCATGGCGAGGCTCATGGGGATGGCGAGCACCGCGAAGCTCTTGACCAGGAAGCTTGGCCAGTTCTCCCCGCCGCCCAGAAAGAGGGTGGTGTAGAGCACCCCCGCGGTGTAAAGCTGAAAGCACTGCATCACGAACAGCCCGCCGAGGAACTTGCCGCCCATCTCCACCATGGGCCCGGTGGCGATCTCCGCGGGCGCCACATAGATCTCGAACGGGTGCTTGCCGAGCATCCCCTGCAGGGCGAAGAGCCCGGCGATGGCGAGCAGCGGCATCTGCGCCGCCCCCCAGGTGGCGGGTCCGCCTGCCTGCTGGATGGCGATGATGTCCACCAGGTTGGTGGTTCCGAAGTGGTAGGCCACGCCGAAGATGACGATCACCAGGGGCACGTCATAGGCGAGCATGGCGGTCAGGGCCCGGGAGATGCCGATGGACCCGTTGGGGTTGGCGCACTGGCCCACGCCCAGGGCCAGGCCCAGCGAGGGGATCATGGTCATGTAGAGCAGGGCGACCAGACCCGCTTGCGCGGCGATCCCGTTCATGCCCGGCACGGGCAGCAGGGTCTCGGCCGCCACATAGCCGCCGATCGCCATGACGATGCCGATCTCGTGGATCAGGCCGTGGGAGACCTGGGTCTGCTTGGCGTGCAGCTTGACGATGTCGTAGAGCGGCTGGAGCAGGGGCGGGCCGACCCGCCGCTGCAGCTTGGCCGCGATTCGGCGCATCATCAGCACCATGGCCATGCCCACGATGAAGGCCACCAGGGGCATGAGCAGCAGCTCCAGTAGGAGCGATTTCCAGTCCATCTCGGATACCTCGGCTCAGATGGCAGCCCAGACCAGCACGGCCAGGCTGGTCGCGAGCAGGAAGACCAGGGGTTGAACGGAGCGGTAGATCCAGTGCATCCCGTAGGAGAGCAGGTCGACCACCGCTCCGACGGCGCCCTCCAGCCATTGGAAGGCCCCGCGGTACCAGGGGCCGATCAGGTGCATCAGCCCGGCGTAGAAGTTGTCGCTGTACTGGTAGCGCACGTCCGCGGTCAGGAAGTGGCCGCCCGCGTAGTTGTCGAGTTGATGCACCCGACGGGAGGGTCCGCCCAGCCCGAAAAAGACCAGGGCGCCGACGCCGAAGCCGCCCATCAGGATACTGACCAGCCAGATCATATCCAGCCCGCCTCGGGGGTCGACCACACCGCCCAGGCTGTAGTGCACCATCGGCAGGCCGAGCTGTTGCTGCACCTGGGCCACCCAGCTCAGGGCCGGGCCGGGCATGAGCCCCGCCAGGAAGATCAGCGCCGCAAGCAGCAGCATGGGCACCAGCATGCTGAGCGGGGCCTCGCGCACCTCCACGTGCTCCACGCGCAGCTGGCCGAGGAAGATATTGTGGATCAGCTTGTAGACCGAGAGGATGGTGCCCAGGGTGCCGACGACGGCGGCCACGAACAGCAGGGGCATCCCTTCGGTGATCAGGGAGCGGTAGACCATCCACTTGGAGACGAAGCCGGCCATGGGCGGCAGCCCGGCCAGGCTGATGATCCCGAACAGCAGCACCAGGAAGGTGAGCGGCATGCGCGTCACCAGCCCGCCCAGCTTGTTCAGGTCGGTGGTCCCCGTGCGGTGGGCCACCGCGAACACCGCCATCAGCAGGGCCGCCTGGGTCAGGGCGTAGTTGAGCACATGCAGCAGCCCGCCCGCCGAGCCGATGGCGTCGCCCACCATCAGCCCCAGCAGCATGTAGCCGCCCTGACCAATGCCGTGCCAGGCCAGCAGGTAGCGGGCGTCGTGCTGCTGCAGGGCGGTGTAGGTGGGCAACACCACGGTCAGGGCGGCGACCCAGGCGATCAGATCGCGGGCGCTGAGGAAGGTGTAGGGGATGCCCATGCCCGCCAGCCGTGCGACCCCGACCATGCCCACGATCACCACGATGATGGCGTAGAGACCCATGCGCGCGGAGATGGCCCCCAGGAATGCCGAGCCCGGCCCCGGGGTCTCCGCATAGCCCGCCGCTTGCCAGAGATGGAAGGGCAGCAGGCCCATCTTGACCGCGAAGCCGCCGCCGAGCAGGGCCGCCAGCAGGGCCACCTGGAATGTGTCCATCTCGGGGAGGACCGCCGCAACCCGCGCATACTCCAGGGAGCCGGCCTGGACGTAGAGCAGCGCCATGGCCCCGAGGATGGCCATGGCCCCGCTGAAGGCGTAGGTCAGGTAGCGCAGGGCGGCGCGGCCGGAGGCGGCACCGCCGAGGGCCATGAGCAGGAAGCTGGCCCAGCTCACCAGCTCCCAGCCCAGGAACAGGGACAGGAAGTCGCCACTGCCTAGCAGCACCACCATGGCGAAGACGTTGGCGGCCAGGGCGACATGGAACAGCCAGGGGCTGCTCCCGGACTCGGCATAGCGCCCCTGCCAGACCCCGGAGGCATACCAGGCGCAGAACAGCCCCGCCCCGATGGTGATCACGGCGAAGAACCAGGACAGGGCGTCGTAGCGCCAGTGCATGGGCTGATCGAGCACCGTGACGCTGAAGGAGGCATGAACCGGCTGGCCGAACAGGCAGCCGGTCCCGATCAGCGCGGCCAGCTGCGCGGCATAGAGCAGCACCAGCAGGGGCCCGGACAGGCGCTGCCGACCGAGCGCCAGGGCCACCGCCAGGGTCAGGCCCGAGACGAGAAACAGCAAGTCGAGGGACGTCATGGTCAATCCTTACGGGCGAGGGTCGGGGCGCGGGCGATGCTATCGAGTGCGGGAGCAGAGGGGTCCGGGGCGCGATCCGAGGGCGTCTGCGGCCAGGACGGTTGCAGCCGCGCCCCCAGGGGTGAGGCCGAGGAGCAAGAGCGCCAGTGGCGCTCTTGCCGGCCGAACGGGCTCGCCACGGATGGTGAGCCCCGGGCCTGCGAGCGAAGCAGGACTGCGGAGCTCTCGCAGGGGTTTACGGCGTTCCTCGGAGCGGGCCCCGCATACCTCTCCAGCCGCGGCGAAAGCGCCAACACCGGTGCATGGCCAGGCGGGAGCGCGGTTCTAACGTAGGTATCTGCATCCACCGTCTGGTTGGCGACGGTGCGAAGGCCGTCGGCGACCGGGGCTATGGCCAGGGTCACGCCGAGCAGGACAGTCGCCAGCAGGGGGGCGACCAGCCCCGCGCCGAGGGTAGGACGCGAAGCGGTGGCCACCTCGGTGTCATCCCGGCTGTACAGGCGCACCGCCAGCCGGAACAGGTAGTTGGCCTCGATGGCGGTGACCACCAGGATGGCCGCCATGGCCGTGAGCGCCAGGGGCCCGCCCTTGGCGAGCCCGATCAGCACGATCAGCTTGGTCCAGAATCCGGGCAGGGGCGGCACGCCGATCAGCGACAGGGCGAAGAGCACATAGACCGCCCCGGCGAGGGGCGAGCGCCGCCCCTGTCCCGTGAGCGCATCCAGGGAGCCGCCCCAGCGCGCAGACAGGGCGAAGAGACCCGACTTGACCAGCAGGTGGTGCAGCGCCACTGCCAGTCCCGCCAGGATGCCGATGGAGCCGGACAGGGAGAAGGCGATGAACACCATACCGAGCTGGCCGATGGAGGAGAAGGCGAGCAGGCGCGGGAAATCTTTCGCTCGCCAGGCCGACAGCTCGCCGCTGACCATGCCGAGCACCCCCAGGACCACCAGCAGCTGGGACGCCTCGGGCTGGTTGAACACCAGCACCAGAAGGCGCACCACCACCAGCACCGCCAGCTTGGAGACCAGCCCGGCGAGCAGGGCCGAGATCCGGGCGGGCGCGGTGGCATAGACCTCGGGCACCCAGGTGTTGACCGGGAAGAGCTCGCCCTTGACCCCGAAGCCGATCAGCATCAGGGCGAAGGCCGCCAGCCCCAGAGGGTCGTGCAGGCTACCCGGGGCCAGCTGCGAGAGCTGGGCCAGGTTCAGGCTGCCGGTCTTGGCGTAGAGGATGGCGATGCCGATCAGCGCCAGCAGGGAGCCCAGCGCGCTCTGCAGCAGGTAGCGGATGCCCGCCACATGGGCCCGCCCGGTGGCGCTCAGGGTCACCAGCCCGAAGGAGGCGACCGCGGCCAGCTCGTAGAAGACATAGATGTTGAAGATGTCCCCGGACAGGGCGAGCCCGGTCAGCGAGGCCGCCATCAGCAGGAGCAGGGCCGCCTCCCGCGTGGCCTGCTCACCTGACTCGGCCCAAGGCCAGAACAGCAGGGTGAAGCTCGGCACCGCCATGGCGAAGAGCAGGGCGATGCGGTCCACGTAGAGCAGTATCCCCAGCGGCGCGGCGAAGCCGCCGATGGCCACCGCTATCGGCTCACCCCCTTGGACTGACCAGAGCCGGAAGATCAGCCAGGCGCAGACGATCAGGACCAGCGGACCCAGGGCCCGCGCCAGGCTGCCCGAGACCTGGGCGAGGGGCCGGAGCAGGAAGGCCCCGAGCAGGGGCAGGACGATGGGCAGGGCCGGGCTCACCGACCAGGCCAGGCTCGCGCCGCTCATGACCGGCCTCCGCGGGTGCCGTGGAAGGTTGCGACCGGAACGGGCGGCAGGGGCCGCCCGCCCGCGGGTCCGTGGGTACTGGACAAGCGGGGGATGCCCGCCGCCTTGGCGATGTCGCCCTGCAGGTGCTCCACCAGTCGGCGCAGGTCCAGGGTCCCGTAGGCCCGATAGACCCGCACCAGCAGGGCCACCGCCAGGGCCTGGACCCCTACCCCGATGACGATGGCGGTCAGCACCAGGGCCTGGGGGACGGGATCGACCATGGCTGTTCCGGGCGCGGCATAGCCGAGGATGGGCGCCACCGCCCCGCCACGGTAGCCTGCCAGCACGATCAGCAGGTTGCCGCCGGCCTCGGCGACCGCCAGCGCGAGCAGCATGCGCAGCAGGTGGTCGGAGACCACCAGCCCGAGGATGCCTATGACCACCAGGCCGATGGCACCCGTATACAGGATGGATTCCAGGGAGAAGGGAATCATGGCTCGCTGGCCTCCGCTTCCGAGATGTGAGCGAGCAGGCCTGCCAGCTCGGCGCCGACCTTGAGACCCACCGCCGAGGAGAGCAGGGGCAGGGTCCCGGCCGAGAGCAGCTGGCCCAGCACCCCATGGCCGAGCAGAGGCTGGAGGAAGCTGCCGTCCTCAACCAGGGCCCAGAGGCCGATCAGGATGAAGCCGGCCCCCGCCAGCCCCTCGATGATGGAGATGCCCGCGTGGCTCAGACGCTGGGCGGGCCTGGCGATGACCGAGACGAAGAAGGCCGCGGCCAGAATCACACCCCCCTGGAAGCCGCCCCCCGGGGTCAGATGGCCGTGCACCACGATGTAGAGCCCCACCAGCAGCAGCAGGGGGAAGAGCAGCTCTGCTCCCGCGCTCAGGATCATCCCGCCCTCGGGATCGTCCTTGGCCTCCGCACGGCGGTGGCCCAGCACCAGCCCAGCCGCGGTGGCGGCGGCGAACAGGATGGACAGCTCGCCCAGGGTGTCGAAGCCGCGGTAGCCGAACACCACCGAGGTGACGATGTTGGCCGCGCCCACCGTCCGCTCCGCCCCATCGAGGATGCCCGAGCCGATCAGCATCGGGGTCTCCCCGTAGCCGAGCTGGGCGGCGATGGTGAGCAGGAAGAAGGCCAGTCCCAGGCTGAAGACCAGCGAGGCGAGGTTACGCATCGTCGGTGCCTCCCTGTCCGGGCGCGGGATGGGTGGGCAACAGCGGGTGGGCCTGGCCGGAATCCCCCTCCAGCCGCCACAGGCCGAGTCGGCGCAGCCCCAAGGCCAGCACCACACTGCTCAGGCCGGCACCCACCGCCGCCTCGGTCAGGGCCACGTCCGGGGCCAGCAGCACCACGAAGAGCACCGAGACACCCAGCGAGACCACCGAGCTGGCCACCACGGCACCGATCAGGCTGTCCAGGAGCAGCACCGCCAGGGCCGCCACCAGCACCAGTACCACTATGATCAGGGCGATCCAGGTCATGATGTCCCCTCCTGCTCCCGGGTGTCGCCGGCCGTCGGCTGCGGGGCCGCCCAGGGGCGCACCCCGGATAGGTAGAGGGCACGGGCGACGGTCGAGGAGCCGATCGGGTTGGTCAGCAGGATGAAGCCGGCGATGCACACCAGCTTGGCCCACCAGCCGGGCTGGAGCAGACCCACCCCGATCAGGAAGCACAGGGCGCCCAGGGTCACCGCCTTGGTGCCCGCCTGGATGCGGTTGTAGACGTCGGGCATACGCAGCAGCCCAAAGGCCCCCAGGAGAGAGAAGATCCCGCCGAGCAGCAGGAAGGTATCGGCCACCAGTCTCATGCCCTGTCCCCCTCGATGGCCCGGGCCAGGGCCACCACTCCGACGAAGGCGAGCACCCCATAGACCAGGGCCACGTCCAGATACAGGGGGCTCGCCAGCAGGACCGCGATCCCCGCCAGGCCGGCCGTGGTGATCACCGACAGAGTATCGGCGGCGACCAGGCGGTCTGGCGTCCTGGGGCCGAGCACGAAGCGCACCAATCCGAGCAGCAGGGCTAGGCCCATCAGGGCGAAGGCCAGGATTTCCAACAGGTTCAGACTCATTTCAGGAATCCACTGATATGGCGCTCGAAGGACCCGACGATCGCGCGGGTGGCCTGCTCCAGGTCCACCCCGGGCGGGCAGTCGATCCAATGCACCAGGATCTTGTCGCCCTGCACCGCTACCGACAGGGTGCCCGGGGTCAGGGTGATGCTGTTGGCCAGGACCAGGCGGCCCAGGTCGGATGCCAGAGCGGTGCGCACCTGCACCACCCCGGGGCGGATCGGCAGCGACGGGGTCAGCAGCCGACGCGCGACATCCAGGTTGGCGCGCACCAGCGCCACCAGAAAATGGCCCAGGTAGCGCACCAGGTGAACCGGGGCCTCGGGGGTCAAGCGCAGACCGCCGAAGATGGCGAGCCGCGGTCCGGCGACCAGGGTCACCAGCAGGGCGGCGACCACCCCCGCGACCAACTCCTGGGCCTGCAGCGACCCGACCAGCAGCAGCCAAAGCGCGAGCAGGACCGCGAAGGCGAGCAGGTAATGGGAGAAGGACGGACTGGCGCCCAGGGGAGGGGCGTCGGGGGATCGGGACTCCATCTGACTACCTCACTGGAACAACTGCGGCGAAAGAGGAGCGGCTTTGTGCGGGGACCGCGCCGAGCAAGACCTGGAGGCCGGAGTGGCCAGGCCTTGCAGGGGACACGGGACCCGGACAAGTGCATTGGCGAGTTTCGGCGACGCAGATTCTACGCCAAGCCCCTGCCGGCGTAATGACTGATTTATGACTGCCCGCAATTCAGGATCGGTTCATCCGCCTGTGCCAGACTACTCCCTCATACACGGTCATCGTTTCGAGGAGAGCTGTTATGGATACCCGAGGATTCCTGGATCGACTGCTCGGCGAGGGCAAGTCCCTGCTGGGACAGACCGGCCTGACCAACCCGGAGGGCAAGATTTCCGACTACGGCAAGGGGGCCCTGAGCGCGGGAGCCCTCGGGATACTGCTCGGCAGCAAGAGGGGCCGCAAGCTTGCCACCTACGGCGGGCTCGCGGCGCTCGGGATGGTTGCTTGGCGTGCCTACAACCAGGGGCGCGCGGGCCAGCAAGAAGAGGCTCCGCCGGCTTCTTTCGACGACTCTCGGGGGGCCAGCCGTGTCGTGCTGCGGGCCATGCTGGCCGCGGCACGGGCAGACGGCCAAATCGATGATGGCGAGCGAGCCAGAATCGACCAGGAGATCGAGCGCCTCGGCGGTGACGCCCAACTGCGAGCCTGGGTCGAGGCCGAGCTTCAGGCCGCGCTCGACCCCCAGGGCATCGCCGCCGAGGTGGCCGGCGACGCCCTGCTTGCCAGCGAGGTCTACCTGGCCAGCGCCCTGGTGATCGGCGAAGCGACCTTTCTCGAGCGCGCCTACCTGGATCGGCTGGCGGATTGTCTGGGTCTGGACCCGGACCTCAAGCAGCGCTTGGAGGAGCAGGCTCAGGCTGCCTGAAGGTATTTGAACTGCCAAGACGCCAAGTGTTTTAACGAGACATGCGTGAAACCGGAGTCACCCTATCGCTGAGCCACGGGCTTTCGCATTAGGTCGATTTTTGCCTTGGCGCTCCTGGCGTCTTGGCGGTTCCAATTTGCCGTTCTTGGGATATCTCGATCCCGAAGGTCTCCCGCAACACGTCGGGGATCTGCGCGGCAGCGAGTTCCCGTATGCTCACCTTGGCGCGCTTGATGGTCTTCAGACGCCGGGTTTTGCTATTAACGAATGGTCGGCTTCATGGCACTCCTCGGCCAGTTCGAGCGCCAGCACGCGACCGAGGCCAAGTGCGCGCCGCAGGTCGGCGATCTGGTCCATGGCACCGTCGCCTCCATCGGTCGCGAGCATGTCTACGTCGATCTGGGCAGCAAGGCCGACGCCATCATCGACATCCAGGATGTGACGGATGCGGACGGTAACCTGACCCTCAAGCTGGGCGATCCGGTGGAAAACTATTGTGCCTTGGATTAGGCATGACACGCTTATGCCACCAACAAATACCCGCCCGTGGCAATCATCAGCAGACCGGAAGCGCGACCGATCCAGTAGCCATAAGGCGCGAGTTTCTCAACCAATACAAAGACCGCGAGGCCGGCGATCCACACCAGGTTCATGATGCCGCCGGCAAACAACAGCACCATCAGGAACCAGCAGCATCCGACGCAATAAAGACCGTGCTCCAACCCCATGCGTACCGCGCCCAGACGGTCCTTGCGCCAATGCCGGGAGAGGTAATCCGCCGGTGAACGGCAATGCTTCAAGCAGATGCTTTTCAGTGGCGAGAGTTGATAGATGCCGGCGGCCAGCAGAAATGACCCTGACAGCACGCTGCTTGTGATCCACATCATCATGGAGTGCAGCAGGCCGGCCTGTTCCAGGGACCATTGCAAAGCGGTTGCCGCCAGGCTGAAGATTAGCCAGGCCAGCAGATAACCGCTGATGAACGCAGCGGTTGGGATCACCGCGCGCTCCATGCGGCCGTATTTCTGGGCATGGCGGTGGACCCGGGTATAGAGCAGAACCATCGGCGCCGCGCTTGGCACCATCATCGCGATCATCATGACCCACCACATGAACGCCATGATGACCCAGTACGAAAGGCCCCACGGTACCGGCCCATGGCTCATCAGTGTCGGTGGCGGAAATTGCCACGTGGTCATGGCGACGGTGCTCATGCCGGTTCCGGCCCCGGCCACGATGTACAGCCAGGACAATAGGCAGATGACGGCAAGCCCTGTGCCGATGATCAACCGGTCATGACGAAGTAGCACCTCGGCCGCGGTACTAGTGCTCATACATGGCTTTTCGGCCGCCCGAACTCCTTGACGATGCCGTGGTTGTTCAGGTGGATATGGGCGAACTGCGCATAACGGTCTTTAAATGACATTTCGATGGGGCCGGTGGTCTCGAAGGTTGCGCTGCCCACTTCGGCAAGGCGGTATTCAAAACCATCCGGCAGGTCGATGCGTGCCCGATGGGGCTCGCCGCTGACAGGATTGCGAATAGGTTCGCCGGAACACTTGGCGATACCGTCGACAGAAACGCGACCGACCCGGGCCTCAACATCGACTTCAATCTCAATGGGCTTAAAGGCCGGTTCGAATACCTCTTCCATGGTCGATGCAAAGACATTCCACACGGTGGCACCGGGGTCGGTTTCCCCGCCGCTCAGGATTGTCAGGAGCGCTGCACGTTGTGCCTCGTCGGCCCGCTCGTCGACAATGATGAAGGCCTTGCCATTACCCTCATGGATGGCACGCGGCCACCACATGATGCCAACGGCGCGCAAACCATCCAGTTGCGTGTCACCAAAGTGCCCATGTTTAATCTGGAAACCTGCCATGGCTTCACAACTTCCGTAGGTTGGCAATGCGTTGAATTGACACGGACAGCCGTAGGCGCAATTACAGGCTACCAGCTCATCTGCTTGAACTTCCCAGGGTATCATCGTTATATCCTCACGTTTGTTTTAAGAATCAGTGGGTTAGATTACTTTAAATTTTCCGTGGACGGGCTACAGTAAACAAATTGATCAGGGATAGGAATTTGTTTTCAGCCGCCGCAGGCGGAGAGCAAGCCAGCGGCCCGCAATCGGCGCCAACCACCCGTCCTCTGCCACCCTTTCCGCACGACACGCTCCCGAATCCCCCCTGGCGAGGCCATCGCGAGCCGGACGTAGCCCGGTCCGACAGCTCTGTGCGCGATTTCCTTGACTTTCTCCGATCTTAGCCAGACAGCGTCCCACGTCAAGGATCGAAGACGATCAGGCGATGGCGGGCAGGGGCTCGTAGGTCACCGGGATCTGGCCGTTGACCGGCCAGTCGCCCTCTTCGGGCGGCACGCCAAAGGGGCCAGGCTCGGATTTTTCAAGCTTGCAATATACTCTGTTGTGGCTTGACGGCCGTGCCGAGGGCGGGGTGGGCGTCGTGCCGGGCGCCTGGGACGTGTACCGGTTTGGACTGGTCTTGAGCGTGCTGCGGCCCCATGAATCTGCTGGAAACGATCCCGATATCCTGTCCCTATTGCGGCGAGACCGTCGATCTGACGGTGGACTGCTCTTTGGAGCGGCAGTGCTATGTGGAGGACTGCCAGGTGTGCTGCAGCCCCATGGTTCTGCACGTGACCGTTGGTGAGGACGGCAGGATCGAGGTGGAGGCGCATCAGGAGAACGAGTGACCGCCCAAGATCCGCCCAACTAGCCCGAACTGTGGCGAAATCCACTCGATCTGAGCCAATTCATGCGCTCCGGGTCCACAGCGCGCACGGTGGTGGTGCAAACGCTCCCTGCGGGCGGCCTCGCCCGCTATCAGAAGCTTGTGTCCGACACCCTGCTGGCCTGGTCCAACATGCGGTGAGTGTGGAAACGATAGGCTTGCTGTTGTCCAGCGAGCGGTCGGGCTAACGGGGCCAGGCGGGGTCCTCTCTTGGTGCCTGGCGTGACTCCATCTGGACCGTTCAAGGGTCGGGCAGTGTGCTAGCCCCGGCTTCGTTATCCCTCTGGGGTTCTCTGTGCCGTGCTGCATGTGCCGCTGCTGGTTGTGCCCGCAGCTCGGCCGGGGACCGGCCGCTGGCCCCGTCAGGGGGGCGGTCACGTGCCTCGCCGTTCCTGATACATTGTCCCCCATAAGGACCCTCCTCTCACCGACTTCACCCGGACCACCATGACAGACCAAGACGATTTCGCAGCACTCCTCGGCCAGTTCGATCGCCAGCACTCAACCAAGCCTAAGCGCTCGGCGCAGGTCGGCGATCTGGTCCATGGCACCGTCGCCGCCATCGGTCGCGAGCATGTCTACGTCGATCTGGGCGGCAAGAACGACGCCATCATCGACATCCAGGATGTGACGGACGCGGATGGCAACCTGACCCTCAAGGTGGGCGACGCGGTGGACATGGCCGTCAGCGCCACCAACGCCGCCAGCGGCGCCCTGGTCCTGGGCAGCCGGCACGGGCAGCGCGTGCACGGGGCGGCGGGGCTGGAGGAGGCCTTCGAGCAAAGCCTCCCGGTGGAAGGGCAGGTCACCGGAGTCACCAAGGGCGGGATCGAGGTGAAGATCGCCGGCGTGCGGGCCTTTTGCCCCGCGTCCCAGGTCTCGCTGCATTTCGTCGAGGATCTGTCGACCTATATCGGCCAGCGCCTGACGTTCCGCATCACCAAGTACGAGGGGGGCAGGTTCCCCAATCTGGTGCTCTCCCGGCGCGAGCTGCTGGAGGAGGAGCGCAAGGCCCAGGTGGCGGAGCTGCGGGCCAAAATAGCCCCGGGGGCCGTTCTGCCAGGGACCGTGACCTCGCTCCAGAGCTATGGGGCCTTCGTGGATCTGGGCGGGGTCGAAGGCATGGTCCACATCAGCGAGCTGGCCTTCGAGCGGGTGCGCCACCCGAGCGACCTGCTGAGCGTCGGTCAGCAGGTGGAGGTGGCCGTGCTGCGGGTGGATCAGACGGATGACCCCAAGCGCCCGGAGAAGATCGCCCTGTCGCTGCGGGCCCTGGCCCAGAATCCCTGGACGGATGCCGATCGGAAATTTCCGGTGGGCACCAAGGTGAAGGGCCGGGTGACCCGGGTGCAGCCCTTCGGGGCGTTCGTCGAGCTGGCGCCGGGCGTGGAGGGCATGGTCCACATCAGCGAGCTCGGCGCCGGGCGGCGGTTGACCCATCCCAACGAGGTCCTCAACGCGGGGGACGAGGTGGAGGCGACGGTGCTGAGCGTCGATCTGGACAAGCGCCGCATCGCGCTGTCCCTGGACCCGGCGCATCAGGGCACGGCGGAGGGCGGTCCGCAGGCGGCGGACTACGCCAAGCCCAGCCAGAGCATGGGCACCCTGGGGGACCTGTTGCGCCAGAGCATGAGTCAGGCAAGCGGGCAGGATCAGGCGCGGGGAAAGGGCAAGCGACGCTAGCGGTTGCGGCCGGACGAAACCAAGGTTGCCCGCGAGGTGAAGCTCGCGTACCCCCAGCATAATGGCGCAAGCGAGCAAGGCGGCTCCTCTTGAACCGCGACTCCTCGCAGCGGCACTGGATCGCCGTGGCCGGACCGTGGCGAATGGGCGTGGCGAGCGCCGTCTATCACCGGAGACCCGGAGGCGGGGCAAGCCGTCACGCGCTACACGCGTCGGGCGAGCCAGATGATGTGCCGCGTCCCCTTGGCTCCATGTGCACGTACGCGCGCCTCATCCACCTCGAGCCCCACCTTTCGCAGGCGTTGCGTAAAATCTCGATCTGGCCCGGCCGACCACACCGCCAACACACCCTGGGGGCGCAGCGATGCGTACGCTGCGCTTAACCCGTTGATGCTATAGAGCCAGTCGTTCTCCTTGCGCGTGAGTCCCTCTGGGCCGTTGTCCACGTCGAGCAGTATTGCATCGTACGCTTGCTGCTTGGCCTTCAGAATGCGGGCGACATCCCCTTCGTGCACCGTCACGCGCGGATCGAGGAGCGGGTGACCGGCACGCTCCCCAAGCGGGCCCCTGTTCCACGCCACGACTGCGGGGATCAATTCAGCCACGAAGACCCGTGCCTGGTCACCGAGCTGCCGAAGCGCCGCAGCCAGGGTAAATCCCATTCCCAACCCGCCGATGAGCAAATGCGGGCTCGAGCGGTCCACCAGCCGGGCACAGGCATGCTCGGCCAACGCATCTTCCGAGCCGTGGACTCGGCTGTTCATCAGTTGGCCACGGCCCACGATCTTGATCGAGAACTCGTCGCCCAGCTGGTATAGGCGAAGCTCCCCCCGTCGCCGGGCACTTGTGCGCTATCGAGCAATATCCAAGGAGTCATCAACGTCTCAATCTGGAGGGCGGAGCGCGAAAGCGGACGGATCTATTTGCTGGGGAGAATAATAGGGGACGCTCTACGATTTTCCAAAACCCTGATCGTCAAAAAAGGACCGTGAGGGGTAGACGATGCGTGCCTCGTGTCGGACATTGCCTCCGCGGAATAGTCTTGAGTCCGATAGGCCATTGGCTCGCAGGGGAGCTCCTGGCAATTCGGGCAGACCGGGTAGGTTACTGGGCGTGAACCGACGGGCGCTCTTGTCCCGCGGCGCCTCTCTTGAGGTGGGCGCGGCTTTGCTTATGAGGTGGGCGTCCAGTCGCCCAGCATGACGATGCGGTCTTCAGTCTTTACCTTGTCGTAGTAGCGCCGGTCGGCGGTGATGAGGGTGGCGCCGGGGGTATGCAGGGCCACGGCGTGATAGAGCGTGTCGAACAGGTGATGCTGGTGGCGGATGGCCAGTTCCAGCGCGGTGGCATGTATCTCCGGGGTGTCGAGGGTGCGGCGCTCGATGTTCAGCAGATCCAGGAGGTCATCCTGGGCTTCAGCGGGTTTTGTGCGCGCAAGCACCGCGGCTATCTCGGCGATGAAGTGAGGTGGCTGGACCAGATCGAGTGAGCCGAGAACCGCCTCTTCGAGAATTCTCAGGGCAAGGGCGTCATGGTCCTCATCCGGCCGGAAGCACAGAAACCACTTGATGGCGACGCTGGCGTCTACAACGACGATCACGGGCGGCCTTCTTGACGGGCCGCGCGATATTCCTCTTCGGTGATGGCGGGTGCGTGTTTTCTGCGCGCCAGGATGCTCCGGTAGGCCTCGATGCTGCGCTGTTTGTTTCGCGCCCGTTCCACGGCTTCCAGCATCAAGCCAGCGATGATGGCGCTCTTGTTTTGGCCCAGGAAAGTCTCGTTGAAGGCCTGTTTGACTTCTTCGGGGACACTGAAATTAACGGTGCTCATGGGCGGCCCCACGGTCGTTGTTGAAGATTTCAACAACCTGAGTATGGTCGAGTTGCGGGGCGGGTGTCAATCCGGTTGTGAATCAAGCCCGGCGTATGAGGTTTTCGGGCACGATGCTGAGGCTGCCCGCCAAGGGAGCGGGCAATCCGGCCTGCGGGGTGCGGCTGGGCCACAGCGACGGCTGTGTGCCGCGCGTGCGCGAGAGCGGCGGCCCGGTGGCCGCATCAGGTCACGGGCGCTCCGGGTGCAGGCCTCGTCTTTTGGCAGGGCAAGAGATCAAGCTGTAACCGATGCAAGCGAGCGATTGGCGACGCACCGCGGCTTCGCCACTCCCCGACCGTCATAGACCGAGCGTATGTGATGGACCATGCGCGCTCTATTCAAGACGTGTCCGCGATTGTTGTGGCCCTGACGGCGGGAATATAATTCACTTGAGTAAACCCCCGGCTTTGCCGGGGGACTCACGAGGTTTGACCTTTGCGGCGGTCGGCCTGAAAAGATGGTCTGAGTGCGGAGCGGAGCGGAGCGTTGCGGGAGTGCGGTCCGGGACGGGACCGTCGGGACACGCCGTGAATCCATCCCTGGAGGCTCGGGAGCCGCCGTCCAGGCGGCTCACGGTCCCGCCGGACCCACCCCGGATCGCTAGAGAGAGCGGAGTCAGTTGCTGGAGCAATCGCCCAGCCGCCAGGGGCGGCTCCAGGTTTCATGGCGCCCTCGGGGCGCTCACCCAATAAGCCCCCGGCTTTGCCGGGGGTCATTTAACCTGACGCTGCTTCCGGGCAGGTATTTGCGGAAGGTCATTGGAAACGCAGCGCCGGGCATATGCAGTGCATCCAGTGCAACAGGCCATTTGAGAGAGACGATCGCATCGCTTCCATCTCTGGCGGCATCATGGGCGATGAGGTCACCGATTCGTACTTCCTCTGCCCTGTGTGTGGTGTCTATACCCTGGCTAAGTGGTGGGATGATTTTACCGGCGCGCAGACCATGACCTTGGCGGGCCCCCTGTCGAAACAGGAAGGGGACAGTCGCATCGGGCTCATTAGGGAGTGCGCACGGCCCTGGGATAAGAAGTGCCGCTGTGATGCCCACCGAGACTATTTCAACGACAACCTGGATTGACGGGGGCAGTGTCCGGGGTATCCGACGCAGCTACCGGGATAGATCTGAATGGAAATTGGCAAAGGGGAGGCATTCATGGTCATACTGACCTCTTTCCACAAGCACGGCCTCTGGCTTTCCTGGCCGGTATTCGGTCTCGGGGTCTTTCTGCTCTGGCTCTTCATCATGACCGTGGTGAAGTTGAGCGAAAAGAACCGTATCTGCAGCCTCCCACTGCGGGCCGAGCAGACCGTCGATCTTGCCGAGGCGGGCCCGGTGATTCTCTGGCTGGAGGGACCGCTGCTCACCAGCCGCTTCGCGGGCCTCAGCTTCGAGCTGACCGGCGCAGACGGTACCGCTCTGAAAGGGCGCATGGCTCTGTTGCGACAAAGATCGTCCAGCTTTTCGAAGGTGCGCATAGCAGATCGGGTCTTCACGATCACCAGCCCCGGCCGCTATGTCCTGCACACCAAAGGGCTGGGCGGCCCGACGGCTGGCGACGAGAAACACCGTCTCATCTTGATGCGACCCTATCTGGCCCAGACTGTCGGCTCCATACTGGGCATCATACTGGGCGCCGTTCTTGTCATCGGGAGCCTCGTGAATTTCTTCATTCGTTTGTTGGAGGGCGGCGGTCCGTGAGCGAGTCGGGGTACTGAAACAGCCTGCGGCAGTCGGGGCTCTTTATATGCCTTGAGAAATTCCTTGTTCTTTCGAGACCCTGGTGGGGCAAGAGCAACCGTGAGCGAAGTCATTCACTTGGGGAAACCCCCGGCTTTGCCGGGGGACTCACGAGGTTTGACCTTTGCGGCGGTCGGCCTGAAAAGAGGGTCTGAGTGCCTAGCGGAGCGTTGCGGGAGTGCGGTCCGGGATGGGACCGTCGGGACACGCCGTGAATCCATCCCTGGAGGCTCGGGAGCCGCCGTCCAGGCGGCTCACGGTCCCGCCAGACCCACCCCGGATCGCTAGAGAGAGCGGAGTCAGTTGCTGGAGCAATCGCCCAGCCGCCAGGGGCGGCTCCAGGTTTCATGGCGCCCTCGGGGCGCTCACCCAATAAGCCCCCGGCTTTGCCGGGGGTCATTTGACCTCAGGATGTTATGCCAGAGCACCTGAAAATGCCGCTTCACAATCCCGTATGCATCAGCTTCGGGCCGGCGTGCCGGTTGCCACTGTCGTGGCGAAAGCATAGGTCGCAGGGGTCAGCGAGAATTCGGCTCCAGCCAAGCGCAGTCTGCGGGCATCAGACTCCGGCTCCCAGTGGCCTGTGGTTAATGCTCGCCTAACCGGCGACCGGCCGTCGCAAGGAGTCCCCGATGCTGACCACCCTTCTGTACCGAAGTGCGGATGCCACGCTGACCGAAGGGGGGCCGGAGCTGATCGATGCCTGGGAACAGGACCCGGACAGCTGGCTCTGGCTGGATCTTTACGGGGAGCCCGCGGAGCCGGAGCGAGATCTGCTGCAACGGCGCTTTGAGCTGCACCCGCTCGCCATCCAGGATGCCCAGCGCGACCGCCACCCGCCCAAGATCGAGGCCTTCGAGGACTACAGTTTCCTGCTGTTTAAAGGCCTGTCGGCGGACTCGGACGACATAGACTGCGCCACCATCCAGCTGGCGTTGTTCGTCGGCCGTCGCTTTCTGGTCACCCGGCATTCGGGTCCGTCGCCCAGCATCGAGCGCTTGCGCGCCGAAGTGCGCGGTGGACAGGCCCTGCCTGCCAAGGGCTGCGACGCCCTGGCGCTACGCCTGTGCCGGCTGATGGCACAACGCTACCTGGGGATGCTGCTGAACGTGGAGCCCCGGCTGGAAGTACTGGAGCGGGAGATCGTCGACCATCCCAGGGATGCCCTGCTCGGCACGCTGGTGCGTCACAAGGGGGACCTGACGCGGCTGCGGCGGACCCTGCACTACCATAGACAGGTCGCCACGCAACTGCGCAACGACGGGCCGCCCGGGATCCGCGCCGACCTGGAGCACGAGATTAATGATTTCTACGAACAGCAGGAGCGTGCCGCCAGCCTGACCGATCTGTATTACGAGCTGGCGTCGGATCTGATCGACGGTTACATCTCGGTGGCGTCGCACCGCCTGAGCCAGATCATGCGGGTGCTTACCATCATTACCGCCATCTTCGTACCCTTGAGCTTTCTCGCCGGCATCTACGGCATGAACTTCGACAACATGCCGGAGCTGCACACCCGAGCCGGATACTTCATCCTGATGGGGGTGATGGTGGGGTTGGCTACGGGGCTCCTGCTCCTGTTCCGCAAGAAGAAATGGCTATGAGCCGGACTACCGGCGGTAGGGTCCCTGACAGGCCCTGGCGCCGCATTGCGGCCATCCGGCGCATGGCGGAGCGGGCTTCCCGGGATCGGCGCGGACCCGATGCTCCGCTGACAACCGCAGGTCAGTCATCGGTGTCCGGATCGGCGGTGGGCACGCCCGCAAGGACGGCCAGTTCCTCGTCGGACGGGGTCTTCGGTGCCGACGCCGGCACCGCGCCGCTGCGCTCCATCTGGAGCCGCGCCGCCGGTGCGCCGCCGTCTTTGTCCACGCCGAAATAGACGGTCCGATGGGGGAACGGGATTTCGATGCCCGCGGCGTCGAAGCGCAGCTTCACCAAGCGGTTGAATGCACGGCCTACCTGCCATTGCTTCAGCGGCAGGGTCTTCAGCCGCCCCTTGATGATGACCGCGGAATCGGCAAAGGCGTCCACCCCCATCACCTCGATGGGCTCGAGCATCAGGGGGCCGAGCTCGGCGTCCGCCTGTAGCTCCGCGCCGATCTGCGTCAACAACGCCATCACCTCGTCAACGTCCTCCCGATAGGCGACACCCACGTCGAACACGTAGCAGGAGAAATCCTTGGTCAGATTGCTCAGGCTGTCGATGGCGCTGAACGGAATGGTATGCACGACGCCGGCCAGGTCGCGCAGGCGTACCGAGCGTATGGACAGGGCCTCCACCAGCCCGGCTTTGTCGCCGACCTTTACCACGTCCCCGACGGCCATGAGGTCCTGGAACAGGATGAAAACGCCGGTGATGACGTCCTGCACCAGCCGCTGGGCACCGAAGCCGACCGCCAGGCCGAGCACCCCGGCGCCGGCCAGCAGCGGGCCGGTATTCACGCCCAGCTCGGACAGCACCATCAGGGTGGAGACAACCCCGATCATCACCAGCAGCGCGTTGCGCCCTACCGTGAGCAGGGTCTTGGTCCGGGCACTGACCACCTGGACCCGGCCGTCACCGTCTTTGTCGGACACAAACCGCTCCACCATGCCGCTGGCGGCCTCCCAGACCAGCAGGGCGATGAGCACGATCAGGCCGATCCGCGCCAGCGTGCTGCCCAGCACCCGGCCGGGCCCGCTCAGCGCCCATCCGATGGCGTCGAAGCCCCAGGACTCCAGCAGCGCCAGGGCGGCCACCAGGTAGATCAGGCCGTTCACGACGCTGTTCAGCGCCGGGAAGTAGCGGTTCGCGCGGGCTTCAAGCTCCGGATAGCGCTGCCGCAGCTCCTTGCTGACCCGCAGACCACGATCGAACAGGGTGCCGATCAGCTGCAAGGCCGCACGTGCCACCGCTATGACGACGAAGCTGAACAGGGTGCCTTTGACGATGTAGACGAATCCGTGGGCGACTTTCAGCATCCACACGCCGTAGAGCAGGACCAGATACAAGCTCGCCAGCAGGTGCCAGATCTGGCCCGCGCGGCGCCGCAGCAGCCGGATGCCGGCATGGCCCGGTGCCTGCTCCGACTGGTCACCCTGGATGAATTCCGCCACCGGCTTGCGGTTCTGCAGCACCAGGATCAGCACCATAGCCAGCGCCACCAGACCCAACAGACTGAGCGTAAGGTCGTAGGTTCCGGCCTTCAGCCCGAGCAGCGCCGCCGCCTGCAGCCCCATGAACCCATACACCAGGGTCGTACTGAGGCGCCGCAGCCAGATGCGCAGGTACTCGGCGGTTTCGTCGGATCCCCCGTACACCCGCAGCTGTGGCAGGCCCGGCGCCAGTGCCGCGTCGCCCAGTGCCATCAGGGTCTTGGCAATGATGGAGGCATTGATCCAGGCCAGGGGAATGATGCGAATCTGCGCCTCCGGGTCCAGGCTGCTCAGGGCCAGGTAACCGGCGGCGGCGAAGCCGACGATCGGCAGCAGGTCGAGGCCCAGCTTGGCGGCGAGCACCCCCAGCCGCCCGAGCACGGTGGCCGGCCGGGACTCGGAGGGAAAGCGTCGGCCCCGCCGCAGCAGGCGCCCGATCAGCCAATAGGCGAAATAGGCGGCCGCGAGCACGATCGCCAGCTGGGCGAGGCCGCGACCCCAGCGCTCCCGCGCCGCCGGGTCCCGGGCCGTCCGCTGAACCCAGTGCGCCGCCGCGGGCAGCTCGTTGATGATGCCGCCCATTCGGGCGATCGACCTGCCCACCTCGGCCACGCGCGTGGAGACCTCCCGCAGCAGGTCGGCGGTGGCGGAGACCACCGCATTGTGTTCCAACGGCTGTTGCCCGCTGGCCTTGGCCAGGAGACGCAGCTGGGCGATGAGCTTGGCCCTGGCTTCCGGATCCTCCAGGCTATCGATCATCGCCTGGGCCTCCGCCCGGGACGGCTGTTTGTCCGCGGGCGGCGTGTCGGCGCACCAGGCGGGTAGCAGCTGGGCCACGAGCACCAGCGCAGTCAATGCGCGCAACAGCAAATTCTTGGCTCGCATCAAGCCTCCGTGAGGACTGGAATGGACTCGGGCCCAGGCGGCCGGTCAGAGACCGACACTTTAACCTGATCCGCCCGCGCGGTTGGACCCCCAAACAGCGGAATGTGCCCGCATCGCCTCTAGCTCGGGCGCCACCATGGGCGATGAGGTCACCGATTCGTATTTCCTCTGCCCCGTGTGCGGGGTCTATACCCTGGCGAAGTTGTGGGATGAGCTTACCGGCGAGGAGACCATGGGCCTGTCGGGCCCCCGGCCGAAACAGAAGGGGACAGCCGCATCTCGCTCATCAGGAAGTGTCCGCGGCCCTGGGATAAGAGGTGCCGCTGTGATGCCCACCGCGACGATTTCAACAACACCCTGGATTGACGTGGACGGCGTTCGGAGGATCCGACGCAGCCAGCGGCATAGAGCTGAATGGAAATTGGCGAAGGGGGCCGCTCATGGTCATACTGACCACTTTCCACAACTACGGTCTCTGGCTTTCCTGGCCGGTCTTCGGCCTCGGGGTGTTTCGGCTTTGGCTCTTCATCATGACAGTGGTGAAGTTGGGCGAACAGAACCGCATCTGCAGCCTCCCGCTGCAGGCCGAGCAGACCGCCGATCTCGCCGAGCCGGGCCGGGTGATTCTGTGGCTGGAGAGACCGCTGCTCACCAGCCGCTTCGCTGGCCTCAGCTTCGAGCTGACCGGTGCAGGCGGTACCTCTGTGAAAGGGCGCATGGCTCTGTTCCGGTAGAGATCGTCCAGCTTTTCGAAAGTGCGCATCTCAGATCGGGGATTCACGATCACGAGCCCTGGCCGTTGTGTCCTGCACACCAAAGGGCTGGGCGGCTCGAAGGCCGGCGACGAGAAGCACCGCCTCATCTTCACGCGACCCTATCTGGCCCAGACTGTCGGCTCCATACTGGGCATCATATGGGGAGCCGCTGTTGCCATTGGGAGCCTCGTGAATTTCTTCATTCGTTGGTTGGGGGGAGGCGGTCGACTCGGGGTACCGGGAAAGCCTGTGGCGGATCGGCGTGCTAGCCAAAGACAACCTGCGTAATGCCACGCGCCCCGGGATAAGCCAGACGCGACAGGCCGCTCGGCGAAGTGGGAGCGACAAGCAACGTGCCTGCTGCTCTTGGGGTCGCTACGCCAAGGAAAACAAGGAGATCCAAAGAAGGAGCAGCGGCTCGCTCGGTCGGTGTCTCGCGGGGTCCCCGTCAGTCGATCCAGCTTCCATCGTAATACTCCTGGCTCGATTCGTTGAGCAGATAGTAACGAGACATCCCGTGGTGATTAGCCGTCTTGCAAGCCTCCAGCGCGGCGCTGAACTGTTGGAAGTGGTCCACCTCAGTGTGTCGATACGATGACAGGACTCCCGACGCCAAGTGATTGAGGGTGAGCTTCTGGGACATCATCAAACGATACATTGACAGCTCCTGGCCGGTAGGGGGCAGCTGATCCGTTCGCTGCCGGCGAAGTAGATGGGTTTTGACCAGGTGAATTGCATACCTGAAGATAGGCTTTACTACCGGAGATAGCTCATCACATTAATTGATGCGCCGCCGACGGGCTCGCGATCTGAGCCAAGACAAGCGCGTGGTGGCGAGGCCATCACAGCGCGAAGCTGGCACTCGGACCGTTCAACCTAGAAACGGCAGTTGACCGCTTCGAGCCGCCACCAAGTGATTGATTGGACCATGGTTAAGGAGAATCCTGATGCCCACCCGTCGGGTGATGGCCGCTACGACCACCAGGGCACGCACCGCGCGGCGCCTGGCGGCGTTATAACTCGTTGGAATAGAATCACTATTCCGCCTCGTTATGCCTTGCCAGACACCACGCGGCACGCACCCTGGCGGCCGTTCAACTGCCGCTTCTAGGTTCAACGCCGTCGGCAGGCATGCGGGGCTTCCATCCTCAGGGCAAGGTCCGGTCCGACACGGTCGACTCGCCCATACAGTACCCGGCAATGGTGGCGAGGAGCTCGCTGCCGTATTTCTCCAGCTTGTGCTGGCCCACGCCACTGATGGCGAGCAGCGCGTCTTTGTCCAGGGGCTTGTGGCGGGCCATCTGTATCAGGGTGGCATCGCCGAAGACGATGTAAGGTGGCTTGCCCTCGGCGTCGGCCAGGCGTTTGCGTAGTGCACGGAGCTGGTCGAACAGAGCCTCGTCGTAGGGGCCCTGGGCGTCGGCGCCGGGGCGCCGGGTCTTCTTGATCTTTTCCTTGATGCGGGGCCGGGCGAGCTCCAGGGACTGCTCGCCGCGCAGCAGCGGGCGGGCCGCCTCGGTGAGCTTGAGCACCGAGTAGCTGGCGATGTCCTGCTCCAGGAAGCCGTGGTGGATGAGCTGGCGGATGATGGAGGTCCACTCCGCGTCGCTCTTGTCGGCACCGATGCCGTAGGTGCTCAGCCGGTCGTGGCCGAGGGTGCGCATGCGCTCGGTGTTGGCGCCGCGCAGTACGTCGATCACCTGCCGGATGCCGAAACGCTGGCCCACGCGGTAGACGCAGGACAGTGCCTTGCGGGAGTCCTCGGTGGCGTCGAAGCGCTCGGGCGGGTCGAGGCAGACGTCGCAGTTGCCGCAGTGGTAGCTCCGGGAAGGGCGGTTGTTGGTGCCGTCACCCCCGGCCCCTTTGTTGCCGGGGCATCCTGCTCGGCCCCCTTCGGGCGCGCTGCGTGCGACGAAATCCGCTCCCGGCGGATTTGCTCCTGAGGGAGAGTGGGGCGAAGCGTGGTCGCTCTGGGTGCGTTCTGCGGCCGATGGATTGTCCCACGCTGGAGCGGGATGCAGGCTCTCGCCGAAGTAGTTGAGCAGGACCTGGCGGCGGCAGGTCACGGCTTCGGCGAGCGCCACCATGGCGTTGAGCTTGTGGATCTCGATGCGCCGCTGCTCGGGATTCTCGCCGTTGTCGATCAGACCACGGGCGGTCGCGACGTCCTGCAGGCCGTAGAGCAGCAGGGCCTCGGAGGCCAGGCCGTCGCGCCCGGCGCGGCCGGTCTCCTGGTAGTAGCCCTCGATGTGCTTGGGCAGGTCGTAGTGGACCACGAAGCGCACGTTGGGCTTGTCGATCCCCATGCCGAAGGCCACGGTGGCCACCACCACCTGGATCTCGTCACGCAGGAAACGCTCCTGCACGGTTTCGCGCTCTCGGGCGCCGAGGCCCGCGTGATAGGGCGCGGCACCTATGCTCTGCTGCACCAGGTTCGCGGCGACCTCTTCCACCTTCTTGCGAGACAGCGCGTAAACAATGCCGGACTGCTCGCGCCGGGTCGCGAGAAAGCGCATCAGCTGATCGAAGGGCTTGTGCTTCTCCAGCACCGTGTAGCGGATGTTGGGCCGGTCGAACCCGCTGATGTGTCGGTGGGCGCGCCCGAGGCCGAGCACCCGCACGATGTCCTCGCGGGTCTGGGTGTCGGCGGTGGCGGTGAGTGCGACCAGGGGCACCTCGGGAAAGCGCTCGCGCAGCACCCCGAGGGCCGCGTACTCGGGGCGGAAGTCGTGGCCCCACTGGGAGACGCAGTGGGCCTCGTCGATGGCGAAGAGCGCGATGTCGATGGTGTCGAGTCGCTCCAGGAAGCCGCCGCTGATCAGCCGCTCGGGGCTGATATAGAGCAGTTCAAGCTCGTGGGCGTGCAGCCGCGCGAGCACCCGGCGGGCCTCCGCCGAGCCCAGGCTGGAATTGTAGAAGGCCGCGGCTACGCCGTTGGCGACCAAGGCGTCGACCTGGTCCTTCATCAGCGAGATAAGCGGCGAGACCACGATGCCGACCCCCGCTCGGTGCATGGCCGGGATCTGGAAGCAGAGCGATTTGCCCCCGCCCGTGGGCATCAGCACGAAGCAGTCCTCGCCGGCGATCAGCTGCTCGATGATGGCCTGCTGGTGGGGGCGGAAGCGGTCGTAGCCGTAGACCCGACGCAGGGTCGCGTGGATGGCGTCCGACGCGCTCGAGGGTGGGCTCGAAGTCAGGGCGGGGGTCATGGGGGGATTCTACCGGGTTGGGGCCGCCTGTGGGGCTGGGGTCCTTGGTGATGGGGGCGGAGGCAGGGACGGATCGGCCAGGGGGCTGGCCTCCTACGGGGGTAGGGTCCCCTTGGTTGTAGGAGGCGAGCCCTCTCGGCGACCGGGCCGGGGTTGCGGGGGTTGCGAGGTGGAGGGGGCAGGGACGGATCGGCCAGGGGGCTGGCCTCCTACGGGGGTGGGGTCCCCTTGGTTGTAGGAGGCGAGCCCTCTCGGCGACCGGGCCGGGGTTGCGGGGTTGCGGGGTGGTGGGGGCGGGGCAGGGACGGATCGGCCAGGGGGCTGGCCTCCTACGGGGGCGGGGTCCCCTTGGTTGTAGGAGGCGAGCCCTCTCGGCGACTGGGCCGGGGTTGCGGGGTTGCGGGGTGGTGGGGGCGGGGCAGGGACGGATCGGCCAGGGGGCTGGCCTCCTACGGGGGCGGGGTCCCCTCGGTGTAGGAGGAGAGCCCTCTCGGCGACCGGGCCGGGGTTGCGGGGTGATGGGGGCAGGGGCAGGGGCAGGGGCAGGGACGGATCGGCCAGGATGCCCAGGCCCGCCAGGGCGATGCCGATGGGACGGACGGCAGAACGGGCTGCCGGGGGACGCGGGCGACGGTCCCCGAGGAGGCCCAGCAGCAGTCCGAGCAGGCCCGGCACCAGGGAGACAGGGCAGGGAGATGAGCCCCAGGCCCGCGGTGGAGCTGCGCGATTCCAGTATCCCGAGGGTGCCGAAGACAAAGGAGGCGAGAAACCCGTACAGCCCGTACAGCCCGGGCCGGCGCCAACGGCCCGCAGGATTGGCCGCAACCAGCACCAGACAGGCCAGCAGGAGCAGGCCTGGAAGGATCCAGAACGGCAGCAGGCTGAGCATCGGGGGCCCCGGCGGTGTCGGGACGGTTGCCGGGACATTGTAGGGGGCAAGCCAGGCGTCTCGCTGTCCGTGCCCCCCGAACCTGGTAGGAGCGACCGCCCGGTCGCGACCGCCCGCGCGCTGCGCCTCAGGGTCTGATCAGGTCGCTCAGGATCTCCGGGGCCCGGCGGATGGCTAGCGAGAAGTGGCCCTCGGCCGGCAGGAAGCGGGCGCGACAGCGGGGGATCAGAGCCGCGTAGCGGCGGCCCAGTAGGGGGCAAGCCAGGCGTCTCGCTGTCCGTGCCCCCCGAACCTGGTAGGAGCGACCGCCCGGTCGCGACCGCCCGCGCGCTGCGCCTCAGGGTCTGATCAGGTCGCTCAGGATCTCCGGGGCCCGGCGGATGGCTAGCGAGAAGTGGCCCTCGGCCGGCAGGAAGCGGGCGCGACAGCGGGGGATCAGAGCCGCGTAGCGGCGGCCCATGGCGACGGGCACGGTGCGGTCCGCCTCGCCGTGCCAGAGGCGCGTGTCGGTGGGCACCCGGGAGGCATCGACGGTCCAGCGGTGGGTGAACAGATACAGCTCCCAGGCCGGGCCCGATCCGCCCTGGCGGAACGCTTCGTGGGTGGTGGCGAGCAGCCGCTGGCGTACCTCGGGGTCGGAGAGCGTGTCCCGGTCCGCCGGCGGGGCCACCGCGGCCAGGATGCGAAAGGACAGGGCCGGGAATGTTCCCATGATGGGGCCGGTAAGCCAGCGGTCCACCCAGTGGGAGGGCCCGGGATAGCGCCGGACCAGGTCGATCATCAGCGCCTGGGCGCCGCCCATGGCGGCGGTGGATGCGGGATCAGCCAGCGAGCCCAGGGCGCACACCAGTCCCAGGCGGCGGATGCGCTCCCCCAGGGCGATGGCCGCGGCTAGGGCGTAAGGTCCCCCGCCCGAGACGCCCAGCAGGGTGAATGGCCCAAGGTCCAGGTGGTCGGCGAGGTAGCCGAGGTCTCGGGGCCAGTCGTCTATGGCGCGCCCGGGCTGGAAGGTCGAGTGTCCGAAGCCGGGCCGGTCCGGCGCGATCAGACGGATGCCGACGGCCCGGGCCGATGCCTCCACCAGGGCGCCGTCCAGGCGTGAGCCGGGGAAGCCGTGACAGTAGACCACCGGCGTCCCCGAGGGGTCGCCGAATACGCCATAGGCCATGCGGCGGCCGTCGGGCAGCTCGAGGTGGGCAGGGGCGGCCAGGGGGTTGGTCCTCGACGGGGGGCGCTTGCCGGCGTCGGCGAAGATCCTGGTCAGAGACCGAATGCCTGCTGGATCGCGTCCAGGTCCAAGCCCTGGAGGTAGCTCTCGACCGGCTCCCGGGAGCTCAGGTCGCTGCCCCGGACCCGCACCAGGATGCGCTCGGCTAGCACCAGCTGGATCTCCCAGTCCCGGCTTTTGGCCGGGTGCCTGATCAGGCCGCGCTCGCCGCCCAGGACGTACGGCTGGGTGTCTGTTTGGGAGCTGAGCGTCATGGGGTTGTCGAGCTCCGCCGAGAGCGTTGCCAGCAACGGGGAGTCGATCGCGAGCTGGATCTCCACCGAGCCTTTGCCGTGCTGCTGATGATAGAGGCGCGAGACCTGGGTGCCCGCGTCCGTTGTCGCCGTGCCCGCGCTGCGGGATTGGACCTGGTCGGCGGTCCAGCCCTCCGAGGGCTCGGGCAGGAGCGCCGCGTACCGGGTGTCGAGCTGCTGCCGGATAAGGGCGATCGCGCCCTGCAGCTCTTCCACGGCCTGGTGCAGCCCGCCGGACTGGTAGGCCTTCGCTCCGAGGCCGATCTGGTCGCTCACCTCGTCGGCCCCTGCGAGCAGGGGCGCTGCGGCTAGGGCAGCCAGCAGCAGGGGACGCAAATATGGATTGATCATGATTGTTGTCGTTTCCGTCTGTCGATGCCGGAGCAGCGGTCGGCTTCAGGGCAGGCTGCGGGGTCTTGGGGGCGGAGGCAACCCCGGTTTTCGCGCCGATCTCGTATATGCGGCTTCCTCGACTCGCTGCGCTCGGGCTCACCCGGTCGGCAGGCGGCGGAACGACGCAGGTAAGACCGCACCTCCGGCCCGCCTGGCCGGCCCCGGACAGGATGCCTCATTATGGGTCGGAGACCGGGCATGTTCAAACCGCGATCCGGCGCCCGGTATGCGGCCCCGCCGGCTCGTTGTTGTATCCTTGGTAGTCATGGTGAGCCGGGAAAGTGCAGGGGGACGACCCTTGGTCCGGATCTTTCGTCACCGACGGTGCGAGGGTCCGGGCTATCTGGCCGAGTTTCTGGGGCGCTACGAGGTGCCCTACGAGGTGGTGTGCATCGACGAGGGGCTAGCGGTCCCCATGGGGCTGGAGGGGGTCGGCGGTCTCGTGCTCATGGGCTCCGCGGGCAGCGTCAACGACCCACACTCATGGATCGCCCAGGAGCTGGAGCTGATCCGCCGCGCGTTGCAGCGCGACGTGCCTGTGATGGGTGTATGTTTCGGCGGCCAGCTGATCAGCCGGGCCCTCGGGGGAGAGGTGGCGCGCGGACCCCGGGGCATGGAGATCGGCTGGCATCCGGTCGAGCGGGTCCAGGGCTGCGACTGCCAGGGCTGGCTGGACGGGCTGCCCGACGAGATTACCAGCTTCCACTGGCATGCCGAGGTGTTCACCGTCCCTCCCGGGGCGGTCCCGCTGCTGCACAGCCCCGCGCTTTACAACCAGGCCTTCTCCCTGGGGCGGCACCTTGCCATGCAGTTCCACCTGGAGATGACCGCCGAGATGATCCGGGGCTGGATTCGCAGCTACAGCGAGGATCTGCGCTCGGACTCGCCCTTCGTGCAGAGCGAGGCGCAGCTGACCGCGGCCCTGGAAGCGCGCCTGGCCAGCCTACACAGCAGCGCGGACGTGATCTACGGGACCTGGCTGCGGCGGGCTGGACTGCTGGGGTGAGTGACGGATGCGCCCCGCGGGTACCGCGTCGTGTTGCTCGACGGCACGAGGGATTGTGCGTCAGCTCGGCTCTGCCGACGGCCCGCTGTGGTAAGGTGACTGTCTGACCGGCCCCGCTCTGCCCCCCCTGAGTGCGCATGGCAAGAAGCAACAGCTCCTCTCGACGACCCCGCGGTCCTTCCCGCAGCGCCTCGGCGCCAGACAGCGCGCCCCGACGGGGCTCTCCCTGGTGGCTGCGCCTGCTGGCGCTGGCGCTGCTGTGCGTGTTCGCGGCCGGACTCTATCTGGCGAGCCTGGACCATGAGGTGCGGAGCAAGTTCGAGGGCAAGCGCTGGGCGCTGCCTGCGCGGGTCTACGCCAGGGCCCTGGAGGCTCTACCCGCTCGCGGACATCAGCGCCGATCAGTTCGCCCGCGAGCTGGCGCGCCTGGGTTACCGGCGCACTGCCCAGCCGCGTATCCCCGGCGACTACTCCAGTGCCCGGGGACATTTTCTGGTGCACACCCGCGGCTTCGAATTCTGGGACTCCGCCGAGCCGGCGCGCGTGCTTGACGTGCAGTTCGCCGACGGCATGCTCAAAGAGCTGCACGACGGCACCACCGGCAAAGCGCTGGCGCTGGTGCGTCTTGAGCCGCCGCTGGTGGCCAGCATCTATCCCGCAGACAACGAGGACCGGGTGCTGGTGCGCCGCCAGGATCTGCCCGATACCCTGGTCAAGGGCCTGATCGCCGTAGAAGACCATAATTTCTATGGGCACCACGGCGTGGACCCGCGCGCGATCATCCGCGCCCTCTGGGCCGATCTCAGGTCCGGCCACCTGGTGCAGGGCGGCAGCACCCTCACCCAGCAGCTGGTGAAGAACTTCTATCTGAGCGATGAGCGAACCCTGTGGCGCAAGATCAACGAGGCGGCCATGGCCGTGCTCCTCGAGCTGCACTACGACAAGGACGAAATCCTCGAGGTCTACCCCAACGAGGTCTTTCTGGGCCAGGACGGATCGCGCGCGATCCACGGCTTCGGCCTGGCCAGCCTGTTCTATTTCAATCGTCCCCTCGACGAGCTCGACTTGGCCCAGCAGGCGCTGCTGGTCTCCCTTCCACGGGGGCCTTCCTCCTATGACCCGCGGCGCCACCCGGAGCGGGCGCGTCAGCGCCGGAACCTGGTACTGGATCTGATGGTGGAGCAGGGCTACCTCGACGCCAAACAGGCGGTCGGCGCCAAGGCCGAGTCCCTGGGCGTCAGCAAAGTGCATGGGAAGGGCAGCGGCCGCTACCCGGCTTTTCTCGACCTGGTGCGTCGCCAGCTCCATCGTGACTACCGCGAGGAAGACCTGACATCCGAGGGCCTGCGTATCTTCACCACCCTGGACCCTGCGCTGCAGGACCAGGCCGAGACCCATGTGGCCGAGGGTCTGGAGCGGCTGGAGAAGGGCCGTCACATGACCCCCAACGTGCTGCAGGGCGCGGCGGTGATCGTCGACAGCCAGAGCGGCGAGGTTCTGTGTGTGATAGGCGACCGCAATGCCCGCTACGCCGGCTTCGATCGCGCCCTGGAGGCGGTGCGCCCGATCGGCTCGCTGGTCAAGCCGGCCGTCTATCTCACTGCCCTGGACCGGCCCCGGGAGTACAGCCTCAGCACTCTGGTGGAGGACAGCGCGGTGCGGATTTCGATACCGGGCAGTGGCGTCTGGAGTCCGCAGAACTATGATCACCGGGAGCACGGGCGGGTGCCCTTGGAGCAGGCGCTCGCCCACTCCTACAATCTGGCGACTGTGCGGATCGGCATGAGCGTGGGTCTGGACGCGGTCGCGGGCACCTTGAAAGCGCTGGGGGTGGCGCGCCCCTTCGACGCCTATCCTTCCATGCTCCTCGGTGCGGTCTCGCTCTCGCCCCTGGAGGTCGCCCAGGTCTATCAGACCTTAGCCGCCGGCGGCTTCATTTCGCCCCTGCGGGCCATCCGGGAGGTCATGGACCACGACGGCAGGCCCCTGCAGCGCTATCCGGTCACCGTGCACCGCTCGGTGCCGGCGGGCCCGGTCTATCTGGTAAGCCTGGCGATGCAACAGGTGGTCCGGGGGGGTACGGCCCGCTCGCTCTCGCGCTTCCTGCCGGAGGACCTCGGCGTGGCCGGCAAGACCGGGACGACCGACGACCTGCGCGACAGTTGGTTCGCCGGATTTACCGGTGATAAGGTCGCCGTGGTCTGGGTCGGGCGCGACGACAACAAGCCCCAGGGGTTGAGCGGGGCCAGCGGCGCGCTGCCGATCTGGGGCGCCATCATGGCGGACGCCCGGCCCAAGCCGCTGGCGCTCTCGCCCCCGGACGATGTGGCCCTGGTGTGGATCGATCCGTCGAACGGCCTGCTCGCCGACCAGTCCTGCCCGGGGGCCGAGCAGGAGCCCTTCCTGCGCGGAGGCGTTCCGACCCTGACGTCGTCCTGTGTCGGCAGGTCCCGGGGAGATCCGGTGAATTTTCTGCGGAGAATGCTCGAATGAGGCAATTGATAGGCCTTCTGGTCCTGGGCTTCGCCCTGGTCGGTTGTACGACCGCCCCGCCGGTGAGGGAGCAGCGCCCGGCGCCGATCGTTCGCCCGCCGCCACCGCCGCCACCGCGGCCTCCGCCCGCGCACGTGCAGCCCCTGCGCCCGCCCTCGCCCCGCCCCCCCGCGGTGCACATCGAGCCCTATCGGCCGGCTCCCCCGGCCGTCGTCGTGCCGGTGTACGGAGCGGCGGTGACCTCGCTGGTGAGTGCAGCGGGCGCTCAGCGCAACGCCGGGAATGCTGCGGCGGCCTCCTCCTCCCTGGAGCGGGCCCTGCACATCGAGCCGCGCAACCCCTATCTCTGGAATCAGCTCGCCCATCTGCGGGGGGAGCAGCGGCGTCTCGGAGAGGCAGCGGACCTGGCCGAGAAATCAAACGCCCTGGCAGGTCCGGACCGGGCGCTGCGGCGCGACAACTGGCTGCTGATCGCCAAGGCCCGGTATGCCGCCGGGGATCTCGCCGGAGCCCAGGCGGCCCAATTCAAGGCCGAGAGCCTGCGGTGAGTCCGCGCTCTGCACGGGGAAGGCTCCCCGGGCGGGCCCGCGCCCCGCAGGCCGGACTGCCCAGCGGCCCGACACCGGTCAGCCCCCGGGGCCGCCCTGTCGTTTCCGCCCGGCGTCCGGCTGTGTTAGGTTCCGGGCCAGCGCATCCGGCGCCTGCCAACAGGAATCCCTCATGAGCGACATCAAGCTGTCCCCCGAACTGCTCCGAGAGGTCCGTCAGATTCTGGCGAGAAACGATCCCGAGGCCGCGGATCCCGGCATCGCCCTGCAGTACCTGGCAGCCCTCATCGGTCATATCCTGGGCGGCGAGAATGCCTCCGAGGCGCAGAAGCTCGGTTACTACGATGAGCTCAGCGCCTTCGGCCGGCACGTGCTGGGAGACACCATCGAGCGGATCGAGAGCCAGCGCGCAGCCCCGCAGCAGAGCGCCTTCGGCTACTGGGAGCCGCCGGCCAAGGACTGAGCGCGAGTCGGCGCCGCCTGGCGGCTGACCCCCGTGGACGAGATGGAAGCGTTGTTTGGCGCGGACGGTCCTCTGGCGCGGCGCATCGAAGGCTTCTCCCTGCGGCCTCAGCAGGCCGAAATGGCCGCCGCTGTGGCCACGACCCTGGACGCCGGCGGCGTGCTCATCACCGAGGCCGGCACGGGCACCGGCAAGACCTTCGCCTACCTGGTACCCGCCCTGGCCTCGGGACGCAAGGTGATCGTCTCCACCGGCACCCGCAACCTCCAGGACCAGCTGTTTCACCGCGACCTGCCGATGGTCCGCAAGGCGCTCTCACTGAGTACCACAGTCGCCCTTCTCAAAGGGCGCTCCAACTACCTGTGCCTGCACCGCCTGGACAATGCCCTGCTGGACCCGACGAGCCGCCGCCGCGAGCTCGCGGCGGATCTGGCCAAGGTCCGTGAATGGTCCACGGTGACCCGCAGCGGCGATGTCGCGGAGCTGCGCCAGGTGCCGGAGCGCGCGCCGGCCTGGCCACTGGTCACCTCCACCACCGACAACTGCCTCGGGCAGGACTGCCCGGTCTACGCTCGCTGTTACCTGGCGGAGGCCCGGCGCCGTGCCCAGGAAGCCGACCTGGTGGTGGTGAATCACCACCTGATCTGCGCCGACTTCGCGCTGCGCGATGATGGCTTCGGCGAGCTGCTGCCCACCGCCGATGCCGTGGTGGTGGACGAGGCCCACCAGCTGCCGGAGGTGGCGGGGAATTTTTTCGGCCAATCGGTGAGCGGGCGCCAGCTGCTGGAGCTGGCCCGGGACGCGCAGCTGGAGTACCGCAGAGAGGCCGGCGATCAGCCCGAGCTGACCGAGCGCAGCGCGACGCTGGAGAAGGCAGTGCGCGACCTGCGCCTGCTGTTCGGGGTGGAGCCGCGCCGCGGCGCCTGGGCGGAGGTGGAGACGGACACCCGCGTGCAGTACGGTCTGAGCACGCTGCGTGGCGCGCTCGGGGACCTGGAGCAGGTGCTGGAGGCCCTCGCAGGGCGGGGCAAGGGCCTGGACAGCTGCCGGGAGCGCAGCGTCCGGCTTGGTGGCCTGCTGGATGCGGTTTCCGACCCGGACGCCGAGCAGGCGATCCGTTGGTTCGAGACCTTTCCCCAGAGCTTTCGGCTCAACCGCACGCCCCTGGAGATTGCCGGGACCCTGCGCAGCCACATGGATCGGCTCGCCCGGGGCTGGATCTTCACCTCCGCGACCCTGGCGGTGGGTGGGCGCTTCGAGCACTTCCAGCGCCAGATGGGGCTGGAACAGGCGCACACCGCCTGTTGGGACAGCCCCTTCGACTATCCCCACCAGGCGCTCTGGTTCGTCCCACGCGGGCTGCCGGACCCCAACCGGCCCGACTACACCGACGCCGTGGTGGAGATCGCGGTGCCGGTGCTCCAGGCCAGCCGCGGCCGGGCGTTTCTGCTGTTCACGAGCCACCGGGCCCTGCAGCGGGCTGCGCAGCTGCTGGTGGACCGGATCGGTTTTCCGCTGCTGGTGCAGGGCGAGGCGCCCAAGAACGATCTGCTGGAGCGGTTCCGGCGCCTCGGCGATGCGGTACTGCTGGGCACCGCCAGCTTCTGGGAGGGTGTGGACGTGCGTGGAGGGGCGCTGTCCTGCGTGATCATCGACAAGCTGCCGTTCGCCTCGCCGGGTGACCCGGTGCTCCAGGCCCGCATTGAGGCGCTTCGGCGCCAGGGCGGCAATCCGTTTATGGAGCTGCAGGTGCCCCAGGCGGCGATCGCGCTCAAGCAGGGCGCGGGGCGGCTGATCCGCGACGAGCGAGATCGCGGCGTGCTGGTGTTGTGCGATCCGCGTCTGCTGTCCCGGCCTTACGGGCACCTGTTACTCGCCAGCATGCCGCCCATGGCCAGGACTCGGGAGCTGGAAGACGTGGTGAGGTTCTTTGAGGGGGAGAAGACGGTAGACAGTAGACAGTAGGCAGTAGGCAGTAGGCAGTAGGCAGGGAAAGATCGTGAAATCGCAGCGGCGTAGCCCGGATGAAGCGAAGCGGATTCCGGGAGAGCTATGCGTAGACGGCAGACGGGGAAGGACCGCGAAACCCTAGGTCAGGTTGCGGCGCAGCCGCTACCCGACGCTGCCGTCGTGGGTAGCGGATACGCAGGGCAAATGGCCAGGGGCGTTGCGTCGGGGTCGCGGGCGGGGGTAGGGTGGCGATCCCTGATGCTGGCCCGGACCCATGCGACTGCTCGCCATCGACACCTCCAGCGAGGCCTGCTCGGCCGCCCTCTATCTCGAGGGGGAGGTGCGGCTGCGCTGGGAGCTCGCGCCCCGGCGTCACGCGGAGCTGATCCTGCCGATGATGGACGCCCTGCTGGCCGAGGCCGGGCTGAGGCTTGTCGATCTCGACGGCCTGGCATTCGGGCGCGGACCGGGTGCCTTCACCGGGGTTCGCATTGCCACCGGCGTGGTGCAGGGGGCGGCATTTGGCGCCGGGCTGCCGGTGGTACCGGTCTCGACCCTGGCTGCACTCGCCCAGCGGGCGGTGCGTGAGCGCGGTGCCGGGCGCGTCCTGCCGGCCCTGGACGCGCGCATCGACGAGGTCTATTGGGCGGGCTACAGGCGCGGCGCGGACGGGCTGGTGGAGCCGGTGCTGGCAGAGGAGGTGGCGCCGCCGGGGCGAGTGGCGCTGCCCGAGGACCGAGGTTGGTGGGGCGTGGGCAGCGGCTGGTCCGCTTACGGGCCGGTGCTGCGCGAGCGCTGCGGCGAGCGCATCGAGGCAGTCGATGGGGAGCTCTTGTGCAGTGCCCAGGACGTGGCCCTGCTCGGGGCGCGCGGACTGGCCCGCGGCCAGGCGGTGTCCGCGGAGCAGGCGTTGCCGGTCTACCTGCGCGATCGGGTGGCGAGCAAGCCCGGCGAGCGCTGAAGGGGCCGGGGATGCGGGCAAGGAGTCAGGTAGCGGTTGCGCCGCGACCTGACCTAGGGTTTCGCGGTCCTTCCCCGTCTGCCGTCTACGCATAGCTCTCCCGGATTCCGCCTCGCTTCATCCGGGCTACGCCGCTGCGATTTCACGATCTTTCCCTGTCTACTGTCTACTGTCCAGCCTTACCCCCTCAAAATCCCTCACCTGCTGATGCGCCGCATCCGGGTCCAGCTCGCCGTCGCGTACCAGCCAGGCGGTCTGCATGCCGGCGGCGCGTGCCGCATCCAGCTCCTCGCGGATGTCCGAGAGAAACAGGATCTCCTCGGGCGGCTGGCCGATCGTGCCGGCGATCGCGGTGTATGACGCCGGCTCGCGCTTGGGGCCGATGCAGGTGTCGAAGTGGCCGTCAAACAACGGCGTCAGATCGCCCGCGTCGCTGTGGCCGAACAGCAGACGTTGAGCCAGCACCGATCCCGAGGAATAGACGTACAGGCGCAGGCCCTGGGCGTGCCAGCGTCGCAGCTGGCGCACCGCATCCGCGTAGACATGGCCGGTGAAGTCGCCGCGCTCGTAGCCGAGCTTCCACAGCATGCCCTGCAGGGCCTTGAGGGGGGTGATCTTGCGGTCCTCGTCGATCCAGCGGATCAGCTTCTGGATGGCCTTCGCGTCGCTCAGGGGGCGTCCGGCCTCCGCGGCCACGGCCCGGAGCTGCTCGCGCACGGCGGGCTCTGCCGCGCGCTCCTGGATGAAGGTCGCCATGCGCTCGCGGGCGTAGGGAAAGAGTACCTCGAAGACGAAGGCGACCGAGGTGGTGGTGCCCTCGATGTCGGTGAGGATGGCCGTGATCATGTGCGGGGTACCGGTAGGGCAGGTTGGCGGTCAGAGCCCGCCCGACACAGCTTGTCGGGTAGCTTCGCAACCCGACCTAAGGGTGTCGCAGCATAGCCCCGCCCGGGTAGGTCAGGTTGGCGCGAAGCGCCTACCCGACAGCGCCTGTCGGGTAGCTTCGCAACCCCACCTGCGGATGGGTGAGCCATCGGGTCCGGCAAGCTCAAGCCAGCTGCTCGACGAAGCGGTCGAAATCCGGAAAGCGCGCGGGGATCGGGCTGCCGGTGAAATGCCCGACCCAGCCGTCCGGTGTGGTGAAGAAGCGGATGCACTTGAAATCCGGTGCCGCGCCCATGTCGAACCAGTGGGTGGTGTCGGCTGGCACGCTGATCAGGTCGCCCTGGGCGCAGAGCACGCAATGGACCTTGCCGCCCGCATGCAGGTAGAAGAGACCCCGCCCGTCGACGAAGAAGCGGATCTCGAAATCGGCGTGGGTGTGCTCGGCCAGGAATTTCTGGCGCATCTCCCCGGCCTTGGGGTTGTCCGGGCGCAGACTCACCACATCCACAGACTGGAATCCGCACTTGGCGTTGAGCCGGGCGATGGCATCGGCATAGGCCTCGAGCACCGCGTCCTGCCCGGCATCCGCGGCCAGCGGGCGATCGGCGGCCCAGCGCTCGAATTGCACGCCAATGCCCCGGAGGGCTGCGGCGATCTCGGCACCGTCGCGCAGGACCTGGAGGCTGGCTTCGCCGTCTTCGGGGTAGATCGCAAGCAGACTCATCGCAGTTCGCCTCCGCGCAGACGCATCTCACAATCGAACAGGAACTCGAAAGCCTCCACATGGCGCACGGCGTCCTCGACGCTCGCCCCCCAGGTGTAGAAGCCGTGGCCGGCGATCAGATAGCCGTGCAGGGCCGCCCCGTCGGTGTCCATCCATGTGTCCACCCGCGCGGCGAGCCGTGCGATCGCCTGATCGTTGGGAAAGATGGGGACCCGCAGCCGGCACTGGTGGCTGTCGATGCCGGGAAAGGCCTTCAGCAGCTCGTACCCCTCGAGCACCAGCTCGTCGCGCTGCAGTCGGGACAGCAGGGTGGCGTTGACCGAGTGCGGGTGCAACACCGCGCGCGCCTCGGGGAAGCGGCGGTAGATCTGCAGGTGCAGAGCGGTCTCGGCGGAAGGGCGGCGCTCATCCAGGGAGCGGCCGTCGGCGTCGGCGAGCAGGATGTCCGCCGGGGTGAGCCGGCCTTTGTGACGGCCTGAGACGGTCAGCGCCAGGCGCCCGTCGGCGAGGCGGGCAGAGAAGTTGCCGCTGGTGGCGGGGACCCAGCCGCGGGAGAACAGGAAGCGACCGGCCTCGATCAGCTCCGCGGCGCGCTCGTCGAATTCGCTGCTCATTGCGGGTCGCTGCTCCCCCGGGGTCTGGCGGCATTCTAGGGGCCGCCCGAGGTCTTCACAACCGAGGGGGAGCTCAGCGGATGGACCTCGCTCCCGCTTGGGTGCGGATCATGACCGAGAGGTTGCTCGGGGACTCGGCGTGTGCCAAGGCCTCGTGCTGGCTGATCTTGCCTTCCTGGTGGAGCCGGTAGAGCGACTGGTCGAAGGTGTGCGAGCCGTCTTCGGTGTTACGCGCCATCGCGTCGCGTACGGCATCGATGCGGCCCTTGAGGATCAGGTCGCGCACCAGGGGCGTGGGCAGCAGCAGCTCGGTGGCGGGTAGCCGCCGGCCATCGAGACCGATCACCAGGCGCTGAGAGAGGATCGCCCGCAGGTTGAGCGAGAGCGCCATGAAGAGCTGTTCCCGCGACTCGGCTGGGAAGAAGGTGGCGACGCGCTCCAGGGCCTGGTAGGTGTTGTTGCCGTGCAGGGTGGTCAGACAGAGATGGCCGGTCTCGGAGTACTGGATCACGTGCTCCATGGTCTCTCGGTCGCGGATCTCCCCTACCAGTACCACGCTCGGCGCCTCGCGCATGGCGTTCTTCAGCGCGTCGGCGTAACAGTGGGTGTCGAAGCCCACTTCGCGCTGGTCGACGATGGATTGCTTGTACTGGTGGATGTACTCGATCGGGTCCTCCACCGCGAGCACGTGCCCGATGCGGTTGCGGTTGTAGTGGTCGACCATGGCGGCCAGGGTGGTGGACTTGCCTGAGCCGGTCGCCCCGACCACGAAGATGATTCCGCGGCGCTCCACGACCAGGTCCTGCAGGATCGGCGGCAGTCCCAGGCTGGCGAGCTCGGGGATGGCCTCGGTGAGGAAGCGGATCACCATCGCCACGGCCCCGCGCTGGCGGTAGATGTTGACCCGAAAGCGCCCGGCCCCGGCCCGCCCGCGCGCCAGATTCATCTCCGGACGCTCGGCAAAGGCGGCGGCCTGGGTCTCGGACATCAGCGAATAGGCGAGCGCCTTGACGTCCTCCGGGCTCAGGGGCTCGAGGTCCAGGGGCTCCATGGCCCCCTCGATCTTGATGTGCACCGGGGCGCCGGCGCTGAAGAACAGGTCGGAGCCCTTGCGCTCCACCAGGATGTCGAGGTACTGCTCCAGATCCTTCACTCTTGACCTCCCCAGGGTCGCCCAACGCCCTGCACATGAGTGGGGCGGTGAGTCCGCCTCTTCGCCAAGTCTGGCAGAGACGGCCGCGGGGTCAATGCGGGATCGGCGTCAAGCGCGGCGCCAGGTCGTGCCTTCAGGGCCGTCTTCGAGGATCACGCCCGCTGCCTTGAGCTGGTCGCGGATGCGGTCGGACTCGGCCCAGTTTCTGGCTTGGCGAGCTTCGGCGCGATGCCGGATCAGCGCCTCGAGCTGGTCTTCGCTCAGGCTCGGTCTCTGAGAAGCGCCGGCCTCAACGGTAGGCGTTTCGATGGTCGCGTCGACCGCGGCGCCCTTGCCCTTCAAATACTCGTCGGCGTCCCCCTGCAACAGCCCGAGGATGCCCCCCAGCCGGCGCAGCTCTGCCCCGGGCCCGGCGGCCTGGGCCTCGGACTCCGCCCGTGCCCGGTTGACCTCGCGCACCAGCTCGAACAGCACGGCGAGCGCCTCCGGGGTGTTGAAGTCATCATCCATGGCGGCCTCAAAGCGCTCGGCGAACGCCTCGGCGCCCGCGGGCTTGGCCTCGGGCAGGCCGCGCAGCGCGGTGTACAGACGGGTGAGCGCTGCGCGGGCATTCTCCAGGTGCTCCTCGTCGTAGTTGAGCGGGCTGCGGTACTGGCTGGTGAGGATGAAGTAGCGCACCTCCTCGGGGCGGTAGCGCGCCAGGATCTCACGCACGGTGAAGAAGTTGCCCAGGGACTTGGACATCTTCTCCTCGTTCACGCGCACGAAGCCGTTGTGCATCCAGTAGTTGACGAAGGGCTCGCCGGTGGCCCCTTCGGACTGGGCGATCTCATTCTCGTGGTGGGGAAACTGCAGGTCAGCCCCGCCGCCGTGGATGTCGAAGTGACTGCCGAGCGCCGCAGTGGACATGGCCGAGCACTCGATGTGCCAGCCCGGCCGGCCGCGGCCCCAGGGGGAGTCCCAGGCTGGCTCGTTCGGCTTGGCCGCCTTCCAGAGCGCGAAGTCCAGGGGATCGCGCTTGGCCTCGCCGGGCTCGACGCGGGCGCCGGACTCCAGGTCGTCGATGGACTTGCCCGAGAGCCGGCCGTACTCGGGGAAGCTGCGCACCTCGTAATAGACGTCGCCGTTGTCGGCCCGGTAGGCGTGGCCGACCTCGATCAGGCGCGCGATCATGGCCAGGATCTCGCGAATGTGCTCGCTGGCCTTGGGCTCGGCGTCGGGTGGCAGGATGCCCAGCGCGGCGGAATCCCGGTGCATCTCGGCGACGAAGCGCTCGGTCAGCACTGTGAAGGGCTCAGCGCGCTCGTTGGCGCGCTTGATGATCTTGTCGTCGATGTCGGTGATGTTGCGGATGTAGGTGAGCTGGTAGCCCCGCGAGCGCAGGTAGCGGGCGACCACGTCGAACACCACCATCACCCGCGCGTGGCCCAGGTGGCAGTAGTCGTACACGGTCATGCCGCAGACGTACATGCGCACCCGGCCCGGCTCGATCGGGCGGAATTCTTCCTTACGGTTACTGAGGCTGTTGTAGAGCTTGAGCATCTGGCGAGGCCTTACCCTGAGCCCTCGCCGGGCTCAGAGGGTGTTGCAAACCGGTTTGCCGAGGGGCGCTCGGGCCCGGCGGGAGCCGGGCAATGGGTACAACCCGTTGAATCCGTTGGGCCCCCTGGGTCCGGCCCGTTCCCTGAAGGAGAAGGCGCCGGACCCCCCCGGACGCCTGCGACACCCCGCGGGGGGCGCGGGGCGCAGGGCGCCTCGGGGTGCGGCTCGCATGGTAAACGAAAGGAAAGGCCACCACAAAACCGCCGGAGTCTTGTCTTTTTGCAGCCCCGGCAAGGGCCCGTATAATAGCCGTCTGTCCACGAGCCGGGGGGTCGGGTACCGATGAAGGCTTTGTTGCTACGCTGGTTGCTGGGGGGGATGCTGGGTCTTGCGGTGCTGACGCCGGCCTTTGCCGCAGGCGTGGGGGTGCTGATGCAGACCAGCCTGGGCGATATCCGCCTGGAGCTGTACCCGGACAAGGCACCTAAAACCGTCGCGAACTTCCTGCACTATGTCGACCAGGGCTTCTACGACGGTACCGTGTTCCATCGCGTGATCGGGGGCTTCATGATCCAGGGCGGCGGCTTCGATACCGGCTACCAGCGCAAGCCCACCGGCGATCCGATCCCCAACGAGGCCGACAACGGCCTGAAGAATCTGCGGGGGACGATCGCCATGGCGCGGACCACGGACCCCGATTCCGCCACTGCCCAATTTTTCATCAACCAAGTGGACAATCCAGCCCTGGACCATACCGAAAAGTCTCTGCGCGGTTGGGGCTACGCGGTGTTCGGTCGGGTTACCGATGGCATGGACGTAGTCGAGCGCATCGCCTCCCAGCCCACGGAGACGCGCAGCGCTGGGCTGCGCGACGTGCCGCGCGAGACGGTGGTCATCCAGCACGTTACACGGATTCCAACCGAGAAAAAGGCGCAATAGATGGTTACCCTGAAGACGGCCTACGGCGATATCGTCCTTGAGCTCGACGTCGAGCGCACGCCCAAGACGGTGGAGAACTTTCTGCAATACGTACGGGAAGGGTTCTACGACGGGACCCTGTTCCACCGCGTGATCGACGGTTTCATGATCCAAGGTGGGGGATTCCGCCCGGGCATGATCCCCAAGCAGACCCGCTCGCCGGTGGAGAATGAGGCCAAGAATGGGCTCAAGAACCTGAAGGGGACCGTCGCCATGGCGCGCACCATGCAGCCCCATTCGGCGACTGCCCAATTCTTTATCAACGTCTCGGACAACGGCTTCCTCGACTACCCGGGACAGGACGGCTGGGGCTATTGCGTGTTCGGCAGCGTGGTCAAGGGCATGGACGTGATCGAGCGGATCAAGGCCGTGCATACCAGCACCCAGCATGGCCACCAGGACGTCCCGGTGCACGACGTGGTGATCGAGCAGGCGCTGATCGACGAGTGACCGCCCGGCCGTTGGCCGAATCGCTGTTCGTCTCCGATCTGCATCTGGCCGCCGGTCGCGCGCCGACGACCGAGCTGTTCCTGGGGTTTCTGGAGCTCCGGGCGGCCCGGGCCGAGGCCCTCTACATCCTCGGCGACCTGTTCGACGCCTGGATCGGTGATGACGATCGCGAGCCCCCGGCGGGGGAGGTGATCGCGGCGCTGCGTGCGCTCACCAATGGTGGAACGGTTGTCTTCCTGCAGCGCGGCAACCGGGATTTTCTGCTTGGGCGCCGCTTCGAGCGGGCCACCGGTTGCCGCATCCTGCCGGACCCGGCGCGTCTGGATCTGTACGGGCAGCCCACCCTGCTGATGCACGGCGACCTGCTGTGCACGGACGATCTGGACTACCAGCGCGTGCGTCGGCGTCTGCGTAACCCCCTGGTCCAAGCGCTGTTTCTGCTCAGGCCCCTACAGACCCGGCGGCGCCTCGCCGCTGACTACCGACGGCGTAGCGGCGAGGCGACCTCGCTGAAGGCCGCCGACATCATGGACGTCAGCCCGGCGACGGTGATGGACTACATGGGCAGACACCGGGTCCGGCGCCTGATCCACGGCCACACTCACCGCCCGGGCGTCCATCGCTTCGACCTGGATGGAGCCGCGGCCGAGCGCATCGTGCTCGGGGACTGGGGCGCGGAGCACGGCCCCTATCTGCGCGTCGGTCCTTCCGGATTCACGACGGTGGTGCTCCGCCCGCAGCCGTAGCACCGGGCCGCGCCAGCCGCTGTTGCGGCTGGCGGGCGCACGCCTTTTCCGCGATAGTGCACGGGCAGGGCATAGCTGGGGTGATCGATGGCGGACCACAAGCAGCAGCGTTGCGAGCGCATTCTCTCGGCTATCGAGCGCGAGATGCGGCGCCTTGGGCTCTGGGAGGCATGCCCGCCTCCGCCGCAGGCGTTTGAGAGCAATTTTCCGTTCTGTTTCGACACCCTGGAGCTGCACCAGTGGATGGAATGGGTCTTTATCCCCCGCACCCGCGCCATTCTGGAGGCTGGACTGTCGCTGCCCGAAAAGAGTGCGATCCGGCCCCTGGCCGAGGAGAGCTTTCGTAGATTTGCGCTCGACACCGATCGACTCGAAGGGCTGATCGGCGAGCTCGATGAGCTGATCAACGCCGGATAGGGGCCGGGGAGTCGGTCGATGCCTGTCTCTCTGAGATTGAGCCGCGCCCTCGGCGCTCGCACAGTTCCTCCAGGCGCCGCAGCTCGGACTCGCTGAAGCCTGCCTGGCGACGCGCCTCCAGGTGCAGCGGGTAGCGCACAGCGGCGCCGAGGTGGCGCTCGAGCAGCTCGAAGTAGGTCGCCTCGGGATCGAGCCCACGCTCAGCGCAGAGATGCCGGAGCCAGCGTGTTCCCGCCCGCACGTGGCCGATCTCGTCTTGCAGGATGACCTCCAAGGCGGACGCCGTCTCGGTGTCGCCGGCCGCTCGCAAGCGCTCGATCATCCCCGGAGCGACATCCAGTCCGCGCGCCTCCATCACCCGCGGCACCAGGGCCATGCGCAGCAGTGGGTCAGCGGCGGTCTGCAGGGCCAGGGACCAGAGTCCGTCGTGGGCCGGGAAATCCCCGTATTCGCAGCCGAGCTGACGCAGCCGCTCGCGCAGCATGGCGAAGTGGCGCGCCTCCTCGACGGCCACGCCGATCCAGTCCCCATAGAAGGCCCGCGGGAGGCCGCGGAATCGATAGACCGCGTCCAGGGCGAGATCGATCGCGTTGAGCTCGATGTGGGCGACCGCGTGCACCAGAGCGGCGCGCCCGAGGGCGCTGCCCATGCTGCGCTTGGCGAGCCGACCCGGCGCCACCAGCTGCGGTCGTCGGGGGCGGCCCGGCTCGGTCAGCTCCGGCAGCCCCGCCGCGGGCTCGAGGTCCAGCCTTCTGGCCGCCCAGTCGCGGGCCAGCTGCCCGGTTAGCTCGGCCTTGAGCTGGGGGTCCTCGGTGCGCAGGCACGCCAGGGCGCGGGCGAACAAACTCTCGATCATGCCGGCTATTGTTTCAGATCGGACCCGACGGGGGCGAGCAGGCGGTCAGCCCGCCCCGTCTTCCGTCCAGCGCAGCCCGAGCACCAGGTCCATGACGTTGGTCCCGGTCGGACCGGTATGGATCAGGGCGCCGGCGGCCTCCAGCAGGGCCCCGGAGTCGGCGCGGGCCAGGTAATCGGCGCCGTCGAGGCCATCGGTGGCCGCTTGCCCCAGCGTGCAGCCGTCGACCAGGGCGCCGGCGTCCTCGGTGGGGCCGTCGCTTCCGTCGGTTCCCGCCGCCAGCAGCAGCAGGTCCTCGCGCCCCCGCATGGCAAGGGCGGCGGCCAGGGCAAGGTGCTGGCTGCGTCCTCCGCGGCCGGGGTGCGAGGGAAGCCGCACGGTGGTCTCCCCGCCCCAGACATGCAGGGCCGGGCCCTGCGTGGTCAGGGTCCGGACCAGCGCGGCGCCGGCTTCCGCCGCATCGCCGTCGAGCAGCTCCCGGTGGGCGCGGACGGCGTAGCCGAGCTCGCGGGCGCGCTCCGCGGCCGCGGCCATAGCATCGTCCAGGCGGGCCAGGATCTTCAGGGGTGGCGCCGCACAGGCAGGCGCAGCGGCCCGCTCGCTCAGGCCGGCTGCAACGGGCGCAGTGAGCCAGGGGGGGAGGTCCAGTGCGGCGACCTCGCCAAGCCCTGGGTCCGGCACCAGCAGCCCGGATCCGATCACCGCCGGGTCATCGCCGGGGACATCGGAGATCAGCAAGGCGCGGGCCGGATGCCGGCCCAGGTGGGGAAGCAATCCTCCGGCCTTGACGCGCGACAGGGCCTTGCGCACCCGGTTTACCTGGGCGATGTCCAGCCCGCTGGCGAGCAGCCAGCGGGTGGCCTGCTGCAGCTCGGCGAGGCCGAGGCCGCCCGCGGGTACCTCCAGCAGGCTGGAGGCCCCGCCGGAGATCAGGAACAGCAGCTCCCGGCTCGGCGGCAGGCCCCCGAGCCATTCCAGCAGCCGGCGGCCGGCGCCCAGGCTGCCCGGGTCCGGCAGCGGGTGTCCGCCCTCCAGACACTCCAGCCCCCGGGCGCGCAGGGCGGGCCCATCCAGGTGCCCGGGCTTGCTGACCACCAGCCCGTCGACCACGGCCGTTCCCCAGGCGTCCATGGCACCCAGGGCCATGGAGCCGGCGGCCTTGCCGATGGCCACCAGAGACAGGGCAGGGGGCGGTGGCAGCGCGCGCAGGTGCCGGCTGACGGCCCGGCGTCCGTCGACCCTGGCGAGTGCGGCGCGGAAGATCTCCAACAGGTTTGCGCGGTGGCGCCGGCGGGCCCGTGTTGCGAAGCTCGGCATGGTCTTCTGAAAAACGGCTCTTGTGTTACGCTTTGGGAAATTTTGCGTGCCGGCCCAGGAGCAGGTCTTGAATAGCATCTTCCTTCGCCGCCGTTTCAGTCTCAACATTCTGTTACGGATGATCCTGCTGGCGCTGCTCGGTGCCGGCCTGGTGGTGTGGAAGATGGACTTCATCATTGATGTCTACTTTCGCAATCAGCTCACCGCCACCGGCTACCTGATCAACGGCGCCATCGCCGTGCTGTTCCTGGTCGGGCTGCTCAAGATGATTGCCACCTTTCTGATCTACAGCCGCCAGGAAGCGGCGGTGGTGCGCTTCGTGGGTAATCTGGACAAGCAGCCGGACGATCCCCTGAACGGCGTTTCGGAGCATTCGCTGATCGCGCGGCGCTTCCGGACCATGGAGCGCCTGCACCGGTCGAACACCCCGATCAATCAGAGTGCCCTGGCCGCCACGCTGGTCGCCTCCGAGAGCACGCGCAACAGCTTTCCCAAGTTCATCAACAACATTCTGATCCTGAGCGGCGTGTTCGGCACCATCGTGTCGCTGTCCATCGCGCTGCTGGGCGCCTCCGACCTGCTGGAGTCATCCGGCGCCGTGAGCGGCATGGGCATGGTCGTACACGGCATGTCCACGGCGCTGTCGACGACCATTACGGCGATTGTCTGCTATGTGTATTTCGGCTACTTCTACATGAAGCTCACGGATGTGCAGACCAACCTGGTGAGCGGCATCGAGCAAGTCACTACCAGCTACCTGGTGCCGCGCTTCCAGGTGCAGACCGACAGCGTGCTCTATGAGTTCACCGGCTTGATCCGCTCCCTGCAGGTGCTGGTCAAGCAGATGGAGCAGTCCCAGCGCATCTTCGAGCAGGTGGAGAAGCGCCTGGCCGGCACGCTGGATAGCTATCACGAGCGCATCCAGGGCGTGGGCGATGACCTGGGCAGCATCAAGGTGCTGCTCAAGCACGGCTTCCGGCTGCCAGAAACCGACGCATGAGCGTGGAAGAGGGCTTCATCGACCTGCGGCTGAACCGCCAGGACAGCCAGAACGGGGAGAGCTTCTGGCCGTCGTTCACCGACATCATGACAGTGGTGGTCATGATCTTCATGATCTCCATGCTGGTGCTGCTGTTGCGCAACATGGAGCTGGTGCGCCAGCTGCGCGCCACTATGGACGCGGAGCGCTCGGCGGCCGAGCTGGCCCGTGCCACCGGCCAGGAGAAGGAGAATCTCAGCCTCAAGCTGATTGCCACCGAGAACGAGCTGTCCATGGTGCGTATGCGCCTGATGCGCGCCGAGGAGCAGCGCCAGGCGCTGCAGACCCAGGTGCAGGGCCAGCAGGGTCAGATCGGCGCATTGTCGAGCCAGCGCGACCAGCTCTCCATGCAAGCCCAGCGGCTGAAAAGCGAGAACGAGCAGCTCGGCGACGATCTGTCCAGCGCGCGGGCGACCCTTGCTACGGTGCGCCAGGACTATGTCACTCTGCAGACCCGTTACCAGTCCTCTCAGGATCAGGTGCAGGGTCTGGAGCAGACGGCCGCCCAGCAGCGCCAGCAGCTGGAGCAGGCCAAGTCCCTCATCCTGGCCAAAGACAAGCGGCTGGCCGATCTGCAGGGCAGCTACGACGATCTGAGCGTGCGCTACGACAAGCTGATCAAGCCGGCGCGCACGGCCAGCGGCAAGTACGTGGTCGAGGTGCGCTATTCCAAGGTCGGGGGCGAGTACCTGATCGAATACCGCGAGCCCGAGCACGCCGACTTCACCCGGGTCTCGCGCGACGCCCTGGAGTCGCGCCTGGCCGTGCTGAAGCAGCGTGACCCGGACGGTCTGTATATCAAGGTGATCTTCCCCAAGGACAGCGGCCTGTCCTACAACGAGGCCTGGTCCTTGACCAGCGATCTGCACAAGAAGTACGACTACTACTTCCAAGCCGCGCCGGAGATGCAGCCCTGAGGGCCTGACTGCTCGCGGGGAAGGCTAGCCTCAGCACAGTGGCCATATCGGGCACTTCTCCAGCTTGGCCCGGTCGAATGCCTTTTCGCCGATCTCTGGATAGGACCGCAGATCCTTGGCGTGCTTGCACAGGCAGTCGATGAACTCGGACAGGTTCTCCTGGGCCTGGATGAGCTTGTCGGCCCGCTCGAGCACGCGCGCCAGGGCCATCCGATCGATCGCCTGGGTCAGGATTCGGTCCATGTACCCGGCACAGCGATGCTCGAGCTTCACCCCGAGCTTGTCCATCCTCCGTTTCGCGAAGTACGCCAGCTGGTTCTTGGCGTTTAACTGGGTCATGCCTGACATCGCAGCGTCTCCGTATCCTCAGGTGTCGCTCCGTGGTCTCACCGGGAGCCGGGCCGGAGATGACCTGCTGGAAGTAAAGGCCTGGCGTGTGCGGTTGTCAACGCGGCGGTTCTCCCCCGGACGAGCGGCTCCCGGAAGCGACAGCTCCGCCGGGGCGGGGCTGTCGCAAGGCTGCTACGGCTTGGGTGGCGCGGGTGCCGGTGCCGGCGGACGTGGCGGCGCCGGGTACTGGACCACCTTGTCGGCATCGGAGCAGAAGATATACGGGGAGGTGCCTTCCGTGCTCACGTAGGTGATCAGGCACTCCTTGCGATTGTTCTCGTCCACGATCTTGCGCACCACCAGATCCCCTTCGCGCATATAGCTGGTCTGGGACATAGCGCCTTTGCTGTCCTTGACGCTGTTGTAGCATTTCAGCGTGGGGGAGGTGCTCGCCGTTTTCACGTACGCGATCAGGCAGGTCTTGGTGCTGTCCGGATCGACGATGCGATAGATGTCCAGGTCACCCTCGCGCAGATGGCCGTCGCGTACCATGTCGTCTTCGGCCACGTTGCGGCTCTGATAGCAGTCGATGGCCGGTGACGTGCCGGAGGTGCTCACATAAGCCACCAGACAGGACACGGCGTTGTAGGTGTCCTTGATCTTGCGCACGATCAGCTTGTCTTCGCTGAAGTGCCCGACCTGCATGATGTTCGACCGGAACCCGGAGGTGACGTCGTAGCAGGTCATCGCCGGGCTCGTCCCCACCGTGCTGACGTAGAAGGCCAGGCAGATCTTGTTGCTCTCCAGGTCGCTGACGGTGCGGATGATCAGGTCGCTTTCGCGCATCAGACCCGTCTGAACCAGGAGCGTGGACTGGTAATCCGCTGCCATGCTGGCGAACGGCAGCGCAGACAACAGAAGAACGAGTAGCCTTTTCATCCTAACTAACCCCCATCCGGTCGTTGTTCGAAGATTGGTGTCGGTCGGCGCACAGCCCCTGTTCCGCCCCGCATCCACGGCCTCCGGGACTGTACGCCCGGCGAGGCTTCGGGCCGCTCGGGGCCGGTCCGCGCGTCGCTCTCTGTTTCCAGGATTGGCGCTGGCGTCGATCCTGTTCGGGGAACCTCGAGTGAGCGTTTAGAATCTTGTTAAGATTAGCACGTGGATCGGTTGTAAATCAGCCCGCGAATGAGCTATACGTTGTGCTAATATACGACGGCGCGTCTCGGAATCTGCGGGGCCGCCGGTGGATCGGGGGAACGGGTAGCCCGAGCCCCTGCCCGTGCGGCGTCAGGGCTGCCGTGGGTGCAGCCGCTGCAATACTTCGGAGGATCAGTACGGTGACCCGGAAAATCTTGATCGCCGCCCTCGGGATGGCGGGGCTGACCTTGGCGGGTGCGGCCCAGGCATTCAACTTCGGCAACATGATGAATCCATCCCGCTGGTTCGGGGGCAATAATGATGATTATTATGATCGCGGCTACTACCGTTACGGCCCCTACGGTGGCGGTCCCTGGGGCTACGGCGGGTACGGCCCCTACGGCTGGGGTGGTGGTGGTCCCTGGGGCTATCCCGGCGGCTACGGCGGCTACGGCGGCTACGGTGGGGGGGCGCCCAGTACCATCGTCGTGACCCCCCAGAGCGGTGAGTCGAAGGCGCCGCCGCCGCCGCGCGTGCCCGAATAGACTGCCGCTTTCCCGGACCCGCGGCGCCTGCCCATCGGCACGCCGGGGGCGCGGGCGCCCTGACTCTCGCCTTCCAGCTGGGCCGGCGCACCGCTCGTGGGCTTTCGCCGCGATCCGAGGCCCTATGTCTGCCCAGGCGCCTGATCTGTCGGCGCCCGGGCCGCCTCGCAGCAGGATCAGGCGCGATACCGGGAACTGTGTCGCGGATTACGTGGGCGGTTAAGCGACCGTTCAGTTTGCGCATGCATACTTTGACTACTGACTACGAAGGACATCTTCGTCTCCACACAGGGGGTTCGGCAAATGAGCTTCAGCAGAACTTTTAGTACGGCGGGCGCCGTGGTGCTGGCGGTGCTTCTGGCTGCGTCCGTGGGAGGCTGCGCCTCCGACATGTCCGGGCGCTCCTACACTCGTTCCCAGGCGCGTACCGCCCAGTACGTTGACATGGGCACTGTTGAAAGTGTGCGCGATGTTCAGATCGAGGGGACCAAGAGCGGCGTCGGGACGATCGGCGGTGCTGCGCTCGGCGGTATCGCGGGCAGCACCCTCGGCAGCGGTCGGCGCGCGAATGCCGCCGGAGCGGTCGGCGGCGCGATCGTCGGCGGTCTTGCCGGCTCGGCCATTGAAGAAGGCGTGACCGCCCGGCCGGGGCTCGAGATCACGGTGCGCCTCGACAGCGGCCGGATCGTCGCAGTGACCCAGGGTGCGGACGAGCGCTTTTATCCCGGTGACCGGGTGCGGGTGATAACCGGCCCGGACGGCACCGCCCGCGTCTCGCACTGAGGGGGTGTCCGGCGAGCGCTGCGGGTCGGAGCGAGCGCATGCTTCGTCCCGGCCCGGCGTCGGAGCGCCCCTGGTGCTCGGCGGCCGCTGACCGAGCGAGCTGCGGGATTGGCTTTGGCGGTTCGCGGCACCCGGCCCTGCGCTGCCTGGGGGGAGAGAACCACCCAATGGAACAAAGTTCCGGGATCGGCGCCGCGGCTGGCCCCTAGGAGCGAGCTACAAACCGCTCCAATGCAAAGTGCTACACGCACTCGCGGGGCTGTGCCGCCAAGGCGCGGCTCCTCGCAGGTCAGGTTGGCGCGCAAAGCGGCTACCTGGTGCCAAGCGTCGGATTGCGACCCGCGCTTCGCGGTTTGTCCCCGAGCAGCGGTTGCGCGCATGCCGGTACGGTCTCAGGTAGCGGCTGCGCCGGAGCCAGACCTGCGTCGCTGGTGGCCGCATACGTCGATCCCCGGTCGCGGTACCGCCGGGGATCGATATCCTCGAGCAACTAATCAGTCAGCCCACGCCAGCGCCCGGCAGTCCTGCCTGCTCGACGCGGCCAAGCTGCATGACGACGAGACGCCGATCCGCGAAGGCGAAAGCCTGCGCTGTCACCTGGATCTTGCCGTCCCGACCGCATTCACCAACGACATCCGGACCGACGAAATCAGCGGCTGACACGTCAACACGGTCAAAGCCGGACGCTTACTGTCTCGGTGCTGAGCAGGCGGTATTTCCGACGGGCACCGGTATTGAAGCCCACCGGCAATCATCAGCCAGGCTTCGCTACTCGTGGTGTGCGGGCATGTCGCTATTTGCAGCCCGCGAGTCGTGCAGCATTAGCCATCATACGGTATCCGGGCCCCGGGAGCTCGACGAGGCCCCGGTCGCCGACGACGCACCCGATGCTCGCGAGCCTGTTGCGGATCAGCTGCTCAAATTTTCGCTTAGAGTGATCTGACCAATGTCTTTCCTAGACAGAATCGGTGGGTCTGAGAACCGGGATGTCCCGCATCTTTGGCTCGCGGCGATCGCCCTCGGCAGTATCCTGACCCAAGGCTATCTGGACATAGGCTCCTTTAATCAGGGCGTCCAGATTGGCCTTATTCGCTACCTTGCCGGCGACCCGGCATTCCAGTCAGACCCCGTCGTCCAGGCATTCGCAGGAACATACGCGACATTCTTTTTTCCCGCGATCGCCTGGCTCACCCATTACATCTCTCTGCCGACAATATTCTTTGGCCTGTTCCTGATTTGTCGCCTCGCCACAGCCTGGCTTGCCTACACTCTGGCCGTGGCCGTCTGGGGCGATCGTTTGACCGGCCTCCTGACGTCGATTCTACTGACCATCTACACCCCTGTTTTCGCTGTCGACGCGATCAGCTTCCCCGCGACCGACCACGCCCTCCTAGCGCAGGTCTTGGTCCTGGGAAGCCTGACCCTCTGTGCCCAGGGACGCATCATTCCTGGCGTGGCAGTCATCGGTCTCACGTTCAATATACATGCGCTCCACGCCATCCACGCCCTGGGCATAGTGTCGGGGGCGATCGTTCTCGGCCGCGGCCGAAAAGATTGGAGAGGGCTCGCCCTTGGGATCGCGGCAGCCCTGGTCTGTATGTCGCCCACCGTCGTCTGGATGCTTCACGCGAACCACCCCCTCGGCGAGGCGCCTGCTGACTACGTCGAGTTGATCCGTTCGTGGTTTCCTCTTCATTTTTGGCCCAGCTCCTGGGGCGCCGCAGATTGGGCATCTTTCCTGTTTCCAGCGCTGGCGGCATGGCCCATCTGGCGGCTGGCATCTCCGACCCTGGACAACGGCCTGATTCCGCGAATAGCGTTGTTGTCGCTGATCGCCGGGGCTGTCGCTGGCATCGCCACGGAGTTACACCCGGAGCCCCTGATACTGCGAGCACATCCCATGCGGGTCAGTTGGTTGATGGGGCTCGCCGGTTTGCCGCTCTTGGCAAGGGCCTCCGTGAGTCTCTTGCGCTATCGGGACGCCGATGTAACGCCGATGCGTCGGGTGGCTGTTGTGCTCGGAAGCCTGTTGCTGCTGGGCATTGTGCTGGTCCCCATGATCCGCTATGTTTATTGGCTTGCCTTGGTGCCGGCTCTTTGGATGTTCGTCATAACGCGCCGCAGGGGTCTGACATTTCTGACTGCGGGATGGATCGGCGTGCCTCTGATGGCGGCGCTCGGGGGCGGTTATCTCGCAGTCTCATTCGCGGTTGTGCGATCGTACGTCGACCCGTCCGCCCCTGATCTTACGAACGTCTCTTATTTCCTGCTTCTCATGGCGGGCGTATTCATCATTCTTGCCATTTCAGCGACCGCGCGCGCCTGGCTGATTCCGAATCGTCCGGTTGCGCCGCGAGCCCTCGCCGCGTTTCGTTGGACTGCAGCATGCCTCGGTGGACTAAGTGTCCTCATCAGCCTGCTGCTCATCACCTACCCGCAGATCAGCGGCTCCTACCGTCAGTGGTATGATGTTCAGCGCTGGCTCGCAAGAAATGCCCCTATGTCAGCCAAAGTGATCGTCCCCTTCAACAGCTCCGGAATCCGAGCGTACAGCAACCAGATTCCGGTTCTTGATGTGCAGGAAGGCGACCTTCTCGTTCATAATCCCGAGTACGCGTCGGTTTACCGCAACAAGCTCAACGCGTTTGGCTGGAAGTACGACCGGGCCAATGGCCTGCTCGGGATTGCGTGGCGGGCGCGCGAATTCGACCGCAGTCTCACGCCCGAGAGGGCGATCCAACTGGGTGACCGCTTCGGTGCCAAGCTGGCGGTTCGGGCATCCTGCCAGCCAGAGTGGCCGTTTACGGAGCTGTACAGAAATCCAGGTTATGTGGTGTATCGGCTGCCCGTGGGCAGCGCGGCCCATCCCTAGCGTCGGAGTGGTAGCCGCACGGAGGTGTGCGTGGACGCCCTCGGAGTGAGGCCGAGCAGAAACGCGCCAGTGCCGCTTTCCCCAACTGAGCGGGGCTCTCCAAGGATTGTGAGCGCTGGGCCTGGGAGCAAAGCAGATCTGCCTGGGGCCAGGAGGTATTTGCGGAGTCTGCTTTACGGATGCATGCGCAGTGCCTCGTCCGCAGCATGGCAGTCAATGTATGGAACTTATCTTAGGATAAGAAATATTGATAGTGTCTCCCTTCTCAGCCGTGGGCCAGCGCCTTATTTGCGGTCTGCGACGTCGCCGGCTCGAGCATGCAGCGGCGTCGCGTCCCCGCGATCCTGCCTTTGCCTTCCACGTTGGATCGAGATCTAATAGGATTGCCAATCCAGGCCCTATCACCCCCGTGAGGATCAGATCTCACCGCACGATGCCACTGCCTCGTCAATAAGGACCGCCTACGCGAAATGACGACCCGACCCGATGCCGTACCCGGTCGTAGCGATGCCCTAGGGATTCTTCAGCCGTTTCTCGCAGATGCGAGCATGCGGCGATTGCTGCTGGCGGGGGTGCTCTTCCATCTCCTCGCCGCGTGGCTGAGCGTCGGTTTCTACCATCCCGACGAGCACTTCCAGATCTTGGAGCTCGCGGGTCTGAAGCTGGGGATCGACCGGCCATCCGACTTGCCGTGGGAGTATGCCGCCGAGATCCGGTCGGCCTTCCAGCCGGCCCTCGCGTACGCGTTGATCAGCGCCGCCAAGGTGCTCGGCGTGACCGACCCCTTTGATCAGACGCTCCTCTTGAGGGTCCTGTCCGGCGCCCTGTCATTGATGGCCTCGCTCCTGCTGGTGCGCGAGTACATCCTGCGCATCGACAGCCTGCGGGCCGCGCGCTGGATGCTAGGCCTGAGTCTGTTACTGGCGTTCTTGCCCTTCTTCCACGTGCGTTTTTCCTCCGAGACCTGGGCCTCGGCTTTCATGGTGCTCGGCTTGGTAGTGGTCAAGCAGACGGGTGGCGGGAGGCTCAGCGCCGGCAAAGCGCTCCTGATGGGCGTCTTGTTTGGCCTGGCCTTTCTGTGTCGATATCAGATCGCGCTGATGGTGGTCGGTGTGCTTGGCTGGCTGTGGGTGATCCGACGCGAGCCCGTCCGCGCACTTCTGCCCGTGCTGCTGGGAGGCCTCGCCGTGCTGAGCCTAGGGGCGCTCCTGGATCACTGGCTCTACGGCCACTGGGTCTTTTCTCCATGGAGATACCTCAACGTCAATCTGCTCGGAGGCACGGCCGCGACGTTCGGGACACTGCCTTGGTGGGGCTATTTCGAGCTCCTTGTCGAGCCCCCCGGAGCGCTGTTCGGTGTGTTGATCATCCTGACATTCTTCGTGTTCTTCGTGCTCTACCCGAGAAGCCTGCTCACTTGGGCCTCGGTGCCCTTTCTGCTGACGCACATGCTGATCGGCCACAAGGAGCTGCGATTCCTCCTGCCCCTGGCGAGCTTCATCGGGATTTTCGTGGTGCGGGTGATTACCGCACTGGACCGGCGAGGTTTCTGGCCGGCGGCCGGCACGACGCGAGACCGGTTGATAAAATGGTCCGGCATCGCATTCCTGACCGTGAACATTCCGGCGTTGCTGTTCATGTCGGTTAGGCCCGCGACATTCCGCATGATTCCGCTGATCGACGTACTGCGCATCAAAGGTGACCAGCCGGCTGTGCTGCTGTATCCAAAGGGTCAGGAGAGCCCTCTGCACATCAAAGGGCACCAGCCGGCTGTGCCGCTGTATCCAAAGGGTCAGACCACCCCTCTGGCTGGCGAGCTCAAGCTGAATTTCTACCGGCCGGCCGATCTGACCGAGCAGCCTCTGGATCGATTGGAAGATCTGCCCAGGTATGTTCGTGCCCGGGGCCGGTACCTGTTGTTCATCTTGCCCAAGCATCTTGCGGACATTCGTCCGATCCAGGCCGGTGGGGTGAGCTGTACGATCGTCGAGCGCCCCCCGGACTGGGTGGTGAAGCACCTGGATTTTGTGGACTTGGTCAACAGATTCTGGATAGGCGTGCTCTATAATTGTCAGCCAAGTCTCCAGGGGCCACGCCAGCAAGTCGGGGGGGCCGACGGCCCCGTCTCGAAAGGGGATTACGAGACCGATCCGGGGGCAAGTGGATGAACGCACTGAAGGAATCCTGGCAGGATAGCGGCCGAACGGTCGTCATCATTCCGACCTATAACGAGCGGGGCAACATCGGGCGGCTGATCGATTGCCTCGAGATCGAGTTTTCACGGATACCGCGCCAGATGCACATCCTGGTGGTGGACGATAACTCGCCCGATGGGACCTCCGAGGTGGCTCGCGATCGCCAGCGCGCATACGACAATGTGCACGTCATCACGGGACAGAAACAGGGGCTGGGCGCGGCCTATATACGGGGTATGCGATATGCGATAGAGCAGCTAGGAGCCGAAGCCGTGCTCGAGATGGACGCCGACTTTTCGCATCGACCCGAGGACGTGGGCCGTCTCGTGGATTCTCTGGAGAAGGGAGCGGATTTCGTCATAGGTAGCCGTTATGTGGCTGGCGGCACCATCCCTCGTGCGTGGGGACTGCTGCGCAGGGCCAACTCGCTGTTCGGCAATCTGGTCGCCCGCTACGGGGCCGGTCTGCACCGTATTCGAGACTGCACGGCGGGCTTCCGCGCCATCCGCACAACCCTGCTCGAGCGCGCCGGTCTCCATAATCTGGACGCCCGGGGCTATGGATTTCAGATTGCCCTGCTCAGCGAGGCGATCCGCCTGGGCGCCCGGATCGAGGAGATTCCGGTGCAGTTCATCGACCGAGCGGAGGGCGAATCGAAGCTCGGGCTTTCCGATATCATCGAGTTCTTCGCCATTGCCTTAAAGATCCGGCTGCGAAAGTCAGCAACTTTTCTCAAGTTCTGTGTCGTCGGCGGGACCGGCGTCATCGTGAATCTGGGCGTCTTCACCCCTCTGCTGGCATGGGGCTTGGATAAGTATCTGGCATCTCCCATCGCCATCGAGGCATCGATCATCTCGAATTTTATCCTCAACAGCTACTGGACCTTCGAGCACCGGCGCACGGGGACGCCAATGGGCGTCAGGGGCCTGCAGTTCAACCTGGTGTCGATATTGGCACTTGGCATCAGCTACACAAGCTTCATCGCCTTGTCCCTATCCTTCCCTCAGGTAAGGCCGGAGCTGCTCCAGGCGCTCAGCATCGTTCCCGGCACTGGCCTCAACTATGTGTTGAATTCAGTATGGACATTCAGGCATCGGCCTGAGCTGAACTGACCGGTCCGGACCTGCCGACGGTCCCCGCTCATCTGCCAGCACTAGTGTGTCGATACGCTAGCTAGCCCTGAGCCCTCTGATTCGACGGTCGAGCATTGGAACTGCGAATACTCGACTAAGAGGCATCAACAGCGAGACGCTCCACTAGAACGATCATGCGGTCTACCTTCTTCTCCATTCCATCGCTCGGTGCGCCGATTGGCGGGCGGCGGTTCACTGTCATACTACTCGCCGTATGGGCGATCTGTAGCCTGCCCCTGGGCTTCACGACCTATCCGCCGCTGCTGGACTATCCATCCCATCTCGCCAGGACGTATGTGCTGCTGCATTGGGGCGAGGTCGCCCTGTTCCGCGAGGTTTACACCTCCCCGGTGTTTTTCGTCCCCAACATCGGCATGGACCTGCTGATGGTTGCCCTTTCGCAGATGATGCCGGTAGACATCGCAGGGCGAGTGTTCCTCGCCCTGCTGTTCCTTTTGAGTTTGAGCGGCTCGGCCTTTCTCTACTGGAGCATCAAGCGCCACCTCAGCCTGTGGCCGCTGATCGGCGCCGTGTTCCTCTACAACTGGATCCTGCTCGACGGTTTCCTCAACTACCTGCTCGGGCTAGCGCTGGTGCTCTGGGGCCTCGGAGCCTGGATTGCGCTCTACGAAGCCACCTACGTCAAGCGCATCCTGTTCGGTGCGGGCTTTGCGCTGGCGATATTCTTCTGCCACCTGTCGGCCTTCGGCGTTTTCGCCCTCGCCGTGGGCGGGTACACCCTTGCGCGCACCCTGCGCGAGCATGGGCGGAGCATTCGAGCCCTGAGCCTGAGCGCAGCATCTCTGATCGGCGTCTTTGCCGCCCCGATCGTGCTCCTCCTCGCCTCGTCCACAGTAGGGAAGGTAGCGGCGCCGGCAAGCTACCTGTGGTGGTCGAAGCTGGTCGCTGTTCGCACGCTCTTGTCCGCCGACGGGCTGCTGGACGTCTTCGTCGGTCCCTTGGTCATCGTGATCGCCGTCGGGATCAAGCGGAAATACCTCCGCATCGATCCCGACATGCGTCTGCCCCTCCTGCTCGTGCTGCTGGCTTTTCTGCTATTGCCCGAAGTAATGATGACCGGCTGGTACGTGGCCTCGCGCCTGCTCCTCCCCGCTTGGCTGATGCTTCTGGCCTCCAGTGGAACGGCCGTGGGTACACCCGTCGAGAATCCTCGGCTGACGCTGGCACTCGCTGCCTTTATTATCTACCGGTCACTGGTGCTCGGGCTCGAGTGGCACTCGTACGACCGGCTCAGCCAAGAGCTCACGACTGCGTTCGATGCGCTGCCGGCGGACTCAACCTTGTTCGTAGCAACCACCGAGCGAAATGGACCCGGACATTACGGAGCCACGTCATCGATGCAACCGCCGATCTGGCACTGGGCGGATCTCGCCATCCTGCGTCGCCAGGCCTTCGTCCCTGACATGCATGCCCTGCGCGGGCAGCAGCCGCTAACGATCTCCGATCGTTTCGCAGACATCTACGCCTACCAGGCCAACAACGCGATCTCCATCGACAGCAAGCGGTCCCGGCTCGACCCGCAGATCGCGGACCTCGCACAGCGCTGGGGCGTCTCCATCGATAAGCTTCCGGCGCTCAAGAGCGTCACCGCCCACATCCGTGACCTCGCGGCCCCCGCCGGTCTCGACGCGTCACGCGTCTTCCTGCTGCTGCTGGACCCCGACGCGTTGCCCGAAGGAGAGGCGGTGGGGGGACGGATTGTCGCGAGAGGCGAGCGCTTTCTGCTGATCAATCCCCAGCCGCCTGGAGCAAGGCCGCCAGCACCGGGATAGCGTTTCCGAGGCACGTCCGCGGAGCCTGTCGAGAGGCGGCTTCGGTATCCTTTTTCGACATACTTACCCGCGCAACTGGCGGCCCGAGCGTCGCGGCAACGCGCATCGTCTGGGCCGGGGTCGTTCTGCACCTAGCGCCGGACATACCCGTATCGCATCGGCGCTGCTATGATGAGGCTCGGGGGTCGCCCCTGACCGGTTGCGGACTTGACCAGCAATCTCACCGCCAAACAACTCTACCGGAACGCGTTCGACGCATTTATGCATCGACGGGTCAGGTACCGGTTCGAGCTTATCGACTACCAGATCCCGTTGGTCCCGTCGCAGCTGGCCAATCTGGCCGTGAATGCGCTTCATTTGGCGGTTCCGCGCATGCCGGTGATGAGCCTGCCGCCCGTGATCCAGGTCGAGCCGGCGAGTGCCTGTACCCTCCGATGCCCGCTATGTCCGACCGGTGCGGGCCAGCTCGGTCGCGCGCGAGTGCTGCTGGATTTCGACCTCTACCGGCGGATGATCGATGAGATAGGACGATATCTGCTGCTGATGCAGTTCTGGGGATGGGGCGAGCCGTTCGTGAATCCCCGCGCCGGTGAGATGATCCGGCTGGCCAAGGAGCAGGATATTGTGGTGGTGACCAGCACCAACGGCCAACATCTGGACAGCCCCGTTGTGGCACGGCGCCTGGTGGAGAGCGGTCTGGATACGCTGATCGTCGCCATCGACGGGGTCCGCCAGGAGACCTACGCGCAATATCGGGTGCGGGGCCGGATCGACCGGTTGGTGCAAGGGGTCGGGCGCCTATTGGAGATGCGTGAGCGGATGGGCCGGGACCACCCGTTGGTGAATTTCCAGTTCACGGTGATGAGACATAACGAACAGGAGATCGACGAGATCCGGGCCCTGGCCAGCAGGCTGGCAGTGGATTTCCTCACCCTGAGAACGGTCGCGCCGTTGACCGACCCCGGTGGCGTCTATCCGTCCTTCGTGCCCGAGGACGATCGGTATCGGCGCTACGAGTCCGCTACGCAGGACCCCGGCCAGGTCCCGGGCAAGGATTTCCGCTGCCTGCGGCCGTTTTCCAAGGCGATGCTGTTTGCCGATGGGACCCTCGGGCCCTGCGAGGTGGATCACGCCGCGAGCGAGCCGTTCGGGCGCTTGAGCGAAGGCACCGGGTTTCGCGACGTCTGGTTTTCCCAGGCGGCCCGAGCGTTCCGGCGGGCTTTCGCCCAGGACAAGGACGTATTCCCTTTTTGTCGCAGCTGCCACTTCAAGATCAGGCGGCAGGACGATTGCGTGGTGGAGGGGACCCCCTACAATCCGCTTACCATGCACAGGCTGGGCGGAGGCGGGGGCTCCGCGAGCGGCCCGTCATGATCAGCATTCTGATCTACGCCGAGCACGAGAATCATTTCCTCGAGCAGTGCCTTCGCAGCCTTTCGGCCTTGCGGACGAGCGCGCCGGCCTTCGAGGTGATCGTCATCGATTCCGGCAATGCCCCCGACCGGGAGGCCTTCGCCAGGACGCTCATCGCGGGTTTGGAAGGAAGCTTCAGCTTTGTCGCCTCCCAGGGCGAGACACGCCGCCCGGCCCTCTACAACCGCGCCATAGCGGCAGCCCGTGGAGACCTCCTGGTTTTCAGCCACGACGACGCCTTCTTTCCGCGCGACTGGCTTTCCAGCATCACCGCACCCCTTACCGACGAGAATGTGGCGTTCGCCAGCGGCGACGACCAGGTGCCGCCGGGTCAGCGGAGCTTTCTGCTCAGCCTGGATTATGTGCTCCACAGCCCCTTGGCCACCGGCGGGATGCGCAAGGACAGGGGCCTGCGGTTCGGCGGGCTTACGCCGCGAAACTGGAACATGGCCTGCCGCAAACAGCTGGTCGAGTCCGTCGGGCTGTTCGACGCGCAGGCAGGCGAGTCAGCGGAGGTGGAGATTGCCGTTCGCCTCAGCCGCCTTGGCTTCCGCATGGCTTACGTGCCGAGCCCGAAGATTTTCCACGTCAGGGACACCAGCCTGTGCGAAACCACCGCACTGAACGTCAGGCGCGGGCGGGACCGGGCAGCGCTTGCCCGTAGCGCCGGGATGGCGCGCCAGGCGCCTTTCGTCGGTGTGATGCTGGCGACGCTCGCCATCCCCGGCTCCCTGCTGGCCGTACCCGTCGCCCCCTGGCTGGGATTGCCGGCGCTTGCTTACGCGGTCCTGCTGGGCGGTCTGGCACTGCACGCGGCCTGGGTCTGGCGCCGGCCGGCTGTTGCGCTCTGGACCCCGCTGCTGACGGTGTCTCAGCATTTCGGACAGGGGGCGGGCTTTCTGATCGGGCTGCTCAGGCCGGCGGCGCGCCGCCGGTGACGGGCCGTCGGGGGTCTCACCGGTCGGAGGCGCTCCCCGCGCAGCAGGTGTTCGATTTCATCCATACGACGGACGGCCACTCTTGCCCTTTGGCCACCGGCAAGCGCCTGGGCAGGGGCGATGCTGTGTTTGTCACCGGCCGGGACAAGGGGGATGAGGGTGGGAATGCCGGGTGACGCCTCGCCGAGCGTCCACGACTGCCTGGCGGCGCGAGGCATAGGTCGGCGCGTAGCCCCGCCTGCTGCTGTCCGCCGGTCTGTAGTGCTTCGGTGGAATGAATTGAGTCAGCAGCCATGAGGCTCGGGCTTGTCGGGGTGACCTATCCGTTTCGTGGTGGGATCGCTAATCACACGACGCTGCTGTGCCGTGCGCTGCGGCGCGATCACGAGGTGTTATTTGTCAGCCTGCGGCGGCAGTATCCGAAGTCGCTGTTTCCCGGCCGTACCCAGTACGACGAGTCGGATAAGGGGTTGGCGGAGGCCAACGAGCCGCTCATCGATTCGTTGAATCCACTCAGCTGGCGGCGGGCCGCAAGGCGGCTGGCGGAATTCCGCCCGGATGCCGTGGTCATCGTCTGGTGGCACTCCTTCTTCGCGCCGTTGTGCCGCGTGATCTCGGGTTATCTGGCGCGGCGCGGTATCCGCAGCTATTTCCTCTGCCACAATGTGCTGCCCCACGAGCCCAACCGGCTGGACCGGCTGCTGCTGCGCTTCGCTTTCGCCCGGGCGGCGGGATTCCTGCTGCATTCGGAATTCGTACGCCGGGAGCTATTGACACTGCGGCCGAAGGCGCGGACCGCGGTCTCTCCACACCCCATCTACGACTTCTTTGTGCCCGACAGGCCGCGGGATACTGCGGCGTGCAAGGGGGAGATCGGCCTGGCGGACCGGCGGGTAGTGCTGTTCTTCGGCCTGGTGCGCCGCTACAAGGGGCTGGGTGTGCTGCTGGACGCCCTGCTCGCCTTGCCGCCGGAGGCGGGCTACCGACTGCTGGTGGTTGGCGAGTTCTACGACGACCCGGCGCGTTACCGGGAGCGGATGGACGCGTTGCGGGCACGGGGTCAACTGCTGCTGGTGGACCGTTTTGTCCGCAACGAGGCGGTGGGCGATTACTTCTGCGCTGCCGACGTCGTGGTCGCCCCCTACCTGAGCGCCTCGCAGAGCGGCGTCATCCAACTCGCTTACGCCTTCGACAAGCCGGTGATCACCACCGACGTCGGCGGCCTGGCGGAGATGGTGGTCGAGGGGCGCACCGGCTACGTGGTGCCCGGTGGTGACAGCGCCGCGCTGGCGAGGGCTATTGCCGATTACTTCGAACAGTCCGACCGGCGGGCGCTGGAGCAGGCGATCCGCGCCGAGCGTCGACGTTACACCTGGGCGGCGCTGGCCGCCGCGGTGGAGAGACTGGCGTCGCCCCCCTGACGACGCGAGATCGTCTCGGTCTGCCCCCCGTTGCCGCCGGTCGCCCAGATGGATCGCCTCACCCAGGTGGCCGACGGTCCCGCCAGATTCATCTCGAGCCGCCCGAAAGTGATGTGGCTTTACTAACGACTGCCTTAGTAACGTAACAGATGCGGTGAGGCAGGAACCGCATCGCACAGAAGCTCGGGACACCCCTCAGACGATTTTTCTCCTGGGCCCCAGGGTAAGCCGTAAGGGCGTGCCCGACGGATGGATCAGGCGCCGGATTCCGCTCTCTTGGCTGACAGGGCCCTGAGGATCTGGCGGACCTCGGTGACTCGGACGATGGACAGCAGGGGAGCTGCCAGCAGGCAGAGCGCAATGGAGCCCGCGGTGAGGGCAGGGCCCGGATGAGGGATCCGCCCGACGGCGAGAACGACCCCGGCCAATGCGATCGGCGGCAACATGGCCTTACCGATGGGCATCCAGATGCCTTCGCGCAGGCCCAGGGTCAGGTACCCGGTGGTCGCGAAGATGCCGGCCGCGACTGCATGGGTGCCTGCGACCCAGAGCGCGATCTGTCCCGCGCCGGTCGCCAATCCCAGCCAGGTGCCGGCCAGGGTGGCGCTGGTGAAGCCGAGCGTGTTGAGGCTGGCGCTGGCGGCGCGCCCATGGAGATTCAACAGAGACTGGAACAACGCACCTGCGGACAGGAAGACGTGCGCGAACAACATGAGCGCGATGACCTCGAACACGGGCTGGTAGGCGAACGACCACAGCAGGTCGACCAACGCGCGGCCCACGCCGAGCCACAACAGTATCCCGAGACAGTTGATCGTCGAGCCGAGGCGCAGTATCAGCGATCCCCAGCGCCGCAGCTGGGCCCGTCGTCGTGTCTCCACCAGCTCGGCCAGGTTCGGCATCATGCCCAGCCGCGCGCTGGCGGCGACGGCGTTGACAACGCCCAGCACCTGGACCGCGATGGCGAGATAGCCCGCCTGGCCGCCTGGCCGATAGACCCCCACCAGGTAGAGGGGCAGCCAGAACTGTACGCCCCCGAGGATCTGCCCCGGGGCGCTCCAGAGCATGAACCGTCGATGGGTGTTAAGGGTGGCGCGGGAGATGCGTCCGGGCGAGAAAGGGATTACGGAGCGAAGGACTCGATGGCTGAGCAGGGATGCCCCGACCGCTATCAACAGCAGCCCCGCGAAGGCGCCTTCCAGCCCCATCCAGGAGAATCCGATCAGGACCGCGAGCAAGGCTGCGACGGAGCGGCCGAGCTCGATCCCAATGTACAGGCGACGCCTGCCGAGGGCGACCAGCGGGTTGCTGTTGGCGGTGGCCACGAACCTTCCGGCTGCCATCAGGCCGATGAGCCCGACCACGGTCGGTGTGATCCCTAAGCCGCCCGAGTAATTGAGCACCAGGACTACCCCCAGGCCCGCTACTGCCGACGTCATCATCCGCAGGGTCCAGGTGGTCGATGCCAGCTCGCAGGACTCGGACAGGCTGCCGGCGCGCCAGGCCGGTGCCAGCACGCGCATTTCGAGCGACCCGATTCCGGATTCGGAAACCAGCATGAACAAGGCGACAAGCGCCATGATCGAAGCGTAGGCGCCGTAGTGCTCGGGGCCCATCAGGCGGGGCACCAGTATTGCGGTCGCCAGCGCGGTGCCCAGGATCAGGACCCGCCCGATCGCCATGCCGGCGGCGGCCTGAACGCCCTCGGCCGCGGCGTGGGTAACAGAATGGGGGTCGCTTGGGGCGGGCGCGAAGGGATGGGGCGGCGAGGCAGGGGTGCCTCGCGCCTGTCCCTCAATCGCGGTCATGGTGCAGTGGAGCGGTGCAGCGCACGCCGGAACGGCTCGATGAACTGGGCCAGCAAGGGTCTGAGGCTGATCACGTCGCGGATGGACCTCTCAACGGGGAAGTCCTCGTCGACCCCGGTCGATGGGTAGCTGTGGGTGGCCGGGTGCTGGGTCCCGAGCAGCCGATCCCAGACGCTGAATATCGCGCCGAAGTTGCTGTCGTAATGCTCGGGCCGGGTGGAGTGATGGATGCGGTGCGACTGGGGTGTGACCAGCAGATAGCGCAGGGGGCCGTAATTGGTGCGGATATTGGAGTGGTAGGTCAGCGTGTGCCATTGAATGGCTAAGGAGATGAGAAAGACCGTCGGTGCGTTCATCTCGAGCATGAATGTCGGCAGCATGACGATCAGCTGTGCTATCGCATAGTCCAGAACGTGAACCCTCAGGTCGGTCAGGTAGCTCATCTCGCGCTGCGAATGATGCACGGCGTGAAAATGCCAGAACAAGGGTACCCGATGCCGGATGTAGTGATGGGTCCAGCCGAGCAGATCACCAACGGTGACGGCCATGAGCACCCGCGCCCAGAGCGGCAAGCCATCGCCGATCCGCAGAGTCAGGAAATCCAGGTGCGCTGCGTAGAGCCCGTGAAGCGCCGTGACCACGACCGCTGTGAACAGGATGCGGTAAGCGATCATCAGGGCGAAATAGAGAGCATCCTGGGCAAGGCTGGAAGACAGCAGGCGCTGCTCCGCTCGTGCGGGAAATGCGAGCGTGAGCGCCATCACGGTCGGCAAGGGCGCCAGGTACAGCACCAGGCGCCCGATCTTCTGTGCCAGCCCGTTGGGGCCCTCGAGCAGCCCATAGCCGGCGGCGCCAAGCAGCAGCGAGCCCAGGATAGCGATTCCCAGGGCAATCGCCAAGGCAGGCCTTCCGCTCGATGTCACCTGGCCGGACACTAACCCCCCTCTGGCGGGCGCGGCGTCGCAAATGGCGGCTGAGCGGCGCCTGGTGCTCGCACCTGTCTCCAACGGTTTTCCGGAATGCAGTGTGCTCATTGGCCCGCGGGACGACGGGCAGACAAGTAGATGTCCCGCAGGGTCTTGGCAGTATACTGAAAGTCGAACTGACTTTCCGCAAGTGCCCCCAGCAGCGCATCCCGGTCCGGCCGGGGCTGTCCGGTGGCCTCCAGAACCGCTGCCGCCCAGTCGCGTGGTGAGTCCCCGATCGACAGGCGGCGCACCAGGCCCGGCCAGACGGTGGCGCTCTGGGGCATCGCAAGCGAAATGACGCTGGGAATGCCCGCCGCCTGGGCCTCCAGCGCAACCAGGGACAGGCCCTCGCTCAAGGACGGCAAAGCGAGCACGTCCACCACCCCCATCAGGAGAGCCGGCACATCGGTTCGCGCTCCGGTGAATATCACCTTGTCGGCGATCCCAAGCCCGGCTGCGCGTACCTTGAGCTCGGTCTCCAGCGGCCCGTCACCGACCAGCAGGAGCCGGCTGTGGGGCTCAGCGGCGAGTAGCTCCCGCATGATTGAGAGCAGGAAGGCATGGTTCTTCTCCGGCGCGAGCCGCCCCACGTGCGCGACCACGAGCGCATCATCGGGTAGCCCCAGGTCCTTGCGTGACACCTTGGAGGTGGCCCGGAACGGCGTCAGGTCGATGCCGCAGGGCAGAATGTCTACCGTCGGGCTCAGGCGCCATCGCCTGCCGAACAGGGAGACGGCCGCCTCCTCGCTCACCCCGATCCCATGGGTGGTGCAGCGCAGGAACAGTCGGTTCGTCAGTCGAACATAGCTGCCGGACAGCACCCCGGGGGTCATCAGTGCCGGCGCCATATGGGATTGCGCCACCCGAACAGGGATACCAGCGAGACGAGCCGCCAGGATGAAGATGCCGGCAAAATTGAGGTGGGTATGGATCACTTCGAAAGGTCCCAGCCGCTCGAACAGGCGGCGGACGTCCCGGGTGTGACGCAGGGGATTGCTGGGCGGGGGCAGGCGATAGGGTATAGCGCCCAGCGCTCGGAAGTCGTCCAGCAGGCCGCCTCCATCGCCGAAGTGCCAGGCCACCACCGTCTCGAAGCGCTCGCGAGGTAAGGTCCTCAGCAGGTTGAGCAGACAGGCCTCGATTCCACCCCGACCGATACGAGCCAGGACATGCAGGACCCGTACCGGTTTGTCATGATCCTGGCGCCGGCCTTGGGCGCGCGGCTCGGCGCTCACAACCATGCCCGCGAGGGTCCCAGGCTGAGCTTTTCAAAAAGGAGGCTTGGCCTATACGCTTGCTTCAAAACCAGGTCCGACCGGAAAGCTTGGCGAGGCGCCCCAGGGTGGCGCGCTGCAAGGATTGCCGGGTGGACATTGCCGCGGGCAGGCCGCGCACGGCATGTGCGATCGCGCGAAGCCACTGGGCCTTGTGCCCATCGCGGATCGCCACCCATCCTGTGACAAGCCACCAACCCAGGGTTGTGGACACCGCCTGGGGGAAGGGCAGGTTGCGCACCGCCACCCAGCAGCGGTTGCGCGCCTGATGATAGACCCACTGACCGCTCGGCCGACCCGCCGGGGATTCCCGATGGATCACCGTGACCGCGTCGGTGCAAAGGATCTCGTGGCCCCTGTCGAGCAGGCGAAATGAGGCATCGAGCTCCTCTGCGCCATAGAACAGCGGCGGCCAGAACGGCTCCGGCAGCGTTAGCGCGGACCGGCGCAGCGCAAATCCGGCGCCGCAAAAATAGCTGCAGGCGAAATCGCCGGGCACGACACGCTTGTCCCGGCGCGGGATGGACTTTCCAAGCACCTCGCCGCTGGAGGCGTCCCGGATTGTGAACGCGATCGCACCGAGGACCGGCTCGCGCTCGAACCTTGCCAGCGTCTGTTCTACGACGTCGTGGCCTTCGAAATGTGCATCGTCGTCGATCAGTATCAGGTAGTCTCCCCGCGCGGCACGGATGCCGAGGTTTCGTCCCCCAACCGCGCCCAGGTTCTTGGCAGACCTGAGCAGCCGCACCTCCGGGAAATCCGCCGCTACCAACTCCGGCGTCCCGTCTGTCGAGGCATTATCGACAACCAGGGTCTCGGAATTCGCATAGTGCTGCGATCGGAGGCTCTGCAGGCAGTCGGTCAGCTCCTCCCGGCGGTTCCAAGTCACCACCACGAAGCTCACGAGCGGCTCGGCTGGGGAGGGCATGTTAGGCGGGCGGAGGCGCAGCGCGATCGAAAGATCGTGATCCTGACCGCAGTGATCGTGCCCGTCAAGTTGTTCAATGGCCTGGCCAGGGTCCAGCTGGGCCGATCGAGCGACATGTCCTCGTCCCTCCTGGCCGCCCGAGCGTGCCGGGGGATGGTAATCCTCGGAGCGATGGAGCGATCAACCGAGCAAGCAGGTTTCCTCTGGAAGCGGCCGCGGTGTGGATAATCATCGGGCCCCGGGTCGACTACCAATCGCAGTGGGCAAGGACGGGGACTCCTGGGATAATTGCCGGGTCGAGTCGATGATCGACCGGCCTGAGGCCTGTGCCCATCGGGCACGGGACACGCGGGGTGGCTGACCGCGAACGGCTCTCGACGGTAGCGTCGGTGCCCCTGGTCGGCGTCGGTGGGGGCGGGTCTTGTCAATCAAAGGGGTGGAGAGCTGATCGTTATGGAGGCCACCGGATACCGATCGGGCTATCTCCTGATCTGGCTGGTTACGATCGCGGGTCTGCTGATCTTTACGGACGGCGCGACCAGCGCCAATCCGGCGAGTCGCTTCGCTACAGCCCAGTCGCTGATCGACTACGGCACCTATGACATCTCCCAAAGCCGTTTCCAGACCATCGACAAGGTGCTGGTGGACGGGCACATGCTGTCGTCCAAACCGCCGGTGTTGCCGACCGCCATGGCCGGCGTTTACTGGGGCCTCAAACGGCTGTTCGGCTGGACGTTCGAGCAGAACGCCGATCGCCTGGTCGTCACCATCACGCTGCTCTTCTGCGGCCTTCCCCATCTGCTGTTGCTGGCGTGCTTCCTGCGTTATCTGCGGCTGTTCCAGCTCGAGGAGCCTTACCGGGTCATCGCTTTCGCCGTGCTCGCGGGGACCTACCTGGGCTGGGGCTACGCGACCGTGCTGAACAACCACACACCGGCGGCCGCGGCCTTGATGGGCGCGGTCTGTCTGGCCTTTGCCACGGACGAGGCATCACGAAGGAGCGCGGGTCGATACGCCGCCATTGGGTTTCTGGCCGGGCTGGCAAGCGTGCTGGATCTGGGTGCCTCTTTGTTCGCAGTGGCCCTGTTCGTGCTCTTGTTGATGCGCCCCCAGCGGGCGCGCCTGGGGGCCTTTGCGCTCGGCGCGCTGGGACCGCTGGCGCTGCACTTTGTGCTCACCTACGTCTCGACCGGCTCGTTGCTGCCAGTGTATCTCATGAGCGGGGTCTACAAGTTCCCCGGGTCCTATTGGCTGCACCCGGGCCCGCTGGATACGCTGCACGAGCCGAAGATCGTGTATTTCCTGAACCTGACCATCGGTCATCACGGCCTCTTTTCCACCACCCCCGCCCTGGCGGTGGCAGTCTATGAGGCCGTGCGCCGGAGTGCCGGTACGCAAGAGCAGCGCACGCGGGCCTTGGCCCTGCTCGTCCCCTTCGCGCTGGTGTTTCTCTACTACCTTTTCCGGACCCACAATTACGGCGGGGCATGCCGCGGCTTCCGGTGGATGCTGTTTTGCATGCCGCCACTGTTCGTGTACTTCGGCCTGTTCATGGCGCGGCGTGGGCTGGACCGATGGGCGAAGGTGGTGCTGGTGGTCTCGGCATCGGTGGGAGGACTGACCAGCCTGGGCGCCCTGATAGATCCCTTCTCGGTCCCGGTGATGCAGTCGTTGGTCTACGAGCCGAAGGTCGGCGTGCCGACACAGCGGCTCTCGGTATCGGGCGCGCGACCAGCCGTTATCGCGGGCTCGGTGCCCGACGTGCCGCCTTCGGCGCTCGGGGGACGATCCGGCCAGAGCTCGGCGTGAGCACAGATACCGTCGGCGAGACCTGCGGCTGACCGTTCGTGGTATCCCGCGTCGCGGTGCCGCCAGCGCCCGCGCCGCTTTCCGCAGATGCGAAACGAGGTGCGCGTGACCTTGGAGCCGACAGTCAGAAAGCTGAGCGTGGTCGTTCCGACAAAGGACGAAGAAAACACCCTGGAGCCCCTGTACCTGGGCATAGCCTCGGCAACCGAGGGCCTCGGCAGCGAGCTTGAGGTGATCTTCGTGGACGACGGCAGCCGGGACAGGAGCTGGGCGGTTATGCAACAGCTGGCCGCCGGGCATCCCCAGGTCCACGCGCTGCGTCTGCGGCGCAACTTCGGCAAGGCGATCGCCCTCGCGGCGGGGTTTCAGGAAGCCGGCGGCGACGTGGTGATTACCATGGATGCCGACCTGCAGGACGATCCCCAGGAGATCCCCAGGTTTCTCTCCAAGCTCGCCGAGGGCTACGACGTGGTCTCCGGATGGAAGGCGAACCGCCAGGACCCGCCGAGCAAGACCCTGCCGTCTCGGCTGTTCAACCGTGTCATCGCCCGGGTCAGCGGCATCCCGCTGCACGACTTCAATTGCGGATTCAAGGCCTACCGGCGCGAGGCTATCGAGGACATACGGCTCTACGGCGAGCTGCACCGATATATCCCGGTGCTGGCGCACGATCTCGGCTTTCGCATCGGCGAGCTGCCGGTCAGGCACCACCCCCGTCGGCACGGCGTATCCAAATACGGCTGGGAGCGCTACGCCCGGGGCTTTCTGGACCTGCTCACAGTCCTGGTGACGACACGCTATCTGCAGAAGCCCGCCCATCTGTTCGGCGGTCTGGGGCTGGTGTCAGGTATCCTCGGTGGGCTGGCTCTGACCTATCTGGCGGTGCTCTGGTTTCTCAAACTAGGCCCGATCGGGACTCGCCCTTTGCTCTTCGCCGGCATACTGCTAGTGATCCTCTCCGCCCAGATGCTGTCCCTGGGCATGCTCGCCGAGATCATCAACCGACACGCCGACTCGCGGCCCCCGCGCTCGGTGGTGGCGGCCCGCGCCGGCGGCGCAATTGACACCCGTGCAGAGGGAGCGGGAAACCGCCTCGCCAAGGGTGGCTGAGTGGTCGCGGCCGACCGAATTCCGAATTCCGGGGACGAATTCCGGGACGAATTCCGGGGACAGTATACCTAATTGGTGTGAATGAGGAAGACGGTCTCGCCCTGCGGCCGGAGCGTAGCGATTAACCGGCAGTGCTCTGCGTAGTTCCTGTCCGAAAAGAACATTCGCTTCCCGCAGTTTCGGCGTCCCGTCACGTGGAGAGGAAGTCTTGGGACCAGGGCACGCTCCGTTCTCGCCCCGGGTTGGCGCGAATCGCCGTTCTGGAGATAAAATTACTGTACCGCAGATTCCCCGGTCCCCCAGATTGCCCGAATTCTCTTCTGGGTTGCACTAGCTGTCCTTTATTCCCCTGGATTTGAGATGATTCAGTATCGTCGGGTCGCTTCTATTCTTGGAAGTGGCGGCTTTCATAAAGATGACGACGCCGTCGATATCACGGACGATCCCTTTCAGGCGCTCATCACTTTCATTGGCGCTGCTGATGGATTCAAATGCTAGGTCCATCAGGTGCCTGTCGTGGCGTGCGATACCGATCGCATAGGCAAGATAGCAGGCAAGGCCGGGGTGTTTCGTATCGATACGTTTTGCGAAGCTTCTCCATGCCGTCACCCAGCGATGCCACTCCATTTCTGAGAGTTTCTTCCCATCGAGGTGCAGGAACAAGGTCGCACTGATGAGATCATTCTGCCAGTTCCAATCACGAGTCTTTTGCTTCTGGCGAGCAAGACTGACAGCGCGTTCATGAAAGTCCATGCAGCGGTCACACTGATAATAACAGGCTAGCACGTATGCGATGTACTCGCGCTCAAGCTGCGTTAATTCGAATGGTGCTGTTTCGCCAGGCACGCCTTCAAACACAATCTGATGCAGCTCATTAAGCACATCATTGAAGGCCCAGCCGAGGAGAGGTGTTTTGGTCTTTATCACGCTGACATGCCTTTCATGTGGCTCCTGAATTTGGGCCTGAATTTGGGGGACAGTATACCCAATTGGTGGGCATTAGCGGGACAGTCACGCATTGCGTCCAGAACGTCGATATTAGCCGTCGGTAATCCGGGTAGTCGGAGGAGGCGCGAACAGCCTCCCCCAAGATAAGTATACTGTCCCCGCGATTCCGGCCCGATTCCCGTCCCGACCTCTTTGCGGCCCGTCCGCCATCCTCATTTGATAGCATTCCCCTGAGCTCGGCAAAGAGGTAGCAATCGTGGAATACTCCATAGGCGACAAGATCGGCGGGCGCTATGAGGTTCACCGGATCTTCGGGGGTGCGGGGCGCTCCGGGATGGGTGTGGTCTACGTCTGCTACGACCACCGAGCCGGCCGGGTGCTGGCCTTCAAGACCTACCAGGAAGGCTTTTTCAATGAAAAGCTGCTGGTCGATCACTTCAAGCGGGGTGCCCTCGCTTGGATCGAGCTGGAGCGCCACCCCTATATAGTTCGGGCCAGCGGGGTTGTCAATCTTTCCGAACAGCTCTTTCTGGGGCTGGAGTACATCGCTCCGGACGAGGACGGGCGCAACAACCTGGGCCATCATCTGCACAGCCGCATCCCGCTGGGAACGACCCTGACCTGGGGCATCCAGTTCTGCGATGCAATGGAACATGCCCGAGCCAAGGGCATCACCCCTCATCGCGATATCAAGCCGGACAATCTGCTGATCACTCGGGACAAGGTCCTCAAGGTCAGCGACTTCGACCTTGCCGGGCTCTGGCCGGAAGGAGGGATGCCGTCTTCTCTGCAAGCCTCCACTTCCGAGCAGACCCCGGGTATGACCTTCATTCAGGGGGCGCTGGGCATCGGTGTGGCCGGCACCCCGCCTTGGATGGCACCCGAACAGTTCGACGGCAGCAGCTCGGTGCAGAGTGATATCTACAGCTTCGGCATCGTCCTCTACCAGATGTGCAACGACGGCGCCCTGCCCTTTGAGCTCGGCGACGGCCAGAGCTGGGAGCAGGTGCACAAGCTGGATATGCCTGCGGAGTTGGATTCGCCGCTCTACCCGGTCATCCGCCGCTGTCTGGCCAAGGACCCGCAGGCGCGCTTCGGCGGCAGCAAAGCGGAGCGCGGCTTCCTGGAGCTGAGGGAGACGCTGATCGGGATCCTGCAGCAACAGTCGCCCGAAACGTCGCTGCCGGAGCCGATCCAGGGTCCGGAGCTGGAGGTGGGGGACCTCAACGATCGAGGCGTCTCGCTGTCTTATCTCGGCCTGCACCGCGAGGCGATCAAGTATTACAAAAAGGCCGCGGAACTGGATCCCGAGCACCCGCCGACCTACCTGAACGTGGGGGTCGCCCTCAACGCCATGGGGGAGACCGAGAAGGCGGGCAAGGCCTACCGCAAGGCAATGAAGCTTGACCCGCGGATGGCCGAGGCCCATTACAACTACGCTCTGATCTGCAAGCAGCAAGGCCGGCTTGAGGAAGTCGAGCGCTACCTGCGCAAGGCCATGGAACTGGACCCGCACATGCACGGCACCTATGAGCAGCTGGGCATACTGGCCTCGGAGAGCGGTCGCCACGAAGAAGCCATTCGCCTGATGAACGACGCCGTGCGTCGCGACCCCATCTACCCTGGATACCGCTACTCCCTGGGCGTTGCCCTGGAGCAGGCGGGCCGCCATCCTGAGTCCCTGGCCTCTTACCGGGAGGCGGTACGTCTCAGCCCGAACAATGCCGTTTACCTGTACGGGTTTGGCAATGGCTACCGACACCTCGGCGACATTCAGCGGGCCGTGGAGTGCTGGCAGCGCACGGCTGAGCTGGACCCGACGCACTCCATGGCGCGCTTCAACCTGGGCATCGCCTTCCAGCACGCGGGTGATCTCATCAATGCCTATCGCTATTACCATGAGGCTACCCAGGCCGACCCGACCAATCCCACCCCCTACTACAACCTGGGTCTGCTGCTGGCACAGTCCAAGCTGTTCGGCGAGGGCGCCGAATGCTTCGAGAACTTCCTGCTCTATGCCGCCGAGGACCCGGCGATGGCCCAGCACCTGGACCAGGCCCGGCAATATGTCGAGATGATGCAGCGGGACGAGCAGTCGACGCTCTCGGAGATGGTCCACTACCAGGCCGTCTACAATCGCGGCCTGGCCTATCTCAACCTGGGGCGTCTGGAGGAGGCGCGGAATTGGTTCGAGCAGGCCCTGGAGATGAGCCCGGACTATGCTCAAGCCCTGTGCGGCATGGGCATCTATCACGAGCGTAGCGAACGGTTCGAGCAGGCCGCCGAATGCTACCGCAAGTCCCTCGAGGTTGACCCCTCCTACGTGATCGCGTGGAACAATCTGGGCTGGGCGTCCTATCTGATGGGTCGATATGACGAGGCGGCCGCCGCTTACCGCAAGTTCCTCGAGGTCGGTGCGGCCGACTTTCCCGACTGGACGGACAACGCCCGGACGATGCTGGCCAAGATGGGCCATGCAGAGTAGGCGCAGGAGCGATGGCCGGTTCCGGCCTACCTCACGAGAAGATGATCCCGGTCCAACTTCAAGCATGACGCCGAGACAACTCTCTCGCTGCTCAGAGCATACTCAAAGAAGAGGACGCCGGGTGCGAACTGAGGGGATTTATGATCCGCTGAATCAATGGGTCAGCATTCAGTCGACCCGTGTCAACAAACGAGCTCTCACGTGACAGGCACGCCAGCGGCGCGGGCTTCCAAGCGTTCGGAACTGTATCGACACCCAGGACGCCAAAGGCAGCGTGTACCGCCGCGCCGGGAATGGAACGGCTTCCGCCAAGGCCGTGGTTCCGCGAACGCACAGCACCCGAGCAGGCCGCATCGCTCCAGGGCGCTCCCACGGATGCCCACGAGGAGTTGATAGACGCCGTTCAGGGTCTACAGCAGAAGAACGTAAGGGAAACAGCGGCCTCCCAGCATGGCAATGAAACTGACCAAAAATATCGGAATGCTCTTGCTTGGCATCTGGCTGATCCTAGAGGGGCTGATACCTCTCCTCAATCTCAGCTTCTCAGGACTCGGCACGCTCATGGAGATCCTTGCCATCGCCGCTGGCGCTTTCATCCTGCTAGAGGGTTTGTTTCCCGGGAGACCGCGCTCAATAGATGCCGAGTGCCCGGAAACGAGAGTAGCACTTGGTGCAACCGAGAAACTCGCTGTTTCGGACCGCTTTGTCTTCGGGCCGAGACCTGGAGACTGCGACCTGTGTCACAAAATTTTCGCAGTAATCGGGCAGGCTTCTGTAGGCAAGTTCCGAGATCGATGTAGGAATTTTTCCAACACGCTCGGGATCGGGAAGGGGGCGCCTTGGGGCAATGAGAAGATTGTCAGCCTACACTTCCCCACGATGTGCGGCTGCTTCGCCCAGTCTTCGACATCCGAGAGCTACGCCGAGCCGTTCGGTGTCGAGGACCGGCCCCTGGGCAACCTGGCGCCCCGGTACAACGTGGCCCCGCACAAACGACTTGGGCGTGCCTGGTGGCCGCGGCCGGCCGGCGGGACCTGGAGGGCCTGCGCTGGGGCCTGGTGCCGCACCGGTCCAAGGGGCCCGACTCGCGATAGTCGACGATCAACGCCCGGGCTGAGACCGTCCACGAAAAGCCTGCCTATCGGGACGCCTTCTGGCACCGGCGCCGCCTGATCCCCGCCAACGGGTTCTACGGGTCGCGGGCCGGCAACGGCAAACAGCCGTATTTCATCGACCGCCGGGACGGGGAGCCGATGGCCTTCGCGGGGCTCCGGGAGCACTGGAAGAGCCCGGAGACGGGAGAGGTCATCGACTCCTGCACCATCATCGTCACCGACGCGAACGAGCTGATGCGCCCGATCCATGACCGGATGCCGGTGATTCTGGAACCGGGAGACTTCGGGCGGTGGCTGGACCCTGGGGAGAAGGACCGGGATGGGCTGCTGAGGCCGGCGCCTAGCCAGGGCCTGGCGGCTTACGCTGTGTCGAAGGCGGCCGACAGCCCCGGTTAACGAGGGGTGCGAGCTGGTCGAGCGGCTGGCGCCGTGGAAGGAGTAACTGAGCAGCCCCGGAAAAGGCGACGCCCCCTTTCGGGGGCGTTGCGGGGCCGGGCTTCCATTCGGGCTTGGCAGGTAGTCCCTTTGCCGTCCTGGCGGGTGGCCCATTTCAACCATAGGCAGCCCTGGGGCGCTCCGGTATCAGACCGATCTGAGATCCTTGTAGGACAGGGATTACAACGTCTTCTGCGGGAGCTGGATATTTGTCCAGTATCGAAAGCTGTCACGGTCGATGGAACCGATCCAAGCGGCTGGCCGAACGGCTGAGGCCTGGGGGAGGGTGAGCCTCGGAGGCGGGGGCGAATGCGGCGCCCCCACCCAGCGGAGGCGCCGCAGGGGCGGAATCTCCGATTCAACCGCACCCGCCGTGGCGCGCAGCCCCACGGCACACCTTACGTCAGGGCTCTAGGCGGCGTCCATGATATTTGTCGGGGGTGTGGCCCCCGGCCGCGGGGCCCAGCACCTTGGCCCGAGGGCCCGCAGGAAAACCGTAGAACATCGATCTGCCCGGGGCCTCGGCTCGGGCCGTCGTCAACCGCTCACGGCGCCACCTGGACAGCGACCAGCGGGCCGCTGCGGCGGTGGGTCGGGGTCCTTCCGCCATAGAAGAAGCCGCGTGCACTATGGTGTGCACCATAGTCGGGAGACAGATCGGATGACGCCAACAAGAAAGGGCCTGCAGTAACTACAAGCCCTTGATTTATATGGCCCCCCGGGACGGGCTCGACCTAGTGATTAACAGCCCTGAAAAATCAATAAGTTACAGAACTGTCCCGCAGATAACAGCAATTCGATCAAAGGGTCAGGTGTCGACCGCACAGATCTTTTTTCCGGTCTCGTCCAGGGGGCCCGCGCTGCCCGAGACAGCTCCGGGTCGACCCGCCGGGGCATCCCTTCGATGAACCTAGAAGCGGCAGTTGAACGGCCGCCAGGGTGCGTGCCCTGGTGGTCGTAGCGGCCATCACCCGACGGGTGAGTATCAAGTTTTCCATAAACACAGTCCGCGCAGTCACTGGATCGCTGCTCGAAGCGGTCAACTGCTGTTTCTAGGATGACGGTCGGCTGAACCGCAGCAGCACGGTTCCGACGCACGCCGCGTCCGGCAAGTGACAATGCCAACAACGAGCGCCAGCTCTTCAGCCGCGAGGACATGGGGCCACGTTCGGCATCCCTACCGAGACCACCAGCCGAATGATCGCGGAATACAAGCGCCAGAGCCTGCGGGTCGAGACCAGCCCCAACCTCGTCCTCCTCGACATCTCCAACCTGCGCCGCATCGTAGACGAATAGCCTGGCGCCCGCCGCGCAGTCGCAGCGGCAGGCTGCACGACCCTTCGCGCAGCACGTGCCACGCGCCGGCATCCAGCGGCACTTGGCCGCCCTCGCGCGCGCGCCGGATCGGCGCTATGCTCTACCGGCGTCGGTCCGGGGATGGCCCCCTCCCCCCGGGAACGACTGACCCCTTGCCGCTCCCCCCTGCTCGGCGGTGGCCCATGAACATTCCTGAGAAGCTCAAGCACGACGGTGCCCCCATCGCCTTTTTCGCGCTGGTTGTTGCCGCCAAGATCTACTCGCTGATGATCTACCTGCTCGGGCATACGCGGCTGTGGGGACTGATCGAGCACATCGGCAGCATCGGGCCGTATGCTCACGGCGCCGTTTACTTCCTCACCAGCCAGCTGTCCTACATCCTCTATTTCGTCACCGCTCTGGTTTTCGACGCATTGACCTTCTACAGCTTCGTCGTGCGCGGTGCGGCCAAGATTCGGCCCCAAGGCGTCCTCGAGAACCTCTTTCCGCTGCTGACGGTGTTTATCCCCGTCGTTGGCTTCACCCTTCTGTTCCTGCCCCAAGTTCGCCAGTACGTGCCGGGTTATCCGGCTGAAACCCTGGCACGACTGCGCAGCATCACCCCGCTGTACGGCTTCTACATCAACATGATCGGCTTTAGCCTGGGCTTCGTCGGCGCGGCCTTCAGCATCTATGCCATCAGTCACCTGCAAAAATCCTTCGGGCTGCGCGCTGCTGTACGCACCCTGGTCACCAGCGGACCTTACCGGCGCATCCGCCATCCCCTCTACCTGGGTGAGATCATCCACATCTTCGGGATCTCAATCCTGTCGGCTACCCCCATCGGTTTGTATCTCTTCGTCCTGGCCGTAGCGATGCAGATCGGGCGCGCCAAGATAGAGGAGCGCAAGTTCCTGGGCACCCTGCCACAGTATGCCTCCTACAAGGCCCGCACGGGGTTTCTCTGGCCGCGCCTCGGTCGGTCCGAGCAGGGGGGCGGTACCGAGCCCTGATGCGTGCCACCGCAGTGGTGCGGGCGCACCACCAGGTCGCCTCGCATCGGCATGGGCCGGGCGCAGCGCCCGTGCCGAGCGACGGGGGAGTGGCTGCCGGCGATTTCGGCCTACGGGCGCATCGGCACCGCCTCCACGTCGATTGCCAACGCATCCAGCGTACCCAGCGTTTGATCGACAATTCGCCCGCTATCGTCCACGGTGATGGTGCGACCCGTGCACTGTTGCCCGTCGGGCGTAAGGTCGCCTCGGGTGACGTCGCAGTACCGCCCGGTGGGTAGGCCGGTCTGGTAAGTGCTCGTCGCGGGGCTACCCTCGCGGTTGATGGCGACGAAGCCCTTGGCTCCGCGACCAAACGCGATGTGGTTGGGGCTCAGGTTTTGCCAGTGCGTGAGGGGCTCGCCGGCTGTCACCCGGCGGAATCTGACCATGTTGGCGATGGGCACGCGTCGGTGCTCGCAGACCCACTTTCCGTCCTCGAAGGCGTCGGAGCAGTTGGCCGGATATTCGCCTGCGGTCTGGCCCAGGCCGTAGACCGGGCGCGTCTGCGCGCCGCTGCCGGAGACGAAGGGGGCGGCGGCGCTGGGTGGGCCTTTGCTGTCGCCGGTGTTGTTGGCCGGGTCCTTGCTCCAGTAATAGCTCGACATGACCGAGGGGTAACCGTAGGGATAGGCGAGCATGAAGATGTTGCCGAGGTTGTAGAGCGCATAGCCGTCCCGGTGATCGAGGATGCAGGCCCCGCCCGCTCCGTGCCCGCGCTGGTTGTCGTGGTTGTCGACGAAGACAACCGCGAAGCGGCTGGGCAGGAAGTTCTCGTCGGCAATGATGTTCTCCAGTGCGCCCATGTCGCCGTGGCCGCAATTCAGCACGTCACCGAGCTTCACGCTGTAGCGGAATTCGGTGACGTCGCCGTTGGGCGTGTACTCCAAGGACTTGATGGGCTCCCCACCTTGATCGATGACCTCCTGGAAGACGTAGGGTGCGCTGCCGTCAGGCCGTTTGAGCCCCTTCAGGATGGCGGCGATGTCCTTGGCGGCCATGTGCTTGGCCGCATCGATGCGCAGGCCCGCCACACCCATGTCCAGCAGCGCTTGCAGGTAGTGGTGCAGGGTGTTCTTGCACCTCGACCTTGCCGGTGTCGAGGTCGGCCAGATTTTCCAGCTCACAGGTCTGCACCTGCGCCCGGTCGTTGTAGCTGTCGATGTCGTTGTCGTTCGCCAGGTCGCTGTCGCCGGTGTTGGTGCCGCAATGGTGGAAGTCGGTCGGGTCGTACTGGGGGTAGTTGTAGGCCGTATACGTGGAGCCGGCTGTGCCCGTGCCGCTGCCGACGCCCGTGGTGTGATTGATGACGGCATCCACGATGATGCCGACGCCGAGCCCCGCGCAGGTGCTCACCATGTGCTTGAATTCCTCCAGCGTGCCGCTGCGGCTCACCAGCTTGCCGGTATCGTGGCTGACTGGCTGGTAGCGCACCCACCAGGGAAAGTCGGCCGCAAGATTGCCGCCCTGATTCGCCACCGGTGGCACGTGCTCCATGGGCGGCGAGACCTGGACGGCGCTGTAGCCTTTCTCGGCGAGGAAGCTGCACTCCTTCTCGATATCCGGCCAGCGCCACTCGAAGAGGTGGACGACCACGCCGCCCGCAGGCTCGGCTGCCGAATCGGCCTTCGGCACGACGGTGATCAGGCCGTCGCCCTGATCGTTGTCCATTGCGTTGCCGTTGATGCGGTAGCTGTCCTGCTTCCACTTCTTGCCCTGCTCGCCGGCCTTGTTGCAGAAGGCGGTGAAGCCGTATTCGCCGGGCGCGAGACCGTTCAGCACGGCTTGCGGGAGCGTCGCCTGGTACTCGTCGTTGTTGCCCTTGTCCGTGTTGTAGCTCATCGGCGCATCGGTCCAGGGCTCGCCGTACTTGCCCCAGTGCAGGCTGCAGGCGATGCCCGCGCCCTGGCCCACGGCTTCGGTGACGCCCGGCTCGTGCACCTGGGAGAACACGTCCAAGCCGCTCGGAGCGAAAGCGCCCTGGTCGATGCGGTTGGCCACGCCTCCGCGCGGGTACAGGAGACCCACGAAGTCCAGCGTGCTCGCCGCGACCGGGGGCTCGGGCGAGACGAAGACCGCAGTGGTACGCGCCGGAACGGTGAACCTGCCGGTGGCGTTATCGAAGGAGGCCTTCTGCACCACGGGGTCGGCGTCTACTGTATCCAGTTGCGCCGGGTGCAGGGTGAAGCCCTTGTCTATCGCCTGCGGGAGGGTGATGGACTGCGGCACCTTGTTGGCGTTGAACAGCACCATGACGTACTCGTAGGCGGGGTCGATATCGGGCTCGACGGCGCCGTCGTCCAGGCCCATGACCAGTAGAGCGTCGGGGCCCCCGTCCGGACCAGTGAAGAAGGTCACGCGCCGGTTCACGTCGGCCTCGGTGCGCAGCCGGAACAGCGGCGAGGACTTGCGGATGCGCAGGATCTCGCGCAGGTGCGCGGCGCTCTCCTCGATGTCCGCGGAAGAGGGGTCTAAGGTGGTGTCGTCCAGCAGCGGCTTCATGATGTCCCAGCGCCTCTGGTTGCGCAGCGCCGGCGGCAGGCCCTGGCCGAAGTTGTTGCCGCTCGCGTCCCAGAAAACTCGGTTGAACCAGTCGCCCGAGTCGAAGCTGTCGCGGTCGAGCGATTTGGAGCGCAGCATGTCGCTGCCCATCTGGAAGAAGGGCACGCCTTGGGCGAGGCCGATGAGGCTGAGACCCAGGTTCTGAGCGCGGACGCGCTCGGCCATCGAGGTTACCGGAGGCCCATAGCCGCTGCCGCAGGCACCAGGGTTGCCTGGCCCGGTGGGCAGACGGTAGACGTTCAGGTCGAACAGCGTTTCGTTATCGTGCTTGTCCACGTAGGGCACGGACTCCTGTGGGTCGTCGGTGAACGGGTCGCCTTGGCCGTTCCAGTCGGCGCCGCTCGCGCGCAGCCCGGAGCGCAGGATGTCGGTCTTGCGGGCGAGGTCAGAGTGGTCCGCGGCCGCCATAGCAGTAGCCGTTCCAGTCATAGCTCAGGCCGTTGATGAAGCCCTGCTCGCGGACCTGCAGCGGGTCCTCGCTCAAGCCCCCGTGGATCGCATCCCGGATCTTGTCGTTGAAGAGGCCGATGCCCGCGCCGGCTCATATTGTGCCTGTGAGGCATAGCAGTTCGGACAGGTGGTCAGCCCCTTGTCCTTGGCCGAGCCGAAGTCCCAGCCTTCGCCGTAGAGATAGATCTTGGCGCCGTCCACGCCGTCCGCCGCCATGGTGAGCCCTTGCAGCGCCTCCTTGACCTTGCGCATGCTCTGCCGCGTGTGGAGATTCATGAGATCGAAGCGGAAGCCGTCCACCTTGTACTCCTTGGCCCAGCGCAGCAAGGTGTCGGTCATGAGCTTCTGCATCATCGCGTACTCGGCGGCGGTGTCCGCGCAGCAGCTCGACGTATAGAGCGTGCCGTCGGTCGTGTAGCGGTGGTAGTAGCCGGGAACGACCTTGTCCAGCACCGATCTGTCTTCCTGGCCGTTGGCCGCGGTGTGGTTGTAGACCACGTCCATGACCACGCGCAGGCCGTTCGGTTGAGGGCTGAGACCATGCGCCGGAACTGGAGGATGCGGGCGGCACCGTTCGGGTCCGCGCTGTAGGAGCCCTCGGGCGCGCCGTAATGATAAGGGTCGTAGCCCCAGTTGAAGCCGTCGCTGGCGCGGCTAGCCGCGACCGCCGTCTGCTGCTCCTCGGAGTTGCGCGGGAAGCCCGTGGGGGCGGGAGACACCTTGCGCGGCACACCGTTTTCGGGCACCGAGGCGATGTCGAAGACGGGCAGCAGGTGCACGTGCGTGAGTCCGGCGTCCTTGAGCGCCAACAGGTGCTGCATGCCATCCGAAAGCTTCGGATTGGGATCCGGCCCGTTCCCGTCGTAGGTGAAGGCCAGGTAGGTGCCTCGGTCGCCCGGGTCTACCGTCTCATCGTTGATGCTGAAGTCGCGCACGTGCATCTCGTAGATGACGATGTCCTCGAAGGCGTCCAGCGCCGGCTTGGCGAGTCCGTCCCAGCCCGCCGGCTTGAGGTCCGCGTCATCGAGGTTGACGATCTGGCTGCGCGGGTCGGCCGGGTCCGTCGTGTCGGTGGACAGCGAGAGCGAGTATGGATCGGTCACCCGGTTGTGGACGACCTGGTCGAGAGCGGGGACATAGACCTCGACATCGAACAGATAGAACTGCCGGTCCCAGCTCGGGTCGCCGGTGACGCTCCACACACCGCTCGCCTCGTCCAGCGCCATCGCCGCCTCCGTGGGCACGGGTGCGCTCGCGTCGGTATAGCGGAGCAAGCTCACCGACCTGGCTGTGGGCGCCCACAGGCGCACCGTGGGTGTCCTGCCGCTGTAACTGACGCCCAGGGTGGTTTTGCCGGCCGTGCCGTTGTCGACGTATATGTGATCAAGGACGCCCTGGATCTGTACCCCGGTCACATCCAAGCGTCTGCCGCCCGCATCGTAGCTCGCGACCGCCACCTGCCCTTTGAGCATTTGCTTGACCTGCGCGGCGGTGATGCCGGCAGGCAGCGTGAGCCGGATAAGTCCGTTGGCGTTCGGATTCTTCGGATAGGCGTTCGTGCCTATGGTGCCGCTCGCCGCCAGATCGAGAAAGCCGGGTGCCGCGGCGTCTGCGAAGGGAGTGCTCTGCGCGTTGTCGGTGAGGCCGCCGTCTGGGTCGTACAGGAGCTTGTAGCTTGCCCCGCCGGTGCCGCTCCACGCGATAGTGGTCGCGTCGAGCCACAGGGCTTTCGCCCCCGCGAGCGCGATGGGCGCGGACCCGGCAGCCACTTTGTAGCTGTAATTGGTGCCGCCGCCGGTGTTGGAGGTGATGGTCATCAGGTCCGCATCTCCCGGCGCGATGGCCTGCGTGTTGGCGGACGAGAAGACGTAATAGGTGACCTGAGTCTTATCCCGCTGGGCTGGGACAGACGCCGTATACTGGGTGCCGCTGCGAGTCACCCGAAGCACATGGGACGAGGCGAAGCCGTCGATGGTGTAGCGCAGCCAGAAGGACTGCTCGGCTGGCGGCGCGGCGTCCGTCGTGAGGGCAATGCTCACGTTGTCGGCGCTGGTCGGTGCCATGGGAGATCGGGTGACCGTCGCGATGCCGACCGGCGCCCCGCTCAGTTGGAACACCACGCCGCGGTCGCCGCCGTCCCACTTGAAGGTGTAGTGCTTGCCCTGGAGGTGGCTGAAGCTCGAGTTGCCGCCCAAGGTGGTGAGCCCGCCGAACACCTGGCCGAAGCCGACCGCGCGTCCGTTGCCGTACCATAAGCCCGTGTCCTTATAGAGCTTGAACGCGCTCTGCGCGTCGTCGGCAGCGCCGATGGGGCCACTGTTGAAGATGAAAGTGCCGCCGAGGCTTCCCGACATGTGCCAAGCGGGCGGGCTCTGCCAGTTGTCCAGCTCCCCCCGAACCTCCTCGCTCGCGGCCCAGAGGGCCCCGGAGAGGCTGGCCAACAGGCCATACAACAGCACGGCTCGACATCCGTGCGCCAGTGCCCGCGTGAACAAGGCTGTGTGCGGAGTCGCATTGGACATTGGCATCGTCTCCTCTGACGTCTTAGTGGTAGGTCTGGCAATAGCGCAGCGTTGCCCGACTTATCCCTGGTCCGGATTCGAAGCTCGGCCAGGCAGCCCCACAGCGTGTGTATTCCCGACGGATGATGTCGGGCATGTGCATGCGCGACCTACCGGGCTGTGGGCGCCCTCCAAGAGTGCCGCCGGCACCTACCTATGAGCCGGGGAAGCACCGGACTACTTCGCGCGGCACCCCGTGGTAGGTTTGTCGCGGGGTCAGTGACCAGCCTGCCATGGACCAGTTGATCGGTTCGCGGCGGAATACGCACGTCCAACAAGACACGCGGTGCTCCCCCGACTTACCCGTGCTCATCGTCCTCCTCATGTGGCACCTCCCCGAGAACGACGAGCGCTGATGGGAACTTAACCTCGGCCCAGGCGGCAGGGTCCGGCCAGTTGCCGTCCCTGTCGGGCACGGTCTTTAGGCTGAAGGGACCGAATCCTCCGGGCGAGCCCCTTGCGATGGCCGAGTGGCTACCGCGGATTTTTCGGACCCAGTCGGGGCTCACCTCTGCATAGACCGTGATGAAGTCGCCGCACCGGGAGCCTCCGCCCTCCCGTAACTCGTCGGAGTCGCCCCGGCGGCGCACGGACAGGTGCCGGCCTTCGAGGCAGTTGGCCGCGCTCTCCGGCTTGATCTCGCGCATGCCGGGGTAGTCGTGCTTGAGGAAGCGCCGCATGTCCAGGGTCAAGTCCCCGCACCGGATCTGAAGGGCAGGATGGATCTCGACCACATGGTTGGGTTTCGAGGAATCAGCATTGCTGGCGGCGTGCTCGGTGAAGATCCGCGAAAATCCTGTCACTGCGCAGTCCCGTCCCATCACCTGCCGGTCCAGATACAGGGGCCACGGGACTTCCCGGAGCTTCTTCTCGGAGCCCGCGGGCATCCCCGGTGCCCGCTCCCTGCACAGGTCTGGGGGCTCGACCACTATGCCGTTGGGCCAGGCAATGGGCGGTCCCGGGCTTGTCGGCATGTGCATCTCGCAGTCGCTCGCCAGCTTGTGGACTTTCGATGTGCCGACCGTGATTGCGACTGGCAGGGTGAACACAAAGCCGTTCGCATCCGCGAGCCGGTGGAAAAAGGTTTCAGACAGGAAGAAGTCGAAAAGCTCGTCGTCCTGGGACCACGCCGGCCCCGTGTAAACCCCGCAGGTCACGAGCAGCGGCAAGATTTGGGCCACCCAGGCCCGGAGCTCGCGTCCCATCGGCTGCGTCCCTTTCTTGTATCCCGTCAGCTAAGCATAGCCGTTCGCCCTCAGGTTGCGACCGCCGCTGACCGGGGTTTTTGGGTCGGCAGATGCTCCGCTTCCGGGGGAGCAGGCAGGCCGGATATCCCCGGTGCGGACCGAGCGAATCGACGCGCCGATGACGGCGCCGCGCGGCCGACATACCCGAAGCTGAGAAGAGAGCAAGGGACCGCTATTCGCGAATCTGCCGTGGGGCGGGGTAATCATCCCTGTACGTCACCGGTGCGAGGTGGGCCGGAAATTGTGCGGACAACCCGCAGTCCCTGCTCGCGCTGGAGCGAGCCGAGGACATTGCCCGGTACATCGCCCAGGACGATCCGCAGGCGGCCGCCCGCTGGGTGGCCGAGCTGTTCGAGGCGGTGGAGCGTCTGGCCGAGTGTCCACAGAGCGGGCGGGTGGTGCCGGAGGTCGGCGTTCAGCGGATCAGGGCATTAAAAGGCCCAGGCTCGAGTTTCTTGCAGTTGGACCGCATGAACATGGATGCGGGGTCGGCGAAGTGTACGAAGACCTTGGCAGAACAGCTCGAGCCTGGCCCCTGGCGCTGAGATAGATAGAGGAGGGTGACGCCGCCGGAAGAAATCGGGCATCGAGAAATAACTCTGTTATCTTTTCCCGGCCACCTTTTGCCGCCACCGTCAGCTCGGCGGTTGGGCTCAGCTCGCCGGGGACTGACGGGCTCTTGCAGCAGCGCAAAAAGGCCCTTCGCCAGTCGCCGACGAAGCAGTCCCTGGAGCGAATATCGTCGCTTCCTACTGCGCCAGCAGCCGGATATAACTGACCAGCGACTCGACCTCGGACTGGCTCAGGATGCCGCGCCACGCCGGCATGTAATCGCCGGCCCCGTCGAGGATGCTGCTGACCATCCGCGCGTTGTCGATCCGGTCCATCTCGATCGGGTTTGAATGGTCCGCCGGCTTCATATGGATCAGCCGGGTCATGACCCCGTCGCCGCTGCCCTCCTCGCCGTGGCAGGCCACGCAGTAGTGCTGGTACAGGCGGTAGCCGGCCTCCGGGTCGCCCATCAGGCGATGCTTCGACGTGCTGAGCAAGCGCAGGTAAGCGATCAGCGCGTCGACCTGCTCGTCGCTGAATACATCCTTCCACTCCGGCATCGCGTCGCTGATCAGGTTGTGCCGGTCGCGGCCGCTGACGATATCGCGTCCTTTGCCGGAGATGATCGCCTTCAGGACGGTGTCGCTGCGCGAGCGCACCGTGGTGGTCAGATCCGCCGGCTGGATGTGCATGCGCCGCGCGAGCGGGCCGTCACCCTTGCCGCCGGGGCCGTGGCAGAGCAGGCAGTACGAGGTGAACAGCCGCATGCCCTCGAAGGCCTTCGGCACCTCAGCCGGGACGGCAGGCGACAGCATGCTTAGCGCGGCCAGGGCGGCGACAATTGGCAGATGGTATCGCATCGGATTATTCTCCCGAGGGGAATGTGCACAGGCGTCAAGTTTATAGCACGGCAAAACTGCAACGGGTCGGACCAAGGTAACCCACGGAAAAGTCAATAGATTGTTCTGAAAATTGGCCATTTTGGCTGCTTAGAAGTCCATTTTCGCGCCTGAAAATAGCGCTCTAAGGCGGCAATCTGTCGATCTGCTCGAAGCCGGCATCTTCAGGGTTGCCCATAAGGCGGGTGTGCCCATAAACCTAAAAAGGGCAGTTGAACTTGCCTTGGCCGAGCCAACGGACTGAAATATCGGCGCAAGGAGGTGCCGATGAACGATTCCCTGTTTCACCCAGCGGGTGAGCCCGAAAGTACGGCTGTAGTGCCGGTCTCTGGCCCGGTGGCGGTGGATACCTTTGGCCGGCGAGTGCACGTTGAGCGGGACGCGCAGGCGGCGGTGACCCCCTTGGGGCAGCTGCCGTTCTTCATCGAGCTCTTGCAAGTGAGCGGACGGTTCAAGCCGTGGGTGGAAAGCTGTCCGCTGCGTCTGAGCAGTCCCAACGCACCGAGCAAGCGCGATGTGCTGGGCACTGCGATGCTGTCGATCCTGTGCGGGCACCGCCGTTATGCACACATCAGCGCGCTGCGCGCCGACCAGCTCAACGCGCCGCTGTTGAGGATGAAGGCAGTGCTCAGCGACGACTCGGTGCGGCGCAATCTTGGCAAGATTGACGAGGCCGAGGGGGTAGAGTGGCTGCAGGATCACCTGGATGCGTGTGTGGCGCCGCTGCGCTGAACGGCGGCGAGGGCTGGATGCTCCCGGAGACCCTTCGCCTCGCCGACCACGGCCTGGGCCACGACGAGCGGGCCAGCCAGCCGCAGCCCGTCGCGTCGCGCCTCGGCCCGCGCTTCCTCGACTGGCAGCTCGCACAGACGCCCGAAGAGAGCTGGGCCGAGTGCGAACGCCACGCGCGGGCGATCCTGGGGGACGAGGAGTTCGACAAGCGGTTCGCTGCCGGCGGGCAACACCAGGACGGTCCGGCCGCGACGCCAGCCGACCCCACCAAGCCAGCGCCGAACGCCCCGAAGCCGGCCGCGCGCCAACAGAGGCTATTCGACTAGGAGACCCGGAATGCTCACCAAGCTGCGACTCAAGAACTTCAAGGCATGGAAGGACTCGGGCGACATTCGGCTGGCTCCTCTGACCGTGCTCTTCGGTACCAACAGCGCCGGCAAGACCAGCATCCCGCAACTCCTGCTTCTGCTCAAGCAGACCGCCGAGTCCTCGGACAGGCAGCGCGCTCTACAGCTCGGCGACAGCCGCACCCTCGTGGATGTTGGCACCTACGATGACGCGGTGCACGGCCACGTCATCTCGCAGCCGCTCGAGCTCACCCTAGGCTGGTCGCTCGGGCAGGAGCTCTCGATTCACGACCCGATCGCCAACAGAGACTACTCGGGCGAGGCCATCGAATTTTCAGCACGCCTCGAGGCAGAGCGAAGTTCAACGAGAAGGTGACGTGATGACGTCCTTCTTCCGCTTCCCCCACACGCCGCACCTCGCATGGCTCGGCACAGGCCAGCCTCGGGACGACAAGGTTCTCCCGGCCGACGAAGCGCAGGCGCTGCTCGCCGGCGAGGTGGTGGTGGAGGAGAAGGTCGATGGCGCGAATATCGGATTCTCGACGACCGAGGAGGGGGAGGTGCGGGTGCAGAACCGCGGGAGCTACCTCGATCGAAGTCACGCGCACCCGCAATTCCGGCCGCTGTGGTCGTGGCTACCCGCGCGGGCGTCGGCGCTTGCGGATGCCTTGTGGCCGAACCTCATGCTGTTCGGCGAGTGGTGCCACGCCGTCCACAGCGTGGCTTATGACCGGCTTCCGGACTGGTTCCTCGGGTTTGACGTCTATGATCGTGAAGCCGACAAGTTCTGGGATTCCGTGCGTCGCGACGCGCTGCTGAGGGACGCTTAGTCTGCACCACGTTCCGCGTCTGGCCGAGGGGCACTTCTCGATGGCAAGGCTCGAACAACTTTTATTGGGCACGTCCCGTGTGGGCGAGGGCCCGATTGAGGGTGTCGTCGTCCGACAAGAATCCGGTGGATTCGCCACGGCCCGCGCGAAGCTGGTGCGCGCCGAGTTCGCCCAGGCGATCGAGGAGCACTGGTCGCGCGGGCCGCTACGCAGCAACAAGCTGGCCGAAGGAGCCACGCCATGGCTCTGAACCCCATTGCCTTCACCGAGCGGGTGGTCGACGACTTCCTGCACTACCAGCTCACCACCTACCCGCTGGCCGACCCGGATCTCTACGCCCAGCTCCGGGCGCTGCTCGAACTGGAGGAGACACGCAAGACGCCACTGCGCAAGGGTCCCTTCGTCAGCCTCTCGCGGCCTTTCAAGCAGGGGGCCTCGGTGGCCGACCTGGTGGCGGACGGCGTCTTCCATCCGCAGATGCAGGCGGTGGTGCCTTATCCGGGAGCTCCGCGCGCATCAGGAGCAGGCCATCCGCGCGGTGCACGCAGGCTATACGACGCTGCTCTCCATTGGCACCGGCTCAGGCAAGACCGAGGCGCATACCTTCCGCAGCAGAGAGCCCCACGAGGTGCGGGACGGCTGGCGGGGGCAGGTACGCGCGCGAGCTCGACATGGCGACCGACTCCAATTCGAATGAGGACCACCGCATGAGCGACGAGAAGCCCCCTCCCATGTACCGTGAGAATCCCAAGCACAAGCGAGGGTGCCGGGGCGAAGGACCGCCTCGCTGGTTCCCCTCGAGGGACTCCCTGTGCCCCGAGGATCTTTCCATCGCCGAAGCTGAAGCCCTGCTCGCTTCGTCGATCGAGGGCCGCGACGCCGCACACCCGGACGCGAGCGCACGCTTTGCGATGGACGGGCAAGGCCGATTCTTCAACCTAGAAGCGGCAGTTGAACGGCCGCCAGGGTGCGTGCCGCGTGGTGTCTGGCAAGGCATGACGAGGCGGAATAGTAGACCTATTCCAACGAGTTATAACGCAGCCAGGCGCCGCGCGGTGCGTGCCCTGGTGGTCGTAGCGGCCGTCACCCAACGGGTGAGCAGCAGGTTTGTCCTGAGCCATGGTCGAATCAATCACTTGATCGCTATTGGAAGCGGTCAACTGCCGCTTCTAGGTTCACGGGATACTCGGAGGACGGAGGGCGGACCTGGCACGGCTATCCCGTTCGGCGTGACCTGGTACCCCGTCAAGTTCCGACCCAGGTGCTTCGTGAGCTCGTCAGGCGAGGTGTGCTCACGGCGGCCGATTACAAGAAGCTACTGGGGAATGCATCATGACGATCTTCGGTCAGCGCGACCTGTGGGCGATTGAGGTCGAGCCCCTGCCGGGTGCTCCCGTCGAGCACGACCCCGCAGCCGCAGCAACCTGGTGTTCGATCCGCGTATGGGCCGACGGCAGGAACCTGACGGCGCACACCCGCAAGCAATCCTCGACAGCATCCGACGCGCTGCACTGGCCCGCGGCCTACCTGGCACGCTGGTTCGTTCGATCGTGGTCCGGCTTCTGGGAGCGCGCGGGTTGGCCGTTGCCAGGCGCGATCGTGGACGCCGAGCTTGCCTGCTGGAAGCTCGACCAGCACTTGGCCGAGCTCGGTCTCGACGCAGAGGAAGACCTGCTCGAACGCCGTGACGAGTTCGTCGCAAGCCACTCGCTCCTGGCAGCTGCCTCCGGCGGCCTGATGCCTCATGTCTACTTGATGCGGGAGGGCTCCACCGTGCACGTCACGTGGCGGGAGCCCACGGCAAACGATTCGGACGTGGCCTTTCACGAGCCGCAGGGACGCGCACGTCTGAGCGCCGACGTTTTTCTGGATGCCGTGGTGGAATTCCTGCGGTGGTGTGGAGACGCGGTGGCGGACCACGATTCCGGCCTCGTGACCGAGATCGACCGGTGGCTGGCGCGAATCGATCGACCGGAGGCCGCAGAGGCGGTGCTGCGGGGATACATCCGCCCGTGGGGCGTGCCCGCCTCACGCGGCGCGATGCCGGGGATCGATCCCAGGCTCGAGCTTCCTGATCATTGGCAGTCGGCCGGCGCGCGCCTCGATCCCGCTCGCTTTCCGGCTGCCGTCGTGTTCCGAGCTCTCGCCCCCGCAGTGAATGTGGACGACGTGCTGGTGCTGCTCGATCGCCTGCGGAGCTACGTTAGCCTACCGCAGGCGAGTCAGGAGCTGGATACCCTACGCTCGCGTCTGGTCGTCCCATCTTCGGAGCCTCCGCACCAACAAGGCTACAGCGTCGCAGAGCAGCTCCGGACAGCCCGGGGCAACCCCGACGCCTACTTCGATATCGAGGCGTTCCTCGCCAAGATTGGCGTCGAAATCGACACCGCGGATCTGTCCGACGTGACGATAGACGGGGCGACGGTTTGGGGCGCGCAGCACGGCCCGGTCATCGTTCTCAACCAACTGGGCACCAAGAAAGTTCCTTGGGCGCGGCGGATGATCCTCGCGCACGACTCTGTCACCTTCTGGTGGACCGGCAGGCAGCCGCAGAGCCATGGTGGCGAGCACGCCCTGGGCACCCCCCGACCTCGAACGGCGGGCGAACGCATTTGCCGCCGAGTTGCTGCTGCCGAAGGCCGGCATCCTCCGGGTTGCCGGAGATGCCGTGCGCCGTGGATGGGTCGGCGACGAGCACCGAATTAGCCTCATGGACGAGTTCCAGGTCGGTGCTACGGTTTGCATCCACCAACTGGAGAATCGACTCCGAATTTCGGAGTGATCTCATGCGCGACTTCATCCACTGCGCGCGCACCCGCCACCTTGCTTGGCTTGGGTCAGATCAGCCGCGGGATCGCGGGAGAACGCCATGGCTCTGAACCCCATTGCCTTCACCGAGCGGGTGGTCGACGACTTCCTGCACTACCAGCTCACCACCTACCCGCTGGCCGACCCGGATCTCTACGCCCAGCTGCGGACGCTCCTCCAGCTGGAGGAGACGCGCAAGACGCCGCTGCGCAAGGGCCCCTTCGTCAGCCTCTCGCGGCCTTTCAAGCAGGGCGCCACGGTGGCCGATCTGGTGGCGGACGGCATCTTCCATCCGCAGATGCAAGCGCTGGTGCCTTATCCGGAGCTCCGTGCGCATCAGGAGCAGGCCATCCGCGCGGTGCACGCGGGCTATACAACGCTGCTCTCCACCGGCACCGGCTCAGGCAAGACCGAGGCATTCCTCTATCCCATCATCAGCCGTTGCCTGGAGCTACAGGACGCCGGCTCGCCCCCTGGCGTGGTGGCCGTCATCGTCTACCCGATGAACGCATTGGCCGAGGACCAGCTCGATCGCCTGCGCGGGCTGCTCGCCGGGCGGGGCATTCCCTTCGGCATGTACGTCGGCAAGACTCCCGAGGAGGAGGCGCAGATCCTTGGCGAGCGGATGCCCGCGGGCACCACCAACGCGGCCTACCACGAGCGTTTGCAGCAGATCCGCGAGACCGGGCAGGCGATCACGCTGTTGCCGCCAGAGGAGCGGGCGAGCCGCAGGGCGATGCGCGCGGACGGCGGGCAGCCGCGCATTCTGCTCACCAACGTCAAGCAGCTCGAGCTCCTGCTGACCCGCGGCAAAGACGTGGGGATCTTCGCAGGCGCGCCGCTCGAGTTTCTGGTTTTCGACGAGGCGCATACCTTCCGCGGGGCGCAGGGCGCAGAGACCGCCTGCCTGGTGCGCCGTCTGCGTACCTTCTGCGGCAGAGAGCCCCACGAGGTGCGGCACATTGCCACCTCCGCGACCATGGCGGACCCCGAAGCCGGTGAGGGACTGGCGAAAGACTTCGCACGCCGCTTCTTCGGGGTGGACGCCGAGCGGGTGACGCTGGTGCGCGAGGTCTATGACGAGCTGTCGTGGAACGAATGGCGTCACGTCCCAGACGGTCCGCCGGCCGACGCGCACGCCGTGCTCGCCGCGCTCCTCAAGGCGGTGGACGCCCCCGACGACGAGGTCGCCGAGGCCATTTCCGCACAACTTGTGGCGCTCGGGGGCGCGCGGCTGCGCCGCGACCAATGGCAGGCCTCGCTCGCAAGCCAGCTCTCCGGCAACGAGCTCGTATATCAGCTTGCGCGTGCGCTGGCGAAACCGCGCGCCCTGGCGGAGCTCCCGGACGTGCTCGCGGAGAAGGTCGGCCGGCCCGTGCCGGAAGCCGAGATCCTGGCCTGGCTAGCGCTCGGTGCCGCCTCCGGCCGCGGCGGCCACGATCCGCTGCTGCGCCCGGTGGTACACACCTTCGTGCGCGGTGTCGGCGGCGCCGTCGTGACCTTCTCGGGCCCGGGCGGCGGCACAAGGCTCTGGCTGTCCGGCGAGGATGCCGACGCCGAGGTTGGCGAGGGCTTCTGGCGCTTCCCGCTGATTACCTGCACGACCTGCGGCCAGCATTACTACGAAACCTGGGTGCAGGACTTCGCGCTTGCGGCCGGAGCCAAGGCGGGGCCCAGCGGTGGCGACCTGGTCGGTAACACACGGCTGTGGGAGCATCTGCCCGAGGAAACCGGCGGAGCTCGGGTGGTCCTCATCGACCGGCTGATCGTGAGTCCGGACGAAGAGGAAGACGCGGAAGAGGTGGATGAGGACGGCGACGTGGTCCCGCCCGCTGGCCACGACTTCGAGCACCGACGGCTCCATCCCCTGTTCGTGTGCAGCCACTGCGGATCGCTGCAAGAGCAGGTACCGATGCCTGTGCCGCCTGCAACGTGCAGAACGCGCTGGTGGCGGTGCAAGCGGTCCGCACGAAGGAGGAGTACCCGGGCCTGCTGCATTCGTGCGTCGCGTGCCAGGCGCCCGGCAAACGCCCGCGAGGGGGCCGCTACCGAGAGCCGGCTCGCCCGGTGCGGGCGGTGGGCGTCTCCGACGTTCACGTGCTGGCGCAGTCGATGGTGCATCTGTCGGAGCGACCGCGCCTGCTGGTGTTCGCCGACAACCGCCAGGACGCTGCCTTCCAGGCGGGATGGATGCGGGACCACGCCCGCCGCTTCCGGCTGCGGGCGCTTGTCGCGCAGCAGATCGCGTCGGGGGGCGCCTCGATCGGCGACGTCGTCTACGCCCTCGACGATCTCCTCGACAAGGATCGCGATCTCTCGCGGGCGCTGCTGCCCGAGGTTTGGCAGGTGGTGCCCTTCGACGAGAGCGGCACCAAGCACCGCGAGGAGCGGCTCTACTTTCTTCGCATCCAGGTGCTCCGCGAGGTGGCGACAGGCGTCAAGCAGCGCCTGGGGCTTGAGCCCTGGGGCCGGTTGAAGGTCGGCTACCGGGGGGTGACGACCGAGCTGCCCTTCGTGTCGAAGTGGGCAGCGGCGCTCGGCGTTTCCGGAGCGGCGCTCGCCGAGGGGATGGCTGCCCTGCTCGACCACTTGCGGCGGATCCGCGTCCTCCACGACGAATCGACCAAGCTCTTCGAGACGATGTGGAACAGTGGTGACAAGGAGGTTCAGTACGGCTACGTGCCGGTTTTCTCCGGCGGCCCCAAGGGTGTGAAGTTGACCCGCGGCACCTCGGACCTGCCGGCGCGGGTCACCCAGTGGGTCGGCAGCCGGCCGACGCAGGTGTGGAACGCCGTCGCGGCCTGGGGCGTGCCCGAACAGGACCTCGAATCCTTCCTCGAGGAGCTGTGGACCAGCCTGTGCGAGCAGAAGGTACTCGTACCGGTCATGCTCTCGGGCTGGGGCCGCCCGCTCAAGGGCAGTGCGGGGACCTATCAGATCGACAGTGCCCAGCTCACGCTTCATCCGCACTCGGGCCGCTACCGCTGCGAGAAGTGCCGGCGCACCACCGTCCGCCAAGGGCCGACGGGGCTTTGCATGGCCTGGCGCTGCGGCGGGCGCCTGGCGTGGGAGAACGAGGCGCAGGATGACTTCGACCTGCGCGTGCTCGACGCCGACTACTCGATGCTGCGCGTGGCGGAGCACTCGGCCCAGGTGCCGCACGAGAAGCGCGAGCGCATCGAGAACCAGTTCAAGGGCGAGGGCGAGCAGCTTAACGTGCTGGTGTGCACGCCGACGCTGGAGCTAGGAGTCGACATAGGGGCGCTCGACGCGGTGCTGATGCGCAACGTGCCGCCGACCGCCGCGAACTACTGGCAGCGCGCCGGGCGCGCGGGCCGGCGACACCGGATGGCGGTCGACGTGACCTACGCCCAGGCTACTGGCTTCGATCAGGCCTACTTTCGCGAGCCGCTGAAGCTGCTCGGGGGACAGCTGGAGCCCCCCCGATTCAACCTCAAGAACGAGGTGATGATCCGCAAGCACGTGCACGCGACCGTGCTGACCGCGCTCCACGGCTTGGCGCGTGGCGCCGACGTTGCGACCCGTCGCGCCATCGAGGAGACGCTCGCCCGCTGTTTCCCCCCGACCCTGCGCTCCTACCTGTTCACGCCCGGCGGGCGAGGTCCTCGATAAGGTGCGTGATCTCTCGGACCTCGGGGAGCTGATCGCGGCGCACCGCGGCGTCTTGTTGGCTGCCGTGAAGCGCTCGTTCACTGGCGCATGGCCCGCCGAGGACGCCGCGGCCGTCGACGAGACACACCTCGCTCGTGTTGTCGACGAGATGCCCGCCTCGCTGCAGGCGGTGCTCCGGCGGTTCAAGCGGCGCCTCGACTGGGCGCTGGGTGAGCTGCGACGGCTCTCGGCCGCCAAGCTGAAGAGCGGCGACCTCGACCCGGAGGACAAGGCCCACGAGCGACGCTGCGAGAAGGTCATCGCCCGACTGAAGGGGACCTATTCGCGAACGCGCGGGGGAGCGCAGGGCGGGCCCGACGATTCCGAGACCATGGGCGCGCTCGCCCGCGAGGGCTTCCTTCCCGGCTACGGCCTCGAGTCCGGGAGCCTGATCGGGACGGCAGAACCGCCGCGCATGACTCAGGGCCTGGACGACTTCGACCTGCCGCGGCCGCCCACGTTGGCGCTACGTGAGTACGTTCCCGGAAACGCCATCTATGCCAACGGCTTCCGTTTCGTGCCACGGCGCTTCTTGCTCACGCCGGAGGAGACCTTGCGTTTCCGCGTGGTCGTCGACCAGCAGGTCGTGCAGGAGTTGGGCACCGACACCGCCAGAGCGCCGCTCGCCGAGCAGGAGCTGCGCGCGGTACCCGTATGCGACGTGATCATGCCTTCGCAGTCGCAGATCTCCGACGAGGAGGAGTTCCGATTCCAGATGCCCGTGGCCACCTACGGCAGCGAACGTGGCTATCACCGCGGCGGCACCGCATGGACCTGGGGCGGCCTCGATCTGCGGTTTCGGCGCGGCGTACAGCTGCGCCTTGTCAACGTGGGGCCGCGCAAAGAGGTCGAGCAGACGCGGCTCGGATTTCCCTTGTGCCTGGCGTGCGGGCAGTCGCACTCGCCCTTCGCGAGTCGGAAGTCTCGCGAGGAGTTCGAGAAGCTGCACCTGGAGCGTTGCGGGCATGTCGTGCAACCCACCGGCTTCTACGCGGACGTCGAGGTGGACGTCCTCGGTCTGCACGACATCGAGGATCGGAAGATGGGCTTCAGTGTGGTCGAGGCCCTGCGCATGGGGGCCGCGCGTGTCCTCGACATGGAGATCGAGGACCTGCAGTTGCTTGCGCTCGGGCACATTGGCGAAGAAACCTGCGATGTGCTCCTCTACGATCCGATGCCCGGCGGCTCGGGCCTGCTCGAGCATCTCGCCGAGCGATGGGAGGAAGTCCGCGACGCCGCTCTCGATCTCGTCACACAGTGCCCCGGCGCCTGCGAGTCCTCGTGCGTGGACTGCCTGCAGACCTACCGTAACCGCTTCTACCACGAGTATTTGGACCGTCACGTCGCAGCCGCAGATTCTCGAAGCCACCACCGGTCCGCTCGTCGAGGCGCATCCGATCCCGGAGAACCTACCGAAAACTCAGTCGACGACGGGTCAGGGCCAGACGTGGATCGAAAACCGCTTCAAGCAGTTCCTCGGCGAGGCGGGACTTCCCGCACCCCTCTGCCAGCACCGCATCGATCTCGGTGCCGGCTACGGTGGAACGATCCCGGACTTCTTCTACGAAGGCGAGGACGAGGAAGAGCCGGGCATTTGCATCTACCTCGACGGCATGGCCGGCCACATCCATGGCAACCCGGAGCAAGCTGAGAAAGACCGGGCCATCCGGGCCAAGCTCGACAGTCTCGGCTATGAGGTGGTGGTGGTGCGGTCGTTCGAGCTCGACGACAAGGACGCCGTTGTCCGGGCCATCGCGCGCATCGCCAAGTATCTGGTGGGCAGGGAGAAGCAGCGCGCGGTAAAGGGCGACACCTCCTGGTTCGACCGAGTCGATGCTGGCGGCGCACCCTCACTTGCGGGTCAGGAGGTGGATATACATGGCATTCAGGGAAGAGAGGCACGGGAGCCCGTCCCAAGCCCCGGTGTGCCAGCCGCGTCCGGCGTGACCCCGCTCCGAGTCGTCGAGCCAGCGCCGGAGTTCAAGTACGTTACCTGCGTACCACTCATCCCGCTCAAGGCTGCTGCCGGCGCTTTCAGCGAACTGCAGTACATCGAGGACGAGGGCTTCGGGTGGGTTGAGGTCGAGTCGCGGCACCGCCTGCGCCCCGGGATGTTCGTCGCCCAGGTCGTCGGCAAATCCATGGAGCCCGTCATCCCCGACGGCGCCTGGTGCCTCTTCCGCGCACCGGTCGACGGCACAAGGCAGGGCAAGACCGTGCTCGTCCAGCTTCGCGATGCCACCGACCCCGAGACCGGTCAGCGTTACACCGTCAAGCGTTACGAGAGCGAGAAGACCAAGGACGGCGACTCCTGGCGCCACGAGCGAATCACGTTGAAGCCGGTTAATTCCGACTTTGAGCCCATCGTCCTGACCGGCGTTGACGAGGGAGAGCTGCAGGTGGTCGCCGAACTGGTCGAGGTTCTGGCCGGTGAGCCGCTCGGCACGAAGGAGTAACAGGACGGTGGGCGAGGCCGAGCAGGAGAGGATCCGTGGTGCGTCACCATCCATTGGCGGCGCGGATCCCCTGTGGGAGCGGCGCCCTCGCCGCGACTGTCGCGGCCACCATGCACGATGCGTGTTGGTCGACGTCGCAACACTGCCGGGCAGCGCTTGCAACGGCAATTTCGACTGCGAAACGGCCCGTCTAACAGTCAACAACCGCTCTTCCCAACGCGAATTCGTCAGTGAATCATACGGTTAGCGTGGTCCGACCCCGGTTGAAGCGACCCCGGTTGAAGACCCCGGTTGAAGCTTCGACGAAGGTCGGTTGAGCGTCAGCAGCGCTATTCCGACGGATGCCGCGGGCGCGGTTGCTGTACCAGCCATAGTAGGCAATGCGATCCCTCGCCGGGGCCTGCAGACCTGCGTTGGAGTGATCCTTGCCAGCGCCGCAAGACATCTTTTGACCGCTGCGGCCACCCCGTTTAGCATCCGCACATGTGCGGCATCACCGGCATCGCCCTGGCTGATTTAACATGCCCAGTCGACAAAAATCTGCTGGAACGCATGACGCGTGTCCTGGCTCATCGCGGACCGGACGGTGCCGGGTACCATCGGGGTCCCGGGATCGGGCTGGGCGTGCGCCGTCTGAGCATCATAGATCTCGAGACCGGGGATCAGCCGATCGCGAATGAGGACGGATCTTGCTGGGTCGTCTGCAATGGCGAGATCTACAACTACATCGAGTTGCGCGGCCACCTGGAAAGAGCCGGCCACAGGTTTCGCACTCACAGTGATACCGAGGTCATCATCCATCTGTACGAAGAGTACGGCGAGGCCTGCCTTGAGCATCTGCGCGGCATGTTCGCTATCGCCATCTGGGATGGGATCAGGCAGCAGCTCCTGCTGGCGCGCGATCGCTTGGGGATAAAGCCACTCTACTACGCCGAGACCAACGGCCCGGGATTGCTGTTCGGCTCGGAAATCAAGGCGATCCTGGCCTCCGGGCAGATAGACCGCGAGGTCGATGCCTGTTCGGTGAAGAATCTCCTGTTGTTTGGCTTCGTGTTGTCACCTGCCACAATGTTCCCTGCGGTGAAAAGGCTGGCGCCGGGTCATTTTCTCGTCTACCGCTTGGGTCGTGTCTCCATCCGCCAATACTGGGAACTCAATTTCCCCCGCTCGGGTGAATACGAATCACGCCCAGTCGACGAGTGGAGCGAAAGGCTGCGCGAGAAGCTGGTCGAGGTCATCCGGATTCACCTACGCAGCGATGTCCCGGTTGGTGCTTGGCTGAGTGCCGGTCTCGACTCGAGCACTATCGTCGCGCTGATGCATCAGGTCTCCGCTAATTCCCTGAAAACCTACTCGCTGGGCTTTTCGGACAGTCCCGGCTTCGATGAGCTGCAGCGCAAGCCCACCCTGCATACCTTCGCGGGATTCGACATTCCCAATCAGCGTGTCGTCTGCGATAAGGATCACTTCGATCTGTACCCGAAGACCCTCTATCACCTGGAAGACCCGACCACATCGGGGGTGCACATCCTGCAGATGATGCTGGCCGCCGCCGCGGCCAGGGATCACAAGGTAGTATTGACCGGCGAGGGTGCCGACGAGGTGTTCGGCGGTTATCCCTGGTATCGGCTCGACAAATTCTGCCGCCCATTTTCTATCCTGCCCCTGCCGGTCCGCCGGATGTTGATGCTCGGTCCATTGATCCCGCGTTGGAATTCCTGGGCGAGTCAGATTTTTCTGGCCCCACGCGAGATGGGGCTGGACCGCTATGCGCGCATGATCGGCGTCTACAACGGTGACATGCTGCCCGGTATTCTCTCCGCGGAGCTCCTGGGCGCCGCCAATGAGGGCAATGACGCATGAGCTGCCGTACGAGCTGCCGGAATCCTTCAATCAATGGCAGCCGTTTTCGCGGCTGCAGTTCATCGAGACCAAGACCCGCATGGTGGACATGATTGTGCACGGCCTCGACCGCACTTCGATGGCCCATTCCGTCGAGGCCCGGGTGCCGTTTCTCGATCACGAACTGGTGGAATTCTGCGCCCGGATTCCGCCGTCACTGAAGATGAAGGGACTGCAGGAAAAGTACGTCCTCAGGCAGTCCATGGCCAAGGTGCTGCCGCGAGAGATCCTGCAACGCAAGAAACGCGGCCTGGCGGCCCCCACTTCGTCTTGGCTGAGGGGCAGATTGCCGCCTTTTGCTGCCGTGATGTTGTCGCCGGAATCCATACGCGAAAAAGGCTACTTCAATGCATCCCGGGTCAACGACCTGTTGCAGCAGCATCGGCGCGGCAACGCGGACCATGGCAGGCTGTTGATGGGTGTATTGGGGGTGCAGCTTTGGGATGACATGTTTGTCCGGCAAAGGGTTCCGGTCGAGGCAACAGCGCCGGTACATGCGCTTTGAACAGCTGGCTGCCGCGAATTGGCGCCTGGCCAAGGCCATTAACCGCAATGCCCAATTGCATGGTTGACCACCAAGCGATGCAGCAGCTGGCGCCGGATGTCTTTCGGACGGCTGGGCAGGCACTTAGGCTGAGCCGCCCCGCGATGACGTCGTGTCTGGTTGCGTCATCCGCCGTCGGACGCGCGCTGATGCCGGCGATTACCGCGCTGGTAGAAACCTGCCGGGACATACTCACATCCACCATGATAGGTCAGCCAGGTATCGTAGTAGGCCTCTGCCTTCCCGGTCAGGCTGGGCAGCAAGCGCACCCGCTTGCCCATCAGAAGCCCAAGCAAGGCACCATGCAGCCTGGAGGTGACGATGCAGTCGTAGCGGTCGAGCAGCGCCAGGCCGCGCCGGGCCAGGGCGGCACGGCGGCGGTCCAGCAGGGCATCCGGCCACCGGGCGGGAGGCAAGGTCCGCAGCATCCGGGAGACGGCGGCGACGGCTCCCAGCGCGAGGGTATCGCGCGCCCGCACCAGGTCCGGCCAGTCCAGCGCCGCATCGGGCGGGGCGGCGTCGGGGGCCGGGGCGCTCCGCTCGAAATCCCTGCGAAGCAGGTGCAGGGAGCCACCCAGCGCGGGTGCGAAGGGAGCCGGGCGATCCAGCGGGTGGAGGGCGTGCACCATGTCGGGGGCGAGATAGGTTCGGTCTAGCTTCATCTCCCGGGCTCGGGTATAGCTGTCCCGCTCGCGCAGAAACAGGTGAAGATCGGGATGATTGCCGAATACACTGGCGGCTTCGCGCATGCGCAGCTCGCTCCGGAAGTAGAGGCTCTGGGGCAGGACGACGACTCTGCAGTGCGGAAAGTCCTTGACGACTTGAGCCCGGAGGCGCTGGTGCGCGGGGTAGAGATCCCCCAGGTGACCGCCACCGCTGCAGACGATGATGGTCTCACGGCCAAGCCGACGGCGAAGCCAGCGGGGATGGTAGCTGTAGACGTGTGCCCTTGCGACCAGCACAATCTGGTGATCGCGAAAGAACCGCTCGGTACCCAGGTGGATCAGATGGTCTCCGATGTTTCGATGCACCGGCTCGTCGAGCAGGGCAACCCGGCTGCCGGGGGGAATTGCGGCGGTGATGAGCTCGAGCGCCTGCTTCAGGTACGACATCGAGCCCGGGAGACCGGCACTTGGGCTCAGGGCGGCGGACAACGAAGAATCACTGCTCATGGGAGCTAAGCCGACACATGCCGTTCCCCGGTGAGCCCGATACCCTCAGCGTAACCATCGTCGTGTCTGTTTACAACGACGCGGGGCGCATCGCCCGGTGCATCGACAGCCTGCTCGCACAGCACCTCAAGCCGCAGTCGATCGTCGTGGTCGATGATGGCTCGATCGACGGCACCGCGCAGGTGCTGGAGCGGTATCGAGACCAGCCTTTGGTGAAGCGGGTCACGCTGTCGCGCAATGCCGGGGTACCCACGGCGCGGAATACCGGGGTCGCCCACAGCGAGGGCGAGATCGTCGTCTTCATCGACGCGGATGCCTTCGCCCCGCCCGAATGGCTCGAAGCCCTGGCGGCGCCCTTCTCGGATCCGCAGGTGGGTTGCGCCGGCGGCCCGGACCAGGGCCCCGAGGACGACACCCCGTTCGCGCTGGCGGCCAACCACAGCCTGCAATCCTGGATCGCCTCCGGCAGGCTGCGGCTGAAGAATCCTTTCGTGCCCTTTGCACCGTCCGGCTGCAATCTGGCGGTACGCCGGTCCGCCTTTCTGGCGGCGGGCGGCTTCGATGAGCGCCTGGACCGGCGCGGCGAGGACAAAGAGCTGATCCAGCGTCTGCGACGTCAGGGTCAAAGGATCGTCCATTGTGACCGCGCGCGGATCTGGCACCACCGCCCCAAGACGCTCCGGCAGTTTCTGCGGCAGAACTACCTCTCCGGGAAGGCCCGGACCGAGATCCTTCGGCTGGCGCCTGAGACCTTCGCCTGGCCGTACCTGGTCCCCACGGGGCTGGTCCTCTCGCTCGCGATGGCGTTCGCCGGCCTGGCGGTCTGTCAGGAGCCCCCCGCCGTCTGTTTGTTGGTGATCCTCGGCTATCTGCTCATGCTGGTGTCCGACAGTCTGCTGGCCGTGGCATCTACCGGGTCCCTCCAGATCGCCGGCCGGGTGCCACTCACCACCGTCGCGATCCACTGCTCGTATGGCGTCGGGTTGCTGGTCGGAGGGCTGCGCGCTCTGGCGGGGGCATCCTTGGGAAGCGGTCGCAGGCGCAGCCCGCACTCCGACATCTTGATAGAGTGAAGCGGTGGCGACCCTGCGTCTAACCAACGTCTGCCGCGATTCGCTTGCCGGTCGCGAGCGGCTCTGTGCCGACTTTCGGGTCGGATGGCGCAGTAGAAAGGTCTGGCTGCGTGCCAGCGAAGGTCCCCTGGCAGACACCGCAAACCCTTTCGTTGCCGCGGCGCTGGTGCCTGCGATGCGCCGGGGATGGTCCATCGAGGTCGACGGCAGCGTCTCTGCGAAGCTGCTTGAGGGCACTGAGCGAATCCAAGAGATCATAACGGGTTGGTATCCGAGCTACCGCCGGGTACCGCTCAAGGTCACCTCCGAAGCCGGGGACCGCCCCCAGCCCGGGCGTTGCGTGGCCAGCTTCTTTTCGGGCGGTGTGGATTCCTTCTATACGCTTCGACAACACCGTGAAGAGATCACGCACCTGATCTTCGTGCATGGCCTCGACATACCACTCCATCGCCGGCTCCAGCGCCGCCGCATCAGCAGCGCGATCCACGAGCTGGCCGGCACCATGGACCTGTGCCTGGTGGAGGTGGAAACCAACCTACGCCAGTTCGGTGAGGCCCATGTGAGCTGGCCCAAGGCCTACTTCGGTAGCGTCCTGGCCGCAGTCGCGCTGCTGCTCGCGCCGCGCTTCGCGAAGTTCTACCTTCCCGGGACCCTGTCCCGCGACCAGCTCGAGCCCATGGGGTCCCATCCAGACCTGGATCCGAACTGGAGCGACGGCTCCATCGAGCTGGTCCACGACGGTCTCGAGGCGACGCGCTCCCAGAAGCTTCTGGCGATCGCCGACTGGGCACCGGTACAGTCGCACCTGCGGGTCTGCTACCAGAGCCCGGCGAAGGCCCTCAATTGTGGGCGCTGCCGCAAGTGCCTATGGACGATGATGCTGCTCAGTGCCGGGGGCTGGCTCGAAAGGGTCAAGACCTTCGACACGCCACTGGATCTTCAGGCACTCTCACTCTATCCGCCCGCTTCAGGCCAGCAGCGGGACCGTGTCGAAGTGGCCTTGGCGCTACTGCGGCATCGAAACGCCGACCCCGAGCTCCAGGCGGTCTTGGCGTCGATGCTGAGCGCCGCCGGAAGACAGCCGCTCGCTGGCCGGGTCAGGCACTTGGTCTCTCGCGCGCGCACTCGCTTGGCACACAGCATTCCCTGGGGCAGCGCATGAAATGATCATCACAAATCTCGACGATCGGTACCAGGGCGGCTGCCGCAGGATCAGCATGGACCTGATCTGGGAAGAGACGCCTAGGCCGCCGCAGACCCTCTATTTCGAGGCAGACGGGGCGACGGCCGAGCTGCTGCGACCCTCGGCCGACGGCTTCGCGATCGCCTGCCTGCCGCTGGCCGCCTGGACGAGAGAGAACGATTGAAGGCGGAGACCGTGCTGTCCACCCGGCTACGTAGCGGGCTGAGGCTCGTCGGCCGGCTGTTCCACCAATGGTATGCCCAGTGCCCCGAGCTGGAGATCGAGGCAACGGGCGGCTTCCACCCCATCCCTCCACCCGCCGAGCGCAGGGTGGCATCGCTGCTGTCCGGGGGTGTGGACGGCCTGACGACATTGCGCCAAAACCGGCTGGACTATCCGCTGGACCACCCTGAGTCGATCAGGGCCTGCATCACGCTGTTCGGGATCAACACGTTCGACATCGCCGACGGCAAGCCTGTGCCCGAGCGGCTGGCCGCTTTCGACGCCTTGCTCCAGCGCCTCCAGGAGCTGGCCCGGGCGGAGCATTTCGATCTGCTCCCGGTGCGCACCAACGTCCGCAGCCTGGCTCCCAGCTACGAGTACTGGACCAAGATGGGCTTCGGTGCGGCACACAGCTCGGTTGCGCAGCTCTTTCAGGGCCATTTCGACAAGGTCCTGCTCGCCTCCGACGGGGACGGCCCAAACCCGCCGTCCGGCGCCATGCACCCGTCGCTCAATCATCATTTCTCTACCGATGCGGTCCGGGTGCAGGGAGCGCAGGACGAAATGTTCCGCTGGGAGAAGATCAGGCTGCTGACGGATTGGGACTGCGGCCGCCGGCTGATGCAGCCCTGTCACTACGTCGAGATTCCCGAGGGCAAAAAGATCAACTGCGGGCGATGCGAGAAATGCGTGCGCACCCTGCTGACGCTCATCGGCATTGGCAAGCTCGACGAGGTCAGCGCTTTCACAGAGAACGACCTGTCCCCGGACCGCCTGTTCCGGATGCCGGTGAACAATCAGCTCAAAGCGGACCTGCTGATGCAGTGCATCCCACTCCTGAGACGGGCCCGGCGCCACGACCTGGTTTGGGCCATCCGTGCACGGGTTGCACTCTTTCATCTGATCCGCACTTAGCTGTGCGGTCGGATGAGCAGCGCGCAGGACATCGGTGACATGCTGCTCCGCCCGATAAAAATAATGCTGAGCTATCTGTGGCGCAGGATGATGCTGCGCACGACAGTGATCGCTATAACCGGCAGCGTCGGCAAGACGACCGCAAAAGAGTGCCTGGCAAGTGCGCTGCAGGGATATGGGACAATACTCAAGACCTTTCAGAATCAGAACGACCAGTTTGGCGTTCCCCGCACCATCCGCGCGATGCGGCCCTGGCATCGCTTCGCGGTGGTGGAGGTAGGCACCAATAACCCCGGGGACGTCCGGCGCTCGGCGCGCCTGCTGAAACCCGACATCGCGATAATATTGTCGGTCGGGACGACACACACCAAGAAGTTTCCGACCCTGGAGCACACGGCCGCGGAAAAATCCGCGCTGCTGGACTATCTGCCCAGGCATGGATTTGCCATCCTGAATGGTGATGACCCCTGGGTATCCGCGATGGCCAAGCAATGCCGCGTGAAGGTATTGCTGTTCGGCTGCGGCGGGGCCTGTGACTACCAGGCGCAATCGGTCGAGTCCCGTTGGCCTGACAGGTTGAGTTTCACTCTATGCTCGCCGCAAGACCAGTTGACCGTGCGCACGCGGCTAGTGGGACCGCACTGGATCAGTTCCGTGCTTGCCGCACTGGCCGCAGCCGACGTCTGCGGCATACCCTTGCGCGAAGCTGTTCGCCGGGTCGGCGAGGTCGCGCCGGTCATGGCGCGCATGCAGCCGGTGGCCGTACCGGGCGGCGCCATCGTCATACGTGACGAAGAGAACGGCTCGCCGGATACATTGAACGCAATGCTGGAGGTGCTATATACAGCACGGGCGCAGCGACGCGGTCTTGTTTTCAGTGATTTATCCGATTCCCGTGCAAAGCCCAAAAAGCGATTGCGCGAAATCGGCAAGATCGCGGCACAGCACTGCGATTTCGCGATATTCGTTGGCGACCATGCGCATCACGCCGTCAAGGCGGCGATTGCGGGTGGGATGGACCCAGCGCGGTGCCGGGAAGCTCGTATGTTTGCAGGATGCCGCACGCTGGCTCGGCGTGTTCCTGCAGCAAGGCGACCTGGTGTTTCTGAAAGGCAGGAGCACTGACCACCTGTCGCGTATCCTGCTCGCGCAATTCGGGGCCATCGGCTGCTGGAAGGCATCCTGCGGCATCGTGCGGGTGTGCGATGTCTGCAGCGAGCTGCACCCCGAGTTCGCGCTCGACGATGCGTTGGCCGGGGACGCGTCATGAGCCTGCCGTCATAGGCCCGGATGCTGACTTGCAATGAATCGTGGCGGTAGCCGGCACGGCAACGGGCACGGCAACGGGTCGGGCCCGGCACGGCAACGGGTCGGACCGAGGTAACCCATGGAAAAGTCGATAGATTGTTCCGAAAATTGGCTATTTTGGCTGCTTAGAAGTCCATTTTCGCGCCTGAAAATAGCGCTCTAAGGCGGCAATCTGTCGATGTGCTCGAAGCCGGCATCTTCAGGGTTGCCGATAAGGCGGGTGTGCCCATAAAGCGTTCGATAAGGCCGGATTTGAAACCAGGAGCGGCGGGGCATCGACGGCTCCGGCGTCAGAGGACGGGAGTCCGGTGGTAAATGACCGTGAAGCTCGTCACCTCAATAGCCCATGCCCAATTCCTGGGCTTGAGCCGCCAGCTCATCGGCGGCTCCGCGGCTTTCCTCGTCCATGTGGCGCCGGTATTCCATCAGGTCATCGAAGCGCACGCGACGGTGCCGGCCGGTCTTGTGGAACTTGATCCGACCGGACTCCACCAGCTTCACCAGATAGGGGCGCGATACGTTGAGCATGGCCGCCGCCTGCTCACCCCGGAGCCCGCGGTCGGGCGTCCCCCCGAGCCGGACGAGGCGACCTCCCATGCGCTCTGGCGCGCGTGGTTCGAGCGGACCGGCAACGACCCGACAGCGCCGCTCGCGCCGGAAGACTATCTGGCCCTGCACCACGAGACGGGGTCCTCGTTGCGCACGATCTGGGTCCTCACCCGGCGCTGGGCGGAGGAGGGTAAGCCGCCCGCCCGTCCCGCCACGGCCTCTCCCGGCGCGCCGAGGAGTCCCCCTTGATCCAATCCCATGCCCTCCCATGACGCCGAGATCCGCCCTCAGACCCATGCGCTCGATGCGCTGATCCGCCGAACCATCTCCCAGGTGCGGCGCACCGCGCGTGATCAGGGCGCGGACGCCATGCTGTTCCTGGGCAGCCGCCACCAGGCCTTTCCGGCCCTGCTGGTGCAGGACCCGGTGCTGGAGCCGGTGGACAAGGTGGTCTGGATGGTGATCTGCCAGCACGGCCAGGCGGCCGGCACCAGTGCGGCCTTCCCCAGCTACGCCCGGATCGCGCGCGAGGCCAACATCGCCTCCACCTCCACGGTATCGCGCGCCATCGCCGTGCTGCGCGCCACCCGGTGGCTGTCGCTGTGCGCCCGGGTGCGCGATGCGGGCGGGCGCTTTCGGGGCAACGTCTATGCGCTGCACGATGAGCCCCTGCCGCTCGCCGATGCGCTGCATCTGGATCCGGAGTACATGCAGTTTCTCGCCGAGGCTCGTCGCCACCACCATGCCCGGGTACGTCGGGTGGCCGATGCCGCACTGGACTCGATCGACGAGGATATCGAGGCCGGTCGCGATGTGCTCGCCCCGGAGAGCGCGCTGGAGCGCCGCCTCGAGGCGGTGCGCGCCGTGCGCCGCGAAGGCCCCCGGCGTTACTTCAGCTTCAGCGCGAGGGTCCTCGCGCGGCTCGCCAATCGCGGGCTCGGGGAAGAAGCTGCCGACCGGGACCAGAATTCGAAGACGGCCGATGACCGACTTCGAAATTCGCGCCCTCAAAAATCGAAGCCCACCCCGGACACCCCCACGCTGATCTACCCGAGCCGCTTCACCGCCAACCAGTGCGCCGTGGCTGATCGCTACCTGGCCAGCGTCCCGCCGGAGCAGCGCCAACGCCTGCTCGATGAGCTGGAGGGGCGCTTTCGCTGTGAGCAGCAGGGGGCGAGCCCCGTCTACGATGAGCTTCGCTACCTCTACCGCTTGTGCCGGGAGATCAACGCCGGTCGCTTCCAGCCCAACCTCGCCCTGAAGGTCGAGGGCGAGCGCGCGCGCCGGGCCGAGGCGGCGCAGCGCAGGGCCGAGCAGGCGCTGACGCAGGCCAAGGCACACCCGACGCCGCCGAAGGATCGCAAGCCTGCCGGCGAGAGCCCGTTCGTGCAGGTCCGAAAGGCCCTGGAGGGCACATCGGGGGGGACGCCGCAGGGCAGGGCATAGTCCGGGAGAGGGGCTCGCTCGAAAAAAATCAGAGTCTGATAATTTCGCCCACCCCGGTTGCGGACCCCCTGGGAATGGTTCCCGCCGGGCAACGCTGCGCGGTTGAATGGCCCTTCAGCGCCCGCTCCGGCACCGGCCCGTGTGGCACCTCAGCACGGCAGGTCATCCCCGCGCAGCCCCCTCTTTCCCTCGCTCGATCCGCTGCAGCCTCTCGCGGATGAATCGCGCGCCCGCCGGGCGTGCTTTGTCCTTCTCTCGTCCCCCGAACATGGACTCATGGTGCCCCAGAGCGGCCGATGCGGCCGCCACGTCGCAGCACGAGGGGACTGCCATGTCGAGCCTACCCAAGCCAGAGCCGACCCAAGCGGGGACCCTGTCCAGCGCGCCCCTGCCGCCGATCGAGGGCGCTCAGCCCGGGGCGCTGCGCGGTGCGGTCACGCTGACGCTGGAGACCGGCCAGGCGCTGCGCCTGGTCAAGGGACGCGCCGGCGCCGCCGACAAGCGCGCCATCATCGGGCTGATCGGCTTCGCCGGTCTGCTGCGCCCGATCTGGCATGGCGCGCGCGGCGATGACCCCTATGCCGACTGGTGGCTGATCAAGGTCCACGAGGCGCTGGAGCAGGCAGAGCAGGCGCTCAACGCTGCACTCGCCGAGGTCTCCGAGCCGCTGGGTCGCTCCGAGGCGGTCGAGGCGAGCCTGGGGGCATCGACCCGCCCGGTGCGCATCCCGCTGCGCTTCACCAACCCCTATGCCTATCGCGGAGCCCACCTGGTCGGTGACTACGACCGGCTGGTGCGCGCGGTGCTCACCGCCCAGCACATCGGGGCGATGACGCGTGAGGACGCCGAGCGGGCGGTGCAGCTCGGTGGCCGACCGCTGCGCCGCGCTTTTCTCAGCCCGCTCGGCTATCGGCTCAGCGGTGTGACGCGCCGGGATCTGGCGCAGGGCAGCGCGCTCAGCCTGGAGGTGCGTGAGCGCCTCGGTGAGGTCCCGGAGGACATCCTGAGCGGCGAGCGCCGGGCCCCGTACGCGCCCTTGCGCCCTGCGCCCAGCTCGAGCCTGGCCGGGCAGATCGGGCTGCAGCCGCTGGCGGCGAAGGCCTGACCTTCCACGGGACGCATCGAGGAGCGTGAGCACCCACGTGGCTGCCGCCAACACCGACGTCGCAAGTCTGCGTATCAGCCTGAGCCTGGACCCCGGGATGCTGATCGAGGCGCTGATCATCCGGCGGTTGGAGGCGCTGCCCAAGCGCCGCCATCCCGACTGGCTGCGCGCCTCTGCTGGTCCAGGGCTTTCTCGCCGAGAGCCGGGTGCTGCAGCAGCTCGGGGGAAGGACTGCCCACCCGTCCGCGCTGACCCAAGCGCCACGTCGGTCCGCCCGCCCGGGCCTGGCCTTCGGCGCCTGGCTGGGTCGGTCGGCGGTCCCCGAGCGCCCGCAAGAACGCAACCGCGAACTGCCCCGGGCAGCACCCATCTCGCCCGCCGGCGCCGACAAGCCCTTCGCCCATCTGCGCAAGGTCGTCGGATGAGCGCCACGACACACCAGACCGTCATGCACGCCGAGGAGCCTGCCCGTGACCCCAGCCTTGCTCAGTCCCGTCAGCGTCGGCCTCGACGACGGCTATGCGTTCACCAAGCTGGCGCTGCCCGACGGGCGGCTCATCGCCATCCCGTCCCGGGCCCGCCTCGGCCGGGCCCAGGTCACCTGGATCGACAGCGCCGAGCAGCGCATCTTCGAGTACGAGACCGAGGCCCAGGCCTATGCGGTGGGGGAGGTGGACGGGGAGCCGACCTACTTCGATGCCTATCCCTTCTCCGGGCTCAACCGCGCGATCGTGCAGCACGCCCTGCAGCGTGCAGGCCTCGGCGGCCAGTCGGTGCATGCGGTCTCCGGATTGCCGGTCGGCAGCTTCTACTTCGCCGACGGCAGCCGTCGGGAGGAGACGCTCACGAAGAAGCGCGCGAGCCTCAAGCTCGCGGTCGATCCCCTGGACGGGCGCCTGTCCGCGGCCATCGCCTTCCACGAGGTGATCCCCGAGGCGCTGGCCGCCTGGTACGACCATGTCATCACCGAGTCCGACGGCGGCGTGCAGCTGCAGTCCGAGCGCCTGCAGGTGCCGATCGCGGTGGTCGACATCGGCGGGCGCACCACCGACTACGTGGTGGTGGCCGATCAGGCGGTGCGCCACAGCGCTCGTCCGGGCTCGCTGCGCTGTGGGCTGCTGGACGTGAAGCAGCGAGGTGGCCGAGGGCATCCGCGCGCGCTTCGATCTGGAGACCGTGAGCGAGCGTGCGGTGGACGAGGCCCTGCAGAGCGGCCAGGTGCGCCTGTTCGGCAAGCCCCAGGACGTCTCGGCGCTGGTGCAGACGCGCCCAGCGCCAGCTCGTCGAGCGCCTGCACGCCGAGACCCAGCGCCAGCTCGGGCGCGGGCGCGGAGCTGGAGCGCATCCTGTTCGTCGGCGGCGGCACCGTGGCGCTCGCCGCCCAGATCCGCGACTGGTTCCCCAACCAGGCGGTGGCCGAGCATCCGGCCTTCGCCAATGCCCGGGGCATGCTCAAGTACCTGCGCTACGTCTGCGACACGCCGGGCGCTTGAGCAACGGCTTCATCCGTGGTCACTGCGGCTCAGTGACGATCGAGGCACCTTCGAACCGTGTAACAGGTGCCCGCGGCGCAAGCCGTCGGTTCTTCTTCATCCCGCTCGGTCAGGATGTCCGATTCTCAAGCGTGCTCTTGCCATCCATGGCGCAGACCGAGACGCTTCGATCTGACCACCAGCCCGGACGTCCTGTCCGGTCGTTCACCGAGCGGCGCATTGTCCAGCGGACAAGCGCGCTCGACTCACCCTGCCGGGGACCCTTCCCCGACCGGGGCAGGCTCTCTCCGGCGTCGTCCTTTGATCAAGGAGAAAGCCATGTCCAAGCCAGAGCGAGCCAAGTACTTCGATCTCCACACCACCGGCATCGGGTATCTCAACCGGGTCCGGCAGGTGACCCCCAAGGAGGGCGAGCCCTTCCTGAGCGTCACCCTCGCCGCCCTGCGGGGCAGCGTCGACAACGTCCTGTACACGCACTTGGAGTGCCGCGTATCCGGCGAGGAGGCACAGAAGATCGTGCGCGAGCTCCGGCCGGCCGTCGAGGGCAAGCTGCGGGTGCTCATCGGGTTCACGCTCAGCGACCTGTACGCCGAGCGCTTCACCCACAAGAACGGCGCCAAGGCCGGCGAGATCGGTGTCAGCCTCAAGGCCCGACTCCTTCGCATCAGTTGGGCGAAGGTCGACGGGGAGCCGTTCATCACCGAGCAGGCTGCGTAGTCCGTCCCAAGACCGGGTGAGTCTCTCACCCGGTCCCCTTTCCACCCCGCGGGGAGCGCCTTCCCCGAGCGGGCAGGGCTCCCCTTTTTCATTCCGAGGAGACCTGCCATGACCGAAGGGTTATCCCCCGATCTCTATCCCGGCGCGGACCGCTTCGCCGATCTCAAGCCCGCCGCGCTCAGCCCGGCGGAGAAGCGCTCGCTGATCGCGCTGGCGCTCACCATCCTGGCCCAGCGCCACCGCGCCCGCTGTGTGCTCTGCAGCCCGGACGACACCCGGGCCTATCTGCGTCTCAAGCTCGCCGAGCACAAGAACGAGCTGTTCGGCTGCTTCTTCCTGGACAACCGCCACCGCGTGATCGAGATGGCGGAGCTGTTCCACGGCACCATCGATGGCGCCTCGGTGCATCCGCGGGTCGTCGTGCAGCGGGCGCTGGAGGCCAATGCGGCCGCCATCGTGCTGTTCCACAACCACCCTTCGGGGGTCGCCGAGCCCAGCCAGGCGGACAGCATGCTGACCCGAAGGCTCAAGGAGGCGCTCGCCCTGGTCGACGTGCGGGTGCTCGATCACTTCGTCGTCGCCGCGGGCGATTCTGTCTCGTTCGCCGAACGTGGACTTATCTGAGTCCGATCGCTCTTCATCCAACCCGCCGGACGGGAGGACACCGCACTCCCGGCTGGGGAGGGGTGTCTTCTCGGACGACACACTCCAAGGAGAAGCCCCATGTCCAAGAAAGCCACCCAGCCCCCGAGACTTGAGCTCGTGGGCGAGGTCATCTCCACCTACACCCGGGCCCAGGCCCTCGAAGACGGCGTCCTGATCGATGCCGGCTCCCTCGCCCAGGAGGCCGGCTACCGTTGGCCGGTGGCACTCACCACCGCAGCCTGGGAGGACTGCGTGGCCTGGAGCGAGGCCGACAACGCCCGCCAAGTCCACCAGGATGAGGCCGGACGCCTGTGGGACGTGCTCTACATGGGCGTCCTACGCCCTGCGCACCCGCGTGGGCGGCGGCGCCTGGCTCAACTACCCGATCTATCGCGTCCCGCGGGATGGGCACTCGAAACAGGCGAAGCCCACCAGCCTGAAGATGATGGTTGGGCCCGGCGACGACGGGGAGCCGGTCATCACGATCCTGCTCCGGAACGAGGACTAAAACGCGCCGGCACTGCTCGGCTCTTTCCCCTGGCCATATATGGACCCATCCCGGTTTGCAAGGAACAGTACGCCTGGGCAAGGGACGGGTTGCTGCCATATATCCGGCCTGTGGTTGAGGAGCTTGCTCCTCTGGCCCTGATGGAATATGCACGCTTTGCCCTCAATCACTTGGACGGCCTCGATGGGCCCTAGCCAGGGGCGGGTTGACAAAGCGCCGGTTCGACCAGTCTCGCCATCAAGTGAACTGTGCCTTCGCAATCGGTGTGTGTCGGTGTGCTGACCTCAGTGCTACTTCTTCCAACCCTTGGACCGGCCGGCTGAGCTCTCAGTCGGCCGGTCCACCGCTTGCGCTATGCGGCAGCCCGATAGGCATCCCCCCTCGAGAGCAGCGCCCAGACGATCCGCGCGTTCTTGTTGGCCGCGGCCACGACGGCGCGGTTCGTGCCCCGTTCCACGACGAGGCGCTGAATCCGGCGGCTGCGTGGGTCAGATTTGCTCGCCGCGCGCCGCACCACGGAGCGCGCCCCATGAATCAGCAGGGTGCGCAGATAGGTATCGCCGCGCTTGCTGATCCCCAGCAGTCGGGGCTTGTCGCCGGTCGTGTGCTGTCTGGGGACCAGCCCCAGGCTCGCCGAGAACTGGCGGCCGTTGCAGAACTCACGCGCCTGGCCGTAGGTTGACACGAGCGCCGTAGCGGTCTGGGGACCGATGCCTTCGATCGCCGCGATCCGCTGGCAGGCCTCATCCGCCCGGAACAGCGCCACCATCTCGTCGGTGCATTGCTTGATGCGTTGATCCAGCGTCCGCAGCTCCTGGTAGAGCGCGGCCAGCCAGCCGCGGAACCGGGTGCTCAGAGCCCGTTCTCGGCGTCCTCGAGCGGAGCTCACTTGGCGGAGGCGGGGGCCGTTGTCCGGCTAGAGTAGGCCGGTAGGAACATGTTCCCATGGACAAAAGGTATCACAAAAGATAACATTCATTATGGCTTGGACGATCAGCTTTTATGACGAGAAGGTCGAAGAGGAGACGCTGGCGTTGCCGGCGGGCATTCTCGCCAACTTTCTGCGGGTCACCGAACTGATCGAAGAGTTTGGGCCCAATTTGGGCCGGCCCCATACGGCCCCGCTTTGGGGCGGGCTCTTTGAAATCCGGGCCAAGGGACAGGAAGGGATTGCCCGCTCGGTGTTCTGCACGGTCAAGGGCCAGGAAATCGTGATCCTGATCACCGTGGTGAAGAAGGGCAACAGAATCCCGAAGCGCCACATGGACACAGCGCTCAGACGTATGAAAGAGGTGCAAGATGATGAGTAAGAGACCGACGATGGAAGGATTCCGGGAGAAGGCGCTGCAGAACCCCGAGGTGAGGGCCGAGTACGAGGCCTTGCGTGCGGCGTACGAGATGAAGCGCCAGATGATCGCGTTGCGCAAGCAGTCCGGTCTGACCCAGGAGCAGATGGCCGCACTCCTCGGGACCAAGAAGAGCAACATCTCCCGGCTGGAGAGCGTGAACTCGAGCGTCTCGCCACGTCTGGCGACGGTCGAGGAGTATGCTCGTGTGCTCGGCTACACGGTGAAGGTGGCGTTTGAGCCGGCCCCTAAGCCTGCCCATTGACGCCGGCAGCTGGTGAGACCGGAAACTGAACTGCCCTTACGTCGGGATAGCTATCGGTGGGCAGCCTCTCGTGGGATTGGGTTGCGAGCACCGATCCCTCCCGGCGTTATCGGCAAGAACCCGACCTCCTCAAGGAGAGCGTCCAGGTGCGGCGGGGTAGTGCGATAGCGAGCAGTCCAAGGCCCGGCAGGTGGACGGCGCCGATCTCGATCGAGTCAAGGACGCCCATGTACGCATGAGCCTGGAGCTGCAGCAGGCCTTCGGGCTGCGCCGGGAGGAGGCGATCAAGCTCAGCCCGAGCTATGCGGATCGAGGCGACCGCCTGGTGCTCAAGGACAGCTGGACCAAGGGCGGCAAGGCGCGCGAGATCCCGGTGCGCACCCCGGAGCAGCGCGAGGTGCTCGATCGCGCCCACCGCCTGGCGGGGCGCGGCTCACTGATCCCACCCGCGAAGAGCTACCGCCAGCAGCTTCGCATCTACGAGCGTCACACTGCGAACGCCGGCCTCTCCAAGTTGCACGGACTGCGCCACGCCTACGCCCAGCGCCGCTACCAGGAGCTGACCGGGTGGCAAGCGCCGGCGGCCGGCGGACCCAGGGCCGAGACCCTCGCCGCTGAGCAGCGAGCCTTGGACCGGCAGGCGCGGCTCGTCGTCAGCCAGGAGTTGGGCCATGACCGGGAGCAGGTAACTGCCGTTTACTTGGCCCGCTGATCGGTCCTACCCGGCGCTCCGGCGCAAAGCCCGCTCGGTGCTGCACGGCTTTTCGGTTCCGACTCTCAGGCCTCGTCTGGAAGATCGACAGCCAGGTACTGAGCGCAACGGCCTGTCGCATCGAGGAGCCGACCCGACCATGAGCGATCTCCCAGCCAGACAGTCCCTTCTCGTGCTTCCGCTTCTGCTTGCCGGGGCGACAGCGGTTCATGGCGCAAGCGCCAGCACCGAGGATGTCCAGGTCGGTCGATACTCCAGCGTCCGACCGGTACCGACCGCCGCCCAGGTGGATCTGCTCTCGGCGCTGGTGACCGTGCAGTTTCCAGAGAAGGTCCGTACCGTCCGGCAGGCTGTCGAGCAGCTGCTGGCTCCGAGCGGCTACCGCCTGGCCGCAGACGCGGTCGCCGACCCCGAACGGGCGGTGCTTCTCGCGCTGCCGTTGCCCGAGCCGCACCGTGCGCTCGGACCGATGCCCCTGAGACTCGCGCTGGAGACGCTGGCCGGCCCGGCGTTCCGCTTGGTCGAGGATTCTGTCCACCGGCTGGTCTCGTTCGAGCGTTGCGAGCCCAGCGCCGGGGAGACCGCAGGGCCCGTCCCGCGGGGTGGCGAGGTAACGCCGGTGGAAGCGCTCGCTGCACTCTTATTAGTAATCGGCGTCTACGCGCTCGGACCGCTGACTTCAGGGTCTCGACCGGTGGAGCCGTGCAGCCACCGCTCGCCGTCGAGGTGGCGCCGTTAGAGCCGGAGGTCCCTCGGGAGCCAGAGCCTCCGGTGTGCCGCTATGCCGACGGCCCTCTGCCCCAGCGCGACCTCACTGTCCCGTACCCGGACGCTGCGTCAGATTCCGCGCAGCGGGTCCAGTACCCCGTAGCGGGGTGCCCTGATGGCTAGGCCCCAGCTGCGACTGCTCGCCTTAGCCCTCGCCCTGCGCCAAGCGCTCTCGGCCGAAGGCGCCGAGCCCGTCACTACCGAGCTCACCCCCTCCCAGGTCCAGCAGACGCGCGACCGTCGAGACCCCGCTCTCACCGACCAGAGGTCGCCCGTGCCGAGATCTGGGGACTCACCCCGAGCGAGTGGCAGCGTTACCGCTCGCTCATGCAAGGCATCCGCGGCAGCATCAGTCCCGCGACCCTGTCGCCGGTCGAGGTGCTGGGTATCCACGCCCGGGACGAGGCGGAGCGCCGCCGCTATGCCGAGGCCTGGGCGAGGGCGATGCACGAGGATGTGACCCGGGTGCTCGCCTTCCAGCGTGCCTACGACGAGGCGGGCAAGCGACTCTATCCCGGCGAGCTGCTGATCGATCCCGCGCGGGTCCCGCGGGGCGAAGCGGGAGACCGCGGATCTTCAAAAAGACGATCGGGTGCTGCTCTTCGCCCGGCCGGACTGTCCCGGCTGCGACGCGGTGCTGGGTCGGCTGCTGCAGCTGCTCGATCGCATCGCCGGTATCGATCTCTATCTCGTCGGGCTGAAGCCCGGTGACGAGCAGGCGGTGCGCCACTGGGCGGCAGGCCACGGCATTCGCCCGGAGTGGGTGAGCGCCCGGCGGGTGACGCTCAACTTCGACGCCGGCACCCTGGGCAAGCTCACCCCGGATCCGCCCCGAGCTGCCCGTCCTGATGCGCCGGCGCGGCGAGACGATCACGCCGCTGGCTGCCCGCGGATCTGCTGATGAGCGCGCGCCGCTGGCGCATTCCTTTATTAGTGGCCTTAGCGGCCGGCGACGGTCTGCGCGCCGGCCATCGCGGCCGAGGAGGCGTGCCCCCGGGCTATCGGGCGGTCGCCGGCGAGTACGGCCTTCCCCGCGGGTGTCTCTATGCAGTCGCGCTCGCCGAGAGCGGGACCCGCGTGAAGGATCTGCACGCCCTGCGGCCCTGGCCCTGGACCCTGAACGTCGCCGGGGAGGGCCGCTTCTACGCCACCCGCCAGGCGGCGCTTGCAGGCCTTGGACGACCTGCTTGCGGCCGGCCAGGCCTCGGTGGACATCGGTCTGATGCAGGTGAGCTGGCGCTATCACCGGGATCGGCTGGCGAGCGCAGCGCTGGCGCTCGATCCCTACCGCAACCTGCACGTGGCGGCCGAGATCCTCGCGGCCTGCTTCCGGGAGCGTGAGGACTGGTGGGCAGCGGTGGGCTGCTACCACGCCCCCAACGACCCGGACTGCGGGCAGCCGACTATCGGGAGCGGGTGCGCCGCCACTGGCAGCGCCTCGCCGACCAGGGCTGAGGGCAGGGGAGGGTCATGATCCGAGACCGCATCGCTGGGTGGATAGCGCTCGCCACTGTCTTCGTGCCTTCCGTTGCTTCCGCCGGGCTGACCCTGATCTACGACAGCGGCGATACCCGGCCGCTGGCGCCCTTATCTGGAAGTGCTTGCACCGGCGGAATGCGCCGCAGCCGAGATCCCCGGTGGCCGAGCGCCCCCAGCCGGGCGCCGTCAGCCTCGAGCAGCGCCTGCCCATCCGGTCTCCCGGGCTCACGCCGGGGCCGCTGGAGCGCCGAGCCGCGAGCCACCCGTTCGCCCGACCGTTCTTTCTGATCGGCTCGGACCCGCTCTCCCGGCAATGGCTCGCCCGCCACCGCGACCGGCTCGCCGAGATCGGCGCGGTCGGCATGCTGGTCGAGGCCGAGACCGTCGATGACCTGCACGCCATCGCGGCGCTGGCCGAGGGGCTGCCGATCCTGCCGGCCTCCGCCTCGGACATCGCCCAGGCGCTCGGGCTCTCCCACTATCCGGTGCTGATCACGCAGGGACGGCTTCGAGCAATGAGCCGCCATCCGGTCGAGGCGCTGCTTCGCCCGCCGGTCGAGCTCTGGTCCGCCCTGGTCGCCTTTGCCTCCGCCGCCATCGCGGTGCTCGCGCCCTGGGCGCTGATGATGCCCCCGGGGGTGGCCTACGCGGCGGCGACCGCGCTGGTCGTGCTCGGCGTCGTTCGGCTGCGCCAGGCCGGGCGGGTGCTGCGCTATCAGCGCAACCTGCGCCGCCTGCCGACCTACCGCCTGCGTGCCGATCAGATCCCGCTCAGCCGGCGCAAGCTCTTTCTCGGCCGGGGCTTTCGCTGGACCCAGAAGCACACCCAGCGCCTGCGCGACACCATCCGCCCCGAGGTCCAGCGCTATATCCAGCCGGGCAGGCTGTATGAGTGGGCCCGCCGCTCGGAGATCGCCTGGGAAGGGAGGCCGGTCCTCGGCGCTCCTCGCCGCGGCGCTGCGCCGCCGCGCCTGGTGGAACCCGCTGCGCCCGCTCCCGCCGGTCGGCGGCAAGCCCACCCTGCACGGGGTGGAGCCCGAGGAGCAGGCGGTGTGGATGGAGCTGGGCGAGCGGGTCGGGCATCTGCTGGTGCTCGGCACCACCCGGGTGGGCAAGACCCGGCTCGCGGAGCTGCTGATCACCCAGGGTGAGCAGGGATCGTTTGTCCAGTGGACAAACGCAGCCCTGCGAACGACCGGACAGGGTGAGTCGGAAATCAGTGAAGCGCCTATGGCGCTTCATTCCGACGAACGGAAAGACCACGGAGGGTCTTTCCCGGGCTTGCCAGCGCAGCGGGACCGCGGAGCGCCACAAGTCCGGGCTGGGGCCAGCAAGCAACCTCGGCGTTGCGACAGGGATGGCTTCAAGACCCCAAGGGGGATGCGGATCTCTTGCGCCGGGTCTACGCCGAGGCCAAGCGCGCCGGGCGGGAGAAGGACTTCTATCTCTTCCATCTGGGCTATCCCCAGATCTCGGCCCGCTACAACGCCATCGGCAGCTTCTCGCGCATCACCGAGGTGGCGACCCGCATCGCCAATCAGCTCCCCAGCGAGGGCAACTCCGCCGCCTTCAAGGAGTTCGCCTGGCGCTTCGTCAACATCATCGCCCGGGCCCTGGTGGCCCTGGGGCGGCGTCCCGACTACCTGCAGGTGCGCCGCTACATCAACGACATCGAGCCGCTGTTCATGGAGTACGCCCGCGAGCATCTCGTGCGCCAGGGCGCCGAGGGCTGGCAGGCGGCCCTGGCGGAGCTGGCCGAGAGCACCAAGGAGCGCAACCTGCCCTCGGCGCTGCGCGGGCGCCACCCCGAGGCGGTGGCCCTGATGCGCTACCTGCAGGAGCAGGACCTCTACGATCCGGTGCTCGACGGGCTGGTCTCGGCCTTCAAGTACGACAAGACCTACTTCGACAAGATCGTCAGCTCCGTGGGCCCGCTCATGGAGAAGCTCACCACCGGCAAGATCGCCGAGCTGATCTCCCCCGACTACCTCGACGCCGAGGATCGCCGCCCGATCTTCGAGTGGCTGGAGGTGATCCGCCGCAAGGGCATCGTCTACGTGGGCCTGGATGCGCTCACCGACACCACGGTGGCGAGCGCCGTGGGCAACTCCATGTTCGCGGATCTGGTCTCGGTCGCCGGGCACATCTACAAGCACGGCGTGCGGGACCCGGCCGAGGCAGCCAACGGCGAGATCCCGCAAGCGGAAACGACCCAGCTCCCGACCATCTCGCTGCACGCCGACGAGTTCAACGAGCTGATCGGCGATGAGTTCGTGCCGCTGCTGAACAAGGCCGGCGGGGCAGGGTTCCAGGTCACCGCCTACACCCAGACCTGGTCGGACGTGGAGGCGCGCATCGGCAACCGCGCCAAGGCGGGGCAGGTGGCGGGCAACTTCAACACGCTGATCATGCTGCGGGTGAAGGAGCTGGCCACCGCCGAGATGCTCACCGACCAGCTGCCGAAGGTCGAGGTGTTCACCCTGATGAGCGTCTCCGGGGTGGACGACTCCTCGGACCCCGGCTCCGGGGTGGACTTCAAGTCCCGCAACGAGGGTGAGCCGGAACCCTTTGTCCAGTGGACAACAGGAAGTCCGGCGAACGCCCGGACAGGACGTCCGGGCCGGGGCCTGATCAGTGCACCGACCTCTCGCCAGGGAGGGCTGCTCCGAGGTTGCATCACAATCGACGCCGATGCTCACCCCGGCCGAGCTGGTGGCCTGCCCAAGGGCCAGGCGTTCGCCCTGCTCGAAGGCGGACAGCTGTGGAAGCTGCGCATCCCGCTGCCGGACCCGAGACACGACCCCGTCATGCCCGGAAGCCTGGCGGCGATCGCCAACGAGATGGAGCGTACCTACCTCACCAACGAGCACTGGTACCGCCAGCCCGAGGGCTGGTGGCACGGGGTCCCGGACCTGGTCCCGACTCCCAGAGAGCCGGACCATGGCTGAGGCCGCTAGCCAGCCGCGCCGGCGCGAGGTACGCCAGGGGCCGATCGCCCGAGCCATCACTGCCATCGGCCAGGCCATCGAGTGGCTGTTTCTCGCCCTCTTTTTATCCATCCTGACCGAGTGGGCCGGCATGCGGTTCTGGTGGCCGGAGCAGGGCCTGGAGCACAGCCGTGCCATGCTGGAGACCGAGATCGGCTACCTGGGTACCGATCTGCGGCGCAGCCTGGTCAGCTCGGACCCCGCGCGGCTGGCCAACGGCGCTGCGGATAAGACCGAGCACCTCCTGTTCGAGCGGACCGGCCTCATCGACCTCCTGGCCCGGGTCGAGGCCCCGAGGGCACCAGCGGAACAAGGGCTCAGGCCCAGGCTGCACGACCTCCTGCGTCCCGCGGTCCGCTACGTCATCGCCGCCGTGCAGGTCGCCCAGGTCTTCGCCGTGCGCCTGGTGGTCCTCACCCTAGCTACCCCAGTGTTCGGGCTGTTCAGCCTGGTGGCGCTGGTCGACGGGTTCGTGCAGCGAGACCTGCGTCGCTGGGGCGGGGGACGGGAGAGCTCCTTCGTCTACCACTGGGCCAAGGGCACGGCGATGCCGTTGCTGGTGCTGAGCTGGGTGATCTACCTGGCTATGCCGTTCAGTCTGCACCCGAGCCTCGTCGTATTGCCGTTCGCGGGGCTATTTGCGCTCAGCGTGGCGGTGACGGCGAGTACCTTTAAGAAGTACCTGTAAGCGCGCCGCACCGCCTCGCTCGCGCCGTGAAGGCCGACGGCCCCTCACCCCCGCGGTTCGGTTCGCTGGAGTTCCGCGCTCGCCGGTGAGCAATCACCGATGTTGCGGATCTGTATCTTTGGCTTTCCTCAGGGCCAACAAGGTCTACGAGGTCGATTCTCCGCTGTGCCCCCATTTGCGCGGCCGATATGCGGAACCTGTCCGTGATCGAGGAGGCGGCGCTGATCGAGCGCATCCTGCGCCACCTGGGGGTCTGGGATCCCCGACCGCCGAGCCAGGTCCCGCCGGCCAACGACGACTGGCCGATCAACGGTCAGATGCCGCTCACCGACTGCCCCCTGCCCGACATCGCCTGACGGCTACGGCTTGACGCGAGGGCTGGTCGGCCTACAATCGCAAAAAAGCCAGGGTTTCGTCGCCGGTGAAGGCATGGGGGCCCGCAGACCGCGCGGCGACGCCTACACCAGGAGACGTCAGGGTGATGGCGCGCAATCGGGGTTAGGTCAAAACATCTCTGCCGGGCCGCAGAAGCGCGCCGGTGTCCTCTCGGCCTTTGGCGGCTGGAAGCAAATTCCTATCGCTTGCAAGGTCTTTTGACCTTAGGAGGATTGACATGAAATGGACAGGTGCGTATTTCCTTGGCTACGTCATCTTGATGGGTGGCCTTCTCGCCGCGCTCTGGAAATTGGGAGTTCTGGCCAGCATCGGGACGACATGGACCGTGATCGGAGTCGCGATTGCAAGCGGTCTCGGCATCATGATCGCCGTCTCCAGTAGCGGCAGCAAACAAAACATTAAAATCGACCGGGAGTGAGGGATGCCGCAGGTTCGGCGCACGGGTACCGGAGGGTGGTACTCACTCGACGCTGAATCGACTGGCTCTTTTTCGCCTCCCCTGCTAACTGCGGGGCGGGCGGGACACCCGCAAGGGTTCCGCCCGGTTGGCCTGCTGGTAGTACTGGTGCTGCCGCGTCCGATTCTGGTCATAGAGGTAGCCGCCGAGGGCGCCGGCGCCTGCGCCAATTAGGGCACCCTTGCCGGCATTGCCGCTGAAGGAGCCGATGGCCGCGCCGGTGCTGGCTCCGACGAGGGCGCCGCTGCCCGTGCGTTCCCCGGTGGTGGTGCCGCAGCCCGCCAAGGCGGCCGCGGCGATGACTAACAAGAATACTGTGGCGACTTTCATGAGTGAATGTCCTGCATTTTGGTAAATGGCTTCCGACGTATTGCTACGTATTCAGTACGCGTGGTGACCCTACGGTGCTGTATGTATCTATCGGGTCCAGACGTCCGTTCGCTAACGCACGCAATTGCTTTGCCCCCGCTGCAGCGGACCTTGCCTGGCGGTGTGGCGACCCCCATAGGATGGCTTGTAGAGTGCCGCCTGGAAGGCGCACAACGTGCGCTGCCGCCCGGACATGTGGCAGACTTCGCGCCCCCTGATCGGCAAGGTGATTCAGCCGACCCATCGTTCGGGCGGCGAAGCCGGCTCCAAAATCCCGCATAAGCACTAATGTTCCCGCTTATCTACTCCGGACAGTGGTTGTCAACGGCGGTACTTGGATGCTCCTGGCGGTGGCCGAGCAGGTCGCCAGTTGACCTGGCTGTCCACAGTCGGCGCCGGCAGCGGCGGGTGCTGGTCGGTCACTTGCCGCGACCGATGCTTTGCGGACGGAGATCGGCAGTGGAACGGGCGACCGACACAGTCGCCACGCCCAGGGGTTGCATATACTGGCTTCGGAATTCCCCAACGCGGTCTTCCGCATCAGCCAAATCTTTAGGTACCACGGAGGCGGGTTGTGACGCCGAATGAACTCAAGCACGTTCTGCTCTGGTGTGTCGCGATCAATTATGCGACTCTATTTGTCTGGTTCGGCGCCTTTGTACTGGCCCACGACTGGATGTATGGCCTGCATGGCCGCTGGTTCAAGATCTCGGTGGAAACCTTTGACGCTATTCACTACACAGGTCTTGCCATTTACAAGATCGGCATACTCTTGCTCAATCTGGCGCCTCTGATTGCGCTCTGCCTGACTTCGTGATATCCGGGTTCCGTCGGGGCTGTCCGGTGCTGTTCCGGTCCGTATGAGGGACCCAAGACGGTATCCGCCTCAGGTGTACATTGCACGCTGATATACCCTACAGTTGCATAAATCCCCGGCCTTCCGCGCAGGATGCGGCATAAAAACCAGGGTTTTCTATAGTTTTTGAGGCTGTCTTCGCAGCTCACCGCTGGTGAAGTTCTGCGACAAGCGTTCTCGTCTTTTCTGTGCGCAAAAACGTCGTTAAAGGAAGAAGCGGTCTGCCATTTTCGGTAGAATTGGAGGTGCGAACCAAACCAACCCACGAAAAACGGAGACCGCTTGGCATGAAGTGTAGCAAGGCTGAGACCGTTGATAAATCCCATCGTCTGCCGGTGCTGCGCTTCGAGGACCAGCAGCTCACCTCCTTCTCCGGCCTGATTGTCTTTCAGCGTCTGTTCGCGGTGCTTGACCTGCGCGAGCGGCTGCGCCTGTGCTTCCGTCACCTGCACATCAGCCCGATCTTCGGCCATGCGCGGATCGTGCTGCTGCTCATCACGCACTTCCTGCTCGGCTACCGTCAGCTACGGGAGCTGCGCTTCTATGCCGATGACCCGCTGGTCAAGCGGGTGGTGGGGCTCAAGCGCCTGCCCGATGTAGCCACCGTCAGCCGGGCGCTGGCCTATAAACCATTAAATAATTCAATTTGAAAAGCCTATGACAGGGGTCGGAGCCCTTTCTGTGCTACATTCAGAGTATTGCGGCTTGTCGGGTCACAACAATGAGGGACAGACCACGGTTTCGGGTCTGTCAATCCCCATCGAATAGCTGGATCGACTCAGGTTCTATGGTCGTCCGTGGCCCGCCGGATTTCCCCGGGGTTACCCGCCGGCCCAGCGCTTGGGCGATCTGCTCCTGAAAGAGTGCGCCGCCCCGGGCGGGGACAATAGGGGACGGACCACGGTTTACGGTAACGAAACCGTGGTCCGTCCCTGATTACCGTACTTGCGTGCCAGGCTCGGACCCCGCTTATAGCACCTTCACCCGCCACTACCAGGCAAGCTTTGCCGAGCATCTTGCCCGCATCAGCCGCCCGGGCGGCCTGTTCGAGGACGCCGCGGTCACCGGCTCGCGCTGGCGCGGCCAGATCCGCCGGGTGCGCGCGGTGCTCTACCGGCGCCTCCAGGTGAAAGGCAAGCTGCCGCCGGCGATCGAGGTCGAGGCGGCGCTCGACGACGTCGCCGTCAGGTGGACCGCGGCGCTCGCCTCCGCCGGCATCCGCGCCCGCCGCGGCACCGGTGAGGCCCTCTACACCTGGCTGCTGCCCTGGCTCAACCCCCGGCCCGAGGTCGCCGGGGGTGATCCGGCGCGGCTCCTGGAGTTTGCCCCCTACCCGGGCGATGAGGCGCTGCCCTTCGGCTACGACCTCGCCGAGTGTCTGACACTCGCCATGCCCCGCTCGGACAATGCCAGCGCCACCTGGTGGTTTGACGGCTTGCCGCACACGATCGTTACGGTCCAGGGCCTGCGCCGGGCCCCCGAGATCGGTCACCTCACCGCCGAGCGGTTCTCGGGCGATCATCTGTTCGCGCTGTTCGATCGCTGCCCCGAGCACACGATCCTGGCGATGACCCTCACGGCTCGCCCCCAGGATCTCACCCGCAACCACATCGCCCAGGTCCGCCGCGCCGCCGTGGGCGACTCCGCCGAGGCGGCACTCACCCGCGAGGACGCCGACGCGGTGGAGCGCGAGCTGGAGGCGCTGTTTCGAAGCGTCCCTCCGCCGCTCACGCTCGTGCTCGCCATGACCGAGAAGCACGAGAAGGCCGAGCGGGCCGAGATCATGCGCGAGCGCGGCTGCAGCGAGTTGGAGGCGGCCACTGTGGTGGCGGAGCGCCTCGCGGCGCGGGGGACTCCTGAAGCCGCGGCGACAGGCCCACGGTTGTCGCTCCCCCGACGTAGGGGTACAGTTAGACGTACTACTAACGGTACGCCGAGGTCGCCATGTCCAAGCTGAGGGTCGATGAGGATATCCGCCCGCTGTCCGAGTTCCGGGCCGGGGTCGCCTCCTTCGTCAAGCAGGTCCACGAGAGCCGCCGGCCGATGGTGCTCACCCAGCGCGGCCGCGGGGTTGCGGTGCTGATGGACGTGGGCGAGTTCGAGCGGATGCAGGAGCGCCTGGAGATCCTCGAAGACATCTATCGCGCCGAGGAGCAGTTCGCCGCCGGTGAAGGCGTGGAGCACGAGGCCGCCCGGGCGCTGGTCCTGAAAGGGCTGGCGCGGTGAGGATCGAGTGGTCCCCGCTCGCGCTGGAGCGAGTCGAGGACATCGCCCGATACATCGCCCAGGACGACCCGCAGGCCGCCGCGCGCTGGGTGGCCGAGCTGTTCGATGTGGTGGAGCGTCTGGCCGAGTTTCCGCAGAGCGGGCGGGTGGTGCCGGAGGTCGGCGTTCAGCGGATCAGGGAGCTGATTTTCGGCCCCTATCGCGTGATCTACAGGGTCAGCGATCGCGTGGAGATCCTCACCGTGCGGCGGGGCAGCCAGCTGCTGCGCCGGGGCGAGATCGGCGATGAGCCGTCATAGACGTCGACTGAGCGCGGGCCGGTTGAGCGGACGAGATCGCATGAGGACGGGCGTGGGCGCCCAGTTCGCCTGCGCGCTAACGATGGGCCTCGACGTACGCTTTGAGCGCTTCGTCCAGGCGCGTCTGCCATCCCGGCCCGGTTGATTTGAAGTAGTCCACCACCTCGGGCGACAGACGCAGCGTCAGCTGGCGCTTCTTCACCGCCTTGAGGGGCCTGCCCCGGCGGTGCGCCTCGACGATCCTCGGCACGACCTCGGCCGCCGGGCCGGCCTGCCGGATCATCTCCTCGGTCCATTCCGGGTTCTCCTCGTCGATCCGCTCAGGATCGGGTTTTCTGCTCATAGCGTTCTTCCTCGCGTCGATTCGCCTTTCGAAGACTGATGACCCGCACAGCCTCGCCGCGAGTCGTGAAGACGAGGGAGTGCAGCCGCTCGCCGATCAGCCCAGGGCGATGAACCGCTCCTCGCCGTAATCCTGCCGGGTGTCGCGCCAGATGAGCGCGCTGCTCCAATCGAAGTCCCGCGCTTGCTCGAAATCGATGCCTCTCTCCCGGAGGTTGAGTGCGTTCTTCTCCGGATCAAACTCGATCTGCATGAGAAATATTGTAGTTACATTAAAGGGCAGGAGGCAAAGCCCGAAACCGCACGCGAGGGTGCGTCGGTTTTCCGTATCGCGAGGGAGCCCGGGAGGGCGAGCATGGCGCCCACCTCAATGCCCCGGGTCCTCGCTCGCCGTGCTTCCTCTGTCACGACATCCTGTCTTGCTCGCACCAACCATGCTGAGTGCGTTATTGCCGGCAGCGGTCATGGCGGCGGACTCTCCGGCCGTGGAGATCTTCTCCGCGGCAGACGCGCCGGTGGCCACCGAGCTGGATCCGGACCAGAGAGGGGCTCGGTCACGGTCTACGAGATCGACGGTCTCCGCGCGCTCCAGGCGACGCCTCTCCCAGGACCTGCCCGCTGACCCGCAGGCCGCCAAGCCGATGGCCTTGGCACGCATCGGTCAGCTGAGCGCAGCGCAGAAAGGCGAGCGTGAAGAACGCCGCCCTCGGCCTCGCCAAGGCCAAGCAGTACGGCCTCGACCGCTACCCGGCGATCGTCTTCGACGGTCGGGCGGTGGTCTACGGCGTGCGCGACCTCGGCGAGGCCCTGGCGCGCTACCGCCAGTGGCGGGAGGCCGCGGGGCAATGAAGGCGTCGGCCTCTCTCCGCTGCTGGTGCTCCTCGCGGCCCTGGCTCTCGGTGCCGGCCGCGCCCCGCGGGCACCCTGATCACCCCTCAGATCGTCGCCGAGACCGGCGCGGCCGCCCTGAGCTGCCTGCGCTGGATGCCGGTGGGGATCTGTCTGTGGCTGCGCTGCTCGTTCTTCGGCTGCACCGTGGCGACCTCGCTCAAGATCGCCCACTACAACCCGGATCTGGTGGTCAGCGCCTACAACGAGCTGGGCGGCAATCCGTGGCTCGAGATCCGCGCCACCCTCGGGCTCGCCCAGAAGGTGGCGGTCCAGGGCATTCTGGGCTCGCTGCTCCCGGTCCCCATCGACAGCGCCGGCAACCGCACCGAGGGCTCGTTCGACCAGGACCACCGCAACCTGGTGTTCCGCGAGGTCGATGCCATCGGCCATCCGATGGCGGTGCTCAACGACCTGCTGCCCGACATGGGCCTGCTCTGCGAGTCCCAGGCGACGCCCTTCTTCCCGTACTTCCAGTCGGGGCTCGATGCGCTGGCCTGGCGCCAGGAGGTGCCGGAGATGTTCTATCCGGCGAGCCTCATCCCGGGGCTGCGCGAGATCGGCAGCTGGCCGCTGCAGACCTGGGGCGGGCTCTATCCGCGCACCGGCTGGACCAGCCAGCCCGAGGAGCCCAAGGCCGCGGCGATCGTCGCCCAGCGGGCCGGCGACATCGTCACCCGCACCGGCCAGCCGCATCTCTACTTCCCGCTCAGCGGCCCCGACACCCTGGCGCAGAAGGTCTGGCCGCCCGGGCCGCTCCTGGAGAAGGACGCCTCGACCGGCACCTGGCAGATGCTCTCGCCCGTGGCCGATACGAGCTGCGACGTGTTCGGCGTCAACGATCTCACCGACACCACCGGCTGGAGCGGCGGGCGCCTGGACACCGAGGGCGACTACGTCTGGAGCCTCTGGCGTCCCTACAAGTGCTGCAGCCGCGCCGGCGAGCTCTTCCTCGCCGACATCGATCTGCTGGACTACCCGCCGCCATGAAGGCACTCCTGGTCCCTTCATCGGCTCGCTGCGCCTCCTGAGCGAGGCCTGGCCGATCACGCTCGCGGCGGTGCTCGGCGCCCTGACGCCGGTGTCGCCGGCCCAGGCCGCTCCGACCACCCCTGCGCCCACCGGCGACGGCCTCTGGTACTACCAGATCGGCGGCGCCCAGCCCGTGTCTCCGCCCGCCAACCCCTCGGTGGTCTCGATCACCCTGGGGGGCTCGGCGGATCTCTCCCGCAGCTACAGCTGCGGCAAGTTCGATCCCTTGGCCGCGGTCACCCATACCCTCAACGACATT
>CAVQCX010000012.1:0-24126 GCA_963711095.1 uncultured Gammaproteobacteria bacterium | reverse complement strand
CACAGACCCGGACGTGCGGTTTTCCCGCATCCGGTTCCCCGGTCGTACTCGCATCCGCGCGGACCATCACAGTTACCCGTTTCATGGTCCAATGGCTATTCCCCTCAGTGAGGTTGGCTCGTGTTGATCCGGTCCGACAGTGTCCGGCACGAGTTTCCTTTGAGGGCTACGTACTCCCGTGGGGTCCTTCGCCATGTGCCCGGTTCTCCCGACCTCAGACTACTATGCCCCATAAGACACCCCATCAGCTTGTAACCTTCGCAAGTCCACCTGCCCTCTCCCTGTTCGAAGATTCCACCCGAGCCTACGCCGTTTCAGGGCTCTTCACCCCACCTGTGTCCCATCTCTGACGGCTTCATCTCCTCACTCCCAGCAGGAGCCTTTGGGGCTTCCCGGGTTCCTCGGTGTATCTCTTTCTGCATGCCACGGTCTGATGACTCCGCCGGACCTCCACACCCTCGCCAAATCGGATGCTTCTGTGTTGCCTTCGGTGCACGTTAAGACCCTCGGCGTCCGGAACAAGCTTATTTCGAAGCTGTGCCAACCCTCAGGGAGCGCGGTCTCCCCTACGGCCTACAGAATTCTCTGTGTACGCTTACCTCATAATATTGTTCGCAGTTACCTGCTCCGCAATGAGATCAACACTCGATACGGGCGGGGGGCTAGCCCTTACCCGACGGGGACTTGCACCCCGAAAGATACACCGGGCTTCGCCCGGCGCGATAACGTCTAGCATGTGGGGCTGGCGACCGCAAAGAGAAGCGGCGCGGTCGACAGTCCCACACAATGCTATTGTTAGCCTTTCACGCCATTAAGTACCCTAAGCGCACCCGAGGCCGTTGATTCTACCACACAGCGAAAATCTCTCATTAGACCTAAATGATGTTGGCTTACTAGAATCTTTAGCGGATTTTCAGTCAAAAAAAGATTGCAATACCCTATGGCAGCTTCGGCATGGTGGAAATCCAAAAGATCGTTACCTGTAAGCTGCCGCTTTTGATCCCATCTCACCGCTGCATGACAACATGCACCGATATGCAGTGTGCGAACAGATTTTGAAAAGCTACTGAATCGTTCGTTTTTCGAAATATTTTCGCGGTTTTTTTGAAAACTCTTATATCCTTTAGCATCTACTTCTTTGAATAGCTGCGACAATTCTTCTTTAAAGAGACTTAAGCCGCCCTCAAACTCGACGCGATAAGCTTGTTTATAACTCCTGATTTCATCTGCGTGTTGCTTATTGCCAATATTGAGACGATCCGCTGTTTGTTGCCAATCTGGCTGATCCCAACTCTCGAAATCAAGATAGCCAACCATTTCAGTAAGCGATATGCGCCACATGTGATCAAAGAAGGCTTTTTGGATTACAAGTTCTACCGATGCGTCAAAAGGCGTTTTATATGGGTGAGTTTCTCCAAATATGTAACTAAGTTTTATCCATACCAAGTCATCTACTGGTATGAGATCATCTATTCCGGCTTGCAAATATATAGCGTTACAGAGTTCTTGGTTTACGCGTTCTGGATGAACAATTAGTGCGACGCCAGAACTCAAGTGATCTATTAGTTTTGTGGTGGCGAACCTCGTTTCTGGATCGCTTTGTTTCATAAGTTCCACAAAAACTGTTTCAGATATAGGACAAATAGCTACACGATCATCAACTAAACGCTTAACCAGAGACAGCAGCTGAACTAGGTCTTGATTGTCATTCCTACCTAGTTCGACTTCTCGCAAAAGAATCCAAAATCGCAGATCCAGATAAACCCTATACTTTCTAGCGACTTCGACTCCAAGCTGTATTCGCTTTCTTCTTACGTATTGTTCGAGAGTCACGTCTGGCTGCGTTCGGTGAAAGTCAATTGTATGGGCTATATCACCAATCTCCATTTCGATGCTCATATTTGAAGGCTAACATGCAATGGACGGCCCAGCCGTCCGAATGAAAGTTCCTACATTTATTAACAAGTTCCCAAATGTAGTTTCCGGCCACTAAATTTAGGAACCCAAATATGGGAACCTATATATAGGGTCCCATATTTATAGTCCCGTGGCTCGCCATTTCAGGGCTTTGGAAAAGCATCCCCAACAACCCTCGATTCGAGCCCAAGTGCTACCACATCTTCATACCGCATCTCCCAGAGCTTGTACCTGGGTCGCCAGATCCCGCCCGCCGCCTTGACCTTGTCCCTGATATCCGTTTCCCAGTACTCGACTCGGACCCCAAGGTGCTGCTGCGCGGCCACTGGCTCCTGTGTCTCGGCAGCCGTTGGATCGCTTGGGCAAGCGGTCTCTTGTTCGATCAACTCGACCGTCGTATATCGCCGGCCGGTCTGTGGATCATATTTGTAGCGCACACAGACCAATCGATCTCCATATTTCTTTTCCAGGCCCTTGGTACCTTTTTGCCCAGGCCGCAATGTTGTCTGAGTGGCCACGGCGGGCAGATGTTGCAATCGCTTAAAACCCGCTCAGCCGCGACAATGGGTTTTTCACGCCCAATGGCCCTTTGCGCATCACATGCGTATAGATCATGGTGGTCCTGACGTCGCGATGGCCGAGCAGTTCCTGGACGGTCCGGATAAGGCGGCGATCTCGGGGCCGCCCATCTCGTTGGGGTGGCGCTTGCCGTGGAAGAGGATGTAGCGCTTGGCCCAGTCGAGATAGGCCTGCTCGGTGCGGATGCTGTAGTGCTTGCGACGCAGCAGGTCGCGCATCTCGCCGAGGAGCCGGGAGCGCCCGACGATCCCGTCGGTATCCACCGGGACGTGGGCATTAGTCCTTGCCAGCAGGGGTAGGCGCACGGCGTGCTCCGGGTCCTTGGGGCCGTTTGTCTCGGGAAAGTCTAGCGGCCCGCTGGCGAGCGGGCAATGCGCTGGTGGGGCCGGACCGGGCGGTGGCAGCTCAGAAAGCAACCGGCTCGCGCTTGCGGACCCGCGGCGGCTCCTTGCCTCGCGAACAGATGTAAGGATTATTTCGCGGCGAGGCCGCCGCTCCTACAAGGCGCGGCTCCTACAAGGCGCGGCTCCTACAACGCGCCGCTCCTACAACGCGCCGCTCCTACGGGGTGCCGGTCTTACGGGGTGCCGCTCCCAAAGGACTCGGTGCCGCCAAACTGCTCGGACAGGCGGCGCCAACCGCGACTGCGGGCTCGCCTGGCCTATTACCGGGCGAGGCACCGGTCCCCGCTCCCGGCCTGCGGTTTGCCGCCAGCCGCCCGGAGCGCTGTGTTAGCCAGGAGGGCATCCCGACGGCGCGCGTATCCTCCGGCGTCCCGCCGGCCCGCCCTGCAGTCCCGCCCCTTCCGCGGTTCAGCCGAAATACCTAGTGTTATACTGGGGCTTGTCCGTCCCGATCGGGACCCGCTGCACACCAAGCCGATGACCCTTACGAACGTCAAGACCGAGCTCATGCTGGCTTTGGAAAACACCTACGCCCGGTTGCCGGAGACCTTCTACGCCCGGGTCGAGCCGACACCGGTCCGCCGGCCGGCACTGATCCGTTTCAATCATGCCTTGGCGGCGGAGCTGGGACTGGATGCCCAGGCCCTGACCAGCCCGGCCGGCATTCAAGTGCTCGCCGGCAATCAGGTGCCCGCCGGGGCCGAGCCGCTCGCCATGGCCTATGCAGGTCACCAGTTCGGCCACTTTGTTCCCAGTCTGGGCGACGGGCGCGCCGTGCTCCTGGGGGAAGTGGTCGACCGCAAGGGTGTGCGCCGGGACATCCAGCTCAAGGGGGCCGGGCGCACCCCGTTTTCGCGTAACGGGGACGGCCGGGCGGTGCTCGGTCCGGTGCTGCGCGAGTATGTCCTGGGCGAGGCCATGCACGGGCTGGGCATCCCCACCACCCGGGCGCTGGCGATGGTCGCCACGGGCGAGTCCGTCTATCGCGAGCGGGTCGAGCCGGGGGCGGTTCTTACCCGGGTGGCTGCCGGCCATGTGCGCGTGGGCTCCTTCGAGTACTTCGCCCAGCGCGGAGACGTGGGCGCCGTGCGCATCCTGGCCGACTACGTGATCCAGCGCCACTACCCGGACTGCGCAGCAGCAGATAACCCCTATCGGGCCCTGCTCGAAGCGGTGGCGGGGCGCCAGGGGGCGTTGATCGCGCACTGGCTGCTGGTGGGCTTCATCCACGGCGTCATGAACACCGACAACATGGCGATCTCCGGAGAGACCATCGACTACGGCCCCTGCGCGTTCATGGACACCCTGAATCCGGGCCAGGTCTACAGCTCCATCGACCAGCTCGGGCGCTACGCCTACGACCAGCAGCCGCGGATCGGCCACTGGAATCTGACCCAGCTGGCGGACAGCCTGATGTCCCTGCTCGGCAGTGCCACGGAGTCCGCCCAAGAGGCGGCGGGCTCGGCCCTGCAGGCCTATGCCCGGGTCTTCGAGACGACTTGGCAAGCGGGCCTGGCGGCCAAGATCGGGCTCACCGACGCCGGTGCCGGGGACGAGGAGCTGGCGCTCGACCTGCTCGGACGCATGAGCGGGCAGAGCGCGGATTTCACCAATACCTTCCGTCGCCTTTGCGCGCTCGAGATCGGCAATCCGGGCGGTGACGGACCGGTGCGTGAGCTGTTCGCGGACCCGGAGGGGTTCGACGCCTGGGCTCGGGATTGGCGGGCGCGCCTCGCGCAGGAGCCTGGCGGCGACGCGCAGCGCCGGCAACGGATGCGCGCCGTCAATCCGGCCTTTATCCCGCGCAATCACAGGGTGCAGCAGGCCATCGAAGCGGCCACCGAGAGCGGAGACCTTATGCCCCTGGAGCGTCTGCTGACAGTCGTCTCCCAGCCCTACGAGGACCATCCGGGACTGGCGGAATACGCCAATCCTCCGGCGCCGGCGGAGGAGGTGCGTCAGACCTTCTGCGGGACCTGATGCACGACTGGGGACCTGTGTCCTGTCTCCCAAATACGTTACATCTCCGTGCCCCGCAGGGCGTGCATCGACGGGGTCGGGAGGGAGAGGGGATGGGAATTTTTCCAGGGTCTTCAGTATTCCTGAAAAAAGGCGACAGAGTTAAATGACCCCCGGCAAAGCCGGGGGCTTATTGGGTGAGCGCCCCGAGGGCGCCATGAAACCTGGAGCCGCCCCTGGCGGCTGGGCGATTGCTCCAGCAACTGACTCCGCTCTCTCTAGCGATCCGGGGTGGGTCCGGCGGGACCGTGAGCCGCCTGGGTGAGGCGGAAAAGAGGAATGTCCGGTGGACATTCCTCCCGCCGAACGGGTTTGCCAGGGATGGCAAACCCCGGACTTGCAAGCCACGCAGGATGGCTTGGCGCCAGCAAGGCGGCTCCCGAGCCTCCAGGGGTGAGGCCGAGTAGGAAAAGCGCCAGTGGCGCTTTTCCCGGCCGAACGGGCTCAGCACGGATGCTGAGCCCGGGACCTGCCAGCGTAGCGGGGACTGCGTAGCGCCAGCAGGGATTCACGGCGTGTCCCGACGGTCCCAGCCCGGACCGCACTCCCGCAACGCTCCGCTCCGCACTCAGACCGTCTTTTCAGGCCAACCGCCGCAAAGGTCAAACCTCGTGAGTCCCCCGGCAAAGCCGGGGGTTTACCCAAGTGAATTATTCTGTCCGATTCGTTCACCCGATCGTGAAGCGGCCGGCGTTGGCGGCGAGCCAGGCATCGAAGCTGAGCAGATCAGGGCTCAATGAGCGTGCGAGCTTGGGATCGCGGCTACGGAGAAACTCTTCGCCGAGAATCGCCTGGAACTGGAACATGTTGCCGATGTCTTCGGCGCCTGGGAAGCCCATGGCGCGATAAACGTCGAAAGGAACATCCTGGAAAGTGACCTTGCGATCGAGGGCCCGACCCATCTTCTCCGCCATTTCCTCGCCGGAGAGGACCTCTCCGGCGATTCCGAATCGCTGGCCGACCGCGCCGGTGCCACGGCGGAGAACGCCGTAGGCGCATTTGCCGATATCCTCCGTCGCGATGCCCGGCAGCTTGGCGCCCCCGAGTGGCAGCGCGAGCACCAAGTCTCCGTCGGACCCCTGACGCGGCCCCATGCCGAAATGGATAAAGTTCTCCCAGTAGAACGCTGCAAGCAGATACGAGGTCGGCGCCCCCTCCTCCGCGAACACGCGATCCGCCTGCGCCTTGGAGTCGAAGTGCGGCACCTTGTACTTGCCCTGAAGCGTCGGCAGGCGGCTGTCGTCGAGGGGCACCCAATTGCGGGTGTCCTCGAGCGTCGACCAGACGACGTGCTGGACGCCCGCCTTGCGACTCGCTCGGGCCATCGCCGTGGCCTGCGCGCCTTCGCGCTCCGCGGACAAGTGCTCCCAGAAATTGGTGACGCAGTAGGCGCCATAGGCTCCGGCGAATGCTCGTTCGAGGCTCGGGGGATCGTCGGCGTCGGCAGCGACCACTTCGGCCCCCAGCGCAGCGAGTGCCCGGGCTTTGTCGGACTGCGGGTTGCGAGTGATCGCGCGAGCGACGAAGGGTCCCTCGCGATCGGCGACAATCGCTCGCACGAGCCCGCCACCCTGCGCACCGGTGGCCCCGACGACTGCGATGACTTGTTTCTCAGGCATGACAGGAGACCCTCCAGAGCCATGGCCCTCGGACTGTGAACGACCCGTGAGCCGAGGGCTAACGAGCGAACCGGCGGACGAAGAACCCGCGTTGATATTGTAGATCGCGATTCAACGCCCATCTCGACGCGCCACGGCAAGACCTCTCCGCCTCGGGCTCGCCGGGGGCGATCCAGGATGTCGCCGCTGGTAGCGCTCGCCAAGTAACAATCTGCCGCGACAGATGAGCGCCCGGCCGCGCAGGTAGATGGAAAGGGGAGACCACGATCAAGAGGCCGTCGCGCGGATCCTCGGCCTGCGACTTGCCGAGCGTGGCGCGCAAAGCTATCTTGCCCTAGGAACCACTTGACGGTGCGCGCATCCTCCTGTGTCCGGCCTGCCCCCCCTGCAATCCCGCCCCTTCCTCGGGTTCGGCCTGGAGCTGCGCCTCGAGCACCTGAGCAAGCTGCTGTGCGACCAACCGGGGGTGGACTGGCTGGAGATCACCCCGGAGAGCTTCCTGGAGGCCGAGCCCGCCGTGCTGGCGAGGCTGGAGCGGATCCGCGAGCACTATCCCATCAGCTTCCACGCCATCAGCCTCGACCTGGGGGCCGAGCGCGAGCCTCCCGCCGAGTATCTCCAAGCCCTGAGTCGCCTGGCCGAGCGGTTCGAGCCGGCGCTGATCTCCGATCATCTCTGGGGGCGGGGGCGCCATCCCGGTGCCGGTCCTGCGCCCCGCCCGCTCCCGCGCAGCGTCTCGCAGCTGGACCGTATTGCCGACCGCGTCATCCGGGTCCAGGAGCTGCTGGGACGGCGCATCCTGCTCGAGAGCGTCGGCAGCCTGGCACCGCCTCAGGCCGACGAGGTGCCCGAGTGGGCGCTGCTCACCGAGCTGGCTGTGCGCTCCGACTCCCTGCTCCTGGTAGACCTCGGCAACCTCTATGCCACAGCGATCGCGAAGGGTTTCGACCCCGAGTGCTACCTTCGAGCCCTGCCGGCGCAGCGCGTCTGGGAGCTGCATCTGAGCACCCCCCTGGCCAAGGAGGATTTCGTTGCCGACGATACAACGGACCTGGAAGCCGATCCGGTATGGCGGCTGTTCCGGCGCGCCCTGAGTCTGTTCGGGTCGGTCTCGACCCTCATCGAGCGCCCCGACACCCTGCCGGAGCTGGAGGACCTCTGGGATGATCTGGTGGCGGCCCGCCGGATCAGTGGGCCGCTGCTCGGCTGACGGCGCAGCCGGCGACGCGCCATCTGCGCCAGCCCCCTGGGTAATCCGGGACCGAAATGCCGCTGGCATTTCGCAGCTCGCGAACGTCTGCACAGCGGTCGCCGAGGGGGCTCGCCTCCTACAACCGAGATTCCGGTGCGGTGGGAGGCCAGGCCCCGGGCAACAGACGCTGTACCGGGGGGGGCCAGAGATCAGGCACCGGGCACGCTCGGTGCTCGGGCAGACCCTGTGCGAGTGCCCCGGTCGCCGAGGGGGCTCGCCTCCTACAACCGAGATTCCGGTGCCGTGGGAGGCCAGCCCCCGGGCAACAGCCGCTGCACCCGGGGGCCAGGGATCAGGCACCGGGCACGCTCAGTGCTCGGGCGGACCCTGTGCGAGCTGGTCCAGGCGCGCCAGGAGATCCGGGATCTGCTTGGACAGGCGCCGAATCTCGTCAGGCGCGCGCGATGCCCAGGGCATCGCCGCTGAAGCGCGCCGCCATCGCCTCCAGACGTCCCGGTCAGCGCCCCGGCTCCCGGACATCCAGCACCAGGGCAGTGCCGGCGGTGACCCGCCAGCGCACCTCCGCACCCTGCAGGCGCATGCCATAGATGCGGGTGTCGGCCCCGGGGTCCGCAGCCCGATACGCGGGCCGAGGGTCGAAGGCGAGAACCCGCGCGATCAGGCGCCTGAGGGGCTCCCCGCCGGAGCGCTGGCGCAGCGCCTGCTCGGCCGGGTCGGCGAACGCCACCTCCAACAGCGGTTCCGGCGCAGCGTCGGCATAGCCCGCCCGGGCGCCCGGAATACTGTCCGCGTAGGGCAGATAAGGTTTGACATCGAGCACAGGGGTGCCGTCGAGCAGGTCCACGCCGCCGAGCCGGAGCCTGACCCCGTCGGCCCCCCGTTCGATGGCATCCAACCGCACCGCGGACATGCCGATGGGATTGGGACGAAACATCGAGCGCGTCGCGAGCACACCGACGCGGCGGTTGCCGCCGAGCCGCGGAGGACGCACGGTGAGCCCGCGCGGACCGCTGTCAATCCCGTGGAACACGAAGATCAGCCACACGTGGGAAAAGGCCTCGAGACCCGCGACGGCCTCCGCCCGGTCGTAGGGTGGGTAAAGCTCGAGCAGCGCCTCGGCCTCGGGGACCAGGCCCGGCTGACGCGGTATGCCGAACTTCTCCTCAAAGCAGGAGCGCACCACCCCGATCGGCTCGAATCGATACGAGCCGGAGCCCGTCGCCATCCTGTCCGCCATCATCGATCTCCCGGCCATCGCAGCGATCAGCCGCTCCCGCGGCTCTTTGGATTCGATCTTCCCTGCTACGATTTACCGCTGTCACTGTACCCGCCAGGTAGCCGCTTCGCGCCAGCCTGACCTACGGCTGATTTTGCCTGCCTACCGTTTACCCTAGAAAGAGCATTTGAACCGCCAAGGCGCCAAGATCGCCAAGGTTTTCAACGCATTTTCCTGGAAACGGGCGTCACCCTTTGGGTGAAGCAGGTTCTTTCACTTGCAGTGCGCATCTGCCTTTGTGTCCTTTGCGCCTTGGCGGTTCCAACTGCGGCTTTTAGGTTTACCGGTGTCATTGTGTCCGTCAGGTAGCCGCTTCGCGCCAGCCTGGCCTACGGTCGGAGTAACTATTCAGCTCCCGTCATTCCGGCCATGGATTGGCCGGAATCCAGTACCAGGGAGGGTGCTTAGCCATCCGGCTTGCCGTCCATGGCATCTGGATTGCCTCCTTAGCTCCGTAAACAGCACATCCATGTGCTACTTCTGCCTCCTTAGCTCCGTAAACAGCACATCCATGTGCTACTTCTGCCTCCTTAGCTCGGTAAACAGCACGTCCATGTGCTGCTTCTGCGGCTTCCAAACCGGAATGACCGTCGATTTATCGGGGTGCTGAATAATTACCGGTCGGATTCTCCCTGTCTAGCAGCCTGTCGGACTTTCTCTACAAGTCATTGATTTATAAACAATCACTATTTTGGTGCAAATTTTATATTTCTTTATATTTCAATTGGTTACGCTTCCCCAGAAGCCTAAGTCCGACAGGCTGCTAGGAGCCTGTCGGACTTTGGGGTCCGTAGCGAGGGAAAGCGGGATCGAGACGGATTTTTCGCTCGATTGAGGAGAATAGCCGGCTCTATTTGACGAGATCGAGCGGGAAATCCGGCCGATATCCGCTTTTCCGCAGTAGGACATCCAGAGTCCGATAGGCTCCTAGCGTCCACTGTCTACCGCCTTTCCCACCCCAGCCTCGGCACAATTCCGTTACACTGAGCGCTGGGCCTCTGCTCACCCATGAGCCAGCACCGATCGGGCGACTCCCCAGCGTGGACGACTCCTTACAGAGACTGCTCGACGCCGAAATGCGTGCGCAGGAGATCGTTCAAAAGGCCGAGGCTCAGCGACAGGTGGTGATCCAGCAGGCCCTGCGCGAGGCCCACAACGAGGACGAGCGCTTCGAGACCCGCATCCCCGACCTGCACGAGTCCTTCGTGTCCAAGGCGCAGACCCGTGCCGAGCAGACCGTCAGCGAGCTGAAGCTGCGTTACGACGAGCACCATTTGCACCTGCGCCAGCTCGCCGAGGAGCGCGAGGAGGAGGCATTGGAGGCCGCCTTCGCGATCCTCGTCGACCCGAGTCTTTAGGGTAGACCGGAGCGCAACCGTGTCATCTGCCAGCATCGCCCGATCGGAGGCCTATCTGGCGACGCGCGTGGCATTCCTCGCCGAGCAGCTTCTCGATGACGAGGCCATCGTCGCAATGATCGGCCGGCCGCTCGCCGAGATTCCCCGCCTTGAAGGCTTCGCCGGGCTTCTGGCGCAGCCGATGAAAGGACAGGCGAGATCCCGAGCGATCGAAAACGCGCTGATCGGTACCCTGCTCGCCGAGCTCACCCTCGTGCTGCGCGCCGTCGGAGGGGAGATCCGCGATTTCTTCCAGTTCTGGGCGCGCCGTTTCGAGCTGTTCAATCTCAAGACGCTGATCCGCGGCAAGCTCCACGGACTGGACCCCGGCGCTATCGAGGACAATCTCTACGACCTGCCGCCCTTCACGCGTATGCCTCTGGCCGCGCTGCTGCAGGCCGAATCGATCGGGGAGCTGCTCAGGATGCTCGAGCCGAGCCCCTACGGGGACATCGCCAGGCAGGCTCGACTCGCCTTCGAGGCCCGCCATGAGGCGCTGTACCTGGACGCCACCATCGACCGACTCTATTTCGGCGGCCTGGTCAAGCGGGCGGAGCGCCTGGCGGAGCGCCACCGCGCTCCACTGCGCAGGCTGGTCAGGGGGCTGGTGGATTATCAGAACCTGGTCTGGATACTGCGTTACCGCTTCGCCTACGATCTGGGCCCCGCCGAGACCTACTTCATCCTGATACCCCAGGGACTGCGCCTGGATCGCGAGCAGCTGCAGAAGCTCTGCTCGCTGCCGGACTTCGAGGCGGTGATCGCGGCCCTGCCGCCGGCGTTGCGCGACGCGCTGGGCGCGGCGGGCAGCGCGGTGCAGGTGGAGCGTGCGCTCGAGCAGCGGCTTCGCCGCGAGGCCTGGGAGCAGCTGCGCCATGCGCCCTCCGCCCCCGCCCGGGCCTTTGCGTATCTGGTGCTGCGCGAGGTCGACCTCAAGCACATCCAGGTGCTGATCCAGGGCAGCACGCTCGGACTCGCACCGGACCTGGTGCGCGAAGCTCTGGGCCTCGCCGAGGCCGAATCCGAGCCGCTGCTGCGTCGGGCGTCCTGAGCAGGCCGCCGGGGAGCACGCGCGCATGTTCACGCCCTTGCCGATGAAGCACGTGGAGCTCCGGGTGCTGAGCGAGGAGCTTCCCAGATTCTCGCTGATCCTCGCCGACCTCGGGCTGTTCAGCCCCGACCAGCGCCCGATCGAGGACCCTGCCTTCGCCAAGGTGCCGGGCGAGCGCTTTCGCGAGCTTTACCACCGCGACCGCAACCATCTGGACAAGATCGTGCAGCAGCTCGGCCTGGGGCTCGCCCCCGGTGCGGAGCAACTGCGCGAAGTGAGCGAGGCCGAGCTGGAGGCGCTCGAGCCTGAGCTGGGCCAACTCTGGACCGAGTGCGCGGCCTGCGAGGAGCGCCTGCAGACGCTGACCGACCAACAGCGCATGGTCGAGCAGCTCGATGAGACGCTGGACGACTTCGCCGCCCTGAACATCGACCTCGGGCGCCTCGAACAGGAGAGCGCCTTCCTGGATACCCACGTCGGCCTGATGCCCAGGGGAAACCTGGAGCACCTGCGCGACGCCGTCGGCCTTGCCGGATTCCTGCTGTTTCCCTTCCAGCTCGGGGAGACCAGTGCCCATGTCGTCATCATCGGGCCACGCAGCTCCAGGGAAGGCACCCTGACTGCGGTCCTGGACACTGCCGGCTTTCAGGCCCTCGAGATACCGCCGGAGCTGCGTGACGAGCCGGAGCGCATTCGCCAGCGACTGGCCGAGCGCCGCAGCAGTCTGCGCCGGGACATGCAACAAGAGCGGGCGACCATGGCGCGACGCGCCGGGGAGTCACGCGATATGCTCCAGGCCGCCTCGGGGACCCTGGCGCTGGCCGAGCCCTATGTGCGCCTGGACGGCGCCGCGCGCACCAGCGGGTTCCTGTCCGTGATCCGGGGCTGGGTGCCCGCCCGGGAGATCGGGCGTATGGAGCGCGCGCTCGGACGCCGGCTGAAGTACCCGTTCCAGGTGACGACCCGCAATCCACTCCCGGAGGAGCGCCCGGAAGTCCCCAGCGCCATGGCGACTCCCAGGGCGCTGCGCCCCTTCCGCCTGGTCGTGGGTCAATACGGCATACCACGCTATGGCGAGTTCGAGCCGAGCTCGGTGTTCGCCGCCACCTTCGTGCTCATGTTCGGGATGATGTTCGGTGACGTCGGCCACGGCGCGGTCATCGCCCTGGCCGCGCTGACGCTGCGGCGGAAGATCGGAACGCTGTGGCTCTGCGTCTTCCTGGCGGGCCTGTCCTCGGCCGCGTTCGGCTTCCTGTACGGCAGCGTCTTCGGCTACGAGACCCTGATTGATCCGGTCTGGATCAGTCCGCTGTCCGACCCGGTGCTCATGCTCAAGGTCGCGCTGGTCTGGGGCGTCGCCTTCCTGGTCGTCGCCAACCTGCTCAACATCCACAACCGGCTGGTCGAGGGCCGCCCCGCCGCCGCCCTGTTCGATGCCAATGGTGTCATGAACCTGCTGTTCTTCGGGGGCCTGCTGGCCAGCGCCTACGATTGGCTCAGCAGCGGGCGATTCAATGCGCTGGGGGGCACCCTCGCCCTGGCCGCACTGGCCGCGATGGCCGCCTACCAATGGGTCGAGATCCGCGCCCCCTTCGGCGAAAAGATCCTGATGGTCGTCATCGAGACCTTCGAGACCGTCATGCACAACGTCTCCAGCACGCTGTCCTTCCTGCGGGTGGCCGCTTTCGGCCTGAACCACGTGGCGCTGGCGATTGCCGTCTTCACCCTGGCCGATATGATGGACACCACGGGACACTGGATCACGCTGGTGCTCGGCAATCTGTTCGTGCTCGTACTGGAAGGCGCCATCGTCACCATCCAGGCGCTGCGTCTGGAATACTACGAGGGGTTCTCCCGATACTTCTCGGGGGACGGTCGGGAGTTCCAGCCGCTGCGGCTGAATGGCCTGGCCGTGCGCCGTAACGCCTGACCCCATGACCATCACCCGCTAGCGAAGGAGCAGACCATGTACTGGCTGATCAGTCTCATGACCCTGGGCGTTCTGGGCACGATCGGCGTCGGGATCTACCTCGAGCTGCGCCCGCGCGGGGCCCCGATGCGCAGCTGGGGCCAGGCCCCGACCCTGATCGGCAACCTGGTCGTGTTCGGCGCCGCGCAGCTCGCGCTCATGGTCATCGGCGTCCAGGATGCGCTGGCGCAGCCCGAGATGGTCAAGGCCGCCGCCACCGGAGAGGTGTCCCTGGGACTGGGTCTCGCCCTGGTCGGCATCGGCCTGCCGACGGCGTTCAGCACCGTCGCCGCAGGCATCGCCGTAGGCCCGATCGGGGCCGCTTCTCTGGCGGCGCTGGCCGAGAGGCCCGAGATCTTCGGCCGGACCCTGGTGTACCTGGGCCTGGCAGAGGGGATCGCGATCTACGGCCTGGTGGTCAGCATCCTGCTCCTGGACAAGATCTGACCGATGCCGCTCGATCAGCCTAACCCAGACAGCGGGCTGCATCCGCCCACGCGCCTGCTGTTCATGGGCGAGGCGGCGCTGGCGGAGGGATTTCGGCTGATCGGATTCGAGACCTTCCCGGATGCCTCGGAGCAGGATCTGGAGCGGGTCCTCGCGGATCTCCTGCACTCGCGCGCCCGCGCCTTCCTGGTGCTGGATGCCTCCCTGTCGCAGTGCTGCAGTCTGCGGCTGCGACAGGTACGCTCCGAGGGCGGGCGCATCCTGGTGACCGAGGTGCCCCGCCTCCATGAGCCGGAGCGCTTCCGGGGCATGATCGACGATCAGGTGCGGATGCTGCTCGGCGGTGCCGAGCTGGACCCACGGAGGTAAAGGGTGGACAAGGTCTCCGAGCTCGAGGCGGCCATTCTGCAACGCGCCAGTCACCTGGCCGAGGAGTACCGGCAGCGCGCCGAGCGCAGCCGCGACAGCATCCTCGGCGCGGCCCATGACCGTCTGCACCTGCGCGAGGAGCGCGAGGTGCTGATCGCCAAGTCCAAGGCCGAGCGCAGCTACCGCCGGGCGGTGCAGGCCAACGAGCTCAAGCTGCGCGGCCAGATGGACCGCCTGCGCTGGGAGATGGTCCAGGGTGTCCACCAGCGTCTGGCCAACCGCTTCTCCAGCTTCATGGATGACCGCGCCCGCTACCTGGTATTTCTCCAGGCGCTGCTGGCAGGCAGCGCGGCCGCGATCGACGCCCCGGCCCTGGTCGTGGAGCTCAACCGGCGCGACCACGAGGAGCTCGAGCCCCGCTGGGACGCCTTCGCTGGCGCCGCGGCACCGGGGCGTGACATCGGCCTGGGTCCGGAGTGCCGCGATTGCCTGGGCGGCCTGCTGGTGCGCACACCGGACAACCGCTCGCGCGTGGACAATACCTTCGAGGGCAGGCAACGGCGGCTGGAGCAGCCCATCCTGCAGGCGATCGTCGAGCGCCTGCTCCCGCAGACCCCCGAGGACAGCTTCCGTGCCAGCCTCTGATGCCGCGCGCTCGGAACCGGGCCACCCCGACGAGCCCGGCACCAAGCCCCGCCTCCGGGGAGCCATCCGCGAGGTGAACGGACCCATCCTGATCGCGGACCTGCCGGGCATCAGCATCGGCGAGCAGGTGCGCGTCGGGGACCTCGGGCTGTCCGGCGAGGTCATCGCGCTGAGCGGCAGCCAGGCCATCATTCAGGCCTACGAAAGCACCGACGGGGTGCGCCCCGGCGAGCTGGCGGAAGGCCTGGGCTATCCGCTCTCGGTGGAGCTCGGACCGGGCCTGATCGGACAGATCTTCGACGGCGTGCAGCGACCGCTCACCCGGATCTTCGAGTCCTCCGGCGACCACATGCCGCGGGGGGTCCAGATACCCGCCCTCGACCGGTCCAAGCGCTGGCGCTTCGAGCCGAGCGAAGGGCTGGGAACGGGCAGTACGGTCGAGGGCGGGCTCGCCCTCGGCAGCGTGCAGGAGACCCCGCTGGTGCTCCACCGCATCCTGGTGCCCCCGGGGTTAGGGGGCGAGCTGGTGGAGCTGGCGCCCGCAGGCGAGTACAGCCTGGAGGAGAGCATCGGTCGGGTGAAGGACGAGGCCGGGCGGGTGCACCGGCTGCGCCTCTTCCACCGCTGGCCGGTGCGCCGACCCCGGCCCTACCGCCAGCGGGTGCGCCTGGTCGAGCCCCTGATCACCGGCCAGCGCATCCTCGATACGTTCTTCCCGCTGATGAAGGGCGGCAAGGCGGCGGTGCCCGGCCCGTTCGGCGCCGGCAAGACCGTGGTACAGCAGCAGGTGGCGCGCTGGGCCAACGCCGACATCGTCATCTACGTCGGCTGCGGGGAGCGCGGCAACGAGCTGGTGGACATCCTGGAGACCTTCCCGAAGCTCAAGGACCCTTACAGCGGCCGCCCCCTGATGGACCGCACACTGCTGGTCGCCAACACCTCCAACATGCCCGTGGTGGCCCGCGAGGCATCGATCTACGTCGGCATCACGCTGGCGGAGTACTTCCGCGACATGGGCTACGACGTGGTCATGCTGGCCGACTCCACCAGCCGCTGGGCGGAGGCCCTGCGCGAGGTGGGCGGGCGGCTCGGACAGATGCCGGTCGAGGAGGGCTACCCCGCCTATCTGGCGTCGCGACTCGCGGCCTTCTACGAGCGCGCCGGCCGGGTGGAGACGGCCTGTTGCGGCGAGGGCTCGGTCAGCCTGATCGGGGCCGTCTCCCCCCCGGGCGGCGATTTCTCCGAGCCGGTGACCAGTCATACCAAGGAGATCATTCAGACCTTCTGGGGGTTGTCCAAAGAGCTCGCCGACGCCCGCCACTACCCGGCCATCGACTGGGTCGCAAGCTTCTCCGAGCACGTGCCGGATGCCGCCCGCTGGTGGGCGGCCAACGTGAGTCCGCACTGGGAGAGCCGTCGCGCCCAGGCCCTGAACCTGCTGGCGCGCGACGCGGAAGCTCTCACGCATCGTCAACCTGGTCGGCCCCGAGGCGCTCTCCTCGACCCAGCGCTGGGTGCTCGAGGGCGCGGCGCTGATCAAGGAGGCGGTGCTGCAGCAGAGCGCGCTGGAGCCGAACGACAGCTTCGCCTCCCCGGCCAAGCAGTTCGCCCTCCTCGACTTGGCCCTGGGCATCTACGACAAGGGCGCCGAGCTGGTCGAGCTGGGGTGCCGGTGCAGGAGCTCGCCGCGCTGGATCTGCTCTCGCGGGCCCGGCGACTCAAGCAGACCTTCTCGAGCGACCAGGTCGAGCGCATCCACGAGGTGCGCGAGCAGATCGCCCCGATCTTCGACCAGCTGCGGATCGGCTACGCCGCCGCCCAGGAGTCGACCGCCCCGTGAGCGCCGTCGAGTACCGCACCTGCGCTCGAGCTCAGGGAGGTCTGTTGACCGTCAGGGGCACCAGCCCCGTCGCCTTCGGCGACCGGGTCAGGATCAGTGATGCCGCCGGGGGGGAGCGCAACGGCCAGGTGATCCGCACCGCCGGCGAGGAGGTGCTGATCCAGGTATTCGAGGGGACCGAGGGCCTGGACCTGGAATCGACCTGGGTGCGCTTCCTCGACGAGCCGCTGGAGCTCGCCCTGTCGCCGGAGATCCTCGGCCGGATCTTCGACGGCATCGGCCAGCCCAGGGACCAGCGCCCGCCGATCGTCAGCCAGCTGCGCCGGGCGGTGTCGGGCTCGGCGATCAATCCGGCCGCGCGCACCTATCCCCGGGAGTTCATCCAGACCGGCATCTCCACCATCGACGGTCTGAACTCCCTGGTGCGCGGACAGAAGCTGCCGATCTTCTCGTCCTCGGGCCTGCCGCACAACCGGCTCGCCGCCCAGATCGTGCGCCAGGCCAAGCTGCCCGACGAGGAGAGCCGCTTCTCGATCGTGTTCGCTGCCATGGGGGTGTCCTACGCGGACGCATCCTTCTTCCAGGAGGAGTTTGCCTCCTCGGGCGTGCTCGGCAACGTGGTCATGTTCATCAACCGGGCCGACGACCCGCCCGTGGAGCGACTCGCCCTGCCGCGCTTCGCCCTGACCGCTGCGGAGTATCTGGCCTTCGATCTGGACCGCCACGTGCTGGTGGTGATGACCGACATGACCAACTACGCGGAGGCGCTGCGCGAGGTCTCCACCGCCAAGGGCGACGTACCCGCCCGCAAGGGCTATCCGGGCTATCTTTACTCGGACCTCGCCGAGATCTACGAGCGCTCGGGGCGCATCCACAACCGCCACGGCTCGATCACCCTGGTGCCGGTGGTCAGCATGCCGAGCGACGATATCACCCATCCGATACCGGACCTGACCGGCTACATCACCGAGGGCCAGATCGTGCTCTCGCGTGAGCTGCACAACCAGGGGGTCTACCCGCCGGTGCACGTCTTGCCCTCGCTGTCGCGCCTGATGAAAGACGGTATCGGCAAGGACGACACCCGCGAGGACCATCCCCGGGTGGCCAACCAGCTCTACGCCATGTATGCCCGGGCGCTGGAGACCCGCAACCTGGCCTCGATCATCGGGGCCGAGGAGCTCTCCGAGCGCGACCGGCGCTATCTGGGCTTCGCCGATGCCTTCGACGAGCGCTTCGTCGGCCAGGGCGAGGACGAGGACCGCAGCATCATCGAGACCCTCAACCTGGCCTGGGAGCTGCTCAGCATGTTTCCCAAGGACGAGCTCACGAGGGTCAGCGAGACGGATCTCGCCAAGCATCACCACAGCGGTAACTAGGCTTGTGCCTCGCCAGCTGATCAAGGTCGCCCCGACCAAGAGCAACCTGATCCGGCTGCGCAAACAGGCGCGGTTCCTGGAGGAAGGCCACGCCCTGCTCGAGCGCAAGCGCGAGCTGCTCACACGCTTGGTCTACGAGCGCATCCACGCCTACCGGGATCTGCGCGAGCAGACCCGCCGCGCCCTCACCCAGGCCTACCGAGCGCTCTCGGTCACCCAGATGCGCATGGGGGGTCGCGCCCTGCAGCAGGCGGCGCTCGGCAGCGACCCCACGATAGCCGTGGACATACTGCCGCGGAGCAGCCTGGGGGTGCAGTACCCGGCGGTGGAAGTGCGGGGTCTGGAGCTCAAGCCCGTGGGGCTGATGGGCGTGGACGCGATCTTCGACGAGACCCGCCGGGCCATGACCGAGGCGGCCCTGTTGCTCGCCCGGCTCGGGGAGGTCGAGATGGCACTGGGTCGGCTGATCGCCGAGCAGCGCAAGGCCCAGAAACGGGTGAACGCGCTCAGGTACAACATCATCCCGCGCTATCGCAACACCATCCGCTACATCCAGTCGGCCCTGGAGGAGGAGGAGCGCAACACGCTGTTCCAGCTCAAGGTGCTGCGCGCCGCCAAAGAGCATGCCTGAACGATCGCACTGATTGGGGACCATCGCGCGTAGGAGGCCAGCCCCCTGGCCGATCCCGGCCCCGATCGGTCTCTGATCGCCGAGAGGGCTCGCCTCCTACAGCCCGCCCGCCTCGAGCCACCCGCCCCGCCCATCGCGCGTAGGAGGCCAGCCCCCTGGCCGATCCCGGCCCCGATCGGTCTCTGATCGCCGAGAGGGCTCGCCTCCTACAGCCCGCCCGCCTCGAGCCACCCGCCCCGCCCATCGCGCGTAGGAGGCCAGCCCCCTGGCCGATGCCGGCCCCGATCGGTCTCTGATCGCCGAGAGGGCTCGCCTCCTACAGCCCGCCCGCCTCGAGCCACCCGCCCCGTCCATGCGCGTAGGAGGCCAGCCCCCTGGCCGATGCCGGCCCCGATCGGTCTCTGATCGCCGAGAGGGCTCGCCTCCTACAGCCCGCCCGCCTCGAGCCACCCGCCCCGTCCATGACCCGTAGGAGGCCAGCCCCCTGGCCGATGCCGGCCCCGATCGGTCTCTGATCGCCGAGAGGGCTCGCCTCCTACAACCCGCCCGCCTCGAGCCACCCGCCCCGCCCATCGCGCGTAGGAGGCCAGCCCCCTGGCCGATGCCGGCCCCGATCGGTCTCTGATCGCCGAGAGGGCTCGCCTCCTACAGCCCGCCCGCCTCGAGCCACCCGCCCCGTCCATGCGCGCGTAGGAGGCCAGCCCCCTGGCCGATGCCGGCCCCGATCGGTCTCTGATCGCCGAGAGGGCTCGCCTCCTACAACCCGCCCGCCTCGAGCCACCCGCCCCGCCCATCGCGCGTAGGAGGCCAGCCCCCTGGCCGATGCCGGCCCCGATCGGTCTCTGATCGCCGAGAGGGCTCGCCTCCTACAGCCCGCCCGCCTCGAGCCACCCGCCCCGTCCATCGCGCGTAGGAGGCCAGCCCCCTGGCCGATGCCGGCCCCGATCGGTCTCTGATCGCCGAGAGGGCTCGCCTCCTACAACCCGCCCGCCCCGCGAGCCACCCGCCCCGCCCATCGCGCGTAGGAGGCCAGCCCCCTGGCCGATGCCGGCCCCGATCGGTCTCTGATCGCCGAGAGGGCTCGCCTCTTGCAGCCGGCCCACCCGGTATCCGGTATCACCCCGGCGGCTGACCCTCGGCCGGCTGGGCAGGGGCAGCGCCCGGCCCATGCCGCTTGCGATAGGCCTTGCGCAGCTCCAGGGGGATGGCTCGCCAGAGTCCGTCGCGGGAGTAGCATTCCCAGCCCCAGCGCAGCCACCTGAGCAGCGCGAAGGCCAGCCACAGGGACCAGGCCAGCATGGCTACCCGATAGAAGTACAGCGGTACCGACAGCATCCAGGCACCGGGCAGCAGCGGGTCCGCCCGGTCTTGGTACCAGTTGAGCGAGAAGGCATCGGAGTCATTGCCCGAGACCTGCATCTGCGGCAGGCCGAGCAGCCCCTGCTGGACCGCCACGAACAGCAGCCAGAGGGCGGCGAGCGTCAGCAGCCCCAGCCCAACCTGGGTCCAGTTGAAGCGCCCCCGAGAGATTCCCGCGGGCTGGCGGCACCTCAGGCCTAGTGCCAGCAGCCAAGCCACCACCAGCGCTCCGACCCAGACCTCGGACTGGCTGAGGCCGATGCCGAGCAGCAGCCAGTGCCGGGCGCGCAGCGGCGTCAGCCTCAGCCGGCCCAAGCCGACCGCCAGCATCAGCAACACCAGCAGCACGCCCCAGAACAGCACTGCGGGACCCAGGGCCGGCCCGCCGGTGAGCAGTATCCAGCGATCCTCCCCGGGCTCCAGGTGGACGGCAGCATTGACGCTCGGCACCCCGACATCGGCTCGCGAGGTGCGGAACAGCCACGCAATGCCCCGCTCTTCCCGCCAGCTCAGCGCGACCCGTTGACTGCCAGGTGTCAGCGGCAGGGTCACCAGGCGTCCGCTCTGGCGGATCGGCTGGGTCCGGCCGTCGATGGCCACCGACTGCAGCTTCGCCCCCTAGATCGACTTGGACTTCTTCAAGGATTTCAACGATCTACGCGGTCACCTGGCAGGTGACAACGTATTACGATTGGTCGCTGCCGCGATCCAAGCTGGCGTACATCGCCGCGACGACGTGGTCGCCCGCTTCGGTGGTGAGGAGTTCGTAATCGTGTTACCGAATACGCCCGGAACTCACCTCCCATTGATCATGGGTTGCATCCGCGATCAAATTCGCAACCTCAAAATTCAACACCCGCGTTCTCCGATCAGCGATTGGGTAACCATCAGCATTGGTACCGCCACTGGAATTCCCTCCGACGACCAGACGCATTTCGATCTGCTGCGGGAAGCGGACGAAGCTCTCTACCGCGCCAAAGCGGCCGGACGTGATCAAGTGTTCCACGCCTGCGAACAGATGGTCGCTGATCATCTGGCGGTGAGCACCGTACCCTTCGATGTGCGCTCGTCAAACGCCGAACTAGACGTCACGGACGACACTGGAGCGCAACAAACCCCAGGTCACGTCGACGGATTGACCGACATCGGCGCCTAGTGCCTCCTCGACAGTTTTCCCTCGGCCGTCCGCCCCGGTCTCGGCAGGATCCTTCATCCCGATGGCAGGCGTCGTCGCGCCATCCCCCGCCGAAATCGACAAAAAAGCCCGTCCGACCAGATTATCCTGGCCGGACGGGCTGTCGACATGGCCACCTTCGCGCTGGCAGCTAATTGCTACACTACGCGTGGTGGATTGGACGGCGGGCTATTTGCCGTCGGTCCGCTCTTATTCGACTGCGGGCTGCGACGCGAGCGGGGAGCGTGCGGGGGCGCACCAACAACATCGGCCCCGGCGCGATGGGGTTTGACATGCGCCCGGGATTTCTTGTCGATCCGTGTCTTACGGAACGTCGCGGGGAGTGCGTCGTTGAGCTTTTGCGCGACGGATGCCAGGCAGAACTTATAGATCTCATAGACCGGATCTTTTCTGCCAATCAAGCAAACGTCCGATGGAACGACTTCCAGCGAGCGCAGGCCAGTGCTCTGCAAGAATTCGCTGATCGATTCAGGACCGAACGTGAAGGGCTCACCGAGAATCTGCATGCCGCGCATGAAGTTGCGGATCGATTCCGGATAAAGCTCTGGATGCTCGACTGCCTTGCGATCCACCAGGTCTAGCCACAAGAGGCTATTGGGATGACTCAGGACTGGCATCATGCCCGCCAGGATCGAGCGCACTTCGCGCTCCTGGAAGTACATACTCATTCCTTCCCACGCTACGAACACGGGCACGTCGCTCGGCAATTGTTCGGCCAGCACGTCGGCAACGTTCATGGTTCGCAGGTCGATCGGAATCTGTTTGCAGGAGATTCCTGGCGGCACAACCAGGTTGTGCTCCGTCAAACGCCGTTCTCGCTCGACGAGCGTGGTCGGGAAATCCAATTCATAGAAGCGCATTCCATCAGGCAACGCCAGGCGGAAGGGCCGCATATCCCAGCCGACACCGACGACGACGATATCCCGCCCTCCCGACGCGACAAAGTTGGCAATTGCCGCATCAAGATGCCAGGTGCGAGCCGCTACCATGCCGCCCAACTGGGGCGAGCGCTCGCAGAAACGTTTGGCCAGCGCCAAGCCATGTTGGCCAGCCATCGCCGCCGAGTACGGGTCGTCGTAGAGTTGACCGTTCTCACTGGCGCGAACTCCCGCGATGAGCTCCGCCGACGAAGTCAGTTTGAGCTCATATAGGGAATTAACCCGCTCTGTCGAAATTCCCTCGGAACGCAGCTTGTCCGACTGTCGGGCAAAGTAGGTCAACGTTGCTTCGCCGACGACTGTCTCACCGTTTCGATATTCGATCACGATGGACTCAATGACCGTCTGACCGGCGAGAAACCGCTTTTGAATCCGGTAGTGCAAATCGGGATCGATGCGGGCTGTCACCCGCAAATCGGCGACGCTCGGCCTCATGTATTTGATTTCCGCCCGCAGTAGCCACATCGACACCGATTGCGGCGAAGTCACGGGATGGACACCAATCACGGGCCAACCGGTCAGCAATGACGCCAGCGCCGTTCCGCCGGTGTAATCACCGGCCAGCACGAACAGTGCCGCCTGATGTGTGAAGTGTTGATTTGTGGATTGCGGGTTGAGCGGCAAAACCGACTCTGTCGAGCCCGGCTCGATGGCAGTGACCGACCACTGCACATAATCCAAAACCGGCACCTGCTCGCGCAGCAACGAGGTCACTGTGCCCGGGTCCATACGAAACTGACGATCCTGCTCCCAGCAGATTTCAAACAGGGGAGAGGAGAGTTCCTCGCCGCTGTCCAGACGCAGCCTTTTCATGGCAGACTCCAATACGCCGCATACTCCCTTAGAAATGAATTGAACGGGACACGTTGCACGCGAGCCTGCCAATCGGATCGACCGGAGCCACCGATCCACGCGTAACAATTCTCCTGTCGTGCCGTCGCTCAGGAGCTTCGTACTCTCGGATCCGTTATATCACTGCTCGCCGATTCGGCTAGAGAGAGCTACCTATTATTAGTGCAATCATCATCGCATTTTCTTCGATAAGCGACTGACTAGTCATCCGTGTTCGTTACATCTAACGCGGCTTGCCAGGTCGCAGATGTCGCGGCACAGGTAAAGCTCATCAAGCACGAGCGCAAATCGTGCGCGCGGACAAGTCCGGCATTTACTGCAATCGATACACATGCCACAACCCGCAATCTCTAACGTTGATTCCGCCAACTTCCTCGAAGTCATTGACACGACCATCGAAGGTCGCGTTGTTGCTGGGCGCTTTGCGATCAAGCAATTGCTTGGCAAAAACCAAGGTGAGCGAACATTTCTCGGCGTCGACACCGAGACCGGCGAACAGGTTGTCGTCAAGGCACTCAACGAAACGGCCCCAGCAGCGGGCGCATTCCTGCGACTCGATTATGAAGCCAACGTGTTGCTTCAAGTGCGCAGCAATTCGTTCGCCCAGGTGTTGCATGCCGGCCGGGATCAGAATTGTTTCTGGCTGATCTCGCGCTACGTGCCCGGAATTCCACTCAAAGAGCGACTCGCCACGGGTCCGCTCGATGTCCACGACGCGTTAGCGGTCGGACATGGCTTACTCTCGGCGTTGCGTGATTTGCACTTGGCGCGTTTGCTCCACCGAAGTGTGCGTCCGGCGAATATTATCACGAACGCATCGGGCCCCATCGACTCAGCCGTGCTGGTGGATTTCGGCCCAATTCGCCCCATTGAGATGGACGACCCACGAGGCAGCCACACTTGCGAAATCGCGCTCTATGTGTCGCCCGAACAGGCGGGTTCGATCGAGCACGATCTGGCGGCTGCGTCCGATTTGTATTCGGCGGGCGCGGTGCTGTTTCACTGCCTGGCAGGCGAGGCACCGTTTCGG
>CAVQCX010000011.1:0-19955 GCA_963711095.1 uncultured Gammaproteobacteria bacterium | reverse complement strand
ATATCGCGAGCTTCAATGAGGCCCCGGCATAAAGCCGGGGAAAACGGCGCACGGTCGTGAGGGCGCGATATAAGCCGGTGCTTCAATGAGGCCCCGGCATAAAGCCGGGGAAAACGCGGGGGCGCGACGAACGCCGATGGCCTGGCTTCAATGAGGCCCCGGCATAAAGCCGGGGAAAACACGAGCTAGCGCAGCGTACCGTCGAAGGACGCAGCTCGCTTCAATGAGGCCCCGGCATAAAGCCGGGGAAAACGCGTCGCCGGCGCGCAGGCATCGGCGCAGGTCGCGCTGCTTCAATGAGGCCCCGGCATAAAGCCGGGGAAAACGTACGAGTCCGCGGCGAGCGTCGGCGCTAGCATGGCGCGCTTCAATGAGGCCCCGGCATAAAGCCGGGGAAAACCTGGACGAGCGATGGCGTCTGATCGGTGAAGCCAGGCGCTTCAATGAGGCCCCGGCATAAAGCCGGGGAAAACACATACGCCGTTGACGCGGCGTCACTGCCATCAGCTGCTTCAATGAGGCCCCGGCATAAAGCCGGGGAAAACCTCGAACGCGAGTCGCTAGACTGCCTGAAGTCGCCGGCTTCAATGAGGCCCCGGCATAAAGCCGGGGAAAACACGTCGCATCGCGCGCAATGCATCGCAGCGGCAGCGCAGTGCTTCAATGAGGCCCCGGCATAAAGCCGGGGAAAACCGATCCGCGTGGGACGGCATCGACGCATAGCGCGCAGCTTCAATGAGGCCCCGGCATAAAGCCGGGGAAAACCGATCAGCATCGGCTACGAGACTGCCATGATCGCAGCGCTTCAATGAGGCCCCGGCATAAAGCCGGGGAAAACGGCGCTGCAGACGAGCGTCGCGACCAGCTGATGCTGATGCTTCAATGAGGCCCCGGCATAAAGCCGGGGAAAACGCGTGCGCAGCCGTTCGGCATGCTCGAGCATGCTGCGCTTCAATGAGGCCCCGGCATAAAGCCGGGGAAAACGCGGCTGCACGGCTGCGTAACATCGCGCAGTGGCCTGGCGCTTCAATGAGGCCCCGGCATAAAGCCGGGGAAAACCGATGGTCGGCGACCGATGAGCCGACGGCCTGCGATGCTTCAATGAGGCCCCGGCATAAAGCCGGGGAAAACGCACTGCCGCGTAGCGCGCAGACGCAGGCGAATCGGCGCTTCAATGAGGCCCCGGCATAAAGCCGGGGAAAACCGCACTCGATGCGCGTCACGCCAGTCGCGAGTCCGAGCTTCAATGAGGCCCCGGCATAAAGCCGGGGAAAACGGCTGCGCGCGGCATTGACGCGACGCACTGACGAGCGCTTCAATGAGGCCCCGGCATAAAGCCGGGGAAAACCGGCGGCTCGTGCGATGACGCTGAGCATCGCGATGGCTTCAATGAGGCCCCGGCATAAAGCCGGGGAAAACGGGACTCGAGCGCAGTCGACAGCAGCGCATGATCGCGCTTCAATGAGGCCCCGGCATAAAGCCGGGGAAAACGGCCGATGCTCGCAGCTGAGTCGTCGACCGTGCCATGCTTCAATGAGGCCCCGGCATAAAGCCGGGGAAAACCGGCGGACATCGAGGTCTGCGATCTCGGCATCGCTATCGCTTCAATGAGGCCCCGGCATAAAGCCGGGGAAAACGTCGCGACTGACTGCAGCTTGTCATCGACGCATCGCTGGCTTCAATGAGGCCCCGGCATAAAGCCGGGGAAAACGGCAGCGTCGACGCTGGCGATGCCGCAGTCAGCGGCTTCAATGAGGCCCCGGCATAAAGCCGGGGAAAACCGAGGATCGACGCTGCGATGGCGCTCGCCGCATGCGGCTTCAATGAGGCCCCGGCATAAAGCCGGGGAAAACCGCGACACTCGCAGAGCGCGCTCGTGGCATCGCACGCTGCTTCAATGAGGCCCCGGCATAAAGCCGGGGAAAACGGCAACGGCCGAGTGGGCGATGCAGCTCAGCTTCAATGAGGCCCCGGCATAAAGCCGGGAAAACGCTGATCGCCGAACCTGCGTGACACGGCTTCAATGAGGCCCCGGCATAAAGCCGGGGAAAACGACAGCGCGTCGATCGGCAGGTCTGCGCAGTCGACCGGCTTCAATGAGGCCCCGGCATAAAGCCGGGGAAAACCGGCACGGCTGACGATGGCTGCATCGCCGCGGACTTGCTAGCTTCAATGAGGCCCCGGCATAAAGCCGGGGAAAACGTGACGTAGGACGCCGATGAGCTAGCTCGACTGCACGCTTCAATGAGGCCCCGGCATAAAGCCGGGGAAAACCTCGTGCACGCGCTCGGCGATCGCTACCAGCGATTGCGCTTCAATGAGGCCCCGGCATAAAGCCGGGGAAAACCGCGAGCTGCGCACGTCGAGCGCACGCGCAGAGCCGCTGCTTCAATGAGGCCCCGGCATAAAGCCGGGGAAAACGCTGCATGCCCGGCCATCTGGCAGTACGTGCCGCTGTGCTTCAATGAGGCCCCGGCATAAAGCCGGGGAAAACGATGCCGATCCGGTGCATGCTGCATCGCCAGTATCGAGGCTTCAATGAGGCCCCGGCATAAAGCCGGGGAAAACCGATGGCGCTGCGCCGAGCAGCTGTCGGCACGAGCGTGCTTCAATGAGGCCCCGGCATAAAGCCGGGGAAAACGCCGGAGTCGGACGCTAGCTACGGAGCACGATCGCGTGCTTCAATGAGGCCCCGGCATAAAGCCGGGGAAAACGTGCTGCGCCGACGAGCGAGCGCGTCGCGACATGCGCGCTTCAATGAGGCCCCGGCATAAAGCCGGGGAAAACGCTGGCGAGACGTCGGTCGTCGATGACATCGGAGCTCGCTTCAATGAGGCCCCGGCATAAAGCCGGGGAAAACGATCGCTGATGACGCTCTGGCTGAGATCGATGCGACACGCTTCAATGAGGCCCCGGCATAAAGCCGGGGAAAACGCGCTACCGATCGGCGCAGATCGCACGCGATCGCGAGCTTCAATGAGGCCCCGGCATAAAGCCGGGGAAAACGCATCGAGCGTGATCGTGACGCCGCGCGAATGTCGGCGATGCTTCAATGAGGCCCCGGCATAAAGCCGGGGAAAACCCGCGATCACGGCATGACGCGGCGCGACGCCGTCTGCGCTTCAATGAGGCCCCGGCATAAAGCCGGGGAAAACCGCCGCAGGACGACCTGAAGCGTCGGCGATTGCATGGCTTCAATGAGGCCCCGGCATAAAGCCGGGGAAAACCTGCGACGTCGACGCGCGGCCACGGCGCCATGGTCGATGCTTCAATGAGGCCCCGGCATAAAGCCGGGGAAAACGTGCACGATGCCGGTGCACTCGCAGACGTCATGTCGAGCTTCAATGAGGCCCCGGCATAAAGCCGGGGAAAACCGTCGGATCGTCGGATCGCCAGTCGCATGCTCGCAGCTGCTTCAATGAGGCCCCGGCATAAAGCCGGGGAAAACGACGACGCTCGGCGAGCGCTGCAGACGCGCCAATGCGCGCTTCAATGAGGCCCCGGCATAAAGCCGGGGAAAACGCGGCTGATACGCAGGCGTTGGCTCGGCGATGCAGGCTGCTTCAATGAGGCCCCGGCATAAAGCCGGGGAAAACTCTGCGAGTCGCGCGATCGCGACAGCCCGATGGCTCGCGCTTCAATGAGGCCCCGGCATAAAGCCGGGGAAAACGGCTCGCTCGCAACGCCTTCATTATCGGCGAAAAACCGGCTCGTTTGCGAGCGCTCCTTTTTCTGGGTGTCCGGTGGCCTGCCGACGGGCTCATCCGGGCCCGCCCGGCGCTGAAAAAAGTCCGATTTGTCAAAGAGCTGGAATCCTGCGAGCGCTCCCCGGGAGCTGCGCCACCACTGCAGCGCTCGCGCGGGCGCGGCGGCACCCTCAGACGATGATCGGCTGGCGCTCCAGGGCCTGGAAGTCCTTGCCCAGGCTGACCACCCGCGGCTTGACCGCCTCGGCCGGCCCGAGATCCATGGTGACGATGTGGTCCTGGTCATGATGGATGATGCCGTCGAGCAGGGCAATCATCTCGGCATGGCGCTTGCGGCTCAACCGGCACTGGAATACCGAGAGCTGCAGCCACTCTCCATAACCGTTCATCAGCTTGAACACGCGGCGCCAGCGCTTGGGATCTCGGATGTCGTAGGCGACGATGTACAGGTGCTCGTCCATGGGGTCACCGGGTCTTGAAGCCGGGGTAGTCGGGGAGCTCACCGAGCAGGTAACGCCCGAGCAACCGGGCCTCCAGCTCGAGCAAGCGTCGGTAAGAGATGCGGTAGCCGAACACCGGATGGGTCACTTCCTGGGCCATACGCCGCTCGAAGGTACCGATGAAGCGCTTGCGCCCGTCGTTGGTAAGGTTGACGCTGCCGGCCGCACTGACGAAATCGCTGGGCCGGACCTCGCCGTTGTTGATCGCCTGGATCACGCAGGAGTCCGCTATCAGCGGCCGGAACGGCTCCATGAGATCCAGGGCCAGGGCGGGACGGCCATAGCGCGGTTGATGATAGTAGCCGCGGTAGGGATCGAAGCCGACGGCGCTAAGGGTGACCGTCCAGGCCCGCACCAGCAGCGAGTAGGCGTATGAGAGCAGGGCGTTGACCGGATCGGTGGGTGGGCGACGGTTGCGGCCGGTGAAGTCGAAGGGCAGCTCCTCGCCGCTGCCGCTCTTGATCAGGTGGGCGAAGCTTCCGAAATATCGCGCGGCTGCCGCCCCTTCGATGCCGAGCAGCTCCTGTACACCGCTCACCCGGGCCACACCTCGCGCGTCCCCCTTCAAAGCATCGAGCAAGGCCTCGGGCTTGTCGTCTCCGCGCCAGTTGCGCCGCAGCAGGGTGCGACTGTTGAGGATCTTGGCCTCGACCAGGGACTTGGCCAGGTGCAGACAGGTCTTGGGGTCGAAGCTCTCGCGGTACTGGGCGGTGCGAAGCTCCACGTTTTTATGCCCGGTGCCCACGGTGTGGCCGATGAACCAGCCACCGAAGCTGTGCCAGGAGATGGTGATATCGCGACTCATCAGCTCATGCAGGCAGGGCGTGGTGACGTAGACGTTGCCCATGAGCACCAGCTGGGAGACCTCGCCCAGGCGTGCGCCGCTGACCTTCTGGTCGTCCACGTAGATCTCGATGGTCTCGCCCTTCTTGGTCACCTTGGCGCTGGGCGCCTGGACGTAGACGGGCATGGCCTCGTCGCGCGCCACGGCCAACGGACGGGGCTCGACGTCCCCCCGGTGGAGATAGTTGACCTCGTCGGGCAGACAGATGCCCACCAGGGAGCAGCGCGGGCACTTGGGACTGTCGCTGAGCGGCGGCGGGATCTGGCCGCCGATGGCCACCAGGCGCAACCCATCGATGGCGTTCATGGTGAGGGCGCGCAGGTCCTCGTCGAAGGGGACCCGCACCCGCTCCTTCGATTGCACGTAGTAGAGCACCCCCTCCTCGCAGGTGTAGCCATGCTCGGCCAGAATCAGGCCCTGCACGCAGAGCTGGACGCGCTCCGGGTCGTAGGCGCCCGCGGCGACGTGCGGGCGCTTGCCGCGCTTGTAGTCGATGGGGGTGAGGACATCCCCCTCGCCTTCGATCAGGTCCATCCGGGCGATCAGGCCCAGGCGGTTGGAGGAGAGCGTGATGGAGCGGGCGTGGAAGCGCTCCTGCTCGTCGGCGCTGCCGGGCTCGGGCAGATCGCCCGAGGGCCGGTCGACCCGGCGATGACTGTAGCGGCCCTCGACGGTATCGCCGGAGTCCGCCCACTCGGACTGGACCCACTCCAGATAGGCCAGGCGCGGGCAGTACTGGTACTCGTTGACCATGCGCGCGGGCAGCAGCGGCATGTCCCCGGAGAGCTCGGGGAAGGGCAGCGGCAGCTCGCCCTGGGTGCCTTCGGGCTCGTCGGGCATGGCTAGAGCTCCTTGCCAAGGTTGGTTGCGCCGCCGCCGGCGGCTATGATCGGATCGAGCCTTGTCGCACAGTTCGGAGATCGACCATGCCCAGCCCCAGTCCCTCGAGCGAGGGCGGTTCGTACACCTGGCGCGATTACCGCTCCTGGCCCGCGGACGAGCGCTGGGAGATCATCGACGGGATGGCCTATGCGATGGCGCCGGCGCCGTCGACCAGGCATCAGATCGTGGCGGGAAACCTCTTCAGCCACTTTCGCGAAGGCCTCAAGACCAAACCCTGCCGCCCCTTCATCGCCCCCACCGACGTCAAGCTCAGCGACCTGGACGTGGTCCAGCCCGATATCCTGGTGGTGTGCGATCCCGCGAAGATCACGCCGACTCATATCGAGGGCGCCCCCGAAGTGGTCGTCGAAGTGCTTTCCCCGGCCACTTCGGCCAAGGACCTGCGCCAAAAAAAGGCCCTCTACGAGCGCGCCGGAGTGCGTGAATACCTGGTGGTCGACCCGTTGGAGCATTACGCGATGCGCTTCCTCAACGGCGCCGACGGCTTCGACAAGGGCACGGTGTTCGCCGCCGACGAGCGGATCATCCTGGTCACCCTCGAAGGCTTGGAGGTGCCGCTGTGGGAGGTGTTCGAATTGCCCTCCCCAGAGCGCGCATCCGGGCCCGGCGACACTCCCCCCTAGCAGCCTGTCGGACTTTGGCTTCTTGGAAAGCGTAACCAATTGAAAGATAAAGAAATCTCAAATTTACACCAAAATAATAATTATTTATAAATCAATAACTTGCAGAGAAAGTGCGACAGGCTCCTAGCCTACCTGCCATTGCCCCACTCTGCGCCGACGAGTCCGCGGGTGTAGCCGCGGGTACGCGTTATCGCGCCGCGGCATCCTGACCCGGTTGCGCGCTCCATGCCTTAGGGATAGCATTTGAGTTACAAAACGGATGACAAGGCGAATGACATGGCTGCGATCAGCCTTAGACTTGCCGACGAGATCGAGGCGCGGCTGAGCGAGGAAGCCCGAATCGAGGGTCGCCCGCGCTCGGAGGTAGCCCGCGCAGCTATCCTCGAATACCTGGAGCGGCGCGAGAAAGAGCGCTTCATGGCGGAGCTCGTGGACGAAGCCCGGCGCGCATACGCCGATCCGGTCATTCGCCGGGAATCCATGGAGATCGCTGAGGAAGGGATGGGCGATTTCCTGGATGCAATCACGACCGACGAGCGCGCGGCAGGCATCGACCCCGGCGAGAAGTGGTGGCGCTGATGCGGCGGGGCGAGGTCTGGACGGCCAACCTCAATCCCCCGCGCGGGCGTGAGATCGGCAAGGTGCGGCCCGTGCTGATCATCCAGGCCGACGAGCTGACCCGACATGGGCGCACCGATGGTCGTGGTCTTGCCCCTCAGCACCCAGGTCTATCCGGGATTCAAACGCTGGCGCATCACCATTTCGGCCCGCGACCGCCTGCTCAAGCCCTGCCAGGTGGTCACCGATCAGCCCCGGGCGCTGGATCGCACCCGCTTCGGCGAGGGCCCCCTGACCACCTTGAGCGCCGAGGAAATGGCGGCGGTGGAGAAAAGCTTGCGGGCGGTGATGGGGATGCTTTGAGGTCATGGCTCAGGCTCACACGATCGTTGACTGGCTGAAAAGGGAACCTCCGGAAGAGGGACAAGCCCCTGTACCCCAGAAGATTAGCTGCCCACATGGTCCTTACCTCGTTTCCCTCAACGGTGGGATCGTTCCACATCAGGGTATAGCGCCTGTCATCGGCCGGGTCCCACCGCAGGGAAAACCGAATGTCGTCATAGCCCCAAGCGATGAGCCGCCCACAGAACCGGGCGAGCCCAGTTGCCTTCGGGCTCGTCGGGCATCGCCAAGAGTCCTTGCCCAGGTTGGTTGCGCCGACGTCGGCGGCTATGAACCGAGCGATCGGTGCAGCGCAGCCTGGAGATCGACCATGCCCAGCCGCAGTCCCTCCAGAAAGGGCGCTTCGTATACTTGGCGCGATTACTGCTCCTCGCCCGAGGACGAGCGCTGGGAGATCCTCGGCGGAGTCGCCTATGCGATGGTGCCGGCGCCTTCGACGAAGCATCAGACCGTTACCCTGAATCTCGCCGCGCAGATCCGGGCCGGCTGGGCGGGCAAGCCCTGGCGCCCCTTCATCGCGCCCACCGACATCAAGCTCAGCGACATCGACGTCGTCCAGCCGGACATCCTGGTGGTGTGCGATCCCCCGAAGATCAAACCGACTCACATCGAGGGCACCCCGGATGTGGTCGTCGAAGTGCTCTCCCCGGCCACCTCGGCCAAGGATCTGCGCCAGAAGAAGGCGCTCTACGAGCGCTCCGGGGTGCGCGAATGCCTGGTGGTCGACCCGCTGGAGCATTACGCGATCCGCTCCCTCAACGGCGCCGACGACTTCGACAAGGGCACGGTGTTCGCCGCCCACGAGCAACTCGTTGTCGCGATCCTCGAAGGGCTGGAGGTGCCGCTGCGGGAGGTGCTCGAAGTGGAGGGGCCGGCGCTGCGGCTTGCATCGGCGGAAGGGCAGGGGCATATTCATTCGTCCTGAGGCGGGCGCCGCCGGGTGTCCCGTCTGGGAGATCGGACTCACGAGCGATCCTCGCGGGTGATCGGATCGGCGCAGAAGATGGCTGGGGTTACGGCGATTCTTTCCATGCAGACCCGGCCTCTGGTCATCGCCTATTTATCCGCTTTCCGGAACAAGCCCCCGCCGAAATGGCGGGACCGGCCGATAAGAATCGGTCCTGCCTGCACAGTTCTAAAGCACAGGCGTAACTGGCCTGACAGACCGCCTCTGGGCCCCACACTGACAGAAACAACTTCGGCCTCGGGTGTCGGCAGCCCCAGTCTGCGGATTTCGTTGTAGGCATCGCCAAGCAGGGCATCCGCCGGCGCCAGATGCTTCCCGTAACGTGTCGGGACATAGGGGGTTATAGTTTCCCAGTAACGAGAGCCCCCGAATATGGGGTCGTCGTCTTTCGGGGTTGGTACTTGGCTCAACGCCAGTATGCCGGCGCTGCCGGCCCGCAATTCCGTGAAATCTTGTAGTGCCAGATCGAGCAAGGTCAAATGATCCTTCTCACCTGCGGTTGGCCTCCGGGCCTCCAAGATGTGGGGTGCTATGACCAGTAGGCGTTTCCGTTCCAGGTCCACTGCAAAGGCGATGTGCCTGTGAGAACCCCGGCGCAGAGTACGACCATCCATCTCGTGACCGGTAAAAAAACCTGGCAATACCTTGCGCTGCCCGATTTGGGACTGTACACGCGCCATGACGGCACGCCTGAGGGCCTTCGCCAAGTCTTCCGGATCGACTTCACTTGCCAGGCTGCTGGTGATCTCGAGCCCGTGAATCCCCACGGAGCATTGTTGCGGTGCCATCAATCCAAGCCCAAGGTAACGGCCATCGCCGATCACTATTGGGCCCTCGATAGGTTTTGAAAAGGTCAGCGCTATATGCCACAAACGCTCTTTGGCAAAGCGTGTCCCGCTCGCAAAGTCCTCGGCGCGAACGCCACGGCCTGAGAAGGGCTCGCGTCGGACCTCGATGTTCTCCACGGGTGTTCTGATGCCCGCATGCCTGAGAGCCTGGACTACCGCACATCGTGCCTTGTCCTCTTCAAGTGCACGCTCGGCGCCACCCTTGGCCTCTTCACAGGTGTGGTGGGGGTCGATACGGCGACGGGCCGCCTGCTCAGGCAGTGCGGCTGGGGTGACGGTGTACCACCCTCGGCTCGGTTCTCCCGATTCCACGCCATAATGCCGCAGCATGCCAGGGTCCTCGGCGGGAATCAGCAGCGTATCGAACATCTCACCGGTATCCTCATCCACCCGTGAATCGATGGAGAGACCGGATAGAGCCCAATTGATGTCGTCGAAGCGGAGGGGGCAACCCGGTGCCATTTCGACCAGCAGGCGCCGCGCGGATCGATTCGTCATGACGTGGCCGATAGATGGGATCGGAATCAGCCGGACGCGCGCGGCCTTGTCTGCCTCCGCTGCGTTGCGCCCGATAAATACCCCCTCGATAACTGCCTGCTTGTCCGGCATGGCCTTACTCAAGCGATCCACGACCTTTTCGCGCACTCGCTCAACCAGTCGAACTACGCGGTCCTGCGGCCAAGAGCGAAACGGGCTGCGCTCTGCGCTGGTGCGCAAATCATATAGCCGCCAGCGATTTGATGCGTTGTAGACCACCCGGCGAAACCTCGGCTTAGGTGGCTGAGAGAAATAGACATGCGTCTTCCCCGGTTCGTGACCTCTTGTTAAACGCGTACGATGTGCGTCGTAGCGCAGCAAAAGGCTAGTGAGCGACCCTGCTTGGGGGCATTCCAGAGCAATGCCATTATCACCTGTGGCTGGCTGGTAGACAGTGCCGGGTAGGCTTTCATAACGAGATTTCTCTGCGGTCCCATCGAGCGCCACCGCGCTTGCCCAAGCCATGTCTATGCCCCGTCCAAGTTGGTAAAGATTGTCGGCCATGGCGCACAAGGAAGCGACATGTTCAGTGGATTGCGCGTCATGCTCGAAGTGCCAGCTATAAATGATGGGTATTCCCGGCACGACGAATCTGGGACGGATCGACTTGCCCACCCGGATATCAGCTACCCGTCGAGGATCTCCCCCTTTGGCATCCAGGTCGTTGTTTGGGACAAATGTGGTGTATGGGCGGCCTGCTCTTACGCCAGGCGCGAAGATCTGGGGAGGCCCCGGTACGGACTCAAGCCAGTTCAAGGCTGCCGTGCACTCCGGCGGCAGACTCTTGCCGATGGCGTTGCCGGCAATCAGGGCCTGGAACAGGCGGGCTGGAGAAGGGGGCCAATCCCCATCGCCGTGGTAGCGGTCATCCAGAAATCGGACGTGGATCAGTAACACCTTGTCCATCGCATCCTCACTCGTTACGGTTTGCCCATACGCTACTTGGTCTTGCCACGTCCACCCTTGCCGGGGCTTTTCCCGAGCACGTCTGCCAAATCGGCATGGGCCAGGTCTTTCCGGAACTCATAGGTTGCGTCGTCGGCGACGGAGAAGTTGGCTTTAGCCGCTTTGGCGTATTCAGCGGCACGCGTCTGATCCAAGTTGATCGGCGACCGGGTGCCATCGCGTTCCACAACGTGCCAACTTGCGGGCTTTTCCGGGTGCGGCGTCAACAAACAACCTTGCCGCAGAAAGCCATCCAGCGGCTCGGTGGCAGCGACGAGGGCGAGCCCCAGAATATAGCGGCGCAATATACCGGACTCATCTCCGTTGCCACGCAAGCGTCGCAACGCGATGAGGTTGATGGTGATCTGCCGCTCTATGGGGCCGCGTGCAACCACACCGCCGTGGGTTCCGACTGCTGGAACATGAACGAAGCCGCGCTTGGCCAGATCGCTCTTCGGATCCCCTTCGTGCTTTTCCTTTTGTTCTTCGGTGAACACGTCCAACACACTGTAGTCGATGGGCGGGTTGTACTGTGCCGAGCGCTTTATGACATCCACATCCCACGCCCGAATGACGGCTTGAAAGATGCGCGGCAACTTGGCCTGAGTGTCGCGCGAATCCCAGGCGCCGAACACGATCGATGTGGGGGCCAGCCTGGCGATCTTGCTGGCGTCGCCGGTATCCAAGAAATGCATGAAGGCTTCGTTCGCGGTGGCCTTCAGCGTAGACGATCGGACCAGGGCGTCCCCCAAACGGTGTCCGACATCCAGGATCGACACGGCCTTTCCTTCGCCATATTGGATACGGATCTGCGGCACCAACTCAGCCAGCTTGTTGTCCGACGTTCCGGCATCCGCTTTACGGAAGATTGGCTCGATGCGATTGGCCTGCGAGCCTACGCTGTCTATGGTGACGAGGGTCCTCCCGTCCGAAAGGGTCTCCACGCCGTAGTTGTCCAGATCAGCATAGGTTGGCGGAAAGATGACGCTGCCCTCGCCTTCTACGGGCAACAGGGCCTGGGTTATGTGCAGGGCGACGGGACCTTTTGGGTTGTCTGCCCAGGAATGAATCATGTCGTCGGTCAGCATGGTTCCTATCCTCTCGTTTCCTCTAAGACATCGGTGATGCAACGGGCTTGATTTTCCTGGCCAGGCCAACCTAGCCTCATTATGAAATGACGTTGCGGGAAGCCTAGATCGGCACCACCCAGGGCGGCGCGCAAAAAGATCGGGTGGTACAAGATGTCGCTCGTGTCCATGCCGAGCACGCCGTAGCGGTATTCGAGCTTGGTGCGCTCGTTGCGCTTTGGTCTGGCGTTGCTCAAACCGATAGCGGCCAGCATTTCGACGATGGGAAAGCCGATCATCGTCAAATCATTATGGTCGTTCGGCGAGAAACCTACGTCCAAAGGGATGTAGTCACGCCGCCAATCGAATCGAAAGCTGCTCGACTGAGGTTTGGAAACGGCAAACGGGTCTTTCGAATTGCTAAGCAGCTCGTCTCGAACGAGGTCGAGGGCGTCGCGATACAAGGCCGCTCCCGGATAGCCGCCTGCGCCCGCCCAGAATTTCACCGTATCACGCATTGTGGAGTCGCCCCAGTGGTCGACGCTCAGGCGGATCGATCGGTTGTCGAGTTGGAAATCTATGAATATTGGGAGGGTCGCCGGGCTATCTGGAATTTGCATTGGATAGGGCCAGTCGGCCGGCATGGTTTTGGTCGGCACTTTCCATTTTTCAGTGGATAGGTGTGTTCCCTGCGGCGCGAACGCACTTACTCTGGAGGATGCCAGGCAGCCGAGCACCGTATCAAACGGATTTCTTTCGTCTGTGGTCGCGAGATGGAAGTGATCCTGTGCGCCGCTGATCCAGTCAAATCCACCACGGGCGTCACCATGCAAGACCTCTGCCATCTCCATAAACCCGAGGCAGGCAAACACTTGGCCGGGGTTGAACAGGTCTACGGGAATGGATGCACGCGCCATTACTTGTCTCCTGTTTCCGTGCTGCTGTCGAGGCGGTCGTTTTGCTTGGACGCCTTTTGGTCAGCGGATCGCAAGAGGGCCTCCCACCAAGCGAGTCCCCAGGGCCCCCAGCGGCGCTGCAAGCGGGCGAAGCGCAAGGCTACTTCGCGCGCTCGGGCTTCGAGCACGGACGGTGGGGCCTCGTCGCAGCCACGAGTGCAGATGGTCGGTCGGGCGTTTCCGTGGTGAGCGGCGATGAGATGCAGCACCAAATCTTGATGCTCTTCAGCGAACTCTCTGAATTCGGGGTCGCGCTCGGCATGAAACAGCGAGCCAAACTCGTGGCGGTAGCCGTCGAGCAACGCCAGATTGAGCGGCCCTTTGGTCTTGGCAAGCGCTTCGCCGCCAAGCGGTGCTCGGAACGCCCGTTGCCACCGACGGGCCTTCTTTCCTTCGTCGTGGAGGCGCGCGGCGATTACCAGGATCTTGACGTACTCTTCAGGAAGCTCTAACCGCTCGCCGATGTCCCGCGCATGCTGCGACGCCCAAGCCTGGTGCTCGCCGAGGGTTTGGTTGCGGCCGATCGAGCGGTCTTCTTCATTCGCTGCGTCGTGGCGCCACTTGTAGACGACCAGGGTGCTCAGTACGTCACCCTCTTCTGAGACCTTGCAATTGAAGCGGAAACGTTCCCGCCATTTTGAATCGAAAGCGGGCCCCTGGTCGCCATCCAGGACCTGGACCTGCCAGCGAATCGCGTGCCTTTCGGGATCGTGGTCGTCGTCGGACCAGCTCCGGCGGTCATCGCCCAGCCACTCTGGGCCGTCCGCATCGGCGCTAAGCGTCCCTTGTGTCGAGCAGCCACCGAAACCGGCGGCCAAAATCAACGTCTTTCCGGTCAGCTCACGGATCAAGGCCTTTTTGTCGCGCGTTTCTAAGTCCTCTGGGGAATAGGCCTGGGCAAAATCGCCCGCGCTTGTGAGGGTGATAGCAATAATCTGGGCCGATGCCTGATCGTCTGGGGGGGTGTCTGCGTTGTGTCTTCGCTTCGAGAGCTTACGCAAGCGCGCAACCACCCACTCAACCACCCGGTAGGTTTGTGTCTCGAGTTGCTCGGTGACGTGGGGTGGGGCGGCCTCGAAATAGGCCTCCACATCTCCGGGCCAGCGGCGGTCGGTGCTCGAATGTGGTGTGCGGACCGGTAGAAAGCGTCTCCAGAGGACCACGGTCTGCGGCTCTTCCTGAATCCATCCGCGCAGCCAGGGAGCGACTTCCGGTCGTCCGGTGTGTTCGCGCAGGCTGGTCAGCGACCAGGCGTCGAGCAGGGGGCGGGTCAGTGCCGGGTGCAAGGGCGCAGGTGTCGTTGCGTGCGCGATCTGCTGCAGCAGGCTCGGCTCAGCCTCGGCCTTGAGCCGACGCAGAGCACCCGGACTGGCATCGACGCCGTGGGTGAGCGCTGGGAGGGTATCGAGCAGGGCGCGGGTGTTGCGATGAACGGCCTCCGGAGTAGGGCTGTTGGGTGGCGGTGGACCGGGGTCTATGACGATGATGCGGGCCTCTCCCGTACCGCGCCGATTGACCCGTCCCAGACGCTGAACCATACGCTCCCACGCCACCAGATCACAGACCATGTGGTCGGCGTCGAGGTCGACCCCGACCTCACCGGCCGAGGTGGCCACCAAAAAACGCGCCGATTTTGGCGAGACAGGAGTGTCGGCAAGGAAGCCCATGGTCGCAAGTTGTTCGGCTGCCGCGACTCGCTCATAGCCACGGCGTGCGCCTATGAACAGGCCCACGGCGTCGGCCGGCTCGTCCAGTGTGCCGAGGCCGGCACTTTTCAGTTTTTGCATCAAAGCCGCTTGGACTTTCTCGGCCTGATCCCGTGAGTTGCAGTAAACCAGGCAGCGCAGCGCTGATCTGCCCTCGTCGGTCTGTTTCCATGCCTGCTCGGCCAGTTGCTCGATGAGCTTCTCGGCGGGCTCCTTTTCTTGTTTCTTCGGTCCCGTCTCCCCGACGTCTATGTCGACGATCATGAGGCTCTTGCGGGCATCGAGACGGTCTCGGGTCAGCGGTTGTGGGAGGTGGGGCTCGTCGAGATCTGTGTCTGAGAGGCGGAAGGTGTCGCCATTACGCGCTCGACCGGTTGCCGACAGCGAGAGTAGGTGTAATCGCGGCAGGAATCCCGGCCGCTCTTTGCCGCCCGGCCCGAGCTGTTGATCCGACCTTTCGATGTCTTCCAGTAGGCGCTCGAAAGGGGGCACCAAGTGAGCCTCATCGAGGACGATGAGGGTGTCGACTCCGAGCAGCCCTGCATGGTATGGACGCATTTTGCGGGAGACACCATAGCCCTCGAACAGCAGGCGGGAGCCGACCATATCCACGGTACCGACGATGATGGCGGGTCGGGCGGGGTCGTCCAGCCATTCCCGGTTGTCGGCGAACTGTCCGCGGAGGGTCGAGATTGGAAACCGTTCGGACTCCGGCAGGCGATTACGTGTCTTCTCGACGAAAGCGGTCGCCTGATCCACAACTGCGCGCCGATCCACCACGTAGACGAGACGGAGCGGTTGCCGCTGACCGTCGCGGATGGCGATCAGCCAAAGCGCAATGACGGCCGTCTTGCCTAAGCCCGTGGGTATATCCACAGCGGCAGGAATCTGACCGCGAGCAAAATAATCCCGGAACAAACGCCATTGCCAAGACATAGGCTGGTGGCCGGTAAGCGTTTGAAACTCGCTCTGGAATCGCTCGAACTCCATCTTGCAGTCCTCAATCTATGTTCTTGAGCGGTTGACCTCATACCGTTCATTCATGGGCCCTGCTCCTCCAGCCGTACGCGCCAGTTCTTCGCCAAGGGGCGCCAGTTGTACCGGTCGCCGGCACGTAACGTCGCCAAATAGGCCTCTGTGGGCGGCCCGTAGGGCGAAGTGGGCTCTACAACCGGCAGATTGTGGCGCTTTAGCGGCAGGTCGACAAAGGGCCGCGGGGTGCGCCCGTTGAATTCCTGGAAGGGGATGCATGCTCAGCAAGCATCGCTCGGCGAAGGCGAATAGCTCCGGGCAAGTGTTGTCGGGCCCCGGGGGAAGATGCCGGGTGCGTGCGTTAAGATCGGCTGCGTAGTCACGCATGTTGGCGGGCACGTGCCAGCCGCCAGGGGCTCGTGGGTGCCGACCATGACGTTGACCGTACGCCAGCGGCCCGCGAGATGGGGTGTTAGGTCGCCGCAGATGCGCCGATGTAGGTCGGTAATCACATTATCGGCCAGGGATATTCGGAGAGCTCGCCGTTGGCGATGGCCAGAGCGGTCCGCTCTACACGGATCGCAAGATGGCGGGCCGGTTCCGCATAGGTGATGCCGCCGAGCGTGATTTCTATTTGGCGGGTTGCGTGAGCAAGCGTTGCAGCTCGCGCTCCAACATCGCCTGATCCACCGGCTCGCCCTCGAAGGCCATGCTGCGCGCGACTTTCCCGGGAATGCGGCTCAGGCGTATCTGTCGTTGCTGCTCGGGGCTCAGATTGCGCCAGCGTCGGATTTTGGTCTTCCAGTCCATGCTCGTGATTGTCTCTCAGCCCACCGAGCGGAGGAAGTCGCCAGTGGATTGTAGGGCGCCGATACCCGGCACCTTACGGCGCGGATCAGAGCGCCCAGCGACCGGGGAGTAACGGGGTCGGGCTTCGGAAGGCGCGCACGTGCATCGCGCTAAGCCCCAAGCCGCGTGGAGGACCAACTTGCGGGGACCCAACACTTCGGCGCCCGAAAAACCAGAGCGAACCTGTTGTTCTTGATCCGTGCTCACTGTTATAGCATCCCGAGTGGATCCGGCGCGCGACCGGCCCAGTGCAAGCGCGATGCGTCAGCGGCGTTCTCGTAAGGGATCGCCGCTCCATACCTTTGACCGAGTCCGACGACAAGATCCGAATCATCCATGCCCGAAAAACCGCCAAGCAGACCGCCCAGCGATTCCTCGCGAAGCTCCCAGACTGACTGGGAGCGCCTCGCCCGTTTGTCCGATGACGAGATCGATACATCCGACATCCCCGAGCCGACCCCGGAGCAGCTTGCCCGCGCCGTGCTACGCAAGGGTCTGAAGCCGATCCCGCGCAAGCGCCAGGTGACCCTGCGGCTCGATGCGGACGTGCTGGAATGGCTCAAGCAGCAAGGCAAGGGGTACCAGAGCCGGATCAATGCCCTGCTCCGAGCGTACATGGAGGCCCACCGCGAGCAGAACGGCCCGCGCTGATCGGGCACGCGACCGCCGAGGGGTCGAGCGCATTGGGGGGAGCCTGGGGCCTGTACCACCCTCAGGGTCGGGAGACATTTCCGAGGATCGGCCCGCCCATACCCTATGGCGCAGGGCCCGGCAAACCCGCCGGGGGCTGAGGATTCAGGTCGTGGGTATTGGGTGCGCAGAACATTGAGGCGTCGCCCGCGCCGATCCATTGCGGCTCCGCCAGTCGCCCGAGGGCCTGTGTCCGTCTCCGCCGCACCCTGCCCTGATGTGGCAGCGGGCAGCAGCGGGGGTCCGGTAAAGCGTGCCTGGCCATCCATCTCAGTCCTTTTCCTCCTGTCCCCGGGGACGGGAGCCGTTCGTCGCGTCAACGGCTCTTCATGGCTATGGATAGCACGGGCACAGGCTCACAGACTGAGCCTGTCACGAAAAAATATCCTTTGGTGAGGTACCGAGGAGCTCATCCTCACCTCCACCCGGCTCCGGCAACTCGCCCGAGGGCCGATCAACGCGCCGGTGGCTGTAGCGGCCCTCGACGGTATCGCCGGAGTTTGCCCACTCGGACTGGACCCATTCCAGGTAGGCCAGACGCGGACAGTACTGGTACTCGTTGACCATGCGCGCGGGCAGCAGCGGCATGTCCCCGGCAGAGCTCGGGAAACGGCAGCGGCAGCTCCCCCTGCGTCGCTTCGGGCTCGTCGGACATGGCTAAGGCTCCTTCCCGAGGTTGGTGGCGCCGCCGCCGGCGGCTATGATCGGATCGAGCCTTGTCGCACAGTTCGGAGATCGACTATGCCCAGCCCCAGTCCCTCGAGCGAGGGCGGTTCGTACACCTGGCGCGATTACCGCTCCTGGCCCGCGGACGAGCGCTGGGAGATCATCGACGGGATGGCCTATGCGATGGCGCCGGCGCCGTCGACCAGGCATCAGATCGTGGCGGGAAACCTCTTCAGCCACTTTCGCGAAGGCCTCAAGACCAAACCCTGCCGCCCCTTCATCGCCCCCACCGACGTCAAGCTCAGCGACCTGGACGTGGTCCAGCCCGACATCCTGGTGGTGTGTGATCCTGTGAAGATCACGCCGACCCACATCGAGGGCGTCCCGGATGTGATCGTGGAGGTGCTCTCCCCGGCCACCTCGGCCAAGGATCTGCGCCAGAAGAAGGCGCTCTACGAGCGCTCCGGGGTGCGCGAATACCTGGTGGTCGACCCGCTGGAGCATTACGCGATCCGCTTCCTCAACGGCCCCGATGGGCTCGACAAGGGCACGGTGTTCGCCGCCGACGAGCGGCTGGTGCTTGCGACGATCGAGGGTTTGCAGATGCCTTTGTGGGAGGTGTTCGAGGTGGAGGGGCCACGGGAGGAGACCGAGCCGAGCACCGAGCCGGGAGGGAGCCGCTCGGTCTGAGCCGAACCGTGGCAGGTGGCCAGCTGAGAGTAGCTCGCTTCGGACCGGGCCGGCCAAACGCGAGGGAAGATATTGTCGGGCTCCTTTTTCCATGGGGCCAAATATTGTTTCTCTGAGATAGTCCGGCTGTGCTGTCAGCCCGCGGCGCGTATCCTTACCCGACCAGGTCTCTACAGTCACTATGACCCCTCATTCAGCTCCCGAGCATACCGTTCGAGCGCGAGCAGGCAGTGATCGGCCTGTCGGCGGGCACGCATGCCGACGAGCCGGACGATGCCCCAGATACAGGTGTCAAGCAGAATTTTCACGCCGCAGGATCAACGATCAGAGGCTCTACCCGCTCGTGCTCCACGAGGCGATGGGCGTAGGCCAGGCAGGCCCGGATGTCGTCTGTTTCCATCCATGCATATCGTTCCAGGATATCCTCGGGCGTATCGCCGGCGGCCAACATGCCCAGCACGTGCTCCACTGCTAAGCGGTGACCGCGAATGATCGGTTTCCCACCAAAATTTGAGGGATGGATAGTGATTCGCTGCAACAGCGTCTGTTCGGTCATGGCTGGCTTCTCCGCTTATCGCAATCGAAGTATAGGGGAACCGGCCCCGGCCTGGCGGCCGCTCTTTGGCCGGTACTCTTGCCCCATTGGAGCACCCGTATCATCCTCAAGCAGGAGCGGCAGGCGTGAAGTTGCGGAATTTGCCTTGGGTGATACGCGCGCACCGGAAGACCTCCGCGACACCCATGGCCCGCAGATAATTTTCTGTCGGGAGCCGGCTTTTGGAATTCAGCCATGGCCAGGAGTGAAACAACGCAGTTCACGCTCAGGAGGCCTGTCCAAACGGGCCAGGTGAGATGGGGCAACTGGCCTCTGCGCCCCTGAGTCAAGCCCGTAGTCTCGAGCCTGTGTGCAGCAGCGAACGAAGGGAATAAGGCCAAGGCCTTTATCGCCAAACGGTTTGCGCCCCACATGCTTCCGGCCTGCTTGCGCTCTCGGTCACCGCTGGGATTGCTCCAGCGCAGCGCATAGCGGATGTCGTCCTGAGGGTCCCAGCGCATGCTGTGCTTTTCGAGTGGGTCGTCGTACTGCCAATTGCAGAACAGCGTCTTGCGCAGATGCTCTGCTTGAGTGTCGGCGATGAAAGTTCGGATAGTGCCGAGAAAGTGCTGGTGTCCAGCTCCGCTCATGGTCCGGAAGGCGGTATCGGAGATCTGGCCGGTCGGCTTTCCGTTGGCTTTCGATTGTACGGCCTCGCTGCCGAAGGGGACTGGACTGAATCCAGGAGCACGCACTGGCGCACCTCACCGGTCGAGGGATCGATTCGCTCCTCGGTAGCGTATCGGCCTCCCTCATAGGTCGGCGGGAAGACCTTGTCCCCCGCCCCCCAGCCGGCTGGTAGCTCGTCACGCAACGGAATGCCGCGGCCGCCGGCGACCCAAGTCAAAAAGGCCGGAGCCGTTGGCTTAGCCCCGTAAAACGTTTCCGGACAAGATGATCGGCCGAGGGATCGCCCCCGCGCCCTAGCTT